>CAWCER010000008.1:0-14186 GCA_963794595.1 Bryobacterales bacterium | reverse complement strand
GACAAAAGACCAGGCAGTCCTGGTCCGCCTCGACCTCTTGCGACATGCGACTGAGTTCGGAGTAGAGCTCAAGCGTTATGATGTTGATCGGTGGAGCGTCTACCGTTGCCGTGACGATCTTACCTTCGCGAGCGTACCTGATCAGTTTGTATCCTTTGTAGGGCATATCCGTCTCCTCGTGGTTGGGGCCTTACACCCGAACCTCGGATCGATTCAAGCTCAATAGAATTCGACACTTCAGGTGCCGTCGCTGAGATCTTCGGCTGGTAAATTCCAGCAGATTGAATCGTCTGATTCGCTTTCGAGTAGACGCGGCAGGCAGACAAAATCCGCCACATGATGCCATTCTTACCGAATGCGTTAAAACTGCGCCTGTGCTGCGCCTCAGCGTGGAAGCAAGAATGGCCACGCCATCCTGTTTTACTTCGACGAAACCACGCACCAACACCTGCGCGTCATATCCGTACTTTTTCGGCATTATCTTCGGCGACCCCAGTCGGGCACGTGTACTTCGAGCATTTCCCTTCTCGGCGTTCGCGATGGCAAGATGCGGCTTGAAGGAGCAGTTCGAGGGGAACCACACCGGGAAGTGCTCTGCTCCTGAGGAATGCACACCGCGCAAGCGCGAACTGCATATCGCAGACTGGTTCGACGAGGGCCGCCCCAAGGAGCACATCGCATGAATTTCGAACCCTGGCAACCGGCTACGGACTGGTCGAAGGTCCCCGTATCGACGACAAGAATCGGCTCTACTATAGCGATCTTCGCGGCAACGGCTGCGTCTACCGGCGTAGTCTGGATGGCAAAATCGAAACTTTGATCTCGGGCCGCCCTTTTGTCGGCGGCATCGCACTCAACGATGATGGCGGCCTTGTCGTGAACGGCCGGACCCTTGCGAAATGGGATGTGAAGTCGGGATCACTGCGGGACCTATTTTCTGAATGGGATTGCAAACCGCTCTTTGGTATCAACGACCTTACCGTCGATGATCAAGGCAGCATTTGGTTCGGCACCTTCGGCTTCGACATTCAGGCAGGCTTCGACTTCAAGAGCAAACCGCCGGTAGGCGCCTTATTCCGCATCGATCCGTCGGGCAAGGTGGTCAAGCTCGCGGAAGGTGTCGAGGTCACGAACGGACTTGGTTTCAGCCCCGATCGTAAACTTCTTTACCATAGCGATTCTAATTCGGGTGTGTGGGTCTATGACGTGCATGCGGATCGCACCGTCAGCGACCGACGGCTTTTCGCGAAAGTTCCAGAAGGAAATCCTGACGGAATGACGGTCGATGCAGAAGGCTTCGTCTGGGTGGCGATCGTGATGGGTCCGGGCGAGATCGTTCGCTTCAAGCCCGACGGCACCGTCGATCGGAGAGTTAAGGTACCGGCCAAATCAGTGACCAGCATAGCTTTTGGTGGACCTGATATGCGCGATCTTTATGCAGTAACCGCTAACAACACTAACGATCGCACTTTGAAAGGTTCCGTGTTCCGCGCACGCTCTGATGTACCTGGGTTGCCGGTACCGAAGGCGCGCTTTTAAACAACACGGAAATCGTTGAGACTAGCTGCTTTGTATTCGAGGCCATGACAGCTGCAATTGGAGGATCGGCATGAAGATCGGTGTGAGTGGATTCTTCCCGAACCAGAGCGACTTTTCTCGTGCAGCCAGTCCTCGTCGAACAAACACCATCCCCTCTGAACGAAGTGAGCTTTCAATGAAAAGCGATCTTTGTCAGCGGCGATTTTTCCGGCGGCGAGTCGAGCAGGACACCGTTGCGATTGGCGCGGCATCCGGCCTTCTTCCTGAAATTCGAGTGTTCCGCTCTGGGTATGGCAATGCCTCGCCAAACAGTGAGGAAGACGTTTCTATCGATTGTCACTAACCATTTACAGCAACTCATGGCTTCGCCCGTTAGCCGATCGGCACACTAGATCTCCTCTAAGGATCAGGCCCCTCATGACAGTCGGGAACGGGCACCAGCATCGATAGAACACACCTACTTCCTGCCGGTTCGGCTAGGAATCAGGAGGCAACTCGAGCAGGAGTGGTTCAAGCGGTCTTTTTGATTGTCCGAGCAATGTTCCGGCGCCTTAGACCGACTATCCGGTATGGGCAAACCGCGATCCAGCACTTTCTCGGCGTCGTCCTGGCCGCCTCCCGCCGGGATCTTCACGCCCAGAACGATTTTCTCGCCTTTGTCGTGCACGCGGTCGTTGTAGAAGAAATCGCCGCCCTGGCGGGGCAGGCGAATGGTCCAGCCGGTAAAGCAGCGCGCCACTTCCGTTACGTCCTTCTGCGTGTAGCCGCCGTCGACCCCCAGCGTATGCAGTTCCATCAACTCGCGCGCGTAGTTTTCGTTCAGCCCGCGCACCGGCCGCTTGGCGTTTCCGCGACGACGCTGCGGTTGAGCCGGACCAACGCTCTCCCAGTTGTCCAAGAAGAACAGCATGGCCGGGCTTTTAGCGGTGGCCTCCAGCAAATCGCGGAACTTGCCCAGCACATGCGGCCGGATGGCTTCCCGCTCATAAGTGGGCACCAGGTAGCGGTCCGCGCCTTTGTCCAAGAACACGTTGAAGTGGTTGTACCAGAAGTCGACCATCTGCTCTTCAAGCTGGCGGTTGCTCAGGATGGCGCGGTACAGTTTGCCTTCGCTCAAATCGAAAGCCACCAGTTGCTGCGGCGCGGTCAGCAGCATCAGCTTGCGGCGCAGCGCGGGTTCCACTGCGGGCAGCAATTGCAGGCGCAAGCCGGGAGGCAGGGCAATCGCGACATCGTCCATCTGGTCTTCGGGAATCGCGGCGATCACAGCGCGTTTCTGCTCGACGCTTCCCGTGCGCAGCGTGCGAATCTGCTCTCGCGTCAGCAACTGCTCTAACGGAACCGCCGCCTCCAGAGGCCCATTGTCCGCAGCGCCGTTCTTGGCTGCCTTGACCCGCCGCATCACGCGTCTCCACCGCCGCTCGCGTCACCGGATCGTCAGGCATCGGCTGCCGCCCCGCGGCGATTGCACGGATCATCTGGGGATTAGGATACGTGCGCTCGGTGTCGGCCTGCGATAGACGAAGCGATTCGAGCGGCGCCAGCCTTTGCGCCAACTCCGGATTCTCTGCAATGCGCTCGGGGTGAAGCTGAAGGTCGATCCACTTCTTGACACCCATTTTGCGGACCGCTTCGACGTCTCCGGGCCGCGGCCCGAACGTCAGCCGGTTGAGCGCATGGAGTACCTGCTCGTCCTTCGAGAGTTTGGGACTGCGGGCGCCCAGGAATAACAGGGGGCACAGGCAAACTGCAGAAACTGCCAATAACTTCCGCATCACTACTGATTACAACGCAAAATCAGCCCCGAAGGTTGACCGAAAAAGAGGGACGGAGCCTGATTATAGTCCTGCGATGGTACCGGGAACGTGCCAGTTTTGAACCATAATCAGGCTCCGTCCTTCTTTTTCAGATCCCCAACTGGTCGCAGGTTCGCGCGAAGAACCCGTCAGTCATTCCTGCGATGTAATCGCACACCTGGCGATGCAGGGGCTCGCCCGCCGATTCTTCCAAGTACGCCGCTGGCATCAGCTCGGGCTGCCGCAGCAGGAGTTCGAATAACTGCGCGATGCGCTCCACCGAGCGCTGGCGATCCTGCACTAGCTGTTCGGACTCGTACACCTGAGCCCGCAGGAACTGCTTCAATTGCGCCGCCCCCTCGGCCGTGGCCGGAGTAAAACGCACCACCCGTTGGGAATGCGCACGCACCGCGTCAACGTCCGCCAGCCCTCGCGCGGCAGCCATGGTTCCCTCGACCAGTCCCGAAACCAGCCAGTCAATCAATCCGCGCACCACCTCATGCATGCGCACGCGCTCGGGAGCGCCCGGGAACTGCATGTCCGCGGCCTCGTCCAGCTCGCGGAACTTATCGGATGCGCGGCAGGCGGCTTCGATCGTCACCAAGCCGGCGTAGTAGCCGTCATCCAGATCGGCGGTGTCGTAGGCGATCTCATCGCACGCATCGATCAACTGCGCCTCCAGCGGAGGACGCAGTCCCGGCAGATATTCGTCGAGAGCCGGAATCTCGCCCGGCTCGAAATCGCGCGAATGCTTGGCGATGCCCTCGCGAACTTCGAACGTCAAGTTCAGCCCCGGAAAGCGCGCGTAGCGGCTTTCAAACGATTCCACGATGCGCAGCGCCTGCAGATTGTGATCGAAGCGCTCGCCGAAGCGGCGCATCAGGCGGTCCAATTCCTCTTCGCCGGAATGGCCGAACGGCGGATGGCCGATGTCGTGCGCCAGCGCCAGCGCTTCGGTCAGATCTTCATCCACGCCCAGAACTCCGGCCATGGTGCGGGCGATCTGCGAGACCTCGATGGTATGCGTCAAGCGGTTGCGGAAGTGATCCGAGATACCCGCAGTGAACACCTGGGTTTTGTTTTCGAGGCGGCGGAACGCCCGCGCGTGCACCACGCGATCGCGGTCGCGCTGGAAAGGATTGCGGTAGGGATGAGCCAGTTCCGGGTAGCGGCGCCCCCGGGAACGCTCCAACGGGAACCGCAAATGGGAGAGCGCGCGGGGCAGGGTCACGCGGTGCCGGTCATGATCCACGCGGCGCCGGTTGTCACCTGGCCGGCGGAGGGCCGGGGGAAGCCGCTTCTGCGATCTTCGAGGAATCCACGATGGCCGTGCGGCTGATCGTTCCGCGAGCCGACGTGCGCAGAGGATCCAGCAACTTGTGCGCTTCCGCGGGATTGGATTTGGAGAGCAACTCGCCCAATGCCAGTTCAGCCTGATCCTTGGAGACTGTCGCCGAGGGATTGGCAATCGCGTCGCGCAATACTTTTTCGGCGTCCGCCGTCTTGCCCTCGGAAATGTATATCTGGGATAGCGCGATGCGCGCCAGGCTGGCGTAGGGCTTGGGCCCGTGATCGACCACTCGTTTGTAGCGCCGCTCGGCTTCGTCCTGATTGCCCGAATCGACCGCATAGCTTGCCAGATACATGTCGGCGATCGCGCCCTCTTGCGTGCCGCTGTATTTGGCGGAAAGCTCGGTGAACGCTTGCATTTTAGCCTTGGTCTTATCAGCTTCGGTATCGAAGTGCAAACTGGTGGGCTCGATCGTCGTACCGGTTGTGGCGTCCTCCACGCGCAGCGCCTGGGATAGGGCTTCCTCGCGGGCGGTGGCCTGCGAGCGGTTGTAATACATCACGCCGACCACGATCAGCACCAGCGCAATCAGGGCCGCGCCGTAGCGCACCACTTCGGTTTTGTGCGCCGAGGCCCAGCCGAATACGTCGAAAACGTCCTCGGCAAATTTATCGGTTTTGAGATCTTTACGGGTTTGACGATCCACGCGAAAACTCCCTAAAAATACTGCGATTTTTAGTGTAACACGCGGCTGTTCCGGGTATGCCCTGGCAATTATTTTTGGATGCCAAAGTCGCGACGGGCTTCTGCCGTCTGCCCGCCGACTTTATCGGCCATGGTGATCACCAGCGTGTAGTTGCCCTCGGGGACATCGGGCTGCAGGTTCAAGCTGACCGCGCCTGGGACATAGCGCTGCGGATAGAAGCCTTCGTTCGAGTCGGCCGCCGCCGCGGGCCGGGCGAATACCTGCTCGCCTGACTCGCGCAGGATCGCGAGGCCGTATTCGACCGAGTAGCGGTTCTTGTCGCCGTACTTATAGCCGGTCATATCGAAGCGCGCCCACAGCGTCTCGCCCGGATGATATATGGCGGGATCGAGCGGCGGCCCGTCGGTTTCGTCCTTTACGAAGCGCAGGTTGCGGGCGGCCAGGACCGGGCTGGGTTCGACGGGATGGCCCCGCACCTGGAAATCCAGTTGCGACGTCAGATCGGCCTTGGCGACCTCATCGCGGGCGGTTACTTTAATGTGATAAGCGCCGCCGGGAGCGAAGGGCGGGATATTGAAATGGTGCAGAAACTTCGGATACCAGTTCTTATCCTGCGGAAAGATGGGCTCGGCGATTTCGCCTTTGGCGCCCTCCACCAGCGGAGTCCCGGAGGGATCGGTCACGGCGAGCGTCCAGGACAGTTTGACGCTGCGTTGATTGTCGCCCGTGACAGCGGACTGATATCCGGTCAAGCGGCAACTGAAGAACACGGATTCTCCAGGCAGGAAGGCATGGTTCGGACCCAGCTCGGGTCCGTCTTCGAACTGATGCAGCGCGATACGGTCGACTGAAAACGCCGCAGAAGCCGGAACGGCCGCCCCTAGAAATGTGGCGCCGAGCAACACCGTCAGCCAGCCGCAGTGAATTACCTGGGTCCGGGTAGCGGCAGATCGACCGTTGAATCGCTGTCGATGCGCAGCGGAATTTCGACCCATACAAATTTCTCCGTTCCCGGTTCGCCCCCATCCGTAAGACGCAGGCGATAAGAGCCGAGGGGCACGTCAAAGGCGATGTTCCCCTGCTTGGTTTCAGCCGGAGCGACCTCGCGCAGTAATCCGAACCAATTCTCGATACCCTCTCCGTTCTCCAGTTCCTTGTATTCCTCCCCGTTGGGACCCTCCAGCGTGAGGAAGGGAACCGCAACCGAATGGCCGCCGCCGTTGGTGGCGGAGAGCGTGATCAGCAGAAAGCGGCGCTCTGGAACCCGTACCTTGAACATGTCTCCGAGTTGCGTGCGCCACGCGGTCTGGACCACGGTATACGTCATGGGCGTGTCGGTTACCCGTTCGCCCATCTGAAAATTGATCTGCTCCGGAGCCTGATTCTTGCACCCCGCGAGTGGAAGTGCAGCTACGAGCGCGAGCGTCAAGAGGCATAATGAAGGCAGCGCCGGGCTTTTGAGCATGATCAATCCACAATCTAGCGGGAATCGGGGCGGAAGGCAAATCGGGTGGCGGCGGCGCCGCCCCAAGATCGTTCCGGCGGTGGCCGTGCTGGCGATGCTCTGCTTGTTGCTGGTGGTCGCGCCCGCTTTCCAGGCGCCCGCGGCTGCATCCCAATCGACACACCCGCTCACAGGCCGCCACATTGCCAACGTGATGGGCTTCCGCGGCGCGGACTGGCTGGAGCGGCCGGAGCGCGAATCCGAAGAGAATCTGGAGGGCGCGCTCGACGCCATAGGACTGAAGCCGGGGATGACGGTGGCCGAAGTCGGCGCCGGTACCGGCTATGTGGCGCTGCGCATGGCCAAGCGCGTGAGCCCTGGCGGCAAGGTTTACGCCAACGATCTGCAGCCCGAGATGCTCGGTTTGCTGCGCAACAACGCGGCCAAGGGCGGAATCACCAACGTGGAGACGGTGCTGGGGAGCGAGACCGATCCCAAGCTTCCGCCCGGCCAAATCGACCTGATCATTCTAGTCGACGTGTACCATGAGTTCTCGCAGCCGCAAAAAATGCTGCAGGGCATGCGCCGGTCATTGAAACCCGATGGGCGGCTGGTGCAACTCGAATACCGCAAGGAAGATCCTAAGGTCCCCATCCTCCCGGATCACAAAATGAGCGTGGCGGAGGCGAAGACCGAAGTAGAAGCCGAGGGTTTCAAACTGGAGCCGGTGATCGAAACC
The DNA here is from genome assembly GCA_963794595.1 of Bryobacterales bacterium. Lineage (GTDB taxonomy): Bacteria > Acidobacteriota > Terriglobia > Bryobacterales > Bryobacteraceae > Palsa-187. The sequence continues at coordinate 6,671 of CAWCER010000008.1, read as the reverse complement.
CTGCCGCGCCAGCACATCCTGATTTATACAAAAGCCGCGGCAAAAGGGGCCACAGCAAAATGAAGCTTAAGGCGATTCCGAAATTCCGTTCCGCAACAGCCGAGCGAAAGTTTTGGGAAACGCACGAGACCACGCGATATCTGGATTGGTCCCGAGCGCAACTCGCCCGGTTCCCAAATTTGAAGCCCTCCACGAAGCCGCCGAGAGGCTAACTTGGTGGCGAACAATCTTGCACGCTCCATGCCTCGCGTGCGTCAATAGTATATAGGGCTGTATTATATAGGGCTGTCGCTGGAGGAGTGTCCTCCGGCTAAGAAGCTGGCCCTCAATAACTTACCGCATGGCCGAGTGGACGCTTAAATACGCCGACGCGCGCGGGGAGATTCACCAGCAGGTGGCCGAAGCGGCCTCCGAGCGAGAGTTGCGCGACCGCTACACGCAGCAGGGCTTCCTGGTCTATAACATCAAGCCGCGCTCGGAGATCGGCGGCCTCGCCTCCGGCCTGCGCCCCAGCGGCAAGCGCTTTAACCTCGAAAAATTCCTGATCTTCAATCAGCAGTTCGTTACTCTGATCCGCGCCGGCCTGCCCATCCTCCGCGCCCTGGACCTGCTCGCCGAGCGCCTAACCGACCCGAAACTCTCGAGCCACATCCGCAAGGTGCGCGACGAAGTGAAAAGCGGGTCGCTGCTCTCCGACGCCTTCGCGAAGCAAGGCGTGTTCCCGCCAATCTACGTCACCAGCGTCCTGGCCGGGGAGCGCAGCGGCGCGCTGGCGGAAGTGATCGAGCGCTTCGTCACGTATCAAAAACTGGCTTTGTCGGTGCGCAAGAAACTGCTGGTGTCGCTGATGTACCCGGCGCTGCTCATCGTGCTGGTGATCTGCCTGGTGGTGTTTCTGATCACCTATGTGGTGCCGAATTTCGCCGAACTCTACAAGAGCATGCAGGCGCAGTTGCCCACGCCGACGCTAATCCTGATCGCCATTGGCACCACCGCGCGCGGCTACGTGCTGTTCGGTTTCGGAGTCTTGGTCGCGGCGGCGATTGCACTGCGGGCCTGGGGAAAAACGCCGAAGGGCAAGGAGGCGTTTGACCGCGCGCTGCTGAAAGTCCCGATTCTGGGCGAGGTCTGGCTGAAGTATCAGGTGGCGCAATTTTCGCGCATCTTGAGCACGCTGCTGATCGGCGGTATCCCGCTGATGCAGGCGCTCGACACCTCGGCCGATTCGCTGGGCACCCAAGTGCTGAAGAAGGTGCTGCAAAAGGCCACCAAGCTCGTGCGCGAAGGGCAGTCGCTTTCCGGAGCTTTGCGCATCACCGGCGTGTTCCCCAGCCTGTCGCTGGATATGATTGAGGTAGGCGAGTCGACCGGCGCGTTACCCGCCATGCTCGGCAGCGTGGCGGAATTTTATGAAGACGACGTCGCGACCCGGGTCACCGCGGCGCTCAGCCTGATCGAGCCCATCATCATGATCATCATGGGAATCTTCGTGGCCTTCGTGCTGATTTCCCTGTATCTGCCGATCTTTTCCTTAGCGGACTCCATTCGCTCGTAAAGCTAACTATGGCGGCCACCAACCAAATCCTTCCTCAAGATCCGGTGCAGGAAATCGCCAGCGCACGCGCGCTGGCCGGGCGCTATTACCACGAGTTTGTCGATCTCAAGGAAACCCGCATCGACCACGACCTGTTCCATTCCATTCCAGTCGACCTGATGTTCCGCTATAATTTCGTGCCGATTCAGGCCGAGAACGGGACTCTCGAGATCGCCATCGCCGATCCGCGAAATCTGAACCTGATCGACGAACTGGCGGTGCTGCTGGGCAAGAAGCTGCGGGTGCGCGTGGCCACGCTGTCGCAGATTTCCGACCTCCTCAAGAAGACCGAACAATCGCAGCGCGTGTTGGAAGAGGTAACCGAAGGCTTCGCTCTCGATGTCGTCGGCGATGAAGACAACCCCGACGAGACGCTTTCGATTGACCGCTTAGCCGCGGGCGATTCCGAGATCGCGCCGGTGATCAAGCTGGTCGACACAACTATCTTCAACGCACTCGAGCGGCGCGCCAGCGACATCCACATCGAAACCCGAGACCAGGAAGTCGCCATCAAATACCGCATCGACGGCGTGCTGCACTACGCCATGCCGCCCATTGCAAAGGACTGGCACTCCACCATCATTTCGCGCATCAAGGTCATGTCGGAACTCGACATCGCCGAGCGCCGCGTGCCGCAGGATGGCCGCTTCCGCGTACGCTATAAAAACCGGCTGATCGATTTCCGCGTCTCCATCATGCCGACTATTTATGGCGAGGACGCAGTGCTGCGCGTGCTGGATAAAGAGTCCATGAGCGAGAAGTTCGCGAAGCTCTCGCTCGACGTGGTGGGTTTCGCCGACAACGATCTGGTCAAATTCCGCCGCTACATCAAGGAGCCCTACGGCATGGTGCTGGTCACCGGGCCCACCGGCTCCGGCAAAACCACCACGCTTTACGCCGCGCTGAGCGAGATCAAGAACGACGAAGACAAGATCATCACCATCGAAGATCCTGTCGAATATCAGATCAAGGGCATCACGCAGATTCCGGTAAACGAAAAGAAGGGACTCACTTTCGCGCGCGGCCTGCGTTCTATTCTGCGCCACGATCCCGACAAGGTCATGGTGGGCGAAATTCGCGATCAGGAAACCGCGCAGATCGCCATCAATGCCGCGCTCACCGGGCACCTGGTGTTCACCACAGTCCACGCGAATAATGTTCTGGACGTGCTCGGCCGCTTCCTCAATATGGGCGTTGAGGCGTACAACTTCGTCTCCGCGCTCAACTGTATTCTGGCGCAGCGGCTGGTGCGCGTAATCTGCCCGCATTGCAAGGCGCCCGTCAAGTATTCCGATGAATACCTGACCGAGAGCGGCTTGGCTTTGGCGGATTGGGGCAACGTGACGTTTTATGAAGGCGCTGGGTGTTTTGAATGCGGCGGCACGGGATTCCGCGGCCGCAGCGCCATCCACGAACTGCTGGACCTCTCCGAGCGCATTCGCGAAATGATTCTCAACCGGCGGCCGGCGTCCGAAATTCGCCGCGCGGCGCGCGAGGAGGGCATGACATTCCTCCGCGAATCGGCGCTCGAAAAGGCGCGCGCGGGCGTGACCACGCTCAAAGAAATTAACAAGGTCACCTTCATCGAGGTTTGAAACAACGAATCCGATGTCCATCCTGAACCAAATCTCGCGCCTGGTGAAAGACCCGCCGCCCAACTACGTATTCGAACTCTCGGAGGCCGGCATCGCCTTCACGCAGCCGGACAACGGGCGCCCCGGCGATCCTGGCTTCTACATCTTCGAGCCCGGGACCCTGGTGGTTTCTCCCGTCGAAGATAACATTCATAAGGCCGATGCAGTCACAGCCGTGCTCAGGCGCATCGCGCCACCGGAAAGTTCCCGCAAACGCCGCCGCGCCGCACTGATTCTTCCGGACTACGCCGCTCGCGTCAGCGTTCTGGATTTCGATTCCTTCCCGTCGTCTCCTGAAGAGCAGCTTTCGCTCATCCGCTTCCGCTTAAAGAAAACGCTGCCCTTCGACATAGACTCTGCCGCCGTCAGCTACTTCGCTCAGCCTGCCGCAAAAGGCGCGACCATCGAAGTGGTAGCGGTGATCGTCGCGCTGGAAATTATCGCGCGCTATGAGGCACTATTCCGCGGTATGAATTTTCACGCTGGCGAAGTGACTACTTCGGCTCTGGCCGCGCTGCATCTGTGTCCGCCCGCGACGCGCGCCGACGCCGTCAATGTGATCGCCAAGCTAAGCGGTAAGACCCTGACCGTGATGGTCCTGCGCGGCGAAATTCTCAAGCTGTTCCGCTGTGTCGCGCTCGAAGAGGTGACTGAAGAACAGGTTCTGGCGGTTCTGCATCCGACTCTTTCCTACGTCGAAGACGAACTCGCCGCTCCGGCGGAGAAGCTCACGCTATGTGGATTCCGGGAGGGTGCGCTATCCGGCCTGCGCCAGCAAAAAGATGTGCTGCGCAGCGGCTTCGGTGTGCCTGGAGCCTTCAATGCCGGCCTGCTGGGTTATCTAGAAGGGGCGTGCAACTGACGTGAGAATCCCTATCAATCTGGCGAGCGACCCGTTCCGCCGGGACCGTCCCGTGCTCGTCGCCACCGGCGTCGCCGTGGCGCTGCTGGCTGTGGTGCTGTGCGGCTTGCTCTACCTGATCGGGGTAGACCGCGCGCGTTCGGGCGAAACCCGCGCGCGTGTGAATCGTCTCAATCAGGAGCTGACGGCCATCTCCACCGAGCAGGCTCGCCTGGATGCCACGCTTCGCCAACCGGCCAACGCCAGCATTCTGGAACGCAGCCTTCTGCTGAATACTTTGGTCGAGCGTAAGTCCGTCAGTTGGACTAGAATCTTCGCCGATCTGGAAGCTGTGATGCCGCCCAATGTGCGCCTGATCCAGGTGCGCTTGCCGCAGATCGATTCCCGCAATCAGGTTCTCTTGGACATGGTGGTCGGGTCGCAGAGCCCCGAGCCCGTCATCACTTTTCTGAAGCAGTTGCAGGCATCGCCGCGCTTCGGCCCGGCGACAGTCCACAATTCGGCGCCCCCCACCGACAATGAGCCGCTGTACCGTTATCGCGTGAGTGTGAACTATGCCCAGAAGCTTTAACGGCGTGGCGGGGGTTCCGGTTCGGTGGCGCATCGCGCTTGGCGTGCTGTTGCTGGCGACCATCGGCGCGGCCTGGATCCTTATGTATCCGCCCGGCGGTTCGGCCGACGAGCTGCAGCAGCAGCTCGCTGCGCTGGAATCGCAGACTGCCACCCGGCGTGTGTTGCTGGCCAGCACCCGCCAGCACGTGGCCGCCGTCGAACAGGGGCGCACCGAGGGCGACAAATTTCTGAGCGAATATTTCCTGGCGCGCCGCACCGCTTATTCGACGCTGCTTTCGGAACTGGTCGACGCCGCCGATCGTGCCAAGATTAAGCCCAAGGAACACGCCTACGCGACGGAGCCCATCGAAGGCTCCGACTCGCTCAGCATGATGAGCATCTCGGCCAATTACGAAGGCACCTACGCCAATCTGATGCGTTTCGTGCATGAGCTTGACCGCTCGCCGCGCCTGCTGATTATCGAAGCGCTGAACGCCGCCCCGGAACAGAGCGGCGGTACGCTGAACATAAGCATGAAGATCGACACCTTTGTGCGGGATGACGGATCGGCGCAATGAATTTGATTCCATCACAGCTCGGAGCGGAACCGAAGAAGCTGGCGATTCTGGGCGCCTTGGCGGCGGTGCTGATCGTGGTGTTTCTCATCAACCGGACGCCGGACGTGCCCCAGCAGGCGGCCTCCATCACCCCACCAGCCGTGCGCAATCAGGTGCCGCTGGAATCTCTGGGCGCGCGCGCACGCTCGGTGCAGAGCGCCGCTGGGCTCACTCCACAAGCCGCTTCGGAGGTGGGTTCAACGCGCCGCGGTCAAGCCGCGATCCAGGATTTTAAACCGACGCTCAAGCTGCCCGACGGCGTCGATGTCAGCCGCATCGATCCGGCGCTGAAACTCAATCTGCTGGCGGAGCTCCAAAAGCTGCCGCTCGAAGGCGGGGAGCGCAGCCTGTTTGAATTCGGCGCGCCACCCAGGCCCAAGACGCCGACGCCCACGGTGGCGCCCGTGAAGCCCCTCATGCCGCTGCCATCGCTCGAAACATCGGGGGTTCCGCGCACTCCGCCGAAGCCGGTCATCCCGCCGATTCCGCTCAAGTACTACGGGTACGTCAGCGACTCTCGCGCCGTCGCTCCGGGCGTCGCCAAACGCGCGTTCTTCCTGGACGGTGAAGATATCGTGGTGGCCAGCGAGAACGACCTCATCCACAATCGCTTTAAGATTATCCGCATTGGTGCGAACTCGGCCGTGGTCGAAGACACCACCAACAAGAATCAGCAGACCCTGCCGCTAGTCGAGGAGTTGCCCGGATGACTCGCAAGACTATGACCCGCAAGACCTCCCCCACCGGCCGCCCGGAACGCGGCTTTGCGCTGCTGGTCATCTTCCTGATTGCGGCCGCGGTGGCCCTCACCATGTATCAGGAACTGCCGCGCGCCGCCTTTGAGAGCGCTCGCGATAAGGAGCAGCTTTTGATGGATCGCGGCAATCAGTACAAGCGCGCCATCCAGGTGTTCTACGCCGAGAATAAACGCTACCCGGCCGAGCTGAAGGATCTGGAGAGTACCAACAACAAACGCTATCTGCGCCGCCGTTACATCGATCCGATGACCGGCCAGGACGAATGGCGCTTGATCCATACCAACGGCAGCTTCCTGACCGACTCGCTGGTCCAGAAGCCGCCTGCCCAAAATGCCAGCGGCGGTTTGCCCGGCCAGGGACAAACGCCCGGCGGAGGCCCGCTCGGCGCCAACAACATGAATACCGCGCCCGCGACGGCCACCGGCGCTGCTAACAATTCGAGTGACCCGGCCACGGGTGCGGCCGTTCCCGCCCTAAACCCTATGGCTATGCAACGGCCGAGCGATCGGCGGTTTCCCACAGGTCCTGGCTTCCCGCAACCACAAGGGTCCAATCCCGGCGCTCCGGGCGTAGGGGGCGCGAATTCCTTTGGCGTGAATTCCGCGGCCTACGATCCCTCTGACCCGCGCACTTGGCCCGCAATCACCCTCGCGA
>CAWCER010000007.1:0-1238134 GCA_963794595.1 Bryobacterales bacterium | reverse complement strand
GAGCACTAGCAGCGGGTGTTCGTTCACAAATTGGAACAGGCTATCGATCCATCCGTGAGTCGAAGTATAGATTACTTACGCCGCTTTTTTAACGCCGTTCGAAGCTCCAGGCACTAGTTTAGGCTTAGATCGGCATTCATGGGCGCGTACATTTGGTGTTAAATTAGAGGGATTCCGCGTCGCTCAAGACGCGGGCCGTAGCGGGCCACTGGGCCTGTTTTCTTAATCGGAGAGGAACAGGCCCTTCTTGCGCGTTTACGAGAACTATCCGCCACCCCATAGCCACTGTTTCTATCTCGCTAAGGAGAGACTTCTAGTGAACAATATTTGCACCCATTTGAATCCCGCCGCCTAAACTGCTCTCTCCCCAATAAGGACAGTATCAATACAAACCCCATTTAGAGTACTAGCCAATGGTACCGTCGATGGATTCCTTCAAAGAATCAGGGTTGATAGTGTTCGGTCAGCGGCGGTGAATTCACCGCGACAAGAGGAGGAAGAACGCAATGAAGAAGTTGGTACTGAAGTACTGCATTAATGAATACGTCTGGTCAGGATCTCATCGAGTACGCTTTGATGGCAGGATTCGTTGCTGTTTCTGCTGGTGCCATCATGCCGGGCGTTGCGTCCAGCATCAGCACGATCTTCTCGAAGGTCGCGTCGATAATGGCGATCGCGTCTACCCAGGGTAACTGACACGGGCCGCAGGCGAAGCCAATGGGGAAAGCGCGGCGGTGCGGTACTGTTGAAAACATGTCAACCAAGAGCTTGCGTTTAAACCAGGAAACGCAAGGGACGGTGGCTGGCGAGGGTCATCGCAGTATGGTCAAACTGCCCGAAGGCAGTGAGATTGCGCTAGTCGGACCAGTAGTTGGACATCCCGAGATGGTCGAGGTTCGCTGGAACGGGCAATCAGTCTGGATATTCGCAATCGACTTCGAGGCACGAACTAAATTCGAGGCCCCTAATAGCGATGACAGACCGCCCTTAGCGAGAGCCAAATCAGTTGGTGCTGGTACGCCGGAACCAGAAGCTCACATCATACCGAATACCCCAACTGAGGCAAAAATGCCTGCGGACACCCAGCAGAAAACCGCTCGAACTCCGAGAGTCAGACGCTTTAACGCTGCCGGTAGGGAACTGCTGTAAGAGCCCTTACCGCCCAGCCCGGCGTCTCCCGGAACAAGCTGCCATCGCGGATATATCGCCGTAACAGGTGCGATGGTCTTTGCGACATATTTGTGGGTTGCGACGCATCCCGTCCCGAAAAGGCTCAACGCGAGCGCGCCCACCGTCAGAAATGTAGTTCTCATAAGCGCTCCATGCCCATGGCCTGCTGCGCGATCTCATCCAACTTCGTTTTGGCGTCGGCGGTGAGCTTGTCCTGGTTGAAGTCGAACAGAACCGAGTCTTCCTTGGCGACCTGAAACTTGTTCATCGCCTGCATCGACTGATCCAGTTTATTCAAGCCCTGCTCGGCAAAAGTGTGCGCGCCATCGGCAGCCTGCTTCGCGCCTTCAGCGGACTGCTGGGCAGCGCCAGCTTTCTGATCCGCCATCTTGGCGGCATCACCGGCCTGGGTGGCCTTGGCATCGGTGTAGCGCAAATGCTCCTTGGTCTGGGAGGCGTCCTTATCCAAGTCCGCGATTTGGGTGGTATGGTCTGTGAGCTGTTTATCCTGATCCGTGTTCTTGGCTTCCGTAGAGCCTACGCGCTGCTCTAACGTGATCGAACTGCAGGGCTTCACCGACAAGATCGGTTCGCCCACCTACAACGAGACCTTGAGCGAAGCCCGCGTGCAAGCCGTGGCGCGCTACTTGGCCAATGAGCATCAGATCCCGGCGCGCAGCATTTCGATGTTGGGTGAGGGTTACGCCCGGGCTGTTGCGGACGACAAAACCCGCGAAGGCCGCAAGATGAACCGTCGCGTGGAAATCCGGCTGTGGGTTCCGGAAAGCCAGAGCAAGACCGCGGCATCTAGTGGCGGCGGCAGTCAGTAGGGTTGGCCTTTCACGGCTGATATCGTAACGATCAATCAGCTTCAGGGCAGGCGCTTGAGCAGGCAGCGTGATTCGGTCACGTGACTCTGTTTGGGTGGCTGCCCTTTTTCATTGAATTCCGCCGCGGCAAGTCTGAGCCGGAACTGGCAGGGTCTGTTCCGTGCTGCGGCTCCGAGCAGAAAAGTATTGCAGAGCAATCTCACCGTCAAGCCAAAGCTATTGTCGAATTGAACGCGCGTCCCGAGCCGCGTCCAGATGCCACTGCTCGACCTCGAATCGATACGGTTTCGGCGCCTTGTTCTGTGGTCTGGCAAAGGCTCGGCGCTCGAGGGTTGCCGGAACCTCGATGAAGTAGTCGAGGCTGTCTCCGAGGCGCGGTGCCGTGCCCGAGTGCATGGCCCGGACGACGGCCATCATCTCCGAGTGCCGGATGATGCGTTCGGTTTCGCATTCTATAGACGAGACAAGTGGGATCGACATCTATCTCTTTATCGGCATCTTTTCGGGCCAGATTTAACGCACTACCCATGCGTGGCTCTCGTGTACGATTCATGTTAGCCTTAGCGTATCCGCAGTTAGCAGTTTCTACAGTGCAATTCTGATCCGCGACACCCGCGGCGCAAGCCAGGCGCGAAGAGGAAGCGCTTTGACTGAATCCCTGCGATGAACCGAGAGTTTGAGCGATGCCCACCAAAACGTAGGTGTGCAGCATATGGAGTCGGATTAATGGCAATGCCTGCAACCGCCGATAGCGGAACCATGAGACTCGTGTCGATCCTGGCCTTAAGCGCTCTCTTCGCTGGCGCGGCGCCGACGAAGACAGACGATTACTACAAACTGCCCAGCATCGAGCGGATTGGAACGAATCTGTATCAGTCCGCGACGGCGATCGTTGAAACGCGCGCCTGTCTTCACCAGCCCGTTGACGACGAAGATGCGCTGTTGAAATATCTGGGGCCAGAAAAGTACGAAATCGTGTGGGAAGACCGCTCGACCTGCGAGGTCCAGAGGGTCACGCTAGGCGATAAACTTCCGATCTAAGCCGTTTCTTTTCTCTCTTCGGAATCGAAGTGTTGTTAGCACCCAAGGCCGGTGCTAGGATTATCGCTATGGAACAGCGAAATTTTCTCCTGCTAGTCGTCGTAGTGGCCATCGGCGCAATAGCGGTTGGATTGCAGGCTGCCGACGAGAAAAACGCAAATTACACGGTTCGCATCCTGGCCCTGCCCGATCACGGCAAGGGAACCATCACAATGGATTACATCGCCTATGATCCCAAGACGGGATACGTTTGGATCCCAGCGATAAACATTGGCTCCGTCGATGTGGTGGACACCAGCAGCGGCAGCGTCCGTGAGATCTCGGGCTTTGCGACAAAGGAAATTGAAGCCCAAGGTCGCAAACGCTTTCAGGGGCCCAGCGGCGTATCGATTGGTGAGGGCGTGGTGTATATCGGTGACCGGGCGGACTCCAGCATATGCGCCATTGATGAAAGGACCCTCGCGCGCAAGACCTGTGGCCACATTGATTCCACCCCCGATGGCGTTGTCTATGTAGCGCCAACGAAAGAAGTCTGGGTTACCGTACCGAGCGACAAATCTGTCCGTATTCTGGACAGCCAGACTTTGAGTCAGAAAGAAAAACTGACATTTGAAGGCCAGCCCGAAGGCTATGCGGTCGATGCAAAGCGCGGCCGCTTCTACATGAATTACGAGGACAAGGACCTCACGACTGCGATTGAGCTTAAAACACACAAAACGGTAGCGATGTGGCAACCGTCGTGTGGGAAGGAAGGTCCGCATGGTCTGTCGGTGGATCAAGACACCGGCTATCTATTCGTTGCCTGCTCCACGCAGGCGGAGGTCTTGGATGCAGGTCACAATGGGGAGAAGCTGTCATCCATCGACACCGGCGACGGTGTGGATGATCTCAGCTACTCGCCAGCCACCCACACGTTGTACGTTGGGGCCGCCAAAGACAAGCGGCTCACGGTAGCCCGCGTCGATGCGACCGGCAAGCTCAGCCTGGTTGCGGTGGTGCCGACCCACGAGGGCGCTCGCAATGGAGTCGTAACGAAGGATGGCACGGTGTATCTCGCGCACTCGCAGCTCGGTCAATTAGCAGGCCTCATCGTCGTGTCGCCGAGCAGGAAGTAAACGCACTAAAGCCTTAGCCTTGATGTGTCACACTCCCCTCCTTGGCAGTGGTTCGGCAAACCGTCGAAGTTGCGAGTGAGATACGCCCGATGTCACGTATTATCGGTAACTTGCGGGTAGTTCAATCTCTTGCATTTCTGCAGAGCGCGTTACAGGTCCAAGTGGATTCTGGACCACGCCGTAAGCGGCCTCCCGACGATCGCTACTTTCCCACGATTGCGCGGATCATTTCCCGAGTTTTCGGCATCAGGACTTCTCTCCCCGCGAAACACAATATTGACTTTGGGAGTCCCTCTTGTAGGAGGTGCCATGTTGAAATTCTTTGTCATCGCAATCTCCCTCCCGCTCGCGGCACTAAGCCTCGCAGGACAGGACCTCACGGAACCAAGCCCGTCGGAACCGAGCGTGGCGAAACAAGGTATTGATTCTCCGCCGCCATCGGCGGAAACGAATGAACCGGCCCAGCAAACCAATTCAATAGAGCCGGCGCCTTCGGCGGACCTGGCCCAGACAGCACCTGGGCAGGAAGCCAATCGCTCCGCCCTCAAGCCGACGCCGGGCGGCGAGGCCATTAAGCCGAAAGACCTTTATGAAGGCACGGGCTATTTCCATCCCTTCGTCCGCATGCCGAACTACATCTGGCAGGATCAGAAAGCCATCTGGACCAGCCCCTTCCACAAGTCCAAGAAGGACATGAAATGGTGGCTCATCTTCGGCGGGGCGACCGGCGCGCTGATCGCCAGCGACAAGTACGTTTCCAGGAATGCGCCCAACAACCCAACTCTTAACACTTTGGGAAATGACGTTTCGTACCTGGGCGAGGCGTATACGCTCATTCCCATCGCGTCCGGATTTTATTTTCTCGGCACGGCGTACGGCAGCGATCACTTTCGCGAGGCCGGCCTGCTCTCGTTCGAGACGCTGGCTGACGTCACGATCCTGCAACTTGCAATTAAATCCATTACGGACCGGCAGCGGCCAACCGATGGCAACGGCAGCGGGAGATTTGAAGCCTCAAGCGGCGCCCGTTACAATTCCAGTTTTCCTTCCGGCCATGCTATTGAGACCTTCGCCATGGCCTCGATCTTCGCCCATGAATATCCGCACAAGCTATGGGTGAAGATCCTGGTCTACTCTTACGCGGGCGGGGTGGTGGGCGCCCGTCTGGCGGCCAACATGCATTTTCCCGGGGACGTAATGGCGGGCGGAGCTATGGGCTGGTTCGTGGGGGATTTCGTTTACGGCAAACGGCATAACTCGGAACTGGACAAGCCGACGATCACGCGGAAGATTCTCGACCACGTGCAGATTGGCCTTGGCTACCCCGCTCAGCCCTAGGAGCCTGTCCGAGTAACGCTCGAAGGGCTTGAAATTCGAGTGGTTGCGTAGCACGAAATCTTCGTCGGGCAGCCATAGTCGACGTCGTGGCGGTCGATTTGGCTCCAGGACCGTTTGGAAGTGCAATTGTGAGCGAAAATTATTCCTCGATGCCCCTCATCGGTACTGCATCGCCGCGTGGAGCCGTAAAATGTTATGCGTCAGGCACAGCAGCGCCCACTCCCCTTTCACTTTCTCTTTTCCGCGTAGCAAGAATTGACGGAACCCACGCGCCTGCTTGATCTGCCCGAACACCGGTTCCACAACGCACTTGCGCGCCGCGTAGACGGCTTTGCCCACCTTGGTCTGCAGCTTCCGTTTCATCCGGTCCACCCTGGTCGCGCCTTTCGGCAACGGACCGCGCTTCGCCGGTAGGCGATGCTCGCCATGCTTTTGCTTGCCTGTGGCGATGAAGCCGTCGATCTTACGCTCCGGTGGATCGGCCGATTCCAGGTGCTCCAGATTCTCTTCCGAACAATAGCCGTTGTCGGCCAAGATCGCTTCCGGACGCTGCCCCGATTGTTGCTCTATGAGTTCCACCATCGGCAGCAGTTGCTTTTTGTCATTGGCTGCTTCTGTCACCGATTGCCCGACGATCAACAGCAACGTCGGCTCCACCGCTGCTTGCGCATTGTAACCCTGCACAAACCCGTCGGCGCCTTTCATGATGCGCGACTCCGGGTCGGTGAAGTTGTATTGATCCGTATCCTCAGGTTTGGCCCGCTTGGCCTCTTCGGCGCTCTTGCCTTCCTCGGCTGCCTTGTCCCGCGCCCGTTGCTCGATGACTTTCTTGGCCTGCTTGATCTTGGCCAGCCGAGTCTCGCGCCGCCGCAGTTCTTCCGGCAACTCGTCGCCCCGCTGGCTGCCGTACTGGCGATCTTCTGCCTCATCGGCGGCCTCGGCCTGCTCCAGCAACTGTTTCACTTCTTCCTTGAGTTGCTGTTGCTTCTCTTGCATCCGGCCGTAGCTCATCGCCTTGTGCTTGCTGGCGTTGGCCTTCAACTTCGTTCCGTCCAGCGATACCCGGCCCAGTTTGATCGACCCACACTCCAGCGCCATCGCCAAGACCTGCTCGAACAGATTCTGCAGCGTTTCGATGTGGATCTTGCGAAAGTCCGAGATGGTCCGAAAGTCCGGCTCATTGCCCGCCGCCAACACCTTGAAGGGAATGTCTTCCTGCAACCGCTTCTGTAGCCGACGCGAACTGAACACCCCCGTGCAGTAGCCGTATACCAACAACTTTGTCATCAGGAGTGGATCGTACGGCGGTTGCCCTCGCTTCTCCTTCTCGTACACCGCGTGGATGGCCGACAGGTCCAGTTGGTTGACGACATCACTGACGAAATACACCAGATGGTCTTCAGCGAGCCATTCGCGCAGGCTCGGCGGAAGCAGCAGATCTTGGTCCGGCAGGTAGGAGCGGTAGCCTTTCGCCATGAAACATTATGTACTACCTTTGTTCATTCTGCACACAGAATCTAAACTCTACAACTGTTTCTCGGACAGGCTCCTAGCAGCCTGTCCCTTTTTCGCGGACCCGACAAAACAGAGGCGGAGGCCACAATCATCCTGACTGGCCGCGTTCACTGCCTGATGTCCACCATGTCTGAAAGCGCTGCGATAATCAAGCTGTTTTTTCGTTCCACGATTGCTCAAAACTATTGCTGCGGATACACTACAAGCGACCGGAGCGGAGGATAAGCGTGCGCCGGGATAAACCGGCATGAAGTCGCCGATGAAAGAGCGGCACAGGAAAGGAGTAGCGAACCATCCTGACCCCGAGTTTTGCGGGCGTCATCGCGAGGTGACGGTCGAAGCGTAAACAGGGGCACAGGCGGGCTGGGTATTGAGCTTCGAAAATCCGTAATCAGGGTGCCGACGTAGTCCTTATAGCGGAAGGCAACATGAGGGTGGGCGGGAACGCGAGTCCATCATCAACCCTGCGTAGTCGTAGACCCCAGCACGGCTGGAAACTTCATGCACGAGAACCGGGAGGCCTCGGAGACGCCTGCGGAAGCAGGCTGGTGGGTGAAGGCGACAAGCCGAAAGACTCACGCGCACGTCTTCGAGGAGTCGGACGGCGATGTAGTACCTGTGAAGCACCCGAACAAAACTGGGCAACTGGCGGCGGAAGGTGTGGAGGGAAGATCGCCGACCAAGGAGAACGCTCTCCAATCCAGCACACAACCGACACAGGGCGGGGAACGTGTGTCACAAGGTTTGGCGGGCGTGCGACGAGCAGCAAGAGCAAGGAAGGGAGAGAAGTTCACTGCTCTGCTTCACCATGTCACGATCGGATTGCTGCGGGACAGTTTCTACGCATTGAAGCGGGAGGCTGCTCCTGGAGTAGATGGTGTGACGTGGAAGGAGTACGCAGGGAGTTCACCCCTCGCGACCGCAGGAGCAGCGGAGGACCAGCGGAGATCGGGCTCGTCCAACACGAGACAAAACTGCTGAAAGGGCCGGAGGTGCGGGCCCACGCGATGTGGGGCTATTCTTGCCGCAGGCTTCGCCCTGTGAGTGCCGTTGCGCTGGCGCCCTGGGTCGAACAGTTCATCGGTGAATGTGGGGCGTTTCCCGCCGGTAGTCATGACGACCAAGTAGACGCCTGGAGCCAAGCGCCTCATGTATGTCAGGCCAAAGCCACTGGCGGAAATACACTACCCGACTCGTGCTCAGACCTATGTCGGCCGGGGCACAATCGATCGTTCCTACCCCGCAATCGACTGTCTTCATTCGCGCAGAATGCGTCCGCCTCCGCTGGTCGTCCGCTGCTCCAGCGATCGCGATGGGCTTTTGCCCTTGCATGCCCCGCTTTCTTGAGCCACGTTTTGGACCTGTAGCTCGGGCCCAGCGCCCGACACCAAACCGCGGGAACACACTTCCGATAATAGTTCATAACGGTGCGTTCCACGCGACCGATGAAGCGAATTAATCTGCCCATTGCGCCCTGCCGTTTCTTTGCCTAGCGCGAACGTTACCGGTCTGCGTACCGCTTGGCCGCAGCGAGGTCTCCTCGAAGTTCCTCGGCCGTGCGGCGCGGGCCGTAGCCGGGAGTATCGCGCTGGATGCGCCATCCTTCTTTTAGCGGGCCAGCGTCCACGGTGTCGAAGCCGAACTGATCGAGTAGTCGAGCGACACTGGCCTTTGCACCTTGATCATCACCGGCAATGACCAGCGCGCGACGATTCTTCGTCCCCGCCGGTTGTCCGTGCGTCGTGAGTTCGACGGCATAAATATGGTTGAAGGCCTTCACCACCTTCGAAGTCGGCAGGTGTGCCTGCAGGAGTTCGGAGGTTGTCGTCGATTCATTATCAAGCTCGGGTATATGGCCGTCACGTTGAGGATAGTAATTATTCGTATCGATCACGATCTTGCCGGCAAGCGGCTCGACGGGAACAGTCCGGTACTCTTTCAGGGGTATCGTAATGACCACAATTTCGCCAGACTGCGCGGCTTCGGCCGCGGTGGCTGCCCGGGCGTTAGGTCCAAGCTCAGCAATAAGCCCCGACAGGGTCTCCGGTCCGCGGGAATTGCTGATCACGACGTTATAGCCACTTGCTATGGCAAGACGGGCGATCTGACTTCCGATGTGGCCTGCGCCGATGAGTCCTATTGTTGCCATGACAGCTATATCCTTACACATCTCATTTAAAAGCGGCTCAGCCCCAGGACGGATTCACTAAGATATTGGCGAGTTGGTGAACCCACTTGGACTCCATTGCGTCTGATCGGGTAGATTCATGTCCACAAACTTAACGCCTGCTCGGAAGGCAGGTTCCCTGACGGGCTTCGTTTTTCAGGCCGCGCCGATTTTCTGGCGCCGAATTTCAGAGGACCGAAAACGTCCAATAAAGGCTTCACCGCTGCTTCCACGTGTCTCTGCTTGGCAGGGCGAAGGGGTGCGAGCGGCCTGGATCGGTCACAGCACCGTCCTAATTTTCTTGCAAAAATATTCGCTGCGTAATCATAGTGTTAGGAAATGCCACCTGATTCGGGACTAGGAAGTCGCAGGTTCAAATCCTGCCGCCCCGACCACCATCACACACTGTTACCTATGTCTCAGGCCGCTCACAAGATTGGTGGAACTGAATTCCATGGGTACGAACTTTGGGTGGTTAGCTGGGTGGCCGGATCTGGCCGCCCTGGCTGGCGCTGCCGGTGATCCGCGAAGCGTTCCGTCTGATGACTATGAGGACGATTGCAACATCCCCCCTCAGAGTCCCCTCGATCTACACGTCCAGGTAATGCACCGCGGCGCCCGCGAAAGACCTGATGTTAGGGAGCAATCCACGGGCGGCCACCAGACTAGTAAATCAACTTTTCCCGTTAGTCGGCTTCTCGGACAATTGGGTCACGCGACCTTAATGAAGGTGACGCCTAGGATCACTACCGTTGTGACATAACAGGCCCTTGACGTTTCCTCGGAGTCTCCAACTCACAGATTCAATTTGTCTTGGCGAACGATGATCGTCGCTTAATAGCAGTGCGTCTTTCCATCATTTTATTTAATGGACGGATGCCGGACCATCCGGACGCTATCCTGGTCAACCCACCTCAAGAACGGGCCACTGTATTCTCGCCCACGGAAGTGGCCTATTTTGCAATCAGAACCCCCGCCATAACGGTATTTTTGAAAATTTGACCTCAGGGCTTAGACTGAAGGTGTAAATGCGGGGCTTTAACTCTATGCTTAAATGGAATCTTTTGGGATTCATCCCAGCGATACTGGTTTACTCGATCGCCGTGGCGGCGGCCCAGCCAAGTGCCGGCTCAGCGCGGCCCGGGACATTGAATGCAATCACGGGCGAGGTTTCCATAAATGGAGTCCCGGTAAACCCAATCAACGCCGCCCCGGTAACCATTGAAGGTGGGCGCAGAATCAGAACGGGACAGGGCATGGCGGAAATTTTGCTCAGCCCGGGAAGTCTTCTGCGGCTTGGCAAGGCGAGCGAATTAACGCTCGAGACCGCTGGGACCCGTGAAATCACAGCCAAGCTTTCAAATGGTGAGGCACTGGTCGAGGTTCTCGACGCAGGTGCGGTTCTTATCATGGAGCAGAATGGCGTGACCACGATCGTGCGAACTCCCGGATTGTACGAGTTTAACGAAAAGCGGTCGGTAATCGCCGTTTACGCGGGCGAAGCCCGATTGAACAAGGATGACAAGCGACTTCTCGCCACTGCAGGCGTCGGCGTATGGACGCGCCGCTTTCGTGTATTTCGGATAAGTCCTGACCCTGGCAGCACTCTCTTCTCGTGGAGCAGGAACCGGTCTGAACAACTCGCCAGCGAAAGTCGACTATGCGCGCAAGAAAATAACGGCGCCGCCCGATCGCATGGGCCTCAGTGGCATTGGGACCCGTGGTCGGCTTCTTACACCTTTCTCTCTGCTTCGGGATTTGTGACGGGACCTTTCGGGTGGCCGTACTTCTCCCCGGGATACGCGCCGGATTCCATTCCGGTGCATAGCGGCGACTCCTGGCTGTATGGCCCACCGGTATTGCCCAGCTCCAGTGTTAGTGGTGGTCCCGGTCCAGCGCAACCCCTCGAGCGAGAACGCCGGAACGTGACGCCCACTCTTCCTTTGACAGCCCCAGGAGAACCTCAGTTCCCGAACAACAGATAACCGGGCCTTATCGCAATGAACCGACGGTGTATTGCAACTGGGCGTAAGCGATCTGATAGTCGTAATTAGCCGACACATTCTCGATTTCAGCTTGCGTCAGATTGAGTTGCGCCTGTGTGATCTCAACGATGGATGCGAGGCCAAGATTGTATCGGCCCTGCGCCAGTTCCAGTGCTAGCTCCGCTTGCTTCATCAACTGTTCGGTCACTGGTATTCGCTGATATGCCGTTGACGCGGAGATCCAGGCAGAACGTACGTCACGCTCAATCTGTTGCTGGAGGTCACGAAGGCGTTCGCCGGTCGCCAGGGCTTCGTAGTGAGCGGCCCCCCTCCGAGCGGAATACAGATGGCCGTTAAAGATCGGGATCTCCACGTTCACAGCCGCCCCTTCATACCCATACGGAGCGACCCGCGGATCCTGGCTCAGATAAGGCAGCCCTCCGCCGACAGCTATGAGACTTACGCTCGGATGGGAGAGATCGGCCTCTGCCTTCTCAAACGACTGTGCTCCCTGCAGTTGCAATTTCACGTCCTGCAGCTCCGGCCGGTTGTGAATCGCATCCGCGATCAACGGCTCCGGACTTGTGGGCAGAGCCTCCGCGGGAGCAACGCTGGCGAGCTGGTAGCGAACAACTTGGTCTTGTCCCAGCGAGCGAGCCAGATCGGCATAGGCCTGCTCCACCGCATCCTGCGAGCGAATCAGAAGCAGCTTGGCCTCTGAAAGATTAACATTGGCGAAGCTTACGTCTAAAGCAGACTTGAGGTTGGCATTCGCAAGAGCGGTAACTTGATCCGTCAGGGTTTGGCGCGCCCGAATAGTCTCATTTGCAACCGTGACGTATGCCCGCGCCTGTAGAACGCCAAAATATCCGCGATTGACTCCGAGCACGGTGTCATAAACCGTTGCCTGCGTGGTCTGGTCGGCAGCCAGCGCTTGGTATTGCGATCGCGCGACTAGATTTTTGGTTCTTCCGAAGTCGGTTACCAGCTGCGTAAGTTGAAGTCCCTGTCCGAAGCGGTTGAAGAGCTGCGACGCAGAAAGGGCACCGGCACCAATCCGGCTCAGATCAAGACCCTGTGCCCCGGTGATCTCGCCGTTGACCACCGGGTAGTATGGAGCTCTTGTTTCCGTGATCCGCTGGCCGGCAGCCGCAGCCGTTTGCCGGGCCGCCGTAATCCGCGGATGGTTCTGTATCGCCATCGCGGTGGCTTGGGGCAGAGTAAGAACGGCCTGGCCCGGCGCCGCGGGTGCGGAGGGAAGGGTGGCCGGTGAAGTTTGGGGCACGGCGGGGGAAGCGGGCTGCTGAGACGTGGGCGCGGCGGGCACCTGGGCCCCGCATGCGATGCTCCCGGCCCACAAAGTCAGGATGATAATAACGGCGTTTCTACGCATTTAGTGCTACGGTCTCCCTGCGCTGATAGATCATAACGTAAGCGGCTGGAACGATAAAGATTGTCAAAAGGACAGAAGCGCTCAGCCCGCCAATGATGGCCTGGGCCATCGGCGCATACTGCTCGGCGCCGGTACCCAGTTTGAGCGCCATTGGGATCATCCCGAGGATGGTTGCGAACGACGTCATCAGAATCGGCCGCAAGCGGACCCGGCAGGATGTGATCACTGCATCGTTTACAGACAGGCCTTGCTCACGAAGCCGGTGCGCGAAATCCACGATCAGGATGCTGTTGGAAGCCGCAATGCCAACCAACATCAGCACGCCCATCAAAGACATTACGTTCAAGGTTGTTCCGGTGAGGACCAGGATCACCAGAACGCCGATCAGGCCCATGGGGATTGCCAGCATGATGAGCACGGGATCGATGAAGGACCGGAATTGAGCCACCAGAATGAGGTAAAGCAGAACGAACGAAAGACTAAGCCCAATGGCGAAGCTCCGGAACGACTGCTGCATCCCAAGAACCATGCCGCGCAGGTTCACGCGCATGCTCGCCGCATGCGGAATGGTCGCTACCAGGTTCTCGATCGCCGTGGTGACTCGGCCCAAGTCTTCGGACTTGGTGGTGACATAAACATCGGCAGTGCGCTGAATCTGATAGTGGTCTACCTCGGTCGGGCTTTGCAGGTTCACCAGCTTTACGACCGTATCGAGAGTAGTGGGATCTTTGAGGTTCGGCGCGCGCAGCGGAATGTTCTTAAGATCCAGCGGCGTGTGAATCGCCGCCCCGCCGTTTTCATAATATTGGACGGTCAGGAAATAATTGTTTCCGGTCTGCTTGTCGGACCAGTAGTTGGGAGCGATCATCGCGTTCGAATTCAACGCCGTGATCACGTTGTCCACAATTTCTTTCTGGGTCAGGCCGAGTTCGGCGGCATGCACGCGGTCGACTTCCATACGCAGGCCCGGATAATCCATGTCCTGCGGAATGTAGACCTGGGACACATTGTTGATCTTCGAGATGCGCGCCGCCAGTTGCTGGGCCAGCTTAAAATCGCCCGGCAGATCGGAGCTAGTCACCTGAACGTCGATGGGGGCGGGCATACCGGTGTTCAGCACGGCGTCCACCATCGATCCGCTTTGAACGAAGGTTCGGAGCTCCGGGAACTGCTGGTGAATCGCAGTCTGGATGCGATCCATGTACTCGAAACTGCTGGTCGTATGATCGTCATTCAACTGCGTCTGAATGGTGGCTTCGTATTCGCCGGCGTTGGTCGTGTAGAGAGACGAAAGATCGTTTACGACGCCGATATTGGAAACGGTGATACGGAAGTCATGCGGGGAAACCGTGCGCTTGATGAGATTCTCCACCCGCGACACGTATTCGTTCGTCAGTTCGATTCGGGAGCCGGTTGGCGCTTTCAGGTTGATGGTGAATTGCCCGGCATCGGAGCGCGGGAAAAACGACAGCCCGAGGAACGGAAAAAGCCCGAGGCTCACGATAAACGCGCCCATCAGAAGACACACAGTCAGGATCGGAAATCGCGTCGCGCGCCGCACCAGTTTTTCGTACAAATTGAGTACGCTATTAAATCCGCGATTAAAGGCGGCATTGAAGCGTCCGCCCCAAGAAGGTTTCGCCCCGTGATGCCCGGCCTCGCCGGGCTCTCCGTGACCATGCGGAACCGCCTTCAGAAAGCGGGAGCAGAACAACGGTATGACTGTGATCGCGACGATGAACGAAAGTACCAGCGCAACGCAGAATGACAGCGCCAAAGCCGAGAACAGAAATTTGCTGACGCCAAAGAGCAGCGTGACCGGGAAGAAGTCGACCACTGCGACCAGCGTCGCGGCCAGCACTGCCAGCGTAACTTCCGAGGCGCCCACCTCCGCTGCGACCGCTGGCGCTGCGCCCATTTCCAGGTGGCGGAAAATGTTTTCAATCGAGATCACTGAATTGTCGATCACACGAGAAAACGCCAGCGCGAGTCCGCCAAGGATCATCGTGTTGATGGTGGCGTTGCCCAGGTTCAGAAAGATGAACGTTGCGAGCGCCGAGATGGGGATGGAGAGCAGCACGGCAGTGGTCGCCCGGAAGTTTCCCAGAAACAGAAGGATCAGGAGACTGGTCAGGCCCAGCCCAATCAAGGTCTCGTGCAACACCGTATTGATCGCTTCCTTCACGAAGACCGATTGGTCGAAGAGAAGATCGGCGCTCATCTGTTTCGGAATATCGAACAAATGCCCGATAACCGCCCGGACACCGTTGACCACCTGAATCGTGTTGGTATCGCCGCCCTGTTTGAGAATGGGGATGTAAGAAGACTTCTGGCCGTCGACCCGCACGATATTGTATTGCGTGGCGTTCGAGTCTTCAGCGTTTCCTACATCGCTGACGCGGACCCAGGACCCTCCGACCGTTTTAAGCGGCACATCGTTCAACTCCGCCATGTTGTTCACCAGGCTGTTGGAGTAGATGTAATAATCGAAGGGCCCCATCTTGACGTCGCCGGCCGGCAGAATCAGATTCTGATTGTTCACGGCGTCTACGACGTCCATTACGCTGAGATCGCGCGAAAGAAGCTTGAACGGATCGACATGAACCATGATCTGCCGGTACTTTCCGCCGAAAGTCGCGGGGATAGATACGCCGGGCACGGTCACAATCTGGTTGCGGATAGCGAACTGGGCAAAATCGTGGAGCTGGGTCTCGGTAAGACCGGCGCCTTTCACCGCGACCAGCGACACCGGCAGACTCGACGCATCGGATTTCAAAACAACGGGCGGCAGAGTTCCCGGCGGTAGGCGCTTTAAATCGGCCAAAGCAAGATTCGAAAGCTGCGTCACGTCGGCATCGGCGCTGGTGTTGGACTGAAAAAAGACACGAATCATGCTGACGCCTAAGATGGAGTGCGACTCCATATGATCGATTCCGCTAGCCAGTGTAAAAAAGCGCTCCAGAGGCGCCGTGATGTTCGCCTCAATGTCCTGCGGCGGCATTCCTGAATAAAAGGTGGCTACCACCACCTGGGGCAGGTTGATGGCGGGGAAAAGATCCACCGGCATGCCCAAAACGGCAACGCCGCCGAGCACGATGACCACCAGACAGATGACGATGATGAAGTAGGGATTGCGAATCGAAAAAGCCGCCATAGGTTTTACTTTTGGGTGCTTCCTTCATACGAAACGGACTGCAGCGGCTTCGGTTTGACGGTCTGTCCTACCTTCAATCCGCTGCGATCGCTGACGACGACCTGCTGGCCTGCCGCTAGGCCGCTGGTGACGGCCACATAATCCGGCATCTGGATGCCGAGCGCGACCTGCTTTATCTGGACATGGTTGTCGGGATCCACAACCATAACGGACGTCTGGTCGCCTTGACGATCGATGGCTTGTAAGGGTACAACCAGCGCAGCGGGATTATTGCCGAGGGTGATGTCGGCTTCTGCATATGTCCCCGGGACCAATTTCCCATCGACGTTTGGAATATCTACTTCGGTGTGCATGGTGCGCGTTGCACCGCTGACGTCGACCGAGAAACGCGCCACCTTGCCACGAACCGTCAGTTCGTTTAACGCGGGGACCCGAACCGCAACCGGATCGCCGACATGGATATATTTCACGTCCGACTCCGGAACCGGGATCACGAGCCTATACAGACTCTCGTCGGAGAGCCGGACCAAGGGGGTGGCTTGAGTAGAGGTGGTTCCGGCCTGCATCAGGGCGCCGAGATTGGCATACCTCTGCGTGACCACGCCATCGAACGGCGCGGTGATTTTCGAATAGTCGTAAAGCGCCTGGTCGTGGCTGAGCTTGGCCTGGGCCACCACCAATTGACTCTGCGCCGCCTGATACGTGCCCTTGGCCGCATCCATTTGAGATTCAGCCGCTAGGTCCTTGCTTTCGGCATCATCCACTTCCTGTTGGGCGACCATTCCCGGCTGCCCTTTAGCAACGCCGGCCAGACGCTGAGATTGCAGATGCACCATGGTGTGCTGGGCTTTTGCGCGGCCCACTTCACTTTCGGTGCGCGCGACCTGATCCTGCTGTGCGCGAATGGCCGCCTGGTCCTCATCCAGTTGCGCTTGCAGCTCAGGCACCTCGAGCACGGCCATGATCTGGCCTTTGCGCACGTGAGAGCCGTAATCTACACTAAGCTCCTTAACGTAGCCGGCCTCCTTCGCATAGACCTCGATTTCCTGGAATGGCACGAGCTCCGAACTGAGGGTTAGCCGCTGGGCCACGGGCCGCAGCGCTACCATGGCCGTTCCCACCTCTTCCGCGTCCGAGCTTGGTGAGTCGTTGGTCTTGGCCGATACGTCTCGCCGGGTACAGGACGAGGTCAGCGCAATTGCTAGAATTCCGGCAAACGTTAGGAGCTGGGCGCGAGGTCTTAACATGCAGACCCGCCGATTTCGATTCGTTGATCGACTTGCTGAAACGGCCTAAACTCCGCGGGGAGAATCGTCCTTCGCGATAGATCTTTTGCGGTGGCTCTTGCGACAGCGGCAGTAGGGGGATCCGGCGCTTTCGAGCTTCGCGCCTTCGCCTGTGCGCCTCTTGAATAGGCACTATTGACTACAGCAGGGATTGCCAATGTCGCAACGGAAAGAATCGGGAAAGCAGCTTTTCGGCTGGGTTTGGTCACGGCCGTTCACTCCGGATTAGTTTCACAAGTGTTTCGGTCGAGAAGTCCGGCGACAGGCAGAGTTCAACGATCTTTTGCTCTTTGGCCTGTATTCTGGCCGCAGCTTCGGGAAGCTCCGCGGCAATTTCCAACGGTATGGAAATAACACCATGGCAATCGGCGTATAGCAAATCACCGGTTTGTACCTTTAAACCGAAAATCTCAACCGGCTCGCCATAATCCACCATGTGCATGTACGAGTGGGATGCGGTCACAAACGGAGCGAATAGGGGGAATTTCAGTTTGCTTACGGCCGGCACATCGCGAACTGCGCCGTTCGTGATTGCGCCATCGCAGCGAAGCGCCTTTAGGATTGCGGAGTGGACTTCGCCCAGGCAGGCCCCGCCCCCTGGGGTGGCGTCCGCATCCTGGATGACCGCAATTCTAGGCAGTGGTAGACGGCCGACTGAGTCCCACCAATCCGTCCGATCCAGATAAGCTTTGCCCGTAACCGGTGGATTTGACGTACGGACTCTACTGGTGGATGCATAGCCCAGGAGGCGGGCGCCTCTCTGCGTGACGCAACGCAATCCTGGTCGCGTAAATCCTTCATTCCGCAGCCTTACGCCGAATTGCTCAATTGCATTTGAGATCATACACGTATCGAACTGCTGGATAGCTTCAATCTGGCTGGAGGAAAGCACGATAAATAATTTATAGGAGTAGCAGGCCTTGGAATCGACCCCCGAATTGTTTACTGGGGCCGCTCCCGCTCAACTGAGATTCACTGCCACAAGACGACTCACGGACTTGATTCGAGGGTTGCCCAAGACATCCAGTACACCGAAGGTACCTCATCCCGTTTCAAGGGAGCCATACCAGGAGCCTGGTATTTTTGGAAAAAAAGCCTGGTAGTTCGCTTCTGAAAGGCAAAAGCTCGGGTAGCATGGAATCGATGCTGGCGCGAAAGGTCAGTCTGCTGTATTCCAGTCGGGGTGATACGGACCACGTATCCTTCAGTTCGCGTCTGGCTTTGCTAATTGGGTTTGGCGGTCTCCTGTTGATTATGGCTTTGGCCGGAATCGACGCCCTGCGGGTGTTTCAGCGGTTCCGGCAGAGCGATGAACAGATCCGAGGGCGGTACCTTTCTCAAAATCACGTCTTAAACGACATCCGATCCGATGTGTACCTTTCCGGTACTTACGTTCGGGACTACCTTCTTGAGCCTGATCCCGCGAGGGCGGACGTCTACCGGACCAATCTGGAAGACATTCGAAAGCACATGGAGTCCGCGCTCGAAGTCTACGGCCACCAAGCCGCTCCTGCCGAAGCACAGCATTATTCGGCGCTGCGAACTGAGCTCATGGACTATTGGGGGATTCTTGCGCCCATCTTTCGATGGGATCCGATCGAAAGACGGCGTTCAGGGTATGCCTTTTTGCGGGACGAAGTTTTCCCACGGCGGCAGAACATGCTGGAGGTCGCCGATAGAATCGCGGCGATCAACGAACAACAGCTCACTGCCGGGAACAACCAAGTGGTTTCGCTGCTCCTCCGCTTCCAAACGCGAGTGCTCGTGACTTTGGTGGCCGCGCTGGTGCTCGGTTTGGGAATGGCTGCATTCAGCACACGCAGGATTCTGAAGCTGGAGGACCAGGCTCGCCTGCGCTATGAGGAAACCGCCGATGCCCGGAGCCAGCTCAAGGACCTCTCTGCGCGGCTGGTGCAGGCGCAGGAAACCGAGCGCCGTGCACTTTCGCGGGAATTACATGATGAAGTGGGCCAGTCACTCTCGGCAGTATTAGTTGAATTGCGTAACCTTTCGGCAGGCCTGGGCATCCGATCGGCAGAACAGACACGCAGCCACTTGGAGACCGTCAAGGGCCTTGTGGAAAGCACAGTTCGGGTGATTCGAAACATGGCTTTGCTGCTGCGGCCATCCATGCTGGACGATTTGGGGCTGATTCCAGCGCTCAAATGGCAAGCCCGGGAGTGCGCCAAGCGGACGTCTATGAATGTGAGCGTCGCGACAGAAGTCGAGTCCGACGATCTTCCAGACGAATACAAGACCTGTGTATATCGCGTCGTGCAGGAGGCCTTGCACAATTGCGAACGCCACTCGCACGCGACCGCTGTCCGCATCCGAGTGGAACAGAAATTCGACCGCTTGACGCTGGTCATCCAAGACGACGGGCAGGGCTTTGATGTCCGCCAGATGAAAGGAGTGGGCTTGCTGGGCATCCAAGAGCGCGTGGCGCGGCTCGGAGGCATGACGAGAGTACACTCAAAACCAGGAGAAGGAACCATCCTCTCGATAGAGTTGCCGTTAACCCAGGAGAACCGGAGTACCGAAACCCGTGGAACCCATTCACATCCTGTTAGCTGACGATCACACAGTAATGCGCCGGGGCTTGCGGCTTCTGCTGGAAAGCCAACCCGAATTCACGGTGGTCGCCGAAGCGGCGGATGGGCGGCAGGCAGTAGAGCAAGCCGAAGCGACTCAGCCGGATGTCGCCGTCATCGACATCGCCATGCCCAATTTGAGCGGGATCGAAGCTGCACAGCGCATTACCGCGGCGCTTCCCCACACGGCTGTCGTGATCCTCAGCATGCACTCCGACGAAGGCTACGTTTTGCGAGCCTTGAAGGCAGGAGCTAAAGGCTACCTGCTCAAGGATTCTCCCGAAGGTGATTTGATCGAGGCAATCAAGGCCGTGCATCAAGGCAAGACGTTTTTCGGCCCAGAGATCAGCAAGATGCTGGTGGAGGACTATGTTCGAGAAATCCGGACCCGGGGAGCAGAGGACGCCTACGATCTGCTGACCTCGCGCGAACGTGAAATTCTACAGCTCGTGGCGGAACGAAAGCTGAACAAGGAAATCGCCACGGCGCTGAATCTCAGTCCTTACACGGTGGAAACGCACCGGCGAAACTTGCAGGAGAAGTTAAATCTGCATAGCCTCGCCGAGTTGATTTTGTACGCGGTCAGAAAAGGTATTATTTCCTAACGGCGGCGGTCAACTCTGCGGAGATATCCGTATCCCAGGAAATAAAACGCAAGACGGCCTGGATCGCGTGAAGAGTGGAGTTTTCGCGTAGCGGCCGCAGCAACACATCATAGCCGCCGTGCCGCAGTACGCTGCGCCACAAGTCGTCGCCAATCATGGGCGAAACCAGCACGATACAGCTTCGCGGCGAACACTCCGCGAGGCGATCCATCACTTCGCGCCACGGATATCCGGGCTGATTACGATCACACAGGATGGTCTCAAAATGGCTTTGCGAGGCTAAGTGGAAGGCATCTCGCGGCGACTGCGTAAGGCGGAGATCCCACTTGTGTTGCTGCGCTAGGCACATGAGTAAAACGCTGTCGTCGCTAGACATCGAGAGAGCCAGAATTCGCAGACGCTGCTGTGGCGTCGAGGGCACTTTCTCTTGCTTCTTGAACCAATCAGAAAGCCACACGACTTATTTCCCCAGGCCTTCGGCCCGTACAGCCGGCTTAGCGGCGCAGTTCCAGTATGACAACGCGAGTCTAACGGTACGCTCGACTTTATCCGCCTGAAGCGGCTTGGGAAGAACATCGTATCCGCGCCGTCGGGCAAGTTCCTGAGACAGGTATGTGTCGGACACACCAGACACTAAGATGACGCAAGGGCGGTGCGGCGAAGACGCGAGCCTCTCGACGGCCGCCCTCCACTCGGTCCCCGGCCAATCGCGGTCAAGTAGGATAACGGGTGCCGTCAATTGGTTGGTGACGGAATACGCTTCCTCACACGATTCGGCAAAGCGGACGTCCAACGGTTCCTGGCCAAAAACGCTGATAAGAACGTGCCGATCCTGCTCATTGACCACCAGGGCAACCACGGGGACGCGTGAAGCGACAGTCACGAGACGGGGGACTCCACCAATCAACAACGAATGGACCATCTCCCAAACGCGCGTCATTCGAAGATCTCCACGGCTATGCCCATCTGGCGATGACGAACGAAGAACACCGCTCTCCTCAATATCTCCGCCTTCGAGCTTAACGTCGATCGGGCATCTTCGGAATACCAGCCCTATGGTATTCGCAAGCGGAAAATTCCAGTAGAGAAGCGCCTCCATCGCTTCCAAGAACCTACCGGCAGCTTGGCTGGCAGGCTACCTTGCGGGGCTATCCAAATAACCAAATTCAGCGGTATGGTGCAGACGTCCTCCTTAAATTAGCGTGAGGGTGAGGTTACTGCCCCATGACATTGCCCCACGATGAGATTCAACACTTCAGGAGGGAACTGGTGGCTAAACGCGCCGATCTGGCCGGACATCGAAATCCTGAAGGCATTGCTATTGAACGCACGCCTGACTCCATGGACGAATTGGTCCTGGCGAATGAACGTGACCTGACCGTAGAAAGGCTGAATCGCGAAACTGTTCTGCTCCGTCAGGTGGCGGACGCGCTGGATCGGATTGCGACCGGGGAATATGGAATCTGTCTGGAATGCGAGGAACCGATCTCAGCGAAGCGGCTCACTGCCCTGCCGTGGGCAGCTCTGTGTTTGTCCTGTCAAGAAGCTGCGGATCGTGGGCCGCGTGAACAAACCATGGCTCGCCGTAGCTCAGTCATATCGAAAGCTGCTTGATTGCTCCGGGAATCGGCGCTGACGTTACTTCGAAGGTTCGTCTTTTTCGCATTTAAGATTCAGGCGCTGACGATATCCACGGATCCAGGCCTCGAATGCACTTAAGGGTGGCGAGTTCTGGTTTTCCTCGGGAGGAGCCGGGCGCGGGTCAGGCTTAAGAAACAGACGTCTTAGCAAGATCCTCAATATTTTCATTTTGACCAGACCCCGGCCAATGTGATCGGAAGCCAGCTCGTCTCATGGCGCACCTGACACGTTCCGGGGTGCCCAGGTCGCTCCAGCCAATATTACCCAGCCGAAGCACCGCCAATCGCCCGGTCGAAACCGACAAAACCTGCTGTGAAAAGTCCCCTGGGTGCAGCGCAGCATATGCTTCATCTTCATGGGGCAAGAAGCGATCTGCCTCCGAGGCGCCTCTACCTGACTTCAGAACTTGCATCACGCGCGGTACCGCCGCGTCTAGGATGTCAAGAAAAGCTGACGCGCGCCCGATCATCACAAAGGTATTCCACAAACACCCATGCGCTAGCAGGGCCTGCGCAACCTGCGTCGAGGGCTTTTCCCAGAATCGGCGAACCCCAACCAGTGAATCAGTAAGGGAGCATTCGAGACTAGCGCCGGGCTGTATCCATCCGTACTCGACTTCCGGGTGTTCCGCATCGGCCCCCAGTAGAATTACAGTGTCGAGGCGGGTGCTCACAATCTTGAAGGCCAAGCGAACCGCGGAGACAAAGCGCTGCTCCCGCGAATAATGATGGTCGGTGGGAAAGAAGCCTATGATCGGATCGCCGGCCAGGCTGGTAATCCGCAAAAGACTGTTAATAATTGCTGCCGTGGTGCCTTTGTTCGAAGGCTGAACCACCATCTGTGATGGCTTGACGTCGGCCAATTCCTCCGCGTAAAACTTCTCATGATGTTTGACGACGGTAAAGAGCGTCCGTTCCGGAGATATGGCGGGAGCGAGCCTGGCGCGTGTATGAGCAAGCATCGTCCGGCCTCCGTACAAGGCGCAAAATTGCTTCGGCCTATCGTCACCGGTGATCAACCGGGTGAAAGAGTTCAATCTGGTTCCGTCGCCGCCTGCCAGAACAACCCCCCAAGCTTGTTGATGATTCACACGTTGCCTTTCCGATCCGGCTGTACGTTGCTGGATCTTTAGTTCCACCATATCCACCTTTCTGAGACCCTTCCATACCAGCCGCCCGGTAATTCAAGTCGAAGGATGTCAGTACCTGTCGATTCCGGGGTCTACCATCAGGCGGGCATCAAAATTAGCGTGGGCCTGCTATGTACTGCTGTGCGGTTTCGACTTACGCTGGGTCAATCACCCAAAGGCGGATGCATCTTCTTCTCCCCTCTCCGACATTGCATCCGCCGCCCTCCTAGCTTGCAATCCCGGCGTGACAACTGCGGCTTTCTGAAGGTTGCTACACAGGGCTTTGATGCAACTTCCGCGCTCTAGCGATCCAACTCGAAGGCGAGATATTGAAAGCGCCCATTCCGTTCGATCTGAAGTACCACCGGGTCGCCGGGCTGCATGCCGTCGAGAGACGATTGCAGCGTATCAATGAAAGCAACTGGAAGAGTGTTTACGGCATCAATGATGTCACCAGGTTGAAGATCGATGAATTGTGACTGCCCTTCGGGCGCTTTGGCCGCTACGATGAGCCCGTATTCGCGTCGCAGACCGGGAATCATCGTGGCGAGGTCCTTGTCGATCTGGACGCACAGAACGCCGAGCCGTGAGATGAGGTTCCTCTCGGGATGGGCGAGTCGAGCCAGCAGACTGCCCAGGTCTGTCCGCTCACGGATGGATAGGGGAAACGTAAACGCCTGTTTGCCGCGAAGGATTGCCAGTTGAACCTTCTCGCCGGCCTGCCGACGGAAGATTCGGTTTTCAAGTTGGCTGGTGGATCCGATTGCTTTACCATCCAAGCTAACGAGCACGTCTCCCCTCCGCAAACCGGCGCGGTCCGCTGGACCTTCCGGTTCCACATCGGCGATAACGACACCGTGGTCGCGCGCGAGCGAGAGCCCTTTGGCCATGACCGGCGTAATGTTTTGAGTAAAGATGCCAAGTTCACCGCGCTTCACTTCGCCGTTCTTCCGCACTTGCAGATAAACGTCACGGACGGTGTTCGCTGGGATCGCGAAGCCCAAGCCTTCATTGCCTCCGGACTGCGAAAATATGAAAGTGTTCAGCCCGGCGAGCAGGCCGTTCATTGCTACCAACGGGCCTCCGCTATTTCCAGGATTGATCGAAGCATCGGTTTGCACATAGACCATCGGATTCTGCTCGCCCAGCGAACGAGCGGGTGCGCTGACAATGCCCAGCGACATGGAGTTAGCAAGACCCATGGGTGCGCCAAGCGCGAGCACGAGATCTCCCTGCCGCAATCGATCCGAGTTCATGAATTTGAGGGCCGTCAGGCCCTTATGGTCCACTTTCAAGACCGCCAAGTCGGACTCGGTATCCACACCGACGATCTTGGCTTCGGCGCTTTCGAGTTCGCCGGGGTCGTTAGCTGAATTATTTAACGAAGCTACGCCGGCGAACGCTACTTTTATTCGCACAGCCCCGCTCACGACATGCGCATTCGTGACGATGTACCCGTCGGGATCGACGATCACGCCAGAGCCGATCGACTCCTGTCTCCCGAAAAGACTGACGGAATGACCGGTTGACTGGTCTAAAGGGCCATAACCGCTGACTGAGATCTGGACAACAGCGGGGGACACCCTCCGGGAGAGCAAGCGGATCTCACCGCTAAACTCGGCCAGGGAGTTCAGTTTGGCCTGTGGATGCGCAACTGGCGCAACCTGAGCTGCGCCCGGCAGCGATAGGATTAGCAGCATTACCAGAGAAATTCTCATCTTGTCCTCACAGTGTTAGCGTTCACTCAGCGCGGGCGGCCCACCGGAACCACCCTCCGGGACATACCGGCCGAGGTAGCCCTGTGTATATACGAGCCGGGAAAGCCACCGGCCATATGCGAGGAATAACGAATGACACACCAGTTCGCGCTCCAAGGGGCGAACCAATAGGTCCAACCCATTGTGTTCGGCAATCTCACGGGAGAGATCAGGGTCAGGCTCATTTGACAAGAAAACGACACCGCATTCGCTCCGAGCCATGCGAAGCTTTCGCAATGTCATTTGCCAGGGCTGACTCTCAAGCGCTACGTCGCAGAGGACGATCGGTGCCCGTTGACGGCGAATCGCCTGCGTGGCCTCGCCGCAGGTCGACACTTTGATCAGTTTCCATGCGCTGCCACGGAGCAGAATATCCAAACTGGAGAGATCGTTCCGTTGATTGCTAGCTAAGACCGTTCCGATCGCGAACGATCTCGAACGTGCCTCCAGTACTCTGCAATCCTCCTTCGAAGCAGCGGATGCGCACGCCCGGTGCATTCATGTTCTCCGGTTCAAGCTTACTGCCCGTTCCGGCGCAGTCCCATACTAGACGCTCGGTATATTTCGGTGCTCTTCACTGGTAGTGAGGCCAGCGGAACCAAACAAATGGAGGAGACGAGCGCCACAGTCTCGGAGGAGAACTCCAGCGCCCGTCATGTCGTAACGGGGAATTGCCTAAAGTATATTCCGGCTAGCGGAACAAGCCCATACACGGGACCTGGTATTTCGCGGGACGCCACGCTGGTAAGAAGCGGCTACTGCCTTACAATACAATTCCAAGATCGCGCAAAATACCAAGCGCCTTGAGCGCAGAATTACTAACTTGTAGGTATATTTCTCAGTGTCCGTCCGCTTGTATACTCGCGCCATGTTTAGGTGGAGTTCTGCCGCACGGGGGTGTGCCTGCGGCATCCCGTTCACTTTACTCGTCACATTGCTCTTTTCTGGTTCGACTCTTCTTGCTCAACCAGGTGTGCTTGGCTCGCAGTCGATCCTTCCCGACTATTCGCGAGGGCCCGGGTGGTTCCCAGGCGTGATTGCGCCCTATCGCCAAAGGCCCGTTGCTCCCGCTGTCATGGAGAACTCGCCGCGGCTGCACGACCTCATCCACGACGGAAAATTAGAGCTGTCCCTGGCGGACGCATTGAGCCTTGCGCTGGAAAACAATCTGGATATCGCTGTACAGTGCTACCTGCATCCCGTGGCTGAGACCGATGTGCTGCGAACGCTTTCCGGGCAAGCAGCGCGAGGCATCGCGGGGGCCCTCCTGCCGAGTGGATTGAGCCAGGGCGCTTTGGGCGTGGGTGTGAACCAGTTTCAGGGCGCAAGTGGTGTCGGCAGCGCGGGCGGCATCAGCGGTGGCGGCGGGGCGGTTCAGGTCCCGCAGGCCGGTTCGTTCGATCCGTCCGTGAGTTTCAATTCCAGTTGGGACCGCACTGTGGCTCCGCTCAACACCGTTCAGGTGGCTGGCGTGCCGCATGTCACCACACTCTCTACCGCCTTCTCCGGCAGCTACACACAGATGCTCCCTGACGGGACCAGCTTTCTATTTTCTTTAAATGGCATCCGGCAGGCGTCGACACAGCAATTTCTGCTCTACAACCCGGCGGTCATCAGCCGTTTCGCGTTCGGTTTTAATCAGCCGCTGCTGAACGGATTTGGCATGTTGCCGAACAAGCGCTTCATGATCGTGGCTCGCAACGATCTCAGGACTTCCGATGAACTGTTCCGCCTGCAAGTGACCTCAACCGTGGTGCAGGTCGAGGACGCCTACTGGAATCTCGCGGCCGCGGGCGAAGCGGTGACGGCTGCCCAGCGCGGGATCGAAGCAGCGCAAGTGCTTCTGCGGGACACCCAGCGCATGGTGACGATCGGAAACGCGGCAGTACTCGACGTCACGTCGGCGCAATCGGCTGTTGCCGCGGCGGAGCGCGATTTGATCGTTGCCCGGACCAACGCTCAGTTGCAGGAGGCTCAACTGAAAAATATCCTGAGCAAGACCATAGACGCCGAGCTGGATGCCGCGGAAATCGTGACCACGGATCAATTGCCTGAACCGAGCGATGTCGACATGCCGGACCTGCAGGCTGCGCTTCAGGCGGCGATCCGCGCGAGACCCGACCTGCATGTCTCTGAACAGGGCCTCCAAAATCAGAACGTTACCGTGAGTTTTACCCATAATGGGCTCTTACCCGCCGTAAACACCTTCGGACTCTACGCCAGTTCGGGTCTCGCCGGGAACAACTCGCTGTCGGCGGCTGGCGCCGGAGCATCGTTAAATCAGGATTTGGTTGCCGCCTACCCGGAATACGCCAGCGGCTTGAGCGTTACCGTGCCGATACGGAATCGTTCGGCACAGGCGGACAACCTTCGCGCACGTCTCGAGCAGCGGCAGCTCGAAGTGAATTTACAGCAGTTGCGCCAGCAGATTGGTCTGGAGGTTCGGCAGGCGGTGATCGGTCTGGTTCAGGGCAAGGCTCAGGTGGAAGCTGCTCACCAAGCGGTGACACTAGCCGATCAGACCTCGGACGCGGAGAGGAAGAAGTTATTGATAGGAATTTCGACGCCTTACACAGTTGTGCTTCGGGAACGCGACGCCATCGTGGCCCGGCAAGCGGATATCGGGGCAGTAGCGACCTACGCCCGGGCACTAGTGGAAATGGACCGTTCGACTGGATCGATACTCGAGCGCAATGGCATCGACATCGAAGACGCTCTTAGCGGGGAAGTGACACGGCGGCCAACCCCCCCATTCCGCTACCCCCGTTATCAAGGAGTGGGCCTTCTTCAACCGCAAGGGAACTAGCAGCGTGATGAGGCTCGGAGCATTTCGGTACTCTGCTATCGGTGCGGCCTTAATATTTCTCGCTGGGACGTCGCTTAACGGACAACCGGCCAGCCAGCCCGGTCCTATCGATACCAAGATTCTTAGCCGCGGCCCGTCGGCTCTGCGTTTGTGGAATCCCTACCGGCAGACTCCGCTTCCACCGGTGAACACGAAAAACGGGCCGTTGCTGGAACGGTCGATTCACGACGGAAAATTGGAATTGTCGTTGGCGGACTTCCTGGCGCTGGTGGTGGAAAAATGGGCTGGATGTCGAAGCGGACCGGTACAGCTACCTGCTGGCCCAAACCGATCTGCTTCGCGCCAGATCGGGACAAGCTGCGCGCGGAATACCTCAAGCACCCCTTCCCGCAGCTCTGTTCGCCGGGGCGATCGGCGCCGGCTTAGGCAACAACGCCAATGTTTCCACCGCCGGCACCGGAGCAGCCGCGATCTCCGCGGCGGCGAAGCAGGTTACGATCGGCCCGCGAGGGAATTTCGACCCCACTTTTTCGCTAAACTTCAGCTTTGACCGGGTCGTGAGTCCCCTCAATACGATACGCGTCTCAGGGACACCCACGGTAACCGTGCCCTCGCTCGATATGCAGACCCGCTTTCAGCAGGAGCTGCCGTGGGGAACCAGCTACAGCATCAGTTTCAACTTGCAAAGGCAGACCACCTCCCAGCTCTTCCTATTGTTCAATCCGGCTTTTACTTCCTATCTTTCGTACACGGTTTATCAACCTCTATTGAATGGCTTCGGACTGGCTTTGAACCGGCGGTTCATTACAGTGGCTGAAAATGACCGCAAAATCAGCCGGGAGGTGTTCAATCAGAACCTGCAGGCGATCATTTCCAATACCGCAAACCTTTACTGGGACTACACTGCATTGCAGAAACAGGTACAGGTCGCCGAACAGGCGGTGGCTGCTTCCCAAAAATTGTATGAGGACGACCAGAGAGGATTTGTGATAGGCATTCTCGCCCGCTTGGATGTCGTCCAGGCGCAAGCGCAGCTGGCCGCCAACCGCCGCGACCTGGTAACCGCGCAAACCAATTTGCAGATGCAGGAGGTCCGGCTGAAAAGCATCATCAGCAAGAGCATTAGTCCGGAGCTGGCGGACGCGCGCGTCGTGCCGACTGAACCGCTGCCGGAACCAAACGACATTCAGATTCCGGCGCTGGCGGACGCCGTGAGAGACGCGTCCCAAGACCGGTCGTCTCTCCGCCTGATCCAATTGACCATGGATAATCAGCAGATTGCCGAGAAGTTCACCCGCAACAATCTGCTTCCCACCTTCAGCGCCTTCGCCCAGTTCAACGGCTACTCCTTGGCGAGCGGTACCAACGCCATGCTCCGGCAAATGGCGAAATTTGTCTACCCGGAGTATGCGGCGGGGGTTTCTCTTACATTTACGATGCGCAACCGCGCCGCGCAGGCGGACGACGTGCGGGATCGTCTTGAGTTGCAGCAAACCCGAATGACTCTGCAACGGACGCGTCACCAAGCTGAACAGACCGCTCGCACAGCCGTCATCGGCATGGTGCAGCTTAGGGCTCAGGTAGAAGCGGACCAAAAAGCGGTGGAGAACAGCCAACAAGCCTTTCGCGGCGAGCAAATCCGGTTGGCCAATGGTATTTCTACTCCCTACCGCGTGATTCTCGCGCAGCGCGATCTGGCCACGGCGCAATTGGTATTGATCCAGGCTCAGATTAGTTACGCCATGGCATTTATTGCGCTCGAACTCGCTGAAGGGACCATCCTTAACAAGAATGGCATCAACTTTGACCAGGCCTTTGCGGGAGGTCTCTGGAAAACCACTGGGAATCCTTAAAACTTTCACGCGGACAGCTGCCGATACCGGGGTCCGCCGTCCGAAAAGTACCTAACTGCGGGTATGGTGGAACGGCGAGTAGTCCAGTAACGTGAAGCCGTGGCAGCCAATAGCAGGAGTTGAAAAATGCATTCTTTATTTTGGTTTTCGCTACCGATAGCTTGTGCGGCCGGACTCCTATTTTCCGGCTACGGGCGCCACGCAAGGCGCCAGCGCGACCTGCAGATGTTACGCGACAGAATCATGTTTGGGACGTCCACTGGCGATTCGGGCGAGTGGAAGAGGGGCCGGAGGCAACAACAAGATCCCCGTGGGGCAGTCATCGGCGAGAATTAAGTCTATAGTCAGGTGGCGTCCTTTTTCGGAAAACCATACTTCTTGTGATCTAGGCGCCCGCGCGGCCCTTCAAACGCGAATGCCACATCGCGCGTGCTCTTAGTGAAACCTGATTGACCGTTAGACAATCAATGTTAGTTGGATAAGACTCTATGTTGTTCACGATGCAACTTATCACCTTGTTGTGTCTGTCGACCGCATTCGCCTATGCAGGAACATGGTCTGGAACCTTGGTGGATTCCAAATGCTTCGACTTCGCGGAGCGCAATGTGAAGCCGACCGATACATTGACCTACGTCGATCGCGACCAGAATCAGGAGATCCGCAATTGTTCCCCGGGCCCAAAGACCAAAGTTTTCGCAATTGTGCAGCACGACGGAGTGAGCTTTAAGCTAGATTCCGCCGGGAACGCTAAAGCGCTCGAAATCGTGCGGAAAACCGTCAAAAAATTCCCCTTGGCTATCCTCATAACCGGCGAGATGAGCGGAAACACAATTAAAGTGGATTCGATTTCGATGGCTAGATAATCCGTGCGAACCCCGCGGGGTGGCGGCGCTGCAGCTATATCGTCAATGGGGAGCCTTGAGTGGATCGATAAACCAGAAGGCTGTGCCCGCGGGCATCGCGTTGATCCCGTAGGAACCGAAACCTGTAACCACCATCAATCCCGTGGCAGTGTGTTCCAAACCCTCTCCTTCTCTGGCAAGTACGCCGACGGTATCGCCCTTCTGCAAGTCAGCGAAAGAGAGGGAATACAAGTCCCACGGCGCCGAACTAGCGGATTGCTCGCGGGCGCTCGCCGCCTCGACAAAAGGGGATACGCGAAATATAGCGTCGCGGCGGGTTTGGACTGCCAGCGAGGTTCCCGATCCGAGCTCCCGCAACTCGATGACCTCGCCCAGGCCGTTCATCGAAATGATCGTACCTACAATGCCCCGAATGCCTCCCACGAAAATCACGGCGGCGCGAATTTCCGGCACGGTTGTTGCGCCGCGTCTGCCCTCTACATAGATGCGATCTCCGATTTTCAAGCGGGCCCAGGGGCTCGCGAAATCCTCCGTGCCCTTCGGCGCCGAGGACAGATATTGGCGGAACACAGCGGGATCGGCGGCATCCACGGTCACCTGTCGCGAAGCGCTGCCTGCGACTTCTTCTTTAAGCCGGATCGTCCGGTTTTCGGGGTTCACATCGGTCACGACGCCAAAGGCGCTATTGCGCGCCAACGTTGAAAATACCTGCTTCTGATGCTGCTGGATTTCTAACCGTTTCATGACGAGAACCCGGCCGGCGGTCTTTGCCTGGGCCACAGGGAGCTGGATGCACAAGCGATCCCCCGCTTGGAGGTTCTTCGGATCGAATTCTCCAGCGGGCTTGCGTTCAACCGTCACCTGGACGAACTGAGTCTGGTTTGAAAACCGGATCGCGCTGATGTCAGCAGAACCATCCCTTTTGATCGTCAAAGTTTGGTCGAATGGGTTGGTTACATATACCTCACCGAGAAGGTCGCATGTACCTTGCGCAGCGAGCCTCGCTGCCAGCAATATCAAGATGGCGATTTGAGAGCGGAAGGTTGGATTGAGGGATTCCAAAAGAAAGTCCGTCAGCCTGAATGTACGGCAAGCAGTCCCGGCGCCCCATACCGGGCGGTTGGTATTTACGGGCGGGATCCTATGGTAGACGGGAAACAATACCCCGGACTACCACGTTTGCCGACCTAAAGTTACTCAGCCGCTGGTATAGCCAACCCTGAAGTTCCCGGAGTAACGTGGAGTTGGGAATGAATTCGTGCTTCTACTACTTGTGTTCTTGCTGCTGGCTATCTGCGCTGCGATTCTGATTTCCAGTTTCTACCGGCGAGCAAAACATCGCCGCCATCTAAAGCAACTTCGAGCGATTCTCGATTACGGCGATTTGCTCGCGAGCAAAGCTGCTGACAACTGGCGAAATACCCGCCGGCAACGGGGGTTTATACCACATCGCAGCTAGCACCTCGGGGTTTTGCGGCCGCATCCTCTGATGGGCTTCTTTCTGGCTGCGCTGATATATAGCCCCGCTTGGGGCGCAATACCTCCGCAACCCGGAACCATCAACTACATCGAGGGGCAGTCCTCCATTGGCGGGCAGGCTCTTGGAGAGAATTCGGCCGGATCAGTCCGATTGCTGGCCGGTCAATCGCTGTCAACGCAAAACGGCAGAGCGGAGATTCTCCTCACGCCAGGCGTTTTTCTCAGGATTGGCAACAACAGCAGCGTGGATATGATATCGCCGGATTTGGCGAATATCATATTGCTTCTGCAGAGAGGCCGTGCCCTGGTTGAAGTGGCCGATATCCGGCCCGAAAACAACATTCGTATCAACGCGCAAGCGCCCAACTACTCAAGCCGGGGTTATACGACATTGACGCGGACCACGGTCAGATCCGCGTGTTCGACGGAAAAGCCGTAGTTCAAACAAACGGCCACCAGGTTGAAGCGAAGGGGGAACACCAGTTCAATCTCAATGCCCAAGCTGGGCTTAAGCCGCGGAAATTCGATCGGAAAACGTATCAGGATGACTTCTATCGCTGGGCCAGCCTGCGTTCCTCCTACCTCGCCGACGCCAACGCCGATGCGGCTAAGAGATACGCCGGCGGAGGCGGTTGGTCGCCCGGTGTCTGGGCTGACGCCGGCTGGTATTGGGACCCGGGTTTTGACGCCTATACGTACATCCCTGGCGACGGGATTTTCTACAGTCCATTTGGCTGGGGCTACTATTCTCCCTGGTACGCGTTCGGCGCGCCCGGCTTCGGGTATTTCGGCGGCTACCGCAATCACTTTGGACCGGGCTATCGTCCTCCACATGGCCCTGCGTCTCGTTTTCCGGGACACGCTTCGCATCTTGGCGGAAGCAGCTTCGGTTCTGGTAGCTTCGGAGGCGCCCGCGGTGGCGGAGGTTTCCGCAGCGGTGGCGGTGGCTTCCATGGTGGTGGCGGAGGATTCCATGGCGGCGGTGGTGGCTTCCACGGTGGCGGTGGTGGCTTCCACGGTGGCGGTGGAGGAGGACACGGCGGTGGCGGTGGACATCGCTAACCGGCAAACGCAGAGATTGTGCTCGCGAAGTCTGCATCTATGATGCAGCGAGAGGAACGCGCCATTTGATCATAGCGACCTTTATAGCGTCGTTGACTATCAGGCATGCGATCATCGCGTAACCCAAAATCGCGAGCATCTGCCACCAAGGCAATGGCGCAAGGCCCGGAATCCCCACGAGCGTCAGGACTATTCCGGTGAGAGCATCCGCCGCGAGAGCCACCATAAGAGCCTTACTGGGCAAGGTCGACCAGAACCACCTTCGCTCTCTCGCGGATACGATGGAGAACACGGCCATGTAGAGCAGAGTCAGGAAGCTGAATGTGTAGAGGGCATTGTCGTGCGTCGCTAGCCCGAATCGCGACCAGCCTATCTAGAGCAGCAAAAGAGCTTCCATTACCATCGCCACGCCCAGGACCACGGACACCGTAATAAAGCCTCCGATGTTCCAGGTTTCCGGTTTCTTCGACGGCCGTACGTGATCCGTAGCCAGAGCGACCTTTGCAAAGTCCGTCATGAAGGTGAGCAGCAGCATCGCGAAGGCGGAGATGACAAACTTGCCCGTGAAGATGAACGCGATCGAGACGAAAGCTGCCTTAAGAATCGTCCGGCTGATTTTGTTAACGATCCACGTTAGAACTCGCTGGTAGATGGTCCGCCCCTGTTCCACCAGCGCCAGGATGTTCGTCAACCCTGGCTCGGTCAAGACCACACTGGCAGCACCTTTGGCGACATCGGTCGCAGTGCTTACGGCGATCCCCACCTCGGCCTGCCGCAGGGCAGGCGCATCGTTGACGCCGTCGCCCGTCATTCCGGTCACGTGCCCCGCGGCCTGTAGATGCTGTACGACGATATACTTGTCTTCCGGATAAACTTCGGCGAATCCATCGGCTCCGGCCAGAAGATCGACGGCTTCATTCCCGACCCGGGCGTTGGTTGCCTTAAGGGCGGCCACCTGCAGGATGTTCGGCAAGCCGACTTCTTGAGCAATCTCACGGGCAACCGGCAAGGCATCGCCCGTCAGCATTTTCACGGCCACGCCGAGGCCGCGAAGCTCGGCAATCAACTGCTTGGCGTCCGGCCGAAGCGGATCGTACAACGTCACAAGTCCGACAAGCCCGGGAATATCCGTCTCGGAGCCACGCGCCACCGCCAGCGTTCGATATCCCTTCGCTGCTGATCCGGCGACGCTGGCTTCCAGCGCCTCAATATCCGGGGACTTGAGTCCGCAGGTTTCCGCAATGGTTCGCACTGCTCCTTTCATCACGCGAAAACGCCTCCCGTTCTGTTCGACGACGGCCTCAGTCCTCCTGATTTTGCGCATCGAATGGCTTGAATGAGACGGGAGTAACCGCGGCAACGCCGTCGAAGATATGACGCTCACGCGCCGCAGTGAGAAATGCCAGATCGATGGGATCGCGATTGGCTTCCTCCGAAGCCAATGCGCCGGCGAAGAGCACGTCAGAGTCCTTTGATGGACTCAGGGGGATTACGCCTGTCACGGCAAGTTGGTTCATTGTAATCGTGCCGGTCTTGTCCACACAGAGCACGTCCATCGTGGCGGCATCCTCGGCCGCACTGAGACGTGTCACCAGCACGCCGCGCTTGGCCAACTCGGCCGCGCCAACCGCCACGCTGACCGTGAACATAACCGGTAGCGCAACAGGCACCGCACTCATCAACAGGACTAGCAATAGCGAAACCATTTCGATCAACGGCGTACCCCGCATTAGCGAAAGGATGACGACAACGCCCAAGAGACTGCCCACAATGACGAATAACCAGCGGACGACTTTGACCACCACCGATTCAATGTGAAGTCTTGGGCGCGCCTGCTGCACGAGTTCAGTCGTGCGGCCAAAATAGGTTTGCGCTCCGATCAACATTACGACTCCGTTGCCTTCCCCCCGGCGAACCACTGATCCCGACGAGAGCACTGCCCCCGGCGCCTTATCCGCATTCTTCGATTCACCAGTAAGTGCCGACTCGTCTGCGCTCAACTCTCCGGTGAGAAGTTTTGTATCTGCGGGGATAATGTCACCGGGACGCACGCGAATGATATCGCCGGGAACTAATTCCCGAGCCGGTATGACCAGCCAGCTCGCATTGCGACGTACCCGCGCACTCACCTGCAACCGTTTCCGCAACGTTTCTACAACACCGGCGGCCCGGCTTTCCTGGGCAAAGCTCAAAACCGCATTCACAATCAGCAACGCACTGACCACCGTCAGATCTGAATATTTATGCAGGACCGCGGACAGCACCATAATGAGTTCGAGCATCCACGCCGACAGGCCCCAGAATTTTGACAGGAACCGGAGAATCGGATGCTCCTTCGTCTCGGCGACTTCGTTGTAGCCGTGCTGCTCGCGGCGGGTGTCAACCTCAGTTCGGGTGAGGCCGGTTTCCGGGTTGACCTTGAGTGCTGCGAGCGTGTCTGGAATAGACGCCGCTACGATATCAGGAATTTTGCCGGTTCCCGACTTCCGGGGTGGAACTTCGGCTGCGGATTGCTTTGAGACCGTTGCCATTGCGAGTTCGCGGCTAACGACTTCACTATAGCGCTCGCCGCCGAATCCGCAGCTCGTTCATCGTCGAAGACAGGAAGAAAACGTCATGGCCGAGTCCGCAGTTACGCTCGGTGACCTAATTCGATGTTTGGGCGGCTTTATGCAGCGATAAGAACGTTCACACGACGACCAGCCGAAGAGCAGTTTTGTCCAGGAAAAACCCGTGGGCGGCAACGAGAAGCATAGGCAACCGGTGCGGTGGACTGTCGAAGGAAGCTCGCCCTTCGAAGCTCGGCTAACGACATACCGGAGCTTGCTAGAATGGCTCGGAGAGACTGAGTCTTCATACCCCGGGTCCACCGGGGCGAACAAGTCAGTTTCGCGGCAAGTTCACAGCCGACGGTGGCGAAGAAACCTACCCATGGGCGAACGACACGGAGCAAGTAGAATGATCCGCGCGCTGACAATGTTTATGGCAGTCGAATGCGGCATGACTGCACAAACTGATGCCGGGCTGGATTTGTGGATCCGCGTCCGGGAGCACGCCCGGGCGAGCGCCGCCCAACTACCGAACTATACCTGCCAGGAATCGATGGAGCGATCCATTCAGGCTCCCACCGGGCGAATTGAATTCCGCGAGCGCTTGCGCTTAGAGGTGCTTTTCGCCGAGACGACGGAACGGTTCGCCTGGCCGGGTTCCTCAGAATTCACTTCAGAGCGGCTCCAAACCTGGATCGGCGCGGGCGCAATCGGCAACGGTGACTTCGCCACCGAGGTCCTCAACCTGTTCGTGATATCGGCCGCGACGGTGAAGTACGCGGGCATCGAAACGCGCGATCAGCGTGCACTGCATCGGTTCGATTTCCATATTCCTATTTTGAACAGCGGGTACACCCTGACTATACGCGGGAAATCTGCAATTACGGCATATTCGGGCTCGTTCTGCGTGGAACAGGAGTCGTTGGATATTGTCCGTTTGGACACTCGCCCGGAAGAAATACCTTCCGATCTCGATATCCGCGACGCCCACCAGTCCGTCACTTACGGCCGCGTACGGCTCGGCGCGGACCAGCGGCTGCTTCCGTCCGCAGCCGAACTGACGATCGTTAACGGCGATGGGCATGAGAGCCGCAACACCATCGCGTTCAACAACTGCCGCCAGTATGCGGCTTCTAGCTCGCTGTCATTTACCACGCCTCCAGACATCGCGGCAGCGGCGGGACCTCGTCCTCAGCGAGCACTACCATCACAACATTGCGCTCGTTCTGCGGCTGGAGCAGCCGATCTCGGTTGCCGAATCCGCGGTGGGCGACCAGATTGTGGCGCGACTGGACAAGGCGGTGACTGCTGGCAGCGTGCTGCTGCCCAAAGGAACTCGGGTAGCTCGGCCGGATTCGGCGACTGGAGCAGCATCTCAGCTCACCGCCATGGATTCTGGTCGGCCTACAATTCTTTGGGGCCGAAGCACCCGACGGGCTCCTCACATTCAGCTCACGCCTCGCCGGACCGCGGGCGATCCATGAAACGGTCCGGCGAGGCGACGGTGGTCTTGAAAACCTGCCCGCTGCAGGCGGATTGGACAATGAAAACGTGCCCGGTGCAGCCGGATTGGACATCGAGGACGACGGTACGAGAACGGGAGTCGGCAGTTTCCGCGTGTCCGGCAAAAACCTGAGGGTCGGGCGCGGGTTTCGGACCCTTTGGGAAACGCAGTGAACTATCCAACGCAAATTCGGGAAATCCCTCATGTGCTAACATCGCAGGAGTATCCAGCAGATCTTCCGATCCAGCTTCTACTTTCAGATCTCTTATTGGCGTCTGCTTCACCGAGGGATCGTGTTCTTCCGACGCGAGAACCACAATTTCACTCGCACCGGCGAACTGCGACATCTAGTGGACAGCAACAGATGGCAGACCCATTGTTCGTCCGTTATCTAGAAGGCAACGCCGACGCCAAAGCGCCGGACATGCCATAAAGCTTCCCGAATACTTCCTGTCGCAATCTTTCAGATCCATACCCTATGTGGAAGTGATTATCCCGTTCTGGACGGATTGCGCCTGGATGACGCGCTACTCTCCAGAAACTTAAGTCGGAACTCATGTAGTTGGAACGAGCTGCATACTCAGAGCGGCGGCTTGTTTGGCAACCCACTGGAGTTGTTGGTGGCGGTATTTGGTTTCATAGAATTGGATTCCTCGGTCCACGTACTCATGGCCGAACTTCAGCATCCGGTAGACCAGACGAGCGAGCACGTGCGCCATGGCAGTGATGGCTTTGGGTGCCCCGAGCTTGGAACGCAATCGGCGGAACTTGGCCCCCAAAGCGCTTTGACTTCGGAGCAGAGCCGAGGCCGCCAGC
This sequence comes from Bryobacterales bacterium, assembly GCA_963794595.1. Classification (GTDB taxonomy): domain Bacteria; phylum Acidobacteriota; class Terriglobia; order Bryobacterales; family Bryobacteraceae; genus Palsa-187. The sequence goes on along the minus strand of CAWCER010000007.1, from coordinate 1,200,485 downwards.
CGTAAAGCGGTAGAGGCGCGATTGACCACTTGCCGGGTGCCGCGCTTGAGCACTTTGCCACCGCTGATGCGGTTGTCCGGACATAAGCCTAGCCACGAGGCGAAGTGCTTCTCTGTCTTCCAGCGGCTCATGTCTACGCCGACCTCGGAAACGATGGCTTGGCCGGTCTGCACTTCGATACCGTCGATTTGTGTAAGATCCACACCAGTGATACAGTACAACTGACCGCGTAGATCAAAACCCGACTGATGCCTGCGCGCGTTCTTGCCTCGGCGCGGCTCCGGTATCGGGTCGCTCAGCGGGTCGATCTTGGCCTCCATGTTTCTCAGTTGCTCGTCAATGCGCTGATCGCAGCTATGGATTTTATTCTGATAGGTCTGGTAAAGATCCAGACTTTGCTCCAGCACGAATAGCAACTCCTGCCGCCATGTGCCTTCCAGACTTTGAGCAATCTCATGCCGGCTGGCGCGAATTCGACTGTGCTTGTGCATCGCCAGTTTCTCTGGGTCCCGCTCTCCCTTGACGATGTCTCGCAGAATGGCCATGCCGGTAGTGCCGCTGATATCGCTGATCACGTTGGCCAGCTGGATGTTCATCTCGGTCAGGGCCTTCTGCATATGCTGAATACAAGTCGCGGCTGCCGCCACTAGATTTTCCCGCTGTCGCAGGTAGCCGCGAAGCACGCGGATCTCCTCGGCTGGCCGGAATGAGTTGTTGAGCAGGCCAAAGGTATGCAGCTTCTGCAACCACTGGCATTCCTGCACGTCCGTCTTGCGCCCCGGCAGTGTTTTGGTGTGGCGCGCGTTCGCCACGTTCACTTCCAATCCGTAACTCTCCAATACGTCGTACAGTGCCGTCCAATAGACTCCGGTCGACTGCATGACTACCGTCTGGATTCGGCAGTCTTTCAGCCACCGCGCCATCCGATGCAGATCCGCCGTGAAACTGCCGAACTTCTGCACTGGGTTTGCGTCCCGGTCCGGTGGCACCGCCACGTAGTGCTCTGCACTCCCTACATCAATCCCCGCCGCATGCAGATTTAGCGGCGCGAGTCCTTGGGTTGCATCCGCTTTCGCGGCGGTCTTCTTTTCCTTGCTTCGCTGCTTCGCCATATCCTCGTCTCTCCAAGTGAAGTTAGACGGACTCGGCCCGGTCGCGAATCGGTTTACGAAACTCTCCAACGGGGTCGAGCCAACTGGCCGAAGCCAGCCGGCTGCCACCAGATCACTGATCGCCAGAAACCGGAGCCATACTCGGAAACGGGCACTACGGCGCCATATGTGCGTCGGCCTTAGCTGCCGAGCCGCGTCCTTGTCAGCATCTCACTCTCCACCCGTTTCTGGTACCACTGACAGCGCCCCGTTGTCCCCTGCTCGGAAGCTATCGCACTTGGCCTTGTAGCTCGCCGCTCGTCCAAGTCCTGTTGTTGTGTCAAATTATCGCTAGCTGCGTTGTATCATTTGTCATGACAACTCGTCGCGATGCTTTAGCCGTAGCTCTTGCTTTGCTCACCGAAGCCACAATCAGCGCCCAAAACCCAACTGCATCCAGCCAGGCTCCTGGTCCGTTCAAGGCAGTTTGGCAACCACGCTGCGCGCGGCCAGAGACAGCGATAATCGGGCGACGCCGCTGAACATAAGCAGCCAAGCAACGACGACCAGGACCGCAATTCCTGCAACCGGTGGAATTACGATGGCGAGAGCGCCGGTAAGAACAATCAAGATACTGAGCGCGATAGACCATCCGACTGACTCTTTCGCGATTGTGCTCAGAGAGGTTGTGCTCATAGGACCTCCTCCTGTGGGATTTACATCATATATGGTTAGGTGTTCCATTCCGCTCTTGATCGACGCGGAGATAAGAGAACTCAAGACAAATCTTGAATTCAGGATCCCCGACGTATACGCGGAATCGGTCGTTTGCAGGAGAATAAATCGAACCTCCAAGGTTCCCCCGGCCGCACGCTCGCAGAGCAGCCGTGGGGACAGTTGATTAAACTTGCACATGCGCGCTAAAGTCAAAGGCGCCTTGCTGTTGCCTACTTCCCTTGTTGGTTCTTATCCTCAGCCCGATTGGTTGATCGACCGCGACAAACTCGCCCACCAGATGCCTCCCCGCGTGCGAGCGCAGGCTTTGTGGCGCGTGGCTCCGGAATTCCTGGAGCAAGCCCAGGACGACGCCTCTCTGATTGCGATTCGGGATCAGGAGCGCGCAGGCCTGGATATTGTCACCGACGGCGAGATGCGGCGCGAGAGCTACTCGAACCGTTTTGCCACGGAACTGGAAGGAATCGACCTGGACAATCCGGGCCAGATCACCAGCCGCAGCGGGCACTTGATCACGGTACCGCGGATCGTGGGCAAAATCCGACGCAAGCACTCGGTGGAAGCGCGTGCCGTGAAGTTCCTCCGCGCGAACACCGACCGCAAGGTGAAGATCACCATACCCGGACCGTTCACCATGTCCCAGCAGGCGCAGAACAGTTTCTATGCGAGCGATGCGGAGATGGCGATGGATTACGCAGCGGCGGTTAACGAAGAGATCAAGGACTTGTTCGCGGCGGGCGCGGATGTCGTGCAGATCGACGAGCCGTGGATGGAGGCGTATCCGGAAAAGGCTCGCGAATTTGGACTCGCAGCGTTGGCGCGCTCGCTCGAAGGGGTCCACGGGACGACGGCTTTGCACATCTGCTTCGGATACGCGGCCCTGGTTCCTGGGCGTCCGGCGGCGTACCGGTTCCTGGAGCATCTGGCGGATTCGCCAGTGCAGCAGATTTCGATTGAAACGGCGCAATGTTCGCTCGATTGCGCGGTGCTGGCAGGGCTGCCGGGGAAGAGCATTATTCTCGGGGTGCTGGATTTGTCAACGCATGAAGTGGAGACACCAGCGACGGTAGCGGCGCGGGTTCGGCGAGCGCTGCCGTTCATCAACCCGGAACGACTGGTGCTGGCGCCGGATTGCGGAATGAAGTATTTGCCGCGGGCGGTGGCGTTCGGGAAGTTGAAGTCGATGGTGGAGGGGGCGAAGATTGTGCGGGCGGAGTTGGAGTGAACGGCCGCTTCCGCCGCGAATACCTTCACTGCAAGCTAATGCCTGCGCCGGAACTGTTCCAAAGCCAACCTAATGGGAGGCGCGAACGAGTTCGGAAGGATCCGCGCCGACCCGCCCGGAGACTTCGCCAGCAGCCACAGGGGCCAGATGGAAATCGTAACTGATGGCGGGAAGGCCGGCGATAGGCGAAGCAGGGTCGTTCTTCTTTACGCCCACCACCAGCGAATCGCTGGCGCCGAAGACGGTGTCGGAATCGATGTGCGCATCGCCATCGATATAGAGAGCCGTCACAGCTTCGCGGTAACCGGACGCGCTGATCAGGAAGTGGATGTGCGAGGGGCGCCAGCCATGGCGGGACTGCGCGCGGATCATATCTCCCACGGGTCCATCCAAAGGAATTTTGTAACCAACCGGGCAAATAGTGCGCAGACGGTAGCGCCCTTGCGCGTCAGTATAGAAGCGGCCGCGTAGATCCATTTCCGACGGATCCAATTTTTGCAGGTCGTAATCGCCGTGTTCATCGGGCTGCCAGACTTCGACGGAGGCATGCGCGATGGGGTGGCCCTTGGTGTCGGTGACTTTTCCGTACAGGCAGATTTCCATGCCGTTGGTGGGCTTGGTCACGATGGTGGCGCCGGCTTCCATCACTGGTGAATCCTTTCGATAGAAGGGCCCGAGGAGGCTGCTCTTGGTGACGGCGTCAATGTCGGTGCCGCGCTTGTCGTTCAATGAGTTGACGAGGGCGCTGAGGCCTAGGGTGTCGGACAGAAGGATGAACTCCTGCCGGAACTCAGTGCATTTTTGACCGACCGCAGTCAGGAAACCAATGCCTTGAATCCATTCGTCGGGAGTGAGGTCGGCTTCACGCGCGAAGGCGTGGAGGTGCTTGACCAGGATCTCCATAATCTGTTTCAGACGGGGGTCAGGAGTGCCGGACATCTGCTCGATGACGGCGTCGGTTATGGTGTGCTCATCAATGGCTCTCATGAGGCTCCTTGAACGTTCGGGCAGCGTTTAGTTTAGCGTAGGGAGGACGGCTCACATAGGGCGCGCATTTTCCACCGATCGCGCCCATAACCGAACACACTCAAAACCTGAGTATCGTTGCCGATTCGGACTTAGAGGATGAGTACGGCGTTATCCATGGAGGTCCTGAAGTATGAGCACGACGCCTACAGATCCCAGCACAGATCCAAAGCGGTCCAGCGAGCCCTGGCTTGATCGCCCGCTAACCGCCGAAGAACTGAAAGCCGCGCGCATTCGCCTATCGAGGCTCACCGATACTGACCTAGTGAAGGCTTATGACGCGGCGCTCGAAATGTGCCAGCTGGATAGGGGCGTGCCACCGCGTGCAGCGTTCATTCAGCAACTTGTTGCTTCTTGGAAGGAATTGCAAAGGCGCCAGAAGGCGAAGGCATGACCGCCCGCGATCCCCGTTACCGATCCACAGGCGGGGTTTCGCCTTGCCAAAGACCCAAGAGTGTTGAAGGTTCAAGGTACAAGTCTTGCCATCGCACGCCAAAATGCAGATGCGGGCCAGTGACGCGACCACTCGATCCACTCTTCGCGATGGGGGCACCCTTTTCAATGGCGGCGCCCTCCTTGACCAAAAATTCAGAGAGATGCATGTACAGCGTGAAGATGGACTCCCCGTGATCAATCACGACCAAGCCGCCTTCGAAGTACATTGGGCGTGCGATGACGACACGACCGGAGTTGGCTGCCTTGACTTGCGTGCCCATGGCGGCCGAATAATCGAGACCCTGGTGGACGCTTCGGGTCTTGCCGTTGTAAACCCGCCGCGCGCCGAATGAAGATGTGTAACGGGCCTTAGCTGGCGAGATAAACGGGCCTTGCCAGAGTCGCTCAGGCGGTGAAGATTTGAAAACCTTTTGCTTAGTCTGGACTTCTTCGTCGATCTGCGCCTGAATCTCTTTAGGTGGCGCCACAAACTTCTCCGGTACGGTAATCGTGGAGGACGGGTAGGCGTGGGCTATCACTTTCACCGCAACTCTTTCGCCACCAAAGATGAGTGGATAGCTGCCGGGCGCATCGTTCAAGCTCACTCCCGCGAGAGCCGAGAAGACATCACCATCGGGCCGGAATTCGATCGTTCTTCCGAGCCACGTTGCTGGGCCGGAATAAGTCTTCGACTTAAATAGGACTGGCGCCCCGACAAAAACAGGGTGAGGGCTCCATCGCACCAGGGAATCTTGAGCAGGTGCCGCCGTGGGACGCGCCTGGCTCTGCTCTTCAACCCGCGTTGTGCGGACTTGAGCGACGATCGGTGCGCTGAGAGACACGAGCAGGGCGTACCGGCGGGTCATTGGGATCAAGATATCACGGCGAGGCATGCTCGTCGGAGTATTGCAAGTCTCGAATCGACCGGTTGTTGGGCATTATCGGTATGTATGGTCCGCCGCAGAATTGCAAGCGAAAAATCGAGATGGTAGTTTGGTCTGCGCCAATGTATTCGGCCTTTGGTGGAGTCCAAGACTCCTGGCCATGATGGATTCCGCCCGCTCTCTTCCCTATTAGCGTCGCGGCCTCAAAGGCCTCTACCGATATCAGGTTTAGAAAGCGCCGGTTCGACCGTTGTGCCATCTCAATAATCCGCCAGCAGACCTGGCAGGGATACTTCCACTAGGTTCTGACTCAGGGGGCCAACGCCGGAATCCGATACCTCTCGTTTTTACACAACACCGCCCAGGCCATGCGGAGCAGCTTATTGGCCAGCGCGACCACCGCCACATTCTGGTGAGTACGAGCCATCAGTTGTGACAACCAGCAGCTCAACCCGGGCGCCTGCTTGGTCCGATACTGCATCACAACTCGTGCTCCTTGCACGAATAGTCTTCGCAGATACGAATTTCCCCGCTTGCTGATGCCGAGCAACTTCTGTTTGCCGCCGGTCGAATACTCTCGGGGAACCATCCCCACCCAGGCGGCCAAGTCCTTCCCTCTTCGAAAGCCGGCTCCATTGCCGATAGCAGCGACCAAAGCCGTTGCGGTCACCGGGCCGACCCCCGGGATGGCCGTGAGCCGTTGGCAAGCTTCGTTCTCTTTAGCCGTTTGCTGGATTACTGCGTCCATCTGTTCGATGCGTGCTGAGAGCTGCTCCAGTTCTAGCTGCAGCTGACCCAACAGCACGCGAAACGAACCCGCCAGTCTCAGCGAGGGATCGGTTAGGATCTCCGGAAGTGCCCGATCCACGTGGCTCCGGCCTTTGGGCAGAGTAAGGCCGCGTTCGAGCAGGAGACCTCGAATCTGGTTGACTACCGCGGTTCTTCGCATCACCCAGCGCTCCCGCACTCGATGCACGGTCTGCAGATCCAACTGCTCCTCGGTTTTGATCGGCACGAAGCGCATCGTCGGCCGCTGAACAGCTTCGGCGATTGCCTCTGCGTCGATGTAGTCGCTCTTGTTCGTCTTCACATACGGCTTGACATACTGCGCCGGGATCAACCGGGCGTCGTGGCCCTGTTCGCGCAGTGCACGTGCCAGGAAATGAGATCCACTACAAGCTTCCATCCCGATTCTTTGGACCCGCAGATTCGCTGTGTAGTTCAGTAACTGGGTGCGGGAACACCGCTTGCGAACGATGACGTTTCCCCTGGAATCGAGCCCTACCAGATGAAACACTGTCTTGCCTAGATCAATCCCGATCGCGTGTAGTTCCATGAAAAGCTTCTTTATCAAATCTTGTCACCTCCCCTCTTTCTCCTCCTCAAAGAGGCAAAGTCCCGGCTATTGAGTCTCGCATAATACAGTGACAATCGGGTGGGGCAATGTCATACTGGGCCATGGTGGCTCACAAGACACAGCCTCGTGATTTTGGGGGTTTGGAGCAGAGACGCAAACAAGCGGCTCAACTATTCGCCAAAGGGGACACCCAAGCCTGGGTCGCGCGCCAGCTCAAGGCCAGCCGGCAGAGCGTCAGCCGCTGGTACCGGCAGTGGAAGACCGATGGCCTGAAAGGATTGTGCGCAGCCGGCCGCGCGGGGCGCAAGCCGAGGCTCAGCGAGATCCAGTTGCGGAAGGTGGACACGGCCTTGCGTCAAGGCGCCCGTCAGCATGGCTTCCCTGCGGATCTGTGGACTCTACCACGGGTAGCCGCTGTGATCGAGCGGATCACCGGAGAGAAATTCCATCCCGGACACGTCTGGAAGATTCTGGGTTCCCTGGACTGGAGCGTGCAGAAGCCTGTGCAGCAGGCCAGAGAACGGAGTCAGGACAAGGTTCAATACTGGGTGGCGGTGCGTTGGCCGGCCGTAAAAAAAACGCTCGGCGGCGGCAAGCCTGGATCTATTTCCAAGATGAATCAGGCTTTACCCAACAGCCTTCGGTCCGGACTACCTGGGCCCCGAGGGGCCAAACACCGGTCCTGAAGGCGCGAGGTAATCATTGGGATAAGACTTCGGTGGCGGCAGCGTTGGGTTTCCGTTGGGATGGCCAGAAAACCCGTCTATTTGCCCGCACCAAGAAAGACAGTTTCAACACCGCCAGCCTCATCGATTTCCTCAAGCAACTCAAACGTTCCGTACGCGGCCACAGCGCCATCCTCATCTGGGACCACCTGCCCGCTCACCGGAGCCGTGAAATGTCGCAGTTTCTTGGGGACCAGCGCGACTGGCTGCAAATCGAGTGGCTCCCCGGATACGCACCCGACCTCAATCCTACCGAGGGCGTCTGGAACAATATCAAGAGCCGCGAAATGGCCAACCTCTGTCCGGAGTTGATGGCGGAGGCTACCGATGCGTTCCGCCGAGGCCTACGCCGCGTCAGCCATACTCGCCGCCTGCCATTCTCTTTCCTTCGGCACGCTGGCCTTTCTTTTTGAGTGCTCTGTCACTGTATTATGCGAGACTCAATAAGTCTCGTTCCCGGCGGAGCCGCCCATCGCTCACTCTACAGGGCGATGGGCGGTGCAGCCGGGCACGAGACGACCTACTTCCCGGTGGTGAGTCCCCGAGCGAGCGCTTCGGCGGCGGACCATACCATTAGCTTCCGCTCCGCACATCTCCAGTTTGAGCGTTTACATAATGTGGGGCACCTTCCACGGCGCCGTTTAGGCTCAACTTCCTGGGACAGTCAAATTTGTGGCCAGAAATTGCGAGTGTTGTTAAAGACTGCGGACAGGGCTGGCGCCCTCGCCGGATCTCGAACGGCGAACGCTTGGCGCACTATTAAGCCCGCTCCGACGTGAGGACGGTCTTCACTTTCCGCGCCAATTCCACTGCCGTATATGGCTTTTGAATGAACCCGGCTAGACCTTTATTGGTGAATCTTCTGATCGCTTCCACCTCGTTGTAGCCGCTGGAGAGGATCACTCGAACATCCGGTGAGATCCTCCGAATCTGCTGGAATGTTTCTTCACCGCTCATCACCGGCATGGTCATATCCAAGATCACCAGGGAAATGTCGCTTTCCCTCTGGCTTAGCCCTTCGACTCCGGCTTTGCCATCCTCCGCAAGAATGACGGTGTACCCGTATCGTTCCAACACCCTTTTTGCCATGCTGCGGACGATCTCTTCGTCATCCACTACCAGAATTATTCCAGTCCCCTTCAGATCTTGCGCCGCTCCCGGTTCGGCCTGGGCCACGCTTCCGTCCGCCGCAGGAAGGAGAACCTTGAAGGTGCTTCCTTTACCCAATGAGCTATACACCCGGATCGTTCCTTTGTGGCTCCGCACGATCCCAAGAACGGCGGCAAGACCCAGTCCGCGACCTGTAAATTTCGTCGTAAAGAACGGATCAAATATTCTTGCCCTCGTCTCGTCCGTCATTCCTAAACCGGTATCATGAACCTCTAGCGCAACGTACTTCCCCGGCTCCATCGGATCGCCCACAACGTTTTGGCTGATGTAGTGTTCGTCCACGAGCTGGAGTTCAGTGGTCACCAGAACGGTTCCAGCGCTCTCCTCTCCGATGGCCTCCGCGCCATTGATGACTAGGTTCATGATGAGCTGCTGAATTTGGCTCGGGTCCGCCTCTATGACCGGTAGGTTGGGACTGAGTTCCAGCCGGAGATGCACTAACTTAGGAATCGAGGTCCGAATCAGGCCGCTGATTTCGCGGACCAGTTCAGAGAGGTCGATCTTCAGCATTACGAAACGGCCCTTGCCGGCGTATGCCAGCAATTGGCGCGTGAGTCCGGATGCTCTTTCGCTTGCCTGAAGTACGCGTTGCAGGAGGACGCGGTCTGGGTTAGCTGCGGGCACGGTCTCCAGAGCTAGGCTTGCATTACCCATTATGCCCACGAGAAGATTGTTGAAATCGTGAGCAACTCCGCCGGCCAGCAATCCCAGGCTTTCGAGCTTTTGGGTCTCGCGAATTTGCTCGTCAATGTGCTTGCGTTCGGTGATATCGACAATGGCGCTAAGAACCCAGGTCCCGCGTTCGGTGCGGATGGGATTCAGTCCGATCTCGACAGGGAACTCCGAGCCGTCCTTGCGAAGCCCGTAGAGATCCCGGCCAGCGCCCATGGCCCGGGCGCGTGGGTCGCCCATGAACTCCGCTCGATACGCCGGATGCTGGTCTCGATACTTGGGCGGCACCAGGATATCCACTGCTCGTCCGAGCAATTCTTCGCGGTCATATCCGAACAGCACTTCGGTTTGTGAATTCACAAGGACGATCTTGCCCTGGCCGTCCGCAACGACCATCGCGTTCGGGGCCGCCTCCACTGTGAGGCGGAACATTTCTTCGGCGCGCTTGGGTTCGGTGATATCGCGCGCAATGGTGGAGGTGCCACGAATCTGCCCGCCTCCATCCCGGATCGGCGAGAGCGTCAAGAACACCGGGAAAAGGGAGCCGTCCTTGCGGAGACGAACAGTCTCAAAGGGATGAACCTGTTCGCCTTGCGCAAGGCGCTGCTTCACGTCCCGGAATTCACCTCTGACCTCGGTAGGCACGATCGCCTCGTAACCGATAGCCTTCATTTCTTCAGCGGTGTATCCAAACATTTGTTCCGCCGCGCGATTCCAACTAATCACGTTGCCTGCAAGATCCCGACCGATAATCGCATCGCTGGAGGATTCGACAACGGCGGCAAGTTGCTGCAACGATTCGTTGGCCCTCTCCAGGTCGGCGTTGCGCTGAGCCAGTTGCCGCTCATGTTCCTGCAGACTTATTTCCACTTGCTTGCGCTCCCACACCGTCGCTGCGACGCCGACCGCCACAATAGCCGCGACGGCAATATAAGTCTGCAACAGGAGCAATTCAGTATTCGGATTGCTATTCACAAAGAGACGCACCCCTCCGAATGTGGCCCACGCTGCCAGGCTTGACAAAACTACTGCCGCTGTGGAGGCCGCTTCCCGGCCAAGACGGAATGCGGTCCACAGCAAAATGGGTGTGCAAACCAACTCAATCAGATATGCTCTGTTGTCGGCCGGAATCCGCATGAGGATAAAGCTTGCAGCGATAAGAAGCACACACAAAGCTCCGATCGCCTCCCAAACGCGAGACCTGAGCCATTTAGGCGGCCATGCAGAAGTCCAAAGAATCAACAAGGGAGCAAATAGCAGATCTCCTGTCATATCCCCCAGCCACCAAGTCAGCCAGACACGTCCGAGATCTGCCGAGAGGCTGTAGCCGGTTACGACCAGACTTCCCACACCGACGGTCGCGCCGATCATCGTGCTTACACCGCCAGCAACCCAGGCGAATTTAAAGCTATTGCTGGCTGTGTCAAAAGATCTGTAGCCACCGGCTATCTTTTGGACGAGCCATGCGCCAGCGACTGCTTCGAGGGTATTGCCGCTAGCGATACCAGTAACAGTGAGGATTGATCCAGTTGTTGTCAGATTTACGGCGAACGCGCCCAGGAAAATTCCGGGCCAGACCCAATAGCCGAGCAATAGGATGGCGGCAAGAGCAATCCCTGACGGCGGCCAAACAGCTGTCGCACTAGGATGAACGACGGCAAGCCTAAGGCCGAGTTTTCCAAGGACAAAATAGCTAGCGGTGAGCAGAACTACACCACCGATGCGCGGCCGGAAGTTCCGGTAGCGAGGGGTTAGAGGCATCGCGACACCAATCGGTTCAAACTCAGACTATCATTGTCCAGTCGCGGGCCTAGAGAGTGCGAATGATGTTCCCACTCGCGGACAACCTTCCTCCGCTTAGAACCGGAACCAGCTTCGCGCTCTGACATTTTCAGTTGGCAACTATTAGAACAAGGTTCAATGTGGCTGCCCGTTATGAACTATCGGTACCTATTCCTGTTCGCTTGACGCTGGCACTCGCAAGCAAGAATGTTGACACTACGCTTTCGCGAATGCAGCCTTTACTCGTTCAGCGGTGAACGGCACGGTGCGCAGCCTGACGCCCGTCGCATCGAAAATGGCGTTGGCCAACGCTGCGGCCACGGGAGCGCTTGATGCCTCACCGGCTCCGTAGGACGGCTGCTCCGGCCGGTCGATCAGCGCAACCTGCACCGCGGGCACTTCAGGAAAAGTCAGGAGAGGATAGCTGACCCAGTCCACGCTGGTGACGCGTGCCTTGTCGAAGGTCACTTCCTCGTGGAGGGTTCGGCTCAGCGTCTGCATGATATTTCCTTCGACCTGATTGCGCAGGCCATCCGGATTCACCACCAGACCGCAATCGTGCGCGCACACCACGCGGCGCACCGCGATCTTGCCGGTGGCCTTGTTCACCGCTACGGTTATGCCGATCGCTACATAGTTTTCGGCTTGTTTGTAGCGCATGTAAGCCATACCGCGCCCAACCAGCACATCGCCCTCGGCGGCATTGCGGATTGGGCGACGGGCGCGTCTGCCAATCCATCATTCCGCTGGCCCGCTTGAGCACTTCGATGGCGCGCGGGTCGGTGAGCCCTCGCAGGCGGAACGCAACCGGGTCCATTCCGGCGGCCGCGGCCAGCTCATCGGCGAAGCTTTCCACTGCGAAGATATTGGCGATCTTGCCCGGTGCGCGGAGATTCGAGAGCCGCAACGGCGTGTCCTTCAAGTGATGCGACACCACCCGCAGATTGGGAACCGGATACGGCGGATCGAGATTCAGGGTCATCAAGCCGGCGCCCTGCCCATGCGTCTGCGACATGCCAGCCGACTCGGGCCCGAGCAGAGCGCCGGCTTCCCTGCGGGCCATCCGGCACCCACATCTGCGTTTCCCATGCCGAGATGTTGCCGTTCGCATCCAGTCCGCCGCGTAACTCGTGAAGCTGCGCCGGGACCTTTCGGATCCCAGCCATGCTCATCCTGCCGCATCCACTGCACGCGCACTGGTTGGCCCACGGCGCGCGAAAGCAGCAGCGCATCCGCAGCGGCGTCATCGGCCCCGTTGGTGCCATAGGAGCCCGAGCCATCCAGATAGACCACGCGCATCTTGTCCTGAGGGATGCCGAATACTTTGGCGAGGTTGGCGCGCAGGCCATACGGATTCTGAGCAGCGCTCCAGATGGTTGTCCCGGATTCCTTCACGTCCGCGACGGCGCACGAAGGGCCGAGCGATGCATGACTTTGGAAGGGCCAGTAGTAGGTCGCGGACAATTGCTTCGCGGCCGACGACAGAGCCGCGTTGACATCGCCGCGGTTGGCGAGTGCTTGATCGCGATCCACCGGAGCCTGCCGCACCAAATGGCTGAGGTCGTCGCTGCCGGGCAGACCCTGCCAGTCGCTCCACGTAGCCTTGATCTCTTTCGCGGCGCGCACCGCCGCCCATTCGTCCGTTCGCCACCACGCCCAGAAAGCTTTCGATCCGGATCACGCGAACGCCGGGAACGGCCCGAATCGAATTTTCCTCGACCGAGAGTAGTTTCGCGCCGATAGCGGGCGGTCGAACCACTCGTCCGTGCAACATGCCCGGCAGCGTGAAGTCTTGGAGCCACGGATGCTGGGCGGTGCATTTGTCCGGGACATCGGCGCGAAGGATTGGCTTACCGACTACCGTATAAGTGGACGGATTCTTCAGCGGAGCGTTGGCGTTGACCTTAACCCCCAGACGTTTTCCTGCGACCAGCGATGCGACGGTGACCTTTTGTCCGCCCGAGTGCGTGACTTCGCCGCCGGCGATCGTCAGCTCCAATGCGGGCTGGTTGAGTTGCTTCGCCCCCAGATCGAGCAGGGCCTGGCGGGCAGTGGCCGCCGCACGACGGATATCGGCCGCGCCGCGGGGAATGCCGGAACTTCCACCGGTCCCGCCGTGATCCGGCGTAAGCGCGGTGTCGCCTTCGATTACGGTGAATCGCTCGACCGGAATACCGAGTTCTTCGGCCGCGGTCTGGCGAAACGCGGTGGCGAGTCCGGTGCCGACATCGACTTTGCTGGTGTAGATGGTGACCGATCCATCGGCGTGGATGGCGAGAAAACTATCGACCTCGGAGGGATCGAGAGGCTTAGAAGCTTCGCCAGCTGGATTGTCCCAGGGCGAAGCGCACGACCAGCGCACCAGCGGCCATTTTCAGGATTCCGCGGCGGGAAAGAGAAGTCATCGTTTCCATGGCTGTGACCTCTTAAACCTTCGCAGCGCGCATCACCGCGCTCAGGATTCGAGTGTGCGTTCCGCAGCGGCAGAGATTGCCGGCGAGTCCCTGTTTGACTTGTTCCAGGGTCGGGTGCGGCGTCTGGGTGAGAACGGCGCTACGCGGACATGATCATGCCGTTGGTGCAATAACCGCACTGCGCGGCCTGCTCGGCGATGAAAGCGGCCTGGAGGGCGTTCGGCTTTTCCGGCGTTCCCAGACCTTCGAGAGTCGTGACGGAGCGGCCCGTAACCTGTTTGACGGGCGTGATGCACGATCGCACGGCCTTGCCATCGACCAGCACGGTGCAGGCGCCACACTGGCCGAGCCCGCAACCGAATTTTGCACCATGAAGCGCGAGCGTATTGCGGAGGATGTAGAGAAGAGGCTGGTCCGGGTCCCAGGAATCGACTGTTACCGGGCCGTCCGTTGACGCGAAATTTGTACTGCGGCATAGGATCATTATCTGCCAATCGCGCTCCGTGTATAGTGGGGCGCTGCGCAATCAGGTTTGTCGGGATCGGCTTTCACAACAGCGCGAACTGGCACTTCGAGGCACGTAAAGTATTGGGGAACGATGTCACGTATTATCGGAAGCGTCTCTTGTGTGCTTGTTCTGCGGCCACAGGCGGCGGGCGCCGCGGGGCACTGGTGCGCCTTCGAGAAGCGGCATCGAGGTCGCAGCCCACTCCAGCTCACGTTGAACATCGCGTGCGGATTGCCAGCGGTCTTCCGGTTCCGGTGCCAGGCAGCGCTCAATCACATGGGTAAGGGTCACCGCGAGATGTTCCTTCAGCGGCGTCTGGCCCTGATCCGCTAGTTTGCCGGCGATCATTTCTTCCAGCACCAATCCAAGCGAATAAATATCCGTGCGGGCGTCGCACTCTTTCCCTTCGCGTTGTTCCGGAGCCATGTAGGCCGGCGTGCCCATCACCATGCGAGTGCCAGTCAGCGTGAGATCTTGCGGCGACTTCGCCAGCCCGAAATCCAGGACTTTGATCCCTGCCTTGCCAAGCATGATGTTGCCCGGCTTCAGATCGCGGTGCGTGATCCCTTTGGCATGCGCTGCAGCCAGGGCATCAGCAATCTGCGCGCCATAACGAAGCGTTTCTAGAATGGACAGCTTGCCCCGCTTCAGGCGGGCCGCGAGAGTTTCCCCCTCGCACAACTCCATCACCAGATAGTTCGGACCGACATCATACAGAGTGCAAATGTGCGGATGGTTCAACGAAGAGATCGCGCGGGCTTCGCGATCGAATCGCGCGCTGAACTGTTCGCGCGAAGTCTTGACGGCGACTGGACGCCCCAGTCGTGTGTCTACTCCGCGGAACACCTCACCCATGCCGCCGGCCGCTAGTGGACCTTCGATTTTGTAAGGTCCCAGTTGCGTTCCTGCAGCGATCAGAGTCACCGTGGCGCCTGCGGATGTAAACCCATTTCCGCCGGCCCAAGCAGGCCGGTCCAGCGCGCCGGTCTTCGAGGAATCCTGGGCAAGCAGCGATTCGACTTCGCGGCACAGCTCCGGATCGGCTCGCGCCAGAAGCGCCGCACGCTCGCCCCGCTCGCACTCCCGCGCCGCGTGGTACAGCTCGTAGACCTGTTGCAAGCGTTCCGGATTCATGGCGGCTCTGCCGAGTTTGTCTCCCAATCTTACTCCGGCGTAACTGCCGCCGGGCAGGATGATCTATCCCCTCTTCGCGGACTGGATCTAAATCGATTCAAGCAGACTTGAGGCCGGGTTCACATGAGCCTGGGACCGGGAATCCCGGCGCCGCTTTACGCCTCGCCGCCCCAAACGGAGCATCGACACCGCCTTCCGCAAGGCCATCGAGTGCGCCGCAAGGCTGTGCTGGGCGGACTGCATCACGAATACCGGTTGGAAGAAGTCGCGGCATGAACGTAGGCAGTTTTTGCGGAATACACGTGGCAAAAAAACGCTTCGCACAATCAGCAACCGGGTTAATCTGAAGAGAGGATCGCCCTGAACCTAACGATCAAACTTCCCGAGGAGGACGCGGCAGCGCTCAACGCTAAGGCCACGGCGCGAGGCGTCTCGGCCAAGGAAGCCGGATTAGGCCAACTCTCCATGGATGAGTTCGACGCTGAGATTGCCGCGGCGCGGAGGGGACGCCGAGCATCAGCCGGGCACCTGATCCGGATTATCATTTCGGAACAAACGGTTGCACCAAGGATCTTGACTTGTACGGTAAAATGACGTACATTAGGGTGTCGTCAACAACCCAGGTTTAGCCATGCCAGAGCACCACACCAGCCGGACCGCCCGCCTTGAGGCGCGCATCGCACCCGAGGCGCTTGCTGTCGTCCGCCGCGCCGCGGAAATCCAGGGGCGTTCGGTGAGCGATTTCGTCGTCGCCGCTGCGCAGGAAGCGGCGCAGAAGACCGTATCCGAGGTCGAAGTCATCCGGCTCTCACGAGCGGCGCAAGAGCAATTCGTGAAGCTCCTCACGAAACCTCGGGCTCCCGTCCCGGCCCTGAAAAAGGCTTTCGCACGCCACCGCACGCTCGTCAGGAAATAGGCGTGAGCGAGACCTATCGGATCGAGCCGCTCTCTGACGAGCACGTCCGGACAGGATTCACGAGCGGCTCAGCAGCGCTCGACCGATACCTTCAAACGCAAGCATCGCAGGATGTAAGGCGCCGCATCACCGCATGCTTTGTCGCGGTCAGCCGTGAAACGGACGAGATCGCCGGTTACTACACGTTGACGGCAACGAATATTGCACTGTCGGATTTGTCGTCGGCCATTGTCAGGAAACTGCCGCGTTATCCGGTCGTTCCGGCGGCTTTACTCGGGCGTCTCGCCGTAGCCCGATCTCACCAAGGGCGCGGCCTCGGCGGCGTCCTCCTCGCCGACGCCTTGAAGCGCTCGGCACGGGCTGAGCTTGGCGTCTTCGCCATGGTCGTCGATGCGAAGGATGAAGCGGCGCGGCGGTTTTACGAGCATCACGGCTTTACGGTCTTGCCTGGAGAAGGCCGCCGGCTTTACCTGGCGATTAACGAAGCACTACGGCGCTTCGCTTCGCGCTGAATTCTTCCACTCCATTTCCACTCCATTAAGGACCGGCCGGAGTAAGGAGTTTCGGAAGTTGCTGAATCCAATAGACCTGGATTCACCTCTGTGGACGCCATTGTTTCTTTAGTTTCAATCGACGCTCACATTCCCAAGCTGGACATCATCCATCGAGTCCTGCGCTCTGCCCACCGATCCTGCGCGATGCACACTGACTGGTGGTCAGCGACAGCCATGGGTACGCACAGAGAGAAAGGTTTTTGGCTAAAGGCGATGCGTGCTGACAGCGTGCTGACAGCGTGCCGCAGCGGGCGGAGTCAGTGGCGCAACACGGTGCACACGAGAGCTCGTAGTTGCAACGGATGTACGAAGAAGACGCGTTGGATCCCGAGGTCGACCACAGATCGAGCGAATCAGCGGTAGTGGTCTTGCCCTCTCAAACTGAATTGATCTTGGGTCTCCGCGCTGAATAAGTGCGGTTGCTTAAGGGCATGGCGCTGCTCGCCGGGCCCGGTCTTGGAAGATCTTTCAAAACCGCCCAGCAGTTTGCCCATCCACAGACGCGTTTTTGGTACCTAAATTGAGTTTTCTTGCAAAAATCTTCGCTGCGTAATCATAGTGTTAGGAAATGCTGCCTGATTCGGGACCAGGAGGTCCAGAGTTCAAATCTCTGCGCCCCGACCATCCACACCGGCTCTACGCCTACAACGGGGGCAGGTCCAGAAATCAAAGCACCTTTCGGCCCGTTCCGCTCAATCGATTATCCACATAGTACCTTGACGCGCAATCTGTACTTCTCAAAGTTGCGGAAGCCGTCGGCTTGGCGATTGATGAGTTCCATTTTGTTGTGGAAGCCCTCGGTGATACCGCCGTTGCGGGTGAAACGCCACATGGCTTCCCGGCCACGCGGCCGTTCCATTTTGAGCGATTTGCCCCATGGGCAACGGCCAAGTCCGAATTCATGGCAGGCTTCTCAAACACGCGCTCACTGAGGCAGCACGTGAAATAAGTGCAGCACCGGACCATCGTTCGCGTTTGAGGCTAAAAGTCGAGGGTTCTTGATTGCTCTCGGTCCGAGCACGGCCGCTCTTTCCTCCTGATCGGTGACGGGGGATAAAACGCAATCGTATAAATTATCTCCGAGCTTTAGGCGGACATGCGGATCGCGCATGACATTCATAACCCAACTCTTGCCTTGCGGAAAAGGCACTCCCGCCGCGAACATCGACGTCAAATAGAGCTGATCGTTATGGACGATAAAACCTGTGGTTACCGAATGAGGAATCATGTACCAGGTTCGCGTCTGCACTTTGTCGGTCTTATATTGGGAAGCGAACGACCAATCGGTGACCGGGGTAGTTACAACCTTTCCACTAAGCCATAACCCAGGATAATTCCCGGGACCGGGTGTGTTCCCAATAGGGTTAAGGCCCGTGATCCGCAACACCACCAACACCAAAACCAAACAAACCAGGATTGCCCCTACAATTTTCGCTAACGTCTTCATCGTGAGTCCTAACGTAAGAGCCGGGATGTCCGTTTGGCATCCCAGGTTCGCGAATCAGTATACACCTATTCGCCATTCGCGCACGCTCCGGTAGCGCACCACCCGCCAGGCCGCGGGTATGCCTCCTGCGAGATCAGTAGCCCGTCGCGGGCATGGTTGTATGGCTTGGGGTAGAAGCAAATATTGGTATTCTTTCGAGCGGCAGGCGTTCCTCTGCGTCCGGATGTTCGAAGACCTTGCGAATTTTATAGGAGGTGGCACGTTCCGCTGGAATGCGCCCGATGGTTCGGATCAGGGCGCGGAATTCTCCCGGAGAGACGTACTCGCCGAAATTCGCTCCCGCCGCCTTGGAGATGCTCTCTTCCATCAAAGTGCCGCCGAAATCGTTGGCTCCGGCTTCGAGACAGGCCAGCGACTCTTCAAACCCAAGCTTGACCCAGGAAACTTGAATATTGGGGATGTAGCCATTCAGCAAGACGCGCGAGAGCGCATGAACGATCAGATCCTCGTGGACCGAACGACCCGCGCGAGCGCCTCCCTTCTGGAATAGCTTAGTTTGGGAATGGATGAATCCCAGGGGAACAAACTCGGTAAATCCGCGAGTTTCCTTCTGAATCTCGCGCAGCAGAAGCAGATGCCGCACCCAATGTTCCGGCAGTTCGGTATGGCCGTACATCATGGTGGATGTCGAGGGGATGCCCAGGCCGTGAGCCGTCCGCATCGACCTCGATCCACTGCCGCACTTTCAGTTTATTGGGACTCAAAGACTTGCGGACCTGATCGTCAAGAATTTCCGCCGCCGTTCCCGGAATGCTATCCAGGCCCGCGTCCTTCAACATCAGCAGGTACTCGCGAAGCGGCAGGCGCGTTTTTTCAACGCCGTAGGTGATCTCCATGGGCGAATAGGCATGCACGTGAAGGTCGGGCAAGCGCGCCTTGATGGCGCGCAGAAGTTCGACGTAGTAATAGCCGTCGAGATCTTTCGGCAGGCCGCCTTGGATGCACACCTCGGTGGCGCCGAGTTCAACCGCTTCGACGGATTTGGCCACCAGCGTATCGGTGGAGTGAAAATAAGCGTCCGGTGAATCCGGCCCCCGGCTGAACCCGCAAAAAGCGCAGCCAACGATGCAGACGTTGGTGAAGTTCAAATTTCTGTTCACCACGTAGGTGATGCGGTCCCCGACGACGCGCCGGCGAATCTCGTCCGCAACCTTCACCAGCGCCAAGAGGTCATTCCCTTCGACGTTAGCCAAGGTCAGGCCCTCTTCCAGTCCGAGATCCTTCCCGCGAAAGCGCCTTCTCCAGAGGCTCGGCGACGTTAGGACTTGCCGCGGCGAGGGCTCGCTCCCAGGGAATCTCCCGCCATTCAAGACTTGCCGGTTTCAGCATGCTTTACCCTCTCCCTCACGAGCATAGCCGTTTTCGGCCTGAAGTTTCCCCACGTGCGGTTGCAGGCGGGCATTCACGAATCCCGGCCTGGAGGAAAATTCCGGATAGATTGCCAGCCGCTCGCGCAAGACGAATCCCGCGCCAGCGGATCTCGCCGCCAAGGAAGAGATTTGCGGCCATGCGGCTTCCGGATTAATGAAGTCCTTGGTAACCGGAGAAATTCCGCCCCAATCGTTGATGCCCGCCTGCAGCAAATCGGGATAGTCTTCTGAAAGCAAATTGGGCGGAGACTGGATGTTCATTTCCCCCCCGAAAATCAAGCGGGCGACGGCGATGGTGCGTTCCAGGTCCTCGGTGGAAGGTTCCGGCGCAAGAGCCATGCGAATATCCGGCTTTGGCGCGGAACGGTTGCACGATTACTTCCTGGATATGGCCGTATTTCTCGTGGGCAGAACGAATCGCCAGGAGCGCGTCCACGCGTTCTTCCAGCGTTTCGCCGATTCCGATCAGAATGCCCGTAGTGAAGGCCATCGACAACTGCCCCGCGTTCTCGATGGTTCGAAGGCGGAGAGAGGGGACTTTGTCCGGCGCCTTCCAGTGCGCGCCTCCGGACCGCAGCAGGCGCGGGCTGGCGCTTTCGAGCATCAGTCCCACGCTGACGTTGGTCTCCCGCAGGCGGCGAAGATCCTCCGCGCCCATCAGACCCGGATTGGAATGCGGTAAGAGCCCGGTCTTCTCCAGTACCAGCTCACTCATCGCCGCCAGATATTCGAGCGTGCGGTCAAAGCCCAACTTTTTTAGAAACTCTTTCGCTTCCGGGAAGACGCGCTCGGGCTGGTCGCCCAGACTGAACAAAGCCTCTTTGCATCCTGCGCGGCGCCCCGCTTCGGCCACGGCGAGAACTTCTTCCGGCAGCATGTAGGCCGCTACGCCGGCTTGCGGATCGGATCGGAAAGTGCAATAGCCGCAATAATCGCGGCAAAGGTGGGTGAGTGGAATGAAGACTTTCCTGGAATAGCTGACCGACACGGCCTTTAGAACGGTCCCGAACGGCCGCCGCTGTCTCGAGCAGCGCCTGAAGCGGACCTTCCTCCATCAGGGAAAGCGCATCTTCGCGCGATAGGCCGCGCCCCTCAATTCCACGTTCAAGAGCGGCATCCACGCCCGTAGGGGATCGCCATTTCCGACATTAGCGCGCCTTCTCCAGGGCTTCCAGTTCAGCCTGCACCCCAGTGTAAGCTTGGTGTCATGTGGTGTCAACGAACTCGCGATGCGGGACCTCGATGGCTAATGCACTGACGGCTGTTCGCCTGCTTCTGGTGCTTCCGTTCGCGTTTTTCATGGCAAAAGGAGACCGAGCGCTCCGCGATTTTCGCTCTCCTCGCGTGGGTGATGGCCGTGATCACCGATTTATCTGGATGGCCCCATCGCGCGCCGGCGAGGAACGGTGACCGCATGGAGCGGCACGTTCGATCACACCAGCGATTTTCTATTCGTTACTTCCGGACTGTTTGCGGGAGCCGTGCGCGGCGCGTTCCCGTGGATCCTGCCGGTGCTGATCACGGCGGCCTTTGCCGCAGTACTTCATCGATTCCTACTGGATTCACCGGCAGGCCAAGCTCCGCGGGAGCAAGCTCGGCCGTTACAACGGCATGCTTTACTTCGTTCCCACCTGCATGGACATCCTGATCCGAATGGGAGTTCTCTTCCTGCAGCCCTTGCTCACGATCCTGGTCTGGTTGCTGGTCCTGAGCACACTGGTGTCGATGGGACAACGGCTGATGTTGCAGGAGCTCACCCGAACAGCTCGCGAGTCGCCCGCCGGAGAAATAGCAGCCCCACCGCGGCGTTGAAGAAGATGAAGAAATTGTGCATGACGAATCCGAAGGCGGTCATCTGGCCGGGCTCTATCGGGAAAGAGCAAAACCCAAAAGAGAATCGCGACGGAATGCATCGGTCCGGGCGCTGCCGCACCAAAGAATATCACCGGCAGATAGCCCAGCATCTCTCCAAAACCGACCGAGCCTCCAAAGAGCCTCAAGGCCAGGGTATAAACGACTACACCTGCAAGCACCAGCGGCGCGCGCAACGCGATCAACCACCGCGTACTGCCAGACTTTGGCCAGCCGGAACGCGCGGAAAATCGGGCGGTCGCGCAGAGCCATCCCCGAGCCGATTCTTCCGCTGAAGAACAAGTGAAAAACCACGAAGAACACGGCAGCGCCCAAGGCAATCCATGGAATGACATGGAAGGCAGACGGGAAACTATTCCAGCGCAAGAGCACGCCAACGGTCGCCCAAAGGATCAGGCTGTAAATCTCGCAGAACATAATCAGGAACATGCTGGATCCGACTTCCCAGCCCGGCACGCCGTCGCGGCGATTCAGATAGACCGCGATGGCGCCCTTGCTGACCTGCTCGTTCACCAGGGAAAGGATGTAGGCGCTGGCGCGAATGGGCAGAATATCGGCATAGCGTATTTTGGCGTTGAACCAGTTGATCACGCTCCATACAACCAGGCTGTCGAGTATCAGATAAAGGATGCAGTACGGAATCATGAGCGCCAGCCAGTAGTACCAGTTCACGTTCTCAAAGCTTTTTGCCAGGTAGGCGAGCAGTGAGGTGCCCTCGGCCGCAGCCGCATGGTTGAGACGGTTGTAGAGATAGGCGAAGCAAGCGATCGTGATCAGAAACGGCAGGATCCGCTGCCAAGGCTTGGCTTTTCGTGCGCCCGCGGCGGGGGTAACGCCTGCGGATTGGCTCGCCTCGTTCATTTTTTTCGCTCCTTGTCCTAAACTGTTTTTGATCATCTCGTCGATTCCGGTCAGGCGGATTCCCAATTCACCGGCGGCAGGTTGCGGGTCCAGACGCGTGTCGGCCGTGATCACTTCGAGAACGTCCACGCGAAAATCCGGGGCCGGTCACGCGTCGCCGAAGCGCCAGCCCCAATCGAAGCAATCTCTTGGGGATCGAACCGATCCGCACCGAGCGGTCCAGCAGGTGCGCGGCCCGCTCGACCAACTCTCGTTCCGGCAGCGAAATGGGACCGACCAGTTCCAACGTGCGATTGCCCGCGACCGAAGGTTGGGTGGCGGCGATGGCCGCCCGCGCCAGGTCGTCCACGTAGAGAGGTTGTTGAAAATTGCGGCCGCCGCCGATCAGCTTGGCTTTGCGCCCGCTCGCGTTCCGCACTAGCGCGGCACCGCCTTCGGTTTCGGGCCCGAGCAGCAGCGGAGCGCGCAATATCGTATAGCGCAGACCGGATGCGCGCACGAGAGCTTCCGCCTGCCCCTTGGTGCGGTAGTAGCGGTTGGAAGATGTCTCATCGGCTCCCGTGGCGCTGATCAAGACCAATTTTTCCACGCCGCATCGCTTCGCGGCGTCCACGACGCTGCGAGCCGACTCCACATTCGCTTGTTCATACGACGAATCCGGCCGCTCGAAGAGAATTCCCGCCAGGTGAATGACCGCGGAAGCCCCCCGAAACGCCGCATCCAGACTGCCGGGATCGTCGTAGGAGATTTGGGCCACGCTGCTCCCTTGGCCAAGCAGCGGTCGTAATCTCTTCCGCCGCGCGCTCGGAGCGGACTGCGGCAACCAGCGTGTACGGCGCCGTCGCTTCCGATCCGCAGCGCAGAATGGCTTGGCCGACGGCGCTATTAGCGCCGGTGATGACGATTTTCATGCCTTCCATTCCTGCCGGTTGACCGCCGGCATGAGGTGCGCGCTCGAAGTGCGCGGATTCGGAACTTACGCGGGATCGCGAACGAACGTCTAAACGCGGAGTCCTAATTATCCATGACGTGAAAAATTATAAACTTCCCGCCCGGCGGTATCTTCTGCTGCGGATATTTTTTCCTTTTCATCTGGTAGACGCCGCCATACTCGGCTGGATCGGTCACTAACGACAACCTGCGATCATACAAGTTATTTCCTATTTTGATACGCACGTGAGGATCCCGGGCTACGTTGGCGTTCCAACTCCTGCCCTGGGGATATGTGAGTCCAGCACGATAGAGAGAAGTCAGGTATAGCTGCCCATTATAGGAGACACAGTTTGTCGTCACCGAGTGTGGAAGCAGAAACGCGGTGTTGGTTTGAATTTTCACGGTTTCGATCGGGTCGGTGAACGACCAGTCGGTAACCGGAGTGGTTACGAGATTCCCCTTGAGCCATAAGCCGGGAATTCTGCCGTGAGGTTCAAGGCCGGTGATGGAGAACACGAGCAGTAAAAGCACCAGACAAACCGCAATTACTCCCAGAACCTTCAAGAGTGTCCTCAAGCTATCTCCTTAAGTGGCGGGCTGCCTTGGCCCTGCGTCCGAAGATTATATTACATCGAAGAGAGAGTGGGATAAATTTTTGTCACCCGCAAGCGCAGAAAGCTTCCGCACCGCTCCGTGAGGCGACTGTTGCGCTTGATGTCTTTGAGCAGGCGAGGTAATGTCCTCACGACGCTAGATGAGATGAGAAGGTCGATTTCCGTCGCGGTAGGCTCTTGGTGATCGACGAATTCATGATAAGGAGATCGACCTTGAAAAAGAAGAACAACTCTGCGATGAACAGTAATCGAATTGGGAAACCAGGCAAAGCGCGTGGTCCGGTTCAGCGGGATGCCAAAGACGTGATGGCAGAGCTGGTGGTAAAGCTTAGCCAAAAACTTGAACCGCAATCTGGAAGGGCGAGCGAAGAACAAGGGCGCCGGCAAGGAATGCCTGGCCCCAACCGAGACCGGCTGACCGTGGGCGTGGACCTGGGCGACAAGTGGAGCAACTACTGCATTGTGGGTTTGGACGGCGAGAAACTGACGGAGGGAGAGTTGCCGACAGCACAAGCGGACTTTGCGGAGTTCTTCCAGCCCTTGGCTGCGGCGCGAGTAGTGATGGAAGTGGGGACGCACTCGGCATGGGCGCGGGATGTGGTGGCCAGCTGTGGTCATGAAGTGTTGGTGGCGAATCCGCGGCAGATGGAAGGGCCGAAGCGGCGCAAGCGCAAGAATGACCGGATCGATGCGCAAAAGCTGGCGCGAGTGGGGCGTATGGACCCGCAGTCGCTGTTTCCGATCGAGCACCGGAGCTTGAAAGTGCGACAAGACTTGGTGGCAGTGAGGGCGCGCCACGCTGCGGTGGCGGTGCGCAAGGACCTAATCAATACCACGCGGGGGCTGGTGAAAAGTATGGGTGGGCGCTTACCCAAGTGTTCCAGCCCAAGCTTTCCGCACAAAGTGGAGGAGGCTCTTCCAGCGGAGGTGCGGGAGGTGCTGCTGCCATTGGTGCGGTTGGTGGAGACCTTGAGTAGTTGCATCAAGGAATATGACGAGACGATTGAAAAGCTGGGCAATGAGAGGTATCCGCAGACGAAGTTATTGCGACAGGTGAAGGGCGTGGGGCCGATCACGGCGTTGGCCTACGTGTTGACCTTGGAGACTCCGAAACGATTTGCCCAGAGTCGAGATGTAGGACCGTACCTGGGATTAGTGCCGAAGCAGGAGGACTCCGGGGACAGCCAGCCACAACTGAGAATCACCAAGATGGGAGACATGATGGTGCGGCAGTTGCTGGTGGGGAGCGCGCACTATGTCTTAGGTCCGTTCGGACCGGATACGGATTTAAGGCGCTACGGGCTGCGACTGAGCGAGCGGGGCGGGAAAAATGCCAAGAAGCGCGCTGTGGTGGCGGTGGCGCGGAAGTTGGCGGTATTGTTGCACAGCCTTTGGACGAGCGGCGAGGTATATGAGCCGTTACGCCACGCTTTGCCGAAAGCAGCCCAGGACGTGACCGTACGCCACGCGCCGGCGGAAACAACCGAGGAGGAGGCAGCGGCGTAGAGTGCGGTAAACCAAATTGCACGAAAATGAACCACGAAGGGAGGAGCAGACCAAGGATGAGTTGAGCGCGCGCGAAGACTAGACCTCTCGAAGTTTCGGCAGGCATCGACATCCACCGCCTTGTTCGGGTGACTGCGCATTATCGGTTGGTCGTTTCAAAGATCGTTCGCTAGATAGCAGCACCCAGCAACCCAGGCCCGTCACCATCGTGATGGGTCTGGGCTTGAAATCGGACCTCAACATGCACCGAGCCCATAGCGGCTCCTTAAGAGTGCGGATAGAAGCGCGGCGAGTGGGTGGAGCCTGGAGATTTCCGGAACGCTGATCTTCCAACGTCAACACATCCGCTGTCCCCTGAAAACCGGGTTACGGAACCGCCGTGTCGGTATCACTGGCGAAACAAAAATGGCCTGCGGCAGCAAGGAATTTGATCCTCCTTTCCCGTTTCCCCCAAGGGCAAGCCGGGGCGGGCGGGTTCCCCCCACGCCGCGGCAGGTGCCGCGGCTCCCCCCGCAAGAGGGGTTTCAAAACGCTCCGCTGAAACCCCCCTTGCGCATCCCCCCGGTTGGCCCCAACAATGCGCTGCACACGCGAATGGAAAAAGCATGGTGACTGCGGAAGGGAAAGAATTAAGGATGGCCGCCACGTCGGCCTTGACTTTTACGACCTTCTCATAGAACCGATAATGCGCAAACTGGGTATGCACTTGACTCAGGTTGCCCCAAGACCTTGTGGTTGCCACCGGGCCGAGTCTCGCAGCAATATCCGAGTACCGCGCCTGGCGCTTATCCTGAGGCGTTTCAGCGGCCAATCGGGCCAGCGGCGGAGGTTTCCGGGTACCGAGCCGTCCGGCATGCCCGATGGACCGGAGATGACGGCCGGTGCACGCTTCGGAAGCAGTGGCCGCCAGTCGCGACCGCAACCTACGGTGGCTACCTGAGTCAGGTGCATACCCAGTATGCGCAATATCAGGACACAAAATGAATGATTTGATGAAGACGCTGGTGTTCGACAGCGTGACGCGAAGTCTGTAGTTTGCGGATCCGCCAACGATGTTACCGTCTTGGCGCTAAGCGCCGGCCATGCCTAAACTTTAACTGGTTGGACGCCGATAGATGAACAGCACCGGTTCCAAGCAGCAGTATGAACCGCAAGCCGAGTCAAGTCACTCAACTCCCCGAAGAGTCGCGCCGAATACCGGTGCAGCAGCCTCAATCGCTGATCCGTGTTCCTTAGCCATCGAAAAGAAATTGGACTGGTATAAATAGTCTCAACAGAGGCTCGAAATCATATGGCGGACGGCGCAACCACCAGCATCGAATTATCGCTGTTTCATCGGATCAGCCGGCTTGCCAACTGCGACCTTTCGTTAGACGAAATATTGGGCCAAATTGTCGGACTGGCAGCCGAGATCTCCCGCTGCGACGCCTGCCTGGTCTATCTCTGCGAGACTGCGACTGGGGATTTTGTGCTGCGCGCCTCGCAGCTTCCACGCTCTTATGGCAGCTGCCACTCTGCGAATGAAACCCGGCGAAGGAGTGACCGGATGGGTGGCGGAGCAACAGACCATTGTGGCCCTGAGCGCGGACGCTTCGCAGGGACTCGCGCTTCAAGACTTTCGCCACCCTGGTGGAAGACACCTACGAAGCGCTCTTGTCGGTGCCGCTGATCACTCGCGGCAGGACCGTCGCCGTCATCAATATTCACCATCGCGACCCGCACCACCACTCCGAAGAGGAAATCAGCGCGATCGCCCTCATCGGCCAGCAGCTGAGCAGCGCCATCGCCAAGAACCTGCTGGAAGATGAAAATGCCCGTCTGGCGGAGCAGTACCACCGGGAGGAGCAGCGCCGGGCGAGTTTGGAAGAAAAGGTCGCCGAACGAACGGCCCAGCTGCGAGCCAGCAATGAGGAGCTGAAAGCGGCGAAAGAAAACGCCGAGGAAATGGCGCGCTTGAAAAGTGAATTTCTCGCCAATATCAGCCATGAGATTCGAACCCCCATGAACGGCATTATGGGGATGACGGAACTGGTCCTCGACAGCGAATTGCAATCGGAGCAGCGCGAGTTCCTGCAAATCGTCAAGAACTCAGCGGAGTCCCTTCTCTGCATCATTAATAACATCCTGGACTTTTCGAAACTGGAAGCCCGCAAGGTGACGCTCGACGAAGCGGACTTCGAGCTGGAACCGGAGATCGGAGAAACGATTCGTTCCTTGGCCGTCCCCGCCCATGAAAAGGGACTGGAACTCACCTATCAGGTGGCGTCCGGCGTCAGCCATTGGGTGAGAGGCGATGCCCAGAGTCTGCGCCAAGTGCTGGTGAATCTCATCGGGAATGCGATCAAGTTCACCGAACAGGGCGAGGTGGTCTTGCGCGTCCTGCCGGATTCCACACCGCGAGGATGACGGCAGCGTGGTGCTGCATTTCGCGGTGAGTGACACCGGAATCGGAATTCCGGCCGATAAGCAGGAGAAAATCTTCGCGGCGTTCGTGCAAGCGGACGGGTCCACCACAAGACTGCACGGCGGCACCGGCCTGGGATTGGCGATCAGCTCGAATTTGGTGGAACTGATGGGCGGCAGGATCTGGGTAGAGAGTGA
Organism: Bryobacterales bacterium; assembly: GCA_963794595.1. Classification (GTDB taxonomy): domain Bacteria; phylum Acidobacteriota; class Terriglobia; order Bryobacterales; family Bryobacteraceae; genus Palsa-187. Next base: position 1,172,593 of record CAWCER010000007.1, on the reverse strand, counting down.
GCACGGCAAAGGCAGCACCTTCCATTTCACGGCTCGCTTCGGCAGCGTGGCGGCGATCCTATCCCTCGCACGCGCCGTATGAAGTCGGGGATCTCACGGACTTACCGGTCCTGGTGGTGGACGACAACGCCACCAACCGGAAGATCCTGATGGAAACTCTGAAACGCTGGGGAACCGCCCCGGTGGAGGCAGCCAGCGGGCTGCAGGCTCTGGAAATATTCCGCGCGGCTTCCCTGGATGGTCGCCCTTTCCGCCTGATCCTGGCCGACGTTCAAATGCCCGGAATCGACGGCGTGGAATTTGCGCGGCGATTGAGGGCGCAACCCATGACATCGCGCGACGCCGATCGTGATGCTGAGTTCGGTTGGCCGGCACCTCAGCGCACCGTTATGCAAAGAGCTTGGCATTTCGATGTATTTGACGAAACCGGTCACCTCCTCCTCACTATTCGACGCCATCAACAAAGTTGTGGCTTCACAAGAGGAAGCTCTCCCTGCAGTGGCCGTCCCAAGCGATGGCCGGCGAGCGATGCCGCGGATTCTGGTGACCGACGATGACTCGAACAATCGCGTTTTGCTCACCAACATATTAAAGCGGAGCGGTTATCACGTCGTGATTGCGCGCGACGGACTGGAGGCCACTGACTTGTACTCCAGGGGCACCGCCGATCTCATTCTGATGGACTTGCAGATGCCCAACCTCGGAGGGTTGGAAGCAACGGCATCGATCCGCAAGCTGGAAGCGTCCTCGAACAGCCGGATCCCGATCATTGCCCTGACGGCTCACGCCATGGCCGGGGATCGCGAACGTTGCCTGGAAGCGGGTATGGACGATTACCTCACGAAACCGGTGCGCTCGAAAGATTTGCTGGCGAAAATTGCCCAGTTCACCGCGCCCGTCGCCCAAGATTAGGTTGCGGGAACAACAACCACGTTATCGCTACTAAAATTGGGTAGGGAGGCCAGATGCCTGAAAGAGATAACGCTGTGACCGTCGCCACTACCTCGTCGAAGCTTCGCGACGGCGTGCTGGATTTGACGAGCGTGGAGAGCGCGAACGTCGAAGGCTGCACAGTCTTCACCCACTACAACGGACCCACCGACCAATTGGATGGTATCTGCGCAGGCATGGCGGTTCTGGCTCCGGGGGCAAGCCCGCATCCACCGCACCGGCATCCCGAAGAAGAGTTCTTGATCGTCAGCGATGGCGCTGGCGAAATCGAATGCGATGGAAAAATCGTCCCGGTGGGTCCCGGAGCCATCATGTATTGTGCCGGCAATACACTGCACGGGATCACCAACACCGGCAAGACGCCCATGACCTTCTATTGGTCCAAGTGGATCGCGAAAGGCCACGTGGCGGGCTGAACTGCGTCTCCGTTAAGCAGAAGACGGCGATCAGCATGGCGCAGCGCCTGGGCGATTCAAGATAGCACCAACTTCACCAAGTGGTGAAAGGCGGTCCGCGCTATCCTGAAGTGTGGACCCGCACCGCAACGAACGCGTCTCCGAAGGGCTCCGCGAAGAGTTGGACGAGTTGATCAACTATGAGTTGACCGATCCGCGGGTAGGGCCCGCGGCAGTCAACGAAGTCCATGTTTCGCCGGATTTTCGCCGCGCGAATGTGCGGCTGCTCCTGCAAGGCACCCCGGAGCAGCAGGCCGCAACGCTCGCGGCCATCGAGCATGCTAAGCAGTTCTTAAGACACCAGTTAGCGGAACGGCTCCAGCTTTACCATACTCCCGATCTGCAATTCGAACCTGCCCTCCCCGCCTCGCTGAGCGCCAAAGCCCCGCAGATTCTAAAGAGAATCCGCCGCGGAAGAGCAAAAAACACGATTTCCTGAGAACGTTTGTGCTACTTTGAAGGTTATGCGTGTGGCCCCCATGAACAGCCGGTTTCTCGATGCTTGCCGCCGCCGGCCGACCGACGTCCGCCCGGTGTGGTTTATGCGGCAGGCAGGCCGCTATATGAAGCAATACCGGGACATCCGCTCCAAACACGGCATCCTGGAGATCTGTAAACGCCCCGATTTAGCCGCCCAAGTCACGCTGCAGCCGGTGGAAATTCTGGACGTTGACGCGGCCATTATTTTCGCCGATTTGCTGCTGCCCGTCGAGCCCATGGGCCTGAAGCTGCGCTTCGCGCCGGGCGAGGGTCCGGTGATCGCGAACCCGGTGCGGACCAGCGATGACGTCGACAGCCTGTCGATCTCGAACACCGATGACTTGGGCTATGTCGGGCGAAGCGATTCAGCAAGTCGTGCGGGCATTGGCCGGCCGCGTACCGGTGATCGGTTTCGTGGGCGCGCCGTTTACCATGGCCAGCTACATGATCGAAGGCGGCCCGTCGCGCAATTTCCTCAAGACCAAAACCATGATGTACCGCGACGAGACCCTGTGGCGGCGTCTGATGGGCAAGCTGGTGGACGTGCTGGGCGCATTCGCAGTGCTGCAGGTCACGGCCGGGGCGCGCATCATTCAAGTGTTCGATAGCTGGGTGGGAGCGTTAGGGCCGGACGATTACGTCCGCTACGTTGCTCCTTATTCGCGCGCGCTGATCGAACGCATTCGCGCGGCGGGCGTTCCGGCGATTCACTTCGGCACCGGCGCGGCGGGTTTTTTCCGCGAATTGCACGCGGCGGGCGGCGACGTGATGGGCGTCGACTGGCGCATCAACATCGACCAGGCTTGGATGGACATCAGCTATCGCTCGGCGATCCAGGGCAATCTGGATCCGGCAGTGCTGATGGCTCCGCTGCCGGAGCTCAAGATGCGCGTGCATGAACTGCTGAAGCGCACCGGCTCGCGGCCGGGTCACATCTTCAACCTGGGCCACGGGATTCTGCCGGAGACGCCGGTGGAAAACGTGAAGGCCTGCGTCGAAATCGTGCGCGATTTCCGGCCGTAGGATGCCGTGGGAACCTCGCCGAGTAGTTGTCGTTGGCGGGGGCATTTCCGGGCTCTCTGCCGCCTACGATCTAACGCAGCCGGCGCCGATTGCACCATCCTCGAAAAGCAGCCGCGCCTGGGCGGCGTCATCGAAACGCGCATCGCCGATGGCTGCACGCTCGAATGCGGACCGGATAGTTTTCTCGCCGCCAAGCCGGCGGCGCTGGCGCTCATCAAAGAGCTGGGTCTCGAAGGCGACGTGATCGGATCCAACGATCACCAGCGCACCACCTACATCTTGAAACACGGCGCGCTGGTCGCGCTGCCCGAAGGCGTGATGATGATTGTGCCCACGCGCGTCATGCCCATGGTCAAGTCGCCGCTGCTGGGCTGGGGAACAAAGATTCGCATGGGGCTGGAATATTTCCGCAAGCCCGGCGAGTCGCATGACCGCAGCGTGGCGGAGTTCGTCACCGATCATTTCGGACAGGAAACGCTGGATTATCTGGCCGAGCCGCTGCTTTCGGGCGTATATGGAGGAGATCCGGCGCAGCTCAGCGTGGGCAGCGTGCTGCCGCGTTTCTTGCAAATGGAAGCGAAGTACGGGAGCCTGGTGCGCGGAGTGCTGGCCGGGCGTTCCGGCGCAGCGCCCGGCGGCCCGCTATTCCGTACGCTGAAGGGCGGCCTCGGAACTCTGGTCGACACTCTTGCTGCACGCGTGAAAGTGTGCCGCGCGGATGTAGAATCGATCGAGCGGTCGGACGGCGGGTTTCGGGTCCGCGCCGGCGGCGAATGGATGAACGCCGATCAAGTGATCGTGGCGTGTCCGGCGTGGTCGGCGGCGCGCCTGGTGTCGGGACTCGATGCGCGGCTCGCAGAACTGCTGGCGAGCATCGACTATAGTTCTTCGCTGACGCTTTCCCTGATCTACCGTGCGGCGGATTTCGACGGCAAGCGCGCGGGATTTGGTTTCCTGGTGCCTAAGAAAGAACGCCAGCGGCTGGCCGCGTGCACCTTCGTGGGCACGAAGTTTTCATTCCGCGTCCCGGATGACCGCATCGTGCTGCGCTGTTTCTTCGGTGGCATCGGCGACGCGGCGATCCTGAATGAATCCGACGAATCGGTGACCGGCATCGCGCGCGAAGAACTGCGTCGAATCCTGGGCCTGACGGCCGCGCCTATCTCGCAGTTGATCGCCCGCTGGCCGCGTTCCATGGCGCAATATACGCTGGGCCACCGGCAGCGCGTAGAGGAAATACGGGCGCGCGCGCGCGCGATTCCCGGGCTGCATCTGGCAGGCAACGCCTATGACGGCATCGGCATCCCGGACTGCATCCACACCGGCCGCGCGGCCGCGAAGGCGGCGCTCACTTCCGTATCGTGACCCGCACGCCGTCCGGGCGGAGTTCGATGCGCTCGATATTGTCATGCAAATCGAAAGGCTGATTCACCTTGGCGTCCGGGAAGAGGTGGAGGAAGAACTCATTCACCAGGAAATCCAACGGCGCTCCGGTGACCGCGACGCCGGAGATCTCCAGGCGTGTCAGACGGGCGGTCGCGCGTCCGTGACTGGATTCAAGCTGGATGGAGACTTTAAGCGGCCGCTCACCTTCGATCAGCTTCGCGATCAGAGAATTGGTAGCCAGTCCCTCGCCCTGCCGCATCTTCAGCAAATCGACGAACGCGGAAGCCAGTGGCGGTGCCGGCGCCGAGTTGGACGCTGGGGTCGCGAATGCCCTGGTACATTTGCGGCACGCGGCCCCGCGCCCAAGCATTCATTTCGGCAGGCGTGAATACGATGACCGAACCGGGGCGGGCATGGCCGGCATTCGATGCGATCGAGCTTTTTCTCGGCCCGCTCGAAGGCTGGATCGGCGGCATGAAGAGGTAAAACGGCCGCAAAGGCGAGCAGCAGGAGCGGCCTCATGCCTTCAGTGTAACGCGCGACTATTGCGGTTTCGGTTGATTTGCGCCGGACTGGACCTTTTCCTGTGCTGCCCCTTCGATCTGCTCCAATTGCTTCTGGATTACGGCCTTGTCTTTCGCGTCCGGCGTTGCATCCAGGTAGGATCGAATCGCTTCCGCCGAGGCCGTGAAATCGTGATTCTGCGCCAGTGCCAGGCCCAGCACGTAGCGTGCGCGCATGTTCTTTTTGCCGGGGTCCATGCGCACGGCCTCTTGTGCGTTTTTCTCCGCGACACTCGAATGCTGCGTCTGCAGATTACCGATGCTGCTGAGATAGTATGCATCGGGAGAGTTTGAAGGGTCCAGCTGCAACCATTGATCGGTGAGGTCAACCAATTCCTGCCACTTGGCCTCGCGCAGTGCGAGCCAGGAGAGCTGTTCGCGGGGCAGCACGAATTTCGGTTCCGCTGCGATGGCTTGCTGGTAGGCCTTGCGAGCCTCATCGATTCGATTGCCCCGCTCGTTAATCCGGCCCAGTTCGAACCAAGCCGACGGAATACTGCGGATATACCGCAACCGCTTTCTCGAAGTTCTTCTGGGCGTCGTCCAGTTTGTTCTTGGCCTCGGCTTCGCGCCCCTTTTCGTAAGCCTTGCGCGCATCTTTTGGCGCAAGGGCGGAAACCACGCTAATGGTCAATCCATCCACCTTTGCCAACCGGTGCAAAATGATGGTGCCGATGTTGGGATTGTCCATGTAATGAATGCTGTCGAGCTGAACCACGTCGGAACGGAAGCCAGCCAGCGCCGCCCGCAGCTCGCACCCGAAGAGCCGCCGGTCAGTGCCCATGTTACCCGTGCGGCTGGACATGTTGTTGCCCGCTGCCGGACATGCTGCCAAAGGGTGAGCCGCCGCGGCCAGTCATATCGGAGCCGACACTCGCGTCCGGCAATTCCAAGCTGTGCCCGACCTCAAAACTGAAGCGCCCTTTTTTGTCGGTTTCAGTCTCGACAATGGGCACGCCGTTACATACGCGCTCAATCTTCGCGCGGTCGGTCAAGGGGGTCCCTTCGCTCAGCACCACGGTGCCGGAGATAAAGATAGGCGGCTGATTTGGGTTGGTGTTGTCCGGAAATGGTGTCGTCGTACTATTATCCGGCTGCGTGGACCGAGGTACCGAGTTGCCGGTGTTGGGCGGCGGGGCGGTAGCGCCCCCTTTCGTCTGCGCGTTAAGGGCGCCTGTCAAAATAAATGCCGCAGCGGCGATTTCCCAGGGTCGCATGGTGCCTCCCGTTATGCGTCGATTATACGCTTCACGAGCGGTGCGTGGAAGGCGGGGGCCAACTACTGCAATATCGGAAGTTTCAGATAATCGGCAGGCACGAACAGACTGCCTTCGGTGATTCCTTGCGGCGCGGCGCGGCGAAGCTGCGCTGAAAGATCCTGGCTCGCCGCGCGGCCAGCGAGGACGGACTCAAAGGCGTGGAACACCTGGCGTAGCTGCTCGCCCGATTCATGCACGAATTCCAGGCGGAAGTGGTGAATTCCGGCTTGTCGCCAGGCGTCTAAGTGGCTGCCGGCTTCCTGCGCCTCCGCGCCGAAAACAGTATTGCGGCAGCCCACGTCGGCGAGCACCGGATGTGCCCGGCCTTTGGAGTCCTTAAGCTCGACGCGGTGCTTCTCGCAGGGACGGCCACAATCGCGAAAGCTGGTTCCCTTCGACAAGAAGCGGCAGAAGACGCAGTGCTCGGTGTGAAACACGGGCAGATGCTGATAGGCGATGGCCTCGATATTCGCTGCGCCGATGCCGAGGGCGAGGGTCGCGACCTGCGCGGCGTTTAGATCGTGCGCCGGAGTCAGCCGCTCCAGGCCGAGATCCAGGAACAATTCGGCGCTGATCGAGTTGGACACGTTGAGACTAAAGTCGCCGATCAACGGTGCGTGATCGCGTTCGCGCAATGCGTGTACCAGGCCGGCGGGGCGGACGAGGATCGGGCAGTCCAGGCTGACCAGAAAATTCAGAATGCGCGCCTCGCCGGGTTTGAGCACGCGCGGACTGGCGACTCGCGCCGGAATGCCGCTGGCCTTCACGCGGTCGATCGAAGGACGCAAGCCGTAGAGATCCAGATAATCTAGCGTGATGCTGGCGGGCGCGAGCTGAGAGCAGCGCGCTTCTAGTTGCGCTGGCGTGCGAACCAAAACATGAAGTTGAGGCGCGGTATCGGGCTGTTGCGGACGCGGTGCGACTGCGGACTTCTTGAGCAGGGCAGGATCGTAAATTTCGACCGGTGGCCGGTGCGTCTCGGCGGCTTGCAGTTTTTCCACCGCCTCGCGCCGCATCTGATTGAGCGTCGATACTGCGGCGAAGAGCGATCCTTCCACGTCCAGAGTAATTTCGCCAAGTTCATACGCCGTATTCCCGAGCCGTCCGAACTGTTCGCGTAAGGACTCCAGCGTAATGCCGCGGTTCTGCGCCGGATGTAAGGGATCGCGCGATTCGACCGAAACGCTTATTTGCGGCTGCGTTTCGAGCGACCAAACGGCGCGCAACGGCGCTCCCTCGCGTGCTTCGACCGAGACGTTCACGCGCTGCCGGGCCATCGGAACGGAAGGATCGAGGAAGGGGCGCGCGACGCGGTCGATTTCGGGATCATGCGTGCGCCATAGCCAATCGCCCGCGCGAATGCGAGCGAAACGGACCGCGCCATTGCCGAATTGCAGCTCGATCTCGCCGCTCAAATGGCTGCGCACGGCAAACAGCCGGCCGCCTTCTTCCGGCTCCTCGGGACTGCGCCAATCCGCGGCATCGAACACCACGCCGTCGCCCGGTTTCAACGGAGCGATCTCGTGCGCGGCGCGCGGGTTCCACAAACACGCGATCCGGTTCCACCCGCGTCACCCGGCCCATTTTCACGCCGCGATGCCGCGGAGCGCGCCCTTCGACCACCGCCTGGTGATTGGTTCCGGTGAGGAAGAATGGTCCGAGGCCGCGCGAATACACCTGCTCCAATTGCAGTTCTTCCTGAGGCGTGATGCTGAGCGCGCGGCCGGCCCAGGCTTCGTCGACAGCTTTACGATAAGCTCGCGTGGTGAGCGCGACGTAATCCGCGTCTTTGTAGCGGCCCTCAATCTTGAGCGCGGCGATGCCGGCTGCGACGATCTCCGGAATCTGGCGCAGCGCGTAGAGATCGCCGGGCGAAAGCAGATAGCGCGCGTCCTCCAGCGGTTCGATGCGTCCGTCCACCAGCAATTCGTAAGGCAGGCGGCAGGCCTGCGCGCATTGCCCGCGGTTGGCGCTTCTGCCTCCCCAGGCTTCCGACGAAAAGCATTGGCCCGAGTAGGCCACGCACAGCGCTCCGTGGACGAAGATTTCCAGGTCGCAATCGGTTTCCGAGGCGATCGCGCGGATTTCTTCCATCGACAGCTCGCGCGCCAGCGTCACGCGGTTAACGCCGAGGCTTCGTGCGAGTTCGACTCCGCGTGCGTCGGTGATGCTCATCTGCGTGCTGCCGTGAAGCTGCATGGCGGGAGCGATTTCGCGCGCCAGCCGCACGGCGGTCAAATCCTGGACGATCAGGCCGTCGGCGCCCGCTTCAGCGATGGCGGCGATCGCGCGCGCAGCGGCCTTCAGTTCATGTTCGAACAGCAGCGTGTTGAAAGTGACATAGCCGCGAACGCCGCGTGCGTGCAGCGTACGCATGGCCTCCGGGAGCTCTTCGACACCGAATCCCGCCTTGGCGCGCGCCGTGAAGTGCTTCAAGCCGAAGTAAACGCCATCGGCGCCCGCTTCGATGGCGGCGTGTAACTGCGGCCAGTGGCCCGCCGGACTTTTTACTTCCGGCTTGCGCGTGATTCGCGGCCGGCCTTTAACGGGCAGAGTTTGGTTCATCGCTGTACGGCTGTGACGCCGACCTCGGTACCCGTGCCCTGCAGCACTTTGGCGGCGGTTACATCCAAGGACCGGCCGCTGCTATTGACATCTGCGTGCAGCTCTCCTCCGAACTCGCTCGAATTCTTCACTTCCACTTTGAAACCGCCGGACTGGAGTCGCTCGCTGTAGAACGCGAGAACCTGTTTGAAGTCGTCCGCGGTTCGGAAGTTGAAACCGTAGGTCAATTCATCGCGGGTCTGTTTCGTGCTGATGTTTTCGATCGTCGCGCCGGGATAGTGCGGGACCCACGCAAAGCGATTCGATCCCTCCGACGACGGCGCGGTGGATAAGAACGGCTTCAGCGGACCCGTTCGCGCCAGGCTGGGGAGGCTCGGTGGACTTCTTATACTGCATCGACAAACAGAGCGAACGCCAGCCAGCACCGCGCTCATGATCACGCGCAGCAGCGTATTGGTCTTTCTGGGAGGTCTCGCCGTCATGTGTTGCTACTCAATGATATCGGCTTTGCGTCATGGCTTTGAGTTACTCTGTTCCATGACGCCCTTAATTAATGATCAACTTCATCTGTAATCTGTGCGGCACTTCAAACGCGGTAGAAGCAATACCTTGGGAGACGCCCACCTGCTCCAGTTGCGGCTCCAATGTGCGCATGCGCGCCATCATTTACATGCTGGCGCTCGAATTATTTGGCGAAGCGCGGCTGCTCCCCGAATTTCCGCGGTGCGGCAACGTCAAGGGATTCGGCATGAGTGATGCGCAGTGCTATTCCACTCTGCTTGGCGAAAAGGTGAACTATACCAATACTTTTTATGATCGCGAACCGTATCTGGACATCACCGAATCCCACTCGGATCGGCACGGCACGTACGACTTCATTTTGTCGAGCGACGTTTTCGAACACGTCGCGCCGCCCATCGAGCGCGCTTTTGAAGAAGCGTATCGTCTATTGAAACCGTATGGGGTCCTGTGCATCACGGTGCCCTCCGTGATCGCCGACCAGACCGATGAACACTACCCGGATCTGCACCAATATTCCGTGATCGAACTGGCCGGCGAGCACGTGCTGATCAACCGCAAGAAGGACAGGACCCTTGAGGTTCACGACAACCTGGTGTTTCACGGCGGAATCGGCACTACTCTGGAGATGCGATTATTCGCCCAGGCCGACCTGGTGCGAAAACTGAAAGGCGCAGGCTTCTTGGATGTGGTTCTACAAATGGAACCGGTAGATCAGTTCGGCATCGTATTCGACGGCCCCTGGAGCCGGCCCCTGGTGGCTCGCAAACAGCCGTATCCGAAGATATCTGTTTCGGATCTCATCACAAAAAACGAAACACCTCCGCGGATTGAGCGAACTACCGAGCCCGCGCCCGGCGCCGATTCGCGGCTTGCCCATCTGTACCAGGAAAAAGCGGCGCTCGAAGAGCGCTTGGAGACGGTCGAGACGCAACTGCGTCTGGCGGCCGGCTCGCGCTGGCTGAGACTCGGCCGCCGCCTGGGATTGGGCCCGAACCTGGAGCAAGACAAATGAGTGTAACCGCGTCCCGGCTGCCGGCGAACGCGCAGGAAATCATCGATCGCCGCCCACTGTTCTCGAAAGAATTAGCGGAAGCCAAGAAAGAGCCGCTGCCGCTGCAATTGACTTGGTACCCGTACGACAGCATGGCGTCGATCGACCACATCGCGCCCTTCCTGCGCGGGCATTTCGCCGAATTCGAGCGCGCGTTCCGTTCCGGACCGGTGATCGACTTCGGTTGCGGCGACGGCGACATCCCGTTGTTCTTCGCAAGTCTGGGCTGCGAAGTCGCGGCCGCGGATAACCCTCCGAATAATCACAACTGGATGGCCGGCTTGCGCGCGCTGCGGGATCGCCTGAATCTGCCGGTCGAGATCCATGAGCTGGACGCGGATATCGCCACGCAGATACCGGGCGCCCCATACGGGCTGGCTTTCTCGCTGGGTGTCTTGTATCACCTGAGGAATCCCTACCTGGCGCTGCAGACGCTGGCAAACCATTCGCGATATTGCGTTCTGAGTACGCGCGTCGCCGACGTGACGAAATCCGGCGTGCCTATCAAGGATGAGCCGCTCGCCTACCTGCTGGATCATCGCGAGACCAATAACGATCCGACGAATCAATGGATTTTTTCTCCCGCCGGCCTGGAAAGAATTGTCAAACGAAGCGGATGGCGGATCATCGATCAGTTGACGCGCGGGTGCACTCAGGCTTCGAATCCAACCGACTTGGATAAAGACGCCCGCAAGTTTCTTTTCATGCGCAGCCAGCGGTTGTCCGCGCCCGTCACGATTCGTTTACTGGAGGGATGGACCGAGGTCAACGAGTTGAAATGGGCCTGGAGCCTGAAGCGATTCAGTTTCGAGGTAACTCTGCTGGATGCGACCAGGCCGCCTAAGTTCTCGCTCCAGTTTGTGATTCCCGACGTGCTCGCGGCCGCATCGCCGGTGGTGAAAATCTCCTGCGCGGTGAACGGACAGCCGGTGGGAACGCAAACTTACTCCGGCCGCAACGAAAAATACTTTGAAGCCAACCTGCCTTCCAGCATCGATTACAGCAAGCCGATTCATTTTGAATTTACGGTCGATCACAGCTTTAAAGCGGTTACAGATTTGAGGGATCTAGGGGTCATCATCCCCTTTGATGGCATCGTTCGCGGCACATCGGAGAAATTCAACTTCTGGCTTGACTAACTATTGAGTCTCGCATAATACAGTGACATCAGAACAGAACTGTGTCATGCTGGGCTATGGTGGTGCACAGGAAACAGCTACGTGATTTCGCGGGTCTGGAGAACAGACGCAAGCAGGCGGCGCGCTTGTTCGCCAAGGGGGAGACGCAAGGCTCGGTAGCCCGCCAACTGAAGGCCAGTCGACAAAGTGTTAGCCGCTGGCACCAGCAGTGGAAATCCGAGGGTATGGCGGGACTTCGAGCAGCGGGCCGGGCGGGGCGCAAGCCGCGGCTCAGCGCCGGGCAGTGGAGGCGAGTGGACGCGGCGTTGCGTCAAGGCGCTCGTGCGCATGGCTTCAGCGCGGATCTATGGACTCTGCCGCGGGTAGCCACGGTGATTGAACGGATCACCGGAGAGAAGTTCCATCCGGGACACGTCTGGAAGCTTCTGGGTTCCTTGGATTGGAGCGTGCAGAAGCCTGCGCGACAGGCCAGGGAACGGAGCGAGGAGAAGGTCCAATACTGGGTGGCGGTGCGTTGGCCGGCCGTAAAAAAAACGCTTGGCGGCGGCAAGCCTGGATCTACTTCCAGGACGAATCGGGTTTCACCCAACAACCCTCGGTCCGGACCACCTGGGCTCCGCGAGGTCAAACACCGATCCTAAAGGCGCGCGGCAACCACTGGGATAAGACTTCGGTCGCAGCGGCGCTGGGCTTTCGCTGGGATGGGAAAAAAACCCGCCTATTTGCCCGCACCAAGAAGGACAGTTTCAACACCGCCAGCCTCATCGATTTTCTCAAGCAACTCAAACGCTTCCTTCACGGCCAGCGTGTGATTCTCATCTGGGATCACCTGCCCGCTCACCGGAGCCGTGACATGTCGCAGTTCCTCTGGGCTCAGCGCGACTGGCTGCAGATCGAGTGGCTCCCCGGCTATGCGCCCGACCTCAACCCCATCGAAGGCGTCTGGAGTAATATCAAAGGCCGCGAAATGGCGAATCTCTGTCCGGAGCTGATGGCCGAAGCCACCGCCGCCTTCCGCAGCGGCCTTCGTCGCGTAGCCCATACCCGCCGACTGCCCTTTTCTTTCCTTCGACACGCCGGCCTCTCTCTTTGAGTATTCTGTCACTGTATTATGCGAGACTCAATAAGTGATGGTCTTGCCTTCCGTCGCCAGCCGTTTCAAAAGCGGAGCCGGAGTCCACAAGGCCGCGCCGTGGCGCTGCGCGAATTCGTCAATTCGCGCGACCACGTTCGCCAGGCCAATAGTATCCGCGTAGAACATGGGTCCGCCGCGCCACGCCGGGAAGCCGTAGCCGGTGAGATAAATTACATCGATATCCGACGCCCGCAGCGCCATGCCTTCTTCGAGAATGCGCGCGCCTTCGTTCACCAGGGCGAGAATGCAGCGGTCGACGATCTCCTCTTTCGAAATCACGCGGCGCCCGATGCCCGCGGAGCGCGCGGTGCTCTCGATCAACGCTGCAACTTCTGGATCGGCCGAAGGCTTGCGGTTCTCGTCATATCGCGACCAGCCTTTGCCGGTCTTCTGTCCCAGACGGCCCAGCGCGCATAACTTCGGGAGCACCAGCGGACTTCGCGCGGCAGCCGCGCCCGAGATCGCGGCGATGTCGCGCATCACGTCGTTGCCCACCAGGTCAAACATCGCCAGCGGCCCCATGGCCATGCCGAAATCGAATAGCGCCTGATTGACGTCTTCGACGGTAGCGCCTTCTTCCAACTAGAAACTGCGCTTCGCGGCCGTAGACGTTGATCATGCGGTTGCCGATGAAGCCCGGGCAGTTGCCCGCAATCACGCCAATCTTGCCGAGACGTCTTGGCGAGCGCCGCGGCAGTGGCAGTAACTTCAGGCAGAGTGCGCGCTGCCGCGCACGATCTCGACCAGCCGCATGATATTTGCCGGACTGAAAAAATGCAGGCCGATGACCATGTCGGGCCGTTTGGTCGCCGCTGCGATCTGGTCGATATCGAGCGACGACGTGTTGGTTGCCAGGACGCAGCCGGGTTTCGCGACACCGTCGATTTCACGGAACACCTGCTGCTTCACGGCGAGATTTTCGAACACTGCTTCGACGATGATGTCAGCCTGATCGAACCCGTTGAAAGTGAGTTGGGGAGTGATCAGCGCCAGTTTTTGGTCGGCGGCTTCCTGGGGCAGGCGCGCATAGTTGCGGCGAATGTTCGCCAGGCCGCGGTCGAGCGCTGTCCTGGGTGGTCTCCTTAATAAGCACCGGAATCGCGGCGTTGACGAAGGCCATGGCGATACCTCCGCCCATAGTGCCCGCGCCGACGATGGCCGCGCGCGCGATGTCGTAAGTGGGCGTGCTGCTGGATATGCCGGGGACCTTGGTCACGGCGCGCTCCGCGAAAAAAGCATAGATGAGCGCTTTTGACTGCGGGGACCGCAGGCACTGATCGAACAATTCCGCTTCGCGTTTCAGACCGTCGGCGAAAGTGAGTTTGGTAGCCGCCTCCACCGCGTCGATGGCCGCGAGCGGGGCCGTTTGTCCTCGCATTTTTTTGCGCGCCTGCTCGCGCGCGGCCGGAAAAGATCGCCGGATCAGCATTAACAAGTCTTTCGTTGCGATCGCGAGTTCTCCGAATCGGCTTGTCTGCCACCTCACGTGCGAACTCCACGGCGCCGGCGCGCAGATCGCCGTCGATGATCCGGTCGACGATTCCCGCGGCGAGCACCTCCTGCGCTTTGACCGGCGCGCCAAACGCACACATCTCGACCGCTTTCGCCACGCCCGCCAGTCGGGGCAAGCGCTGCGTGCCTCCCGCGCCCGGAATCAGTCCCAGCTTCACTTCGGGCTGCCCTACCTGCGCGGACGGCGCGATCAAGCGATAGTGTCCGGCCATCGCCGTTTCGAGACCACCGCCCAATGCCGCGCCGTGAATCGCCATTACTACCGGCTTTGCGGAATCTTCAATTGTCGATAAACATGCGCGAAGCCGCGCCACATACTCGCCCGCGGTGGGCTTCTGAAACTCGTGGACATCGGCTCCGGCGATGAAGGTGCGCCCGCTGCCGATGACGACGATGGCGCGCACTTCCGCGTCGGCGTTGGCTCGTTCGATCGTCGCCTTCAGCCCCTCGACCACGCCGGAACTCAGCGCGTTGACCGGAGCATTGTCGATAGTGATGACCGCGACATCCTCATCGCGCTCGAAACAGACCCAGGTATTCACGTTTTTAATTTTCGTGCGTTCTCGACTGCTTTGCGCGCTTGCTCGCGAGCCGATGCCAGACGATCTCCCGGCGTGTCTGCCGAAGTGTCTGCTAGCGGCACGATCAGCAAACGGTCGTTCCTGCCGGGCGTGGCCAGAATCGCTTCCACGTACTTGTTCGGTTTCGCGCAGCGAATCCGGGCAGGAGGCGACCAGGAGCACATCGGCCCAATCCACATCGATCTCGCGCGGAGCGATGTAATCGCGATTCATGCGCTCCAGGTTTTCAGCCCAGCGACGATCGCGCGCGATGGTCTCGGGATCCGCCAGATCCTTCAACCGCCGCAAGCGAATGTTGGCGTGCGCCTGTACCGCACCTACGCCGGCCGCGAGCGCCAGCTGCTCCGTTCTGCCGTACCGCGAATAGAACACCACGACCACGTTGACTTCGGGCATGGCTACGCCAGATCGAACACCAGGAACTCGCCGCCGCCGGGACCGGCGCCAGTGATCTGCAGCGCCGCTTCATCGCTGATCGCCGCGCCGTCGCCTTCTTTCAGCGCGTGTCCATTTAGCGTGATGTTTCCCTGCGCGCAATGCACCCAGGCGTAGCGGCCCTTGGCGATCGGCTGTTCGAGAGATTCGCCCGCCGCAAGCACCGACGCATACATACGCGCGTCCTGATGGATGAAGGCGGCAGGTTCCGCGGTTTTCTTGTCCGGCCCCGCGATCAGCCGCAGGCGTCCCTTTTTTCCGGCTGGATCGTAGGCGAATTGCTGGTAGGAGGGCTCCACGTCCATCTCGGCCGGCTCAATCCAGATCTGCAGAAAGTGCACCGGCTGCTTGGGCGAGCCGTTGAACTCGCTGTGAATCACGCCGGTGCCCGCCGACATCGCCTGCACCATGTTGGCCTCGAGAACTTCTTGATTGCCGGTGCTGTCTTTGTGCGCGAGGCTGCCCTCCAGCACGTAGGAGATGATCTCCATGTCGCGATGGCCGTGCGAGCCGAAGCCTCTGCCGGGCGCCACGCGGTCATCGTTCAAAACGCGCAGGGAGCGAAAGCCCATGTGCTTGGGATCGTGATAATTCGCGAACGAAAAGGTGTGATATGAGTTGAGCCAGCCGTGATCGGCATGGCCGCGTTCTTCCGCTAATCGGAGCGTAATCATGCTCCTATGTTAGCGAGTCGGTCAAGTCCCCCAGCTCGCTGACACGGCAAGCTTTAGTGCGTTGTTTGGATTACGCGCGGGCCGCCATCCAGGCCATAGATCGTGATCTGGCCGGGATTGGACGGCTTGGGCTGGCGAACCACTCGCGGGGCGGCCTGCGAAGGAGTCGTCGTGCCCTGCGCGCGCGCCGCTTGTGCGGCCTTCAGTTGTGCCGCTTGTGCGGCTTGCAGTGCCTGCACAATTTCATCTTTCGTGAGAGCCAGACTGAGCTGCATGCGATTCCCCTCCGCCGAAATTTGCAGCTTGCGGGCGATCTCCGCCGTTCTCCGGCTGGTTGGGTTGCGCCGATAGCGCCATCTGGATTTGTGTCGAGAGTAGTTGCGTCATCTGCGCAGCCACGGCATCGCTTTCTGCCGCCACGCCCACCTCCAATTGGAAACCGTCGCGCAACGCAACACCCATGTCCAGACTCTTCACCTGGGCGGCGAGCTGCATCGCCAGTGCATTGCTCGGTGGGGCGGCCGTTGGCTCGAACCCGGTGAGCGGTCCATCGGAGATCAGCCAGAAATCGTGCGCGGCGGCCAATGCTTGGGCGCGCCGCAGCAGCGCGGACACCGGGACCAGCGCCCCGCCGTGCCGCCCGATCGCCGCGAGAACCGACGTTTCATCTCCTAGAAGCAAGGTTGAGCTGCCGGCTTCACCTTTAATGAGGGCGAAGGTGGTGACGTCGGTGGGGTTGAGTCGATATACATCGGCATCCCGATACCTGCGCGGCGTCTTACCTTTCAGGAACGGCTGCAGTTCTCCCATCGGGAAACGGCCTTCCACTGCCAGGAGAAAGGGCGCCTTATTCTTCGCGCTCGCCGCGAAGACCGCCGATGGATTCCCCAATGACGACACATACACCCGGTCAACTTGATCGACCAGCCCCACAGCCATAGCCTGCATCGGACCCTGCAACGGAGACTGAACTCCGTTCGCCGGCGGCGGCGTGTTCTTCATCTGTTCGCGAATCGACTGGCCTACAGCCGACTCGCGCAAGCTCTTGACGTCGATCCCCATCAGCAGCTTCGCGCCCGGCTGGCTCAGCTCCCAGGAATTCGTCTGTGCGGTCACACTCACCGCAGCCACGGCCAACAACAGCATCATCTTCGGATTTGCGGCCATCGATGCCCCCCGTACCTTACATGCTAAGGCGATTTCAGGCGAAACGGGAATCCAACGAAACCCTTAGTTTGGGATAGAGAATGCGCGAGTGCGGGTATCCTAAGAATCAGCCATGTCCACATTCAAAGCGGTTTTCGCGGAGCAGATCGAAGGGAAACCCCAGATTTCTATCCAGCAAGTCGACCGCGCCAATCTGCCCGCCGCCGAGGTGCTGGTGCGGGTCCACTATTCCGACTTGAATTATAAGGACGGTCTCGCCGTAACAGGGCGGCCCGGCGTGATCCGCAAGTACCCTATGATTCCGGGCGTCGACCTGGCAGGCATCGTGGAAGAATCTTCTTCGTCCGATTGGAAGCCCGGAGACGAGGTCGTGGTCACCGGCTTCGGGCTATCGGAAACGGCGTGGGGCGGATACGCGGAACTGGCGCGCGTGAAGGCGAATTGGCTGGTCCGGCTGCCCAAAGGTCTCACGTTGAAGCAGTCGATGGCCATCGGCACGGCTGGATTTACAGCCATGCAATGCGTGGTGGCGCTGGAGCGGCACGGCCTGGCAGCGGGCCCCGGCAACGAAGTCCTGGTGACCGGCGCGGCGGGAGGCGTCGGCAGCATAGCGGTGGCGATCCTGGCCAAGCTGGGCTACCGCGTAGTTGCATCGACGGGCCGGGCGGAATTGGGCGGCTACCTGCGATCCCTGGGCGCGAGCGAGATCGTCGACCGAAGTAGCTTGACGGCGCCGTCCAAACGGCCGATGGAGTCTGAGCGGTGGGCAGGCGCCATCGATACCGTGGGCGGCGATACGCTGGCCGCGATCGTGCGCGCGCTAGTCGCAAACGGCAGCGTGGCCGCCTGCGGTATCGCGGGAGGCGCTGCGCTGAACACCACGGTTTACCCGTTCATTCTGCGCGGCGTGAACCTGTTAGGAATCAACTCGGTGTATGTTTCCCGCAGCGACCGCCTGCTTATTTGGGAACGCCTTCCCCGCGATCTGCCGCTGCCGCTGCTCGACAGCATGACCCAGGAAGCCCCGCTCGAAGCCGTGTTCGATCTGGGCGAGAAGATCATCGCCGGAGGCGTTCGCGGGCGAACGGTAATTCGGATCTCCTGATGCGGGAATAAATCCGGCGGCCCGAGCGATTCGTATATCGGGCAGGGGCCACCCCAGACAATGACCCGTCGTCTGAACGCCTCGCGCTGGAGTAATATTTGGTTAGAGGCAATATATGCTGATCCGTAAACCCGCCGATCTTCGCCATTCTGACGTAACGCCGAAGCAGTTCTACCTGAACCGGCGCCGATTTCTAGCCGCAGGTTCGGCCATCGCGGGCGCATGGGCGCTGCCCACCCCCGCCGGCGCCACCATGAAGCTCAACAACGTGACGAAAAGCGCCTATACGGTGAACGAAAAGATCACGCCGCTCGCGGACATCACCAGTTACAACAACTACTACGAATTCGGCACCGACAAAGGGGACCCGTCACACTACGCCAACACCCTGCGTCCGTCACCCTGGCAGATGGTGGTGGGCGGGTTGGTCAACAAGCCGAAAACCTACGATCTGGATGGCATCATGAAAATTGCGCCGCTCCAGGAGCGCATCTATCGGCATCGCTGCGTTGAGGCTTGGTCCATCGTGGTTCCCTGGATCGGATTCCCGCTGGCCGCGCTGCTTAAGGAAGTGGAGCCCAACTCCAGGGCGAAGTACGTGGCGTTCCAAACGCTGTACGATCGCAAGCAAATGCCGCTCGGCGACCGCGCGGGTATTGAACTGCCTTACGTGGAGGGTCTGCGGCTGGACGAAGCCATGCATCCGCTGGCGCTGCTTGCGGTCGGCCTTTATGGTGAGACGCTGCCCAACCAGAACGGCGCGCCAATCCGGCTGGTGGTGCCATGGAAGTACGGCTTCAAGAGCATCAAGTCGATTGTGAAGATCACGCTCACCGATAAGCAGCCGCCCACCACGTGGAACATCGCCAACGCTCGCGAGTACGGGTTTTACTCTAACGTGAATCCCACCGTCGATCATCCCCGCTGGAGCCAATCCCAAGAGCGCCGCCTCGGCGAACTGTTCAAGAGGAAGACGCTCATGTTTAACGGCTATCCCGAGGTCGCGAGTCTCTACACCGGCATGGACCTGCGCAAGAATTACTAGGGAACGGCGCGCGAAGGGGCCACAGGCGGTGAAAAAGTTCCTACTCAGTCCCTGGACCAAGCGTGCGCTTTTCATCGTCTGCCTTATTCCTGCGCTGCTGCTGGTCTGGCGAGGATTTACGGGAGACCTCAGCGCCAACCCCGTCGAGTTCATCGAACACCGGACCGGCGACTGGACGCTGCGCTTCCTGCTGATCACTCTGGCCGTAACTCCGCTGCGCAAGATCTTCCAGCAGCCGCTGCTGACGCGCTTCCGCCGCATGCTGGGCTTGTTCGCGTTCTTCTATGTCTGCGTGCACCTGCTGATGTATCTGACCTTCGACCAGATGTTCAGCATCAGCGGAATCTACGCGGACGTCGTGAAGCGCCCTTACATTACGATGGGCGCCGCCGGCTTTCTCATGCTAGTGCCGCTGGCGATCACATCCACCGCCGCCATGGTGCGGCGGCTGGGTCCTAAGCGCTGGCAACTGCTGCATCGCCTGGTGTACTTCTGCGCGCTGGCCGGCGTGATCCACTATTACTGGCTGGTCAAATCCGATGTGCGCGAGCCGCTGATGTACGGCGGCATTCTCACTCTGCTCATGCTGTTCCGCGTCCGCATGTGGCTAACGAAAGGCGCGAAGAACAAGCCCCAGCCGACGGCCGTTGGCGCCTAAGGTCCTAAGCCATCTCAACCTCGATCGTGCGCCGCGAGCGCTTCATCCTCAGTCTCGCCTTGGCTGGCGGACATCCACTTCCAGGCATTGGGCACTATACCGGTCGCCTTCGCGTCATACGGTTGTCGCGAACGGTCGCTTCATTCCTTTATTGTTCCGCAGCACGACCAACCCGGGATCTCAGCGGCACGCATGTAAGCGTCCTCGCATTTGGCGCTACCCTAGCAAGTGATGACGGTGTGTTCATGAAAGCAGGGCACGATCCGACAGCGGTGCTTGCCCGGGCAGAAGACCGTCTGCGCCATCCCCATCCCGGGAGCCGCATCGAAGCCGCTCAGAGATTCGGCGTCGATCTGACCTTGTTGATCGAAAAGCTGCGCCTGTCCCCCGAGGAGCGCGTTCGCCGGATGCACGACGCGGCTAACGCAGCCGAACAGATGCGCGGGGCGGCCGTCCCAAACGCACATGAACTTTATCGCCGCGGTGCAGGCGCTAGTCGATGAGGGTGTCGACTTCGTGATCATCGGAGGTCGGCTATCCTGCATGGCAGTTCGTCGGTAACCAATGATCTCGATATCTGCTACGGCTGGCGAACGGGAGTGACCTCCGTCTTCTTGATTTCGTGAATCGGCCGCCGCCGCGAGGTCATCCAACAGCCAGGTTATGATTTCCTCCCGCGGCTATGCCGCTCAAAATAATACGACTCCCCTCGCTCCCTTCACCTTCGAGCGGCGCGATCCGGGTCCCCAAGACGTCGTCATCGACATTCAATTCTGCGGTGTCTGCCATAGCGATATTCACCAGGTGCGCGACGAGTGGGGTGGCGCGGTCTACCCCATGGTCCCCGGACACGAGATTGTCGGCCGCGTCACGCGCGTCGGAGCGGCTGTTACCAAGTTCCGCGAAGGCGATCTCGGGGGCGTCGGCTGCATGGTTGATTCCTGCCGCACCTGCGCCAATTGCAAGAAGGGCGAAGAACAATTTTGCCTCGTCAGGACCGTGTTCACTTACAATTCGCCTGAGAAAAACACGGGCCGCAATGCCTACGGCGGATATTCGAACAACATCGTGGTAGATGAAGACTTCGTACTGAAGATTTCGCCAAAACTGAACTTGGCCGCGGCTGCTCCTTTGCTCTGCGCCGGCATCACCACCTACTCGCCAATGCGCCGCTACAAGGTAGGGCCGGGCCAGAAGGTGGGCGTCGTCGGATTGGGCGGCTTGGGCCACATGGCCCTCAAGTTGGCGCATTCCTTGGGCGCACACGTGGTCCAGTTCACCACGTCCCCCAAC
This sequence comes from Bryobacterales bacterium, assembly GCA_963794595.1. GTDB lineage: Bacteria > Acidobacteriota > Terriglobia > Bryobacterales > Bryobacteraceae > Palsa-187. The sequence continues at coordinate 1,151,594 of CAWCER010000007.1, read as the reverse complement.
AAAAAGGACGATGCCATGCGGCTGGGCGCGGATGAAGTGGTAATTTCTAAAGACGCCGCAGCCATGAAGGCGCAAGCCAACTCCTTCGACTTTATTCTGGATACGGTTTCCGCGCCCCACGACGTCGACGCGCTGCTTGAGCTGCTCAAGCTGGATGGCCACATGGCTATCGTGGGAGTGCCTCCCCAGCCGCTTTCGATTCCCGCCCATACGTTGATCACGGGGCGCCGCTCCCTCGCCGGATCGCTGATCGGCGGCGTGCGCGAAACCCAGGAGATGCTGGATTACTGCGCGGAGCACGGCATCGCTTCGGACGTCGAAATCATTCCGATCAAACGCATCGAAGAAGCCTTTGATCGCACGGTAAAAGCGGACGTGAAATACCGCTTCGTGATCGACATGAGCACGCTGTAACGCAACTCATCCAATTGCAGCCTACCAAGGCGCACTTCCTGAAGTTAGAATGAACTTCGGAGGAGCCGCAGTGGGTGGGAGAGATCAGCGTACCGAAAAAGACCGCCGCAGATTCTTGAGGGAATTGGCGCGGTACGGCGGCGGGGCTCTCGCCATTGGCAGCTACGCAAAACGCCTCCGCGCCGAAGGCTCCGCTGACTGGAGCAAACTAATCGGCATTCAGCTTACGGTGGTGCGCGATGAAATGTCCAAAGACGTCGAATCCACACTCGCGCAGCTAGCCGCGATCGGCTATCGGTTCGTCAACCCGGTGGGCTTTAGCGGCCTGGATGCCAAAGCGTATCGGGCGATGCTGGATCGCCACGGACTTAGCGCGCCGCAAATCGATCTCGGCTTCAGCACGGGAGCCAGTATGGAAGAAGATCTGGAAGCCTGTCAGATCCTGGGAATCAAGTACGCGGAACCGGCGGTGGTGGGCACCGCACAGAGAGGCAGTGCCCGCGGCGGCGGCGCCACCGACCCCTATCGCGGACCGGCCTCAGCCGGCTTCCGGCGCCTCGCGACACCTCTGCCGCAGACTGAGGAAGAAGCCAAGCATACCGCTGCCGACTTCAACACTTATGGCAAGACGGCCCGGAAATTCGGCATTAAAGCGATCTTCCACAACCACGTCGAACACTTCGAGTTGCTGACGGGATCAAAATCTACCTTCTTCGATGTGTTTCTTTCCGAGACTGATCCCGAATTGGTCGGGATGGAACTTGATCTCGGTTACGCGGCGATTGCGGGACGGAACATTCCCGAGACGATTCGCCAGTATCCGGGCCGGTTCCCGGTTTGGGATGTCAGGGACACTTTCGGGATCAAGAATGCGGACGCAAATCCCGCCGCGACGCCAAATCAGCGGCGTCAGTATACCTATTCCGTTCCGGTCGGACTAGGCGAAGTGGATTTCAAAACAATATTCGCCAACGCCGAGCCCGCCGGATTGAAGCACTTCTTCGTTCTGCAAGATAACGCGGCGGCGTGGGGGGATTCCATGGCCGTCGCTAGAGTTTCCTGGCAAAACCTGACCAAGATTCTGGCCCCCGGCGGGCAGCCATGATCGGGTAAGGTATTTCTCTCGCAGCGAGCGTTCTGCTTCTGGCACTATTGAATGGTGTCCGGCAAAACCATGCAGGCTCGTGGGCCCGAGATTCGCCCCGCCAGGAACGAAGACATGGCGTCCATCCGCGGCTTGATCCGGCTCTTTCCCGGGCATCTGGTCCAGCGAAATCTCCCGCGTGCACCTTCATTTTTCGTGGCCCATGTCGGCGGCAGATTAGTTGGCTGCTGCGCCCTTCAGGTGTACTCGAAAAGACTAGCCGAGGTCCGCAGCCTGGCGGTTCATCCCGATTTCCAGGACCGCGGCCTCGCTTCAGATCTGGTGGAGCGATGCACGCAAAGAGCACGGGAACGGGGAGTCCGGGAATTGTTTGCCGTTACCAGCCAAACTTCGTTCTTCGCCCGGCTTGGCTTCGCCACGTTCCGCCGCGAAAAGACCGCCATGTTTTTGGAATTGACGCCGCGCGGCTGAGGCGTCTCCCGAAGCCCTACTTGGCGGCGCTGACCCAGGCGGAGATGGTTTTCCAGGCAGGATCGTCTTTCGTCGCGAACTGGCGTCCCCCGGAGTGGAACTCTTGCCCGCCGGCTTCGTGAGCCAGCGGCTGCCGCAGCAAGAGGCTGGCGTCGGGATTGCCGGGTCTCACGATCCGCAGCACCATTTCGAAGTTCTTGCGGGATTGCTCCTCCGTCCAGGTACTGGCGCCCTTATCCAGAGGCTGCAGGCTGAAGGCATGATTTGCTGCCGCATGGCACACTACGCAGCGGGCGTGGCCGGGACGTTTTTGGAGAAAGATGGGCTCCACTTTGGTCTTGAAGACTTCGTAGTCGAGCGATTGCGCTGCGGCGGGGAGGGAGACCGCACAGGCCAGAACTAGGACCGACAGCACTGTGAAGCGAGGTGTAGGGATGAGTGGAAGAGTCATAGGGCAACGCTCCTGTTTACAGCCGCCCATGATATCACGGCTGACACCTGGAGTCCCCGCACCCATTGCGGCCGGCGGAGGGCGCCTCTATAATGAATTGGGACAATATTTGAATACTTTGAGATATCCTCGCCGTGCTGCGTTTGCTGGCTGGAATCTCGCAATTTGCGCGATCCCCTCCCTGAAGGCCGCGACCTCCCCGTCCATCGAGCAGCAGTTCGCGCAAACCGTGCAGCCTTTCGTGAAGCAGTATTGTTTCGCGTGCCATAGCGGCGCGAAACCCGCCGCAGGATTCGATCTGAAGTCTTACACCGATATGGCGAAGGTGGTCGAGGACCATCCGCGCTGGGCCTTGGTGCGCGACAAACTGATGGCCAAGGAAATGCCGCCTAAGCAGATGCCGCAGCCGCCGGCCGAAGCGCGCGAGCAGGTCATCAATTGGATTCAGGCCATGCGCGCGAGTGAAGCTCGCAAAAATGCCGGCGATCCCGGACCCGTGCTGGCGCGCCGCTTGAGCAATGCCGAATACGACTACACGATCCGCGACCTGACGGGCGTTGATATTCGCCCGGCCCGCGAGTTTCCCGTCGATCCCGCCAACACTGCGGGCTTCGATAACTCCGGCGAGTCGTTGACCATGTCGCCCGCCCTGCTGAAGAAGTATTTGCAGGCCGCCCACGACGTCGCCGATCACATGGTGCTTACGCCCGATGGCATTGATTTCTCGCCCTAATCCCATGCTGGTCGATACCGACCGCGATAAATACGCTACCCATCGGATTGTCGACTTTCTATCTGCGCCAGCCCACCGATTATGCGGATTACTTCCAAGCGGCCTGGCGTTTCAAGTATCGTGCGGCGCTGGGAAAGCCTACCGCCACGCTAGCGACAACGGCGGCGGATGCCAAGGTCAGTGCGAAGTATCTGCCCATGATCTGGCAGCTTCTGGAAGAAGCGCCGGCGGTTGCCAAAACGGAAGTGGGGCCCATCGCCAAGCTGCAAGGCATGTGGCGACGCTCTGCCTCCGGCGAGTAAGCTGAATGCCAGACCAGCAAGATGACGTGCGCGCCAAATGCATCGAGATGCGCGATTTCGTCGTCAAGATCCGCGCGCACACCGCCATGCAGTTCTCGGCTCCACTGGTGAATGGAATACCGCCCGCTTCGCAGCCTCTGCTGAACTGGAAGTTGCGCGAATACGCCACCCACCGCCGACATAGTGATCCTAACGATCTGCGCAACGATACCGATCCTCCGGAAGTCATGCCGGTAATCCCGAAATATCCCGGGCTGCACACGGAATCGGCCCCGCGCTGGGCCGCACTTTCGGCCAAGGCCCGCTTCGGCGATCCGGATCTGGTGGTTCCGGCCGGCCGAGCGCAAGCGCTACGAAGCGTCGTTCGAGCGCTTTGCTTCGATCTTCCCGGACAAGTTTTACGTCTCCGAGCGCGGCCGTTATTTCCCCGACGATTCGGAGGACAAAGGGCGCCTCTTGAGCGCGGGTTATCACAGCGTGCTGGGCTTCTACCGTGACGATCAACCGCTCATGGAATTGATCCTGGATGACAAAGGGCCAGCGCGAACTCAACCGCCTGTGGGAGGAATTCGAGTTTATCTCCCAATACACGGCGCGCACATTTATTCAATATTTCCTCAATCAGAGCGGCGAGGTTTTTGGCAAAGGAGCCGAGTCCGCCTCGCCGCGTCCAGAGGGTCATGAGATCACCGACACTCCGGTCATCATGGGCCTGCTGAACGCCTATCTCGCCAAGGCCCTGGCCGACCCGACGAAGGACACCGCTCCGCCCGAAGTCAAGGATCGCTTCTTTACCGCCGATCCGAACGTGAAGAATGATCCCATCGCTCCCGAGGCGATTCGCGAACATTTCAACGGTATCGACGCCACCCTCCGGACGTTCGAGAAGATGCACGCGGCAGCCGAGCCCAAACACCTCGACGCCCTGCTTAAATTCGCCGCGCGAGCCTATCGCAGACCGTTATCGCAAGCGGAACGTGACGATATCCTGACCTACTACCACACGCTTCGCGAAAAGAACGATCTGACGCACGAAGAGGCTGTTCGCAATTCCATCGTCAGCATTCTGATGTCGCCCGATTTCTGCTATCGAATCGATCTGGATTCCCGCTCGTCGTTGAGCGCGACGCCGGGCTCTTCCGCCAAAGCGCTGGCGAAACCCGTCGCCTCCAAGGCCACTGCCGCGGCAGCCGGCCGTCCGTTGAGCGGCTACGCGCTGGCGAGCCGGCTGAGTTATTTCCTGTGGTCCAGCATGCCCGACCAGGAGTTGCTGGCTCACGCCGCCGCCGGAGATCTGCAGCGGCCCGATGTGCTGCTTGCGCAGACCCGCCGCATGCTGAAAGATCCGACGGGTGAGCGGCGTGGCTACCGAATTCACCGGCAACTGGCTGGATTTCCGCCGCTTCGAAAACTACAACGCCGTCGATCGCGAGCGCTTCCCCAGCTTCACGAGCGAACTGCGCGAGGCCATGTTCCAGGAACCCATCCGTTACGTGGAGGACATGATCCACAATGACCGGCCGGTTCTGGACCTGCTTTACGGAAACTACACCTTCGTCAATCCGGTGCTCGCCAAACATTACGGCATGCCGGAAGTGAAGGGTGACAAGGGTGACAAGGGCGACGCGGACACCTGGGTGCGCGTCGATGACGCCGCTCGCTACCAGCGCGGCGGTCTGTTGCCGATGGCGGTTTTCCTGACCGCCAACTCGCCGGGCCTGCGGACCAGTCCCGTGAAGCGCGGCTATTGGGTGGTGCATCGCGTTCTCGGCCAGGTCATCCCGCCGCCCCCTCCGGTGGTTCCCGAGTTGCCGGCGGACGAAGCAAAATCGGATCTGCCCATCCGCGACATGCTGGCGCAAGCATCGTGCCAATCCGGTCTGCGCCTCTTGCCATGCCCGCTTCGATACCTTCGGTCTCGCGTTCGAGGGTTACGGCCCGGTGGGCGAAGCCCGCACCAACGACCTTGCCGGACGTCCCATCGACGCCAAGGCGTCTTTTCCCGGCGGCAGCGAAGGCACTGGGCTAGAAGGCGTGCGGGCCTACATCCGCGAAAATCGCCAGAACCAGTTTCTGGATAGTTTCGAGCGCAAACTGCTGGTCTACGCGCTGAATCGTTCGCTGCTGCTCTCCGACGAACTGCTCATCGACCGCATGCAAGCCAAGTTGGCGGCCAATCGGTATCGCTTTAGTTCGCTGGTCGAGACCATCGTCACCAGCCCGCAGTTCCTGAACCAACGAAATCCCGAGGCGATTGAAAAAACAGCGCCTCAAACCGCCGCTCTCCAAAGTAATGCGATCCAAAGAAAGGTGAACTAGAATGCCGAAATCAACGCAAAACTCCCTCGCTCGCATCTCGCGCCGTGCGGTTCTTCGCGGCGCCGGAGTCGCGGTCGCCCTGCCGTGGCTGGAATCGCTGCCGGCATTCGGAGATTCCACCGCTCCCGCCGTCTTCCCGAAGCGCTTCGGGGTCATGTTCATGGGCAACGGCATCAATGAGAATTACTGGAGCGCCGAAGGCTCGGGCGCCGACATGAAGCTCAGCAAGACTCTGTCGCCGCTCGAACCGCTGAAGCACAAGATCAACGTGATCGACGGCCTCTTCAACAAAGCCGCGACCGGCCATGGCATTCACCCGCCGCAGACCGGAAGCCTGCTCTCCGGCGCGGACATCCAGAAAGGCGCCATCATCCGTTCGGGCATTTCAGTGGATCAGATGATCGCCAACGCCGTCGGGCAGGATACGCCGCAATCCAGCATCGTCCTCGCCTGCGAGCAGCCCATGACCGGCTACCACGAGACCAATTACTCGATGGCCTACAGCTCGCACATCTCCTGGCAGACGCCGGATTCGCCGGTGCCGGTGGAAGTCTACCCGTCGCTGGCGTGGGACAACCTGTTTGAAAATCGCGGCAGCCTGATCAACGTCAGCATTCTCGACCGCGTGAAGGATCGCGCCGAGACGCTCAGCCGCAAAGTCAGCTCCAGCGACAAGGCCAAGCTGGACGAATACCTCACCAGCGTGCGCGAAGTGGAAAAGCGCGTCGAGAGCACGCGCAAGGTCAAGGATCAATCCGACGAGCTGGCAAAGCAGAAGAACCGCCCGGCCTTCACCATGGAGCGGCCGCAGAACGGCCTGCCCGAGGACCTGCGGGATCACGCGAAGCTGATGTGCGACATCATCGCCATCGCGTTCCAGACCGACCGCACGCGCGTGGCTTCGCTGATTATTTCGCGCGACCTTTCGGCGATGTATTATCCGTTCCTGCGAAGTAGCCGAAGGACACCACGCCGCGTCGCACAACAATCTCTCGGAAGGCTACGAGCGCATCTCGCGCTTCCACGTGAGCCAGTTGGCTTATCTGGCGTCCAAGCTCGACAGCATGCCGGAAGGCGACGGCACGGTGCTCGACAACTCCTGCCTGATGTTCCTCTCGGAACTGTGGATTGGCCGCTTGCACGACAACTCGCGGCTGCCGCTGGTGCTGGCCGGAGGCTTGGGCGGCACGCTCGAGACCGGACGCACGCTGAACTACCTGAAAGACGGCGACGAAAACCGCAAGATGTGCAGCCTGTACCTCTCGATCATGGACCGCATGGGGATCAAGCTGGATCGCTTCGGCGACGCCACCACGCGCCTGGAACGCCTGTAAGGAATAGCTCCTCATGCGACTCGTTCTCGCTTCAGCCCTGCTGCTGATTTCGACAGGCTCCACGTCCGCGCAGCTACAACCGCCGAACGAGGCGGGCATGACCATGGGTCACGTGCACCTGAATGTCACCGACATGGATGCGCAGCGGAAATTTTGGACCGTCATGTTCGATGCCGTTCCGCTGAAGCGCGATACTTTGCAGGGCGTGAAGGTTCCCGGAATGCTGATCCTGTTCCGCGAACAGAGACCGACGGACGGCACGGCGGGCGGCGCGATCGATCATTTCGGTTTCCTGGTCCGCGATCTGGATGGAATCTTAAAGCGGGCCGCGGACCTGGGCTATATGACGCTGCCGGTGTTCAAGGGTTCCGAGGGAGTGCCAAATTCCTACGTCATAGGACCGGATGGCGTCAAAGTCGAACTGCAAACCCAGAGCGATCAAAAGGAATGGGCCGTGGCCCAACATTTGCACTACATGGTGAAGGACCCCGACGCGCTACGCACGTGGTATTTAACCACGTTCTCGATGGATGGAAAGATGCGCGGCAACCACCGTTCCGCAAACATTCCGGGTATGAACCTGAGTTTCGATCCGCTGCGCAGGGCGCCGGTGTCTTACCCGATCAAGGGACGTGCGATGGATCACATCGGTTTCGAAGTAAAGAATCTGGAAGCCTTCTGCAAAAAACTTGAGGCGCAGGGAATCAAATTCGATTCGCCCTATCGGAAAATCCCGGAGAAGGGCATCGCCGTCGCGTTCCTGACTGATCCCGACGGCGCGTACATCGCATTGACCGAAGGCCTGGATCAATACTAGGCACTCCATCCTCAGCACCACCGCATCTACCCCGCAAAAGTGATTTCCACCGGCGGCGAATCGATGTATGCTGTTCGCGCAGTCGAAAGATCGAGCGGCTGAGTGTGCCGGCTGGGTCGATTTTGAGTCTGCAGAAAGCATAACGCGATGGTGCGTAAGTGGGATATGCGCCGTGGCCTCCCGGGTCTGGAGCCCACCCGCGCAGCGCAACTCGGCGCGTTTCATTCCCTGCAAAATATTCACGAAAGATTATTGCTTTTATCGTAACTTGTCGATAGGAAAACAATCCATATAGATATCGGCTCAGCGTTTGAACGGTGGCTGGGGCGCGGCGGAGTTTGCACGATGAAGTCAGGAATGATTCGTTTTGATCAGAGTGTTTGCTCGCGGCTGGATTTGACGCTTCCGCGGGAATGGCTGGAGACCAACGGCCTGGGCGGCTTCGCCTCGTCGACCGTGATTGGCCTCAACACGCGCCGCTATCACGGGCTGCTTACGGCTTCCACCACGCCGCCAACGGGCCGCGTGCTGCTGCTGTCGAAACTGGAAGAAACGGTGGTGGTCGACGGCCAGCGCTATGAACTCGCGGCCAACCAGTATCCCGGCGCCATTAATCCCCAGGGTTATCAGTATTTGAAGGAATTCCGTCTCGACCCTTTTCCGGTGTTCACTCTATCGCGTGGCCGGCCTGGAGATCGAGAAGCGCGTCTTCATGGTGCATGGTGAAAATACCACGGTGGTCGAGTATGAACTCCGTGCAATCGACGACTCCGCCAAACCAAAGTGCATCCTGGAGCTTCGCCCGCTGATCGCCTTTCGCGACTATCACAGCACCACGCATCATAACGACGCTCTGAATCCTGCGCTCGAAACTCGAGAAGGGCTGGTGAGCATCCAACCCTATGCCAGTCTTCCCCACCTTTTCTTCGCCCATAACGCGCAGGAATTGGTCACCGAGGGCAAGTGGTTGCTCAATTTCGAATATCGCGTCGAGCGAGAGCGTGGTCTCGATTTCGCGGAAGACCTGTTCCACCCATTCACCCTGCGTTTCGATCTGACGAAACGGCGCGGCGCTGCCGTGATCGCGTCGACTGAGCCGCACGCCGCCGATTCCGCAGCGGTTCTGCGCGAGAGCGAGCGGCAGCGGCGCGAAGCGATTGTCGACGCAGCACCCGGCGATCAGCCGCTGGTGACGGCGCTAACCGCCGCGGCAGACCAGTTTATCGTCCAGCGCGGGGCGCTGAAGACCATCGTTGCAGGCTACCACTGGTTCACGGATTGGGGCCGCGACACCATGATCGCGCTGCCTGGACTGACGCTGGTAACGGGACGCTACAATATCGCGCGCCAGATCCTGGAGGCTTATTCCGAACACTTGGATCAGGGCCTGCTCCCCAACCGCTTCCCGGATGCCGGCGAGACGCCCGAATATAATACTGCCGACGCGACGCTGTGGTTCATTGAGGCCATCCGGGCGTTTCTGCACTACAGCGGTGACGAAGCTTTTGTGCGGGATCGCTTGTATCCCAAGCTAAAAGACATCATCGATTGGCATGTGCGCGGCACGCGCTATGGAATTCACGTCGACTCGGACGGGCTGCTGGCCTGCGGAGAGCCGGGAGTTCAGTTAACGTGGATGGACGCCAAAGTCGGCGAGTATGTAGTCACTCCGCGCACCGGCAAGCCGGTGGAGATTCAGGCGCTATGGTACAACGCTCTGCGGATCATGGCGGACTTCGCGCGGCGTTTCGCAGATCCGTCCGCTGAAGCTTTATTTGACAGCCTGGCTGATGAAGCGGAGGAGTCTTTCAACGCGCGCTTTTGGAATCCGCTGGCGGGATGTCTTTACGACGTCGTCGAAAACGGGCACTCCGATGGTTCCATGCGACCCAACCAGATCTTTGCCGTCAGCCTTCCGCACAGCATGCTGTCGCCCGAGAAAGCCAGCGCCGTTGTGCAGGCGGTACAGAACGAACTCTTGACGCCGATGGGATTGCGCACGCTCTCGCGTCACGATCCCCGCTATCGGGCGCATTATGAAGGCGGCGTGGTCGAGCGCGACACTGCCTATCACCTTGGCACCGTGTGGCCCTGGCTGATGGGTCCGTTCATCACGGCTTATCTGAAGGTCAACCAGCGCAGCGAAGCGGCGCGACAACAGGCCGAAACTTGGCTGAGCGGCTTCTCCGAGCATCTGACCACGGCCGGGCTGGGCCAGATCTGTGAGATCACCGATGCCGAGTACCCTTACACGCCGCGTGGCTGCATCGCACAAGCCTGGAGTGTTGCGGAGATTCTGCGCGCTGCGGTGGAAGATGTTTACGCGGTGCAATCGTCACCGGTCAAAGCAGCTAAGCGCACTCCGTCCCGGACGGCCCAAACCGCTGCGCTCGCCAGAGCAGTCAGATCTTCGAGCCGGCTGTCGCCCTGACCTATTTCGCCGGGTGAAGAATCAGCTTCTGCATTCGCCAGTTGAGCAGCTCCCCGACATAGAGTTCGTTTTCCGACGGGCACGCGATCTCGTGAATCCATCCGAACTGCTTCATCTGCCGTCCCGCCCTGCCTAGCATCCCCACTACTTTGCCATCCAGCGTCAGCTTGTAAATGCGTCCCGGATAAGCATCCGACGTATAGATGTATTGAGTGGGCCCGGGCGTGATGCATACGGTCCAAGGAGTGTTCGGCTGCATGGTCGCAGGACCGTTGGCTGGAGGTACAGGACCCATCCACGGCCGCACGTCCGGGGGAACTGGCGCCTCAATCTTGATCTGCCGCAGGAATTTGCCGTCCGGGTCAAAGACTTGGATACGCGCATTGCCGCGATCGGCAACGTAGATGTTGCCCTGAGCGTCGTTCGCGATGCCAAGCGGGGTGTTGAACTGGCCGGGCTCTTTGCCAGGAGTGCCGAAGGACTTCACCCAGTCACCGTTCTTGTCGTACTTGGCCACTCGCGAATTGATGTAGCCATCGCTGATGAAGATATCGCCCTGCGTGTCCCAGGCCACGTCGGTGGGCTGGCGGAACTGGCCATCGATGGCGGGCAGTGGCGGATTCGGATGCTTCCACGGCTCGGAGCCTTCATCCGAGGCCTCTTTCTTGCGCCCGAACACCATCGTCACCCGGCCCTCCGGATTGAAGCGGATGATCATGTCGGTGCCTTTGTCGATGGCCCAGATGTTGTCGTCTTTATCCACCCGGACATCGTGGGCGAAGGACCAGGCGTACAGATTCTTGCCGATCTCGCGGATGAACTTGCCGTCCGGCCCGAATTCCAACAATTGCGCCGCGGTGGCGCTGTAAGCCGGTCCGGTGGTGTTGCCGCGATTGAAAATAAAGATGTGCTTCTTCGAATTCACCGCGACTCCCGATACCTCGCCCAGATACATATCGGCGGGCAGCTTCAGGAAATTCGGAACCGAGTCAAAAGGAATTTCGGGCACGTCGCCGGCCCAGGCTGGCGCGAACGCCGCGGCACTTAGACAAGCCAGCACCATCAGAGAATATCGTTTCAATGTAGCCTCCTAGATCACTCCAGGTACGATACCAAATGCCGGTATCAGGCGCAGCGCACGTGCGCAGCACTTCAAATCTTATTGATATCCGAGGTTTCGAGCATCGATTTTGGTGCGCCTTGTTTTGCGACGGATAACATGGCCCGGCCAATCTTTTCAGTGGTCGTCACGTATTTCGGGAAGAGCGCATACAACGTCGGCAGCAGCTGGCCCAAGTACCGTGTAGAAGAACCGGACGAATTTGGTTTTCGATTTTACTCCGTGGAGCGGGATGATGACGCCGGGACGGAACATGTAGGCGGCCTTGAACGGAAGCCGCAGCAGATCGTTCTCCGTCTTGCCCTTCACGCGGGCCCACATGGTGCGGCCTTTCTCGGAACTATCCGTGCCCATGCCGGAGACATAAACGAACGTCATCCCGGGATTCAGCACCGCCAGCACCCGCGCGGCCGCCAGCGTGATGTCGTAGGTCACTCGGCGATAGTCCGCCTCCTTCATGCCCGCGGAAGAAACGCCCAGGCAGAAGAAACATGCGTCGTAACCCGCGAGCTCGTTCTCGATCGCCGAGAAATCGAAGAAGTCGTCATGAACCAGCTCGCGAAGCTTGGGCTCGCTCCGCCCGGTCGGCGCTCTCACAATCGACAGCACCCGCTCGACATCCGGATCGAGCAGGCACTCCCGCAGGACTCCCTGCCCCACCATTCCCGTCGCTCCGAAAAAAATCACCCTCATGCGTTCATCGTGAGAGCGTCGGCAACTCTCGCCGGTCTGGCGGCACCCAACGGCTGCGCGCTTCCCGGCTCGCAAGTATTTCGGGCGTCCAGAAACGGTGCAGCAGATTGGATCTCAACTGAGACTCGTTCACCTCTAGAAACTCCTGGAAGTTGTTTTCCTCGTGAGTCGTCAGAAGATGAACCCACGCGGTTGTAATCGTCTCGTGATAGAGACCACGTCAGGTTGTGATGCTTCGCAAACGTGCGAATTCCGCCGCGCACGCGGTCGAGTGCGATGTCGAACCGCTCCCTTGCGAGGTGCAGCCATGCCAGCCTGCAGGTGATCGGCGTGACGAAACTCGGAAGTCCGGAGACGGCAAGAGTGGAACGCTTCCAGGAATTCGTCGTCGCTCAGATGGGCCGTGGCAAATACAAGCGGCACAAGCCGATTATGGCAGACTGATCTTGCGCGCCGCCTCGATTCCGCAAACCGGCAGCGCCGGATCGGTGAGCAGACCAATTTGCTTGAGCACGGAAGCCTGGTCCCAATAAATATGTTCGTGGGCGAGCTTACCGTCGCGGAAGCGCACGATCACCACCAGCGCCACCTCTACTCGAGCATTGGTGGGAGCCACGCCCGGCAGCATCCACGGCATCTCCCGCGAGTGCGTGAACGAAAAAATCATCTCATCCACCAATTGGTTCTCCCCGATGGTCCGGGAAATGGGCGAAAGAGCCGTATCCGGCGGCATACATGGAATGAAGTCCCGCGAATAGAATTCACGCAACGCGGCCTTCCCAGCCCCGCCAGTCATCACGGGCACGTGATTGACATAAGCGTCTTCCACCATCGTCGCGAGCGTGGCTTCCGTATCGCGGGTGGCAAATTCATGCTTGGTGTGTTCGTCCCACAGCGCGGAGAGATCTGGTTGCGGCATGCGAACAGTTTATCCAAGCGGAGGGCCCGAGCTCGTGCTTCGGACCCCTTTTGAAATTATCGCGCAGGAGCCCGGCGCGATCCGAAGCCGGTGAGCCCGGGATCCATATTCATGCCCCCCAGCCCTAATCTACAATGAAAGAAGCCCTATGAAAAAACTTAACGCCAGGAAAATCGATAACCTCAAGCTGAGGCAGACGACCCCGCTGATTACGCCCACCGACCTGAAGGCCGGAGCGACCAAGGACATCGCCGGAGCCATGAACGGAATCCTGGCGGATGTGTTCGCGCTGTATATCAAGACCAAAAACTTCCACTGGCATTTGAGCGGCCCGCACTTCCGCGACTATCACTTACTGCTGGATGAACAGGCCGACCAGATTTTCGCCATGACGGACCCGATCGCCGAACGCATCCGCAAAGTGGGTGGCGAAACGATCAAGTCCATCGGCCACATTGCCCGCCTTCAACGCATCCGCGACAACGATGCCGCTTATGTTGAACCGGAAGACATGCTGGCCGAGTTGCGCGAAGACAGCAAGACGCTAGCGGCGAGGCTGCGCGAAGCTCACAATGTTTGCGAGGACCACAACGACATCGCGACGACCAGCCTGATCGAGGTCTGGATTGACGAAACCGAGCGGCGCACCTGGTTCCTGTTCGAATCCAGCCGCCGAGGGGACTCCACCGGCCATTGAGGCGCGGCCGCCGATGCGCAATCCGCGCGTGACTATTTCCGATCAAACACTCGCGGAGCGCTTGCGCGCTGCCACTGAACTGCTGGAATGGATCGCGGTTCGATCGGGAACGTCTCGACGAACTCCCAGCCGAGGATCGGGAACGCCTGCATCGCGCGGTCGCCGATTTTTACAATCCCGATCCAGTCGCTCGGCGGCGAAAGATCAAGGAAGCCGAGCGCGAACGAATGGTCACGCGGACCCTACGCGTCGGCGCCGTACTGCAGGAAACCGGAATTCGGACCCTGCGGCGCAAGCCCGTTTTCACAACGCCCAATGTCTTTCCGCCTGCGGAACCCGGCGAACGTTTTGAACCGCTGCCGGATCTAGACCCCGAATCGTGCGACACACCGCATTGCTATGTTTGCAAGCAGCACTACTCGGTAATCCATCATTTCTACGATCAGTTGTGCCCGGCGTGCGCCGAGTTTAACTTCCGCAAGCGAACTGAACTGGCGGACCTGAGCGGCCGAGTGGCGCTCCTCACCGGCGGACGAGTCAAGATCGGTTATCAGGCCGGCCTCAAACTGTTGCGCTCGGGAGCGCGGCTCATTGTGACTACGCGTTTTCCGCGCGATTCAGCCCAGCGTTACGCGCAGGAAGCGGATTTCAGCGAGTGGGGTCATCGTCTCGAAATCTTCGGACTGGACATGCGCCACACGCCCAGCGTCGAAGCATTTTGCCGGCATTTGCTGGCTACTCTTCCTAGGCTGGACTTCATCGTCAACAATGCCTGCCAAACTGTGCGGCGTCCGCCCGGCTTTTACCAGCACATGATGGAGAGCGAGCGAGCGGCGTTCGACGGCATGCCGGATGGCGTGCGCAGACTTCTCGGCGCGTATGACGGATTGCGCAGCGACACGATGACCGAGCCCGCTTTGCCGTTGGCGCTTCAAGAGGGGTTAGCGCGCCCCGCCGAATTGTCTCAACTTCCGCTGCTGCCTGAAGATCTTCTGGTACCAAAGCATTTGTTTCCCGAAGATCGTCTGGACCAGGATCTGCAGCAAATCGATTTACGCACGCGAAACTCCTGGCGGCTGCTGATGGCGGAGGTCTCGCCGGTGGAGTTGCTGGAGGTCCATTTAATCAACGCCATCGCACCCTTCATCATCAACGCGCAGCTGAAGCCGTTAATGCTGCGCACAGCCGAGCGCGACAAGCACATCGTCAATGTGTCGGCGGTCGAAGGCCAGTTCTATCGGAATTGGAAGACCACTCGCCATCCGCACACCAACATGGCCAAGGCCGCGCTCAACATGATGACGCGTACCGCGGCGACGGATTATTACGGCGACGGGATCCATATGAACAGTGTCGATACGGGGTGGGTGACGGACGAAGATCCGGTGGAGATCGCGGCACGGAAGACCGTGGAACAGACCTTTCATCCGCCTCTCGACATCGTTGACGGCGCGGCGCGCATTCTCGATCCCATCATCCATGGCGTGAACACCGGGGAGCATGTGTGGGGGCAATTCCTCAAGGATTACAAGCCGACAGACTGGTAAGGCTTTCCAATGCAAACCCTCATGCGAGCCGCCGTCCTCACACATGCCCGGCCCATAGCAGAGCGGCCTCTTGAGATTCGCATCGGTTGCCACACCGTTGGTGCAACCCGGTTACGTCCTGTTGAAAGTTCGTGCCTGTGGAGTTTGCCGTACCGACCTGCACATCGTAGAAGGTGAGTTGCCGGTGCTCAAAGCCAGCGTGATCCCGGGGCACCAGATTGTGGGCGACGTGGTGGATGGGGCGACAGCGGACTTGCCCCTGGGTACACAGGTGGGCGTCTCGTGGATCGGCGGCACTGATGGCACATGCCGTTACTGCCGTAGCGGCCAGGAAAATCTCTGTGATTTGCCCACATTCACCGGGTACAGCGTGGACGGCGGCTATGCTGAGTATGCCCTTGCGCGCAACGATTTCGTTTTTCCGCTGCACGAGAGTCTGGATGACGTGCATGCCGCGCCGCTCCTCTGCGCCGGGATTATCGGATTTCGCAGCCTGCGCGTGGCGGGCGTAGCGCCCGGCGAACGTGTGGGATTATTCGGCTTCGGCGCGTCAGCCCACCTGACCATCGCAGTGCTGCACGCATGGAAATGCGAAGTCTATGTCTCCACGCGAGGCGAGAGCCATCGGCAACTGGCTACTAAGCTTGGCGCAAAATGGGTCGGAACCGAAACCGACCGCCCGCCCGTCGAATTGGACCGCGCCATTACTTTCGCGCCCAGCGGAGATGTGGTGATCGCGGCGCTTTCCAGCCTTCGAAAAGGTGGCGTCGTGGCGATTAACGCCATCCACCTGGACCGCATGCCGGAATTCGATTACGATCGCCTGCTGTGGGGCGAGCGGCAAATCCGTAGCGTGGCCAACATGACGCGCGTCGACGCCCACGATTTCCTGCGAATTGCGGCCGAGATCGGCATCCGGCCGCAGGCAACCGTTTTTTCGCTGGAAAACGCAAACGAAGCACTTGCGGCGATCAAGAACGAGTCGCTTGACGGGGCGGCGGTAATCGTCCCCTAGCGGGTTTAAGCACCCAGATACTGGACGTGAACGTAGGTCCCCAGCCTGACGTTGTAAGCCAGATACCAGCCGACGTGGTCCGGGTCGTCGTAAATCACGATCTGATCGCTATCCCACAGCCAATCGTTGCAGTAGGCGTAGTCGGGCGCGGCGACGCTGAAGAAGAATCCCCCAAAGCCAAAACGCGCGGGACCGCCTCCCCCGAGGCGATAGACATGACCCTTGCCGATACCACCGGTGAATCGCCCATGTTCGAAGGGATGATCGAGATGGTATCGCGGATCGTTGGGGCCTGAATCATGCCCTATCCACTTGTTGTTGGTGTGGACGTGGGGAGCTTCCGGATGTCCGGCTTTATCCGCATAGCTGCGGTTTGGCGCCGCAGCCTGTGGGGCCTTGGCAGGTGCTGGGCGAGCAGGGGGTGGACCGTGCGACGGGATATGGCCGCCACCAACACCACGCACGCTGCCGCCCTTGGCGCCACCTTTTTCTTGGGCCAGACCAGTGGCAAAAGGCATGAGCAACACCACAAAAAGAATTGTAATTGTCTTCAAGAAAGCCTCCGCAAGGACAGTACCATCACCATGCACCGTCTAAATAAAGGGACGCTCCGGTCGCTGCGAGCGTTACGGCACGACGGAAAACGGAAACGAGGCTTCGGTCCTCTCCCAGATCAGCGCAACCGTCCCCTTATTGCCGCCGTCGCTGCGGATTTCGAAGGTCAGCGACTCCACGGGCTGGTCCAGCGTCTTCAGGTTCATCTTGATGCGGCCGAGATCCTTATCGGATTCATGGTCCAGATGAAACGCCTTGGCATCGCTGTTGATGATCGCCTGCCATTCTTTTTCGTTCGGGAGAACCCAAATGGAATAGCTTCCCCACTGTAGCTTCATGGTGCCGATCTCGAGTCCGGCATCGAGCGACGTGATGCTAGTCGCCCAGTTAGCGCCGGGACACCAGACCTGGCCGTACGGCACCAGCTCGCCATAAATCTTGCGGCCGCGCATCGACGGCGAATAATAGTTGATGGTGATGCCTCTGCCGCCGACGATGCCATTGGCGACCTTCGGCGGGCTTGCCTGCGCGTAGGCGGGCTGTAGTGGCGGCCGCGGCGAGTGCCGGAGAACAGAAACTTACGTCGTTGCATGGCGAACCTTTCTCACTGCACCATTCTCACTGCACGACAAACGGAACCGAGACTTCCGTCCGTTCCCAGGTCATCTTGAGCAAACCCTTGTTGCCGCCGGTGGATAACAGCTCGATCTTGAAACTATCAACCAGCGCCGGGGTTTTAGCCAGATTCATCTTCACGCGCCCCAAATCCTGCCGCTGATTATACTCGGTGCCCCACTGGCCGGTCTGCTTGTTGATGATCAGTTGCCACTCGGTTGCGCCCGGCAGTGTGTAGATCGTATAGGTGCCCTTGGGCACTTTCAGTCCACCGAGATCGAGGTCGGCATCAGTCTGAAAGGTTGTGGCGTTGTCCGCGCCGGTGCGCCACCAATGCCCGTAGGGCACCAGGCCGCCCATGATTTTGCGCCCGCGGATATACGGCGACGAGTAGGCGATGGTCAGCTTCTTGCCGGCGATGGTGACGCTGGTCCTGGCCGGCGGACTGAGAGGCTCCTGCGCCGCTCGCGAAGCTCGTCAAGAAGAAGAATGAAGACAATCGTGGTCCACTTCATAGTTCTAGAGTAGTGCAGATTGCTAAAGTAGAGGATTGTCCCGCATTAGTTCCACCGCCACCAGCATTGCCGACCCCGTCCGATGGAACCAGCTGTATCTGGGCCTGGGAATCACCACCCTGGCCACGTTGATATTGGAGCTGTCGCTCACGCGCATTTTTTCGGTGGTGTTTTACTATCACTTTGCGTTCCTGGCGATTTCCATCGCGCTTTTCGGACTGGGCTCGGGCGGTGTGTTTTCGTACGTGGTGATGGCGCGTCCCGGCCGCCTCTACACGAAACTTGGCGTGCTGGGGCTGGCCGACGCGCTGTGCGTGGTGGCGACGCTGTGGTTCATACTTTCCCGTTCAACCGAGCTCGGCTATGGGACGCTCGCGGCGGTTTACATCGCGAGCGCGTTGCCGTTCTTTCTGGCCGGAGCTGTGGTTTCGATCGCCGTATCCGAAGCGATCGAGCGCGTGGACCGCGCCTATTTTTTCGATCTGGCGGGCGCGGCCGCGGGATGTCTGGTGCTGATTCCGTTCCTCAATACTTTTGGCGGCCCCAACACCGTGATCTCCGCCGGAGTGTTTTACGCCATCGCGGCGGCCATCTGGTTTCATCAGGCGGGAAATTTCGGACGGCGCGCGGCGGCAGTGCTGGTCGCCTTGCTGCTGGTGGTTCTGATGGTCGTGAACGGCCGAACCCACGTGCTGGATGTGCGGGTTTCGAAAGGCGAGCGACTGCCACCTGAAAAATTCGTCGCCTGGAACAGCTTCTCGCGCGTGGGCGTTACAACCGATCGGGGCTATACCAGCATCGTGATCGACGGCGATGCCGCGACCGCGCTGGCCGGCAAGGATTGGGACCACCTCACCGAAAGCGAGCGGCGCGACCTCTCGCACGGCGGCCCCGGATTTCCGTATTATCTGCGTCCCGGCGCGAAAACACTGGTCATCGGCGCGGGCGGCGGCTACGATGTCGCGCGGGCGCTGGCATCCGGCAGCCGCGACATCACGGCTGTGGAAATCAACCCCATCATCGCGACCAAGATCATGCGCGGGCCTTTCGCCGCCGAGAGCCACGGCCTGTATTTCCGTCCCGAAGTGCACCTGGTAATCGAGGACGGACGCTCCTTCGTAAGGCGCAGCAGCGAAAAATATCAGGTGCTGCAAGCAACGCTGGTGGATACCTGGGCGTCCACCGCAGCGGGCGCGTTCGCGCTATCGGAAAACAATCTTTACACCACCGACGCCTTCTACGATTACCTCACACATCTGACCGATGACGGCGTGATGGCGTTCACGCGCTGGGGATTCGATCCGCCCCGCGAGTCGCTGCGTCTGGTCACGCTGGCGATGACTGCGCTGGCGCGTATTGGCGAAACCGAACCAGCGCGGCATGTGATGGTGGTGCGCGATGACACATCGAAGCTATATGGCTGGGGCGCGCAAGATACCGTTTTGATTTCGCGCAAGCCATTTACCGATAGCGACATCGCGCGCGCCAAGCAACTGCTTTCTGAAACCAAGATGCAGGCCGTCTACCTGCCCGGCGCAAACGGAGCCCCGGCGGTTGGCTCCGGCAATCCCTTCGGCGAGTTGCTGACCAGTACCGATCCGCCGGCGTTTTGGCACAGCTATCGTTACGATGTGTCTCCCGTGAGCGATGACCGTCCATTTTTCTTTTACACCGTGCAGCCCCGCGATCTCTGGAACTTTGTGACGACCGCAAGCACGGAAAGCGCAGATTACAAAGTCAATCGCGCGGATTCCGCTGCTGTTTGCCTTGGTCGCGGTGAGCATTGGCGCCACGCTGCTCATCTTGTTTCTGCCGCGGCTGGTATTGGGAACGCGATTGCCGAAACAAAAAGGCGTGTTCGTGTTCTTGCTGTACTTCCTCTGCCTGGGCGCCGGCTACATCCTGATCCAGGTGGCGCTGATCCAGAAATTCGTGCTGCTGTTAGGTCATCCGACCTATGCGCTTACCGTGATCGTCTTCTCTATGCTGGTGGCGAGCGGTGCCGGAAGTTTCTGGAGCCGGCGCGTGATCGCGCGATAGCGACGCAAGATTGATGCAGGTGCTGGCAGGAGTAGCAATGCTGGTCGCGTTGCTGGCGTTCGCGGCCCCAGCCATCACGGCCGGCGCCGCTTCCTGGCCTTTGCTGGCAAAGATGCTGATCACGGCGCTGTCCATTGCCCCGGCCGCGTTTCTGATGGGCATGCCGTTCCCCAGCGGCCTGCGGCGCCTGGAACAACGCCACTCGCCGTCGGTGCGCTGGGCTTGGTCGCTGAACGCCGCCGCCAGTGTGCTGGGATCGGGCGCGGCCATCGTTCTCGCGATCTACACCGGCCTGCGAGCGACGCTCTTATTCGGCGGCGGGCTCTATCTGGTCGCCTTAGTCGTAATCCTGGCCACGGCTGGCGGACGCCGAATTCCAGTCCCGTCATTTCAGCCGCGGAAAGTGAACGCTGGCCCGGATACTGCGACTGCTCTCTGACCGTCGGCGGAGCAAGATTAGACTATATCTAATATTAATGGTTAATCTTTAGCTATAATCCAGGTAGTTGTTCGCTTCCCTCATCTCGCGGCTACCGGCTTCTTGGTCTCCCTGGATCCCTAAGCTGTGGACGGTGCTGCCGGGGTACCGTCGCCGCGATTTTATTTCCGACCTGATTGCGGGCCTGACTGTCGGACTCGTCGCGTTGCCCATGGCGATGGCCTTTGGCATCGCTTCGGGTGTTACTCCTCAAGCCGGCATTTACACGGCCATTATCGGCGGGTTCCTGGTTTCGTTCCTAGGCGGATCGAAGGTGCAAATCGGCGGCCCCACCGGAGCATTCGTAGTGATTGTCGCCGGAATTCTGGCGAAACACGGCCTCTCGGGGCTCTTCATGGTCACGATGATGGCGGGCGTGATCCTGCTGTTTCTGGGATTCAGCGGTTTGGGGGCGGCGGTGCGCTTCATTCCGCGGCCCATTGTCATCGGCTTCACCAACGGCATCGCGCTGCTGATCGCATCCACCCAGATCAAAGACTTCTTCGGTCTGAAGATGGCCGAGAACCCCAGCGAGTTTTTCGCGCGCATGAAAGTGATCGCGGCGCACTTCGCGACCACGAATCCGGCGGCGCTGCTGCTGGCCCTGGGTTCGCTCGCGCTGATTCTCTTCATTCCAAAACTGTTTCCGCGAGTACCCGGATCGATCGTAGCGCTCCTGGCGGCAACCTTGGTGGCCGCAGTATTCCAATTGCCGGTCGAAACCATCGGCAGCAAATTCGGCGGCATCAGCCGCGCCCTGCCGCCCATCCACATTCCGCAATTTCGCGCGGACCTGATTCTCCCGCTGCTGCCCTCGGCGCTGACGGTGGCGATTCTGGCCGCGCTCGAAAGCCTGCTTGTCGGCCGTGGTCGCGGACTCGATGAGCGGCGACCGCCACAATTCCAACGCGGAGCTGGTGGCGCCAAGGTTTCGCCAATATCGCGAGTCCATTGTTTGGCGGCATCCCCGTGACCGGCGCGATCGCTCGTACGGCGACCAACATTCGCTCCGGCGCGAAGACTCCGGTGGCCGGCATGATTCACGCGCTGACCCTGTTGGGAGTCGTGCTGGTGCTGGCGCCGCTCGCGCGCTTCATTCCGATGGCCACGCTGGCGGCGGTGCTGTTCGTGGTGGCCTACAACATGGGCGAATGGCGTGAGATCGGCTCCGTCGTTCGCCTGGGCTCGGCGGACCGCTCGGTGTGGTTCATCACTTTCGCGCTGACCGTCATGGCCGATCTGACAGTGGCCGTCGAAGTGGGCATGGCATTAGCCGCGCTGCTGTACATCTACCGCGTAGCGCAGACCACCACCGTGGGAGTGCTCACTCCCGAAGACGTCGAGGACCTCCGTCCCCACCAGTTGCAGGGCCAGCAGGTGCCGCCCTACGTCACCATACTGCGGATCCATGGACCCTTCCTGTTTGGCGTCACCGAAAAGCTGCTGGAAGAGACCGCCGATCTGGACCGCTACGCCCCGATCGTCATCTTGCGCCTGCGGCACATGACCGCCATCGATGCCACCGGATTGCATGGATTGGAAGTCCTGTCGGATCGGCTCAAGAAGTCCGGCCGGACACTGTTACTGTGCGGAGCGCGCCACCAGCCAGCCAAGATGCTGAAGCGCGCCGATTTCATCGAGCACATCGGCGAGCACAACATCCTGCCGCATGCCCAGGCCGCGCTCGAACGCGCACGCGAAATTCAGGCGGGATTCATGGGTTTAGGCGATGACGGTCGCGCACGACTTGAGCAATGCGCCGCTGTAGCTGAATGCCAGCTACTCGGGTTTGTTTTTGTTGTCGAGCCAGTTTTTGAGTGGCAACAGCGCTCGCAGCGTGAACAAATTCAGCAGCGCCAGAATGACGGCGACCTCGTAGCGGCCAACGGCGACGGACGCTCCGATTACGCCGGCGTTCCAGATGCTGGCCGCGGTCGCAGTGCCCTTCACCGTGGCGCCCTCCTTCAAAATCGCGCCTCCGCCCACGAATCCGATGCCCGTGATCAAGCCTTGCAGTAAACGGGATTGGTCCCCGGAATCGGGATGTGACCCGAGGATCAGAAGATACCCGCAACTGGCCATCCCCACGATAGGAAAGGTACGAACGCCGGCGCTATGCGTTTCTTTTTCGCGATCCCACCCGATCAGCACGGTGAGCGCGTAAGTGATCGCGAGGCGCTGCAGCACGAGCCAGATGTTGGGCCAGTCCAGTGATTGGAACACACGGTTCCCCTGCACACGCCTAGATGAACATCTCTTCGTCGGAGTGTGCGTCTTCCGGATTGGGGCGGCCGCGCAGCAGAAACGTAATAGCGGTCTTGATTCCCGCCGCGACCCCTTGAATCTGCACGATGGGCTTGAGGATTCCGCCTTCGACTACCGCCACCGTGCGCTGCGTGCGAACCATGGCGTCGTCGAGCACCATCTCGGCGCGGTCCATCTGCACCCGGGCGCGCGCCGTGGCGTCGTTCAGGAACTCGTCGATGCGGTGCACTTGCTGGCGTGTAGTCTCCAGAATTTCGCTGGTCTTGGAGGTGATATCGGCAATCTGCTTGCGGCTCTCATCGATGGTCTGGCGCGAGGTCTCGAGCACGCCCTCGATTTTGGGAAGGAGACGCTGCACGTTCTCCTGCAGTCCACGCGAAGTCTTGTAGATGCCCGCCAGCATGGCAGCCTGGATAATCAGAGCCACTGCCGCGATGATCACAAACGCCGTCATCACGGTGAGCAGAGTTTGTTGGTCCATAGTGGTTCAAGCACGCCCTGATGCAGGCCTATGCGTCTCCTTCGTCCGGGTGATCCCCGCAGGCTCCCGGCAGCCTGGCCGAACTATTCCGGAAGCGGCTGGTTCACAGTGTCGCGGTAGGCTGCTCGTCCGGCATCCACCGCCGCGGAGAGGCTTTCCTTCTGGCGCTGCACCGTCGATTTCCCACGCTCGATGGTCACCGCCGCCTGGTCCTTCAATTCCTGAGCCCTGCGCTTCGCCAGATCCGCGCCTTCATTGGCCTTGGACATGAGAAAATCGCGAGTCTCGGTTCCGGACTTTCGGAGCGAACAGCACGCCCATCGCCGCGCCGATCCCCAAACCCAAAAAGAAAAAAGACATCTTGCTATCGTCGTCCATTTTTGTCTCTCCTTTGCACTCCCAGCATATCAGGACTGCCCCGCTTTTATGTTTCCCGCCGGTATTTCCCGGAGGCGCGACGCCGCCTGAGCGGCGCGGGCAAACGTGGCTTGCATATCGGATTCAGAAAGCAGATTTTCTCGCAAAGTCTGGAGCCGCGCGATGGCGTCGCCGATCACGCGGTCAATTTCCTCCGGCGTTGGTCGCGAAAATATCGCGCCAGATATCGTAGGGGCTGAGCGCCAGCCGCGTCAGGTCCGCTGCCGCGGGTCCTGCCACGCGCGCCGCCTCGGGAGAGTCGGCAATCATGGACGCGAGAGCCGTCGATAAAAGTTGCGGCAAGTGCGAGACCAGCGCGACCAGGCGATCGTGCTCGGCTGCGTCGAGTCTTACCAGCCGTGCGCCGATCTTTGCGATCCAGTGTTCCAGAATGGCGTCGGAACCCGTGAGCACGTAGGGGCGCGACTGAAACAAATTCGCGGTCGGCGGCCTGAACACCGCGAGCCTCTTTGCCCGCCATGGGATGACCACCCACGAAACGGCCGCGCCGGATGGTCTGCCCGGCCCGCTCGACGATGGCTTGTTTGGTGCTGCCGGCGTCGGTGATCAGCGTGCCTGGCCGCACCGCGCTCATCGATGACGCTCAGCGTTTCCAGAATTCTTTCGATGGGCTGCGCCAGATAAATGACGTCGGATTGGGCAGCGGCTTCGGCCAAGGGCAGCGCTTCATCGATGGCTCCGCGATCGAGCGCTGCACGAATGGTTGCCGGCGAACTGACCCCGATGATCTTCCCCTGAAACCCGGCTTGCCGCAGCGCGAGAGCGAACGATCCGCCGATCAAGCCCACACCGGCGACCGTGACGACCTTCCATCTCCGGCCGTCTCACTACTGCTTACCTTGCCGCCGGTCGAGATACACCTGCTGAATCATCCGCATCTCTTGCATGATGGTTTCAAAGATATGGCGGAAGGCTGTGGTCGCCCAGGGGTCCCGGGTTGCCGGTGGTGGCTTTGCGCAACACTTCTTCCTCGCGCGCGGCTTCGTAAACCGGCATGCCGAGAGCTTCCTTGGCGCGCACCACATCGTCGACAATTCCCGCGCGCCGGTTCAGCAGATCGCGCAGCTCAACGTCGATCGCATCGATCTTGCGCCGGCAGTCGGCGAGCAGCGCTTGTGCTTCCGCCTGTGTCATCGACCTTGATCCATGCGATCCATGCCCTCTCGCAGCGAGCGGGCGAAAGCTTCGATCTGCGCATCGCTCGCGTGGTTTTCGAGCAGGCGCACAAACGCGCTGCCCACCACCACGCCATCCGCCATCTTCGCCACCGCGCCGGCTTGCTCCGGAGTCGAGATGCCGAAGCCGACCGCCAGCGGAAGATTAGTCGCCTCGCGCATGGCTTCCACCAGCGGGCCAAGCGAAGCCGACAAATCCGTCCGTTCTCCGGTGACGCCGGTGCGCGAAACGAGATACACGAAGCCCGTGGAATATTGTGCCACGAGAAGCAACCGCTCCGCCGTGCTGGTGGGCGCGGCCAGAAAAACGGTGTCGAGCCCAGCCTCGCGCATGGAATTCACGTAGGGCTCGGCTTCTTCGACGCTCAGGTCGGTGAGCAGGCAGCCGTCGACCCCGGCGGCCTTTGGCATCGCGGCCCAATTTTTCAAATCCGTAGCGCATGGCGGGGTTCAGATAAGTGAAGAGCAGCAGCGGAATCTGCGAGGTCTGGCGGATGGTCCGCGCGATTTCGAGAACCTTGCGCAGAGTGGTGCCCGCTTTGAGCGCGCGCTCGGAGCCGGCCTGGATCACCGGGCCGTCGGCGATGGGATCGGAAAAAGGAACGCCCAACTCGATGAGATCGACACCGCCGCGTTCCAGTGCCGCGACGATTTGCGGCGTGCGCTCCGGCGACGGATCGCCGGCCGTGACGTAAGCGATCAAGGCCGCGCGTCCTTGAGATTTCAGCGCGGCAAACAGGGGCTCAATTCGTGTCGGCATCTAGTTCCGGAAGATTTTCGCGGTAAATATCGGTGTCTTTATCGCCGCGTCCGGAGAGATTGACGATGTAGATCTGCCCCTTGGCCGCGGGGGCGCGCTTGATGACTTCGGCAATGGCATGCGCGGATTCGAGCGCCGGGATGATGCCCTCGGTGCGCGCCAGTTGCAGGGCGGCCGCGAGCGCTTCGGGATCGCTGGCCGAAGTGTATTCGGCGCGGTGACGATCGTGCAGCCAGGCGTGCTCAGGCCCCACCGTCGGGTAATCCAGGCCCGCGGAAACCGAATGCGTGAGCGCCACCTGCCCGTCGTCATCCTGCAAAGATAGCTGAGCGTGCCGTGCAGAACGCCCGGCGATCCGCCCGAAAAACGCGCCGCGTGCTGGCCGAGCAGCGCGCTTCGTCCACCGGCTTCGACGCCGATCAGTTTGACGCTCTCATCGCCGATGAAGGCGTGGAACAGGCCGATGGCGTTGCTGCCTCCGCCGACGCACGCGAAAGCGGCATCCGGCAGGCGGCCTTCGCTGCTCCAGAATCTGCGCGCGCGCTTCTACGCCGATCACGCGATGAAAATCGCGCACCATCACCGGATAAGGATGCGGACCCAGGGCGGAACCCAGCAAGTAATAGGTATCGTGAACGTTCGTCACCCAGTCGCGCATGGCTTCGCTAATGGCGTCTTTCAGCGTCTGGCTGCCGTTGGCAACGCCAACCACGTTCGCTCCCAGCAAGCGCATGCGGAACACGTTGAGGCGCTGGCGGCGCATGTCTTCAACGCCCATGTAGACGATGCATTCGAGCCCAAACAGCGCACACGCCGTGGCGGTGGCGACGCCGTGCTGTCCCGCGCCGGTCTCGGCAATGATGCGCTTCTTGCCCATGCGCCGCGCGAGCAGAGCCTGCCCCAGGCAGTTGTTGATCTTGTGCGCGCCGGTGTGCAGCAGGTCTTCGCGCTTGAGATAAATTTTCGCGCCGCCGAGCATTTCGCTCAGGCGCTTGGCGAAGTAAAGCGGCGTGGGACGGCCGGCGTAGTTGTGGAGCAGATCGTCCAGTTCGGCCTGAAACGCCGGGTCGGCCGCGGCCTTGTGGTAGGCGTGCTCGAGTTCTTCGAGCGGAGCCATCAGCACTTCGGGTACGAATCGTCCGCCGTAGGGTCCGAAGTGACCGGTGGCGTCGGGTTGCGAAATTACCATGTTGCCTCTCGCGCAGCCTTCACGAAGGCGCGCACTTTATCGTGATCCTTGATGCCCGGCGCGGATTCCAGCTTCGAGCTGGCGTCGACGCCCCAGGGCTTAGCGGCATCGATGGCCGCCGCCACGTTGGAGGCATCCAGGCCTCCGGCGACGATGACTTTCTCGGCAGCGCTGCCGCGCCAGCGTCCAGTCGAACGACACACCGTTCTTCGCGCCCGTCCAGCAATATCGGCCTCGGCGCCGTCGCCCACCCAGCCGTCGAACGTTTCGGTCACTCGGAACGCTTTCCAGACGCGCGCGCCGCGGGATGACGTCGCCCCCATAGATCTGCGCGACATCCAGATGCGCGGCCCGCATGACGGCTTCGATCGCCGCCGGCGCTTCATCCACAAATATGCCGACTTTCCACAGATCCAGTCCCTCGCCCAACGCGGCGGCACGCTCGGGCGCGATATAGCGCGGGCTTTGCGGATAAAAAATGAAGCCGATGGCGGAAGCGCCGGCTTCGGCCGCCACCAGCGCGTCTTCGCGCCGGGTGATGCCACAGACCTTGACCATCATGACCGCAATTCCCGCAGCGCCGCGGCGGGGTCCGCGGATTTCATCAGGTGCTCGCCGACCAGAAACGCGTGGAAACCGGCGGCCTGGAGCCGCTGCACATCGGCACGCGAGTGAATCCCGCTCTCGGCGATCTTCACCACCGCCGCCGGCATCTTCTCCGCCAGGCGCAGCGACGTATCGAGCGTCACTTCGAACGTATGCAGGTTGCGATTGTTCACGCCAACGATGTCCGCGCCGGAATCCAGCGCCGCGTCGAGCTCGTAATCGTCGTGAACCTCAACCAGCGCCGCCATCCCATACTGTCGCCGCGAGTTCGCGAAAGCCGCGCAGTTGCTGGACGTCGAGAATGGCCGCGATCAGCAGAATCGCGTCGGCGCCGTGCGCGGCGGCTTCGACGATATGGAATTCGTCGATGGTGAAATCCTTGCGCAGAACCGGAATAGCCACCGCCGACCGTGCGGCCTCAAGATCGGCCAGCTTGCCCTTGAAAAATTCCTCGTCGGTCAGGATGCTCAAAGCCGCGGCGCCGCCTGCTTCGTAGAGTTTCGCGATGGAAGCGGGATGAAAGTCATCGGTAAAGACGCCTTTGCTCGGTGACGCTTGCTTTATCTCGGCGATGATCGCCGGAGGCGATGCAATGAGGGCGGCGCGGAAATCCGCGGGCAGCAGGACGATCGGCGGCGCGGCGCTCCAGATCGGCGCGGTGGGCGGATGCGCGCGCCAACTGGGAGCGCTTGTGGTCGACAATTCTAGCGAGAATATCTGGGACTGCCACTGCCATGAAGGGGAAATTTCATGGTAGCACCACCTTGAGACTGACCCCGCTCGCGGCGTCCACATGGATGCTGAAGGTCCCGCCATGCCCTTCTACGACGCGGCGCGCGCTCTGGAGGCTCAGACTGCATCCCGGCCCGAGCGAAGCTTCCGAGCGGTAACCCGGAATCGCGCTGGCGATGCCGAGAGACACTCCGCCTTCCGCGGCCGCTGTGGTCACCCGCACCGGATGCAGGTCGCTCGCCAACTGCCGGAACAGCGTGAGCAGATTTTCGAGAAGAGTGCGGCCGCGTCCCGGATCAAGGTTCACTAGCGGCAGACCGCCGGCCAGTTCGAGGTGTATCCGAGCGATCGCCATGCGCAGTGCGTGCGTTTACAGTCTGGATAATCAGTTCTTCTAGATTCAGCGGTTGGGGCGCGAGCGGCGTGTTATCGGCAACCTGCAGCGCGGAAGTAAGAATCCAGTTGGACTGTTCCACCAATTGCTGCAGCCGCCTCGCCTGTTTGCGCGCGGGGCGGCTATCCCGCGGCAGCGCGAGGCTGAGGTAATAGGCGATGGACTCAATGGCGCTCAGCGGCTGACGCAACTCGTGGGCGATGGTTTGCAAATCCACCGCAGGTGACGAGGCCTGCGTCTCAGGAGCCGCCGCTACCGTCTGCACTCCGGCTGCGGAACTCATCATTTCCTTCGGGGGATGTTATTAGGTTGTACCGCGCGAACTCCGGCGAGTCAAGTGCCATTACCGAGGTGGTGGAGTAGCACATGAAAAGGCGGATGACCTTTGCGGTGTAATATCGACACACGATGAAATTCGGACGAACTGCACTTTGCATCATTCTCTTTGTTCAATTGCAGCTGCCGGCCGCTGGCCAACTTAGGATGACAGGCGTAGAGGCCCGCAGCTTGGTCGACGTCCTTATCCCCGCAAACGAGAAAAGAACTTCAAGCCTGGTAATTGAGGCGGATAGAGAACGCCACGGATACGTGCTCTATCACGTCTATCGGGACACTGCCCGCATGATGGCCTTTACTGTGGGATTTTGGTCAATCGATACTCGCACCGCAGAAGTGTGGGATGAAACATCCCGTATGCGCGTAGCCGATCCACGGGTCGCTCCAATCCAGCGGACAATCCGAAAGCGGCTGGGTGTAACCGATCGTGAGCAGAACGAATCGATGTCGAAACCTTGTTACGAGCGTGAAAATTCGAGGTAGCCCACTACCCAGCCGGGATTCAGATAACGGGTCGACTACTTGGCGCTGGATCTTCGTTTCCGTGGCACCGCAGCCAGGATCGCGCGCAACACAGAATTGACGGATTCGGCGCTTTTGAAAACCTTGGCCACATCCGGGTCGAGGAGAACCACAACCGATTTCGAGACGCCGCGTCCGGCGAAGCGATTGGGCCGAGCCTTCGTGTAGTCGAACCGATACTCCGGCCTCAGCGTTTCGGAGGTCCTTCGTGATGTCGTCTTATTTCTGGAGATGGTTTTCATATTCGCTCCGTTCCCGCCGAGTCGCTGGCCGCGCGCTGATGATCCGAATGCGATCGTTTGAACGTTCAGTAAAGCAAAGAATCATCAACCTTCTAATGATCGAATGACCGATAATGATTTCTCTTGTTTCACCCTGCGAATGATCTTCATCCAAGAAGATAAATGCAAGTGGATCATCAAAGACGGTACAGGCCTCGTCAAAGCTAACACGGTGTTTCCTGTGGTTGTTCTCGGCTTTCTCGGCGTCCCATTCGAATACCAGGCCATCTGGATACATTTCCATCATAAGGCAGCGTCGGCCCGCGCGATCCATCGCCAGTCTCGGGCCCTGCAGCGGGGTGAAACAGGACAACCAATCCCCAACTTCCTCGAGCCCTCTGATCGTCATTTGGCAAAATTCGTTTGCTGGCGCCTAGCGCGACGCCAGGCGCGACATTCGACTTTTCCGCAGCCTCACCATGGAAGCAAGTCGGCGGACTCGCCGTTTTTGCCGACTCTAAACGCCATCAAGATGACTTTGGGAGGTTTGTCACGAAATGGACCTTACTTTCCGCACAACGCAATTTGGGAGGTGGAAACCAGGCGGAAAACCCATAACGCCTCACGCAGTGTACAGCCCCATCGCTTTCTTCACCTTGTTCACCGTGTCCTGCGCGATGGGCCTCACGCGCTCGGCACCGTTGGCGAGCACTTGCGCGACGAAGCCCGTTCGGACATGATCTCGCGATAACGCTTCTGGATCGGTTCGAGCGCGCCGATCACGGCCTCCGCCACTTGCTTCTTCAGATCGCCGTAGCGCATGCCGGCGAAGTGCGCGCGCGTGTTCTCATCGGACCACGCAGTGAAAGCCTGGAAAATGGTGAGCAGGTTGCGCACGCCTGCACCCATGTTTTCGTAGTCCACGCCGGGGTTCGAATCCGTCGTCGCGCGCAGAATCTTTTTGCGAATCACCGCCGGCGGATCGAGCAAGCTGATCGCGTGGCCGCCGCCGGTCTCCGACTTGCTCATTTTCTTTTCGGGATCGTCGAGTCCCATGATGCGCGCGCCTACCGTCGGCAGATGCGTCGCCGGCATGGTGAACGTTTCGCCGTAGAGCGAATTGAAGCGCTGCGCGATGTCGCGCGCGAGTTCCAGGTGCTGCGATTGATCGTCGCCCACCGGCACAATCGCGGCTTGATACAGCAGAATGTCGGCCGCCATCAGCACGGGGTATTGCAGCAACCCGTCGCCGATGGTCTCCTGCGCCTGCGACTTGGCCTTGAACTGCGTCATGCGCTCCAGCCAGCCCACGGGCGTGACGCAGGTCAGCATCCAGGCCAGTTCAGCATGCTCCGGGATGGCCGATTGCACCACCAGCGACGAATGCAGTCGGATCGATGCCGATCGCCAGCAGCATCCCGGCCAGTTCCTCGATCTTGGCGCGCAGCTCCTCCGGCTTCTGGTAAACGGTTATCGCGTGGAGATCCACGATACAGTAGATGCTGTCGTAGTCATACTGGATCTTGGCCCAGTTCTTCAGCGCGCCAAGATAATTTCCGATGTGCGGGCTGCCGGTGGGCTGGATGCCGGAGAGGACTCTTGCTTTCATGTCGGATGGGGAGAACTTCTATCGTAAACGATGTGTCCGCGCCTTTGCCGAATTCAGCGGCGGCGAACCAAGTCATCATCGAAAAATGGGTGTATGGCGGCGAGGCTCTCGCTCGGCTCGACGGCCGAGTGGTGCTGGCTCCGTTCGTGCTGCCCGGCGAAACCGTGCGCCTGGAGGTCGACGATGGCATTCACGCCGGCCTGGCGGAAGTGCTGACCCCATCGCCCGAGCGCGTCGCGCCGCCCTGCCCGTTGTTCACGCGCTGCGGCGGCTGCCACTACCAGCATGCTCCGTACGCGTTTCAGCTCGCGCGCAAAGTCGAGATCCTGCGCGAGCAACTGCGCCGCGTGGGCAAGATCGAATATAGCGGGCGACATCGACACCATCAGCGGGCCGCCGTTGGGCTATCGCAATCGCGCGCAGTTTCACATCGCGGACGGAAGCATCGGCTATCTTGCGCCGCGCTCGCACACGCTGGTGCCGGTCACGGGCGAGTGCCCCATCTCCTCGCCCCGCCTGAATCAAGCGCTGGCCGAAATGCGCGAACGGCTGAGTGACCCGCGATTCCCGCGCTTCGTGCATTCGCTCGAATTCTTCACCAATGAAACCGAAGTGCAGGTGAACGCCCTCGAAGCCGATCGTCCGGTTGCGCGCTCTTTTTACGACTGGTGCGGCTCGACGGTGGCCGTCGACTATGCCACTTCGTTCGGCACCTTCCGCGTGAGTCCGCGATCGTTCTTCCAAGTGAACCGCTTTCTGATCGAACCCATGGTCGACGCCGCGCTGCACGGCGCCGAGGGCAAAACGGCGCTGGATCTTTACTCCGGCGTCGGGCTGTTCGCTCTCCCGCTGGCCCGGCGATTCCAGAATGTGATCGCCGTCGAATCCGGCGTGACTGCTGCGCGCGATCTGGAAGTGAACGCGGCCCGCGCTGAAGTGCGGCTGCAAACGGAACGCGCGCGGGTGGAGGATTTCCTGCGCAGCTTCGCGGACACGCCCGACTTCGTGCTGGCCGATCCGCCGCGCGCGGGCCTGGGCAAGCCGGTGGTCAAGGAACTGGAGCGTCTGGCTCCGCCGCGGATCACCATCGTCTCCTGCGATCCGGCCACCTTGGCGCGCGATCTGGCGGCGTTGACCAGTTACCGGATCGAGCGCCTGACGCTGATCGATTTATTCCCGCAGACCTTTCACCTGGAGACGATTGCTCAGTTGAGTGCGCGGCCTAGCGCAGCGCTGTCTCGAGCGTTCCGGTCTGCCGCAGCACATTGAGCCGGGCAAGTTCCGCGGTGTGCTGCGCCTCGTAATACGCCAGCCACTTTTCGTTTTCCGTAGCCCGCAGAGCTTCCACGGTCGCCAGCGGCAGCCGGCCTTCATCCATTTGCGCGAGATCGATGGTGAGTTCCTCGCGCGTGAGGTCCAGGTCCGCGCGGGCAACGTCGCGAGCCGACTTCGGATCGCCGCAGATTTTGGTACGCGATCCGCAGATCCGACAGTAATGCGCGTGCGCGTGCGGTTCACCTCGATGCGCAGCTTGGCGATGTCCGCCTCGCTCTGCGCCGATTGCGCCGATGCAGTCCGGCCCACGATCAGCGGAATTTCGATGGACGCTCCCACCTGCGCATTGTTGCGCTGGAACTTGGAGAAATAATCCTGGTAATTGTATTTCGCGAACAGCGAATATTGCGCCACCAGATTCACCTTGGGAAGCCGCTCGGCGTGATAGCTTTTGATTTCGAGCATCTTCGCCTGAATGTTGGATTGCAGGCGCTTCAGTTCGTTGCTGCCTTCGAGCGCCTTCTCGATGGACGCCTCTTCTGAAACCGGAACCGCCAGCGGAGCCCGTTCTTCCGCGGCCGGACGCGCCAGATCGCCGGGCCCGAAGCCGAGCGCCGCGGCCAGGTTGCTTTCAGCCGTCATCAAGTCCTGCCGCCAGGCCATCGGCGTGTTGATTGGCCCGCAGCACGGCCAAGTTGGCCTTCTTCGATTCGATTGGCAGCTCGCGCCCTTCCGCGACGCGCTGTCCCATCAACTCCTGGACGCGCTTCAAATTATCCACCTGCCGGCGAGCGGCTTCCAGGCTGCGGCCAGCCTGCTCGGCGTCCAAATACAGCGACGCCACTCGATAGACCGCTTCTTCCTGGCGCCGCGCCACGTCAACGCCCGCGCCCCGCACTTCCTCGTTCGCCTGCGCTGTCAAGTAGCTTTGCGGACGATTGAAGATGGCCATCTGTGTCCTGACCTGCACGATGGAAGGAGCGCTGCCGTCGATGCTGCTGGGAAAGCCGGTGCTCCAGGCCGCGCCGCTGCCGGCGAATACTTTGGGCCGGAAGGGATCGCGCGTCACGGTCACCTGCTCGCGCGCTTTTTGCGCATCCAGGCGCGCCAGCAGCACATCCGGATTCTGCGCCATAGCCAGATCGAGGGCCTGCCGCAGCGTCAGCACCCGGACTTCCCCAAACAGCGAAAAAGCTGGATGCGAAGAGACCGAAGAACAGTGCGGATAGTGAGAGTTTCATACCCCACCAGTGTAGCCGCGGCCGCGAAACTCGCGAGCCTTGTGGGGTTGGAGTCGCTACTCGTAGCGCAGCGCTTCGGTCGGATTCAGCCGCGACGCGCGGCTCGCCGGCAGCAGGCCGAACGCCAGTCCCACGATCAGCGAAACCGTGAACGCCACGATGATCGAGAGCGGCGAAATGGGAACCGCGAAGTCGTCGGTGAAAAAGCGCACGCTGAGCGGAATCGCCACGCCGATCAGAATCCCCGCCAGGCCGCCGGTCATGCTGATGATCACGGCTTCGGCCAGGAACTGCTCCAGCACGTCGCGCCGCGCCGCGCCCACCGCCATGCGCAAGCCCGATTTCGCGAGTCCGCTCGGTTACCGTCACCAGCATGATGTTCATGATGCCGATGCCGGAGATGATCAGCGCCAGCGCGGAAACCAGCATCAGCACCACCGTGAGCACCGTGGCGATGCGCCGCGCGGCGTCCAGAATCGCCGCCAGATTGTCGACGCGGTATTTGGCGCCGGGGCGGTGCCGCGATTCCAGAATCGACTTCACGATGCCCGTGATGGGCAGCACATCGGCAGCGCTGCGCGCCTGAATGTAGAGCGGGTCGATGCGCTCGACGGGCGCGAAATAGCGCAGCACCGTGATCGGGATCAGCACGTTCTCGCCCGATAGCTCGGAAAGCCCGAAGCTCTCGGTCTTCTCCTTGAACGTCCCGATCACCGTGAACTGCAATCCGTGCAGCTTCACGGTCTGCCCCACGGCCGCGCTCTGGCTGCCGAACAGGCGCCGCGCCAGCCGCTCCATCAGCAAGCGCCACGCGATGCCGCTGGTTGACGTCGGAAACATCGAAGAAGCGGCCCGGCCAGCAAGTCCAGATTGCGCACTTCCGGATAATATTGGTCCGACGCCGATGATCGCCACGTCTTCTTCCCCGCCCTGGATGCGCATGCGGTCGAAGCTGTTCATCACGCCGGTAGCGGCCACGATGCGCGAGCCCAGTTGCTCGCGTACGGCCTCCACGTCGGCGATCTTGACATAGTCCGCCGCGGCCGCCGCACCGGTGGTATTGTTGCCGCTCTCATACTGCGCGTAGATCAGGTTGGACCCGATGCGCTGGATCTGGTCCAGGATGTAATCGCGGCTGGTGAGCGAGATGGTCACCACCAGGATCACCGACGCATTGCCAATCACCAGGCCCAGCGCGGTAAGAAAGGCGCGAAATTTGTTGGCTTGAAGCGCCTGGAAACTAAAGCGCAGCGCTTCGCTGTGGAACATCAGGCCCCGATCTTCCGCAGCAGACTCTGCGCTTCGGACTTGGGCGGATCGCTGGGCGTGATGGGCGCCTGCAGGTAGCGCTGCAGAAGCTTGCGGGCCTCATCCAGATTCCGTCCGCTCTTCACGTAAGCCGAGGCGCGCTCGTAAATCACGCGGGGATCCTCCGGAGCAATCCGCTCGCGCCTGCTCGAACAGTGCATCGCTCTCCTTGGTCTGCCCATGCGCCGCAAGATATCTCGCGAGAGCGATCACGCGGCCCACTTGACGGGGAGCCAATTCCAGCGCGGCGCGCAGGTGCTGTTCCGCCGAATCGTATTGCTTGCGGTGATCGTCCAACTGCGCCTGGTAGTAATGCCCTTCGGCGGGATCTTGCTGCGCTACTTTCGAAGCCAGCGCTTCCGCTTTGTTCTCTCCACCGCCCAGGAACCCAGGCGCGCCCAGATAATAATCGAACAGATCGCCGACGGCCTCCCGGTTGGCGGGGTCGAGCGCCACCGCCCTCTCGAACATCTGCCTGGCCTTCGAAGCAAACCCCGGCGCCGAAAACGGGTTGGAGGTCTCCGCGCGCCTTCCGTAGGCCCGGCCCAGCCACAGGAAGCACTCGGCATTGGTGGGAGCAAGCGCCGACCGCTTTCTCCAGCGAATTCGCTCGCCTGCTTGTATTCGGCCAGCCCGAAATAGTCCTGGCCCATCAAGCAGCTCGACCGCAGCATCCCTCTGGCTAGTACCCAGCAACTCCCTGAGCGAACCGGCATAATCCGTCCGCTGGTAAAGCTCATGGGCACGGGTCCAGGCGAGCGACTCCGCCTGGCTGGCAACGCTTGTCAGCAAGAGAAAACCGGCGATGGCTAGAACGATTCGGCGCATGGAGCTGCCCGCGCGGCGACGGGGCAAATTTACGGGTTCCTTCATTCTACATGAACCTCACCTGACCATTTGGATGTGCCAAATGGCTTACGGGATGCGTCTATTTTGCTAGGCGGGAAGATAGCCGAATTCGGGATCTCTGTAGTATCCTGGACGATGGAACGCGTCCACGAAGGACGGGGAGGTATGCAAAGTTTATGTCATTCATTGGAAAGCTCACGTTGATTCTGCCGGTTAGTCTGGCCTTTTTCGCCGTCAGCGGGTGGGCGCAGACCGCTGCGATCGAAGGCGTCGTGAAGGGACCCGACGGCAAAAACCTGCCGGGTGCGCAAATGAAGATCGAACGCCTGGACGTAAGGGGTAATTACACGGTTAAGACCGACAAACACGGCCATTATTTTTACGGCGGGTTGCCGGGAGGATCTTATAAAGTTTCGGTCTTCTTGGATGGCAAGGAAAGGGATTTCCAGAACGGCGTTCCCATAAAAATTGGCGACACCCAGGAGCTCAACTTCGACTTGTCCAAGTCCGACGCTGCCGGCGCCCCCGCGGCTGTGGACGAGAGTGGCCGCGCTCTATCTGCCGCCGACAAAGCGGAACTGGAAAAGAAGAACAAGGAACAGGCCGCCGCGCTAGCTAAAAACAAGGAGCTGAACGATGCCTTCAATGAGGGCAAGACGGCCGCCGCAGCCAATCAGTGGGACGCAGCCATTGCGGGCTTCACCAAAGCGAGCGTAGTTGATCCCACCCAGCATGTCGTATGGGGCAATCTGGCGGACGCCTACGTAGGCCGCGCCAAAGCCACGCCCGCCAACAAAGATGCGGATCTGGCAAAGGCTGCCGAAGCCTATCAAAAGGCCCTCGCCATTAAGGCCGATGACGCGGCGTATCTCAACAACTACGCTCTGGTGCTGGCGCAGCAGAAAAAGTTCGACGAAGCGCAGGCGCAGTTAACGAAGGCCGCGCAGGTCGATCCTCCCAACGCGGGCAAGTATTACTTCAACCTGGGCGCCGTGTATGTGAATACCGGCAACATGGAGCCGGCCACTGCGGCGTTCAAGAAAGCCATCGAGCTGGATCCGAATTACGCCGAAGCGTATTTCCAATACGGCCTCTCGCTGATGGCGAAAGCCACGGTAGATAACGGCAAGACCAACGCGCCCCCGGGAACGGCCGAAGCGTTCCAGAAGTATCTGGATCTGGCGCCGAACGGTCCCAACGCGGATACCGCGAAGGCCATGATGGCCAGCATGGGCGAAACGGTGCAAACCACCTTCAAGGCACCCGGCAAGAAAAAGTAAGTTTGGAGGAGTGCCAGTAAGTTTGGAGTGCCAGTAAGTTTGGAGTGCCAGTAAGTTTGGAGTGCCAGTAAGTTTGGAGTGCCAGTAAGTTTGGAGTGCCAGTAAGTTTGGAGTGAATGTTTCGAGCGATTCTCTATCTGATCGGATTCATGCTTGTCATGAGCGTGATCCGGTCAGTGCTGGGAATCATCGGCAAGGCTTTTAGCGGACTTTCCAATACCTCCTCTCCTCAGGCGGGAGCCTCTGGTTCCCGCCCTCCTTCAAGTCCTTCCTCCGGCGGCGAACTTAAGAAGGATCCGGTGTGCGGGACCTTCATTTCCACCGCCACCGCCTTCCAGAAATTCGCGAACGGCCAGACCTATTACTTTTGCTCCACCGAGTGCCGCGACAAATTCAAAGGTTAAATCGACCGCCCCATGCGCGCGCCCTGTGAGGCAAGCCCCCACCCGCCACTACGCCTGCATGAAACGCATGGCCCCGCAGCGGCGTCGTTAAACCATAAGCTTCAAAGAACGCAAAGCTGATCGGATTCCAAATTTAAAGAGGAAATTTGAAAAATGAAACGAATGTGGCCTTACCTTCCGTTGCTGTTCTTTCCGGTCTTGGCCCACGCGCAAAGCGCCCTGGACGTGAATGTCAATTTCGGCAGCGCCTTCGATTCCGCGACCGGCCTCGGGATCGATAACTTGAACTCCGCCAATGCCCTAGGGGGATGCATCCCCAGTTCCGCCGATGCGTTTTGCCAGGCGACTCCCAAGCTCAACGGCTTCTTTCTGGGGTTCGGCGGAGATATTATGTTCCGCGAGCGCCTGGGCATGGGAGCGGAAATCAACTTCCAGCCGGTGCATCAAGACTACGGGCCTCTCAAATCCCGCCAGTCGTTCATCGATGTCAATGGCATCTATGAGCCTCTCATCACAAAGCGGGCCATCGTGCAACTGCAGGGCGGAATTGGCAGCGCGAGAACCAGTTTCACCATCTCTCAGAATGCCTGTGTCGGGACCGCAGTGTGTACGAACCAGGTTTCCGCGGTCGGCAGTGCGAACCATTTCCAGATCCACTTCGGAGCCGGCCTCCAGATCGCCCTCACGGACCGCTTTTTCATACGTCCGCAATTCGACCTGCATTATGTGCCGAATTTCACCGACCAGTTCGGAAGCAATTGGGCGCCGGCAGCCACCGTGGCGGTGGGCTACCACTTCGGCGAGCACTAGAAGTTCGCGCGGTCAACTGAGTTTCGATCGAACGCGCTCACTGAGCGACCTTGCCGTCGACGCGCTTACCGGCCAGCTTCGCCTGCGCGGCTTTCATCACCACGCCCATTTGTTTTAGCGAGGTGACGCCGGTTTCAGCCATGGCGGCTGCAAGCGCGGCGTCGATCTCTTCATCCGTCGGCGCCGACGGCATGTAGGATTCGATCAGCTTGAGCTCGGCCTCTTCCTTATCGGCCAGCTCCGGGCGGTTGCCTTTGCGAAACATGTCCGCCGACTCGCGCCGCTGCTTGACCAAGGTGTTCAGGATTTGCAATTCCGCA
The DNA here is from genome assembly GCA_963794595.1 of Bryobacterales bacterium. Lineage (GTDB taxonomy): Bacteria > Acidobacteriota > Terriglobia > Bryobacterales > Bryobacteraceae > Palsa-187. Next base: position 1,112,808 of record CAWCER010000007.1, on the reverse strand, counting down.
GCCTCGTCGAGCGGCTTCATGGTGTCGATGGCGTAGCGCTGCAATGCCGCCTTGATCATGCGGATTGCGTCGAGCCGCGCTTCCTCGCGGCCCTTCATCGCCGCCGTCATGTCTTTCTGGATCTGATCGAGAAGAGCCATGAAGACTAGCTTAGTACGGCGTCACCGCTCGGGCCCGCCGCGGGCTTCAACTCTACGCGCCGTCGCCGTTTTTGCCTTTGAGGACGTGGATGACCTTCTCCGTTTCCTTGCCCTTTTCCACGGTGACGCTGAAGAAGGGGAACATCATTTCTTCCCAAGTCATATCGCCGTAATAGACAGTTTGGTTGGGGTCCGGGTTGAACTTGTTGTTGACGGAGTTGTCGAAATGCGCCGTCACCTTTATGTGCGTTCCCTTGGGGATCTTCACTGGCTCAACCACGTCGTAACCCATCTGCCAATTGAAATCGTAGTGCGGCACGCTGAGAAGCGTCTCGTTTCCCCGTTTGGAAATGTCAGTTGGTAGGTCATGTCCTTGCCGCGAAGATGCATGTGCGGGAACATGCTAACCAGCTCGGCGTCCTGCAAGAACTCGGCCTCCATCGGCGGGCTTTCCCAGTTGGGATCGTTGGGCGGAATCGCGAAGCTCTTGGCATCGTTGGGCGCGGAGGTTCCCAGCGTGACGAAAGTACGCTCCGCGGGCGCCTTGGCGACGGTCAATCCCAGGCGCGGGCGATCCACCACTTCCCGGCCAATGGGTGTGTAGTGAAGCTGGAACACAATATCCGTACCGGCCTTGATGAGCTTGGCGGCATGGAACAACGCGTAATTCTGCGTGAATTGTCCCGGGACGTAACAGCCCTCCACCCCGTTCGTGCCCTTCAAAACTGAATCCGGCAGACCCTTGCCGTTGAGCCCCGCAGCTTCCGCCGGCGTCCGGCCTTTTTCGTCACGCGGGCGATCTGCCCAAACCGGCGTGTTGTACTGGGTATCGGGGTCGTGCGGTTTGAAGAATACACAGATGTGGTGCGTCACCGCCAATTCGCTGGGACGGATTTCCATGGACGTGATCCAGGTATCCTCTTTGATCCCGCTGGGCACCGTAATGTAATTCCACTCGATGACGTTGGCCTTAGGATTCGCGGGTACCGTGAATGGAGCGCCGTTGATCGACGATGTCCGGCTGGATCTCCCAACCATCGGCGGGCCATTTGATCGCGACTGGGGCGTCGGCGGCATCGCCTTCGGCCGCGCCCGTATCGGCCCATTTCGCGATGGTATCGATGTCGGCTCGCTGGAGCGAACGGTCGTTCACGAAGTGCCCGTAGCGCGGATCTGCGAACCACGGCGGCATTTTGCGCGTCACCACCGCGGCCTTCATGGCCTTGGCCCACGGACGCGCGCTCTGGTACGTCAGCAGCGACATGGGCGCAGCCTGACCCGGGCGATGACAGCTCTGGCAGTTTCTTTGCAGAATCGGCTCGACGTCCTTGTGGAATGTGATGGAATCCGCCGCAAACGAGATGCTGGCGAATAAAACCATGCTGGCGACTGAGAGAGTCAACTTCATGTGGGCCGTCCTTTGCTAAATAATACTGAATTACGCGGCCCGATCGGGGTTTGTTCCCTGCCCGTGCTCTTAGGCGAGCGGATTCGTCCACCGCAATCCTGGGAATCGCGCAAAGTCCCGGTCGGTAGTGTGCAGAACGCCGCCATGTTCGATGGTCAGCGCCGCGAGTTGCGCATCACTTACCAAAGGCCCACGCGCTTGGCCCTCCGTAATCATCTGACGGAACAAGCCCCAGTGATGTTCGCCCGGGACCAGTAAACGCACGTTGGGCTGGTCCAGTAACTCGTCGAGGATTTGCGCGGCTTCTTCCGCGGTGAAACGGTCCCCCGGAAGATTCGCATTTGTGCAAATTCTTAGAAATGCCGAAGCCGCCTGCCATGGAAGCCCCACCGGTTCTCCACCGGAGAGGGCCTTTTCCATCCACCGGATGGCTGATTTATGATGTGGCGATGCGGTGTCATAGGCATAAATAACGAGGTTCACGTCGAGCACGATCATCGGTGCAAGGGGCCTTCAATCGCATCGAGTAATTCTCCAATGTTGTCGTAGCTAAGTCCCGGCGGAAGCCCCATTGCGCGTGGTTTCACCACAAATTTCTTCCTGGCGGGTTGCTTGGCCGCCATCAGTCCCAGACGCAAGTAATGGTTAACGGCTTCTTTGAAAGAAACTCCGGAACGCCGGATCTCTTTGTTCAGGAGACTGGCGATATCGTCATCCAAGGAGAGTGTAGTTCTCACATCTTGATGCTACTTAATAAGGCATCATGATGTCAAACACCTTCCCCGGCCGCGAACATTATTGAGCATATGCTTTGCCTGTGGAAACTCTGTTTGGTTCCGAATCAGGTTTAGACAGTCAAAAGCGGGGAAGGTCTTGGCGTTTTTGGTTATTCGTTCTTTCTCCATTCCTGATTCTTGGAATGTGCGGCGTGTTCTTCGTCAAAGCCAAGGAGGCAGGGCTGCAGGCGGAACACGAGGTCGCGGTGTTTCACCAACGGCTCGAATCCGAGCAGTATGACGCAATTTGGGCTGCCGCTGCGCCGGCCTTGCGGGCGCGTACTTCCCAATTGGTCTTCAGCCAATATCTCGATAGCGTTCACGACAAGATGGGTCCATGCGGTCAGCCCTCAAAGCCGATCACCTATTTCGCCAAGGCCAACACATCGAGTACGACGGTGAGCCTGCAGTATCTGATTAAATGCGCGAATGGAGCCTTGGACGAGGCGTTTACTTTCGAGAAAAACGGTACGGCGATGGCGCTTCTTGGCTATCAGGCCAGCAGCCCATTTTTGCCAAAGTAGTAGGCGACGAAGCAGGTTCGCTGCGGCTCACACTCTTTGCTCTTCCACCGACCGCTCGGCCATTTCACCCACGATCGGCAAGCGGTAGTGTTCGGAGTGACTCACTTTGACCAGCATCACAATCCATGCGGCAAGAATCGCGACGCGCAGCAATCCCTCCAGCGGCCGGAAGGAATCGCCCATCCCCATCATCCCGAAGCGGAGCGCCGGAGAGACCACCCAATCCACAATCAACCACGCCACGAACAGATAGAGACCCTGAAACGCATTGAACCGCACCTCGCGGGCGTCCGCCGTGTCCCGTTTGTAGCGCGCGCTGGCCAGTACAATGATGGCCGCGATCCAACCCAGCCAAGGGATGTAGCACAGCAGTGAGGCATTCTTATCGCTCACGCCGCCCAGGAAATCCGCAGGTGGTGTTCTGGGCGGCCCGGTCTCTGCGCCGCCTCCCGAAGCCCCAGTTCCCGAAGCCCCGGCTCCGGAAGCAGGAGCCCCCGGTGGCGCAGGTTGGCGGGCGCCGCAGACCGCGCAGAATTTATCCGTCGATCCGGCCGGCGCTCCGCATTGGCAACAATAAGGCATCGCTTGTATTTCGAACCACTCTCATTATCTTGTACGATACTGGCATGAAGATTGTTCCCGCCGTCTGGCGCAGCCTCCTCCGGGTGATTCTGCTCGCCACGCTGGCCGTGGCCGCCCAGGGCGCAAAGACGCTCGACATTTACTTCATCGATGTCGAAGGGGGCCAATCCACGCTTAGTGGTTCCTCCCTCCGGTCAAGCCCTGCTCATCGACACCGGCTATGCGGGCAACAGCGGACGCGACGCCATTCGCATCGCGGCGGCGGCGAAAGCCGCCGGCGTCAAGAAAATCGACACGCTGCTGATCACGCATTTCCATGCGGATCATGTGGGCGGCGTTCCCAACCTGCTGGAGCGGCTGCCGGTGGCTACTTTCCTCGACTACGGGCCCAGCGTCGAAGCCGGCGGCAAATACCCGGGACCTTACGAGAAAGCCATCGCCGGGGGAGCGCATCGAGTGATCGCTCCGGGCGAAAAGATCGCCATCAAGGGTCTGGACATCACGGTGCTCACCGCCGCCGGCCACCACCTCCAACACAAGGGCGAGCCCAACCCGTATTGCGCCGGCCTCGCGCCGGTGGAAGGCGAAACCGGCGAGAATCCGCAATCAGCAGGCGTCCTCATTCAATTCGGCAAGTTTCGCTTCGCGGATCCTGGCGACATCATCTGGAACGAGGAACTGGCGCTCGAATGCCCCGATAACAAAGTCGGCAAGGTGGATCTCTACCTCACGGCGCATCACGCCACGCACGTCTCGCCGAAATCGGTTTACGGCCTGGCGCCGCGCGTGATCGTGATGGACAACGGCCCGCGCAAAGGCGGGCTTCCCGACGCCTGGAAACTGCTGCACGGCATGCCCGGACTCGAGGACATGTGGCAGTTGCACTTCTCCTTTACGGGAGGCAAAGAGCACAATGCCGCCGACCCCTTCATCGCGAACCTCGAAGAGCACGACGACGGGATGTACCTGAAGGCATCAGCGTCTGAAGACGGCTCTTTTACGATGTACAACCCGCGCAATAAATACACCAAGACGTATCCCGTGAAATAGGGGCGAAATAGCGGCAAACTGCCGGCTGAGCCGCACCGATCCGCTTGCGCGCCACCTTTCCGTTATCCTGGTAGTTGCTTCTTTCCTCGTCAACCTATTTCATTTTCCTGCTGGGGATTTTCCTGCTCTATTGGCCGCTGGCCCGCGTGCGTGCGGCTGGCGCTGGCCGTCATTCTGCTCGCCAACTATTTCTTCTACGCCAAGTGGGACCTGCGTTACCTGGCGCTGATCCCGGCGGCCTCCACCTGCGATTTCTTGCTGGGCTGGGGTCTGCAATCGTCTAAGATTCCGTGGGTTCGGCGAGTCCTAGTCACCACCAGCATCGTCATGAATATCGGGATACTCGCCATGCTGCGTTATGCTCCCCGTGACCACGGTGGCGCTGCCCTTGACGCTCTCCTTTTACGTTTTCCAGGCGCTCACCTACACCATCGACATCTATCGCGGCGACGCCAAAGGAACCAAGAGCTATCTGGCGCATCTCGCCGCGGTTTCTTTCTTCCCGACCACGCTGGCCGGCCCCATCACGCGCGTCTCTTCGCTGATCGATCAATTCGAAAAGCGCAAGCCGCTCGATCCGGCCGATGGCGGCCGCGCCCTCTTCCTGATCGGCATGGGCCTGATGAAGAAACTGCTGATCGCGGATTACCTGTCGAGCAACCTGGTCAACCGCGTCTTCGATTTTCCGACGCTCTACACCGGCGCCGAAACGCTGATCGCGGTGTACGCCTACGCGCTGCAGATCTACTACGACTTTTCCGGATACACCGACATCGCCAGGGGATCGGCGCTGCTGCTCGGCATCAAGCTGCCGGCCGAATTTCAACCGCCCCTACGCCGCGGAAAACATCGCCGATTTCTGGCGCCGCTGGCACATTTCGCTATCCAACTGGCTGCGCGACTATCTGTATTTTTCGCTGCCCGGCAAGCGCTCGAAGATCTTCAGCTACGTGAACCTGATCATCACCATGGTGATCGGCGGACTGTGGCACGGCGCTAACTGGAACTTCGTCATCTGGGGCGCGCTGCATGGCTTCGGCCTGGCGTTCGTGCGTTTATGGCAGCAACCCGGCACAGCCAAAACCGCGCCTTCAGGCAACCGCTTCTGGCGCTATGCCAGCATCGTTCTCACTTTCCACTACGTCACTTTCGCCTGGATTTTTTTCCGCGCTCCCAGCTTCGATACCGCGCTGGCGATTCTCGGCCGCATCGCTTCCCTGAGCGTATCTTTTGCGAATATATCAGGACCGCTGCTGCTGGTGCTCGCGATCGGCGCACTGGCGCATTACGTCCCCAAGAAGTGGTATGACTGGAGCCTGAACTTATACGTCGAGGCTCCGTTCTATGCCCAGGCAGCGGTACTCGCGCTGCTGGCGCTCGGATTGCAAAATGTGGTCCAGAGCGGCGCCGCGCCATTTATATACACCAAATTCTGATGCGACCCGAGATTCCAGTTAAGACCACGCTCACCGTGCTCACCTTCGCGGTGCTGCTCCTGCTGCCCGCAGGCCTTTCCTTCGCTCAAGAATTACATATCGATCGAGCCCAAGAGCGCCGTCGCGGTGGTGAGGTTCCCCGTGAAGCCTGCGCCCACGGAAGCGCTGGTCGATCCACTCGCCTCGCCCGAGAACCTGAGCGCAGATGCTGAACAAGCGCCTGGTAGCCAAGGCGCCCAGGAATCTTTTCGACCCCGCGCATGTGCTGGATCATTTCTACGAAGCGCTGCTCAAGGGCGACGGCGCTCACATCATTCACTACGGCGATTCCCCCACTACCGCGGACCTGATCACCGCCGACGCGCGCGCCCTGTTCCAGCACGAGTTCGGCGACGGCGGCATGGGCTTTGTGTTGATGGCTCGGCCATGGGCCTGGTACAACCATCGCGGCATCGAGATGTCGGGCTCGAACTGGAAGATCGACGTGGGCGGCAATTCCACCTCTGAAGGATGGGCTCAACGGATTGGGAGCCGTGAGCTTCCGCGGCGCTCCCGGCGCTGTCTCTCATTGGAAAGTGAAAACGCCCCACCGCAGCGTGGAGATCGCGTATCTCGTCGAGCCGCAGGGCGGCACATTCGCAGTGGAGGCGGATGGCAATCCTATCGGCACCGGCTCCTCTACCGCCGCGCCGGGAGAGAAGCCGTTTACTCCCGGCTACGCGTCATTCGACATTCCGCCCGGCACGGCCGACATCGCGCTCAAGGTCACCAGCGGCTCGGTGCGCTTCTACGGCGCGGATTTCCGCAAGGGGACCGGCGTGGTTTATAGCAGCCTGGGCATCAATGGCGCGAACGTGACCCTGCTTTCGAATGCCTTCAACGAAGCCCACTGGGCCGCCGAACTGCGCCACTACAAGCCCGATCTGATCATCGTGAATTACGGCACCAACGAGAGCGGCTTCCCTAATTTCGTCGACAGCACCTGGGGCCATGAAATGCGCAAGACCGTCGCCCGGTTGCAAAGAGCGGTGCCCGAAGCCTCCATTCTGCTGATGAGTCCCATGGATCGCGGCGCCAAGGCAGCCAACGGAGAGATCGACACCATTCCCACCATGCCGCGTCTGGTTGCCACCGAATCGAAGATCGCCGCTGACACTGGCGTGGCTTTCTTCGATACTTTCGAAGCCATGGGAGGCTCCGGCACCATGGGCCGCTGGTATACCTCCGAGCCGCGCCTGGTAGGGTCGGACTACATCCATCCCATGCCCGCCGGTGCGAGAATCGTAGGGGAGCTTTTGTTCTCGGCCTTGCGCGAAGGTTTCAACCAGTACAAACTGGAACAGTTGAAACGGAACATCGTCGGGCAGGCGGACAGCACCGGCCGGGAAGCGAGCCAGCATCCTTGATGCGTTTACTTCCAGCAATCGCCGCAACCTTCGCGATGGCCCTGGCGGCCTCCGCGCAGACCGCGGCCACTGCTGCAAGCCCCGCTAAACCGGCGAAATCATCCGCCAAGAAACGCGCCCGCAAGCCGGTCGTCAAGCCGGTGGTGGCCAAAAAACCGGCGGTCGTAAAGGTGAAAACGGTTAAGAAGCCGGCTGCCCGGCGCGCCGCCGCCCCGCGCTCCTACGTCAGCGCAGCCACGCGGGCGGAAGCTCACGAAGGAGTGGTCGAGAAGGTTTCCAGGGGCGCCCAGCTCCCGGTGGAAAATGCCGGCCGCGCTGGTCCCGTTCTTTGAACAGCTCTATCGTCAGCAGCACGGCGAGCTGCCCGGTCCCCTGCGCGCGCTGCACTACGGCGATTCGCACGTCGCCGCGGATGAGTGGACCGGCGACATTCGCGAGCGCCTCCAGCAGACTTTCGGCGACGGCGGCAGCGGCTATTCACTGGCCGGACGGCCCTGGAACACCTACCGGCGCTTCGACGTGAAGAGCGGTTCGACGCGCGGCTGGCACAGCGACGGACTGGTGGGGCGCAGCGGCGATGGCATTTACGGACTGGGCGGCGTCAGCATGACTGCCAGTTCGCCGCGGCAATCCGTGTATCTGCTGGCCGAGGGCCAGCAGTTCGAGCTCTACTACTTGCAGCAGCCCGGCGGTGGAGCGATTCAAATTTACGATAACGGCGCCCCCGTCGAGCGCATCTCGACCGACGGCGAAACCGCTCCCAGCTACTTCCACTACGACGCCGAGCCCGGAGCGCACCGCCTGGAAGTGGAGACGCTGGATCGCGCGCCCGTCCGCCTCTTCGGATGGGTGGCGGAGAAACCCACCGGCATCACCTATGAAGCGCTGGGGATCAACGGCGCTTCGGCATCGATGATGCTCAACTGGAATGAAGTGGTGCTCAAATCGAATATCGAGCGGCGCAATCCCGCTTTGATCGTGCTGTCCTATGGCACCAATGAAGCCGGCCGCAAGGATTGGACCCTCGAGAGCTATCGCGACATGTTCACGCGCCTGATCGAGAGGCTGCGCGCCGACGCGCCCACCGCGACCATCCTGGTGATCGGGTCCGCCGGACCGCGCCATTAGAGTGCGCGGCAAAGGCTGGGTGACGCTCGACAACATAGACATGATCGTCGAGGCCGAGCGCGAGGCCGCGCTGGCCAAGGGATGCGCGTTCTGGGACCAGCGCGCCAAGATGGGCGGGAAAGGCTCCATGCGCGAATGGGTGCTGGCCGGGATGGCGCAGGGCGATTACGTGCACCTCACCGCTCCGGGCTACCACATGATCGGCGACGCCATGTTCCGCGATCTTATGAGCGAGTACGATCTGTTCTTGAAGGCCCGCGAAGCGCTGGCTCTGGCGCCCCCGAACGCCGACCGGCCATAAGGGTGGGAAACAGAAAAATGAGAGTTAGTATTCTTGTGAGTTTGACGCTCGCGGCTGCGGTCGCCGCGTTCGCGCAGACGGGCACCATCAACGGGAAAATTGTGACGGCTTCGGGCGGCAATCCCGTACCCAAAGCACCCATCGTCGTCAAGAACACCGCAACCGATGCGTCCTTTTCGACGCAGAGCGCGGCGGACGGTAGTTATTCGATTGCGTCCCTGCCGGCCGGCAGTTACGAACTCTCGGCTGAGTTTCCTCCGTTGTTCCTCCCGTTCCACCAGAAAGGCATCCAGGTACAAGCGGGACAGGCGCTTCACTTCGATATTCATTTGAGTGACACTCAACTCAACACCCTCGGCGATGGCGGCGAGGAATACCTGAAATTGATCACCGGCCAGCCCGCGCCGACTGGCCGCACTCCGCGCACGCGCGAGGGGAAACCCGATCTGAGCGGAGTCTGGCTGGCCGCGATTGAGCGCCCGGAAGGTCCACCTGCCGACCCGCTTCCGTGGGCGGCGGCGATCGCAAAGCAGCGGCGGGACCGCATGAACATTGACTCTCCTGGCGCGCATTGCCTTCCCACAGGGTTGGGCGCTTCGGGCGGTTTGCGCCCCTATCGGGTGGTCCAAACTCGGGATGTGCTGGTGATTGTCGAGGAGACCAACGATCCGACGCGCCAGATCTATCTGGATGGACGCCGCCATCCCGACGATCCCAATCCTTCCTATATGGGCCATTCGGTGGGTCACTGGGAAGGCGATACCTTGGTGGTGGATACGGTCGGCCTCACGGACCGGGGCTGGATCGCCTCCGGCAGCTATCCGCAGACCGAGAAATTGCACGTGATCGAACGGTTTCGCCGTCCCGACCTCGGGCATCTGGAGCGCGAGATCACCTTCGACGATCCCAGTGCGTTCGCGAAACCTTGGACGCTGAAGAGAGTCAGCTCGCTCGCCCCAAACGGAATCGACGTGTTGGAATATGTCTGCGCAGAGAACAATAAGGACGTCGAACACCTGGTTGGTAGATAGAACGGTCGCATACCGATGAGAACGACACACACGATCTTCGCAATCGCAGCCGGGATGTTTTGTTCGAGCGCCCTGCTGGCGCAGGTCGCGCCGAAATATGAAGTCGACCGCTCCTGGCCGAAGCCGTTCCCGGACCGCTGGGTGATCGGCGGATTGGGCGGAGTTTGCGTGGATTTGCACGACCACGTGTTCCTCCTGAACCGGCAGGACGTGCCGGAGATAGACTTGAATTCCGGTCATCTCGCGCCCGCCATCATCGAAATCGATACCGAAGGCAATCTGGTCAATTCCTGGAGCGCGCCCAAGTCCCTCGACCCGCGCCTCCACAGTTGTTATTTCGATAAAGACAACAACATGTGGATCGCCAGCTCGCCCTCCGGCATGGTGCAGAAATATTCGCACGATGGCAGCAAGCTGCTCTTGCAGATCGGCAAGAAAGGCGTCTTCGATTCCTCCGACGGCACCGAAAAAGGCCAGCCGCTCAATTCAAATGCAGCGCAGTTCTTTATGCCCGCCAGCATCTTTGCCGATCCCCAAAACGGCGACGTGTATGTTGCCGATGGCGAGGGCGCCGGAGGCAACCGGCGCATCGCCGTGATGGATCGCAGCGGAAAATTTCTGCGCCAATGGCAGCCCGAAGGCATGCGCACCGTGCATTGCCTGATTGTCTCGACCGACGGCCTGGTGTACGTCTGCAATCGCCAGGAGTCGCGGATACAGGTCTACGACAAGCTCGGCAACTTCAAAAAGAACATCGAAACGCCATGGACGCCATACACCGCTCCGCCCGACGGAAAGCCGAAAGAGAGCGGCGGCGCGGCGGTGGCGCTCGACCTCTCGCGCGATCCAAAGCAGCGCTTCCTGTATCTGCTCAACCAGAACAATGAGCAAGTCGAAGTCCTCGACCGCGAGTCCGGCAAGGTCCTCACGACTTTCGGTCACGCCGGGCATTTCACCGGCGAATTCGACCAGGCTCACGGCATCGCGGTGGACTCGCAGGGCAACGTCTACGTCGCCGAAAACCGCGGCCGCAGAATTCAGAAGTTCAAGCTGGTGCGTCAATAGCCCCGGGAAGCCTGGCGCACTCTGGCCTAAGGGCCTGGCGAAGGGGTCTGTCGAACGGGTCTTGCAGGGGTGGCCGCCAAATGATAATCTACGGCAGGACTGGAGAAATATATCTTATGAAGCCACTGGCCATCGCATTTCTGGGAGCGCTGCTGTGCGCATCCCTGCCCGCTCAGCAAGGCGCCGTGACGCCCTCGCACACGAATTTGAAGGTTGGCGATATGGCGCCGGATTTCACGCTGCCCGCCACCACCGGCGAGAAAATCACGCTTTCGAGTTTCCGCGGTAAGGCGCCCGTCGTGCTGGCCTTCTTCCCCGCCGCGTTCACCGGCGGCTGCACCAGGGAGATGCTCGCGTATCAGGCAAATGCCGCCAAGTTCGAAGGCGCGGCTACCAAAGTCTTCGGTATCAGCGGCGATAACACTCCGTCGCAAAAAGAATTTGCCAAGCAACTCAACGTCGGCTTTCCCATCCTGAGCGACTTCGCCCAGCGGAAAGTGATGGCCGAATACGGCGTGTTGCTGCCCAATCTGGGCATGGCCAACCGCACCACCTTCGTGATCGATACCGACGGCAAGATCGTTCACATCGAAGAAGGCAGCGGCGCCATTGATCCGTCTGGCGCAGAGATGGCGTGCAGCCGCCTGGCGCATAAGTAAGCCGACGCAGCCTTAAGATCGTAGGTCAACGGGCCGAGCGAAGTCTCGCCCCCAAAAGGAGCTCGTATGAGAAGCAGTTTGGGAGTGGTAACAATTGCGGCCGGGTCACTATTGACAGCGGGGCTTTCCTTCGCGGAGGACGCGGTCCCGTTTTGGGCTTATGGCGTCCCGCCCGGACCGATGGTAGCGGCGACTCCCGCTAAGCCCGACCCCAGCATGAAGCACCTCCCCGGCAACAGACCTGGAGTTCACGCGGGCCCAGATCAGCAACGGTTTCGGCCCGGCCGATTGGTATCCGGGCGACCATCCGCAGATGCCTCCCATCGTGGCCCACGGCAAGGAACCGGCGGTGCGCGCCTGCTCCTTGTGCCACTATCCCGAACGGCAAAGGCCGCGCCGAAAACGCCGGCGTGAGTGGCTTGCCGGTCTCCTATTTCATCCAGCAGATGCTCGACTTCCGGAACGACGACCGCGAAGAGCGCCGAGACGCGCAAGGCCAACACCAAGGCCATGGCGGTTTTCGCGAAGAACATGACCGACGATGAGATCAAGCAGGCCGCCGAATACTTCGGCGCTATCAAGTGGACTCCGTGGATTAAGGTAGTGGAGAGCAAGACGGCACCGAAGACCGAGGACGAAAACGGCCTGTTCCTGGCCGAGGGTGAAGAGAAAGAGCCTTTAGGCAACCGCATCGTCGAAGTGCCGGTCAACGCCGAAGCCACCGCCATCCTGCGCGACCCCCACTCCGGTTTCATCGCCTACGTGCCCGTCGGCAGCCTCAAGAAGGGCGAGGCGCTGGTGAAGACCAAGCAGTGCGCCCTGTGCCATGGCGAGGGGCTGAAGGGTCTGGGCCCGGTGCCGCCGCTGGCGGGCCGTTCGCCCAGTTACCTGATGCGCCAGATGTATGACATGGAACATGGTTTCCGCCACGGGTTGTGGACCCCCCTCATGAAGCCCGTGGTCGCCAATCTGAGCGAACAGGAACTGCTCGACATCTCCGCCTACGTTGCGTCGCAGGCGCCCTAAAGCGCTTCCGATGCAGCGCAGGGGTTCGACAATACTCGCGCCCGGCTTGCTATTTTGCGGCCTGCTTGCCGGGCAGATCATGATCCCGCCCACGCCGGCGCAGCGCACTCCTCGCGCCAGCAACATGGACCTGGTGGGTTACAACGACCTGCAGGCCCGCAGCGCGTACCAACCGGTGATCCAGAAGCAAGGCGAGCGCTGGATCGCCTACGTCGGCCATCATGGCGGCGAAGCGCTCAACCCGCAGACCGGCAAGATGGAGCCTAACGGCACTTCCATCGTCGATGTCACCGATCCCAAACATCCCCAATATCTGTTTCACATTCCCGGCGAGCCGAAGGACCGCGCCGGAGAGTTCGGCGGCGCGTCCATGGTGCGCGTGTGCAGCGGCAACGACTTGCCGCATGGCGACAAAGGCAAGTTTTATTTGCTGCGCGACTTCGGCAACAGCGCGCATGAAATCTGGGATGTCACCGACCCGGCCAAGCCCAGCCGCATTACGGTGGTGGTCAGCGGCCTGCGCGACACTCACAAGAATTGGTGGGAATGCGACACCGGCATTGCGTATCTGGTCTCGGGTCCCGTCGGCTGGCGCACGCCGCGCATGATGCAGATTTACGATCTGAGCGATCCCGCCAAGCCGGTGTTCATCCGCAACTTCGGCTTGCCGGGGCAGGAGCCGGGCGCCAAGGGCCCGACGCCGGGAGGCCTGCACGGCGCTTTCTCCACCGGGCCGAAAGGCAATCGCGTTTATCTCGCCTACGACAACTCGCGCAACGGCGTGATCGAAATCGTCGATCGCGAAAAGCTGTTGAACGGGCCCAAGGAAGCTACCGACGAGAACCTGCGTTATCCCATCGTCGCCCGCGTCGATTTGCCGGACGATATGGGAGCGCACAACATCGTTCCCATGCTGCGGATGCCGCTCTCCGAGTTCGCCAATCAGAAATTCGGCAAGGTGAAAGATTTCATCTTCATGGTGGGCGAGACCACTCCCAACGAATGTAATGAGAGCCGGCAGATGGCGCGGATTTTCGACATCACCACCGAATCGAAACCGGTGGGAGTTTCCACCTGGACGGTCCCGGAAGATAGCGGCAACTTCTGCTCCGCGGGCGGGCGTTTCGGCACGCATTCGACCAACGAGAATCTGCCGCCGATGTATGCCAATCGCGTGATGTTCGTGGCGCATTTCAACGCCGGCGTGCGCGCCGTCGATGTGCGCGATCCCTACAAGCCGAAAGAGATCGGATACTACATCCCCGCGATTACCGACCGCACCGACAAACGCTGCGTCGGCGAAGGCGCGAGCCAGACCTGCAAGGTGGCGATTCAGACCAACAATGTCGACGTGGACGACCGCGGCTACATCTACGCTGTCGACCGCGCCAACACTGGCATGCACATTCTTGAGCTAACCGGTTCAGCGCGCCAGGTGGCCGATTCAGCAAAGCCGCTCAATAGCCGCGCTTACTTCTCCACCACGAAACTTCCCACGAACAGCGCGTCGATGCCCGATGAATAAAAGCTGCGCACGGCATCGCGCGGCGTCGAGACCATGGGATCGCCAAATAAATTGAAGCTGGTGTTGTAAAGCACCGGCAGTCCGGTGGCCTTGCCGGCTTCATGCAATAGGCGGTGGTACAGCGGATTATCGGCTTCAGTCACGGCGTGAACGCGCACCATGTCGTCGCCCAGAATCGCGGACGCGAAGGTCTTGCGATGCTCCGGCTTCACCCGGCCCACCGTCGCCAGATTACGCGCGTTAGGACCGACGTCGAAGTATTCCGCCGCGAGCTCCGCCGGCACCGACGCCGCGAATTTGCGGAATGGTTCGCGATGCTTGATGAAGACGTTGAGGTTTTCGGTGGAATACGGATCCAGCGGCGACGCCAGAATGCTGCGATTGCCCAGCGCGCGCGGGCCGAACTCCATGCGCCCCTGCATCCACGCCACGATCTTGCGCTCTCCCAACATGCTCACCGCCTTCGCCAGCACATCGTCGATGGATTGCAGATATTGAAACCGCAGCTTGCAGTTTTCGAGAACCTTTTTGATTTCTTCCCGGCCATAGCTGGGGCCGAGCAGCAGCGAATTCACGCCCTCCCGGCGCCGGTTCCCTTGACGCTGATACCACATATGGAACGCTCCGCCGAGCGCGGTGCCGGAGTTGCCCGCCGCCGGTTGCACGAAAACATTCTTCCAGCGGCCGCTGCGCTCCAGGAATTCGACCAGCAGGGCGTTGTAAAACAATCCGCCCGCGACGCACAGATTCTCGCCTTCGCCGGCCATGGCCAACACCGTGTCCTCGACCGCGCGCTGCAATCCGTGCGCGATCGCAGGAGCCATCGCCGCTGGAATCTCCGCTCCGTCTTCCAGCCCCAGCCGCTCGAAGAACTTGGCGCTGAAGCCGCCGCTGGCGCTGGGATGGCCGTCGAAGAAGGTGGCGTCGAGCCGTCCCGAAGGCGCTGCGATTTCGTGGAACAGGTCATGGAAGCGGTCGCTGCCGGACGTGGAAAGCCACTGCACCTTGTGTTCGTCGGCGCCCGCGTGATAGCCCAGGAGCTCGGTTACGGCGCTATACAGCCAAGCCAGCGAATCCGGATACTGCCACTCTTTTTCGAGCTGCAGATGATTCCCCTGCGCGTTCCAACGCGCCCCGCAGCCAAAGTCGCCGGTATGATCCAGTGTGAGCACTGTGGCTTTTTCAAAGGGCGATGCGAAAAAGGCCGAAGCGGCGTGAGCCAGGTGATGCTCCACTACGGCGACTTCGGCACGGGGGAACAACTCGCGCAGCGAGAAATGCAAGGACGGGTCCACCGGCCGCACCACCGCAACGCAATCCACCGCATCGCGGCTGACTCCTGCGAGACGCAGGCATTCCGCCACCGCCGCCTCCGGGACTCCCGGCCGCGGAGTGCGGCTCAGCTTCGATTCCTCGATCGCGGCTACGATTGTTCCATCCTTGAGGACGGCGCACGCGCCCCCACTTTGCAGACCGCCCAGTCCGAGAATAATCATGAGCTATTTCTTCTTCTCGATCTTGGCCCACGTGTCTTTCAAGGTGACCGTGCGATTGAAGACCGGATGTTGCGGAGTGGAATCGGGGTCCACGCAGAAGTAGCCCAGCCGTTCGAACTGATAGCGGCTGCCCGGCGCCGCATTCGCCAGACTTGGCTCCAGTTTGCACCCAGTTCGAATCTGCATCGATTGCGAATTCAAATTATCCGTGAACTCGTGACCTTCCTCGACATCGTTCGGGTTTTCCTTGGTGAACAGCGTTTCGTACAGCCGAACCTCGGCGTCGATTGCGTGCTCCGCCGAAACCCAATGGATGGTCGATTTCACCTTGCGCCCGTCCGGAGGAGAGTTCCCGCCGCGGGTTTCCGGATCGTAAGTGCAGTGGACTTCCACCACATTCCCTTGCGCGTCCTTTACCACGCCAGTGCAAGTGATGAAATACCCGTAGCGCAAGCGGACCTCGCGCCCAGGCGACAGCCTGTAAAACTGTTTGGGCGGATCTTCGCGGAAGTCGTCCTGCTCAATGTAGAGCACCTTCGAGAACGGCACATTGCGCGCACCGTCGCCCAGGTCTTCCGGATTGTTGACAGCTTCCATCTGTTCCACCACGCCGTCGGGATAATTATCGATCACCACGCGCAGCGGATTGAGCACAGCCATCACGCGCAGCGCGCGCCGGTTCAAGTCCTCGCGGACGCAGTATTCGAGCAGCGAAAGCTCGGTGGTGCCATTGGTTTTCGACACACCCAAGCGCCCGCAGAAGTTCCGCAGCGCTTCGGGCGTATATCCGCGGCGGCGCATTCCGGAAATCGTGGGCATGCGCGGATCGTCCCAGCCGTTTACGTATTTTTCCTGCACCAGCATCAAGAGCTTGCGCTTGCTCATCATGGTGTACGTCAGGTTCAGCCGGTCAAATTCGATCTGCTGCGGATGATGGATGCCGAGTTGCTCCACAAACCAGTCATACAGCGGGCGGTGGTCTTCAAATTCGAGAGTGCAGATCGAATGCGTGATGCCTTCGATCGAATCCGACTGCCCATGCGCGTAGTCGTACATCGGGTAAATGCACCATTGTTTTCCGGTCCGATGATGCTCGGCGTGCAGAATGCGGTACATAATCGGGTCCCGCATATTGAGATTCTTCGACGCCATGTCGATTTTCGCGCGCAGCGTCCGCGAGGCATCCGGGAATTCGCCGGCCTTCATGCGTGCGAACAAATCCAGATTTTCTTCCACCGAACGGTTGCGATACGGGCTCTCCTTGCCCGGCTCGGTGAGCGTGCCGCGCTGCTCGCGAACCTGCTCGCCCGTCAAATCGCACACGTAGGCTTTGCCGGCTTTGATGAGCTGCACGGCCCATTCATACAGCTGTCCGAAATATTCGGACGCGTAATAGATGCGGTCCCCGAAATCGCCGCCCAGCCACTTCACGTCCTCGATGATGCCCTCGACGTACTCGGTCTCTTCCTTCGAAGGATTGGTATCGTCAAAGCGCAGATTGCATTTGCCGCCGAACTCCTTGGCCAGACCGAAATCGAGGTTGATGGCTTTCGCATGCCCGACATGCAGGTATCCGTTGGGCTCCGGAGGGAATCGCGTAACTACGCAGCCACCGTATTTATTGGTGCGCAAATCCTCCTGGATGATGTCGCGGATGAAGTTTGACGCAACCGGCGTGGCTGCGATGGAAGTATTGTCGCTCATGATATCGCTCCCGCGGGCAACTGTTCGATGGCGCGCTCGATGCGGTGGAGACAGGTCTCGCGGCCCAGCACTACCAGCGTTTCAAACAGCGGCGGCGCTACTTTGCGCCCGCACACGGCCACGCGGATCGGCTGAAACATCTGGCCGGTCTTGACCTTCAGCTCGGCGGCGCCGGCGCGCAACGCGGCATCCAGGCCGTCGTGACTAAACTCCGCGGTTTTCAGAATTTCGCCCGCCTTTTCGAGAACCGCCAGGGCCATGCGCGCATCGCCCTTCTGCGGAATCAGTTCATTGCTGTCGTAAGGCGGCAGTTCGGCGGCGAAGAAGAAATCGGCGGCAGTCGCGACCTCGCGCAGCGTGCGGATGCGCTCGCGAATCAGCGGCGTGATGGCAGCCATCCTGGCCGCGTCCGCGTCGAACCCAGCCTCGCGCGCGAATGGCAGCAGCAGCGCCGACAATTCTTCCACCGGCAGGGCGCGTATATGCTCGGCATTCAGCCACACGGCCTTCGGATCGTAAGGATCGTCTTCGCGTGAAATTCACCGTGGCGTTGGAGCGATTCACTCCTTCCAGAGTGAACGCGTCGATCAAGCTCCTGGCGCGACATCACTTCGCGATCGTTCTTCGGCGACCAGCCCAGCAGGCACAAGAAATTGACATACGTGTGCGGCAGGAAGCCGCCATCGCGATAGGTGGTGACGCTGACCACCGGCCCATGCTTGCGCTTCGACAGCTTCGAGCCATCGGGAGCAATCAGCAGCGGCAGGTGCGCGAACTGCGGCGGCTTGACTCCCAGCGCCTCGAAGATCAGCACGTGTTTGAAGCTGTTCGTCAGATGATCCTGGCCGCGGATGATATGGCTGATGCGCAGATCCGCGTCGTCCGCGCAGGACGCCATGTGATAAGTCGGCAGGCCGTTGCTGCGCAGCAGCGCGAAGTCTTCGATGTCGGCGGTGGCTTTCGATTGCTCTCCGTAGACCAGATCGGTGAACGTCACCGCCTCGCGCGATTCGCGCGGCACCCGATAGCGCACCACGAACGACTCGCCGGCCGCGGCGCGCCGGTCGCTTTCTTCCCGCGACAGTTCGCGCATCGCCGGATGGGATATCCAGTGGCCCTCGATATGGGTTTTCTCTTCCGTCTCCACCGCCAGCGGCGTGAAATCGCGGTACGCGAGCCCCTTCGCCAGAATCTCGTTCGCCAGCTTCCGGTGCAGATCCAAGCGTTCGGATTGCCGGTAAAATTCGTCCCAACCCAGATCCAGCCATTTCAAGCCATCGAAAATGGAATCGAGCGAGGTCTGGGTATTGCGCTCGACGTCGGTGTCGTCGATGCGCAGGATCATCATGCCCTGATTGTGCCGGGCATAGAGCCAATTGAAAATGAAGGTTCTCGCGCTGCCGATGTGCAGATAGCCCGTCGGCGAGGGAGCAAAGCGAACTCGCAGCATTAACTTCTTAGGATAACAGCGGCGGGAATGGCTCCGGAAAAATGGAGCTAAGCCGGGGCATACGTCTCAGGTGAATGTACTAAGAGTGCTTTCCTTTGTCAACCTAGCCGTGAAAGCTTCGTCTGGATCGGTAGTACGATCAGTTCATGCGTCGCGATGTGCTGACCGGCAGGGTGGCCGGCGCACATCGAGCAAAGTCGGAGGCGAGGAATGCGAAGAAGTGCGGCCGGGGTGATTCTTGCGGGGCTCAGTATGTTGGTGCCCGCCTATGCGCAAACAGTGACGGTTTCGCCGACGGCCGTATCCGTGCATCTGGGAACGTTCTATCAATTTGCAGCTAAGGTCACGGGGACTTCTCCCACCACCGTCGGGTGGACGGTTGCCTTGCCGGCCGGCGCCACGGGTTCGACGGGCACCATCAGCGCGGGTGGGCGCTATACTCCGCCGGCCGCGATCCCCAGTACTGGTACGGTGATTGTGACCGCCACCAGCACTGCCGCGCCCACGGTTTCCGCCAGCGCCACCGTGACTCTGCTGAATCCGTATCCCACGCTGGCGTCCGCTTATCCGTCGAATGTCGCCGTGGGGCCGTTCACGCTGATCTTGAATGGCAGCGGATTCGTGCCCGGCGCGCAGGTGCTGTTCGGCGGAGTACCGCTTGCCACCACCTACTTGTCCGCAACTCGCCTGATGGCAACCGGCACCGCCAGCCAGACCCAATCCGGCCAGCAGGTTCCGCTTGCCGTGATGAATCCCGATCCAGGGTCGGAAACTTCGGTGGACGTTGTGAGTCTCCTGATCGGAACGCCCGCGACGGGAGATAAGGTTACCTACAATGTCGCCGCCCGTTTCCTGGATCAAGCCGCCTTCGGGCCCGACCCCGTTACCAGCGCGCATGTGCAGGCCGTGGGCCTTGAGGCTTATTTGAACGAGCAATTCGCGGCGCCCATCACGCCCTATCCGGACCCCGCCGCCACCGGCTTTGGAATCGGACAGGTACAGGCCCGGTTTTTCACGAATGCGGTTCACGGCCAGGATCAACTTCGCCAGCGTGTGGCCTTCGCCCTCAGCCAGATCATGGTGGCTTCCGCGGTGGAAGAAAATTCGCCCGCGCAGATCGTGCCGTACTTGCAGCTCCTGAAGAAGGATGCATTCACGAACTTCCGCACACTCATGGAGGATGTCACTTTGAATCCCACCATGGGCGAGTACCTGGACATGCGGAACAATGACAAGGCCGATCCCGCCAAAGACACTCGAGCCAACGAGAATTACGCGCGCGAGCTGATGCAGTTGTTTACCATCGGCCTGTTCCAGCTCAATCAGGATGGGACGCTGCAACTCGACGCCAGCGGCAATCCGATCCCCACTTACGATCAAACCACCATCCAGAATTTCGCCAAAGTGTACACCGGCTGGACGTATCCGACAAAACCCGGAGCAACGCTCCAGAAGCACAACCCGGCCTACTACATCGGGCCCATGGTGCCGTTTGAGTCAAACCACGACACCACTTCGAAGACTCTGCTGAACGGCTTGGTGGTGCCGGCCGGGGGAACCGCCGAGTCCGATCTGAAAGCCGCGCTGGACGATATTTTCAATCACCAGAATGTCGCCCCGTTCATCGGCAAGCAACTCATTCAGCACCTGGTGACCAGCAACCCCTCGCCGGCTTATGTGGGACGCATTGCGGCCGTATTCAACGATAACGGAAATGGAGTTCGCGGGGACCTTCAGGCCGTAGTCAAAGCGATTCTGCTCGATCCCGAGGCGCGGGCCGGCGATGAAGGCCCGTCGCTTTCGCCTCCCGATACCAGCGGGCACCTTCGTGAACCGGTGTTCGCGGTCGCCTCCATTCTTCGAGGCCTGGGGGCCACCGTGAACGACACCAACAATCTGGCCGGCCAGGCGACAAATTTGGGACAAACCGTTTTCGCGCCGCCCACTGTGTTCAATTACTTCGCCCCCGGATATACCATTCCCGCGGACTTCACGCCCGGGGCTACGCTGCTGGGTCCCGAGTTCCAGTTGCAGTCTCCCTCGGCCGCGGTGGCGCGTTCAAACATGGTCAACACCGTGGTGTACGGCAATCTGGGCAACGGCGCAGTCATTGACTGGTCGTATTTAACCAGTCTTGCGGCCACACCGCGAAGCGCTGCTGGATTCTGTCGACAACGCCTTCATGCACGGTAAAATGCCCGGCGCCATCCGCACGCAAATTCTTTCAGCCGTCAACGCGATCACCGGAACCAGCGCGGCCGTATACAAGGCGCGCGCGCAAGCGGCGGTGTACTTGACCGTTTCATCGTCTTACTACAATGTGGAGCACTAAGATCATGCGGAGTCCATTCAGCCAGATGCCATCCAGAAGACAGTTCCTAGCATTGGGCGCGCGTTCGCTGGCCGCGATTGGCGCCGCTAGTCTTGCCGGCCGCCTCAGCCAAGTGAGCGGGCTTGCTCAGACCGCCTGCCCTTCCGACTACAAAGCGCTCGTCTGCGTGTTCCTGTTCGGAGGCAACGACGGCAATAACATGGTGATTCCCATCTCGACACCCAATAGCAATCCCGCCAATTCCTACGCCAACTATGCAGCCGTGCGCGCGGGATTGGCATTGCCACAGGCCAGCCTGAATAGCATCAACACCTCGAAGGGCGATGAGTACGGGCTGCATCCGAGCCTGGCAGAACTCGCCAAACTTTACAACGAGAAGAAGAATGTCGCGGTGCTGACCAACGTCGGCAGCCTGGTGACGCCGCTTACACAAACCGAATATCTTCAGCAGACCAAAGCGATCCCGCTAAATCTCTTTTCGCACCTGGATCAGCAAACCGAACTCCAGACCTCAGTGGCGCAGGGTTTTGCCACTACCGGCTGGGGCGGGCGCCTGGCGGATGCCATGCAGGGCTGCAATCACAACGGCTTTCCGACCATCGTTTCGGTGGGCGGCAACGCGCTGTTCGCCACTGGCAGCCAAACCAACCCAGCCACGGTTACCGCGGGGCAGGTTCTGGGCTTGCAGGGTTTCTCGACCAGCGCGGCGTCGCAGGCGCGGCTCGCCGCACTCCAGAACCTATTGAGCTTCGACAATGGCCTGACTCTGGTGCAGGCTTCGAATTCGATTGCGTCCAACGGGGTCAGCCAGGCGGCAAAACTGAATCAAGCGCTGGCGAGCGGCACTGCCTTAACCACGGTGTTCCCGAACACTGCGCTCGGCACTCAAATGGCGCAGATCGCCAAGATCATCAATGTGCGCGCGGCGCTGGGCGTCGGCCGGCAAATCTTTTTCGCGTACCTGGGCGGCTTCGACACGCATGACCTGGAATTAAACGACCAGGGCACGGGCCTCGCGCAAGTCAGCCAGGCGCTCGACGCCTTTTACAGCTCCACTGTCGAAATGAGTGTGAATCAGAACGTGGTGACTTTCACCGAGTCCGATTTCGGGCGCACTTTGCAGCCCAGCGGGGGCGCCACCCTGGGCACGGACCACGCCTGGGGCAGCCACCACATCATCATGGGCGACGCCGTCAAAGGCGGCGATCTTTATGGCACGTTCCCGACGCAGGTCCTCTCAGGGCCGGACGACGCCAATAATCGCGGCGTGTGGATCCCGACGACCAGCATCGATCAATACGGCGCCACGCTCGCGACCTGGTTCGGTGTCGACGCCGCGAAACTGAGCGCGGTCTTCCCGAATCTGACGAACTTTTCGGGGTTGCCGCTGCCGGCGTTTTTATAGCGCAGGGAGCTACGGCGCAGATTCACATTCTGCTATAGTGATTCTCGCTATGAAATCAGCTTTTCTGCCCCTCCTTTTTCTGTCCTTGGGATGGCCGGCGCTGGCGCAACTCGCGCCTCCTAACGCCGCCGGTGTCACCTTGGGGCAGATTCATTTGATCGTCAAAGACGTTGACGCGGAGCGACGTTTTTTTATCGACATGATGGGCGGCGTCCCCGTGGAGAATGACAAGATCTCGATGATCCAGCTTCCCGGCGTGTTCGTGATCATCTCGCAGGGGGACCCCACGGGGCCTTCCGCGGGTTCCACTATCAATCATTTCGGCGTGGTGTTGAAGGATGTGGACGCATACAGAACTAAGTGGGAAGCCAATCATTTGATCATCGATCAGGCCCAGAATCCGAAGGCCGGCTACGTGCACTCCCCCTCGGGGCTGCGGATCGAATTTTATGAAGATCCGTCTCTGAGCACTCCGATCGCTATGAACCATTTTCATTTCTTCATGGCTCCCGAGAGGATTCCGGAGATGCAAGCTTGGTACGTGAACGTGTTTGGCGGAAAGGCGAGTCAGCGTTACTGCACTTCATGTCTCACCCATAAACGGTTGATCGAGACTGTGGATTTGCCTGGAACCAACTTCTCGCTTGCTCCACGGCCGGCGAATTCACCGGGGACGCCGGTGCCGACCAAGGGCCGTCAGATCGATCACATTGGCTTTGAAGTGAAAAACCTAAAAGCGTTCGTCGAAAAAGCGGAGGCGAACGGCGTCAAATTCGACGAGCCTTACCGTGCAAGCAAGAGTACCGCGAGAGTCCACATCGCGTTCTTGACGGATCCCTGGGGCACGCGAATCGAGCTGACCGAGGGACTCGCGCCGTAGGATTGGCGTAAGACTTACGCTTCAAAAGTCAGCGCAGCCGGGGCGCGACCGTAACTCACTTGAATTGGATCGCCACGGGTTGTAGAGTGACCAAAGGATGATGGCTACGCACTGCCGCCTCTTCGCTTTGCTCGTGATCGTCGCCCTTTCTAGCGCTTCGCCGCAGACCGGAACCACCTCCAGCCCACCCCAGAAGATTAATATCGCCGGAACTTTTGAACGAGTCCTGGGCAATGTGATCTATGTCAAAACCGGCGTGCAACTGGTATCGTTCACCATTGACGACAACACAGAGATTTGGAAGGGCAAGTATGTTCACGACCTTTCCTCCGTCGAAATGGGAGATGACATCGCGGCACGTTGCCGAATAGAAGCCTCAGGCACACGCGTAGCACAGTTTGTGTTTTTCAACATCACGACATTGGAGGGCGTCACTACGAAGACGGCTGACGGAGAATTTGAAGTATTGACTAATCCCAATGCCGATCCAAAGTCAGCCTACAAGAAGGAAATCAGAATTGTGGAACTCGATGGAGACACCTCTTTTGAGTCCAGCGCCAAAGAAGACCTAAAACCGGGTCGGGAAGTTAAAGTGGTAGGGCTGCGTCTGAAAAACGGAAATGTTCGAGCAGCACACATAACGGTGTACGAAGGCAATCGGCCCGTGAAAATGGGAAACGGAAATGCAGTCCTCCCGAACGGTCAATTCCGTTGAAGTAGGCGCGAGCACCGTAGGCACTCTTCACCCCAACAGCCAGGATCACGTTCGACCCGCAAGCAAACTGCTACGGCTTCGCCTTCAACTTTGCAGGGCATCCGGTACATCACCGAGTTGATACTTTCGACATATTAGAGTGGGCGCTGCACTGGTTCGCATCTCGGAAGAGCCCTCGGACCCGGACGAAAGCGCGGTCCTGGTTACGCGGCAGAAGGGGCGCGTTAAAGCCATAAAAGGTCCGGTTTGGGGCGGCTGGTGGGGCTTGAACCCACGACTTCCAGAACCACAATCTGGCGCTACTACCAACTGAGCTACAGCCGCCGCAAGGGGAATGCAAAACTATTCTAACATCGAGCCGGTAATGTAGTCACGATGACGCGACCATCATCTGCGCGCCTATTTCAATCCCGCCTTCTTCCACAGTGCATCGACGCGCTTTTGCACGTCCTCCGACATCCTCATCACCGCGGGCCAGCGGCGCGTGAAGCCTTCCTCGGGCCACTTGCGCGTCGCGTCCACGCCCATCTTCGATCCGTAATTCGGCAGGCGGCTGGCATGATCCAGCGAATCGATCGGCCCCATCACGAACTGAATGTCGCGCTCCGGATCGATGTTGTTCAGCGCCTTCCACGCCACCTCGCGGAAATTCTGCACGTCCACGTCTTCGTCCACCACCACGATCACTTTCGAGAACATGGCCTGCCCCAGCCCCCAGATCGCGTGCATCACCTTGCGCGCGTGCCCCGGATACGACTTGCGAATCGCCACCAGAATCAGGTTGTGGAAGATGCCTTCGGCCGGCATCGCGATGTCGCGCACCTCCGGCAATTGCAGGCGCATCAGCGGCAGGAAGATGCGCTCGATGGCCTTGCCCATGTAGAAATCCTCCATCGGCGGAGGCCCCACGATCGTCGTCGCGTAAATCGGATTCTTGCGATGCGTCACGCAGGTCACGTGGAACACCGGGTAGTCGTCGTCGAGCGAATAGAATCCGGTGTGATCGCCGAACGGCCCCTCGCGGCGCAGCTCGCCCAGCTCGACGTAGCCTTCGAGCACGATCTCGGAGTTCGCCGGCACTTCCAGATCCACCGTCTCGCACTTCACCATCTCCACCGGCTTCGAGCGCAGGAATCCCGCGATCATCATCTCGTCGATGTCCGGCGGCAGCGGCAGAATCGCCGAATACATGGTCGCCGGGTCCGCGCCGATGGCCACCGCGACGTCCATCTTCTTCATGCCATCTCCGGCGGCACTCGCGCGGCGATAATGCTCCGCGCCCTGCTTGTGCGTCTGCCAGTGCATTCCGGTGGTGCGCTCGTCGAACACCTGCATGCGATAGCAGCCGCAGTTGCGCTTGCCGGTATCGGGATTCTTCGAAAACACCATGGGCAGCGTGATGAATCGGCCGCCGTCGTGCGGCCAGCACTTCAGCACCGGAAAGTAATCCAGCGAAAAATCCTTCTTGCGAATCACTTCCTTGCACGGGCCATCGTTCACGATCTTGGGAAAGAACGCGCCCACTTCGGCCAGCATCGGCAGCATCTTCAATTTGCCGATGATCCCCTCGGGCATACGCATTTGCAGAAACTCTGAGATGCGCCCCGCCACGTCGTCGGCCGTGCTCTCGAGCGCAATCTCCATCCGCTTGGTGCTGGCGAACGCATTGATCAGCACCGGCACTTTCGAGCCTTTGGGATTTTCGAACAGCAGCGCCGGGCCGCCGTTCTTCACGCTGCGGTCGGCGAACTCGGTGATTTCGAGTTCGGGATCGACCTCGAACGGAATGCGCTTCAACTCCCCGTGCTTGTCTAGCGCGCGAATAAACTCGCGCAAATCGGCATAGGCCATAATATAGAGTTTAATGCCCAACCGAACTGCATTCGTCACCGGCGCGAGCCGCGGTATCGGACTCGCCTGCGCTCATGCACTCGCGTCCGCCGGAGCCCGCGTGATTCTAGCCGCGCGCGACGCCGCGAAACTCGAAGCCGCCTCCGCCGCGATCCCCGGGTCTACCTGGGTCACGTTGGACATGTCTTCACAAGAGTCCATCAAAGCAGCTTTCGCCAAAGCCGGCCCGGTCGACATCCTGGTGAACAACGCCGCCGTCACCAAAGACGGCCTGGCGCTGCGCATGAAGAAAGACGATTGGGACGCGGTGCTCGCGACCAACCTCACCGGCGCGTTTCTCGCCATTCAGCAGGTGATGCAAGGCATGATGAAGGAGCGCTGGGGCCGCATCATCAACATCTCGTCGATCGTGGGAGAAACCGGCAATCCCGGCCAGGCGAATTACGTCGCGTCGAAGGCCGGGTTGATCGGCTTGACCAAATCGCTCGCGCAGGAGATCGCCAGCCGCAACATTACCGTGAACGCCATCGCACCCGGCTTCATCGACACCGACATGACCGCCGCGCTCTCCGACCAGTTGAAAGAGAACATGCTCGCGCACATTCCCCTGAAGCGTTTCGGCAAGCCCGAAGACGTCGCCGCCGCAGTGAAATTTCTGGCCAGCGAGGAAGCCGGCTACATCACCGGCGCCGTGCTCAACGTCAACGGCGGAATGTACATGTAGGACAGGCCCACGGCTTGTCACGACCGGCCATGGCCGGTCCTACTGCGGCTTCAATGCCCCTACCCGTCATCTCTAAAGGCGTATATACTTTGATCGCATATGGAGGCCAAAATGCATTTTCGAAATCTCTCCTTCGCAGGTGCGTTCGCATTTGCTCTCGCGCTGACCCAGGGCTCAGCCGCCGCCCAGACCCAGCCCGCAAAGGCTGAAGCCAAGAGCGCGCGTTCCACCTGGAAAACGCCGCGAACCGCCGATTGCCAGCCGGACTTGCAAGGCGTTTGGGCCAACAACAACGCAACGCCGCTCGAACGGCCGAAGGAACTGGCGGGACGGAAGTTTCTCACGGAGCAGGAAGTGGCGGCTCTCAAGAAGAAGGCGGATGAGATCTTCAGCGACGGCAACTCCGACGCCGCGTTCGGCGACAGTGTATTTCTAAGCGTGTTGGCGAATGTCCAGGGAGCGAAAAAGGGGTTCAAAAGCGTCGACGGGGAAACCGGCGATTACAGTTCGGTTTGGACGGTGAAAGAGATTGGGACAATCGAACCGCGCTGATCACCGATCCCGCTGACGGGCGCCTGCCATCCATGACACCGGAAGCGCTAAAGAGGAGCCAGGCTGCGCAAGCACGGATCAAAGACTTGCCCGCGGGCCCCGAGGATCGGTCTCTCTCCGAGCGCTGCATTACCTTCGGGTCGCCACGATTGGGAGCCGGCTACAACAGCTATTTCCAGATCTTCCAGTCGCCTAAGGTTGTGGCTCTCGAAATGGAGACGATTCACGATACCCGGCTGATTCCGCTCGACGGAAGTCCCCACCTGCCAGCGAGCGTCCAGACCTGGCTGGGGGACTCGCGCGGCCATTGGGAAGGCGATACACTCGTCGTCGACACCACTAACTACAGACCCGGCGTGTTCATGCAGGTTTCTACCGACAAGCTGCACGTCGTCGAGAGGTACACGCGCACCGGCGATGATTCCATTCAATGGGAAATCACCATTGACGATCCGGGAGCGTGGACCAAACCGTGGACCGCGATGATCCCTCTGCGGCGCTCCAAGGATGCACTCTACGAGTACGCCTGTCATGAGGGGAACTACGGCTTGCAGGGCATTCTGGCGGGCGCCCGCGCCGAAGAGAAGGCTGCCGCAGCAACACAAAAGACTAGCAGCGCCAAATAAGCCGGCACGTCAACTGCGGAATCTATACTTACGGCCGGCCCAGAGACTCGTTACCATCTCTGAACCGGCGTGAGCGGCCAAAGCGTATTTGGGTCCCTTGGCAGCCGCAGACTCATTCTATTAGTCAAATTCATGCGCGGCGTACTGGCAAGAAATGTGCTGATCAACGGGAGATCCTAATTCAGCACCCGCGTCCCGTTGCGTGTGTCGGCTTAAGCTAGTGGAAGGAGCAATGCCATGAAGATTTTGGTGGGAAGCGTTCTGTTTACTTGCTCACTCCTGCTCGGAGCGAATAGCTTGCTGGCCGCGCCGGCGCAGGAGGACGAAGGCTGGACGGAGGGAGCGAACACCGTCTACCGCCCGGAAGGGCCTCCGCCGGACGTCGCGGCGCTGAAGCAAAGTGCAGCAACTGGAGACGCAGATGCGCAGAACAACCTCGGCTTCATCTATGCCAACGGCAAAGGCGTTCGCCAAGGACTACGCGGAAGCCGCGCGCTGGTTCCGCAAGGCCGCCGATCAGAACTACCCCGACGCGCAGAACAACCTGGGAGTGATGTACAACAACGGCCAAGGATTTCCGCGGAACTACGGCGAAGCAATCGGTTGGTATCGGAAGGCTGCCGATCTGGGCGATGCTAAGGCGCAGTATAACCTCGGCCAGCTCTATCGCCATGGGTACGGTGTCAAGCAGGACTATACGGAAGCGGCCATGTGGTACCGCAAGGCCGCGGATCAAGATTACGCCTACGCTCAGCATAATTTTGGAGTTTGTTACAAGAACGGCCTGGGCGTTCCTCGGGATAACGACAAAGCGTATATGTGGCTCGAACTGGCGGCTTCAAAAACAGTGGGAGCCGATCCCAAGAAGTCCGCCGCGGTTCGCGACACGCTCGCAGTCTATATGACGCCAGACCAGATCGCTCGCGCCCAAAGGCTTGCCCGCGAGTGGGTGCCGGGAGCGGAATGAGATCCGTCCTGACCGGCCATGGGCCGGTCCTACTTGAATCCCATGCTCAAGTGCCCGCCGGGGCCCTTGTACGTCAGCGCCAGATCCTTGAGCTTCAGCTTCGTGCTCTCCATCGAGAAATACAGCAGCCCTTCCGCTGACTCGTTCGGTTTGGTGTCCTGATCGGGCATTTCCTTGGATTTGAGCGCTGCCAGCAGCGCCTGATCCACCGGTTTATCGGCCTTGCTCATTCCACTCACGCCGGTGAATCCAGGCTGATTGGTAATGTGCGCCCAGCCCCGCGCCGCAGTGTCCCGCTTCACGATGAGCGCGCTCCCTCCGGCTAGCTCCCCCGGCGCTAATGCGTCACCGCGATCTCCGTCCTTGTGCGAGAGCAATGAAAAGTCGCCGGGACCGATGCGCATGGGATCGCCGGTTTTGTTGCTCGCCTTGACCCGCGCCACCACGATACCCGGACCCAGGTCTGAGCCCACCGCGTCGTGAATCTGCGCCGGATCGATCAGCAAGGTTCCCGTCAGTTCGATATTGTCATTGCCCGCCTGCCCCGGAAACGCTTTCTTGTCCGCCGCCATTGCGGTCATCGTCGAAAGCGCACACAACATCCCGATGGTTGCAGTCAGTTTCATGACATCACCTCAACATCGTTTTCACGCGGTCCAGAAACTGCGGGTCCACCCAATTCTGGTTGCTGATGATTTTCTCGCGGACCTTGCCGGTGGAATCGATTAGGTAGGTTTCCGGAATCTGAAATGTGCCGTAGTTGCTGGATATGTTCGCATCGGGGTCACGCGCCGTAGGAAAGTCGACGCGGAAGCGGCGCAGAAACTGCTCATAACGCTTCTGGCTGGTGTCGATGCTGACCCCCAGCACCACTACGCCTTCGGGACCCATCACGTGCTGGAAAGCTTCGAGCGACGGCACTTCCTGGACGCACGGCGCGCACCACGATGCCCAGAAATTCAGCACCAGCAGCTTACCGCCGAAATCCGTCCGGGTGTAGGTGCGCCCATCGTCGCCAACGATCTTGAAATCCGGCGCTTGATCGCCGGCGTTGGTGACGTGCACATCCATGGTGCCCGCAACCACCCACACCAGGGCCCCCGCCAGCAGGACGATCGCCACCACCAGCAGCCGGTCGATACCGTGCCCGGAGCTTTGCCCGGAGCCTTGCTTGGAGCTTTGCCCGGCACTTCGCCCGCCACCTTGGCTAGCACCAAGGCTATCTTTGGACTTCACGCTATCATTTTATAGGATCGGGCCAAACCCTGCATCGCTAGCGGCCGCCCCGGCATCCATATATCGAGCCATGCTTCTCACCCGCAAAGCCGAATTCTCCGCCTCGCACGTCTGCCGCAACCCGGCCCTCGGCGAGGATGAGAATCGTGCGCTCTACGGCGCCAACGCCAATCCGCACGGCCACGGCCACAATTACGTGCTGGAAGTGACCATCGAGGGCGATCCCGACCCGATCACCGGCATGGTCTTCGACCTCCGCGAGCTTAAGGAAATCATCAACGCCGAGGTGGTCGATCCCATGGACCATCGCTTCCTCAATCATGAGGTCCCGCCGTTCGACCACGTCGTTCCCACCACGGAGAACATCGCCGTCGAGATCTGGAAGCGACTTCACAGCCGCATCGATCTTCCCAACGCACGGCTGAAAAACGTTCGCCTTTATGAGACTGCCGATCTCTACGTCGATTACGGAGGCGAGGCATGAGACTGACGCGCCGCTATCGCTTCTCCGCTTCGCATCGCCTCAACTCCGAGGCGTTGACGCGGGATGAGAACGCGCGCCTCTACGGCAAATGCAATAATCCCTTCGGCCATGGGCACGATTATGTTCTGGACGTCTCGGTCGAGGGCCCGGCGGATGCCTCCGGCCAGATAGTGAATCGCAATGCGCTTGACGCACTGGTCCAGGAACGCGTGCTCGGTCATGTCGATCACCGCAATCTGAACTGCGATCTTCCCGAGTTGCAGAGCCAGGTTGCGACCACCGAGAACCTCGCGTTCGCGATCGAACGAATGCTCGCGCGCGATTGGACACTCCCTGCGCGCCTGGCGCGCGTGCGCATTTCGGAAACTGCCAGGAATACCTTCGAACTGGAAACCACATGAAGCAGAAGTCACTCGTTAAAATGCCCGTGAAAATGCCTGTAAAGATGCCCGCCGCCGGAGGCGGCAAGATCGCCAGCAGCCTCCCCGAGATGCTGCGGATGCTGGGTGAAGATCCGACGCGCGAAGGCTTGGTCCAAACCCCACAGCGCTGGGAGCGCGCCATGCAATATCTCACCAGCGGATACCGGACCAACCTGGCGGAAGTGGTGAACGGCGCGCTCTTCACGGTGGACTTCGATGAAATGGTAGTGGTCAAGGACATCGAATTCTTCAGCCTCTGCGAGCACCACCTGCTGCCGTTCTTCGGCAAGATTCATGTGGCCTACCTGCCCAAGGACAAGGTGATCGGCCTGAGTAAAATCCCGCGCGTAGTGGATATGTTCGCGCGCCGCCTGCAGGTGCAGGAACGGCTCACACAGCAGATTGCCGAAGCCATTACCGAAGCCGTTTCGCCGCGGGGCGTGGGAGTGCTGTGCGAGGCGCAGCACTTCTGCATGATGATGCGCGGTGTCGAAAAACAGCACTCCGGCACTGTCACCAGCGCCATGCTGGGCACATTCCGCAAGAACAAGGCCACTCGCGACGAATTCCTGGCGCTTACGCGGAAGTAGCGATTCTGGCACGCCACGATTCCCCGCTTGTGCCGAGGGTTGAGTTAGTATGCCGCATCACCAATTAGTAGCCGGGCCAATCTGAGCAGACATCACGCGCCTTGGCCCACGTGAGATATACTTCAGGTTTCTCGGTTCGGTATCTTAGTACGGTAGTACGGTACTGCGAGATGCTAGAAAATCGGTGATACAAAAAAACATGATCGTGTTAGTATGTTCCTGTGGCGCTAAAGAAGAAGCGGGTAACAAAAACGGTGGCATTGGACACGGGGCTGCACACAGAGATCAAGGTGCAAGCTGTCCGACGGAATCTGGAGTTGACGGACCTCTTGAATCGCATCGTAGAAGAGTGGTTGAACAAAAACCCTATTGATCCGAGTCCTGGGCGTCGGCAGGTGCGGGCTTGACGGTTGGCGAATAAAAGGCGAATATAGAGGCAGAGAACGCCAACTGAACAGGTCGCCGACGCAGATGAGTCAACCGCTAAAAAGGAGGATTTTGACAATGTCATCTCAACCGATACACCCGTCCAGTACGGCACACGTGCCGCTTAAAGATACCGTGCTTGCCTTACTATCGCTAGCGGCAGAGGAAGGTCACCGGAGTATTCCCCTGATCGACTTTTACCGCGCATTCGCAGATACCTACGAAGAATATGGCGACGTTCTTCCGCCCCTCATTTTCACTCGCACAGCTGGTTCCGCCTACTCGAAAAGGCTCGATGAGGCTTTGGCGGCTAAGATTGGCTACAGCGTCGATTTGCCTAATCCGCGCCTGCAGCGCACTTCTATTGAACTGGACGCGGCTAAGCGCCACCTTGCGTGGCTCGACTCCAAGTACGGGCCGGAATACATGGACCGCGTCAAGCACTTAACATCCACTTTTATAGATAAGCTTCAGACGCTAAAAGAGTAATATTATCCCGTCAAACCTAAGAACTCTTCCGGAAAGAGACGAGTTCTTTTTTGTTACGATGTTTCTTTATGAGCATAACGGACGCGTTGCGCTCCCGCTTGGAAGACAACCTCGCCGGTGTCCTCGAAGAGTACGAATTACCGCGCTATAAAACTCCGAAGATACTTCGCGATGTGATTTGGGGCTTCAACGAATACCTGCCTCATGAACTCGCACTCATCGATTCGCCCCTATTTCAGCGTCTAAGGAATATTTTCCAGACATCCCTTGCCCTTTTTACGTACCCGTGCGCTTTACATAGCCGGTTTGAACACTCTCTCGGCGTAGCCGAAGTTGCGAAACGAATGCTAGCATCCGTTCGGGACACCGCCCACCGTGATCCCGTTCTTATTCTCGAGACGCGTCTCGCGGCGCTGCTCCACGACTTAGGCCATGGCCATTTTCACATAGCTCGGAAAAGTTCTATGAACGCCTCGCCGATTCGGATGGAAATCCTTATTTCAGTCCCTACGGATCATTGGTAAAAGAGAATCCACTTCTTGCCGAATCAAGCGCCAGCGAAATTATCACTTACTATATGTTGACGGGCGTCAGTTTCACCAATCTGTGGGGACAAATAGTTGACTTCTACTCTTCGTCGGTTCCTGAACTCAAGTTGGTGAATTTGAATCGCATGGCTACCATGGTCCTCGGCATTGACCATGAGGTTGGCGCGGAACATCGGTTTTATAGGGAAATTGTCAACGGTCCTTTTGATGCAGATAAGTTAGATTACTTACCTCGTGATGGCTATTTTACTGGGTTATCCATACTCGTTGATATAGAAAGGCTTTTACATACGGTCACGGTCATTGAGGAGGAGCCGGCCAACTCTCTTGGTGTCTTCGTGTCAGGATCGAGCGTACTCGAACAAATTATCTTTGCTCGGACCCAGCTGTATACTTCGATTTATCATCACCATAAGGTACGCGCTGCACACAAATTAATCGAGGGACTCCTCCAGACGATGCTCAATGCGGGATACAAGCCCGCAGGATACGACTTGGCTGATCCAACTTCGTACACCATGTTGGACGATTATGACATCTTACATTCCAGACACAATCATCCGATATTAGACCGACTCGTTCGGAGAATCAAGACCCGCAATTTGCCGAAGCGCGCGCTAGTCGTGACGTTCCCGTGTTTTGATGAGGGCGATGAAGAGAGCCGGGAGAATGTGGATAAGCTTTCCGAGCAAGATATAGGCCGAATCGAAAAGATAGTCGAGGAGGAGTTGCATCTCAGTCGGGGAGAAGTGATGTTTGATATTCCCGCCCAACCCCGCCTGTATGGTACGGGCCAGGCGCTGGTGAAGATCGCGCCGAATAAGACCCTTCTGCTGCAGGACATCTATCCTGCCGGTGCCTGGGCGAAGGCTTATGCCGGGTATCGAAAAGTTGCCTACGTTTTTACTACAAGCCATGACCGCCGTCGTGTGGGCGAAGTTGCGCGTAATGCCCTTGCCAGCCTACCCTATCCAATCAAGCTGAATGACAATTCCCTTGTTCTCGCAAAGCTGGATTAAGTTTTTCAGCCAGCGCACACGCGATCTAATCTCGCCGGATATGCCATCACGCAGTTCGTCAGATTCGTGGTCCTACGGGCAGAGTCAACTCAACGGAACAGCCGCTTTCATCTTGTGTTGATATACGAAGTACCCGGTCGGTTGATTCAAGCGGCAGGACGATCCGGTACAGGCATGGTGAAACTTGGTATTCCCTGCTTTCAATCAGCTCTGCTCCAATGTAAATCTGCGCGCGGGCAGCTCCTTCAAAGTTAGACATCCGCAGTCGGAACTCATTTCCCGCTTGAGGCGCAGTTTCGTAGTCCAATAGCATTTGTTATGTTGCTTTCTAGCGTAACACTCCACAGTAATCAATTTTGGGTCATAGATTTTTGGCCGCCTCCAGAGAGAGCGTCATTGTCTTGATGGATCGACGCCACGCTTCACCACTGTTGACTGCCGTCAGCGCCAATGCCAGAATATAAACCTGTTTGGTGCTTCGCGCTAAGCGCGTGAGGAGAGGCCCATGCCGCCAGTCAATCAGCCCTCAGTCCATCTGCCGTCCATGAACCGTTGGTGGATCGCAGTCGCGGGCTTCTGCATGCAGATGGCATTGGGATCCGGCTATGCCTGGAGCGTATTCCGCATTCCGCTGGTCAAGGAATTCGGCTGGAGCATCTCGCAAGTCTCGTTCACGTTTTCGATCACCTGGTTGTTCCTCGGCTTCTCGGGGGTGGTGGGCGGCCTCTGGCTAAATCGCAGCGGCCCCCGAATAGTGGGAATGGTCGCCGGCCTCCTATGGGGCGGCGGCGTCTTCCTGGCGAGCTTCTCCGCTTACAAGTTGTGGTGGCTGTATCTGACCTACGGCGTGATGGGCGGAATCGGGCTGGGCATGGGTTTCGTGGTTCCAGTGGCGGTTCTTGTGAAGTGGTTTCCAGACCGCCGCGGCCTGATCACCGGCATCGCCGTGGGCGGTTTCGGAGGCGGAGCGCTGGTTGCGGCGCCCGTCGCCGGCCGGCTGATGCAAAGCTTTCGGAACGCTGCCGACCTTCATGTATCTCGGCATTGGCTTCGCCGTGGTCGCGGTGAGCTCCGGCTTCTTCATGCAGAATCCTCCGGAAGGCTGGAGGCCCGCGGGCTGGACTCCCTCGGCGGCGCAGGTTTCGCAGCGCTGCGATCGGGACTACACCCTCCGCGAAGCTTTGCGAACCTGGCAATGGTGGGCCATCTGCGCGCTGTTGTCCATCAACACCATCGCCGGCATATCGGTGGTTTCGCAGGCGGCGCCCATCTTTCAGGAGCTAGGCAAAGTGAGCGCGGTTACGGCCGCGACCTTCGTCGGCATCATCAGCCTGGGCAACGGACTGGGCCGCGTGTTCTGGTCCTGGATTTCGGACGTAACCAGCCGAAAGACAGCGTTCTTCGCGATGTATCTGATACAGGCCGTCATCTTTTGGAATTTTCACAGCATCTCGTCTCCCATGATTCTGCTGGCCGCGAGTTTCATCATCCTGTGCTGTTACGGAGGCGCCTACGGAATCACGCCAGCCTTCGCAGCGGATTATTTCGGCCCTCGCCATGTCGGACCGATTTTCGGATTGATGCTGCTGCCGTGGGCGTTCCCGGCGGCGTTCGGCCCCCTGCTATTCGCCTACCTGCGGCAATCGACGGGCGGATATAACCAGGCGCTGTATTTGATCGCCGGAGTTCTAACCGTGGCGATGATCCTTCCGGTACTGGTCTCGCCGCCGCATAAGCAAAAGGTGCCGGAAGAAGCGGCGGTCGCTACCGGGACTCCTTTCGAGGCCATCCCCGGAGTCGACCGCGAGGCCTAGTTCCCCCGGTGACCGCTCCATCCACGCAGCACATGCAATGCATGGAAGTCTGGGGCGGCAGTCAGCTCACATCGCGCGGCGTGGCGTTCGGAGGCCTCGACGCCTGGGTCTACAGTAAACCCTACGGAAATGCCCAGCACGGCGGGGATGTTTACTATGCGTCGAGCTGCGCTACGGGCCGCATCAGCCGCCTGCTGCTGGCCGACGTTTCCGGCCATGGAACCTCGGTCGCCGCCACCGCGGCGGATTTGCGGACGCTCATGCGGCGCTTCGTCAATCGCCTGGATCAGACGGAATTCGTGCGCCTGCTCAATCAGCAGTTCGCGGTGATGTCGCAGGCCGGGACCTTCGCCACCGCGATTGTTGCGACTTTTTTCGAGCCCAGCCGGCGCATGACCATCTGCAACGCTGGTCATCCCCGGCCCCTGATCTACCGCGCCGCGCAGAAGAAATGGGATTTTTTAGGCCATGATGGCAACGCCGGCACCACGCCCAGCAACATCCCGCTGGGGCTGCTGGAGATGTCGGAGTACGAGCAGTTCGACGTGGAGCTGGAGCCCGGCGATTGCGTCCTCAGCTACACAGATGCGCTGATAGAGTCGAACGATGCCAATGGCGAGATGCTGGGCGAGAATGGCGTGCTGCGCATCGCCCGCCTATTGGGGGACGTGGACCCGGCGCAACTGACGGGTGCGCTTCTGCGAGAAATTGCCGAACGCTATCCGGAGAATCTCTCGGACGACGACGTGTCGGTGCTCCTGGTGCGCGCCAGCGGACGCAGGCTGCGCTTCTCGCTGGCTGAGAAACTGGGAGCCTTCATGCGCTTCTCGCGCACTCTGATTGGTGCGATCAATCCGCGCGCCGAGCGGCCCCCGTTCCCCGATGCGAACCTGGCGAACATCGGAGGAGCGATCATTCCCGCACTCGGACGACGCTGGCGCGCAGGACGATGAAGTCTATCAGCGCTTCCACTCGAGCGGCGAGATCCCACTGCCTTCGATGATCGATCTCATCGTACCCAGCGGCAGCACGCGGCCGCGATGGAAGGCCACGATCACCTGTTTGCCATCGCGCGCATTGCGCCACTTCTGGTGACTGCCCGACTGGCCCGCCAAACTGAAACCGTTCCGCTTCAGAATCGCGATCACTTGATCCGCGGTGAGGCGAGGGGTCCCGCGTTCACCCAATCGTTACCTCAAGCAGCTTGGCGTCGCGAGGGAGGTCGATCTCGGCCGGCGCAAGGTAAAGGCGGATTGCCTCTTCGATATTCCGCCGGGCTTCATCTTCGGTGTCGCCCGCTGAAGCGCAACCGGGAAGTTCGGGGCAGATTGCCGAGAAACTGCTCGCAACAGGATCGAACTCCAGGACAATGCGGAACTTCATGGCTTTAGTATAGGCCTTCTGCCTCTCACCCAATTGCGATAGAATACCCAACCATGATGACAAATTCTTCGTTGGAG
The DNA here is from genome assembly GCA_963794595.1 of Bryobacterales bacterium. Lineage (GTDB taxonomy): Bacteria > Acidobacteriota > Terriglobia > Bryobacterales > Bryobacteraceae > Palsa-187. The sequence continues at coordinate 1,075,561 of CAWCER010000007.1, read as the reverse complement.
TCCGCTCTCGAGCGGCTGCGGGATCGCCGCGCCTTCCTCAAATTTCTGGCGGGCAGCCCCTACATCGCGGCGCTAGGCGGAGTGAGTGCGGCGGCTTTCGACACCCAGCAGGCCGCCACGGCGAACGGCGACGTCATCGCGAATCCCAAGGAAGCCCTAGACGTGTTCGATTTCGAAGAGGCCGCGCACCGCAAGGTGGCGCCCGGCCACTGGGCCTACATGGCCAGCGGCGTCGATGATGACGGCACCATCCGCGCCAATCGGGAAGGATTCAAGCACGTCCAATTGCGCCCCCGCCGCCTGTTCGACGCTACCAAGGTGGACACGCGCACGGAACTTTGGGGGACCACATATAAAACTCCCATTTTCACCTGCCCCACTGGCGGCGAGAAGTCGTTTCATCCTGAAGGCGAACTCGCGGTGGCCCGCGCCACCAAGGCTCGCGGCACGCTTCAGGTGTTATCCACCGCGACCTCCACCGGGGTCGAAGATGTGTGCCAGGCGCATGGCCAGCCGGTCTGGTATCAGCTCTACGCGCCTTCTTCCTGGACCGTCACCGAGAAAATTGTTCATCGCGTCGAAGCCGCGGGCTGCCCGGTGATCGCGCTCACCGTCGACAATACCACCGGCCGCAACAGCGAGACCTATAAGCGCATGCGGCCCAAGGATCTCAGCTCAGTGCGTCGTGTGCCACGGTCCGGGCGAGCCTCCCGGAAGCCGCAAACGGCCCATGTATGATGGCATCGACATGACCGGCGTCAGCGGGACCAATCCTGCGATGGACTGGGAGTTCGTCGACCGACTTCGCAAGCTGGTCTCGGTGAAGCTGATGATCAAAGGGATCGACGGGCGCGAAGACGCGCGGCTTGCGCTGGAGCACGGGCTCGACGGCGTTTGGGTTTCGAACCACGGCAGGCGCTCGACGGAAACGCTTCGCGCGACCATCGAGGCGCTTGCCGGAGGTGGTTGCCGAAGTCGGCGGCCGCATCCCGGTGTTCGTCGACGGAGGCTTTCGCCGCGGGACGGACGTCTATAAAGCGCTCGCTCTCGGCGCCACCGCGGTGGGCATCGGCCGTCCGTTCCTGTGGGGCTTGGGCGCTTTCGGGCAAGCCGGCGTGGACCGCGTGCTCGAAATCATGCAGGGCGAGTTCAAGCTGGTGATGGGAAACTGCGGCAGCCAGAATGTGTCGAAGATCACGCGCGACCGCGTGGCGACGCCGGACTGGCACAGCTAGGGCAACACACTAAGGCTCCTCTACGATCTAGCGCGATTTCCCGTTGTCCTTGAAATTGAGTGCGAAATACGGATAGTTGTAGTTCGGACCTTTGGTGGTCTTCTGCAAGAACTCCCCTCCGAAGATATGGCCGAGCCCTACACCGACGTTGACGTGACGGTTCAGTTCGTACCACGTGTAAACATCGAGTTCATGACCAATGTGCGTCCCTGACTTCCCTGTGGCATCGCGAACGATCGCGCCGCCGGAGGTGTTATAAAGCGCATCGGTGGCGCTGGCCAGCCAGAAGTCCAGGTACTGGCCGGTGACGGTCCAGCGATGCCGCGGCTCGATGGTCAGGCCGACGCGTTCGGTGATGATATTCTGCCAGCCGAACTGGTCGGTAATTCCGAAGCGATCGTGAGCCGTGGGATACATGGTGTCGAAGGTGCCATGCGTTCCGTCCGTGGGATTCTTGTCACCGCTGGCGTAGTCGTACTGCCAGAACACTCTCGGCTTCGCACCAGATCCGATCGACTCTGTATCCGGCGCCAAAAGTTGTTCCCCAGGCAGTAGATGCCGTTGGGGCCGTCATTGCCGCGCTCGCCGATCCATTCCGCCGTGTAATCGAGACCTTTTCAACGCCGACGCCTTTGAAACGGACACCGTAGGCCTTTTCGTCTTGCCTGCCGGTTTTGACGCTGCCGGTGGTCTCAATCGCCACGCTCGGCTGAACGCGCCAGAGGACGAACGGCTCGAGCACTGAGTTGGGAATGATATGGTCAATCGCCGCCGTAGGCGCCGTAGATATTGTTTCCCTCCTGGTGATGGCTGATTCCATCGGCGAGGGGAACCACCGCCGAGGCCGCGAAGATACCCAGGCGGTACCGATCATAGTGAAGATTGGTGACGACAGCGTCGTAGGATCGCCCCTGGCCGCGCCATTCCGAGTCGGCAATGATGGTGTTGTTGTAGTTGATCAGTCTGCCGCCCCACTCGCACGCTGATCCATTGTCTTTCGGGATCGCCGAATTCGGCATACGCGAGTTTCAGATCCCACGCGTTCAGGTTTGGCGGACCCCATGGCGGCTTTTGCATGAACGGGCGCGCGTCCTGCACCTGCGCCGACACCTTGAACCAAGCCGAGGGCCGGATGGTCATCAAGAGGCGGGAGCGAACCAGAAGATACGAGTCGTTGTTGTTCAACTTGAAGCCGCTATTGTGGTAGCCCTCGTAGCGGAACCGCTCCTCCCATCCGAAGCTGATCCACTTCGGCAGTTCCCGGTTCAGCAGGCTGGCCGGGGCGATATCGGGAAAATCATAAGGCGCCGTGGAGCCAAAAGTCCGATATGCCGGACCGTTCAGGAAGCTCAGCGGGTTGGAGGCCGGACCTGTAATGTAGCCGCCAGCATAGGCGCTGGCAGCATGCTGAGTTGTGACGTCATCCTGAGCGAATGCGGGAGCCGCGGCCGACGCCAGCGAGACTAGGAGGGCGGTTCGGTAAATCTCTATCACTCTTTCATTAGTATAGTATGTTGATAGAGATAGATATGTATAATATATCTTGTTTTATTTCAAAAACATAGGTACATTATACTGCCTCGACCGGCGGCCTGCGTTTATGCCAATCGGTCTGCGACTGAAACACGCGGCCGACGCCGAGCAGGTGGTTTTCGAACCATGGCCGCCCGATCAGCGAGAGCCCGACAGGCAATCCGCCCGCGAATCCGCAGGGCAAGGAAATCGCCGGCAGCCCCGCTAAATTGCCGGCGGGGATGATGCCCGTGAGACCGCGTCCGCCCGCGACTGGACTTACCGCCGCCACCTCCATCTGTGCCATCGGCGATGCGCGGCGCGGGAGTCATGCGCGAAGGCGCCAGCAACATATCTATGTCGTAAAACATTTCGCGGAACGCGGAGCGCACCAGCGAGCGGATGCGCATGGCCTTCAAATAATCGACGGCGGAGATGTCGAGCGCCGCCTTCAAGGTCGCCGCCTGCGACGGGTCCGCCATCTGATCGATCTTTGGGCTGCGAATGAAGTCCTCGAAGATCGAGGCGGCTTCCGCGCCGATCACGGTCTCGACCAGCGCGCCGTAGGGGAAGTCGGGAATCTCCACTTCCTTGAACTTCGCGCCCAGGCCCTTCATCACGCCCAGCGCGGCCTGGAACGCGGCTTGCGCTTCGGGCGCGGCGCGCTCGAAATCGATGGGCGCGTAGCCGATGGTGAAGTCGGTCATCTTGCGGTCGAACTGCGGCACGTAGGCGAAGCCTTTGCGCGCCGAACCCGGGTCCTCCGCATCGGCGCCCGGCGATGACGTGCAGCACCAGGCCGCAATCTTCGGCGGAGCGGCACATGGGTCCGATTTTATCCAGGGTCCAGGCGAGCGACATGGCGCCGCGGCGGCTCACCAGCCCATAAGTAGGCCGCAGCCCGGTCACGCCGCAGAAGGCGCTTGGCGTAATGATGGAGCCCGAAGTTTCAGAGCCCAGCGCGAACGTCACTAAGTCCCGCCGCGGTGGCGACGCCTGCGCCGCTCGACGATCCGCCGGCCCAGCGCGTGCGATCCCACGGATTCTGCGCAGCGCCGGTGGATGAAGCCGCCGCCGTACGGTAGCCCACGCCTCCCGCTAGTTCGACCATCGCGAGTTTGCCGATCAGAATCGCTCCCGCGGCATCGAGTTTCTTGATCACGAACGCGTCTTCGTCGAACTTCTGCCCGGCGAAAGCGCGCGAGCCCCATTCGGTGGGCTGCCCCTTCACGGCCAGCAGATCCTTCGCGCCGTAGGGAATGCCTTGCAGCGGGCCGCGCGTGCGGTCACGCTTCAGATCGCCGTCGACGTCCTTGGCTTTCTTGAGAGCGCTGTGGCGCAGCGAAAGCGCCAGGGCGTTGTGGGCCGCGCCGATTTTCTCCAGGCGGTCACAGAAAGCGCGCGTCAGTTCAACCGCCGAATATTCCTTGGCGCGAAGACCGGCTGAGAGCTCGCTGATGCTGGCAAAGAAAACGTCGCCCGGGAGAGTCTTCGCGCCATGACGCTAGGCCTCGAAGCGCGTCGCCGGCTCGGTGGTGCGCGGCAGCTTGACGGCGGCCAGTGCGCGCGAGGCGTCTTGAACCCGATTGGTCGCCGGAGTCGGAGCGGGGGTCTGCGCCTGGGCATTCACGCCAATCAACGCCGGCACTGCCAAATACCTGGCCAAGGAACGCCGAGTCAACCGAGGAGCTTTCATACCGCCATTATGGCGCTATTTAGGCCCGCCTGGCGTCATCTCGTTCTTGATCACCTTGCCGCCCTTCATCACAAACTTGACGCGTTGCAGCTCGGTGATGTCGGCGAGCGGGTCGCCTGAGACCGCGATCAGGTCGGCATATTTCCCTTTGTCGATCGATCCGATCTGGTCCTGCCATCCCAGCGCTTCGGCGTTGATGGTGGTTCCGGCCTGGATAGCGCGCACCGGCGTCAGGCCCGCGCGTTTCACCAGCCACTCGAATTCGAGCGCCTGCGTGCCATGCGCGAACGTGGAGCCATCGACTCCGCTGCCCATCATCACCTTAATGCCTTTAGTCGCGGCCGCCATCGACGCCGCTTTCTCAAAAATCGGAATGATGCGATACTTGCTGCCGGTGCTCTTGGCGTCGTTGTCGTCCATGTACGGCTCCGTGTAGCGAACTGCCGGTCGGGTCGTAGTAAAGGCCCTTCGCGGCCATCATATTTATTTGCGCCTGATCGAGTCCGAAGCCGTGCTCGATGGTGTCGCATCCCGCGACGATAGCGTTCTTTTCCCCCTCGCCGCCGTAGACGTGGCAGCCAACCTTCTTGCCCAGCCGATGCGTTTCGTCAACCAGCGCGCGCAATACCGGCAGCGGATACGTCACCACGTATTGGTCCTTGCCGCCGGGCGTGAAGGAGTAAGCACCCGCCGGGAAGAGCTTGATCCAATCCGCGCCGTGTTGGATCTGCGTGCGCACGGCGGCGCGCGCGTCTTCGACCGATCGAACCACGGTGCTGGCGAGCGGGTTGTCGGGTTTCGACCGGGTCGGCAGGCTTGTCGCCCCACACGATGCCCAGCGTCGATACCTGATAGCGCGGGCCGTCGATCACGCCGCGATTAATGGCATCGCGGATGGCGATGTCGCCGTAACCGTTGCCGTGCGTGCTCATATCGCGCGCTGCGGTGAAGCCCGCGCGCAGGTCGTTTTGCACGTTCTGGACCGCCAGCAGCATCGCGGTTTCCGTGGTGCCATCGGGTTTCCGCGCATTGAACATATGGGTATGCGCGTCGATCAAGCCGGGCAAAACGGTAGCCTGGCGCAGATCGATCACTTCGGCTCCCGCCGGGATCTTCACTTGGCCCTCGGCGCCGACTTCGGTAATGCGGTCTCCCGAGAGCAGCACCACCTGGCGCGTCAGCATCTGGCCGGTCTTGCTGTCGAACAAACGTCCGGCGCGGACGGCCATCACGCGCGGAGCGGGCGCGCACTTGTAAATGCCGCCGTCGGAGCTGACGCAGGGCGCCGCACCGGCCCCTCGCCACGGCGCGGGAGGCGGCTGGGGCTGAGCCAAAAGCGTCGCCGCGCACAGCGATGATCGCGAGCGCCGTCAAGATCGATTTCGATTGCATTGCGATTACCTCACGGCCGAGTTGGCCGTCTTCGCGTGATTCTGTTCGAGCATCTGCGACAGCGCTTCGAGCGCGGCTCGCTCCATCACGGCCCGCGGCGCGCTATCGTCGGTGAAGATCTCGAACTGGCGCACGGCCTGTTCGATAAACATCTCCAGACCGCTGATGCATTCGGCGCCCTGGCTCTTGGCCTTGCGCAGCAGCAGGGTCTCGAGCGGGTTGTAGACCATGTCGAAGACCAGCTTCGCCGGGATGCGGCCGTTGAAGAAACATTCGCCGGAGCGCGGACTCATCCCCAGCGGCGTGGCATGTACCAGCACATCGAACATGCGCGCATCGGCTTGTTCGCGCGTGAGCAGTTCGGCTCCCACCGCGCGCGCCAGCACCCGCACGCGATCTAGATTCCGCCCGGTGATGGCGAGCTTCGCGCCGGCCTCCGCCAGTGCATACACTGCGCCGCGAGCCGCTCCGCCATTGCCGGCGATCAACGCCGTGGCTTTGCCCAGCCGTAAACGCTTGGCCAGCGGCCGGGTGACGCCATCGGCGTCCGTATTAGTCCCGCGCCATTTGCCGGACTTGCGCCACACCGTGTTCACCGCGCCGATCCGCCGCGCGAGCGGTTCCACCACGTCCAGATAGCGGATGATTTTCTGTTTGTGCGGAAGGGTGACGCTGAAACCGGAGAGCGGCAGCTTCGCGGCCAGGTGGAAGAAATCCTTGAGCTGCACCGGGTGCACCAGGAACGGCAGATACACCGCATCCACGCGCCGCGCCTGAAACGCGCGGTTGTGCACGGCGGGCGAGATCGAATGGCGCACCGGGTCGGCAATCACGCCATAAATTTTGGCGTTGCGCGAGATCTTCTCCACGCGATACAGATTCCGCAACTGGCTGGCTGACACCTGCCCGGTGGCGGTTCCCGCTGCCGTATTCGGCGCGGCGTAGGTGTAGATCCCGCCGAACCCGGGCGACAAAACGCGAGTGGGGAAGCCGGTCTCACCCATCGCCAGCAGCACGGTATCGACCTTGGGATAGGCGCGCGCGAGTTCCAACACTTTGTAGTTATCGGAAGGCTTCTTGGCGGTCGTGACGATTTTATAACCGTCGGCGGCAATGCGCTGCATGCGGCGCATGATGGCGTCGGTGGGCGGAGTGCCTCCATAGTTATGGTAAGAGAGCAGCAGATAGGCTCGCGAGCGCAGGCCTTCCAGGCGCGGGCGGCAACCCTCGGCGCTTTCGATCTCCAGGTCGATCGCTTTGGCCCCGGCGGCGATGGCGGCTTCGAGCACCCGCAACTGCTCTTCGATGCTGCCGTTGAAGCGTCCGGCATTCTGATGGCGGCGGCAGGTAGCCAGAATGACGCAATCGGCATGGCGCGCCAGAAATTTGCGGATGGCGGCGACGCCCTGCTCAGGTTTCGCGAGGTAATCCAGGCGGAACTCAAAGAAGCGCTCGCCCGCCTCGTATTCGCTGCGCGCGTGCGCCAGGAGTGTCTCGGCGTCGGGAAATCCCAGCGCGATGCAGATACGCGGGAATGCAATTCGCGGCGGCATTCAAGCCAGAACAGCATATCACGTCAAGGGGGGTCCTGCGCGCCGGTGCTGCGGCCAGGGATTACTTGAATTCCGTTTGTCAACTCCTATATTGGAGTCATATGTCTAAGCCGACTCAAAAAATCACGCCCTTCCTGTGGTTCGATCACCAAGCGGAAGAGGCCGCCACGTTCTACACTTCCATTTTCAAGAACTCGAAAATCGAGACCGTGACCCGCTATGGAGACGCCGGACCCGGCCCCAAAGAGAGCGTGATGACGATCGCGTTCGATCTCGACGGACAAAAGTTCGTGGCGCTGAACGGCGGCCCGCAGTACCAATTCAACCCGGCAATCTCGTTTGTCGTCAACTGCGAAGGTCAGCAGGAAGTGGACCACTATTGGGAAAAGCTCACCGCCGGCGGAAAGGAAATCCAATGCGGCTGGCTGGTGGATAAGTATGGCGTGTCGTGGCAGATCGTGCCCACGGCGCTGGTCGAAATGCTGCGCGACAAAGATCCAGCGCGATCGCAGCGAGTGATGAAGGCGATGCTTCAGATGAAGAAGATTGACATCGCCGGTTTAGAGCAGGCGTACCAGCAAAGTTGACAGCCGCTGGCAGTTGCATTAGCCTCGCTTAGTAGTATAGTGTTAGCTATGGTTAACACGGAAGGCCCCGTCGCGAGGCTGCTTCCGGCGCGTGCTTGCGCGCTGCTTTGTTTGATCGCGCTCCATCCGGCCGTATCGGCTCAATCTCTGGGTGCCGGCACGCTCAAAGGCACGGTGAAAGACGCAACCGGTGCGCCGGTGCCATCTGTCACGATCGAGTTGTCCAATCCCGTATCCGGGTTTTCCCTGCGCACGCAAACCGGAGCGGATGGCGCTTTCCTGATCAACAATATTGCGCCCAACACCTATCGGCTGGTCGTGTCGCTCAGCGGTTTCCAGACGCAAACCAGAGACCTCGCGATACGGAGCGCCGTCCCCATCATTCTGAATATTCAGCTGGAGGTTGCGGGACAGCAGACCAGCGTGACGGTTGAGGCCGCCGGGGAGAATCTGGTCGAAAATAAGGTTACCGCCAGCGATACTGTCGATCGCCAGTTGCTCGCGGCGTTGCCAGCCACGTCTCCCGATTCCGGATTGAACGACGCCATCATTTACACCACGCCGGGCGTGGCCGCCGATTCCAACGGATTTTTTCACCCGCTGGGAGATCATGCCCAAGTGACCTACGTGATCGACGGACAGCCGATTTCCGATCAGCGCAATAAGGTGTTTTCAACCTCGATCCCGGCGAATGCCATCCAATCAATGGAAGTGGTCTCCGGCTCGCCCCCGGCTGAGTACGGAGACAAGACCAGCCTGGTGATCAATGCCATGACCCGCTCCGGGCTGGGCCAGAAGCCGTCTGGGAGCTTCCTCACAAACTACGGCTCTTTCGGCACGATCGGGGAAGAGGCCACCCTTAGTTTGGGTGGGCCGCGCTGGGGTAACTTTATTGCGATGAACTCGGAGCGCAGCGGACGGTTTCTGGATACACCCGAATTCTGGCCCATGCACGACATCGGGAACACCGGGACCTTCTTCGATCACCTGGACTTTCAACCCAACGGCAGGGATGCCCTGCATCTGAACCTGATGGCCGCGCGCAATTGGATGCAGGTGCCGAACACCTACGACCAACGTTTCCAAGATCAGCGGCAGAAAGTCGTCTCATTCAACGTCGCACCCGGATATCAGCGCAGTATCGCTGCCCACACTCTGCTCAGCGTCAATGCGTTCTTCCGGCGCGATCAGGTGGATTACTATCCGAGCCGCGATCCATTGGACGATTCCCCGGCGACCTTGGCGCAGGGCCGCTTCCTCACGAATTTCGGCGTCCATGCGGATTTATCGGGTGTGCGGGGACGGCACAACTGGAAGGCCGGCCTGCAGGCGACCCAAACGCGGCTGGATGAGAGCTTCAGCCTGGGGATCACCGATCCCGCCTACAATTCTCCCTGCGCGAACGGCGGCGTTTTGCCGGCGGAGTTAACCGATCCGTCGCAATGCGGCGCGCTGGGTCTCCCTCCAAATCCTGGCTTCTTGAGCAGTCTGCTTCCATACGATTTGACCCGAGGAGGCCAGCTTTATGTGTTTCGCGGAAAGGCCAATATCAATCAGGTGGCGTTTTTTGGGCAGGATTCCATCACGCTCGGCGATCTAACCCTGAACTTCGGATTGCGGTTCGATAACTACGATGGACTCACGGACGGAAACGGCTTGCAGCCACGCGGGGGCTTCTCCTACTTGATCAAGCCGACCAAAACCGTCATCCGCGGCGGCTACACTCACACCATTGAAACGCCCACGAATGAAAACCTAGTTGTTTCGAGTTCCACAGGTTCCGGCGGCCTAGCGAGCAATCTATTTAAGGGAACGGCGCAACAGGAACCCATCGCCCTCGGCAGCCGCAACCAGTACGATGCCGGCATTCAGCAGAGCCTGGGCAAATGGGTGCTGGTCGACGTCAGCTATTTCCGCAAATATACCCGCAATGCATTCGATTTCGATGCGCTCTTCAGCACGCCGATTACATTTCCGATTGGCTGGAAGCAATCGAAACTCGACGGCGTCTCGGCCCGCATCAGCAGTATCGATATTCATGGCCTGCGCGTCTACGCCACCATGGGCCACGCCAACGCCAGGTTCTTCGGCCCGGAAAACGGCGGCATCATTTTTAACTCCAACCTTACGGTGGGCGCTTACCGCCAGGATCACGATCAGGTTTATCAGCAGAATGTGAACGTCCATTATCAAAGGGCGAAGAATGCGTGGAGCACCGACTTCATCTGGCGCTATGACAGCGGCCTGGTGGTGGGCGCGGTGAATGATCTAGCGGACGCGCTGGCGCTGACGGCCGACCAGCAATCGGCCATCGGTCTTTACTGCGGAGATGAGCGGGCCACGCTCTCGAACCGAATCGCCACGTGCACTTCGCCCGTCTACGGCGCAACGCGGATCAATATCCTGGCGCCCGGGGCCGAGAACCCCGACCGCAATCCGCCCCGCACCAAATCCCGGAACATCTTCAACGTGAGCGTGGGAACGGACAATCTGTTTCGGTCGGAGCACGTGCGCACCATCCTGCGTTTGACGGTGTCGAATCTGACGAACAAAGAGGCGCTGTATAACTTCTTGTCGCCGTTTAGCGGGACGCATTGGGTGGAGCCGCGAACCTACCAAGTGCAGCTCGGATGGGCTTTTTGAGAGAGCGAGTCTGAAATAGCGCCTTATCCCCGCCGACTGTCGCGAAGATGGTTCACGTAACTCGGGCCGTCCGTGATGTCATCGCGGCCGGCCCACATGTCGGCGAACCCAAGATCGCGGATGGACGGGACTTCAGTATCGCTATTGAATCGTCACACGATCGACAAGTCTCGATCGAATGAAAAATGTTCAACATTGACGATGCTCGCCCGAAACTCCCTATGTTCTGGAAATAGAACGATGTTGCGCTCTCGTGGAATGATGACGGATCGCACCGCCCATGCGGGACGGCGTTCCCTTAGCCACGACTCTTCCTTCAATGCCCGGGTAGTCCATCTAAAGTCAGAACTCTGCTCAGTGAGCGCATCCGCGATAATTCGCTCATCGAACTGGCAGCGCCATACGACACGCTCATTTCCCCTCTACTTCGGTCGAGATGACATAGGTAGGGTTACTGAATCTGTGCCGTCTTAGAGAGTGTTTCAAAATATGACACTATGGCTCTATCGGAGAATCTTATGCGGAAGACGCGTATCAAGCTCATCGCTTCAGCGTTCTTTTTACAGGCCGCTTTCCCTTCCCTGAACTGCTACGCGCAGGCGGCGAAGGCCCGGTATCCGGCCATGGCTCCTCTCGCACAATATTTGATGCCGGAGAGCGCGGAGATTGCGCTGGCCCACAGCGCTGCTCCAACGTCCATCTCGGGCGACGCCGAGGTGATGGTGCTGCGGCGGGACGGCTATGCGACCGCGGTGAAGGGCAATAACGGTTTCGTCGGTATCGTCGAGCGAGCATGGGGGAAGGCCACCGGCGACGCGGAGTTCTGGAACCAGAAAATGCGCGCTCCCCATTGCTTCAATCCGCAGGCAGCCAGGACGTTTTTGCAGATTTACCTCATGAAGACCAAACTGGTGCTGGGAGGCAAGTCGAAGACGGAGATATTCAAAGCAACCACATCCGCGCTGGACCGTAAAGAACTGCCGCCGCTGGAACCGGGAGCGATGGCCTACATGATGTCGAAGCAGCAGTATCTCGGCGACAACGATACGAGCTGGCACCCGCATGTGATGTTCTTCGCCGCGGGCGACGCGACGAAGAGTTGGGGGGCCGATCGGCCGGACTCTCCGGTGATGGCCGCGAACGACCCTGAAGAGCGGGTGACGATTTTGTTCGTATTGGCCGACAAATGGTCCGACGGGACTATGGCTCCGATGAGAATGCACTGACGTAAGGAGGCGCCGGACAGATGGCGGCCTTCCCTTAGCGTGCATCCCCAGTCAGAGCGATTCCCATTCCTCAACTTCAAGATGAGCTTGATTGAGGATGCTTCGCAGCGTCCCTACGGGAATCTCATGTTTCCTGGGCACAATCACCGTATCCACGACCGACTCCGATTGCCGGATAAATTTCACGTGGCTGCCCTTCTGACTGGCTTCTACAAAGCCTGCAGCATGCAGCGACGCTTCACTTCACGGAAAGGCTCGGGCTTAAGCCGCCCCAACCTCAACCTCGATCAACCGGACCTGCGGTGGGCGGGTCGCTTGTGGAGGATCGAAATAGAGCTCAAGAGCTTCCTTGAGATTGGACAATGCTTCTGCCTCCGTTTCACCTTGGCTTGCGACATCCAGCTCAAGGCATTGAGCCACGTACCAATCGCCTTCTCGCCAAACGCTTGCCGCAAAGGGACGCTTCATACCTAAATTCTGGCATAAGCATCAGACCGTCGCCAGCTTGACCCGCGATATGTCGCGAGTCGTAAACGCTGCGCCCTTTTCCGCGACGTATGCCTTTTCAAGCTAAAATGAAGCGCAACGTATGAAACCTGAGTATGACTTCAGCAAGGGCGAACGTGGCAAGTTTTTCCAGCCCAACGCCGAATTCCGCTTACCCATCTATCTGAGCGCCGACGTTCAGAACTATTTGACAGAACGCGCGGCCGAGAAGGGTATAACCGCTTGGCGAGATGGTGAACACACTGCTAAAGCAGGAGATTCAGTTAATTGAGTCAGTGAAGTAGGTTGCTGGAGCGCGATGGCCTGCTTCATTGATCGTGGGACATCCGCGACGCCGCTAGTTCTTCATCGCATCGCGTCTCTCGATCCTCCATAATTGAAATGCGGTCATCGAGCCGACGATGCATAACATGGCTGCGGCCGTTACCATGGTTCGTCGTGCCCCTCGTAAGGCATTGGGTGAAAGTCCGTGACGATGCCTTCGACCATGGAATAATGGCCGTTTTCGAACGAGGCCAGTGCCTCGGAATTCATGCGTGTAATGTCGGTGGCGAGAGGGCCCGCAATGTAAAACAATACGATCCCAAGGAAGCCGAAAAATATCGGCACCAGCCAACTGGGCCGGCGCCATCCCAAGCGATATTTTCCGAAGACTAGGACAGATCCAACGATGAGCGGCACCAGACCTGCGAAAGATAATAACCAGTCAGGCACGAGGGAAGGCTGCCTGGTAATCTGGTAAACCGTTACATAATCCGGCACTCAACCATCATATTCGCGTTGGCATGACCGGAAGCGAGACTAACTAGCGGCTGTGCTATCCTATTTACTGAAACAAAACGATTAAGAATAGACGAGGAGTATCGATTCTCGAATGGCACTGGCGGGCGAAGCAAAAACCAACGTATTTCGAAGTTCCGGGTCCACAAAACGGACACCGGGTCGCCAGAGGTGCAGGTGGCAATCCTGAGCCGGCGTATTGTCGGAATTGACGGAGCATTTCAAGATCGCACAAAAAAGATCACCATTCGCGCAGAGGTCTGCTGCAGATGGTGGCCCGCCGCCGGCGGTTATTGGATTACCTGCGCAGCCGCAGCCCGGAACGCTATAAGACTCTGATTACGAGTCTGGGCATCCGCCGCTAACGGTCCGGATCATCGGAAGCGATTCTCGAGAACCGGCAATGGTGCCGGCCACCCCCGGAGAACCCTCCAGTCTCCTCTTAATCAAAGCAGGCCGACGGACACGCCGACGCGCAGTCCGGGCTGGTCTTGATTAAAGGACGTTGTCAAACATGTTGCATTCCGTTGAAGTCGACCTCGGCAGTGGCCGGGTTCTGACCCTTGAAACCGGAAAGATGGCCAAACAGGCCAATGGGGCGGTGATCGTCCGCTCCGGAGAGTCGGTGGTCCTGGTGACCGCCTGTACGGCGCCCGAGCCCAAGGCCGAACGCCAATTTTTTCCCGCTGACCGTGGACTACCGCGAGTACACTTACTCCGCCGGGCGTTTTCCCGGCGGCTTCATTAAGCGCGAAGGCCGGCCCACCGAGAAAGAAATTCTCACCAGCCGCCTGATTGACCGGCCGATCCGGCCGCTGTTCCCCGAAGGCTATTCGCATGAGACGCAAGTGATCGGCATGGTGCTGTCGGCCGATCCGGTGCGCGATCCCTCGACGCTGGCCATTGTCGGCGCGGGCGCGTCGCTCGCGATTTCCGATATTCCGTTCCATCACGTGCTGGGCGGCGTTCGCGTCGGCATGGTCGATGGCAAGCTGGTCGCGAATCCCACCTACGAAGAAACCAAGGCGTCGCAAGGTCAACATCGTCGTCGCGGGCACCGAAGAAGGCATCGTGATGGTGGAATCCGGCGCGCAGCAGGCTGAGCGAGGCCGAAGTGCTGGCCGCCATCGAGTTCGGCCACGATTGCTGCAAGAAGATCGCGGCGGGCATTCGCGCGCTGGTGAAGAAGTGCGGCAAGACGAAGAAAGAGTACACGGCGCCGGAAGTCAACAAGGCGCTGTACGATCAGATCGCGGCCGCGGTTCGCGTGGAACTGAAGGACGCGATGAACACCGAGAAGTACGAGAAGCTCGAAAGCTACTCGCGCATCGACGCGGCCAAGAAGAAGGCCATCGAGCGCGCTGCCGGAAGAGCAGAAGGCCGAAGGCAAGAAGCTGTTCGACGCGCTGAAGGAGCGCATCTTCCGCGACGAGATGCTGAAGGCCAAGCGCCGTCCGGATGGCCGCAAGTTCGATCAGGTCCGCAAGATCGAGTGCGAAGTCGGCGTGCTGCCGCGCACTCACGGGTCGTCGCTGTTCACGCGCGGCGAAACGCAGGCGCTGGTGACGGCGACGCTCGGCACCAAGGACGACGAGCAGCGCATCGAGCTGCTGGATGCCTCGGAATCGTCGAAGCGCTTCATGCTGCACTACAATTTCCCGCCGTTCAGCGTGGGCGAAGTGGGCTTCATGCGCGGCGCGGGCCGGCGTGAAATCGGCCACGGCGCGCTGGCGGAACGCGCCATCGCGGCGGTGGTTCCCGACGACGCGGCCTTCCCTTACACCATGCGCATCGTGAGCGACATTCTGGAATCGAACGGTTCGAGCTCGATGGCTTCGGTGTGCGGCGCGACGCTGTCGCTGATGGACGCGGGTGTGCCGATTGCGGCTCCGGTGGCGGGCATCGCCATGGGCCTGGTGATGGAGGGCAAGGATTACGCCGTGCTCACCGACATCGCGGGCGCCGAAGATCATTACGGCGACATGGATTTCAAAGTCGCCGGCACCAAAGAAGGCATCACGGCGCTGCAGATGGATATCAAGGTGCCGAACGTCACGCACGCCATCCTGAAAGAAGCGCTGGAGCAGGCGCGCAAGGCGCGTTTGCACATCCTCGAGATCATGGTGAAGACCATCGACAAGCCGCGCGACACCATGTCGCCGTACGCGCCGCGCATCTTCACGATGAAGATTCCGACCGACAAGATTCGCGAGCTGATCGGACCCGGCGGCAAGATGATCCGCAGCATCGTCGAGCAGACCGGCTGCAAGATCGACGTCGAGGACGATGGCAGCGTGAAGATCTTCTCTTCGGACGGCACCGCGGCCGACCGCTGCATCCAGATGATCACCGACATTTGCGCGGTGGCCGAAGTGGGCAAGACCTATCTGGGCAAAGTGGTGCGCATCGTCGATTTCGGCGCGTTCGTCGAGATCTTCCCCGGCACCGACGGGCTGCTGCATATCTCCGAGATCGCGGAGAACCGCATCAAGGAAGTGCGCGATGAGCTGAATGAGGGCGACCAGATCCTGGTGAAGGTGCTGGCGCTCGAAGGCAACAAGATCAAGCTGAGCCGCAGGGCGATCCTGAAAGAGCAGCGCGAGAAGCTGAAGGCCGAAGCCAAAGTCTAAGCAAAGTTAGTTTTTCGGATTGGGCGGGAACTGGTGAAGACCAGTCTTCCGCCCTTTCTGTTTTAGCGAGCATCCAGCGCGTATCCTAAGGTGTTAAGAGTTACCGCGCCAGACGCCATGCACATTCCCGACGGTTATCTCAGCCCGGCCACTTGCGCGACACTCTACACCGGTTCCGCGCCGTTCTGGTGGGTGTCGCTGCGCCGCATGAAGCGCGGGCTCAACACCCACATGGTGCCGCTGCTCTCGGTATTCGCCGCGTTTTCGTTCATCATCATGATGTTCAACCTGCCGCTGCCGGGCGGCACCACCGGGCACGCGGTGGGCGTGGGCATCGCGGCGATTGTGCTGGGTCCGTGGGCCTCCATCCTTGCGATTTCGATCGCGCTCGTCATCCAAGCGGTGCTTTTCGGCGATGGCGGCATCACCGCGATCGGCGCGAATTGTTTCAACATGGCGATCCTCGGCTCGCTGTCGGCGTATGGCATCTATCGTCTGCTGGCGGGCCGCGCGCCCATTGAATCGCCGCGCCGCGTGATGGCCGGCGCCATCGCGGGATATATCGCGATCAACCTGAGTGCGCTGGCTGCTGCCGTGGAATTCGGGATCCAGCCGCTGCTTTATCGCGATGCCACGGGCGCCGCGCTCTACGCTCCGTATCCACTGTGCATCGCCATCCCGGCCATGATGGCGGGACATCTCACGGTAGCGGGGCTGGCGGAGATGGTGGTCTCCGGCGGCGTGGTCGCCTATCTGCAGCGCATGGAACCGAACTTGCTGCGCGCTACGGCGCCCGGCGCGCAGACGCACGGAGAGAGCGGTTGGGCTGCAACCAAGCCTTTGTGGATCGCGCTCGCCGTGCTGGCGATCCTCACGCCGCTGGGCATTCTCGCGGCCGGATCGGCGTGGGGCGAATGGTCGGTGAGCGATTTCCTGCATCCGCGAGACCAGGCAGCAGATCGCGTACGCGTCTGCCGGACAAGCGCCGCCATCGCAGCCACCGGCCGGACTCGAACGGTTGGCCCCGCTGTGGACCGCTCCATTTTCGCGCTACGCTCCGCCGTTCCTCAAAAACTCCGCGCTGGGCTACATGCTCTCGGCGATGGTCGGGATCGCGGCTCATCATCGTCATCGCGCTGCTGGCTGGAGCGCTCCTGCGCCGCCGCAGCCACAGCTTCATCGAAGCGACTCTGGCGAGCCTGCTGCGCGCCTCAGAATACGCGTCCGCCGCCGAACACTCGGCCGAATCCGCAGGCCTGCTGCAGCGCGTCGATCCGCGCGTAAAAGTTGTAGGCCTGATTCTGCTGGTGATTGTGGTGGCCGCATCGCGTCAACTGCGTGGCCATCGGTGCGCTGTTCGCGTTCGCGCTGGCGCTGGCACTCGCGTCCCGCATCGGCATCGGCAAGCTCGCGAGCTGGGTCTGGACTCCCGTGCTGTTCTTCACCGGAGCCATCGCGCTGCCCGCGATCGTATTCGCTCCGCAGGGCGTTGCGCAGCGCGGCATACCTGCTTATCGCGCGCGGAGACTGCCGCAACTCTATCCGCTCTGCTGGTGCTCACAACGCCCTGGCCCTGGGTGCTGAAGTCGCTGCGAGTCTTGAAGTGCCCCACGGTGCTGGTGGCGATCCTGGGCATGACTTACCGCTACGTGTTCGAGATCCTGCGCACCGCACTCGACATGTTCGAGTCGCGCAGAAGCCGCACCGTGGGCTCGCTGAGCCCGGCCGAGAGCCGCCGCCTGGCCGCATCCGCCGTCGGAGTGCTCTTAAGCAAGAGCGTCCACCTCAGCAGCGACGTGCACCTGGCCATGCAGTCGCGCGGCTTCCGGGGCGAAGTGCACGTGCTGCCCGATTTCCGCGCGCGCGCTGCCGACTGGTGCTGGCTCGCCGGATTCGTATTTCTCGCCGCAGCCGCGCTGTGGTGGGGGCGCTGAAACCGCATGACGGCGCCCGCAAATGAACGTCTTTGAGGTCAGTCACGTTACCTACCGTTACGACGCGGTGGCGGCGCTTGCGGACGTCACGCTGGCAATCCCAGCCGGCAAGCGCGTCGCGCTGCTGGGCGCGAACGGCTCCGGCAAATCGACGCTGCTGCGCCTGCTCGACGGCCTGCATTTCGCGGACTCCGGCACCGTCTCCTTTCATGGCCGCGCGCTCAACGCCGACGCATTCGGCCAGGACGCCTTCGCATTCGACTTCCGCCGCCGCGTGGGGTTAGTGTTCCAGAATCCCGAAGTCCAGCTCTTCAATCCGACGGTGTTCGATGAAGTGGCGTTCGCGCCCCTGCAACTGCGCTGGCCCAAGGAGCAGATCGTCGAGCGGGTCTCCGCCGTGCTCGACCGGATGGAGATCGGACATCTGCGGAGCCGCCCGCCGCACCGCTTATCGGGCGGCGAGAAGAAGCGCGTGGCGCTGGCGTCGGTGCTGGTGCTCGATCCCGAAGGTCCTGCTGCTCGACGAGCCGACCGCCGGACTCGATCCCCGCAGCGAGAGCCAGATCATCGACATGCTGATCGCCTGGGGCGACGGCGCGCGCACCGTGATCACGGCCACGCACGACCTCGGGCTTGGTCGAGGACATCGCCGACCACTGCGTCCTGCTCTACCAAGGAAAGGTCGCGGCGGAAGGCGAGCCGGCGGTGCTGCTGCGCGACCAGGCGCTGCTCGCGCGCACCAACATGATTCACGCCCATCGCCACCGGCACGCTTCGGGCGTGACGCACTCGCACCCGCACACCCATCCGCACCGCCACGATTAGGTTAGTCGGGCAACAGGGCTTTGTTCACGAATATGGGATTCCACGGCCGGATCACCCAGGACTTGAAGACGCCGGACTTCACGAACGGATCGGCGTCCACGATCGCGGCGGCCTCTTCCTTGGATTCTGTTTCGAGCACGATCAACGCGCCGCCGCTATCGGTGAGTGGACCGGAGATCACCAGCTTCCCGGTGTCGCGCAGTTTCGTCAAATACTCCCGGTGCACCGGCCGGACCACAGGAAGTTGCGGGTCGGCGGAATCGTAGTCGGCAATCACGGCGAATTTCATATCGTCGTTATTGTAGCTGAGTCCGATTGGCGCAAATTAGTGCACCTGCGCCGGAATCTGCGCGGCCACCTCGGCGCTCGTCTGCCGCCCAGGCGCGCGGTGCGCTTTGCGTGACGCGCTGGAAAAGTGGGCTGGACCGCGCAGGCGCAAAAAATACCATTCGCGTAAAGCCTACGCGAACAACTTTCTCAGAAACCTTAGGTACTCACCAGGCGGAAAGCCTTAGTCGAAACTCCCGTCTCAGCAGCAAATGCCGCGGCGAGAACCAGCGGCGCGACCAGCGCGACGCCGGCGCTAACTCGATTTCAAGGAAGTATCCCAGCGCACGATGGAACTCGCAGGATTTGGTGATTCCTCGCAGAACATGTTCCCGGCAAGCGATATGCACTCTCCTTCCTAATGGAAGCGGAAATTCGGTGAGCACGAGAGCGCCGCGCTCGCCAATCTCCTCCAGGTTGCCCGCAATGGATTCCGTCACACCCCGGCGGGTGACGTTGATGATGGCGACTAATTCAGAACACCAATTACGCGCTAAGGAAACTTGCTTAGCCATGACTCTTGAACTGCAAGTACCAGGCCAAAGGGCGCTGCCACTGTTACCGAGTGTTGCAAGATTGCGGTCCGCAGCCGGATCGAAACGCGTCGCTTGCGCCGCAATACCGTTTCCGCTTCTAATGAGGAGGAGGCTCCGTCATTTTTAAGCTCGCGGTACTTGCGTCGTCCAGCTCCGGCAACTGCGCTTTCGTTGCCACCGAGCGCACGCGCCTGCTTGATAGACGCCGGTCTCTCGCGCAAGGAAACTTTCGAGCGCCTGGCGCGCCATCGGCGTCGCCTCCGACACGCTGACCGCGATCCTGATCACGCACGAACACAGCGATCACATCGCCGGCCTGCAGGTGATCGCCCGCAAGCTCGACATCCCGATTTACATGTCGCGGCTGACGGCGCCGGCTATTTTCGGGAAAGACACGCCGTGGGGCGAAGACTACACGCCTAAGCTGGAGTTGTTCGCGGCCGGCTCTTCGTTTCAGGTTGGCGATATCGATGTCACCAGCTTCACCATTCCGCACGACGCGGCCGATCCGGTGGGCTTCTCGTTTCGCGCCGAAGGCGTCAAGATCTCGATCGCCACCGATCTCGGCTACATGCCGGATTCGATTCGCTTCCACCTGCGCGGCTCGGACGCTTTGCTGCTCGAATCCAATCACGATGTCGAGATGCTGAAGGTCGGCCCCTATCCGTGGGCGCTGAAGCAGCGCATCATGGGGCGCAACGGGCATCTGTCGAACGACGTGGCTTGCAACTTCATCCGCGATGAGCTGGACACCCGCACCTCGACGCTGATCCTGGGCCATCTGAGCGCGCACAATAATCATCCTGAAATCGTGCGCCTGATGGCCGCGCAGGCGCTCGACGGCCGCAGTCTGTTCACGCGGCTGGTGATTGCCGAGCCTAAGACTGCGCCCGATCAACCCGCCGAGTGCTTTGTCTACTGATGCTTGTATACCGGCGAAACGCGAAATGATCCCACGATATACCCGGCCCGAAATGGGCCGCATCTTTGGCGACGAGAATCGCTTCGAGCAATGGCTTGCAGTCGAACTCGCGGCGAGTGAAGCGCTGGCCGAAACCGGCGAAGTTCCCGCGGAAGCGGCGCGGGCGCTGCGCCAGCATGCCGCCTTCGACGTCGCGCGCATTCACGAGATCGAACGCGAGGTGAAGCACGACGTCATCGCCTTCACCACCGCCGTCGCCGAGAAGATGGCGGCCGCCGGCCAATGCCGACGCTTCGCGCTGGCTGCATTATGGATTGACTTCGAACGACGTGGTCGATACCGCGCAGGCGCTGGTGCTCCAGCAAGCCTCGGCGGTGCTCAAGAAGGATTGCGAATCGCTGCTCGAATCGCTCCAGCGCCGGGCGTTCGAATTCAAGCATACGTCGAGATCGGCCGCACCCACGGCATGCACGCCGAGCCGATCACGTTCGGCCTGAAGCTGGCGCTGTGGTATGACGAGATGAAGCGCGATCTCGCACGCCTCAACTTGCGCGGCGGAAGATCTGCGCGTGGGCAAAATCTCCGGCGCGGTGGGCACGTTCGGCCACATCGGCCCGGAAGCGGAAGAGAAAATCTGCGCGCGTCTGGGATTGAAGGCCGCCGACATCGCCTCGCAAGTGATCGCGCGCGATCGCCATGCCGCCTGGATCGCGGCGCTCGCCATCCTGACCGCCACGCTCGAAAAGATTGCGCTCGAGATCCGCCATTTGCAGCGCACCGAAGTGCGCGAAGTGGAAGAGCCGTTCAGTGCCGGGCAAAAAGGCTCTTCGGCCATGCCGCACAAGCGCAACCCGGTGACCTGCGAGCAGATCTGCGGGCTCGCCCGCGTAGTCCGCGGCAATCTGAACCCGGCTCTAGAAGATATCGCTCTGTGGCATGAGCGCGACATCTCGCACTCCTCTGTCGAGCGCGTGATCCTCGCCGATTCGGCCGTTCTTACCGACTACCTGCTGGCAAAAACCATTTGGCTGATCGACGGGATGCGAGTCTATCCCGAGCGCATGCGCCACAATCTCGAAAGCACCCACGGCCTGATTTTTTCCGGACAGTTGTTGCTGGATCTCGCCGCGGCCGGCATGTTGCGGGAACAGGCTTACCGTGTAATACAAGCCCACGCCATGCGCGCCTGGGAAACTGAGGGCAATTTCCGGGCCAGTGTGGAGTCAGACAAAGAAGTCCTTTCTTATCTGCCTATTGAAAAGATTCATCAGGCCTTTTCAGTAGACCGTTATCTGGTCCACGTGGACCGGATCTTCGCCCGAGTTTTTCATGGAATCTACTGATTCTAAAGCGCATATTTCCTCATAGGTACTACCCATTAAAATCTGCGGGTCAAAATTGAGCTTTCGGGGTTAAACTGAGATTGTTCCTGGCCCGGATTAAGGCTCCGGGATAAAAGAAATGAGCCATCTGCCACGTAGCTTCGATTACGATCTTGCGCGCGTTCTGCTGGTTGACGCCGATCCGGCATCGCGTTTGACGCTGAAAACCGTGCTCGAAACCATTGGGTATAGCGTGAACTCGGCCGCCAGCGCCGCCGAGGCCGTTGAGAAGCTGGAAGAATCGGAATACGAACTGGTGCTGAGCGATCTTCACCTGGAGTCGCCGCAAGCGGGATTGCAGGTTCTGGCGCATGCGAAGATGATGGACTACAAGCCCGCTACCGCTTTCCTGACCACCTACGAAAACGTCCGGCCGAATCTTCCGCGCCGCGAGAACTCCATGTTTATCAAGCCGGTGGACATTCCCGGCCTGCTCGGCAAGGTGGCCGATTTGATCAGCGAGCGCGCCACGCGCCGCCTCCAGCGCGAGCTTCGTCTGGCCGGCGTCTAGTCCCGCGTCAGCCCAACTGAATCACCGATTCTTCCAGTTGCTCCAAGGCTCCCGCGAAGAAGTGGTCTTGCGCGTCGATCCAGATTAGCTGCTTGGGTTCAGGTAGCGCTTCGACCAGCGGCCGTAGTTCATCCACGGGTCCGTATTGGTCGCGAGTGCTCTGAATGAAAATCCGCGGCACGGTGCAGCCCTCGAGGAAGCTGCGATCTTTGTAGACCGTCGGGAAGCCCACGGCGATGACGCGGCGCGGGGTAAGAGCGTCGGGCGCGCAGCCCATGCGCAGTGCGATTCTGGATCCAAACGAAAATCCCGCGAGGGTGAGCGGCAACTTCGGGTAGCGGCTCAAGAGAACATCCAGCGCAATGCGCGCGTCGTCGAGTTCACCTTCGCCGTGCGCATACTGCCCTTCACTAAGGTTGACGCCGCGGTAGTTGAAGCGCATCACCACGTGACCGGAACGCCGCAATCCCTTCGCCACCCGGTAGACCACTTTATTGTGCATCGTCCCGCCATGCTGCGGGTGCGGATGGCACACCAGTGCGATACCGATTGCGGTCTGGTCGGGTTCTTCGAGCAGGGCTTCCAGGCGTCCGGCTGGACCGGCGAGGAACAGGCTCTCGATTTTGCGCGGCATGTCCGGATTAATTCGTCCGGAAATTTGTGAACTGCATGTCGATGCCGAAATCGCGTCCGCGCAGCAAGGCGATGATCTCCTGCAGCGTATCGCGGTCCTTGGCGGACACGCGCACCAGATCGCCCTGGATCGAAGCCTGCGCCTTTTTCTTCGAGTCCTTGATAGTCTTCACGATATCGCGCGCCTTCTCGATCGCAATGCCCTGTTGCAAAGTAATCTCCTGGCGCACTGTCGACCCGCCGGCCGGAGTGATGACACCGTAGCTCAACCCCTTGAGCGGCACGCTGCGCTTGACCAGCTTGGCTTGCAGGACGTCGGTAACCGCCTTGAGCTTGAACTCGTCGGAGCTGGCCAGCAGAATCTTGTTCTCTTTCTCGCGCAGCTCAATCGAAGAGCGGCTGTCTTTCAGATCGAAGCGCTGCTGGATCTCTTTGACCGCCTGCTGCACGGCGTTACTGACTTCCGGCAAGTCGATCTTCGATACGATGTCGAAACTGTTATCTGGCATAAGGGATCTCGGGGGCGGAATCTAGTGGCCCAGGGCCAATAATACTCTCTGCGTAAGCTCGTCGAGAAGCCGCGGCAGCTCCCGTTCGACGGCGCGCTCGACGGCGGCGCGAATATCATCCGGCGCCACAGCCGGCGCACAGCGGCGCACGCCGGTGAAGGCGCGCTGCTCTTGGCGGCAGCCGCCATCGATATCAATTGCCGGTCGTGCCGGGCCGCCGCGAGCAGTGGCGCCAGAGCCTCCGTCATCACCGACGCTTCAAACGGTTTGCGCAGTATGGCGTCGCATCCGGCGCGCTTCGCTGCGGCCTCGTCCAGCTCTTCGAGCGATCCCGCAGTCAGGATCACGCGCACGTACCGGCTGCTGGACTTAATGCAGCGGCACAGTTCGATGCCGCTGAGCCCGGGCAAGTGCGCGTCGGCGATCACCACATCCGCATCCACTTCGGGCAGGCGCAAAGCCGCCGCTTCGCCGTCCGCAACGCACTCGACTTGGTGGCCTTCTTCGGCCAGAATGCGCTGGCCCATGCGCTGCGCGTGCGGGCTGTCATCCGCCAGCAGGATCACGCTCATGAGCGGCTATTTTTGCTTCGGCGCGAGCGTCGCCGCGCGGCAGCTGGCTTCGGGCGCCGCGGTGCGCGCGTCGGGCTGGGTATCGAGCGCGGAGTTGCCGGTGACCGGCGCCACCGTCACATCGCCCGTGAAGCCGGTCGCCCCGGCGTCCGCGGTGACCGGCACGGTAACCGGAATTTCGCGCACGGGCGGATCCATGGTGGGCGTGCCGCTCTTGGCTGCATCGCTCACATCCGGGTTGCGCCGGATAAAGTCGGTGAGCTTATGGAGCTTGCTCGGTTCCACGTGATTGGCCGCCTCGAACTTCATGCGCGCCACGGCGGCGGGATCGGCTTCCGGAACCGGCAGTTCCAATTCCTGCAGTTTCTTCTTGGCCTGATCGGCGTACGGGCTGAGAGGATAATCGCGCACGATGCGAGTGTAGGCGTCGCCGGCCTTCGCGCGGAAACGAGTCCCCAGGCGGGAGTAGGCGTTGCCATCCAGCCACAGGGCTTCGGCTGCGCGGCTGTAGAGCGGGTACTGCCCCACCAGGCCGGTCAAACGGTTGGTCGCCGCCGCCAGCGCGCCCTTGTTGTAGTAATAGTCGCCGGCCACCATTTCGGCCTGCGCCAGCGTTTCCTGGATCTCGCGCAACCGCTGTTCGGTGGCGGGAGCGAATTTACTGTTGGGATATTTCGTCAGCAGGTCGCGGCATTCCTGCTCGGCGCGCAGGGCGTTGCCGGGGTCGCGGTCGGCCTTCTCCATCTGGCGAATATGGATCTCGCAGATTTTGGACTGGGCTTCCGGCGCTTCCTCCATGGTGGGATAAAACAACTGGAAATCCTTATATTCGGCTTCCGCCTGCGCGAAGCCTTCAGCGCCGCTCTGCCGCATCCAGCTATCGGCGATGGCCAGCTTGGCCTTGGCGAGATACTCGCTCGAATCGTAAGTATTGATCAGCGTGTTGAGCGTAAGCCGGGCCACTTCGTAGCGCCCTTTTTCAATATCGGCGATGGATTTGTCGAACAGGACCTTGTCGGGCTGTTCGGTGTCCTTGGTGATGGGGTTCTCGTACTTCTTGCGGTGGAACCCGCAGCCGCCGGTAAGCATGACCGCCGCCAGAGCCGCGATCCCGATTTTCTTGGTGTTGAAATTCATCGCTGTCTTCCTTACCCACGTGTTCTTCAAGACTATAACCGAATCCGGTCTAAACGTGCACCATCCCGGCCGCGTGGGCCAGATGTTGCATCTCGACGAACGCCCCCGCCGGATTCCCTGCGCCAAAAATCGCCGACCCGGCCACGACCCACTCCACGCCCGCCTTCACGATTTCGCCCACGTTCCCCAGGGTGACGCCGCCATCGATTTCAATGGCGAACTTCAAGCCTCTCTCGCGCTTCCGCGCCGCCAGTTGCCGGACCTTATCCAGCGTATACGGAATGAACTTCTGCCCGCCGAAACCCGGATTCACGCTCATGATCAGCACGAAATCGACGAACTCCAGGACCTCATCGAGCGTCGCCAGCGGCGTTGCCGGGTTAAGGACCACGCCCGCGCGCACTCCCAGGCCCTGAATCATTTTCAAGGTGCGGTCCAGATGGGGGCAGGCTTCCTGGTGAACCGATATGTGATCCGCGCCGGCTTCGATGAACAGCGGCGCATAGCGGTCGGGATCGGTAATCATCAGGTGGACATCCAGCGTCAGGCGAGTCACCTTACGCAGCGAAGCCACCACCGGCGGCCCGATCGTGAGATTGGGCACGAAATGTCCGTCCATCACGTCGACGTGCAGCATGCGGCAGCCGGCCTTTTCGAGGGCGGCCACCTGCTCGCCCAAACGGGCGAAGTCGGCGGAAAGAATGGATGGGAGAATTTCGGGCATGAGACGAAACTTACATTGCTAACACATGAGCTCACGCATAAGCTGACCACCGGGCCGAAAAAGCTTTATTCATGGTATCACGCGGCCTCACGGCGGTACTAAGGCTCCCACATGTCAACCTGGCTTGATTGTGGCGGCGAAAAAGCCATCCCCGGGGTCGCGCCCCGGAATCCGCGAATGAGTTGCAAGTACCGGAAAACCTTCGACTACCGCCTCATTTTCCTCCGCTTCCAGGGAGCAGGTGGCGTAGACTAACCGGCCGCCCCGGCGCAAATGCGGAAGCGCCTGCTCGATCATCCTACGCTGCCGCGCCTGAAACACTGAGAGGTCTGACGGCTCCAGCCGCCATTTGATTTCAGGATTTCCCGCCAGGGTGCCGGTGCCGGAACACGGGGCGTCGATCAGGATTCGGTCGAAGCGGGCAGCTTCCAGCCGGGTCGAGAAAGGTAGCTGTCCAGCGGCATCCAAAACCACACGTGCGGCTTCCGCGGGCACTTCGGCCAGCCGGCGGAGGTAGCGGTCGCAGGCGGTGACGCGCCCTCCCGCGGCGATGGCCTGGGCGGTCTTATTGCCGGGGGCCGCGCAGAGGTCGAGCACGGACATCCCCGGCTCGATTTCGAGCAGGGGCACGATGGATTGCGCACCGATATCCTGCCGGCGGCCAGTCACCGGATTGATATAGACGGCGGGCTCGGCGAGCGCGGCCTCGGCGATTCCGCGGGCGACGGCTGGTCCGTAATGGAGCTCCCAGCGCTCCAGCATCCACGCCGGGATGGAGAGTTCGGTGGCGCGATCCGGCCAGCCCACCGGCGCGCGATTCACTTTACGCAGCACGGCGTTTACAAATCCCGCGGCGGATCGCTTACGGGCGCCCTTGACCAGCTCGACGCTTTCGGCGACGGCGGCGTGGGCCGGAACGCGGTCGAGATAGCGCAACTGAAAGATTCCCAGGCGCAGGGCGATGCGGACTTCCAGGTCGAGCTTGGGCTGCGGGCGGCCGGCGAAATGGGCGATCAGGAAATCGAGCTGGCTTTGGTACCGCAGGCAGCCGAGTACCAGAGTTTCGGCCAAAGCGGCGTCGCGGGAATCCAGAGCGGCGGTTTCATGGCGCAGCAGATCCGAAGCGTAGCCGCCGGCGTCGACTTTGGCCAGGATGCGAAAGGAGATTTCTCGTGCGGCGGAAACGGCAATCACGGGCTGCGCTCAGCATAGCACTCGCAAGGTAGGGCAGGCGCATGGCCTGCCACAAAAAGCGCCGACAGGCCATAGGCCTGTCCTAAACCTTCGCGCGGATGGTTAAGCCCTAGCTTCCTTGACTCGCGGCGGCCGCGGTGAAGGTGTTGATTTTCGAGAAGATGGTGCTCACGCCCGGCATCAGCGTCGTCGGAAAGACGGCTCCGCCAGCCACGGCCACAAAACCGGCCATCAGAGCGTATTCGACTAAGTCTTGGCCCCTCAAATCGTTGTGTAGCCCGCAAATCAATTTGTAGAATTTCGCAGTCATAAGAGTACCCTCGGCCGTGCTCAACTACACTTCATATCTTGCGCGAGACGGCCCGAAAGGACAATGGTAATATCACCCGAGAGACTATCCTAAAATCCCTTATGGAATAGGCCGTCCGGCATTCGGTGTAATCAAGTCAGGTGTTCGCCTTAGGCCGGGGACGAGCAGCGTCACCCTACGGGTTGGTCTGCGCAGGGTAACGAGTCACGGTGAAGTTGCTCAGGGAAATCACGTCGCCCGTGGCCGTTCCCAGACGGGCGGGGAAAGTGATGGTCAAGCTCAGCGAAGTATTCGCCGCGGCCGAGCCCACGGCGTTCGCCAAGGCGAAGCTGTTGCCCCAACTTTGCGCATTCCAGGATTGAGTAGTGGTGAGAATCCCGAAAGCCACACGCCCGGCCAGCGCAGTTTCCGACGCTACCGAAGTTCGCGCCAGGATGGTGGCGGCGCCCCAATGCAGCTCGGCGCTGAAGGTGGAAGCGGTGCCTGTGTGGAGGTAGTAGAACTGCACTTCGATGCGGTCGCCGGCGGTAAGCAACCCGGCAGGGATCGTGCAGCTTCCGAGCAGGGGACAACGGGGCGCTGTCAGTGGTACCAGAAACGGGTGGAGAGTGAGATGCTGACAAGGACGCGGCTCGGCAGCTAAGGCCGACGCACATATGGCGCCGTAGTGCCCGTTTCCGAGTATGGCTCCGGTTTCTGGCGATCAGTGATCTGGTGGCAGCCGGCTGGCTTCGGCCAGTTGGCTCGACCCCGTTGGAGAGTTTCGTAAACCGATTCGCGACCGGGCCGAGTCCGTCTAACTTCACTTGGAGAGACGAGGATATGGCGAAGCAGCGAAGCAAGGAAAAGAAGACCGCCGCGAAAGCGGATGCAACCCAAGGACTCGCGCCGCTAAATCTGCATGCGGCGGGGATTGATGTAGGGAGTGCAGAGCACTACGTGGCGGTGCCACCGGACCGGGACGCAAACCCAGTGCAGAAGTTCGGCAGTTTCACGGCGGATCTGCATCGGATGGCGCGGTGGCTGAAAGACTGCCGAATCCAGACGGTAGTCATGCAGTCGACCGGAGTCTATTGGACGGCACTGTACGACGTATTGGAGAGTTACGGATTGGAAGTGAACGTGGCGAACGCGCGCCACACCAAAACACTGCCGGGGCGCAAGACGGACGTGCAGGAATGCCAGTGGTTGCAGAAGCTGCATACCTTTGGCCTGCTCAACAACTCATTCCGGCCAGCCGAGGAGATCCGCGTGCTTCGCGGCTACCTGCGACAGCGGGAAAATCTAGTGGCGGCAGCCGCGACTTGTATTCAGCATATGCAGAAGGCCCTGACCGAGATGAACATCCAGCTGGCCAACGTGATCAGCGATATCAGCGGCACTACCGGCATGGCCATTCTGCGAGACATCGTCAAGGGAGAGCGGGACCCAGAGAAACTGGCGATGCACAAGCACAGTCGAATTCGCGCCAGCCGGCATGAGATTGCTCAAAGTCTGGAAGGCACATGGCGGCAGGAGTTGCTATTCGTGCTGGAGCAAAGTCTGGATCTTTACCAGACCTATCAGAATAAAATCCATAGCTGCGATCAGCGCATTGACGAGCAACTGAGAAACATGGAGGCCAAGATCGACCCGCTGAGCGACCCGATACCGGAGCCGCGCCGAGGCAAGAACGCGCGCAGGCATCAGTCGGGTTTTGATCTACGCGGTCAGTTGTACCGTATCACTGGTGTGGATCTTACACAAATCGACGGTATCGAAGTGCAGACCGGCCAAGCCATCGTTTCCGAGGTCGGCGTAGACATGAGCCGCTGGAAGACAGAGAAGCACTTCGCCTCGTGGCTAGGCTTATGTCCGGACAACCGCATCAGCGGTGGCAAAGTGCTCAAGCGCGGCACCCGGCAAGTGGTCAATCGCGCCTCTACCGCTTTACGGCTGGCGGCCTCGGCTCTGCTCCGAAGTCAAAGCGCTTTGGGGGCCAAGTTCCGCCGATTGCGTTCCAAGCTCGGGGCACCCAAAGCCATCACTGCCATGGCGCACGTGCTCGCTCGTCTGGTCTACCGGATGCTGAAGTTCGGCCATGAGTACGTGGACCGAGGAATCCAATTCTATGAAACCAAATACCGCCACCAACAACTCCAGTGGGTTGCCAAACAAGCCGCCGCTCTGAGTATGCAGCTCGTTCCAACTACATGAGTTCCGACTTAAGTTTCTGGAGAGCAGCCAAACAACTGGAAACAATCGCGCCGGAGAGACTTGCAGTACGCGGCAGGGCCAGTATATAAATAGGTCTCCGGCGTCGATTCGCCAGTTGCGAAGGGCTTCGTCATGACCGCGACAAAGTTGATTGTAATTCTGGGCATTGTGTGTGCTGCGGCACCCGCTAACACGTTTGTAGTCGCGCCAAATGCGCAAGCAAGTCTGCCCGGCACATTCCCCGGTTTCCTGGGCGGAACGAATTCGAGCACCCGTCAGCAGCAGGTGATTGGGTCTGATCAGTTCCAGTCCAATCCGATCCTGATTAATCAGATTGCGTTTCGGGCTTTCCCTGGGAATGGAGCGGTAAACGCCACGATCTCGACTCTAAACCTGTATCTTTCAACTAGCCCGAACTTTCCGAATGCAATCGGCGGCAAGACTCCGATTTCAACCCATTTCCAGGACAATATTGGTCCGGACAGCACATTGGTGTACTCGGGATCGGTCACGCTGAATAGTCCGGGATGCACGTTCCCTGCAGTTTGCCCCTTCGATATCGTCATTTCCTTTACAACACCGTTTCTGTATAGCCCTTCTCAGGGGTCACTCCTTTTGGACCTTCAGATGGTCGGGTTCACCGCAGTCAGCGGCGCACTGGATAGCGTATCGTTCCCCAACCCCGGGGGTCCCGTGGCCACGGTCAGTGGCCCTTTGAATTCCCCCAACGGAACTTTTGACGCGGAAGGATATGTGGTGCAGATCGGCTACATTTTGCCGAGTTCGGCATGCACGACGGGAGCCAGCGTATATCCGTGCTCCATCGCCGGCACGCTGCTGTTGATCAATGCACCGGCAGGGAATCTGTTTGGAGGAGGAGGCGGCGCCCCCACGGCTTCGTTCATCGCCGATCCCCAGAATCCTGGATTTGAACTAACCGAAATGCCTGCGGTACAGCGTAGGGGGCCTGGAATTGGCACACTCCAATCGCTTAACGAAACATTCAGTTTTGTGACCCCTAGCGGGCAGCCCACCATCACCGGCGCGAGCGCGAGCATTACGTGTGGCGTCACGGGCGCGGGAACCTACAGCTTGACGCTTTCCGCGACAGGCCCGCCGTTGGTGTTGAATTGCCCCGCCTATTCGGCGCCAGGCGTCACGGGGAACGTGACGGGTCAAATCAGCTTCTCTGCGGTAAGCAACCTGACAGCGACCCTCACGGCAACGGGAGCGGCCCCGACCAGCAACGACACGGTGAGTTTCGGCGGCTTCTCGATTCAATTTCAAATCCCCTCCGCTAGCCCGTTGTGTACCTATGGACTGAGTCCCAACGGACAAGGGTTTGGGGCGGCGGAAGGAACTGCCACCATCAACATCAGCACCGCGCCGAACTGCGCCTGGTCGCTTTTTGACATTCCAAGCTGGGTTATCGCTACCACCGCCACCACGGGCATCGGCAGTGGGTCGGTGAGCTATCAGGTTCTCGCGAATACCGGCGCTGACCGGACCGCCGCCATGTCAGTCACAGACGTTCCCTTCGAGGTGGAGCAAGAGGCAGCTTTAATCCCCGGCCTGAATTTCATCGGCTCGCTGGCGCATCTGGCCGCCCAGGAAAACTGGACGACGGCGTTCACGCTGGTCGACAAGGGCAACAGTCCGGCGACCGCCCGGCTGAGTTTTTTGGGCGACGCGATGGATCCCTCGGGCAACGGTCCACTGGCGGTGTCGCTGGCTTTTCCGCAGACAGCCGGCGTATCCCTTCCGCTGCAAGCCGTTTCGATCGACCGGACGCTGGCTGCAAATAGCTCATTGATCGTCGACACCGCGGGAGCGCAGACGCCGCCGGTGTTGGTGGGCTCCGCGCAATTGTCTGCATCCGGTGCGGTGGACGGTTTCGCCATCTTCCACCAGATTGTGACCACGCAAGAAGCGGTGGTGCCGCTGGAAACACGCAATGCGCCCTCCTACCTGCTGGCTTTCGACAACACCAACGGCCTGGTTATGGGTGTGGCTTTGGTGAATGTTTCGGCGGCAAACGCCGTTATTCCCGTAATCATCCGCGACGAGACCGGCGTGGTGATCAGCGCCCCGTCAGCCAGTATCGCACTGGGAGGCAACGGTCACGTTTCGTTCGTTCTCTCCGATGCGGCTTCGGGCTTCTCGGTCACGGCGAATCGGCGCGGCACCATCGAGTTCGATACACCGGCAGGCGGCCAGATCAGCGTGCTGGGCCTGCGCTTCACGCCGCCCAATAACGCGCTTACCACGATTCCGGCGCTGGCCAACGTCGGAACCGGCGGCGGCAGCATCGCGCACCTGGCGTCGGGAGGCGACGGCTGGCAAACCACCTTCGTTCTGGTCAACACGGGAACCAGCGCGGCGCAATTCACGCTCCGCTTCTTCGCCGATCAAACCGGTGCTCTGATGTTGCTGCCGTTGGCATTCCCGCAGCCCGGCGGCGCGCCCACCGTGGCTTCTTCGGTCACCCAAAACCTGGCAGCCGGAGCGACGCTGGTGATCGTGAGTAGCGGGGCGGTAAATCTTCTCACTGGATCGGCGCAACTCACGACGGCTGGAAACATCAGCGGCTTTGTGATCTTCCGCCACAATAACCAGGAGGCCGTGGTGCCGCTGGAAAGCCGCAATGCAAGCGGCTACATTATCGCTTTCGACAACACCAACGGGACGGCTACCGGCATCGCGGTGAACGCGGTATCGGCGGGACCGGTGAATATTCCGGTGACGATTCGCGATTCGACCGGCGCCCCCATCGGCACCGATAAAATTACCCTGAACGCGAACGGTCACACGCAGTTCACACTGGTGACCGATAAATATCCTTCGACAGCCAATATCCGCGGCACCATCGAGTTCGATACTCCTTTCGGCGCTCAGATCGGAGCTTTGGGCATTCGCATTCCTGCCGGCGCCGCGCATACATATACCACGCTGCCGGCATTAGCGAAATAGCGCGCTTCCGGACGTTATCGCACGTTGGAGGGTAACGCGTTAAGTAGAAACTGGCCCAAACTGTGGTGCCAGCGGACGACAGCCTGTCAATCACGCATTGCTGGTCGCCAGTCGTAGAACTTCGAATTCCCGTGGAAGCCGGAGAGGTGCTCGTAGGCATCGAGGAAGGTTTCTTGCAGGACGTCTTCGGCGTCCTGGTCGTTCTGGGTGACGTTCTTGGCGACGCGATAGATCTTGCGGCTATACTCCGCCACCTGCGCGGCGAAGGCTTCCGGCACTCCGGCCTGCGCTCGCGCGACCAAGTTCGATTCGTCGGCTACGGGATTTGGAGTCAACAAAATCCTCATTCAATATGGCAGCGGGCTGTTACGATGGCGCGTAGACGGTTCGGCCTGCGGGCGTATTCGGGTACAATCTGCCTACTTCCGGCAATGCCGTCCCAGAAAGCGAAATACATCGTCGGCCCACACCGAGCTCCCGAGATAAGCGAAGCTATGGCCCTCTTCCGGAGACTTACCGAAAGGCGGATAGATCTTCATCTCGTACGGCTTGCCGGCATTCTTCATCGCCGCCGAGAGGACACGAGTCGGCGAAAGATCGTAATCGTTCTCGGCCTGGAGAAAGAAAATAGGCGAACGTGCCTTGCGGACGGTGTCCGTCATCATAGCTTGTAGCCCGGGTGCTTGTGCCCAACTTTCGGCGCCTCCGGACAGGTCGATCGCTGCACAATATGAACCTTGCTCAGCGCCCAAGATCGCCTCAATGCCGCCGAACGAATTACCTGCCACGGCAATGTGACCCGGCTGGACGAAATTCGTTTTCCGTAGCCATGCGAGCGCCGCTAATTGGTCGGTCAGGTGGTCGGTCTCTAGCAGTTGGAGCATTGTTGTCGCGGCCGCCGAAATGCCGCCGCGCTTAAAGGACTCAGCTATCTCATCGCGGATATACGGGCCGGCTGAGGCACTAAGCCCCTGCCCGCGCCGGGACGGCATAAAAAACACCCATCCGCGCCTTGCAAACAGCGGTCCCAGTGCGTCACTGGCGGCGCTGTTATCGATAGCGCTGCCGTGATTGTAAATGAGGGCCGGAAATGGTCCCGTTCCCTGGGGCTTATAGAGTACTCCGCGGAGCGTGAGTGCTTTGCTAGGAAATGAGATTACTTCCGCGGCAGGTAACAGCAGCGAGCACAAGAGCAGCGCTGCTGTGCACCGGATCATGCAGCTATAGTACTTCAATATCTGCCACGAAGCGGACCACGCGACAAAGCGGATTCCGCCGCTATCGTCCTTGAGACATCACCACCCGACGAACATGATTGATACGTGTGAAATAGCCGGCGCCGTATTACTGAAGCCAATCGAAAACGTCGGCGTCCAGTGGCGCTGACCAAAGATTTTCGGGAAACGATCCGCGAACGCGCGCAGCGGGAACCGCAATTTCGTAAGGCTTTGCTGCGTGAAGCAATCGAACTCATGCTCTCCGGCGACGAGAAGACGGGCCGGGCGATCCTGCGCAACTATATAAACGCCACGGTCGGCTTCCGCCAGTTGGAAGAGGCAACATCCATTCCGGCCACAAGCCTTATGCGGATGTTTGGGCCGAGCGGCAACCCCTCGGCGAAGAACCTGTTTGGTATCCTGGCCCATCTTCAAGCGCAGGAGGGGGTGAACTTCGAGATCCGTCCTCGCCGCAGTTAGCAGCCTGCGGACCGTCGACCGCCAATCACGCTTCGCTGCCTGCTATAACTCTCGTTTCTGCAATCGCTTCTCGCGGACACTGGGCATCATTGCTGTTTGGCGGGTGCGATCGTTCGATTGATGCTTAAAGGACGAGCGTGCTCCTACTGGCTTGGGTTCGTTTGGTTGTACAGGATGTCGCCGGCTCTCGGAGAAACCCCGTCAACACCGGGTCGGCCTACCGCCTCCGAAAATATGCACTATAATTAACACCGGAATTCGCAGAGAGAGGTGATAGCATGAAGGCTCTCATCCGGCTTGCTCTCTTTTTCTTGTGCCCGGTCCTGAGTCTGGCCCAGGTGGCTGGCGCCTGGGAAGGCGTCCTGAAATTCCCGGGTCAGACGCTGCGCATCGTCCTCCACATATCCGGAGTCTTCACTTTTGCAATCCGTCGGGTCGACGTCGGGTTCATCGGGGACCTGATGCCGGACGGAACGATCGTGGGGACCTTCAAGCAACATGGAACCGGTCTTCCTTTAGTGCTGGCGCGATCGGCGGGTGTGGCGCGCGTTCCACCGGATACAACCAGCAATGTGACCGATGGCCGTTATCACAATGACTGGACGGGTATCGAGTTCAGTGTTCCGGAGAAATTCGCGTTCCTCGAGACCGAGACCCGTTCGAACCCGGGCGGGCTGCAGGCGGATTTTGCCGTTACCGGCATCAAAAACTCCCGTGTTGCAGTTTGGATGAACAAGCGGAGGCTGCGCCCCGAGAACATACCCGCGAGTCTGACAGTTCAGATTCCGGCGAAGATTCAGCGACGGGGTGGAGCAGCGGCGGGTTATACGATTCCGCAGAATAGCATTCAGAAATTGCAGATCGGCGGACAACAGGCGATCCGGGCAACGGCGTCCTATCGGGGGCAACAGAAGATGGTGGAACTGCTTGCCTGGATCAGCACCGAGCATAGCATTGCGCATTTTTACGCCATGATGCCCGCCGATGAAGTGGATTTCCTGCAGCCTGCCTTCGACCAGATGGTGATGAGCGCTCAGGTTCCCTGAGCGTATTTCTTACGCGGCGAGCATGCCCGCGGATTTTACTCATCGCTTGCCGCGCAGTGTTTATCTATCCGAAGGCGTGGGATGACTGCCGCGCCGGCGGGCGTCAGCCTGCTGATCACGCCCTCTCTGTCGCAATAACCGGCGTTTCCACAATCGCTTCTCGCGGTCACCCGGAGTCATTTCTCCAGGCGGGTGCGATCTTTCGATTGATGCTTAAAGGACGAATGCGCTTCCACTGGATTGGGTTCGTTTGGTTGTACGCGATGTCGCTGGTCGCGGAGGGACCCCGCCAGCACCGGGCCGCTTGGGTTGGTTTGGTACGCTGATAAATACCGATGAGTAATCTTCAGGTCACCCTTCCGGACGGAAGTGTCCAAAGTGTTCC
The DNA here is from genome assembly GCA_963794595.1 of Bryobacterales bacterium. Classification (GTDB taxonomy): domain Bacteria; phylum Acidobacteriota; class Terriglobia; order Bryobacterales; family Bryobacteraceae; genus Palsa-187. The sequence goes on along the minus strand of CAWCER010000007.1, from coordinate 1,039,990 downwards.
CGCGGGCGCGGCGCCCATCGACGTGGCGCGCTCCATCAGCCCGCGCCTGGCCGATGACGCCCTGGTCGCCAAGGTCAACGGCAATCTCTGGGATTTGAACCGTCCGCTCGAAGCCGATTCCACGCTGCAAATCCTGACGCCGAAGAATCCGGAGGCGCTGGAGGTCTATCGCCATTCGACCGCGCATTTGCTGGCCGCGGCGGTGCTTGAATTGTTCCCGGAGACCAAGCTCGGCGTCGGCCCCCCGATCGAAAACGGTTTTTATTACGATTTCCAGCGGCCCGACGCGTTCTCGCCCGACGATCTCGAAAAGATCGAGAAAAAAATGTGGGAGCTGCAGGCGCGAGGATCTGCCCTACCAGCGCCAGTACATGGAAAAGGAAAAAGGACTGAAGCTCTACGGCGATCAGCCCATGAAGTGCGAGCTGATCACCGAAAAGGCCGACGCCGTCTTCTCCGAGTACACGCTGGGGCCGCACTTCATCGATTTCTGCCGCGGGCCGCATGTGCCGTCCACCAAGAAAATCAAGGCGTTCAAGCTGCTCTCGATCGCCGGCGCCTATTGGAAGGGCAACGAAAAGAACGCGCAGTTGCAGCGTATCTACGGAACCGCGTTCTTCACCAAGAAAGAGCTGGACGACTATCTGGCCAAGCTCGAAGAGGCCAAGAAGCGCGATCATCGCAAGCTGGGCCAGGAGCTCGATCTCTTCAGCATTCAGGAACTCGCCGGGCCGGGGCTGATCTTTTTCCATCCCAAGGGCGCGCGTGTTCGCAAGATCATCGAAGACTGGATGCGCGATCAATACCTGGCGCGCGGCTACGACCTGGTCTACACGCCGCACGTCATGCGCGCGGATCTGTGGAGGACTTCCGGCCACCTGAGCCACTACGCCGAAAACATGTTCGCGGGCATGGAGCTCGACGACGCCGAGTATCGTTTGAAGCCCATGAACTGCCCGGGCCACATCCTGATTTATCGCGACCGCCTGCGCAGCTATCGCGAGCTGCCGGTGCGGTACGGCGAATTGGGAACGGTATACCGCTACGAGCGCAGCGGAACCATGCACGGCCTGCTGCGCGTACGCGGCTTCACGCAGGACGACGCCCACATCTTCTGCACGCCCGACCAGATCGAAGACGAAGTGGTAAGCTGTCTGGAATTCGCCCTCGATACGCTGAAGACCTTCGGCTTCGAACAGTATGAAGCCGAGATTTCAACGTGGGACGAGGGCAAGAGCGGCAAGTACGATGGCGCGCCAGAGTTGTGGAAGCTCGCCGAGGGCGCGTTGCAGCGCGCGGTCGATCGCCTCGGAATCAAGGCTCCCGTGATCCCCGACGAAGCCGCGTTCTACGGCCCCAAGATCGACGTGAAGCTGCTCGACGCGCTGGGACGGAAGTGGCAGCTCTCGACCGTGCAGTTCGATTTCACTTTGCCGCAGCGCTTCGGACTGGAGTATGTCGCCGAGGACGGCGCACGGCATCAGCCGCTGATGGTCCATCGCGCGCTCTATGGCAGCATTGAGCGGTTCTTCGGAACGCTGATCGAGCACTATGCGGGTGCGTTTCCGGTGTGGCTGGCTCCGGTGCAGGTGGTGGTGATGCCGATTACGGATCGCCAGCTCGACTACGCGAAGAAGGTGCATGCGCGCCTGGAAGAGGCGGGGCTGCGTTCGCATCTTGACGACCGCAAGGAAAAAGTGAATCTCAAGATTCGCGAAGCGCAGTTGCAGAAGGTGCCCTACATGCTGGTGGTGGGCGACCGCGAAGCCGAAGCCGGCACGGTTTCGGTGCGCCATCGCAAGCACGCCGATATGGGCGTGAAACCGCTGGAGCAGTTTGTGGAAGACGTGTGCAAGCTGGTCGAGTCGAAATCCGCGACGGAATAATCGCGCGAACCATCCTGAGCCCCACCACCGGCTTCATCGCCGAGGCGGGGTTCACGCATTCGCTGACTCCCGCGCGTAATTGCACTTTCGGCTGCACTTATTGTTACGTTCCGACCATGCGCATCCAGGGCGGTCTGAAGCCGGAAGACTGGCAGCGCTGGGGCCAGTTCACGACATTCAAGAGCCAACGCGGCGGACTTGCTTCGCCGTGAGCTGCGCGGGCAGCAGCGCATCTACTGCTCGCCCATGGTCGATCCGTACCAGCCCGCTGAAGAGTGCGAGCGCATGATGCCGCGCATTCTGGACGCGCTGCTCGAAGCGCCGGCGCCGCCGCGCGTGTTCGTCCTGCAAACGCGAGGGCCGTTGATTTTGCGAGATCTCGAACGGCTGCGAGCGCTCGCGCACCGGACTACCTTGCGCGTCAGCTTTTCGATCACGACGAATCGCGAAGAAGTGCGCAAGCTCTACGAGCCGCACTGCGCGCCAATCGCCGAACGCTTGAATGCGATCCGGACTCTTCGTGACGCCGGGATCGAAACCTATGCGACGCTGGCGCCCCTGCTGCCGTGCGATCCAGAGGAACTGGCGCTCCAGGCGCTGGATGCCAGTGGACGCGATCTGATTGGCGATCCTCTGCACATTCGCAGCGCCAAGCCTCGCGGTGCGACTACTCGCGACGCCGCGTTCCGCCTGAGTGTGTCGAATCAGCACGAGCAGTGGTTCGATCCTGAGTTTCAAACCGATGTCGTGGAGCGCATCAAACGCGCCACCCACTCTCGCGGACACAGTTTCCGCATCGGCCCCGCTGGGTTTGCGACGCTGGCTTTATGAGCGCTCGCGGCTACTTCTTGGCCGCTGTAATGCCGGGCTCTTTCAACAGCTCGCGGATGGTGCTGCGGATGATGCCTTCCGGCTTCTGCATCAGCGGGTCATTGCCGAACAGTTGCACGCGCACCGCACCCCTGCCATCCACGAACAACATGATGGGCACGAAGGGACGATCCTTGGGCCCGATGGCCGCCACCTTCATGATGGCGGGCCGATCCAGGTAGCCTAACGGAAAATTGGGTTTGTGCGCCGCGGCGAAGGGACCGATCGCGACCGCGGCATTAGGGTCACCGGCGGCCACCACCACTTGCAATCCGTGCGGACCTTGCTCCGTCTGGATCTGTTTCAAAAGATCGACGACCTCGCCGCAGTCCTTGCAGGTGGTCGAAATGATCGCCAACACCAGCGCCTTGCCGCGATATTGTTTGAGGTCGAGCTTCTTGCCGCCCATCTGTGAAACCGGCACGTCGGGCAGGAGGCGGCCGGGCGGGAGACCGGCGTAAACCAGCGACTGTCAAGGCAAGGAGAAATACAACGCGACGTAGCATCAACTTCTATCTTAATTGACTCTCCACTTCCGCCAGCCAGTCGGGACGCTTCAAGACTTCGCGCGGACGGCTGCCGTCGGGCGGCCCGATGATGCCTTCGCGCTGCATCATGTCGAGGATGCGCGCGGCGCGGCCGTAGCCCAGACGCAGGCGCCGCTGCAGCGTGGACGTGGATGCCTTGCCTTGCTCCAGAACCACGCGCACGGCGTCCTGATAGAGCGGGTCCTGCGTGCCGTCGAAGTCTTCGGCGTCGAGCTCGTCGTCCTCGGCGGGCGGCGCGAGCAGGAAAGTCTGGTCGTATTCGGGCGCGGCTTGCCGCTTCCAGAATTCCACCACATCGTTGGTTTCCGCCTCGCTGACATAGGAGCCGTGCACGCGCACCAGGCGCGACGAACCCGGCGGCAGGAACAACATATCGCCGCGGCCCAGCAGATGTTCAGCGCCCATCACGTCCAGCACCGTGCGCGAGTCGACTCGCGTCGCCACGCGGAAGCTGATGCGCGACGGGAAATTTGCCTTGATCAAACCCGTGATTACGTCGACGCTGGGACGCTGCGTCGCCAGCACCAGGTGCATGCCCACGGCGCGCGCCATCTGCGCCAGACGCGTGACGGTTTCTTCGACGTTGGCGCGTTCCAGCATCATCAGGTCGGCCAGCTCGTCGATCAGAATCAGGATGTAGGGGATGGTCTCCAGAACCGGCTCTTCGGATTCCTCCTCGAACAGGCTGCGCGGCTGCGCCTGCAACTGGCGCACCTTGCGATTGTATTGATCGATGTTGCGCACCCCCAGCGAGGCGAGCAGTTTCAACCGCCGCTCCATTTCGAGCACGGCGTTGCGCAGCGCGTTGGTGGCCTTCTTGGGGTCGGTGATCACCGGCGTGAGCAGATGCGGAATGCCTTCGTAGAGGCCGAATTCCAGGCGCTTGGGATCCACCATGATCATGCGCACCTGCTGCGGCGTGGCCTTGTACAGGATCGACATGATCAGCGAATTGAGCATCACGCTCTTGCCCGATCCAGTGGACCCGGCGATCAGCAAGTGCGGCATGGAATCCAGCGCCGCGATCTTCATGCGCCCGTTGATGTCCTTGCCGAGCGCCACGGTCAGCGGAGAAGCCGAATTGTGGAATTCTTCCGACTCCAAAATCTGCCGCAGGCTGATGACTTCGCGCTTGGAGTTCGGCACTTCAATACCGACGGTCGGTTTGCCGGGGATGCGTTCGATCAGAATCGATTCCGCCTGCAAGCCCAGGCAGAGATCCTCGGTGAGCGTGGTGATGCGCGAATACTTTACGCCGGCTTCGGGCTTGAACTCGAAAGTAGTGACCACCGGTCCGGGGTTGATTTGCGTAACCGTTCCGCGAACGTTGAATTCCTCGAACTTCGACTTGATGCTGGCCGCGGTTTCTTTCAACTCCAGGCTGTCGAAAGCGGTGCGCTCGGGCGGTTCCTGCAACAGGTTTGTGGGCGGCAGCTTGAACGAAGAGCGCGCCTTGCGGGGCTCGGCTGTGCACCGGCTTGGGCGCGCGGGCGCCGCGAAATATCCACTGGTTCTGGAGGCGCCAGTTCGAACGGCGGGGCTTCGGGCGGCAGCTCTTCCAGGGTACGGATCGGAATCTCTTCCATACGCTCGGGCTCGCGATCTTGCTCGCGCTCGAGCATTTGCGGCACGAAGGGCGGCCGCTGGGGATCGTTGATCGAAGGTTGTATGGGCGCATACGCGGACTCCGCCGGCTGAGGCCGCGCCATCGCCGCTGCCGCCGCTCCCGCTCTTGCGGCCATGGTTCTCTGCAGGATGCGTTTTTCTGCACGCTCCTTGGCGATGCGCCCGCGCGCCTCGCGCCATCTTTGCCAGCCGCCGCGGGCTCCGCTGAACATCCCAATGCGAACATCCGGCCCAGACATCCGGCCAAAGAACGAGGCCGGCGTACCGAACCATCTGGCGAGCTTCGACATCTCGAAGGTTGAGACCAGATAGAGTCCCAGAATCCAGCACACGCCCGTGAACATGGCCGCGCCGGTCAGGTTCATGGACGCGACAAGAGCGTCCGCCAGAATGCCTCCGACGACCCCGCCTGCGGGCAACGAGTCGGCAATCGGACGCCAGTTGGCGCCAAACCCGAAGGCAGCGCAGGACGCGCTCACCAGCAATACCGATCCCGCCAGCTTGGCCCAAGGCGTGTGAATAGGCGCCGAGCGCACCCAGCTCCAGCCCAGCAATAGCGTCAGAACCGGGATCGCATACGCCGCGAATCCGAATGTCTGCAGCAGGAGGTCGGCCAGGGCCGCCCCGGTCCGTCCCATTAAATTGAGGGGTTTGGCGGCGGCGGTCGCCGTGTTCCACGATGGATCGAACGGATTGTAGGAAACCAGGCTGATCAGAAGGAACAGTCCTGCGAATAGAAACACGACTGCGACGGCTTCGTTAAGCCGCGGTCGCGAGGTGGGTCCTAAATAGTTCATTCCCCGGTGAGCCGGAAGAAATGAGCCAGAGCAATTATCATTATGCCAAAAATCACGCGGTACGCGACGAAGAAGGTCAAAGTGCCATGCCGCAGGTAGCGCATGAACAATTGGATGACCAGGCAGCCGGTGATTCCGCTGACGGCAATTCCCACCAGGAACGCCATTCGCATGTCGTGCGGAATCCCGCCTGCATGCTTCATCAGGTCGTAGAAATCTTTAGCGGCGGCCGCGCCGATGGCGGGTGTCGAGAGCAAGAACGAGAAGCGGGCGGCAGTCTCCCGGTCCAGGTTGCGCAGCAGCCCTGCCGCGATGGTGACCCCGCTGCGCGAAGTGCCCGGCACGATCGACAACACCTGCGCGAAGCCCACCGTCATGGCGTCGGGAAAATTGAGATGCCCCAAATCTTTCTGCTTGCGGCCGACGCGCTCGGCCCACCACAGGAAGCCGCCAATGACGATCATCATCGCGCCGATCACGTTGGGCGTGCGCCACACGCTTTCGGCCTGATGCTGGAAAAGAAATCCGAAGACGCCGATGGGAATGGTCGCCGCGACCATCAGCCACAATAGTCCACGGTTGCGCGCGAGCGCGGGGTCGCCTCCGATTGAAATGCCCAGGCCTTGCGCCACGACCTGCACCCAGTCGCGAAAGAAATAAATCAGCACCGCGGCCAGCGTTCCCACGTGCAGCGCCACGTCGAAAGCCAGGCCCGGATCTTTCCACCCCAGCAGCCAGGGGATCAGGATCAAGTGCGCGGTGCTTGAAATCGGCAGAAATTCGGTGAGTCCCTGGACGATGCCCAGGACGATCGCTTGGATCAAAGGCATGAAGCTTAAAGCGTAGCGGAAAACGGGAAGGCGCGGCAATTTATCGGACGCTGTCTGAGACCGCGGCCGGAATCACGTTCGATGGAATCTTGCGGCGATTCACCCAGTGTTCTAACATTGAGGGAGTTCTGTTCGACGTTGCCCGTTTCCGCCCCTTCTCATCACGCATTTTCTGACGATGCCCAGTGAACGAAAGCTCCGAATTAAGACGCTGGTGATGGTGTTCGCGGTGGTGATTTGCGCCAACATCGGGGATCTTACGTTGAAGCGCGGCATGACGGAAATCGGCGCCGTGGATCTTTCCGCCGCCGGGCTTGCGCATTCGCTCTGGCTAACCATGACCAACGCCAAGATCTGGATCGGGATCTTTTTCCTGGTGGGTTTCATGGCCAGTTACATGACCGTGCTGAGTTGGGCGGATTACAGCTATGTGATGCCGGTGGGCGCCTTTGGCTATGCGATGCTGACCTTCTTCGCCGTAGTTGTGCTGCATGAGCATGTGTCTGTGCGGCGCTGGATTGGCGTGCTGGTAGTTTGCCTCGGAGTCCTATTGGTGGGTATGACGAAGCCTCGTACCAATGAGGCGGCATGACCGCAACGATTTGTTTGCTGGCGTTGTTAATTTGCGGGAGCACCGGGGGAGAGATTTCGATCGCTCACGGTATGAAGACTATCGGCGAGGCTTCGCTGCGGCCTAGAGCGTTGCTGAGGTTTCTGGGGCGGGCGCTCCGTAGCGGCTCGCTTGTGGATCGGCATTGCGCTGATGGCGATTTCGTTTTATTCGCTGCTGGTGCTGCTTTCCTGGCATCCGGTCAGTTTCGTGATCCCGGCGTCCGCGCTCAGCAATGTAGTGGGGACGCTGGGTGCGAAGTACATCCTGCATGAGCAGATCAGCCGCGCCCGCTGGGCCGGTGTCCTGCTGGTTTGCGGCGGCGTCGCGCTGGTTGCGGGTGGCTGAATGTCCTGGGCATTGATCCTTTATTCGCTGCTGGGGATAGCGCTGCTGGGGATTTTCAGCTCCACGATTTTCCTGGGATTGGCGGTCGCCGGGACCATGCGGTTTCATCGCGACGCGCGCCGGGCGAGAGGTTCGCAACCTGCTGCGGCCGGTACTGCCTCCGGTTTCGGTTCTCAAGCCGGTGCATGGAGCCGAGGCCCAATTGAAGGAGAATCTCGAAAGCTTTTTCCGCCAGGACTATCCGTCGTATGAGATTCTGATCGCCGCCGACGAGGCGGACGATCCCGCGCTGGATGTGGTTCGAGAGGTGAGCGCGCGCTATCCGCACATTCCCTGCCGCATCCTGGTTACCGGCGCGCCGCCGTGGCCCAACCCTCCGGCGTACTGTTTCTACCGGATGACGGAGGTCGCGGCCCATGAAATTCTGGTGACCAGCGACAGCGATGTGGAAGTCGCGCCGAACTACTTGCAGGAAGTGGTGGCGCCGCTGCTCGATCCGAAGGTGGGCATGGTCACCTGCGTTTATCGCGGCAAGAATGTGGCCGGATTCTGGTCCGGGCTAACGGCGATTGGAATGTCGGTGGAGATGACGGCGGGCGTGCTGGTGGCGAATCTGCTGGAAGGCATCAATTTTGGCCTGGGCCCGACGATCGCGGTTAAAAAAGCGGCGGTCGCGAGCATTGGCGGATACGAAGCGCTGGGAGAGTATTTCGCCAACGATTATATGATCGGCAAGCTGATCGATAGGGCCGGCTATCGCGTGGTGCTCTCGCATCATGTCATCGATCATGTCGTGAGCCAGACGACGTTTCAAAAGATGTGGGGCAGCCAGCTTGCGGTGGGCGAAATCCACGCGCTATTCCCGGCCCAAAGGCCATTTCGGCAGCGGCTTGATCTATGCCGTGCCGTTCGGGTTGCTGGGGTTCGCGGCGGCGGCTCTGCTCGGCAAGATCGGTCTGGGGCTCTGGTTGCTGGGGGCCGCGTGCCTGAATCGCGTCATCGAGTCATGGCTGGTCGGGATGGACCGTAGTGCGCGATCCCGTCGCGCTGAAGCAACCCTGGATGAATGTGTTTCGCGACCTGCTGGGATTCGCCGTTTGGGCCGCCAGCTACACGGCGGCGCGCGCGGTGTGGAGAGATAGCAACTACGAGTTGAGCCGCGACAAGATCGTTGTGCGCGAGAATACGCAGTGAAAACTAAGGTTGGGGTTTGACCACCAATACATCCTTTGCGTCCACCTTGCCGTACTGCATGGGGAAGCTGCGGCCCGCGTAGTACGCATCCCACTGGTCTTTGTAATGCGACGACAGCACCTGGCCGGATTCGCCGGTCGCGAGATTGGCGAAGGAATGTTCCAGATCTCCCAAGTCCACGACCATGCGCAGAGACGGACCGAGGCGCCGCGTGTACTGCTTGACGGTAGTGCCGGCTCCGCTCATCGACACCGGCCCGATATCAAAGAATCTGCCGATCAGCGGCAAGCGGCCCTCCACCGGGTTTACGATTTCGAGCGACATGTACTGTCCGTAATCCCAGCGCGGCACGCTCGATCCCTGGATCTTCTGCCCTGCGTCGAGTGCGCCGGTGAGGCAGCGCAGCAGCAGGGCGTCGTAATCCGGGAACCAGTCCGCGGGCCGCTCGCGCAACAGCCGTCTCGACCACGCTGGGCGCCATGAAGTTGGTATAGGCGTCGCCCATGCCGGTGGCGGCGCGCTCGGCGATTTGCCTGCGGATCTGGTCATACGTCAAAGACGCGATCATCGGCGCCGCCGTCCCTTTTTGCATTTGGCCTTTCCAGGCGCGCAGAACTTCGACGGCCTCCTGCATTTGCGGATTGGCGGGCTTTGGTCTTTTGCGCATCGTAGGCCGCGACCACCTGCTGCGCCAGAAAATAATCGAAGGCGGAATATACGTCGGTCTCGACCGACAGCATGTCTTCGGCCTTCCATTTCGGGCGCGAGCCCAGCAGCGCTCGAATCTGATTCGCGCGATAGGGGGCGGCGAAGTTGCCGTTGACCTGGTAAGCGAAGTCCGCCGGAAATGGATTCTGATTGGCGGTGACGATCATCCCGGCAGGCGGATTGTAGGCGCTGGGAAGTTTCTCGAAGGGGATGAATCCATGCCAATCGCAGCCGGCGTCTTCTACCGGCGCCTCGCCCGCGCAGGCCTGGCGAATGGGCAGCATGCCCGCGGCCTGGTAACCGATATTCCCATCCGTATCGGCGTAAACGAAGTTCTGACCGGGGCCTCCGTAGTGCTCCAGCGCGGCGCGGAACTCGGTCCAGTTGTGCGCGCGATCGAGATCTAAAAAGGGAAACGTTAACCCGCCAGGCTCATCCGCGGTCCAATGCAGCGCGTATTGCTGGCCGGCGTCGGACGCAAACAGCGGTCCCTTCGCCGTGATTCCAAGGGCGATCGGAATGGTGCTGGCGCTCTTCACGGGAATGGCGTCCTGCTCCACCCGCATGCTCGCACCCGCTTGCTCGCGGTAAAGATCCTCCACGTCGAATTGCAAATTGGTGGCGCCCCAGGCGATGCGATCGTTGTGGCCGACAATCACGGCCGGCAGTCCGATGATGGTCGCGCCGGTCACATTCAGGCCGGGCGCCTGCAGGTGCACCAGGTACCACGGCGACGGAATGGAGAACTCCAGATGCGGGTCGTTCGCGAGGATCGGCTTGCCAGCTGGCCGTGCGCGATCCCGCCACGGCCCAGGCATTCGAACCCGGTTGCGGCTCGTGCCCGGTGCGCACCGGGAATAGGAACTCGACCTTGCTGCGCTCGCCGGTTTGGAGCATCTTTTCCTTGAGCAACTCGCCGCGCCAACTATTGGTCAGCGTGCGGTACATCTCCAGGCCGGCCAGCAGGCAATCGCTGGGGGTCCACGGACGCGGATCATAGCGCAGCAGCGTGAACTCCAGCGGCAGCCGGTTGCGATGGGTTTCGATGAAATAATTCACGCCGCGCGCGAAGGCTGCCAGGACGGCTCTCTGCTGGGGCACGAGGGCTCGCTCCTGCGTCTCCGCGATTCGGCGCAGGTTCATGCGGCGGGCTTCGCGATCCGACTCGACCGCGGCCTGGCCGACGACTTCCGCCAATTCGCCAGCCGCGCGGCGGCGCAGACCATCCATCTGCCACAGGCGATCCTGGGCCATCGCGTAGCCTTGCAGAAAAATCGCGTCCTCCCACGAAGCAGCCTGAATGTGCGGGACGCCTTTGGCATCGCGCGCGATGCGCGCCTCCGCTGAAATGGGAGCGCTAATCTGCCCGGAAGTCTGCGGCAGAGGCCGCCAGGCATACCAGTAGGCCGCCCCCAGAAGAGCGATCAGCAAAACCGCTATGCTCAGATTGAATAGGCGAAGCAAGCGCGATGTGCGCCCGGACAGGGGCGCGTCGTGCTCGATTTCGGGAAGGCTCACTGCTCCGATTGTAGCGGATCGCATTCAGGCGCCCATGTCTCTGCGACTCATCTTATTGGCGGCTATCGTGGCGCTGAACGGCTTCTTCGCCGCGGCCGAAGTGGCCCTGGTGTCGGTGCGCCGGTCGCGACTCGAAGGAACTCGCCGAGCAGGGCAACGCGTCCGCCCGCGCGGCGCTCGGGCTGCTGGCCAACCCCGGACGCTTGCTCGAGCGTCACGCAAGTGGGCGTCACACTGGCCAGCCTGGGACTGGGATGGGCCGGCGAAGATACCGTCTATCAGATCCTGCTTTCGTGGTTCCAGCCGTGGATCGCGCCGCGGTCCACGTTCGTGCCCTGGCTGCACGGGTTGAGTTTCGCGGTGGCGTTTCTCGCGATCAGCTTCATCCACGTGGTGATCGGCGAAGTGGTGCCCAAGAATCTGGCGCTGGAAAAAGCCGACAAGCTGGCGCTGCTGGTGGCGACTCCGCTGCTGATTTTCCGCCGAGTGTCGGCGCCCTTCGTTTTTGTCATCGAACGCACCTCCGGTGCTCTCTCGCGCCTGATCGGCCTGCGCGGCGAGCATGGCGGAGGGCACTCGGCCGAGGAACTGAAATTCATCGTCGAGTCCAGCCGTCACGCGGGCCATCTGGAGAGCTTCGAGGAGGAGGCCATCAACAAGCTGCTGGAACTCAAGGAAGTGAACGCGCGCGAGATCATGACGCCGCGCCGGCAGATCATTTCGGTTTCGGTGGACGCGGGGCTGGACGAACTGCTGCGCCTGACATTGAAGCACAAGTATTCGCGTCTGCCGGTGTATCAGGACAGCCCGGAGCATATTATCGGCGTGCTCCACTACAAGGATCTGGTACGCGCCTGGCAGGATCGGAAGAGCGCCGCGGATCGCCGCCAGACGCCGCGCCCCTTCCGGCTGCGTCCTTATGTGCGTAAGTCGCTGGTGGTGCCCGAGACCAAGCCGCTGCATCAATTACTTGAGGAATTCCGGAGTTCGCACACGCACTTGGCGATGGTGGTGGACGAGTTCGGCACGTTCACGGGACTGGTGACGCTGGAAGACGTTCTGGAACAGGTATTCGGCGAGATCGCCGATGAGCATGACGTGCGCCGTCCTTTGCCGGTCGCCGGAGCGCCGGTTGTGGAACTGGATGGCAGCACCAACATCCGCGATTTGAGTTCGCTATACGGGATCGAGCTGCCGGGCGATGCAGGATTCGAAACGCTCGCGGGTTTTCTGCTGCATCAGTTCGGCTACATTCCGGTGGCGGGCGAATCGGTGACTCATGACGGCCGCACATTTATCGTCGAATCCATGGATCGCAACCGCATCGCGCGGGTGAAGATTGTGAATGCGATCCCAGCGGAGACCGGTCCCAAGCTTGTCACGGATACCCCACCAATGGAAGCCGGCACTCCTGCGAACAGGCGCGCAACGTCGTGACGGCGGTGACTGCTGGCCGAAAACCACCACGGACGGTTGGAGTCGGCCATTCTTTGCCAGCGGGCCGATCTCCAGTCCATTTAATTTCAATCGCTTAGCTGTGGTACGCGACTTGCAAATACCATGGCGGAACAAGGAGGCAGCCATGAAAAAGAATCGGACTGGACTAGGGATTTTGACGAGTGCTTTGATGCTGATGGGACTCATGATTACCGCGAGCACAGCTAACGCGCAGCGCATCGGATTTGGAGTTACCTTCGGTCCGGGCTACTACGCGCCTCCGCCGGTGGCTTATGCACCTCCGGTGCCTTATGCTTACGCACCAGTCGCGCCTTACCCGGGCTACGTTTGGACGGACGGCTACTACAACCCGTACGGCGTATGGGTTAGTGGCTTCTGGGGCCCTCGGTACGGCTATAGAGGCTTCTACGGGCGCCCGTTTGTCGGCGGACGTGGATTTGTCGGTGGACGTGGCTTCGTAGCCGGTCGCGGTTTTGCCGGTGGCCGGGGATTCGTGGGCGGACGGCGGACACCGCTAAGTTCCGGATATTCATTCGATTGGGCCGCCCTGTAACATTTACCGGGCGGCCTTCTTTTTGGGATCGCATTTACAATGATTTACGGTTTGGATCGTGCCGTGCACTATGAGGCAATGAAACACCGGTAGTAACAATCGCAACGAGGGAGAGAGACAAATGAAAAAGCTACTGGCAGCAATGCTGTTGACTGCGGGGCTTGGCATGGGCCAAGTTTCGATCGGAGTTCGGATTGGGCCACCCCCAGCGCCGCGCGTAGTACGCGTTCGGCCGGTCGCCCCGGGGCCCGGCTATTTTTGGGTGGACGGCTATTGGTATCCGGTAGGACATAGATATCGCTGGCATGAGGGCTACTGGAGCCGCCCGCCGTATGAGGGCTATCGTTGGATCGGGCCACATTATGTGGGCGGAATGTTTTATGCGGGCTACTGGGATGGCAGCCGCGGCCGGATCGACCACGATCACCGCTGGGATCGCGACCGGAACCGCGATTTCGGCCATGATGGGCACTAGTTGAAATTCGTTTCACGGGAGCCGGGTCTCCTGCCCGGCTCGCGGTTCGTGCGAATCTAGTGCGAACCGATAAGCGCGGTGATTTTGCCCCAACTCAACCGTGAGGCAAACGCAGCGAGTGCAACGCCCGCTACGGAAATCGAAATCAGAAAGCGCAAGACTCGTGGGGGCGTTTGATCGGGCATAATCTGGGACAAATGAATGGTACAACCCTCCCTTCTCGAAGAAAAGATATCTTTTGGATGAGAGTGCGGCAGTGGGGCGGCTTCTCTCGCCTATCTTTCGATAAATGTATTTAATTCCGCGCGGATTATCGCTACAATGTGATCAATACGGGTGTCTCCTCCGAGCACCTACTGAGAGAAGGAGCGCTGGATTCGTCCACGTTCCTTCTTCTCTCCCAACCCCTCCTGTTCACCCCCCAAAGAGCCTCAGGCGAAGTTGACCGCAGTCGCGATTCCCGTGGTACCGTAACTTTTCGGGCTACGCCGTCGTAAGCGTCTGTCTGAAGTTAGCTCCGTTCCCTTACCAAACAATCTGATGGAACAAACTCTGCATGCTCTCGGTGGGATACTGCTGAAATCTATCCCCACTGTTGTCCTGCTGCTGTTCCTGTTACTTTTATTTCAAGTCGATGCTGTTCGGGCCGCTGACCCGAGTCCTGAAACAGCGCGAAGAATTGACGGCCGGCACCCGGCATGCGGCGCAGAAGAGCCTGAAGGACGCCGAGCGTAAGGTTTGGGAATTCGAAGCCAAGATGCGGGAGGCTCGCGCGGAAGTCTATCGGGAGCAGGAAGAAACCCGGAAGCAATGGCTGGCGGATCAGGCGAGCCAAGTTGGAAAGTGCGCGTGAGCGCACCGGGCGCACGGTCCAGCAAAGCAACGCAGAGTTGACCGATGAGGTCGCCGCCGCGCGGCTGACGCTGGCCGAATCGGCCGGGGTGCTGGCGGATCAGATCGCCACCACGGTGCTTGCGAGGAGAGCTTGATGCGACGGGTTTCGTCCATCGCGATCCTGCTGGTGAGCGGCGCAACGTGGCTCGGCGCGCAGGAAGGTGGAGGGCCGCCCGAACCGAGCGCGCTTTGGAAGTGGGCCAACTTCATCATCCTGGTAGCGGGATTGGGCTACCTGATGGCAAAGATGCTGCCGCCGCTTTTTAAGTCGCGCACCGAGGAAATTCAGAAGGGCATCGCGGAAGCCCGCGCCATCAAAGAGGACGCCGATAGGCGCGCTGCCGAGGTTGATGCCAGGACCACACGGCTGGGCGCCGACATCGAACGGTTCCGGGTGGAAGCCAAGGCCGAGATGCAGCAGGAAGGCGAGCGCATCCGCGAGGAGACGGCGGCGCAGATTGCGCGGCTGGAGATCAAAGCTCAGCAGGAAATCGAAATATCCGGCAAGATCGCGCGCCGCGAGTTGAAGAGCTACGCCGCGAAGCTGTCGCTGGATCTGGCCGAGCAGCGGGTTCGGGAACGGCTGACCCCGAAAACCGAGCAGGAATTGGTGGACGCTTTCATCCAGGATCTAGAGCGGGAGTCGAAGAGCTCATGATTTCGGTGGTGGCAGCGCGCTATGCGGCGGCACTTGCCGATGTGGTTACGGCGGGGGTGCACGCGTCCAGCGCGGCGCAGGCGGATCCGGCTGAGATTACCGCGCAGTTGCGGGCGGTGGACGATTTAATCGGGTCGTCCAACGAATTAAAGAACGCGCTGGCTTCGCCGGCGGTTACGCCTTCGAGGAAGCGGGCGGTGATGGCGCGGCTGCTCGAGCCGATGAACGTATCCGCGCAGGTACGCAATTTTCTGTTTGTCGTGATCGACCATCGGCGCGTGCATGAGCTGAAGTCGATCATCGAAGCGTTTGAGAATCTCGCGGATCAACGGCTGGGTTTCGTGCGGGCGGATGTGGCCAGTGCTACAGAGATGCCGGAGGCTCAGCGCAAGGTCTTGGAAGCCCAGCTCTCGCGGCTGGCTGGCAAGAAGACCAGGCTGCGCTACACCACCGATCCTGCGCTGGTGGCGGGCGTAGTGGCGAAGGTGGGATCGACCGTTTATGACGGCAGCGTCCGCGGGCAATTGGAGCGCCTGCGGGTAAAACTGGGGAGCCAGTAGGCTCCCGGTACTTTAAAAAAGGAATTATGGCTCAGATTCGGGCGGATGAAATCTCGCGCCTGTTGCGCGAGGAGATCGAGAACTACGATAAGGCGGTCAACGTCGCCGAGACCGGCTCGGTGATTTCGGTGGGCGACGGAATCGCGCGCATTTACGGCCTGGAGAACGTGATGGCCGGCGAACTCATCGAGTTCAAGGGCGGCGTTTCGGGCATCGCTTTGAACCTGGAAGAAGATCAGGTGGGCGCGGTGCTGCTGGGCGAAGCCTCCGGCATCATGGAAGGCGACGAGGTTCGCCGCACGGGACGCATCATGAGCGTGCCGGTGGGCGAGGCCATGATCGGACGCGTGGTTGACGCGCTGGGCAAACCGATCGACGGCAAGGGTCCGATCGAAGCCAAGGGTTACAACGCCATTGAGCGCATCGCGCCGGGCGTGGTCGACCGGCAGCCGGTGAAAGAGCCGATGCAGACCGGCATCAAGGCCATCGACGCGATGATTCCGATTGGCCGCGGGCAGCGCGAGCTGATCATCGGCGACCGCCAGACCGGCAAGACCACGGTGGCGCTCGACACCATCATCAATCAGAAGGGCGGCGACGTCATTTGCATTTACGTCGCGATCGGGCAGAAGCGCTCGACGGTGGCGCAGGTGGTGAAGACGCTCGAAGACTACGGCGCCATGGAGTATACGATTGTGGTGGCGGCGACGGCGTCCGATCCGGCTCCGATGCAGTATCTGGCTCCCTATGCGGGCTGCGCGATTGGCGAGTATTTCCGCGACAGCAGCCGGCATGCGCTGTGCATTTACGACGATCTTTCGAAACACGCGGCGGCGTATCGCGAGATTTCGCTGCTGCTGCGGCGGCCTCCCGGGCGCGAGGCGTTTCCCGGGCGACGTGTTCTATCTTCACAGCCGATTGCTGGAGCGTGCGGCGAAACTGTCGGCGGATCAGGGCGGCGGTTCGCTGACGGCGCTGCCGTTCATCGAAACGCAGGCGGGCGACGTTTCGGCGTACATTCCGACGAACGTCATTTCGATCACCGACGGCCAGATCTATCTGGAATCGGACTTGTTCAACGCGAACATCCGGCCCGCGATCAACGTGGGTATTTCGGTAAGCCGCGTGGGCGGCAACGCGCAGATCAAAGCCATGCGGCAGGTGGCCGGCAGCTTGCGCTTGAACCTGGCGCAGTATCGCGCGCTGGCGGCGTTTGCGCAGATGGGCTCGGATCTGGACAAGACCTCGACGGCGCAGCTTACGCGCGGCAGTCGCATGGTGGAAATTCTGAAGCAGGGGCAGTATTCGCCGGTGCCTGTCGAAAAACAGGTGATGATCATTTACGCGGGCACCGAAGGGTTCCTGGACGATGTGCCGCTGGACAAGTGCCGCGCGTTTGAAGACGGCCTGCTCAAGTTTGTCGAGAGCGCGCATCCGGGAATGCTCTCGACCATTCGCGAAAAGAAGGCGCTGGACGATGCGTTGAAGGGCCAGATGTCGGCGGCCATCGGCGAGTTCAAGACCAGCTTCGTCGAGGCGCAAAAGACCAAGTAACATGCCGAGTCTTATCGACATTCGGCGGCGCGTCCGTTCGATCCGCAATACGCAGCAGATCACCAAGGCCATGAAAATGATCTCGGCGGCGCGGCTGCGCAAGGCGCAGGAGCGGGCGCTGGCGGCGCGTCCTTATGGGCGGATGCTGCGCGAGATGCTGGCGAATGTGGCTGAAGCGGCCAGCCAGAATCCGGACGCGGGCGGGAATCCGCTGCTGGCGGTGCGTCCCGAAAAGAAGATTCTGGTGGTGGTGGTGACGGCGGACCGCGGATCTGGCGGGCGGGTTCAACGCCAACCTGTTGAAATTGGCCCAGCGCTTTGTCAACGAGCACCGCGACGCGGAATTGAGCTTCGAGCTGATTGGCCGCAAGGGCCGCGATTATTTCCGCAAGCGCGAGGCGCGCATTTCCGGGGAACATCTGGACATGATGCGCACGCTGAATCTGGCGTATGCCGATAAGATTGCCGATGCCATCATCGAGCGGTTTTCGAGCGGCGAGATCGATGCGGTCTACATGTTCGTCAACGAATTCAAGAGCGTGATGGCGCCGACGCTGTCGGAGACGCGGCTGCTGCCGATTGAAGTGCCGAAATCGCAGGAGCAGGTGGATTACATCTACGAGCAGAAGCCCGAGGAACTGCTGGGCACGCTGCTGCCGCGCTACATCAAATTGCAGGTGTATAGCGCGCTGCTGGAATCGGTGGCGGCCGAGCATGCGGCGCGCATGACGGCGATGGACGCGGCGAGTTCCAACGCGTCCGACGTGATCGACAAGCTGACTTTGTACATGAACCGCGTGCGCCAGGCGAGCATCACGCGCGAAATTATCGAGATTGTGAGCGGCGCGGCTGCTCTGGACTAAAGCGAGGTTTACATGAGCGTAATCGGAAAAGTGATCCAGGTGGCCGGGCCGGCGGTCGATATTGAGTTTCCCGAGGGACACATTCCCGTGATCCGCACGGCGATCCGCATCACCAGCGAAGGCTACAAGGTGCCGGACCCCATCGACATCATCTGCGAAGTGGCGCAGCACATCGGCGAAGGCCGCGTGCGCACCATCGCGCTGCAGCCGACCGACGGCCTGGTGCGCGGCATGAAGGCCGAGAGCCTGGGCCAGCCGGTGACGGTGCCGGTGGGCAAGGAAACGCTGGGCCGCGTGCTGAACGTGATCGGCGAGCCGGTGGACAAGATGGGTCCGGTGAATACGGCGAAGCGGTATCCGATTCATCGGCAGGCGCCGGCGTTCGATGAGCAGGCGACCGAACTGCAGATGTTCGAGACCGGCATCAAGGTTGTCGATCTTCTCGAACCGTATTTGCGCGGCGGCAAGATCGGCTTGTTCGGCGGCGCGGGCGTCGGCAAGACGGTCATCATTCAGGAGCTGATCAGTAACCTGGCGCAGAAGCATGGCGGCGTGTCGGTGTTCGCCGGCGTCGGCGAGCGTACGCGCGAAGGAAACGATCTGTGGCTGGAGTTTCAGGAGTCCGGCGTTATCGATCCGCATGACTGGCGGAAATCGAAGTGCGCGCTGATCTACGGGCAGATGACCGAGCCTCCCGGGGCGCGTTTGCGCGTCGCGCTGACGGCGCTTACCGTCGCTGAATATTTCCGCGACGAAGAACATCAGGACGTGCTGCTGTTCATCGACAACATTTTCCGTTTCACGCAGGCGGGTTCGGAAGTATCGGCGCTGCTGGGCCGCATGCCGAGCGCGGTGGGTTATCAGCCGAACCTGGCGTCGGAGATGGGCGATCTGCAGGAACGCATCACGTCGACGAAGAACGGTTCGATCACGTCGGTGCAGGCGATTTACGTGCCTGCCGACGATTACACCGATCCGGCTCCGGCGACGACGTTCGCGCACTTGGACGCGACGACGAACCTGTCGCGATCGATTTCGGAGTTGGGTATTTATCCCGCTGTCGATCCGCTGGCATCGACGTCGCGCATTCTGGATCCGCGCATCATCGGTGAGGAACACTACAACGTGGCGCAGCAGGTGAAGCAGATTCTGCAGCGCTATAAAGATCTGCAGGACATCATCGCGATTCTGGGCGTCGACGAACTTTCCGACGAAGACAAAGCCACTGTGGCGCGCGCGCGCAAGATCCAACGGTTCCTGTCGCAGCCGTTCACGGTTGCCGAGGCGTTCACAGGTCTGAAGGGCAAGTACGTGAAGGTCGCCGACACCGTGCGCAGCTTCAAGGAAGTGGTCGAAGGCAAGCACGACGAGATTCCGGAGCAGGCGTTCTACATGAAGGGCTCGATCGACGACGTGCTCGAGACCTGGGAAGACATGAAGAAGAAAGGCTGACCTTCCGTGGCGGACACGTTCCAGATCGACATTGCGACGCCGGAGAAGCTGGTGCTGCAGCAGCAGGCGGAGTCGGCGCAGATTCCGGGCAAGGATGGCTATATGGGCATCCTGCCGGGCCACGCCGCGCTGCTCAGTGAACTGGCCGAGGGCACGCTTTCGGTGACGCTAAAAGGCCAGACCGAGAGCTTCCATATCACTGGCGGATTCGTCGAGGTCCGCGATAATCACGTGAGAGTGCTGGCGGATAAAGCGGAATAGCTCGCCGGCGCTTGCGGAGCGAGTTGCGTTTACTCTTCTTCTTCCTCTTCACCGGTCTTCGCGGCCTTGGCGGCGGCGACGATTTTCTCGGCCTGCGGGCCGGGGACGAAATCGTAGTGATCGAACTCCATGTGGAACGTGGCCCGGCCCTGGGTCATCGAGATCAGGTCGTTTTGGTAGTTGAGCATTTCCGACATGGGGACGTGCGCTTTGATAATCTGCGTCCCGCCCTTGGTGTCCATGCCTGAGATGCGTCCGCGGCGGCCGTTCATGTCGCCCATCAGGTCGCCGGCGAATTCGACGGGCGCCTGCACTTCCACGTTCATCACCGGTTCGAGCAGCGCGGGCTTGGCGTGCTCCATGGCCGCCTTGAAGGCTTTGCGGGCGGCCAGTTTGAACGACATTTCCGACGAATCGACATCGTGGTAGGAACCGTCATAGACCACCACTTTGAAGTCCACCACCGGGAAGCCGGCCAGGAAACCTTTTTCGGCGGTCTCGACAATTCCTTTTTCGATGGCGGGGATGAAGTTCCGCGGGATCGCGCCGCCGAAGACTTCGTTGGCGAATTCGAATTTGCCGCCGCGGGGGAGCGGCTCCATGCGAATCCAGCAGTCGCCGAACTGGCCGTGGCCGCCGGTCTGCTTCTTGTGGCGGCCTTGCACGTCGGCCTTTCCGCGAACGGTTTCGCGATAAGGAATCTTGGGGGCGTGAAGCTGGACGTCAACGCTATAGCGTTTCTTCAGGCGGCTGACGATGATTTCGACGTGCTGCTGCCCGGCGCCGGCCAGCAGAAATTCCTTGGTCTGGGGATCGCGGTAGAAGCGCAGAGACTGATCTTCTTCGAGGATCTTATGGATCGCGTTGCCCATGCGGTCTTCGTCGTTGCGCGTCTTGGCGGAGATGGCGTAGGCAATAGAGGGTTCGGGCAACTGCACAGGCGGATAGGCGATGAGCGAAACCTTGTCGGCTAGAGTGTCTCCGGTGAGCGTGTCCTTCAGCTTGGCGACAGCGCCGATATCGCCTGCATGCAGTTCGGTTATGGGGTTGATGGCCTTGCCGAGCAGCGTGCCTATGTGTGACAGGCGCTCCGCACCGCTGTTGCGAACGTTGACCAGGTTGGCGTCGTTCCTGAGGATTCCGGAGACCACCTTGAAATAGGTGACGCGTCCGGCGAAGGGATCGGCAACGGTTTTGAATACGAAGAGCGAGAGCGGCTCGGAATCCTTGACGGAGCGCTCCTTCTCGGCGCCATTGAGTGTGCCGCGCCAAGGTTCGCGTTCGGCGGGGCCTGGGAAGTACTCTAATACGAAGTTCAGAATCAGGTCGGACCCCACATTGTGCAGCGCCGAAGAGCAAAGTACAGGGAACATGCGGCGCTGGCGAATGGCCTCGCGCAGGCCGTCGTGAATATGTTCCACCGGCAGCGTGCCGGTGTCGAAGAACTCCTCCAGGTAAGCGTCATTTCCCTCGGCCACCATTTCGACCAGAGCCTCATGCGCGGCCTTGGCGGCCTCGGCGAGGTCCGCGGGAATATCGCCTTCTTTTCCCTTGCCGTCGCCGTCGGGGGCGTAGGTGTAGGACTTCATCTGCACCAGATCCACCACCCCCTTGAAATCTTTCTCGGACCCTATCGGCAGGTGAACCGGAATGGCGGTGCGGCCAAAAAAGGATTGCACGCTTTCCAGGGCGCGCTCGAAGCTGGAGCGCTCGCGGGCCAGTTTGTTGATGACGATGGCGCGCGGAAGCTGAAAGTCTTCGCAGAAGGACCACACCTTCTCGGTCTGCACTTCGACACCGGCCACGCCGTCCACCAGAACGAACGCCGAATCGGCCGCCGCCAGAGATGCCTTGGTGTCGTTGATAAAAATGTTAAAGCCTGGTGTGTCCAGCAGGTTGATCTTTTTCCGGTTCCATTCGGCTGCCGCGACGGCGGTGGAGATCGTGATCTTGCGCGCAATTTCTTCGTCGTCGAAATCGGTAACCGATGCGCCCTCATCGACGCGCAGGAGGCGGCTGGTAGCGCCCGTGGTGTACAGCAATCCCGCCGCTAAAGTGGTTTTCCCGGAATGCCCATGGCCGATCAGCGCCACATTCCGGATATCGCTGGTTTCGTAGACTTTCACCGGATCTAAGCTCCCTTGTAACCGAGTCGCAAACTGTGGATCTTATCACAACGGAGACGTACCCGATTTGGGCGATAGGGCCGCGCGGGGTTAAAAAATGATATCGAAGTCGCCGCGATAGCGGCGGTGGTAATCGCCGAAGAAAATGCCGTAAAGGGGGTCGCTGGTATTGGCGTGTACGGCAAGGGCATTGAAATGGTTGGTGAAGTTCAGTCCGGTAAGAGAAAGGCGAACAGTGTATTTCGAACTGACCTTGAAATCTTTTGCGAAGCGTGCGTCGAGCGAGAAATAGTTGGGGAAACGGTTGGAATTTGGCACGCCCGCATAGTCCTGCAGCACATTCAGGCTGGAATAGGGGAAGCCGCTGCGATATTCGACGATCGGAAGAATCTGCAACTGCGGGCGGCGAATATTGAAACTGCCCCACCACAGGAGCCGGTTGGGCACATCGCCGGAGAGGCGGGCATAGATGTCCGGGCGCACCAGCGGATTGGGAAGATTACCGAGGTAGCCGTCGAAACTATTGAGACTGCCCTCCGCGCGGCTGCGAGTGTATGAGAAATTGAGCTGCTGCTGGTTTTTCCAGTTGAATTTCGCCGTTATTTCTGCCTGGCGGTAGCGTGAACTGCCATCGCCATTGAGCACGATTTCGTTGCCAGTTGGGGATGTGTTCGGCTCAAAGACTACCAGCCCCACGGAGCGGTTGTCAGAATACACTCCACGCAAATGGAACCATGGCGCGAAAGTGTGCTCCACCTGCACGTTCCAAGTCGCCCCGCGCGGAGAGAAGCCGCCGGCCACCTGCTCGCCGTTAACGAAGAACGATCGCGGACCGGTGATGCTGCCAATCACGTTGGTGTAGACGAGAGGCGCGCCGTTAACGGAACCGTCGGGATTATAAAACGTCACGGTCCTTTGAGGGTAGCGGGCGAAGGTATAGACATTGAGTGGAACATGATCGTAGAACTGGCCAAAGCCGGCGCGGAACACTGTCCGTTCGCCGGGGAACGGAGCGACGACAATCCCCGCGCGCGGCGCGATGCGAAGACTGTCGGGCAACTGCTGATTCTCGACGCGGAAACCGTAATCGAAAGAGATTCTTGGGCCCAGAGACCAGTGATCCTGCGCGAAGGCGGTCAATTCGAGATCGTTGCGGCTGAAGGGATTGCGATTGGAGAAGTCGATGCGTTCCAGCAATTGGCCGGTGTTGTTCACAATGTTGACGGGGCGATAAGTGAACTGGCCATCGTCGCCCGAGCCAGTTAAGGAGGTCCCCATCTTTAAAAGGTGGGTTCCGGCGGCACGCAAGGGAACCAGGGACCAGGTTTCAAGCCATTCGGTGCGGCGGGCGTCGCGATTCTGCACCGCGAAGTAATTGCCGCTGTTCTTCAGGGGAGAGAGCACCATCTCGGCGGCGCCCTGAGAGCCGATGACCACATTGAAGCGCTGGATCGAAAGGCTGCTGTCCAGAATGCCGCCGAAAAGGCCCCAATGGTCAGCGACCGTCCCCACGTAGGTGTGCTGAGCATAACTGGGCGTGACGATTTGAGGATTGAAGTAATCGGGATTGACGAAATTGGTGTGTTGAGGGCTGAAATGAAAGGTGGCTGTCACGATCTGTTTCGGGGACAGCACCGCGTCGAGTTGCGTAAAGGAGTTGACCCACTCTTTTTTCGACTCATTGAAGGGGAAGGGCAACGTGAGAACAGATTCCCGCTGGAAATTGTATTGGAGCGCCGTGTTGAGATACAGGCGATTGCGCAGAAGCGGACCGCCCAGCACGGAGCGCGGGGACACATCTCGAATCCCGCGCATGTGCCAACTGCGGATGCGGAAGTCGGGGAAGGGATCGTTGAGTTCGGCGTGCCATTTCTCGCCGCCGCGGCGGGTTTCGACCGCAACGACACCGGAGGTGAAACGGCCGTATTGCGCCAGGAAGGGAGTGTTGAGGACGTTCACCGACTCGATGCTATCCACCGGAATGGTCTGGCCGAACTTGCCGGTGGCGGGATCGGTGACGTCGGTCTGGTTTACCACCAGGGCGCTGCGCTGCTCGCCGGAGCCGTCGATCTTGAGTTCGCCGTCTGGCGATTTCACGATGAAGGGCACCAGCGGAAGGATCTCGGACACGGTGGCCGGATTGGTCGGCAGTACCTTGACTTCGGCGAGCCGCACTTCCGTACTTTGCGAGGAAGCCTGTTCGATGGGCGCGGCAGTGGCCGTTACGTCGACGCTTGAACGCTGGGCTTGCGGCCTCAGAGTGAGAGTGATTTGAGACCGCGCGGCGCCGGTCATGGTAATGCCGTCGCTGGCGGGATCGAAGCCCGGCTTGGCCGCGGAGACGTTGACCGGACCGCAAGGCAGGTTCGCGAAGTCGACAGCCCCTTGCGACAAGGTGCTGGATTGCCCCAAGGATTGCGTGCCGGAGGAGATACGCACATCGGCATCGAATACGGGGCCGGATTCGGAATCCACCACGAATACGCGCAACTCGCCGGGCGCGCAGGTTTGTCCCAAGGCACACCCTGGAAGCAGTGCAAGAATCGCGGCGAACGCGAGGCGGTATAGAAGCTTCACTCTAAGCCATATAGCATAGCGAAAAGGCTTTGACTGCGCGTCGCAGAATTTTTGGTCACCGACCGGAGAAATGAAAAACCCCGCACGACCTTAACAGGCCGTACGGGGTTCTTACTAGAGACTCGAGCTTCAGCGTGAAGCAGCCGGTCCAGAGGAGGAGCGGCTTCGTCACTGAAACGAAACCTGAACAATAGAGGTTCGGGATTAAGAGTCAGCCACCTCACGCGTGGTTAGAGTGCTGTAGTTACTACTACTTCCAGATATCATTAGACTGGACCACCTCCTTCCTCAGTGATAAGTCCATAATATGCCGGGTTTCCACGGCTGTCAAACATTTTGTGTGTCGCGTGTCAGAGATACCCATTCCTCGGTACGCGTGCGCATATTGCCGTTTTCGGCGAACAGATCGCCGATGATCGCGACCGAATCGGCGCCGGCGGCGAGCACCGATCGAGCGTTGGCGCGCGTGATGCCGCCGATGGCTACCAGAGGACGATCGGTGAGGGGCCGCAAGCGGCGCAGTTCGTCGATACCAACGACGGGATCTGGATTTTGTTTTGACGCCGTGCCGAAGATGGGTCCGAGCGCGAGATAGTTGGCGGGCTCAGCGGCAGCGGCTCGGAGTTGGGACTCGTTGTGGGTGGAGAATCCGATGAGCGTCTTCGCGCCGACTATTTTGCGTGCTGAAGACGGCTTCAGATCGTCCTGACCGAGATGCAGAGCCGCGTTGGTGAGAGCGGCGAGATCGGCACGGTCGTTGACGACGAATAGTGCTCCCGCATCGCGGCACAGTTCGGCAACACGCTCCAGTTGCGCGAACACTTCGCGTGAGAAGAATCCCTTGTGGCGGAACTGGAGAATCGTAGCGCCGCCTTCGAGGATCTGTTCAGCGGCGGCGATGGAATCGACACCGTGGCGGGTTGCAATTTCGGGATCAAGGATCGGGTAGAACTTTGGTAATGCGAACCTAGGCAGCATGCGAAAGCACCAGGTCGGGATCGGGCGTACCGCGCTGGCCGAAGCGGATGATGCCGTCGGGGCCGATCAAATACACCGTCCGCCTCACGATCAAGCCTTTGGCCTTGTAGAGAGCGCCGGTCTTTTGGCCCTGGTCCACCAGGAGAGGGAACGGCAGGCGGCTCTTGCCGATGAACTTGGCGTGGCTCTGCGCGCTCTGCGGGTTCACGCCGAAAACCAGCGTGTTCTTCCGCTGCGCATCCGTCCAGCGGTCGCGGAACTCACACAACTGCTGGCGGCAGACAGTGGTGTCGTCGCCAGGATAGAAGACCAGCACTACGTTATGGCCGCGCAATGCGGAGAGTGACACAACCTTGCCGTCTTGATCGGGGAGCGAAAATTCGGGCGCGGGTGTGCCTGGAAGAAGAGGGTCAGCGAACAGCCAGTCGAGCATGCGTAAGACCCGGCCGCAGGCGGCCACGCAGCTTTCGCGCCGGGCTTTTATTGTAGCTGTTCTTGCGGGACTTCGACGTTGAAGCTATAACCGAAGCCGCGTACGCTGCGGATGAAGGCGGGTCCATCTTCCTGCTCGATTTTCTGACGGAGGCGCAGGACGTAGACATCGACGGTGCGATCGGTTACCGCGCGGTCATGGCCCCAGACTGCATCGAGCAACTGTTCGCGGCTGAACACCACGCCCGGACGGCTCATCAGGAATTCCAGCAGCCGGAACTCGGTGGCGGTAAGCGTGAGTTCTTCGCTGCCGCGGCGCACGATGCAGCGCGTGCGGTCGAGTTCGAGGTCGCCCGAGCGCAAGACCTTGTTCACCGGCTTGTCGCCGCGGAAGTGAATCTTCACGCGAGCGATCAATTCGCGCACGAAGAATGGCTTAAC
The DNA here is from genome assembly GCA_963794595.1 of Bryobacterales bacterium. GTDB lineage: Bacteria > Acidobacteriota > Terriglobia > Bryobacterales > Bryobacteraceae > Palsa-187. The sequence goes on along the minus strand of CAWCER010000007.1, from coordinate 1,013,773 downwards.
GATGTAGTCGTTCGCGCCCAGTTCCAGGCCCACGATGCGGTCGGTTTCAGAAGCGCGCGCGGTCAGGAAGATGACCGGCGTATTCGCCAGGTCGGTATTCGCGCGGATGCCCTTGCAGATTTCGAGGCCGTCGGAATCCGGCAGCATGATGTCGAGAATCACCAGGTCGGGATGCTCGCGGCGGCACAGATCGAGCGCGCCTTTGCCGGTTTGCGACCCGACTACCTGGAAGCCTTCCTTATCCAGGTTGTACTGGACCAAGTTGTAGAGGTCGGTATCGTCTTCGATGAGCGCGATTTTCTTCATAGACTTCTCTTATTCATAAGAGTAACCGTCCATCTGTTACAACCATATTACAGGAGGGTTGAGAAGCGCTGAATATGCACAAAAATCGACCGGTCTACGTTCGCACACCTACGAAATAACTGAAGGATGTGCGAGGAACGACGATAAGACCCTGACGGCATAGACGATTGCCGAAATGACGTTGAATGCAGGCGCCTTATCGGTGTGCGGTCGAGCCCCAAGGGCGGCGTAAAGTATCAGGAGGCTCGATGCATGTACGGACAGTATGCGCTCTTTGCGCTCGCAATCGTTGTTTGTGGCGGGATGAACGCGAGCGCGCAATGTTCCTACGCTTTAAACGCGGGCGGGCAGGCGTTCCCGCCGGCCGGAGGAAGCGGGAGCATCTCCATCACGGCGCCGCAGGGATGCGCCTGGAATGTAACCGGCGCACCGCGATGGGTGACGCTCACGAGCTCCGCGACGGGCAGCGGCAACGGCACGCTCACTTATCAGGTAGCGGTGAACGCGGCTGGCGACCGATCTTCCGCTATCACGATTGCCGGCGTCAGTTTCACGGTAGAGCAGGAAGCGGGCGTGTTACCCGGGCTGGCGTTCATTGGTTCGATAGCGCATCTTGCGGCCGAGGAAAACTGGACCACCGCGTTCACGATCGTGAACAAAGACACGATTTCGGCGATTGCGCGGCTGAGCTTTTCCGGCGATGCGATCGATCCCGGCGGCAACGGTGCGCTGACGCTGCCGCTCGCGTTTCCGCTGCAACCTGCGGCGGCATCACCGCTACTGGCGGCAACGCTCGACCGCACTGTGGCCCCTAATGCCTCCTTGATTGTCGATACCGCTGGAGGCCAGTCGCCCCCGGTGCTGGTGGGCTCCGCGCAACTGATGGCCACTGGAGAACTGGACGGGTTCGCCATTTTCCACCAGATCGCGACCAATCAGGAAGCGGTGGTGCCGCTCGAAACCCGCAGCGCACGTTCCTACCTGCTGGCCTTCGACAATACCGGAGGCCTCACTTTAGGTGTGGCCTTGGCCAACATCTCAGCACAGGCCGCTTCCATACCGGTGATTATTCGTAGCGACGATGGAACGGTCATCAGTGCCCCGGGAGCCGCGATTTCATTGGCAGGCAACGGCCATACATCGTTCGTGCTGGCGGATCCGGTTTTGGGGTTTCCGGTAACGGCAAACATACGCGGCACCATCGAATTCGACACGCCGGCGGGGGCCGGATCAGCGTGCTGGGTCTCCGCTTCACGCCGCCGAATAACGCACTCACCACGATTCCTGCGATCGCCAATGTCGGAACCAACGGCGGCTCCATTGCACACCTCGCCACGGGTAACGGCTGGCAAACCACATTTGTGTTGGTCAACATTGGAGCCAGCGCGGCGCAGGTAAATTTGAATTTCTTCGATGACAATGGCAGTCCGTTATCGCTGCCGCTTTCATTTCCGCAATCGGGTGGCGGCAGCAGCACTACCGCTCCGGCGGTAAATCAGGTACTTGCAGCCGGGGCTACGCTGATCGTCGAGAGCGCCGCGCCGGAGTCCGATCCGGCGCCGACGGTTGGCTCGGCGCAGCTTACGACGAATGGCAATGTGGGTGGGTTTGTGATTTTCCGCTACAACCTTGACGGCCAGGAAGCGGTGGTGCCGCTCGAAAACCGCAACGCTAACGCTTACATATTGGCGTTCGATAATACCGGTGACATTTCTACCGGCATCGCAATTAACAGCGTTGCGACGCAGGTGGTGAATGTTCCGGTGACGGCGCGCGACGCCACCGGGGCGCAGATCGCGACGGATACCATTACGCTGGCCCCCAACGGGCATCTCTCGTTTACGCTCGGGAGCGGCAAATATCCAGTTACCGCGGGAATCCGTGGCACCATCGAGTTCGATACGCCCCTGAACGCTCAGATCGGCGCGCTGGGAATCCGCATTCCCGCCGCTGCTCATACTTTTACGACGCTGCCGGCGCTGGCGAAGTAGATTAAACGCTCGGCGCGAAAGTGGGCTTTCGGCGCGCCTTGGTTGACTGCTCGAAGGCGTAGGCCACTTTGATTAAGCGCAGGCTCGGACCACGGCGGTCCGAAAAAGGAGATGCCGGCCGGCAATCCATGTACCAGGCCCGCGGGCACGGTGATGTGCGGGTAGCCGGCGACAGCGGCAAGCGTAGAGCAACCGCCGTTGCCGCTGTCGCCATTGATGTAGTCGGTGAGCCAGGCCAGACAGGAAGTAGGAGCGACCAGAGCCTGGAGCCGGTACTTGGAACAGGCGGCGTCGATGCCTTCGGTGCGCGTCAGGCGAATGCACTCGGCGCGCGCCTTGCGATAGGCGGCGTCGGTGAGCGGGCCCTTTTTCTCGGCTTTCAAAAGCAGTTCCTGCCCGAAGTGGTTCAGTTCACGCGCGCGATTCTTCTCATTGAATGCGATCAGGCCGGCCAGAGTTTCGGTTCGGCCGCGCGCTTTGAAGTAGGCGTTCAATCCCGCTTTGAACTCGTATAGAAGCACTTCATTTTCCGGTTCGCTAATCTTGCCGTCGGGCGGAATTTCGACGGCATCGACGATCTCAGCCCCGGCGCTTTTCATGGCGGCGATCGACTGCTCCATCAGCTTGTCGACGGCGGCATTAAAGCCGAACGATTTACGGACGATGCCGAGACGGGCGCCGCGCAGACCGTTCTTATCGAGAGACTGTGTGTAGTCGGGACGGGTTGCCGGAGCGCCAGCCGTCGCCGCGTCCGCGGAATCTGTCGCGGCGAGCACGTTCAACAGAATCACCGCGTCGCGAACCGTTCGCGCCATTGGACCGGCAGTGTCTTGGCTGGCCGAGATCGGAATGATGCCACTGCGGCTGACCAGGCCAACCGTGGGCTTGATGCCGACCAGACCGTTTATCGAAGAGGGCGAGACGATAGAGCCGTCGGTTTCCGTGCCCACCGCAACGGCGCACAGACTCGCGGAGGCCGCGGCGCCCGAGCCGGAACTCGAGCCCGAAGGATTGCGATTGAGCGCGTAAGGGTTCTTGGTCTGGCCACCGCGGCCGCTCCAGCCGCTGGTGGAGTGCTCGCCGCGAAAGTTCGCCCATTCGCTCAGGTTGGTTTTGCCGAGCAGAACCGCACCGGCTGCCCTGAGACGCGCGACGATAAAGGCGTCCTTCGGAGCCGGCGCGCCCAAGAGAGCGAGGGAGCCTGCGGTGGTGCTCATATTGCTGGTGTCGATATTATCCTTGACCAGCACGGGAACCCCATGCAGAGGGCTGCGGAGGCCCTTGGCCTGCCGTTCGCGATCGAGTTCGGCGGCGATTTTGAGCGCGTCCGGATTGAGTTCGATCACCGCGTTGATGGCCGGGCCGTGCCGGTCAACCGCATCGATGCGGGCCAGGTAGGCTTCGGTCAAGGATTGCGCGGTGAATCGGCCGGACTGGAAGCCTTTCTGGATATCGTCGACGGTGAGCTCCTCCAAGTTGACCTGCGGCGCGGCGGCCGAGGCGGATACCGCCGCGAGGATTGCCGATTTGACAAGGTTACGGCGGTTCATGGAGCGCTTTCAGTGATCTTACCCGATCCGGATGGAAATTGCGATTTGTGACCATCTTTGGGCACCTGACCGTATATCGTTACCGGTCCTGCGGGCGCCTGACGATCCGCGCACTGGAGCGGCCTGGTCGAGGGCCAAAGGTGGTGAGACTCGTGCACTAGGAAAGGGGTCCCATAGCCAGGGCCGGTCCATATGTTCGACGGAGGTTGGAAATGTCTGTTGCCGAAGATGCCATTGCCACGACGGACGGCGTAACCGAAGTCCGGCGCGAAGCAGCCTTGCTCAAGACCGGTGCGCTGCAGAACGCGATTCTCAATAGCGCTAATTTCTCGAGCATCGCGACCGACGAGAAAGGCGTCATTCAACTCTTCAATGTAGGTGCCGAGCGCATGCTGGGCTACGCGGCCATTGAAGTCGTGGACAAGATCACTCCCGCCGACATTTCCGATCCGCAGGAAGTGATCGCGCGAGCCGAAGCGCTGAGTCTGGAACTGGCGACGCCGATCACGCCGGGGTTCGAAGCGCTGGTCTTCAAGGCGTCGCGCGGCATCGAAGACATTTACGAGCTAACTTACATCCGCAAGGATGGCAGCCGGTTTCCCGCAGTGGTATCGGTTACGGCGCTGCGCGACGATCTCGGCGGGATCATCGGCTACCTGTTGATCGGGACCGATAACACGGCGCGCAAGGCGGCGGAAGATGCGCTGCTCAAGGCTGGCGCCCTGCAAAGCGCGATTTTCAACAGCGAAAATTTCTCGAGCATTGCCACCGACGAGAAAGGCGTCATTCAACTCTTCAATGTAGGCGCCGAGCGCATGCTGGGCTACACCGCGATCGAGGTAGTGGACAAGATCACGCCTGCCGACATTTCCGATCCGGAAGAAGTGATCGCGCGCGCGAAAGCGTTGAGTGATGAGCTTGACACCGCCATCACGCCGGGCTTCGGGGCCTTGGCGTTCAAGGCTTCGCGCGGCATCGAAGACATTTACGAGCTGACTTACATCCGCAAGGATGGCAGCCGTTTTCCAGCGGTAGTGTCGGTCACGGCGCTACGCGACGCACTGGGCGCGATCATCGGCTACCTGTTGATAGGGACCGACAACACGGCGCGCAAACAAGTGGAAGCCGAACAGAGGCGACTGGATCAGCGGCTACGCGACCAGCAGTTCTACACGCGCTCGCTGATCGAATCCAATATCGACGCACTGATGACCACCGATCCGGCGGGCATTATCACCGACGTCAACAAGCAGATGGAGGCGCTCACGGGCTGCACGCGCGACGAACTGATTGGCGCGCCTTTCAAGAATTACTTCACCGATCCGGACCGCGCCGAGGCGGGCATCAGGCGGGTGCTGAGTGGCAGCAAGGTCACCGACTACGAGCTAACGGCGCGGGCCCGGGACGGCAAGGAAACCGTGGTCTCCTACAACGCGACCACCTTTCACGATCGCGACCGCAAGTTGCAGGGCGTATTTGCCGCCGCGCGCGACGTCACGGAGCGCAAACGTTTTGAGCGCACACTACAGGAAAATAACGCAGAATTAGAGCGCGCCCGGGCCGCGGCGGAAAAGGCCAACCTCACCAAATCGGATTTTCTATCCAGCATGAGCCATGAGCTGCGCTCGCCGCTTAACGCGATCCTGGGTTTCGCCCAGCTCATGAATTCGGATTCCCCGCCGCCAACGCCCTCGCAGACCGCCAGCATCGACCAGATTCTCAACGCGGGATGGTATCTGCTCGAGCTGATCAACGAGATCCTCGATCTCGCGCAGATCGAGTCCGGCAAACTGGCGCTTTCCCGGGAACCGACTTCTCTCACCGACGTCATGCTGGAGTGCCAGGCCATGATCGAGCCGCAGGGGGAAAAACGGGGCATCAAAATGACCTTTCCTCATTCCGGCACCCCGTACTTCGTGGACGCCGATCGCACTCGCCTGAAGCAGGTTCTCATTAATCTTCTCTCGAACGCGATCAAGTACAACCAGCCGAATGGGACGGTAGTGGTGGATTGCACGATGAATACGCCGGAACGCGTTCGCGTTAGCGTCACGGACTCCGGCGCAGGATTGCCTCCTGAGTTATTGCGGCAGCTGTTTCAGCCGTTCAATCGTCTGGGACAGGAGCGGGGCACGGAAGAAGGCACCGGCATTGGCCTGGTGATGAGCAAGCGGCTGGTGGAAATGATGGGAGGGATCATAGGCGTCGAAAGCACTGTCGGCTTGGGAAGCGTCTTCTGGCTCGAACTGAACTCGGCGAGCGAGCCCCAGCTAGAGAGGGACCTCGCGCCATCGCCAGTTGCAAAAGCACAGATACCACAGGGCGAATCCTCTGCGAACTCTGTTGTATGTGGAGGATAACCCGGCGAATTTGAAACTGATCGAGCAATTGATGGCGCGGCGTCCGGATATCCACTTACTCAGCGCCCGAAACGGGAATACAGGTATCCAACTTGCACGGGCCAACCTGCCGGCGCTCATCCTCATGGACATCAATCTTCCCGGCATCAGCGGTATTGAAGCCCTCCAAATCCTTCGCGAAGACCCAGCAACAGCGCGGATTCCGGTGATTGCCCTGAGCGCAAATGCGATGCCGCGCGACATCGAAAAAGGACTGCAGGCCGGCTTTTTCCGCTATCTGACGAAGCCGATCAAAATCCGGGAGTTCATGGACACGCTCGAAGCAGCGCTCAAATTTGGCGAGCACGAGACCGTTCAGAGCGAGTAAAGCCGAACCGAGCCTATGGTCAGCCAAGCCGATATTCTGGACGCCAAGATCTTGGTGGTCGACGATAAGCAAGCCAACGTCCTGCTGATCGAAGGCATGCTGCGCGTCGCCGGCTACACAGGCTTTGATTCGACCACCGATCCCCAGGCCGTCTGTAAAATGCACCGCGATAACTGCTATGACCTGATTCTGCTGGATCTTCAAATGCCCGTCATGGACGGATTTCAGGTGATGGAGGGTCTAAAGGAAATCGAAACGGAGGGCTACCTGCCCGTCCTGGTCATCACCGCTCAGCCGGATCACAAGCTGCGCGCTCTGGAAGCGGGGGCCAAGGACTTCGTCAGCAAACCGTTCGATCTAGCTGAGCTGCGGGCCCGCGTCCATAACATTCTGGAAGTGCGCCTGTTGCACGGCGCGGCGAAGCGGCACCGCCAGGTGCTGGAGGAGACAGTACGGGATCTGGAGGCCAGCCGCGAGATCATTCGCCTCAAGACTTTGGAGGAACAGAAGAAGAGCGAGCAGGAATTGGCCCTAGCCCAGGAAACTCAGGAAAGCCTGCTGCCGCGCAGCCTGCCGCAGTTCGAAAATTTTCATATCCACGCCTTCAATCAGCCGACCCGCTATGTGGGCGGCGATTTCTACGATTTTCTGCAGCTGAGTTCGGGGGAATGGATGGGAGTCCTGGCGGATGTATCCGGCAAAGGGATGTCCGCAGCGCTGCTCAGCTCGATGGTGCTGGGCGCCCTCAATATGGAGTTCCGCTCCGGGACCCGGCCGGAGGAAATCCTAAAGCGCGTGAACCAGCTCCTGTTCGACAAATCTCTTCCCTTCCAGTTCGTGACGCTTTTCCTCTTTTTGCTGCGCCCGGGTGGCGAGGGCCAGTTCATCAGCGCGGGGCACAATCCGGCCTATTTGTTCCGCTCGGCCAGCGGAAAGATCGAAAGACTGGACCCGGAGGCGTTTGCGTTGGGGATGTTCGAGCCGGCCAGCTTCGAATCGCGCAAGTTCCATCTCGACACGGGAGACCTGCTAATCGTCTATTCCGACGGCCTCACCGACGCGGAAAACCCGCAGCATGAGATGTTTGGAGAGGAAAGACTGCTGGAGATAATCCGGCGGGAGGCTCCCGCGGGAAGCCGCGCGGTCGAGCAGAAGATTTTGAAGGGTATTGCGGATTTCACGCAGAGCATGCCGCAAACCGATGACATCACTTTCGTGGTGGTTGAAAAGTCACTCTAAAGAACGTGCGCGCGAAGGCGCGCATTGCCACTTAATCTGTGTTAATTTACAGGTATCCCCGTCAGAGAACGGCCCACCACGTAGTGCAGAAAGGGATGGAGCCTCATGCTGATTGGCAGGCGCTTCAAACTGCGTGAACCTGTAATTGCGACGGCCCTCGATAACCACGGCAATCGGGTGGCCGCCATGCTTCCTACGTCCTCCGTTATCGAGATTGTTAGTCGAACTGCCTCGGGATTGCGCATTCTGGATGTCGAGTGCGATGGCAAGGTTTTCGCCATGTTCGAAAGCGATATCGCCGAGCGGGGCGTCGAACTTTGCGAGCAGGCGGCTGAACCACGTCCGGCGAGAATCGAAGATCACCCTGGGAAGCACGCCGAAAAAGTGCGTTGGGCGGCCGGTTTCTGAGTTGTGAACCGCTGCGGCGTGCGACTCGCAAACGAATACATTCGTAGTGGTTCACCGTCCGCTGGCGCTTAGGCCGGGAATCCGCGGGGGTCCAACTTTTTCGCGGCGACATCAGACGTGCGCACGTACCAGTTCATGAGCTGCACAAACAAGTCGCTCTGCGTTTTGCGATACGATCCTTGTCCGTAGACGTTGTGCAGCTCCCGCGGGTCCTTGGCAAGATCGTACAGCTCACTCTGATCGTCCGGGCGGTAGACCAGCTTGTGATGCTGGGTGCGAATCATCGAAGAGCGAGTCACGGTATCGGGTTGCTGGTTTTCCAGCGCCACCTTGGGGTAATAGATGTTGGCCGGGCTGCTAAAAGAATCCAGCGGCTCAAAACACTGGGGCTCATTTGTGTTGTAGCCTCCTTCGCAGAAAGCCGCCCGCGCGGTGTCGCCGGGCTGGCCCTTCAGTTGCGGAACCAGCGACCGCGCGAAATGCGTGTGGCGCGCTTCAATGCCGGTCAAATCCAGGCAGGTGGCCATCACATCGAATAATTCGACGATTTCATTTACCACATGTCCTTGCTGGCCGCCCGGAATGCGCGCGATCAGCGGAATGTGCGTCAGCGGATCGTGCATGGCGTTGGGCCATTTTTCCACCAGCCCGTAATCTCCGGCGTAGTCGCCGTGATCGGCAAAATAAAACAGGGCGGTATCGTTGACACGCTGATTTTTCTCGATGGCCTCCATTAACTCGCCCAGAACCCAATCGGCGTAGCTCACCATTCCGAGGTAGACAGCTTGCACTTGGCGGAAATCGTGGTCATTCAACTGGTCCAGTCGCATCTTTTTGCGCAGCGCTTCATGAAAGCGCGGGAGTCCCGGAGTGTTCGCAGGACGCAGCGGCGCGAGCGAGGACGGGGAATACTTGTCGTGAAACTGGGCCGGGGCAGAATAGGGCGGATGCGGATAAATCAGCGGCAGGAAAATGCAAAACGGCTTTTCGCCTTCGCGCTGCATGATTTCGGCTGCCGATTGGACACAACCGTAGTCGCTGGTATGGCGCGGGTCCGCACCTTTTTCAAACAAGAAGGCGTAGTAGTGCGGATCGTCCAGCGCATACAGATTATTGGTGAACATGGTGGGGCCTTTGCCCGCTTCGGCGTGGGTGACGCTTAAGGCGAAACTCTCCGGCGCCAACAGGTCGTTCTTGCCGAACCAGTAGACATCGTAACCGGCTTCTTTCAAGTAGCGGAAGAGATTCGGCTCATCGGGATGGAGGCCATAGTAGAGGCTGCGATGCCCACGCACGTGCACCGGCCACCCGGTCAGGAAACTGCATCGCGAGGGCTCGCACACCGTGTTCTGAACGTGACACTGGGCAAAGCGCGTTCCCTGGGAGGCAAGGCGGTCCATGTTGGGAGTCTGGACTAGCGGATGGCCGTAACAGGCGATACTTTCGGCCCGCAGCTCGTCCGCCATGCAGAGAATCAAGTTGGGGCGTTTAGACGAGGTGCGCGGGGCCTGCGCTTGTGCGGCGGCCAGGGCCGTAGCGCCCAGAAACCCTCGCCGCGTGATATCAAGTGGCATTCAAACCCAGTCTACATCGGGAAAGACGCATTCCCGCAGCGCCTGATATAGTGTATGGCTATGAGTATCAAAAGCCCCGCTGCTATCGCTGTTCTCAGCATCGTTCTCGGTAGCGCCCCGCTATCGGCGCAACTCGCTCCGCCCAACGCCATGGGCGTGTCGACAGGACATGTTCACATAAATGCGCGCGACATCGCGGCGCAGCAGCGCTTCTGGACCCAGGTTGGTGGGACGCTGGTCCATAACGGGAAGATCCAGATGGTGGAATTTCCGGGAATGTTTATTAACTTGAGGCAACAGGATCCAACCGGCGGCACTGTCGGGTCGGTTGTGAACCACATCGGGTTCCACGTAAAAAATCTTGCCGATGAGATGACGAAGTGGGAGGCTGCGGGCCTCAAGATCGAGGCGGGCGCCAATCCCAAGCAGAAGTTCTTAACCGCGCCCGACGACGTCCGCGTGGAGATCATCGAGGACTCGTCGATTGCCACGCCGGTGGCGATGCATCACATTCACATGTTCGTTCCGGACCCCCTCGCAACCCAAGCCTGGTACATCAAGAACTTCGGCGGTGTGGCCGGAAAGCGCGGCCGGTACGATACCGTAAATGTCCCTGGGGCGGAACTTACCCTGGCCAAGAGCGAGACACCGCAGGCGGCTACCAAGGGCCGCGCGATCGATCATATCGGGTTTGAAATCAGGAATCTCGATCAGTTCGTGAAGCAGCTGGAAGCCAACGGAATCCATACGGATGCCGCTATCCGCACCAGCGGCAACGCTCCCACGCTGCGGCTGGCTTATATTACGGACCCATGGGGCACCTATATCGAGCTGACGGAAGGGCTGACGCCGCCGCGCGAATCGGCAGCGAAGGGAAGCTCTGCTTGGGTTACTCCGAATTCGCGATGATTGCGATTTGCGCGGCATCGGCTTGACGCAATAGCTCTGCGCGATCCAACAGAAGCGTCCGGTGGGCGTCGATGGAAAGCGCGGTTGTACCGGTTTCGCGCATCACGGCGATGGTTTGTGGGCCGACCACTGGCACGTCGTAAAGCATGTGCTTGCGGCGGCGCGATCCTTTGATCAAGCGCAGCGGTTTTCCTTCCACCAGCGTCGCAGCCCGGCGCAGCATGGCATCGGTGCCTTCCATCGCTTCTACGGCTACGCAGGCACGCTCGGCAATGGCCACGCTCTGGCCGATATCGTGTTCTGAAAGCGCGGCTGCGATGCGGCGGCCGTAGTCGATATCGCGCTCCTCGTCCGTCGATGGCTTGCGATGCGTAAGGACGCCCGCGGGTGCGAGTAAATCTTTGAGCAGAAGCGTCGAATCCAGCAGTTCGATGCCCTCGTCCTTGAGAACTTTGATCACTCCGCCGATCAGGCCTTCGGTATTTTTGGTTTCGATCGAAGCGAGCAGCTTCACCAGCTTCAAGTCGGGAACGATCGACGAGAAGATTTTGGCGTGCTTCACTTGCCCGCACATCATGACTTGCGTGATGCCTTCCTGGTGGCAGATGTCGATCAATTTGCTGAGTGCGCCTAGCGAAATCCAGTGGCAGCGCGACGGCCAGAGGCTCAATTTCGGGCGACGCTTCTTCCTTGATGCCGATGGCGACTACTTCCAGGCCGGCTTTTTTCGCGGCTTCGAGCGCCAGCACCGGGAAGCGGCCATTGCCCGCGATCAGCCCGTAAGGCATGGGTTATTTGATGAACCCGCGGTCCGACGCGGCGATGAACTGGAGCAGTTCTTTGACTTCCGGCGTGCCGCCCAGCTCGTTCAGAATTTTTTCGAGCGCCTGGGAAGTATTCAGTTTCGAGCGCGACAGAAGACGAAACGCCTTGTGCAGCGCTTCGATGGTCTCCGCGGAGAATCCGCGGCGTTCGAGACCGGTCTTATTTTCGCCGTAGACCTTGATCTCGCGCTTGGCGGAGGTGGTGGAAAACGGCAGGACATCCTGGGTGATCACGCTATAGCCGCCAATCATGGCGTGCCGGCCGACGCGGCAGAACTGATGGATCGCGCTGCCGGCGCCCACCACCGACCAATCGCCAATGGCAACGTGCCCGCCTATGGTCGCGGCGTGCGATAGCACACAGTGGCTGCCTACCCGGACGTCGTGCGCCACATGCACCTGCACCATGAGTAGATTATCGTCGCCAATCGAAGTGAGCATGCCGCCGCCCTCGGTGCCGCGATGAATGGTAACGAATTCGCGGATCTTGTTGCGGTGGCCGATGTGGGTGCAGGAACGCTCGCCGTGATATTTCAGATCCTGCGGCGCGACGCCCACCGTCGAGTAAGGAAAGAATACGTTGTCTTCGCCGATGGCCAGCGGGCCTTCCATCACGACGTTGGCTTTGACCTGGGTTCGCGCGCCGATTTCGACATCCGCGCCGATGATGGAGTACGGTCCGATTTCGGCCGACTCAGCGATCTTAGCGGAGGGATCGACGATCGCAGTCGGATGAATCGGCATCGCGGTTGAGTTATTGGCGGTCGGCCAGGACGCAGAGCATTTCGGCCTCGGCCACGATCGCTCCATCGACGGTCGCCGTGCCGCTCACTTTCGCCATCGACGCCCGGCTCCGCAGGATCTTCATCTCCATGCGCAGTTGGTCGCCGGGCCGCACTGGCTTGCGGAACTTCGCTCCGTCGACGCCCGCCAGCAGCACCAGTTTGTTCTTGCGGTCGGGGATGCCGCTGAGCACCAGGACGCCCGCCACCTGCGCCATGGCCTCGATGATCAGGACTCCGGGCATTACCGGATAATCCGGGAAATGACCGGCGAAGAAAGGCTCGTTTACGGTCACGTTCTTGATGCCGACGACGCGCTCCGCTTCCAGTTCCTCGATGCGATCCACCAGAAGGAAGGGATAGCGATGCGGCAGGATTTCGCGGATGGCGTCAATGTCCAGGGCGCGGGCGGAAACGGAAGTGGACATACGGATTCTGAATTATAGCAGGCGGTATCCTACGAACGATGAGTTTTCTCCAGAAGCAGGTCGTTGCTACTCAGGTCATTGCCACCATCCGCGAATTTGTCGAGTGCGAATCGCCGAGCGACGATCCCGCCAGCGTCAACCGTTTCGTGGAGCTGTTGGCAGAGACGGTGAAAGATATCGCGCGGGTGAGGACGTACAGGGGGGCAACGGCGGCGGCGAGGACCGCGGGAAGCACATCCGCTGCGAGTTTTTGTTGCCGGGGCCGTAAGAAGTCTGGGCAGATCCTGGCGCTGGGCCACTCCGATACCGTGTGGCCGCTGGGAACCCTGCGCAGCATGCCGTTCCGGCAGGCGCAGGGACGCCTTTGGGGCCCGGGCGTGTTCGATATGAAAGCCGGTCTGGTTTTCTTCATATTCGCGATGCGGGCGCTGCGGGAGCAGGACATCCCGGTGGCGCGTAAGGTCGTATTGCAGGTCAATTCCGATGAAGAGGTCGGCAGCGCGTCATCGAGGGCCCTCACGGAACAGGCGGCGCGCGCGAGCACGGCGGTGCTGGTGCTCGAACCCAGTCAGGGCCTCGATGGCAAACTCAAGACTGCGCGGAAAGGCGTCGGTGACTACACCGTGACCGTCCACGGCCGCGCGGCGCACGCCGGCCTGGACTTCCTGAACGGCGCCAGCGCGATTGTCGAAATGGCGCGCCAGATTCAAAGAATCGCCGAGTTTACGCGTCTGGAACGCGGCATCACGGTCAGCCCCGGCCTCATTCGCGGGGGCACGCGAAGCAACGTGATTGCCGCGGAATGCCAGGTTGAGGTTGACGTCCGCGTTCCCAGATCGGCGGACGCGCGCTACCTGGAGCGTCAGTTCGCCTCGCTCAAGCCGTTCGACAAGCGCTGCATGATCGACGTTGCCGGCGGCATGAACCGTCCACCCTTGGAGCGCACGGCGGCAGTGCGGGCGCTCTTCCGGAAAGCGAAGGCGCTGGCCGAGGAACTGGGCGTGGACCTGGAAGAATCGTCGGCCGGCGGGGGGTCGGACGGCAACTTTACCGCAGCGCTGGGCGTGCCCACGCTGGACGGACTGGGAGCGGTCGGCGAGGGTGCGCACGCGGCCAACGAGAGCATACTGATCGATCGGATGGCCGATCGGATCGCGCTTTTGAGTAAACTTGTGGCGGCTGTGTAACGTCTGCTTTATATGTGCCGGCGCTCGCGGATGATATCCTGAAGATAAGGCACCCACTCATACTATGCGTCTCAGCCGGTGGCTGATTCTTGCCGCACTTCTCGCGATTGTCGTATTCGTCCTCCAGACCTATATCAAGCGTCAGCAGGCGCTCGCGCACGAAACGCCGGCGGCTCCGCGGCCGCTCGAAACCGGAATAAACGGCAGAGCCAGCGACTGGGTCTACACGCAGAGCGACGGCGAACGGCCCCGCGTCACGGTGCGCGCGAAAAGCTTCCGTCAGGTGAAAGCCCCGTCGGTGATGGAGCTGGAGGGTATGGAACTGCAACTGTTCCACCAGCAAAGCGATCAGTTCGACCTAGTGCGGAGCGCCAAAGCCCAGTTCGATATCGCCGCCAAGACCCTCTACGCCGATGGCGTTGTGGACATCACCATGGCCAGGCCAGCGGCTGGGAAGCCCACAACCGTACCTACGCTGGGCTCGGACAGCGAGGAAGAGGAAAATCCGGGGGGCCGAATCGTAAAGATCCACACTTCCGGCGTCCGCTTCGCCAGCGACACCGGCAAGGCTTCCACTGACCGGCGCGCAGATTTCGAGTTTGAGCAAGGAAACGGATCGGCTGAGGGCGTGGACTATGATCCCACTTCGCGCGAGTTGCACCTGCGCAGCGCGGTGGAACTTCACTGGATGGGCAAAGGGAAGAACTCCAAGCCCATGCTGATTGAGGCCGGCGAAGCTTACTATCGCGAAATGGAATCCAAAGTATTCCTGCTGCCGTGGTCCAAATTGACCCGCGACACCTTGCACATGGAGGGCACGACGTCGGTAATTACGCTGGATAAGGGAGTCATCAAGGAAGCCTTAGCGGTGGCCGCCCATGGCGTGCAGGACGACCCTGGCCGCAAGGTTGAATTCGCGGCGGACTCCTTGCTGCTTACGTTCGGCGATGATATGGCGATTCAGGAAATCAAAGGCCAACACAATGGCAAGCTGGTTTCTACCGCCGCAACGATGCGCACGACAGTGACCGGCGAGATCATCGATCTGCAGTTCGATCCCGCCACGCACGAGAGCACGCTGACCCATGCCCTCGCCATGCAGAAGGCGGTTGCCGAGGCGCAGCCGTTGCCGCAGCCGGGCCAGCTTCTGGCGGAGACACGGGTTCTGCGCAGTGAAGTGATTCACCTCAATATGCGCGCTGGCGGGAAGGACATCGATACGGTGGAAACCGACGGCGCCGGCATGGTCGACTTTCTGCCGAATCGCCCGGGGCAGCCCAAGCGATTCATGCAGGGCGACCGCATATGGATCACCTACGGTCCCGATAACCGGATTCAATCGTTTCGGGCCATCAATGCCTCGACCCGCACCGAAAAACCCGGCACTCCGGTTCCGCCACCCATGCTGACGCAGAGCAAGGAGCTTCTGGCGTCCTTCGATCCCAAGACCAGTGAGCTGACGAGGCTGGAACAGAAGAGGGATTTCCGCTATGAGGAAGGAGGTCGCCGTGCGACCGCCGATCGGGCGACTCTCGAACAAGCGAAGGACGTGATCACTCTGGAAGGTTCGGCGCGTATATCGGACCCCACCGGCACGGCAGCGGCCGACCGGCTGGTGCTGAACCAGAAAACCGGCGACTTTGTGGCGGATGGCCGGGTCGCCACGACGCGCCTGCCGGACCAGAAACCGTCGTCCTCATCATCGTTACTCTCCGACGCGGAATTAATGCAGGGGCGCGCCCAGCACATGACGTCGGCGGAGAAGAACCAGAAACTGCATTACGAAGGGAACGCCGTGGTATGGCAAGGCGTCAACCGTGTAGAGGCCGATCGCATCGACATCGACCGCACGCGGCAGGTTTTTGAAGCGCATGGGAATGTAGTGAGCCAGTTCGCCGACAAGGCCGCCAATAAGACCAGCGCCGATAAGACCGATGGCGATAAGACTGAGGCCGCCAAGCCGGCCGCTGCCGCTGCGCCCGTCTTTACGGTGGTCCGAGCCCCGGATTTGATCTATAGTGACGCTACGCGGATTGCCGATTATCAAGGCGGCGCCGCTATGGTGAGGCCTGGGCTAGTGGTGAACGGCAAGGAGCTGAAGGCCTATATGAACGAGCGCGATGCGGACACTTCTCTGAACCATGCCTTTGCCGAGGGAGCCGTGAAAATTGTCAGCACCGCCGATAAGCGCACGCGTACTGGCACCGGCGAGCACGGCGAATACTACGCCGCTGAACGGAAGGTGATCCTGAATGGCGGCGATTCGCTGCTGGTCGACAGCCTGAAGGGGCTGACGCGCGGCAAACAATTGACCTGGTGGTCTAACAATGATAGGCTGCTGGTGAACGGCGCTGAAAATCGTCCCGCCGACACGCTCTACCTCAAGAAATAGAGCACCGTGCACACTCTCCAGACATCCGAACTCACTAAGTCATACCGCGGCCGGAAGGTTGTGGACAACGTCTCAGTGCGCGTGAAGCAGGGCGAGGTGGTGGGCCTGCTGGGCCCCAACGGCGCGGGGAAAACGACCACCTTCTATATGATCGTCGGGATGATCACGCCGGACTCCGGCCGGGTCATGCTGGACGACCACGATCTGACGCAGCTGGCCATGTACCAGCGCGCGCAGAAGGGAATCAGTTATCTTCCGCAGGAAGCGTCGGTATTCCGCAAGCTCTCCGTCGAAGACAATCTGATGGCGATTCTGCAAACCTTGCGCCTGAACCGGCGCGAGCGCCTCGACCGCATGGATCGCCTGATCGAACAATTGGGCCTGGAGCAGGTGCGCAAGAGCAAGGGCTACGTGCTTTCAGGCGGTGAGCGCCGCCGTGTCGAGATCGCGCGCAGCCTGGTGATTTCACCGAGCTTTCTGCTGCTGGACGAGCCCTTCTCCGGTATCGATCCCATCCAAGTATTGGAGCTGCAGAAGATCATTTTCGATCTCAAGAATTCCGGAATCGGCATCCTGATGACGGACCACAATGTGCGGGAGACTCTGGCGGTGACGGATCGCGCTTATATCATCAATAACGGTCGCATCTTCCGCTCAGGCTCGCCCGAATCGCTCGGGAACGACGCGGACGTTCGCCGGGTGTATCTGGGAGAGCACTTCAGTATGGGGATTGAAAGCACACGCGCGCCGCGCGCGGATTAAAGCGCTTCAGGCTTAGGCGGCCGCGCCTTCGGTCTGCTGACCTATGGAGTTTGCAAAATGTGCGATCACCATGGACATTTCTTCCAGCGCCTTACAGGCTGCCGTGGGTGAGAACACGCCGATCACTTGAGACCAGCTGCGCATCACGCGGTAGTTCGCGGCCAGCATGCTGGTTTCAAGCGACGATCCTTCCGCCGAAGAACCACTTACCTGTTTCAGCATTGAGCTCAACACGGCGTAGTCGCGATCCAGGGTGTCACGAAGAGAATCCAAATTAACCGAAGCCGTACGAAGCTGACTCTGGACTTCGAGGAATCCAAGCTGATTCGCAGCAGCTACCTGGCCCGCAAAGTCTCGAGTAGTCTTCGCGCTCAAAATCAGCAGGCAGGTATAACGAAACCAGTAGCCAAAGAGGAGCACTGAGCTTGCGGTGATGATTACTGTTGTGACTAGCTCGATCATTTCGTTTCCCGCTCTGGGAGCTGGTAGATGAAGAATAGCATCGGACCTGCCTTCATTCAATAGGTTTGGGACCTTCTAAGGTGATTTTGTCCCAGCGGTGTAGGTACTATCTAGATCGAAGGTCATATCGGGAGGCGCTTCCGGATGTTGCGCTCTATACTCGCGGTACAAAGCGGCATAACTGACCGTCAAAAACTGCTCTTTGGGTAGACCTAAGCGAGCGGCGGTACTATCGATCCAATCCTGCGGCCCTTCTATCTCCATGTATACGCCAATGGGAGTTTCATCGATAGTGATTAGCCCGGGTTCGCCGGCGATCCGGAACTGAGTGCGGTATTTCTCGTAGCGGAAGGCTGGCTGGTACCCCAGGCGTTGAAGTACCAGAGTGAAGGTGCCGGGATCGGACACATCGAATTCGATTTCCTCGCGGCTCTTGTAGCCGTCGCGCGTGGCCGGACCTTTATAGGTGACCATGGCGCGCTTGGTCCCTTCCGCCGAAGTGGTCTTCCGCAGGCGCAGGAGGCGATCGGATTGCCGCAGCGCGGCGGACGGCAGGTCGAAGAGCTGGTCGGATTCGAGCGTGCGCTGAGATGACACACCATAGCCGCGCCCCTCTATGAGAGCGCGCGCTTCCTGGGGGGCGCCGTTCCAGCGCAGCTTGATTTCAGTTTCAGTCACCTATGTTGTGATGATACGATGAGGCAACGCGCCCGTAGCTCAGCTGGATAGAGCGACTGACTTCGAATCAGTAGGCCGGGGGTTCGAGTCCCTCCGGGCGCACCATTCAAAATAAAGCATTTAATAATTTGACTCAAAGTGCTTGGGCGGTACTCCGGGGCATCATTTTTCCGGCGTGGGGCACCGCCTTCGGCACAACGCATTGATTCAAGTCTCCGGGCGGCTGGCGCAGGGATGACTTACCGCGGAACGTCTGAGAACTCACAACTTATCCCATATTCCTTAAGTGCTTCACGCAGGCCCTGTCTCGACTTACTCCGAATCCTAGCTCCCGAACGATACCTCTTAATCGTGCCGTAAGCGATCTTGGTAGTTTTGGCGAGGTCTACGTCGCTGTATTCGCCGGCCAACTTCCCATCCAGCCATTCGCACCGCGCTTGGGCGAGCGCAGTAGTCGCGTCTTCGCCCTTGCTAACTGGGGCTACTGACTCTCCGGCCGCAACGGGCGAACCCATCCCCGAAATATGAGCATCGGCCGACCTCCCCCACCAATCGCTCAATAGACTGCCCTGCAATTGGTCAAGAGCGATTATCAATATAAGTTGCGCTGCCTCTCGATTCACCGCGTCGCTAAGAGCTCCCACAGTGTGAGTTCCCGCTGAGTGCCCTCCGGGTGAAATGCTTCCAGTCAGCAGCGCATCCAACACTGAATCGTACAGAATGTTACCCCAGTCACCATTGGGCACGGTTTCCTTACTCCAAAAGAACCGTGCTTCGAATGCGGAGAAACTTTCCCGTAGTCTTATAATTCGCGCTTGGTCAATCGCGTTCCTCAGACTACTTGGAGCTTGGGCGTTCGACTTTACATCGACGACGGCAGCCGCCAATTCACGCACATGTGGATCGTCTAAACGCTTTCTGTCTGCGCGCGTTAGCATATCTTCGGCCAACGTCAGCAGGTCGGCCTGTGATTCTTTGAAGGTTTCGTACTCAGGAAGTATTGCATCCACTATCCAGTTTTGAACCACCTGCAAGAATGCGCTGTACGATTCCGAGTCGTGAAATTGCGTGAGGCATCTCTCACCCGCCGCTCTGAAGATGGCTTCTGCGTACGGTTCAAAACAGTGCACGAGTTCGAGAGGACTAAGAGTCTGCAGCTGTTCGTCCGTTGCGGACCAATAGCTTCGTAAAGTCTTTCGTAGTTTTTGCGCTTCAAGTAATCGGCTACTCTCAATGCGCCGAAACGCCGATTCGAATGCGATCGCTTGTTCAGGAAACTGGTTGAAAACGTATTTAACGAGCGGAGCGTAGCGTTCCGGCAATACATGCTTCGAGTCTTCGGGCACTTCTACAAAATCTACTACCCTTTCCGGCCTGCTGTAAACGCCGTAGTGCCCTAAATGGGACAACCCCTCACACGAGTTGACATCGACATCGCGCCAACGTGAGTCTCAGAATGGACGCGCGCCGCTTCACTCGGCTGTCGGCTATGTCCACATAGCGGCCGCGCAAGTAGAGGCTCTATCCGGCTTCCGACCCGCCGAAGACCGGCAGATGTATCGAATATTCTTTGGTTCCGCACTCGCTATTCTTGCGCTGTGGTCGAACTTCATTCAAGGTATTATCCTGTGGCTATTCTTGCGCTATCGGGCTGGTAGTGCGCTAAATGTGTGTGGCTGGGCCTCACAGCCCTCCCATGTCCTGCGCCCATTGATTCCGGGCGGCCTGTACCATCTGCTGTACGTCTGGATTGGCGTTGAAAGCTTTAACTTCGATCTCTGGATGACTCCGAGCGAAAACTCTGAAAATCTCATCAGCGAAGGCCTGCCCTATGGACTCCACCTCCTCAAAATCAAACCACACAGACTTGAATAGCTCTACTCTCGCGAGTAGTCGTTTAGCTTGAGATCGGGAGATGAGTTTATCTTCGCCGTACTGAGCAAGCTTCACAGGTACGATAGTTTTTGTAAAGCCATAGTCTTCGCCGGACGAGAACTGCTTAAAAATCGCCTCATCACTTCTCGCTGAATGATTATCCAACTTGAGAAACACCGTAGTTCCATTTTTGAAAGCCGGTCTTTCGAGTATCCAATCTTCTTCTTGCCCAAACTTGTGCGAGAAATATACGCCACCAGATAAGATATCGAACGAATCAACTAAACGGGATGTGAAGAAAATCCCCTGGCCTGTGTGATTTTTTGGATCCGTGGTGAGCTTTCCCTTAGCGAGTTCGAGTATTGCATGACGTTCATCCAGTAGTCCCAAGGCGTCTTGAATTTTCTTGAATATTCCGACGCCATCGTCCTGGATCAAGACTTGGGTATTAGCCGCAGTTTTAGCTATCTCAATAAAGACGGTCGACCCGCCCGAATGGTCAATGGCATTGTTGAGCATCTCAGTGAAGCAGAAATGCCAAATGCTCATTACATTCTGTGGCAAGTTTCCTAGTGCCAAAGAGATATCCTTCTCCCATACTTGGTCCTCTTCCAATTTGGGTGAAAGGCTATAAAGTTTGTGCCACTCTACCAATGCAGCCAGTTTATAGGAACGATGTCGGGTCTTGCCATCAGGAGTCAACGCATGCTCAGCAACTAACTTCTTGAGATGCTTATTGACCCCTTGACGGGTGATCTTAAAGCGTTCTGCCGTTACGGCGGCGATGTCCCTTGGATGCTGTCCAATGCTTGACAATATGAAATGCCTGATGTCTTCTCCACGTGGCCTCACCTTCCATTGACAACCCTGTATTGGTTGATTGGAAACGTCTTGTGAACTGTTTGGGAACTCCATAACTAGAATTGTAAACCAAAGCGCTTTTGTTTGTCAACTTTTGGTTGACTATTTGTCAACCTTCGAGGTAAGATAGGCTATGTCGAACAAAGCCCCGGTCAGTCTGAAACACCGGCCAGGGCTGTAAATCCAACACAGCCGAAGCCGCGAAGGACCTGCAAACCCATTATCCGGTTTCAGGCTGTGGAACTCAATAGGAGATTTCACAGTGACCTGCCATTCTTGCCGGATCGAATGCAAGCGCCACGGGCGCGATAGAAAAGGTACGCAGCGGTTCAAGTGCCGCCAGTGCTCCAAGACTTTTCTGGAGCCGCAGGCGGATCACCTGGACGGCATGTATTTGCCGATAGAGAAAGCCGAAATGGTTCTCTCGCTCTTGCTCGAAACAGCGTTTCGACTATCGAGCGCGTTACCGGCGTCCACCACGGCACGATCCTGAAGCTGCTGGTACTCGCTGGCGAAAAGTGCGAACGCATTATGGCGACGAAGATTCGCAATGTCCAAGTGCGTGACGTGGAAGCCGATGAGGTGTGGAGTTTCATCGGCAAGAAAGAGAAGCGGGTCCGGCTTGAAGACGATCATAACCTTGGCGATTGCTACACCTTCGTAGCGATTGAGCGGCATTCCAAACTGGTGCTCAATATCCAATGGGTAAGCGCAACCAAGCCACGACGGACCAGTTCATTGAAGGCGTGCGACACGCGACCGCGCACAGCCGCTTCCAAATCACAACGGACGGATTCGGGCCGTACAAATCTGCCATCACGACTACACTGCATGACCGATGCGACTTCGCCCAACTCATCAAGGTTTACCGCGCTCCGCAAGACGGCGAGAAACGGTACAGCCCCGCCGAAGTGCAATCCGTGGAGGTGGTCTATGTCATGGGGCGTCCTGATCCTGAGCGTAGAGGCCCATCGCAAGGATGACGATGATTCCGACGACCAGAATGCTTTTGCGAAGCACTAAGAACTCCTACTCCAAGTTAGACGTACCTTTCGACATATCATCAGCTTTCGCTCTGCAGCGGACGGCCTAACGCTTCACTTCTCTCCGCTGCTAGCTTTTGCCGCGTCATACTCCAGATGCAACTCTTGAAACGAGGGAATGGCTTTTCGTGCTACACGCTGGAACTCGGGGTCGCTGAGAGATTCATACGTAACACCTTTGAAAACCGCCTTCACTTTCATTTTGGCGATGAGATCGTCTACTGAACCGAAAGCGTCTGTAAGCTCACGATCCAACAGGCGAGAGATCTGGTCTCGATCGGTGAATGGGCCGAGGAACTTCTTCCAACGAGCGGGCGGATTTGCCTCAACACTAGACAGCAGGGCTCCTGTCAGGACTTTTCGGTTACTGTCGATCGCGGCCTGGAGTTTTCTCTTCGCCTGCCGCTGAAATCGCTTTATGTATTTTTCAAGGGCGATGACGGCGTACTCGAAAGCCTCCTTTTGGGAGCGCAGAATGACACTGCCGTATCCTGGCAGGTTAATGAGGTACTTCTGGGCTATGAACTGCTTGAGCCTCGTCACTTGATCGCCGGATAGCGCTGAACCTTCCTCGATCAGTTGAAAAGAACTGTGCAACAGCTTTTGTGCTTTTGGGTCCCGCGCGAGTCCCAACAGATCTGAAGGTATCGGCACCTTCTTGCGAGAAATCGCCACGCCCCGCAGTTCGAATTCGACGAACTCAAATCGAGCGTTGAATACCCTGACTTTCTGGGCCACATCAAATTTCACTGGCGGATTACTTGCAAGATCTTTCTGAATCGTCTGAATTTTTTCAACGTCGATTGTTCGCGGCTCCAGGTTTAAGCACCGAAGATCGTCTATTGGGCTATCCGGATTTTCGGATAAGTGCGCGAGGGGAGCTTCTAGACGAATTGCGTTCGGCTTGGCTGAGTCCTTTCCACCGGCTTCGACAAGAAGAGGAGTCGGAGAGTAGACGACCGTAGATTCATCCGTAACAACGACGCCGATGCGCAGCCCTGCTTGCTGATGGACCGAAGCTCCCATTTGCTTTGCCACCTCGAATAGCGTCAGCAGTGCACTGAACTGGCCATAGCCCATTCGGCAGACTTCGGGATCTACATCCAGTACGATCTGTACGCGCCCGGGGCCAATGTCCTTCCATGTCTCCACGATGGCCTTTGCAACGGAATCCGAAACCCCAGGCGCCACCAGAACTAGCCGCCGTTTGGCACACCGAATCATTGCAATCAAGTCTTGATCGTCAAGGCAGAGCACCGTGCACTGTCCCGTATCCATTGCGTCTCCTCAGAAAGGCAAGCGGACGAGCACGATTACCGCCTTCCATATTCCGACTATTGTCCGTGGGACTATTATCGCTCTCCGTCGCAGCATTGTTCTGTTGACGAAGCGAAAGAGCCCGACGAGCAAGAAGCGGCACATTCAACCCCTTGAAGGGCCAGAACGAGCTTTCGGCGATGCCCTGCGAGAGATCCGCAAGGAGCACAGTATTTCGCAGGAGCAGCTCGCTCTGGACAGCGGCCTGGACCGCACCTACGTCAGCCTCATCGAGCGGGGTGTACAAAGCCCCACGATTCGGTCGGTGGTGAAACTTGCCAATGTGCTCGGCGTGAAACCCTCGGAACTCATACTTCGCATGGAAGCCTTGAAGCCGAACGTCGTCAGCTTGCGACGACCAAAATGAACCGGGCGATGACGCACCCGGCCGCCAGAGTTCCTACTATTTCTTCGGCTCGGGCGCTGGTTTCTGCTTCAGTGCCCAATCGAGAAGCCACTTAATCGCGGCAGCGCGAGTCGGGAACCGGTTTCGGAAACGGAAATCATCGACCCGCTTCAGAAGATCCGGGTCAACTACGAAGTGTAGAAACGGCTGTTCACTCGGCATTTAGGTTATAGCTTAACCGGTATAACCGGTATTGACAAGGCTGTGGGCGAATGGTATAAGTTATACTGGTGATACCGTTAAGCGTCAAGTACGAACCTTAATAGGAGATGTTTGATTGAAAACCGCCATCTACGCCCGAGTCTCCACGACCGACCAAACCAACACCATCCAGGTCCGCGAGCTTAAGGAGTATGTCGAGCGCCGCGGCTGGGAGGTATCCGGCGTCTATGAGGATCAGATGAGCGGCGCCAAGACCTCGCGGCCCGGACTCGATCGACTGATGGCGGACGCCCGATTACGTAAGTTCGATGCGATCCTCGTCTGGAAACTCGACCGATTCGGACGTTCCCTTGTCCACTGCGTCAGTGCTATTCAGGAACTGCAGACCCTCGGGATTCGCTTTATCGCAATTTCCCAAGGACTTGATACGGACAAGTCGAACCCATCCTCCCAACTCCTCCTGCACGTACTTGCTGCCGTGGCGGAATTCGAGCGCGCACTAATCCATGAACGGGTCAGTGCCGGAATGCGCGCCGCCAAGATGCACGGCACGAAGTCCGGCAATGCAATCGGGCGGCCGCGCCGGATTTTCGATCGCGAGGAAGTGTTAAGGCTCCGCAAAACCGGACTCTCAGTGGAGAAGATTTCCGATCAGATGGGCATTGGCGTCGGAACAGTCGTTCGTGTGCTTAGGACCGTCGGCCCAGGTTGGTTGTAGACTGATTTGGGTATCCTCCCAAATCTGCGGATCTGACTTGAGAAACCGGATTACGGCTGACCAGATCTGCTGTATGCTGATCTATTGGACAACGGATGAACAGCTTGCCCCACTCTCCGGTGGAGGACCGATGGCTGTCGGTCGACGAACTTGTTGATTATCTTGGGATCAAGCGGGACACCGTCTACAAGTGGATCGGCCGCCGTAGTATGCCTGCGCACAAGGTGGGTCGACTATGGAAATTCAGAAAAGAAGAAATTGACGCATGGGTCAGGAGCGGGGCCGCCGGGGACTCTGAAAATTAGGCAATGCAGACGCAGAGTGCAGTGGATCAAATTCGACAGCGGCTCTCGGGCATCGCCGATATCTATAACCGGCTGGTGCTTCTTGTCGGGCCTGCCGGGAGTGGCAAGACGGCGTCGCTTCGCGCGCTGGCCCATGCCGAAAAGTCCCCCGTGTTGAATGTCGGGTCGGAGATTTCGCGACGGCTCCTTGACCTCACCGAGCGTCAGCGAATCCTTCAGTTGCCCACATTGCTGGAAGAAGCGGTGGCCGGACTTCCAGGCACCCTGACGATTCTGGACAATACTGAGGTTCTATTCAATCCTGGGTTGAAGCAAGATCCTCTGCGCCTTCTGCAGGGGCTTTCCAGGGATAGAACCATCGTATCCAGTTGGCAGGGCGATGTGTCTGGTGGGCAATTGACGTATGCGGCGCCGGAGCACCCGGAGTTTCGGCGATATCCATCGGCAGAACTACTGGTCGTTTGCCTCGGGAATAGCATGGTGCCAGCGAAGGCAGAGAGATGAAATACGGCGATCTAATTCAATTCGAACCGATTGAGTCGGTGGTACAACTCCGCAGTGCGGATCAGTTGGACGCGGCGAAGCAACTCGTGTCCACCTACGTCATCTCGGATGAGATGGCGGAGAAGCTGACGTCTTTGGTCATTCCGGACCTTCAGTTCGACGCACCCTCGGATAACAAAGGTTTGATGATCGTCGGCAACTACGGCACTGGTAAGTCCCACCTGATGTCGGTCCTTTCAGCCATCGCGGAAGATGCGGCCACGCTACCACTGGTACGGTGCACGCCTGTGTCAGAGGCCGCGCAGCGGATCGCTGGCAAGTTCAAGGTGATTCGCACCGAGATCGGCGCGGTGACGATGTCCCTCCGCGACATTCTCACAGCCGAAATCGAAGAGCACCTCTCGAAATTGGGCGTCAGCTTCACCTTCCCTTCCGCTGCCACCGTTACAAACAACAAGCGCGCCTTTGAAGAAATGATGGCGCAGTTCAACCAGAAGTATCCCGACCATGGTCTCCTCGTCGTGGTCGATGAACTGCTCGACTACCTGCGAAGCCGGAAAGACCAGGAACTGATTCTCGATCTGAACTTTCTCCGCGAAGTGGGCGAGGTCTCTAAAGATCTTCGGTTCCGCTTTGTTGCCGGCATTCAGGAAGCCATTTTTGATAGCCCGCGATTCTCCTTCGTTGCGGAAAGTGTGCGCCGCGTGAAGGATCGCTTCGAGCAGATCCTGATCGCCCGGAGCGACGTGAAGTTCGTCGTCGCGGAACGGCTTTTGCGGAAGACGCCGGCTCAGCAAGCCCAGATTCGCGAGTATTTGCTGCCTTTCGCCAAGTTCTACGGCAACATGAATGAGCGCATGGACGAGTTCGTCCGCCTGTTCCCCGTGCACCCCGACTACATAGACACCTTCGAGCGCGTGACAGCGGTGGAGAAGCGTGAAGTGCTGAAGAGCCTCTCGCTCGCGATGCGGAAGAAAATGAACGATGTCCTGCCGTCGAACGAGCCTGGACTGATCGCCTACGACAATTACTGGAACACGCTCCGGGAGAATCCATCCTTTCGTGCCGTTCCCGACATCCGCGCGGTCATCGACTGCAGCCAGGTGCTGGAATCTCGTGTAGACGCAGCCTTCCCCATGAAACCGTTCAAGCCCATGGCGCGGCGAATCATTCAGGCGCTTTCGGTCCATCGGCTCACGACCGGAGACATCTATATTCCGGTTGGGCCAACGGCGACGGAACTGCGCGACACGCTTTGCCTCTACCAGGCCGAAGTCGCATCCATGGGCGGGGATGCGGCAGCGGATCTTCTGACGCATGTCGAGAATGTAGTTGGGCAGATCAAGAGTACAGTCAGCGGTCAGTTCATCTCACAGAACCAGGACAACGGGCAAGTCTACCTCGACTTGAAGAAGACAGAAGACTATGACGCCCTCATAGAAAAGCGTGCTGAATCTCTGGATTCCACGCAACTGGACCGTTACTACTACGAGGCGCTGAAAAGGGTAATGGAGTGCACGGACCAGACCTACGTTAGCGGCTACCGTGTGTGGGAACACGAACTCGAATGGATTGAGCGGAAAGTCGCCCGACGCGGATATCTTTTCTTCGGCGCTCCTAATGAGCGTTCGACGGCCGCACCGCCTCGCGACTTCTATCTATATTTTCTTCAACCGTTCGATCCGCCGCGTTACCAGGACGAGAAGAGGAAAGACGAAGTCTTCTTCCGTCTCAACCTCACAGCGGGTGATGACGCATTCCGGGCGATCCTTCGCAGCTACGCGGCGGCGGTAAATCTCGCATCGACATCGTCAGGGAATGCCAAGGACACCTACGAGCGGAAGGGAACTGGATTTCTCCGGGATCTAGTGAAGTGGCTGCAGGAGCACATGACCACGGCTTTTGAAGTAACCTACCAGGGAAAGTCTAGACCTCTTCTAGGCTGGGTGAAGGGCAAGCCACTTGGCAGCGGCGGCCGCATCAACGTGCGTGATGTCGTGAATACGGTTGGCTCGGTCTGCCTGGCACCGCACTTCGAAGACCTCGCACCCAATTACCCTTCGTTCTCACTCCTGATCACGACCGCCAACCGCGAGTTGGCTACCCAGGATGCGTTGAAGGCAATCGCCGGAGGTCCACGCACGAAGCTCGGCACCGCTGTGCTCGAAGCTTTGGAGTTGCTGGATGGCGACCGACTGGATACGGCAAAGTCGAAGTACGCCGGCCAAGTTGTCGACACCCTGAAAAAGAAGGGCCATGGGCAAGTTGTAAATCGGAGTGAGCTGATTCACGAAGTGCATGGGGTCGAATACTTCGCCCCCGATCATTTCCGCCTTGAGCCGGAGTGGCTCGTGGTCGTGCTTTCGGCGCTTGTACATTCCGGCGATCTGGTGCTTGCTGTCCCCGGCAAAAAACTCGATGCGACGAATATCGGCCAGTTGACGGCTACACCCCTCGACGAACT
This sequence comes from Bryobacterales bacterium, assembly GCA_963794595.1. Taxonomy (GTDB): domain Bacteria; phylum Acidobacteriota; class Terriglobia; order Bryobacterales; family Bryobacteraceae; genus Palsa-187. Next base: position 985,899 of record CAWCER010000007.1, on the reverse strand, counting down.
GATCAACTTCAAGCACATCGAGCGGCCCAAGGACTGGAATCTCCCGGCATTAAAGGCTCTGTTTGAGCTACTGGGCCAACCTCCTGGTCTTGCGCAGGCGCTCACGCAGGGCGGCGAACAGGCGGGTAACGCCGTGAGAACTCTAGCCGGCGAATCCAAGAGACTGGCTGAGCGAATTGTCCAGGCACAACGAGCGCTGCATGGCGGCATGAAACTCTGGGCGCGCAACCTGCTTTCCCCTGAGGATTCAGAGGCGTTGCGTGTCCGGATGGATGACTCCAAGCAGTTCCTTGAATCGCTGCAGGCTTACACGACCGCCGGACAATTGAAGAACTTCCGCTATGAGCCACAAGATGTGATCGCCAAGCGCGACGGGCTGGAAGCGCTGAAACAAGTGGAAGCCTTCCAATCAATTGCTACGGAGTTTGGCCCACTGGCGTCCTACCTCGCCACCGCAGAAGCGGCTCTCCCTAGCGATCACGATTGGATCAAGAAGGTCCAGGCAGTGCGCCAGGAATTGCTCTCGGATATGGTCGACGCCGGCAAGCGTGAATCGCACGCGTTCCGGCAGCAGGGCCTTCAGGCGTTATCCGGGCTCAAGAAGGACTACTCGACCATCTACGCCACGGCTCACGGCCGCGCGCGGTTGAGTTCCAAAGACGACAAGCTGAAGGCACGGTTATCGAAGGACGCGCGGCTGGGGCAGTTGCAGAGGCTCTTGACTATTGATCTGATGCCGCGGCAACAGCTCACTGATTACCAGACCCGACTGGGTGGTCTGCGAACCTGTTTCGCGCTAACCGATCCCGATCTTGATGCTTCACCGGTTTGCCCTCACTGCAATTTTCGGTTGGTTTCTGAACCTGATTCCGTTCCGGCAAGCCAGGCTGTCAGAAAGCTAGAAGATGAGCTGGACCGACTGCACGAAGGTTGGACCAAGACACTCCTGGACAACCTGGAGGACCCCACTACGCAGCAGAATCTGGGGCTACTCAAACCGGTGCCTCGAAAAATCGTAGACGGTTTTCTGGCAGCTCGGACTCTTCCGGATGATGTGAGCCACGATTTTGTCGCTGCCCTTCAGGAGGCTCTGTCCGGGCTGTCGAAAGTGACGATCACCACTGAAGGACTCCGGGCCGCGCTACTCGCTGCCGGTTCGCCTGCTACTGTACCCGAACTGAAAAAGCGCTTCGACGATTACCTTGCCGAGATTGCCAAGGGCAAGGACGTATCAAAAGTCCGGATCGTCTTGGAGTAGCCGCCCCGATGACACGAGAAGAGTTCCTGGACCGACTGTCTGGCATCGAGTGGAATGACTGGGAGGCGAAGGAAGCCGCGCACGACGTACCGAATAGTGCTTACGAGACTGTGTCGGCTTTCGCTAATACTGCGGGCGGTTATCTGGTCTTTGGTGTCAAGGAGGCTAACGGCGCATTTGAGGTGGTTGGCGTTGTGGCGGTCGACAAAGTACAGGGCGCATTCCTAAACACTATCCGAGGTGGGCAAAAGCTCAGCAAGATTGTAGACGTAAGAGAAAAACTCATCAATTGCGACGGGGCGACTGCGCTCGTCTTTTACGTGCCGGAAGCGCATCGGCGCGATAAGCCTGTCTTCCTGAATGGCGATTTGCGGAAGTCGTTCGTCCGGCGTGGGAGTTCCGATCAGCATTGCACACCCGACCAGATAAAAGCGTTCCTCCGCGACGCGGACATCCTTCCTTATGATTGCCACATTCTCTCTGACCTGAATCTAGAAACGTGCTTCAACACTAGTTCGATCTCCTGGTACCGGTCTGTCTTTGCTACCAAGGGCCAGAAATACGATCCGAGTTCAACCGATTTGGAATTCCTCCACAGCAAAGGCTTCGTCCGAGAGCGTGAGGGAAAGCACTTCGCCACGCGCGCCGCAATCCTGTTATTCGGGTCGGAGGCGGCTGTAAGACAGGCGCTCGGGCGCCCGCTCGTCATGTGCTACAAGCTCTCAACGAACCTGGATGATCCACAACCCGAGGAACGCTGGTCGGATCGAATCGTTCTCGAAGAGAATCTGATCGAAAGCTGGCGCGCGATCAACGAGTGGTACCTCCGGCACGCGGAGAAACCGTTCTCTTTGGACTCGAAGACGCTGCAAAGGGTTGATGCACCTCCCGACCAGGAAGCTTTCCGCGAAGCGGCGGTAAATCTTCTCATCCATCAAGACTACTCGGACCAAGCCCGAATCCCAACAATCAAATTCTTCCGCAATGCGGCCGCGTTTTATAACCCAGGGCATGCATTTGCCAGCGATACTGAACTTCTCACGCCAGGCGACAAAGAAGTAAGGAATCAATTGATCCGCACGGCCTTCCGCATGGTAGGGTTCGGGGAACAAGGCGGCACCGGCATCCCAACTATGATGCGCGAATGGCTGCAGCTCGGATACCTGCCGCCCAGAATTCGAAACGACAAGGAGCAGCGCAGCTTTGAGGTGACCATGCTGCGTGAATTGCTCCTCTCGGATGAGCAGGTTTACTTCCAGGCCAGTCTCGGGGTTTCCCTCACCATCCAGGAAGCACGTTTGTTCGCCTACTCCTGCCGAAAAAAGCAAATCGATGAAGTTGAAGCCAAAACGGTCCTCTCTCTGCCCGTTATTGAGGCTCGTAAGATTTTGGAACAATTGGTAGTCCAAGCTTTGCTGACGGTCGCGCCCAGTGGCTCCCACTGGCTAGTTGCTGAGCATTTACGGGGGCGGTTCGCGGAGTTCGGCAAAGCCCCAAAGGAGCCGAGCTTGGTTAGTGACCAAGCTGGCAAGCAGTCCACGAGCTTGGTCACTGACCAAGCTCCGTCCAAACGAACACCGCTTTCTGGTTTGACTGAAACCCAGATGCGAATCCTAGAGTTATGTGCCGCACCGCGAGGCATTGCGGACCTACTTGAAAACATTAAGGTTACTAACCGGACCTTCTTTAGACGGACTCATTTGGCTCCGCTGATCGAAGGCGGGATACTTCAGCTCCGATACCCAGATAACCCCAGGCACCCCCGCCAGGCGTACCTTCTAACCGAGGCGGGTCTCCGGCTGTTAGAAAACAGGCGAACGCGGCAGAAGGATCAGGAGAATACACAGTGAGCAAAGCCTCCCACGTAAGCCAGACTCTGTTCACCGAATCCGCGGGCGGTGCCGTGGAATGCCTCGGGCTTGCCTTCCCTTCCGACGATGCCCGCCGCGCGCATTTCTCTGAAAAACTGAGGGAGAAATTGCAGGATCCCGCATTCCGAAAGACTGAAGGCTTTCCGATAGGCTCTGACGACGACATCCTCCGCCTGTCCGATCCTCCCTACTTCACGCTCTGCCCAAATCCATGCATGGAGGATTTTATTGGCTGTTATGGGAAGCCATATGATCCGGCTGTACCGTATTCCAGGAAGCCGTTGGCGATTGATGTCAGCGAAGGAAAGACGGACCCGATCTACACCGCGCACTCATACCATACGAAGGTGCCACACAAAGCGATCATGCGAGCTATCCTCCATTACACCGAACCCGGCGATGTTCTGCTGGACGGATTTACCGGCTCCGGTATGACTGGAGTGGCAGCGCAACTATGTGGAGCGCCGGACCCCAAATACAAAAAGCTGGTTGACGAAGAATGGAGAGCGGCGGGAGAGGAACCACCGAAGTGGGGTGCCCGCCGCGCGATCCTTGGTGATTTAGCGCCGGCCGCAACGTTCATCGCGGCAAACTACAATACCCCTTTCGATGTGACAACCTTCCAGAACGAAGCTCAGCGGATCTTGGATGAACTCAGGGCCGAGATCGGCTGGATGTACGAGACCATCCACACCGACGGAAAGAAGAAAGGTTTCATCAACTACACGGTGTGGAGCGACGTGTTTGCGTGCGCCAACTGTAGCGGTGATATCGTCTTCCTCGAACACGCACTTGACAGGAAGACCGACAAGGTTCGGGATGAATTCCCTTGCCCCCATTGCGGTGCCATCCTGACCAAACCCCGAATGGAGCGTCTCTATGACACCTACACAGATCCAGCAACAGGCAAGCCAGTCCAGCGGCTTCGCCGAGTGCCAGTTTTTATTAACTACTCAATCGGCAAAGCAAAGTACGAGAAGAAGCCGTCGGAAGGAGACATAGAGAACCTGAGACGGATCTCGGAGTTGCCCCTGCCGCCGACGGTGCCAACGATTGAAATCCCTTACATGCACATGACCCACGAGCGTGCCCGGATGGAGCGATCCGGGATCACACATGTCCATCATTTCTATCTTCCCCGTGCTGCGCAGGCCCTTGGGCGATCATGGGAAAAAGCCCTTCATGTCGAGGACGCTCGCACCCGCAATATGATCTTGTTCTTTGTGGAACAGGCAATCTGGACAATGTCCTTACTGAACCGGTTTCGGCCCACTGGGTACTCGCAGGTCAATCAGTATATGACGGGCATCTACTACGTCGCATCGCAACACGCAGAGGTGAGCCCCTGGTATGTTCTGGTCGGCAAGGCCAAGAGGCTTGAGGCGACGTTCAGGGCGGCAAAGCAGGTCTATACGTCCTGCGTCCAGACGGGCTCAGCCGCGGAGATCCCGATTCCGGTCAACAGCATCGACTATATTTTCACAGACCCGCCCTTTGGCGAGAACATCTACTATGCCGATTTGAATTTCCTCGTCGAGTCATGGCACAAGGTCTTCACCAACTCCAAGACCGAGGCTATCGTCGATCAAGCGAAAGAGAAGGACCTACTCGACTACGAGCGACTGATGCAGGTGTGTCTGAAAAAGTACTACGACGTGCTGAAGCCAGGCCGTTGGATGACGATGGTTTTTCACAATTCCAGCAATGCCGTCTGGGCAGCCATCCAGGAAGCCCTTACCGGCGCAGGCTTCGTTGTCGCAGATGTGCGTACACTCGACAAGCAGCAGGGATCCTACCGACAAGTCACCAGCTCCGCCGTGAAACAGGACCTCGTGATCTCGGCTTACAAACCTAACGGCGGCCTTGAGAAGCGATTTGAGTTGGAAAAGGGCACGGAGGAAGGTGTCTGGGACTTTGTGCGAACACATCTGCGTCAGTTGCCCGCTTTCGTCACGAAGGACCATCACGTGGAAGTGATCGCCGAGCGGCAACCTTATTTGCTGTTCGACCGAATGGTCGCGTTCCATGTTCAGCGGAGCGTGATTGTCCCAGTCGCCGTTGGGGAATTTTTCGCTGGTCTTTCTCAACGCTTTCCTGAACGCGACGGAATGTACTTCCTACCGGAACAAGTGGCCGAATACGACCAGAAGCGCATGAAAGCAAGTGATGTCCGGCAGCTCGAAATATTCGTGCGAAACGAAAAAAGCGCTATCCAGTGGCTCCGCCAGCAGTTGCAGCACAAGCCCCAGACATTTCAAGAGATTCACCCGCAATTCATGCGGGAGATTGCCGGTTGGGAAAAGCATGAAAGTCCGATGGAGCTTCGGGATTTATTGGAGCAGAATTTTCTCCTCTACGACGGCCAGAGCGAAGTCCCTAGCCAGATCCACCGTTACCTTTCAACAAACTTCCACGATCTACGCAAGCTTCCGAAGGATGCGCCCGCTTTGCGCGCCAAGGCCAGGGATCGTTATTACGTCCCTGATCCGGCGAAAGAGGCGGACGTTCAGAAGGGCCGTGAGAAGGCTCTCCTCCGCGAATTCGCGGAGTACCGCCAGTTCAAACAAAAGAAGCTGAAAGTATTCCGGCTCGAAGTCATTCGCACGGGTTTCCGTTGGGCATGGCACCAGAACGACTACAAAGCAATTCTCGACGTTGCGGAAAAGATTCCGGAGGATGTCCTGCAGGAGGATGCCATGCTTCTCATGTGGTATACCAACAGTCTCATGAGAGCGGGGAAACAAGCATGATCACCAAATGGAGGCTCTTCAATTTTAAGTCAGTAAAGAGCGACACGAGTCTTGACTTCGGATCGCTCACCATTTTCGCTGGACCGAACAGCAGCGGCAAGAGTACGTGCATCCAATCGCTCTTGTTGATATGCCAGACCTTAAGGAATCAAATTGGGTCCCGTTCAGTAATTCTTAATGGTACGCTCACTCGACTCGGTCAATTCAGCGATCTGAAGTCGTTCCAATCCGACGCAAATCAGATCTTGATCGGATGGGAGATTCAGCCCGGTCGGACCGCCAGGGGCGTAGGGCAGGACGAGTATCTGCCTTGGGTGGAAGACGGGCTTCTCTCCGATGAAGAGGATGGACCCCTGGTCTCCGTGACATGCGACGTTGCATTTGACGCCAAGACAGATGTACCCAATGATCCGACCCAATTAAGTCCTCAGTTATTCTCCACGGTAATTCGCGGTCGCCAGCGTGACGAGGACGGCGTCGATCAGTTGACGGTGGTGGGACTTAGCCGCTCAGCCGATAACGGAGAACAAGCTCTCTCAATACTCCGAAGTAAGAATGTGGCGGAAGCGGAGCTGGAGCGCGTGAGGTCAGCGGTAGGGGTCGATATTGAGTTGGACGAGAACTCAAAGCAACAAATCAAGCGGCGCTACGTCTCGGGCAATGCCATCGGTTGCGATCTGATCCACTTTCTTCCTTCTCGAATAGCGGTAGCGTTTGAGTACGCAGAGGAGCAAACTTACGTGCTCACAAGCGTGATTTTCGGGACCGCGCGGGTTCCACGATCCCGGTGGCGGGCGCAGGGCAGGGAGCTCTACATTCCGGTTTCCGGTTTGAAAGTCTTGACGCGAGTTTTCGGCGGGTCAAGCGGCACGCTCTTTGAGAATCAGACGCCGTTTGATCGACTGCTCCTTGGTGATGAGCCGGTTTCGTTGACTCAATTTCAGGAGGCGTTGCGATCCCTCTCTTTCTCTCGAAGACGCCACTTTCAAGAGGAGTTGCAGAACAACCCTGCTTCGCAGGACGAATTTGCTGCGGCAGTCAGAGCAGAACTGGCGGAGGAACACGGGACCGCATTCGTAGCCCCCTCAAGCGGGGTCCAAGCATCCTGCAGTTATATCCGTCTGTATTTTTCTCAAGCAGTTAAGTACCTCGGACCGCTCAGGGACGAACCAAAAGCGTTGTATCCTCTGGCAACCGGGTTAGATCCGCTTGATGTTGGACTGCAAGGTGAAAATACGGCTGCTGTGCTGGATCTCCATAAAGCCAGGCTCGTGCGTTTCATCCCCCCAAGTGCTTTCGTGCAGCCAGGCGTGAGTCGTGAAACTGTCATTCGAACATTGCAGGTCGCGGTAGGCGACTGGCTGAAACACCTTGGCGTCGCAGACAGCGTCGAATCCATCGACAAAGGCAAGTTGGGCCACGAACTAAAGGTCAATGTGGACCAGCATAGTGGGCAGCAAGATTTGACTCATGTCGGTGTGGGTGTAAGTCAAGTCTTGCCCATCCTTGTGATGTGCTTGTTGGCCGAAAGAGATTCGGTTCTCATTTTCGAGCAGCCTGAGCTTCATTTGCACCCTAGGATTCAAACGCTATTAGGCGATTTCTTTCTCTCCATGACGTTAATGGACAGGCAATGCATCATTGAGACGCACAGCGAATACCTAATAAGCCGGCTACGGTTTCGTGCAGCTACCGCAATTGGGAGTGACGTTGCAAATCGCATCAAGATGTATTTCGTTGAAAAGCACGATGGGTCCTCAACGTTCAGGCAGGTCAAAGTCAATGAATTCGGCGCGATACAAGATTGGCCTGAAGGGTTTTTCGATCAGTCGCAAAAAGAAGCTGAAGCAACGCTAAAGGCCGCGATGAAAAAGCGTCGGGATTTGCGGACGGAGAAGGGCTAGTGGCGTTTCCAAGCGTTCTGGTCGACCCCTTCTTGGTGTGTCTGCCCCTTGATTGCAAGACTCCGGGCCAGCTTGAAGAGTTCATTAACAACCTGGTTTCGTGGGGCGAGCTTCTTCAGCGAAAAGACGTCAGTGTCTATTTCTCCGAGGACTGTTGCGATTCTCTCTTAGCGGATAACCAGTACCCTTACGGTCACAATCTCAAGAATTTGATGAAGCGTTTCGACTTGAGCGAGTTACCAGATGACCTGGCGTGTCGAATTGCCCAGTGGATATTGGATTCGACACCTAGGATGGAGGACCGATGCGGAATTAGAATTGTGGATTTTGATAGCGACTCATTTGTTGCCGAGCCATCATTCGTAACCGCCAGGCTTTCAGAAGCACTATCTTGGAGCCTAAAGCACACATTTAGCATTATCGCGTGCCATCAGTGCAAGTCGCCGAACGAGTTCATGTTGGCCTCAGCCGAGTCTATTGATCCCGCCGACTCTGAGGAGAACGAGCGAGACCTGTTGCGATTCTCGGTAACGCTCATCGATCTGGACAATACTGAGATTAAGGCCAAGCTGGCGCTAACACTGCCTGCCAGGATAGACCACACTATGCCTATTGCGTTCGGACGGGAGGCCCTCATTGGACGCCTTGGAAGCCTTGCATTGTGGGAGACCGCGGCGTCGGAACTGCAGGTAGGGGATGCTATCAGTGCTCGTATTAGAGAATTGGAAAACGCCGGTGCGACCCAGCCCGGGACCGCGAAGCAATTTCGTGTCGGAGCTCGATTCCTGGACTCAGCTAGAGCAAATGGATTCGGTTCACGGCTTAACGTGGTCGACTCTTGTGCGCGAATTCTTGCCGATATACCAAAGAAGCCGATCAAACCGTTTCGGGTCAGCGAAGAGTCTGACAAGCAGAGGACTCGGACCGACGGCGCCAAAGCGTTCCGGTCACACCTTACTTCGGATGGTCCCGGCTACCGGCTGATGTTTTGGGAGATGGCGGACGGGGTCATCGAGTTTGCGAATATCGGTCCGAAATTTGAGCTTGTGATCCATTAGACTGACACTTTTCGAATTGGAACAGGTGCAACGAGAATCGGATGCGATTGTCGAGTGGAGAATGGTACTTCGACGAGGCTCGGCGGCTTCGGTGCCGCGTGTTGGAGCACGTCAATACCTGGGGTCAGATGGCTGTGCGGGTCTGGTATCCGGAAGCGCAGACCATACTCCTCGTCGCTCCTGAACAACTGAAGCCGGTCGAGAATCTCCGAATCAGCCCACAGGAGATCGCCTACATCACCGCTGCCGCCAAAGTCGTGGACGCACTCGAAGAGAACACGCTTCTGGCTCCGATTGAATCGGCGGTAATTCCTCTCCCTCACCAGATTCTCGCCTTGCTGAAGGCCATTTCCTCAGAGCGGGTACGGTTACTTCTGGCGGACGAAGTGGGACTCGGTAAGACAATCGAGGCGGGTCTGATCATCAAGGAATTGAAGCTGCGCGGGCTGATCCGCCGCGTTCTAGTTGTCGCCCCGAAAGGTCTCGTGAGTCAGTGGACGGCCGAGATGCAGACGCATTTCGGTGAAGGGTTTCGGCTCTTGCTGCCGAGTGACTTCCCGGCCTTCCGACGCGTCGCCGGACAGGACAACGTCTGGAGAATGTATGACCAGATCATCTGCCCGATGGACGCCGTGAAGCCCATCGACAACCGGCGCGGGTGGTCCAAAGAGCAGCTCGCCGAGTACAATCGAGACCGCTTCGAAGACCTGCTGGCGGCAAACTGGGATTTGATCGTGATCGATGAAGCGCACCGCCTGGGCGGGATGACGGACCAGGTAGCCAGATTCAGGCTTGGGCAGGGCTTGGCGGAATCCGCACCATATCTTTTGCTGCTCACCGCGACGCCTCACCAAGGTAAGACGGATTCCTTTCATCGCCTGGTGTCGCTTCTTGACAAGACGGCGTTTCCGGATCCTGGTTCGGTCAGTCGTGAGCGGTTGGAACCGTATTTGGTTCGAACGGAGAAGCGCAGGGCCATCGACGCACAGGGGAATCCGCTGTTCAAGCCGCGGCGAACGCAGTTGGTGCCCGTCCACTGGAACGATCGTCACGTGCTCCAGCGGCAACTCTATGAAGCAATCTCGGAATACGTCCGCATCGGTTTCAACCAAGCGATTCGGGAGAAGAAAACCTATGTAGGTTTCCTGTTGATCCTGATGCAGCGCTTGGTGACTTCCTCCACACGCGCGATCCGAACCACACTGGAGCGCAGGCTGGAGATGCTTCAGGCGCCGGAGGAGCAGTTGTCGCTTTTTCCGTCTGGCTTCGACGATGAGTGGCCGGACATGGATGGTCAAGAGCAGATCGAGATCCTAGTGCGCATGCGAACTAAGGCGCTGCGGAATGAACGTGCCGAGGTGCAACTGCTGCTCGATCTCGCGAAGCGGACAGAGGAGACCGCTACGGACGCCAAAGCCGAGGCGCTGCTCGATTGGATCTACCGGTTGCAGCAGGAAGAGTCCGATCCGGACTTGAAAGTCTTGCTGTTCACGGAGTTCGTATCATCGCAGGAAATGCTGCGGGACTTTCTTTCGGAGCGAGGCTTCTCAATCGCGTGTTTGAACGGCAGCATGGATTTGGATACGCGCAAGCAGGTTCTTCAGGCTTTTGCAGGCCAAGTGCGCATTCTGGTTTCCACCGACGCCGGCGGAGAGGGCCTGAATCTGCAGTTTTGCCACGTCGTGGTGAACTTCGACATCCCGTGGAATCCAATGCGGCTCGAACAGCGCATCGGCCGCGTGGACCGAATCGGCCAGGGCCACATGGTCCGGGCCTTGAACTTCGTCTTGCAGGATACCGTCGAGTTCCGTGTGCGGGAGGTTCTGGAAGAGAAGCTAGCCGTGATCCTGCGCGAGTTTGGCGTCGACAAAACCGGTGACGTGCTCGATTCCGCTGCCGCCGGCGAGATCTTTGATGAACTGTACCGTGACGCCATCCTAGATCCTGCCGCTGTTGAGGGTAAGGTGGACTCCATGCTCGCGAAGGTCCGAGCACAAGCCGAGGCCATGCGGCAAAGTACCAGCCTACTGGCACAGACAGCGGAGCTAAGTCCGTCAGAGGCACAACGGCTACTCGACCATCCGTTGCCCTATTGGGTGGAACGGATGACAGTGAACTATCTTGAAAGTGCGGGTGGCCACGCGGAGAAGGTCAGGGCGGGTTGGAAACTGCGGTGGCCCGATGGGACCACCACCCCATCCGCAGTATTCACAATCGCAGACGCACAGAGCCAACCCGCCGCCGTCCATTTGACGTTGGAAGAACCGCGGATTCGGGGCATTGCGACGCGAGTTCCGCGTTTCGTACCCGGGCAACCGATTCCATCCATCGAGGTGAGCGGCATCCCAAGCGAAATCCGAGGGTGTTGGTCTCTGTGGACGGTCGCGATTCGCGGGGCGGAATGGTACAAGGAACGACTCCTTGCCGTGTTTCTGCACGACGATATGCGCGTGTTATCTCCAACTGCGCGGCACCTCTGGACACTCCTGCTGGAACAAATGTTGAGTCCTCGCTGCTACTTGGATGGCGGCGAGTCCGCGCGGATCTTCGCGGAAGTGACAACGGCCGCGGAGCGTCACGGCCATCCTCTCTACGAAGAACTGTTGCGGCACCACCATGGGCGGCTCGAACGGGAGAGAGAGAATAAGCGCTATGCCTTCGCTGTCAGGCGTCGTGGGATCGAACGGATCGGGCTGCCTGCCGTGCGGCGGCACCGCCTAGACGAACTTGCTAAGGAAGAGACAGCCTGGAACCTTGAATCGGAATCCCGCACCCAGGTGCATCCTGAGCTCATTCCGAGGTTGATGATCCGCGTGGAGGGTCTCGGCAATGTCTGACTGGCGCGACCACATTCTGAAGGAGTTTACGCCCGGGGTCCAGCCTATTACGGCGGTTGCCGATCCGGACGGGTTGCTGACAGAACCCTTCCTAAGCCAAGCGCTCGCAGAAAGGGGCTTCGAGTCGGTCTTGTTTGAGGATCCGGTCTCTTTCCGGTTCGCTTACGAGTCACACTTTCGTTCGCGGTTGGATGCAGGGGAAAGAATAGATCTGATAGTTCTGCTTGTCAATGACGCTTCTGCCCTGATAAAGCTGCCCTTCGATGTCCTCGTGAGTGCCCGGAGGCTGTCGTTCGCCCTTGCGGATCTGTTCCCCCAGTTCACTTACCCAGTGCTACGCACCTTGGAGCCACAGTACCTGGACCTGCTGTATGTAGCTCAGTTTCGTTTCAGTCCGGGGGTGCTGGGCGAAAACGCCACTAAAGACTTCATTCTGCATCATGTCTTTGAGATTGCGCCCGAGTTGATCAAGTCGGATGCCGATCTTTTACGAACGCTGCTGCGGAGACACTATCGGCTTCAGGTGATTCCACAAGCATTCGTAGAGCGGCTCGTGCAGATCCTTCACCAGAGTGGGCGCTTTGCTGGTTGGCCGCTTGCCGGACTCCTGACGGACCGCAGTCTGTTCTACGCCTTTCTGCAGGAACGCTGGCCCAGGTTCCTCGGCCGTTTGAGCCCCGCGCCATCCGGAGAGGTTCCCCTAACTCTTGACGGACCGGCGGATCTTCCGTTCGATAACCCAGACGTGCGCGTCTACATCGACAATCTTTTCGTGGAAGGGATGCTAGAGCCCGTCGAGTGGACCGATATTCCCAAAGGATGGGCCGCAGCCGGTGTTCGCCACGATCCAGACCAGGACAGGGATCGCCGTTTCGCGGCACTGGCTGACGCTGTGGAGCGTGAGCTACCTGGAGAAGATGCCGGGCATGGCGCCTGGTTGTCCTTCGCTCGAATCTGGGCGGAACTCAATCTGCTGGTTAACGAGATCTGTGCAAAATCCGATTTAGAAGTGATGGCGCGAGTCTCAAGTGTTCGATCTCAGGTCGACCCGCGTTTCAGTCAATGGATGCAAAGACGGTTCGGCAGCCTCTACAGCTTGCCGGCCACGCCGCCCGTAATGGTGCACCACATCGCGCGTTTTCTGGCCGGCCAACGTGATTCCGAAGGCAAGGTGGCCCTTGTTGTGGTAGACGGGCTCGCGTTAGACCAGTGGCTGGTCGTCCGGCATGAGATCAGCAGGCAACGTCCCACGTTGCGATTCGACGAGAACGCAGCTTTTGCGTGGGTGCCGACTATTACGTGTGTCTCGCGGCAGTCGATCTTCGCCGGCAAAGCGCCATTCTATTTTCCATCGAGCATCTATCACACCGGAAGAGAGGTGAGCCTCTGGCAACAGTTCTGGATCGATCACGGACTAGCAAGTCACGAGATCGGCTATTTCAAGGGTCTGGGAGATCCATCGACACTGGAAAGGGTCGAAGAAGCGTTGTCGGAGGCCAAACTCAAGGTGATCGGCGCTGTGGTGGACAAGGTCGACCGTATCATGCACGGCATGGAGTTAGGCATGGCAGGAATGCATAACCAAACGCGGCAATGGGCGGCTCAAGGATTCCTATCCATGCTCTTGGATTTGCTGCTTTCGAATGGATTCGCTGTGTTCCTAACCGCGGATCACGGCAACGTGGAGTCCGTTGGCTGTGGAAGGCCGAAGGAGGGTGTCACCGCTGACGTTCGAGGTGAACGCGCGAGGATCTACTCCGATCCCGTCCTGCGCGCCAACGTCGCGGCCAGATTTCCAGCCGCCATTTCATGGAAACCTCTCGGACTTCCCGAGGATTTTCTGCCACTGTTGTCGGGGGACCGCAGCGCTTTTGTGCCGGAGGGGTATCGGACTGTTACTCACGGCGGCGTAACGCTGGAAGAGACAATTGTTCCTTTCATTCGGGTAGTGGGAGAAAAGTCTTGATCGATCACCCGCGCATGGTCGGATATAACCGGACAGTCAAACTCCGCTGGCTAGACGAGACGTTGGACCTCTTCCTGGCCGGTATGTCTGATGCCGACATCTACGAGGCATTGGGTGAACGGCTGAAGGATGAACTCTCCGTAGGCAGCACCGCCCAACGCGGCAGTCGGGAGAAGACCATCACGCTCCTGATGAAGACTTGGGTCCGCGTCCCGCCGCCGTTGCTAGAGATGCGGAAAGAGGGCGTTCATCTGTTGCAAGAGCTGCGCCGCTCAGAACGGCTGCCTCTGCACTGGGGTATGACGATGGCTGTCTATCCGTTCTGGCGGGTAGTAGCGGATGTGACGGGCCGACTATTTCGACTCCAGGGAACTGCGACTCCGATGCAGGTTCAGCGGCGCGTCAAGGAGCTGTTGGGTGAGCGGGAAGTGGTCGCAAGATCGACACGATACGTCCTACGAGCTTTTGCGGATTGGGGCGTGATCGTCGATGCCGCCCGAAAGGGGGAATATTCTCCAGCGCCCCCCTTCCTAGTGGTGGACTCGAAAGTGGCTGTATGGCTCCTCGAGTCTGCCGTTGTGTCGGCTCCGGATGGTGTCTCCGACTTTCGAAATCTGGTTAACGGTCCCTGTCTGTTCCCTTTCCGGCTCGGCCGACTCGTTCCTGAGCAGCTCGCAGAGTCGGGACGGCTGGAAGTTGTTCGGCATAGTTTGGAAGAGACCATAGTTCGAGTCCGCAAACGGACTGCAGGGGTGACTGAACAAGCTGCGAAGGCAATCAGATGACGAGCAGGAAGAGGAAGGCCAACAAATTCACGGGCAAGATATGAGCTACAAATCTGACTATGGCTTGCGACTTACGAACATCGGGGCTGGCCAATGCACCCCGATTCAAGACCCCGTTCTTTATAAGCATCCCACCGGTGCGGTGCTTCGGGTCAAAGGTAGTGCGCTATGTTGGTTGATCGCCGGGTAGTCCGCTAAATGCGTGGCTCAGATCTCAAGGTAAAACCGTTTCTCATGCATCCCCACCAATGGGATCTTTGTCCGCAAGGAAGATATCGAGCTTCTCTTTTGTAATTTTCTCCTTTCTCGCGAGCGTCCACAGTGCATCGACCATGATTTCATTCAAGCTGGCGCGCGAATGCAATCGCCTCTTTCGTTTGACGATGATCGCGCGAAGCACCACCTGCTCCTCGGGAGTCAGATAGACAGTTGTACCCTCCGCATTGTCCGGGATGCGCTTTTTGCGGCCCACGAACCATATTCCTTTGTTTTTTAAAAATCCATTATAATGGATTAAAACAGCGGAGACTTCTGACTAGCGAACTCAGTCGGTCTCTGTTGCTAGGCTCAAATGGTGCGAAGGACAAAAAAGGGGACGCGGCCACGGTCAAAACTGCGCGACTCCCACATCAGGTCGGCTCTTCTTCGCCAACTGAAGGTCCGCTTTCCAAGCGAAGAGGAGGACCTGATTTTGCAGGAATTTGACTGCAAGGCGGCCCGGATAGACGTAGCAGTGGTCAACGGTGCGCTTCATGGATTTGAGATCAAGAGTGACTGCGACAGCCTCGACCGACTTTCTACGCAGATTACCCAGTACGGGAAAATTTTTGATTTTGTGACACTAGTGGTCGGCAGAAAACTATTGGACTACGGGAAGGCGGAGATTCCGAAGTGGTGGGGCGTCACACTCGCCGTCGGTGACGCAGACTCCAGTGTCATTCTCCAGAAAATTAGGGTTCCCAAGAAAAATCCCGCCAGAGACCGTGCGGCGCTGGCTCAGATGCTTTGGAAGAATGAGGCCCTCAGATGCTTGCGGCGCTTCGGGTATCGTTCAGTAACGTCACGAAACTGCGCTGCCGAAGTGTGGGAAGAAGCGTCACGCCTTCTGGACATCGAAACGCTTGCCGAGGAAGCCCGGAATGCGATAAGGGCTAGGGGAGGTTCTGGATTTCCGAAACAACCTTCTCGATATGATGATTCGTGCTCCACTGAATCCATTGCTCCGGGGTCCCATTGGTCGGCGAACCTGGAGTGGCTGCTTTCGCAGCGACCTCCGAATCGCCCTGACTGAAACCGGCACCCTCGAACTCAGGTCGGTTTTGCATAAGGTCGCGACAGATCGCTTTCATTGACCCTGCGGATTTGTTTCCTCTTCGAACGATAATTTCTCCGTCGCCTGTGTATCGAAGATTGGGGTCCGGGGCGTTCGGTATTTCTTGAGGCGCACCACCGCATCTGACTCCATAATCGCCATATGACGGGACTCTTTCTGAATTTGCAAGCCTGCTGGCCGCGATAATGTTCCAGCCAAGCCAGTCGGAGCGTTCCACCGGAATCCAGGAATTATATGGCCAATCCGAAATTGAGTCCGGGAAACACCCAGATGCCAGGGTGACGGTACGCCATTGCCTGATGTAGGGAATTTTCTTCAGGCCGGACTCCCCGAGATCCTGGACTTCCGGTTGATTGGGGCGATAGGTCAAATCGATTAGGACATCCACTGAATTTGGATTCACGGCTAGAAACGCCAGGATTCCGTCGATATAGCCCTTGAGGAGTGCTTTATCGACCAAATCTGCCGTGCCAATCCTTAGCATGACGCCACGTTTATCTTGTTGGATCACGTTCCGAATGGCGGTCTGATAGGCAGGTGAAAAGCGAAGAGATGTTACAGGAACGCATTGAATCGCCAAGCTCCGTGCTACTTGGAAGATCAGCGTTGCCGCCTGCGGGGATGGCTGTCCGGCCGTCAGTATATACCTTGTATCGAGGAATAACGGCAGATTTCTCCACTCTTCCTGTACAGTCAGTAGAACGTCCCCCGCATGCTCTTGGAGGCTCTTGGGTATTTTCGGTTCCTTCACTATCCTTTTGGGCGGCCACATCTCAAAAAGTGGTGTCACCATTGACTTTGAAGACGTTTTGAGAGAATTCAACGCCCACACTTCGCCGCGCTTGACCTTCGCGATGAAGATGTAATGTTTGTGGTCAAACTCAAGTCCGGCGTGGACGGTGGTCAACTCGGCCCTAGCTACTCTCACAGCTTTTTGAGTTGGTTTCTTTTCTTTCGGGGCTTGCTTCTTTGTTTTCCCGGCGTTATTGGGTGGAGGCATCGTTTTTCCTTTAAGTCATTCTACGCCAAAAGTTCGGTAATATCCCAAAAATGATCGGAAATTCCGGCAGCCATCACAGGTGTAGCTCTCAGCGATTTCTGAACCCGGCAGAAGTTGTAGAACGTGTACCAGAGAGACATCGCGGCCCAGTGATTCTCCCACTTCTTGCTGAACGCGTTCGTCTACCGCGTGCAACGCCGCGTACCCATGCGCGGGCTTAAATTTGGCCGCTCCACTATCGATGTGCAGATGCGGTCCGGATCGGGTTTCTGACCCGTCATGTTGTCCCAGAAAAGGTGGTTTGTGCAATACGACAAGTCTCGCTGATCCTGTTTTCAGCGTGGCGGCGCGTCAAAGGGGCCGTACCGATTCAGCGGCATGTCGAGATTTACAAAGAGCGATAATCGGTGATCTCTACGGTTGTGAAAAATCGCTCAGCTTCTCCCCTGCCCAAACTCAAATAAAATTCCATCGACCGCCGATTCGCTTCAAAGGCTTATGAGTTTGTCCGGTAGCGTTCGGTACCATTGGTCAAAACACTGATCGAACTGAACCTGCCCGACGGGGTTCAGCGCGAAGAACTGCCTACTCGCCCTTCGAAGCCGAAGCAATGCCATGCGAACCTGGACGTTGGCCCACAGTCCCTCAAGAAACGCCGTCACGATTTTGCATCGCGATTCCGGCAGGTACGGCTCGCGATAGAGGTTAGAGAGGAACTCCACGAAGATCCCGAGGAGTACCTGAAGATCCGCGTTCGGCTTACGGAAGACTTCGACGAACTGTTTCAAAGGCCAGCGCCAAGGGGTCCCATCAGACATCTCGACCGCTCGAAGAAGAGAGCGGCAATCAAAGCTCGTGGCAACATACTCCAGGCCGACAAGCGCGGCCGTCGCACGATCTTTCTCCCCGTCCGTTATTTGGCCGAACTGGGCCATCTGCTCCACTACGACCTGCGTCCAGACTCTCTTCACACCGAACTCACTCGCTGCAATCTGAGCTTGAATCATGTCGTCAGTCCAAAGAATAGAATCAGATATGGATGCAATCATCATTGACTCCGCTCCGTATTGACCAAACATCTTCTCGAGCAGTTCCCTCTTGGTCGGCTCAAGCGTCGCGAGCTCGATGACGGGAACGATCTCAATGCTCTGTCTGACCCGATCGAGAAAAGCCTGATCCTGAGCCTGCCTTGCGAGTTTCTGCTCGGCGGTCTCCTGTGTAAACCTGGGGCCGCCGTCGTCGTAGCTGATCGTGCCTCCCGTCACGTTCGACATAAGATTGGCGCCAATCGTTTCCTGAAGTTCATTCCAGGTGCCCTCGGTCATTTGAAGCCGAAACCGCTTCTTTTCAAGAACTTCATCTAGACCGATCATGCGGATCGTGGCCAGCGCGGTTATGTCAACGACCACATTGACGCACGTCTGCAATGCAAAGACTGCCCGCTTCCGCTCATCGAGCGTTCCAAGAGAACACTTGACCGTCTGGCCTTCCTGTTGTGCCAGGTTTATCAACCCGATAAAAGCATTCTTTCCGAATCGTTCTCCGAACATATGCAACGAGACGGGAAGGTCATCGTAAAGCCTCATTACCTCCGAGAACGCGGTTGCGCGTCGCTTTACTGATTCGAGAATTTTTTCCAAGCTCTTCTTCATCTCAGATTCCGACGATCCGACATGCACCGACTCGATGGAGCTTGCGTCTCCGAAACGGATCTGCATCTCAGTCATACAATCCTGAAAACGGCGCACATACTTTGGCATGATCTGGCGGACCGTAGCAACTCGGTCCTCAATGTGGCCCTTTGCAACCACGACAGTCTCGCCCACACGCTTATTCAACAGCTCAGCAGCCAACGGCGAAGTCATTGGCAGTTCCTCAAACTGAGCATTCGGGCGATCGGTCTCTTCTAGGACAACCCAACGTATAGACCCGCTCAATTCCTCCTCGATGCAGACGGCAGCGCCGATTTGAACGACCTCAAGAGTGGGAGGAATATCGACAGATACGTTTCCGGGCATCCCACTGAGAATAAGCGCCTGATGAGCTCGAATATCATCGAAATGAAGTCGAAGGAAACGGTAGGCGTAGTCGAGACCATCGTTGCCAGTGCCGGAAAACCGAAGTATGTGGACGGCAGGAAGGATATATTCCAGAGGCAATTCGTCAACTGGTGGAAGATCGTCCACATTGCCCCGCACTAACTCTGGTCGTTGCGATTGAACACCTATGATGGAGCGTGTCAGGATGGCCAATTTGTGACCGGGGTGCACCAGTAGGAACCGGTCCAGTCGATGAATTGCTTTTTCGCGCGAATACTTTTGCAGGTACTGAACCTCAAAGCTGACCACCGCCCATTCATCCGTGCCCCGTTCCTGCAACTTTGCGCAGGTTGAAATCACGATGTCATCCCGGTGAAGCCGGGCAGCACAATCCAATAGTTGACCGCTGTCGAATGATTCGTAGTCCAAGTCGAAGAGTTCCAGATAGAGCGGCAGCGCCCGTTCGGGCTGATCGGACATCATGAAAAGACGCGCCAACAACTCCTTTGTCTCGGGAGCAGTGGCCGACGACATTTCGCTTCCGGCACACTTGGCGAATTCCAGCGCTTTGCTTCCCTCTCCTTGACTGTGCGCGATGTAGCCACGCAGTGAATCTCGCAAACTGGCCTCAAGTTCTCGCGAGGCTTGTTCGAGATAAGCCGCTGCCGAAGCCGGGTCTCCTTTACGTAGTGTTCCTTGAACGGCAAGTGTCGCGACGACACCTTTCATGGGCACTGGCAGGGTCGCCAATTCCAATGACGAAATTACAGCGATGCCAAGGTCGAGATCCTGAGCCTCCCCTCGGTGCAAGAGAGCGCGCGCATACATGAACTCGACGTCGGCAAGGGGGTTTATACGATGTGCTCGTTCCAGGAGTTTGATCGCTCCGTCAATGTCGGAGGCGTTCGAACGTATCTGGGAAAGTGCTATCAACACCTGGACGTTGTCGGGATCGATTCGATGTGCCTCCAATGCATACATCTCGGCATCAGCAGGGCGCTTCTGAATCAGCCGGAAGTTGCTACGCATGAGTAAGGCCTCAAGTCGGCTTCTTTCGTCATGTTCCGCTTCCGCTAAGCGAAGTGCTTCCGTCAGGGCCTCCTCGATGCGCGATTCGAGTTCTTGCCTAGGTATAACGGGTAGCCCCGGTGCCTTTTCGACTCCCACTAGTCGTCCAAAGTTGGCCTGCGCGGCGACGATCTGCGGTTGCGATGATGACGGTACGGCTTTCGCAGCCGCTTCGGCATATCGAAGCGCCTTCGAGACGTCGAATTCCGCAAGAGCTCGCCGCGCCAAGGCAAGAGCCACATCGGCATCGACCATTTCCGCGGCGCTGAGCCGGGCTTCGAGGGCGCTCAGCATCATGGACCGTGGGGCTGACATCACCCAATAGGACGCGAGTTTAGTGGATTCGGGATATACGGCCCGCAGGGCCTCAGCTTTTGAGTGCGCCGTGTCGCTCTCGCCCATTAGTACATAGGCAAAGACCTCATTTACTCTTGCCGGCTCGTCCTCTGGCGCCCATTGCAGTGCGTCAAGGAAATGCTTGGCGGCGACTTCAGGCTTACCTAAACCGGCCTCCGCGAAAGCGAGATTGGAACTGATCCGAAAGTGCTCAAAGTCCGTAAGCGACTTGGCCGACGCGCCTTCTAGAATGCGGTTCAAGAGAAGCAATGCGATTTGGAAGTCGTGTCTGCGAATCGCGTCGCGTGCGTCGTCGATCTCCGAGCTGATTGGTGACCCCGACGCCTCTGTGACAATCAGAGATGGTTCGCTCGCCGTTGGGATTAGGCCCTGGCCAACTCGACTCGTTGGGGTAATGACGATCGAGCCATAGAACGTCGCACGTACTGTTTCATTTAGCTGAAGCAGTTCGCAGAGTTTATCCCACATGAGGAGTTCAACCTCGAACACTCCGGCTTCTCTATGGGCCTGGTTAATCTCCAGAATCCTCGTTTGAGCCTGGGTGGAGACCTTCGCCGTTGTCAGAATCCCATATTTCCCCAGCGCGGGCTGAAACTTGCGAGCGTCATTCACTTCTTCGGAGATTGTCGCGGGCGAGAGCGTCTTCCCGTACTCCCGAAGCTTGCATTGAGCAGCGTGGAGTGGAGGCTGCCCTCCGAGATCCAAGATGTCGATCCCGAACTGCCTCTGCCCTCTGCTTCCAAAACGCGCCAGTCCAGGCCGATTCCAATAAATGCGAAGAAGCTCCAGGCAGAGATCTTCGAAATCATCCTCGTCAGTGGGGATTGGGAAGAGCAGTGGAATCGGGATTACAGGCATACAATCCTGCCGGCATGGCGTCCTGCCAAGGCAATTCGACGGTTCATAATACCGCAAGTGTCCGAACGTGAGCGTGAAGATTGGGCGCGCAGCGCACATCGGACAAGTCACCTATGGTGGCAGGGAAAAAGCTGTGAAGCTGGGGTGCTTATCTTCTTGGGAATCGTGGGCTCGGGCCCTTAGGACATTGACGTTCCAAAAAGCCTTTGCAACACGACCATCCCAAGTGCACAACTGATAGCACTTAGATTTGCGCACGTTACCCTTCCAAAACCATCACCTTTTGGAGGATGGGCGGCTCGGGGAGCCGGGCGAGTTCATCGTCAGAGCCTGGACTCCGGCCGCGGCCGGGCTTTATTAAACCTTCAGCCGGTGCGCCGCTGCGATCCAGGCCACCGGCCCGGCGCCCGATACCTCAGCGAGTTGTGCGGCCTCACCTCGTTGTAGAACTTCCGGCCTCCCTCAGCGAATAGAAAATGTTCCCGTTCAAACATTCGTTCCGCAATTTCCCGTTGAACGATTCACAGTATCTGTTCTCCCATGGGCTCCGGGGCTCGATGAACAATGGCTAGGTCCCCCACCGATGACCGCCATTGTTCGCGCGCTCGGCGGTCATCTCCGCGCCGTTGTCCCATCTAGGATATTCGGCACGCAATATTCCAGCATGCAGTCGCCCAGCAGTTCGATCACATGCGCACTAATTAAGCATCCTCTTCGAGACGCTCACGAGGACCCGCACCTTGGAAGCCCATCAGATTCTTTTTTACCTTCACTCACACGCGTCCATTACGAAATCTTAAGGCTGGAGAATGAAACTTGCGGCTACAATCCTACTCGGAACACACTACAGATGGAACTTATCATTGCGCATTTACTAGAGGACTTTGAAGAAGGCAAAATAAATCGGCGACAGCTCATTCGCAGTCTCGCAATTGCGGCGAGCGTCGGATCCGTTGTGACGCCAGGCGCAGTTTTTGCGGCGGAAGGACCACTGCCGGTGACTAGGCTTGACCACGTTTCGTATACGGTGGCCGATTATGCGAAAACGCGGGATTTCTACTCTGGCCTTTTGGGCCTCAAGATTTCCGACGACGACGGGAAAAAACAGTGTAGGCTCTCCGCGGGCAACGCGGTCATTGTTGCCCGAAACGGGTCCGCCACCAAGCCACACGGTTTGATCGACCACATCGGATACGCCACCGAGTTGGAAGACAAGCCCGCAATAGAGGCAGCGCTTAAGCGCCGCGGGATCAATCCGGAACCGGGCAGTTCCACCGAAACCGGAGTTCATGTTAGGGATCCCGATGGATTCAACGTACAGCTGAATCCCAAACGCTAAGCGAGCCAGGAAATCGCTTCTCTCGCGAAAAGTTCTCCGCCTGAACGGACTCAGGCGCTGCCCGAAGAGCTGGGCTTTCGACGCTTTTTTGATGCTCCTTGAAGAGAATCAATGAGCATCGAGGGAACGGGGGTATTATTATTGTCGTGCGATTGTTGGTTGTCGAAGATGAGCCCAAGACAGCAGCCTTCTTGAGAAAAGGGTTGTCCGAACAAGGATTTGTGACGGATGTCGCAACTGATGGTGAAGAGGGCTTCGAGATGGCCCGGACTTCAAATTATGATCTGATCATTCTGGATGTTATGTTGCCAGGGCGGGATGGCTGGGCGGTCCTCTCGAATTTGCGCCGCGCCGGAAAGCGGATGCCTGTCCTCTTTCTTACCGCGCGAGATTCAGTGGCCGACAGAGTACTAGGGCTAGAGATGGGCGCCGATGACTATCTCGTAAAGCCATTTGCATTTTCTGAGTTGCTCGCTCGGATTCGCACTATTATCCGCCGAGCGCCGACCCAGCGAAGCCATATCCTTCGCTTTGCAGATATCGAGCTCGATCCCGTGACTCACAAAGCTTTCCGGGATGGGAAACGTCTCGATCTCACCCTGAAAGAGTTTCTCCTTCTAGCGTTATTCGTAACCCACCCAGGCGAGATCCTGTCGCGCGTGATGATCGCAGAGCGAGTCTGGGATATGAATTTTGACAGCGGAACAAACGTCGTGGAGGTGCATGTTCGGCGTCTTCGCTCGAAGGTCGACGATCCTTTCGAACGAAAGCTAATTCGCACCGTTCGTGGAGTTGGTTATGTCCTCGAAGACTAAACGTCCTCTCAGCCTTTGTCTAGAGCTAACACTCTGGTACACCAGTGTTTCGTTTCTCTTTATGTTGCTTGGATCTGGCTGGGTATACCTGCAACTGGTGAAGGCCTACGACGCGAGTGAGGCGGATTTCCTTTTGAGAAAGGCACTCACTCTTCGAGAGTTGACTCGTTTACAGGATATCTCTAAGCTACGATGGGAGATTGATGGATCCTACCTCGATGGGCGTCCGAGGCCTCGTTCCGAGTCGCTGACGTTGTCGCGCGTGGTTACTCCCGACGGCCGCATCATGATCGAAACGAGGCGAATGTTGGAGCCGTTCCCTCCGCCCCAAAGCTTTCCGCAGGAAGGTCCTCTCGATGGGACATACCATGGCCATCTTTATCGAATGCTTTCAATGAGCACACCCGAAGGCTACCGAATCCAGGTTGCTAGGGACTACACCTTGCAAGAGGACATAATTGCTTCCTACCGTCGCAAACTCTGGATCTTTTTAGGGATTGGAGTGTTATTGTCGGCTCAGGCTGGCTTTCTCATTGCTCGCCGCGGCATGCGTCCTGTCGAAGAGATCGCAGGCACTTTACGGCAGATTGGTTCCAGTACGTTGGGGGAAAGAGTCAAGACGACGGGTCTGCCCTCGGAACTCTCCTTGCTGGCTTCCACATTCAACCAGACCTTAGATCGCCTGGAGGACGCCTTCGCGCGAATGGCCCGTTTTTCATCTGATATCGCTCATGAACTGCGCACGCCGATCGCCAACTTGCGCGGCGAGAGCGAGGTCGCACTAAGCAAAGCACGTTCGGTTGCCGAGTACCGTGAAGTGCTAGAGTCTTCGCTCGAAGAATACCTGCGCCTCTCGACGATAATCGACCGCTTATTGTTTCTCGCCCGTGCTGAAAATCCCAAGACTCAAATCCATCGCGAACAGGTGGACTTGGGGAAGGAACTGCAAAGCGTACGTGAATTCTATGAAGCGGCTGCCAGCGATGCCAGCATCGATCTTGAGATCGTCGTTCCCCCGGCCCTAATTGGTGGGGTAGATCGGACTCTTCTACAGCGAGCTTTGAGTAACCTAATTGAGAATTCTCTTGCGCACACAAGCTCCGGCGGTCATATCCGGCTGGAAGCGTCTAGTAGCAACGGATCGCTGACGATCTCAGTTGCAGACGATGGTTGTGGAATCCCAGCGGAACATGTACCGCGCGTCTTTGATCGCTTCCACCGCGTCGATGAAGCACGGTCACAGAAGCACGGAGGCGCCGGCCTGGGGCTCTCAATTGTCAAAAGCGTCGCGTTCCTACATGGGGGAGAGGCTGGAATAGAGAGCACCGTGGGAGCGGGTACCCGTGTTACGCTTCGGTTTCCGACGGCCTGACGGTAGTGGGTCACGATGGGCGCTTGGTTGCCATGCGTCCACATTAGGGGATGCTTGCCGCCAAGGTCAACCCCAAAAAATTGACCCACTGCCCAAAACTTCATGGCTCGCATTTTGAATCGGTCATCTGAAGCGCGGTTAAATTGATTCGGTCTGCACGTGGATTCTTGATTAAGAAACCTTTCGCTTCCGATTTGTAACCTTTCTTGGAGTCAGGATGGTATGACGCAATATCCATCAATCCAAACTTCCGAGTGCCGAGCGGCTTGGCTTCCCAGTCCTTCAATTTCTCGGGTGTTGAATTGTTGGGATCTCTTGTCCGGATGGGCTCGCTCGCGAGATCCAGAACCCAAGTGTTGTCGGCTTCCTGCACTAAGCATCCGATCACATCAATTAGCGTGCCGGCGGGCACTTCTAGTTTTCCTGACTTCTCCTCGATCTGAATATTGGGCAGCGCGTCGATCGTCAACTCACGCGCGCCTGGAGGAAATTCATTCGCTTGCAGGATGAAAGTGAGAATATCTAGGTAAACTCTATCACTGAGGCTCGCTGGATCACTCCTTGGCATCGTGGTCTTGATCGTCGTGAAAAGGCTTTCCAGAGTATCTTCACGCCAATGCTGCATGAAGTTTTCGCTCTTTAGCACGCCTTGATAGCCGCTTAGGTCGTCCATATGGCAGGAGGCGCATTTGTCCATGTATGCTTCGCTGCCACGCTGAGCTTGGACGGCTGTGTAAACTCCCTCCCACACATTTTTAGCGGGAGCACCTTTCAGCTCTTGTGCGAACGCAGTCCTCAGGCTTCCGAAAGATATTGCGATCATTAACGACAGCGATAGAACAACATTAGTCGGAAGCTTACACATGTTTTTCTTTCATCTTACTGCATGCTAGGCAGATCGATGCTGCCTGGCAGTTATGCATCCGAACTAATGCGAAAGTCCGATTGGAAGAAGCTTCGACGCTCAGTGAGTTCTAAAACAGAATCTTTAGCCCCAACTGGATCTGGCGGGAAAGATTAGCGGTGGGAGCAGTCGGTGTTCCAAGGCTCGGGACCAAATTGCCGGACCCATCGAAGATGGTTAGCGTTTCGGCTTGCAAGTTCGTATTGTTCAATATATTGAACACCTCTGCGCGAAACTGCATACGTACCTTCTCGCGCCATAAGTTTTGATTCTTGAACATCGAAAAATCTAAATCCCGGAACAACGGCATATGGAGCGTATTCCGTCCGAGGTTCCCCAGCACACCTTTCGCTGGCCAAGCGAAACACTGCGTCATGATATAGCTATTGATGTTGCCTGTGATGGCGTCTGGGTTACAGCCCGGAGCATTCACATACATAGGCCTCTGCCCAGCGTTGAGCGATCCCTCCTGGCTATCCCCTGTGCCGGCTACATCCGAGCCAATCCTTAGACTGAAAGGAGAGCCGCTTTGTATCGTGTAAATTCCGCCGACCTGCCAGCCGCCCAAGATCGTGTTGGCGAAAGCGTGGGCCTTTACAGCCTGAGGCACCGGCAAACTATATTGGAAGTTGGCTACCACCTGCTGGGGGATGTTGAAATCCGAGACGCCGCGGTTGCAGTTCGAGCAGAAGGCCCAAGACGAATCGATAGAGTTTGCGTTTTCGGTACCTCCGGTGAAGGTGCTTGAGCTGTTGTCTATGCTTTTGGACCATGCATAAGCGATCTGATAGGTCAAGCCCTTGGACAGACGCTGGACCAGATTCGCCTGCAAGGAATCATAGGAACTGTGCCCGTCCCATTCCGTGCCTTTGATTGACCCAAAGTTTGGACCGATTCTCTGGACCTTAGTACCCGGAGCTGGGATTGGGAAAACATAGGCATCCAAAGCCGTCGAAAACTGCACCAATGAAGCGGGTACCTGGTCTTCGTCCTGAAAAGCCCTCGCGAGGTGCACGCCGGTCGATCCGACGTAACCCACCGTTAGGGCCAGCGTTTGGGTAAGCTGGCGCTGAATATTAAAATTCCACTGCCCTTTGTAGCTAGGCGAGGGATTAAATTGAACGTGCGCAGCGGTTAGGGTAGCGGGAACCAGCAGAGAGAAGACATTGGATGGAAAGCTGGAAAGCGGAGGATTGGTCACGGTACCGGTTCGATAGAAGGGAGGCTCCCGCGTAATACGGGCTTGGAACAAATAAGGCAGCGGCGGCATAAAGAACATTCCGAATCCTCCCCGGACGGCCGTCTTGCCATCTTTGAAAGGATCCCAAGCGAAACCGGTACGGGGAGCAAAATCCTTGCCTGTTGGATTTTGGAAATATGGTCCGCCAAGAGTCACCGTTGGGTCATTGAGGTTGCGAAGATTTGCCATCTCTCCATTTACTGCGGTCGGCACCGTGGACATCTCGTACCGCACGCCCAGATTAATGGTCAAGTTGGAAGCTATGCGGAAATCGTCCTGTACATATCCCCCGATCACCGAGCTCCGTAGGCCACGGTCGCCATTTGTACCCGGGAAGTCCCCGCTGAACTTAGTCGGGATCCCCTGGAGAAAGGTCTGTATGGAAGCAAACGTCCATGCGCCGTTAGGTGTATTGGCAGAATTCACATTGTAATCGACGCGCTCGAAACTGAATCCGGTGCGGATGCTGTGACGGCCTATCGTCCAGGAAAGATCGTTATTAGCCTGTGGAGCAGTGTAACCGAAGGATTGGAAACCATTAGTGCCGAGACCCTCGCCGATACCGCCAAACTCTCCGCTGACACCGGGGACAATCATGTTCCCCATATTTCGGCCCGGCAGGAAGCCCAGAGAAAGATCGGTGAGCGCCGGGTTCTTGGGAGAGCCGTCGATGCCTCCCCCGGCCCAGGTACGGCTAATTCCGATGCGAGTGATATCGACGAGGTTCGGCGAGAACAGGTGCTGTAGACTGAGCACACCGTTCTGCCTTGTAGTCGGATACTCGCCGAGCTTCAGATCGTAATCATCGGGCTCAGTCAGCCCGGTGTTATCGTAGCTGAAACTTGCGGAGAGGGTAGTCGACTGTGAGAAGTAGTGGTCGATCTTACCGATCACGTAATTTTCCTCTCCGATCCTCGGTGCGCCGTAAGCGAACTTTCCGGTATTGCCAGTAACTGTTCCGTTGGGGAGAGGGTAAAGTGCCAGATACGGCAAAACTTTCGGATTAACGGCGATCTGAGTAGTCTGGGTACAAGCGGTGTTCGCGCAAAGAATGCCATTATGGGCGTTCGCCGAAAGGGTGTCTGCGGAGTACGACAGACTCTTGAGTTCACCGAGCTTTTCATAATTAACAAAGTAAAAAGTCTTATCTTTCTCAATCGGTCCACCAACGGAACCGCCATACTGATCGCGACGAAACGGTGGAATGTTCTTCCCGTCAAAAAAATTCCTTGCATCGAATACGCTGTTCCGGACAAATTCGTATGCGCTTCCGTGAATCTGGTTGGTGCCTGATTTGGTAATGGCGTTGACGACGCCACCGGAGCCCCCACCGTACTCCGCAGAGTAATTATTGGTCAAAACAGAAAACTCGCGGATTGCATCTACTCCCATGTTGACTTGCAAGGAGCTACCTGGGCCCCCGTTGGCGTAGTCATTGACGACTAATCCATCGATTCTAAAAGTGTTGTCTGTCGGCCGACTGCCGGAAATGGCGAGGCCGATGCCGTTACCGCGTGGACCACGGTTAGAATCGCTCTGCTGCTGTCCGCTATTGAAGCTAACGCCAGGCTGCAAAAGCGCCAGTTGGAGCCAGTCTCGGCCATTCAATGGAAGCTCCGACATAGTTGCCGAATTCACAAAGCCGCCTAAAGTAGACGTTGAAGCGTCCACTTGACTCGCCTCAGCGGTTACTTGGACCTGTTCGTTAACCGCTCCGACGACGAGTGAGAAGTTTACCGTCAGATCGCCACCCACCGTGACTAGGATGCCGCTTCGCACTTCGGTCCTGAAACCACCCGCCGAAGCGCTCACCTCATATGAGCCGGCCGGAATACTGAAGATTTGGTACGTGCCGTTGTTTTCGGAAGTCGTTTTGCGGATAGCTCCAGTCTCCAGATTTCGCACTGAAATATCGGCGTTCGGAATAACCGCTCCTTGTTGATCCTGAACCATCCCGAGGATCGTCCCGTTTACCGTCTGTCCTTGGAGTAGCGACTCACTCAAACCAAAACTCATTGCGGCCAATCCAATGAGCGAAGATATAGTTATTTTCTTATTGTTCACGGCTTCCCTTCCGCACCAAGTTTTACCCCACCGTCGGCGAGAATTTAATCACGGGAAAATCCGCGTGTCAAGAAAAGTTATACATTTCGTAATGTTCGAATCTGGGCCGCAAAGAACAACAAAGTCGCTTGAGCGCTATCACCCCTGATAATCAACGTGGCTCCAGGGGCCCTTTCGCTTGAACTCTTAAATAAAGTAAGGGGACTATCTGAGATCAGAATGCGGGCGCGGTTGGACGGATCTCGTATACGGATCTTAGCCCCTTAGGGATCAATCGTTTGGAGACTTCTAATTTGTCCAGCTCCTATTACGAAATCTTAAGGCTAAAGAAGAAAGGGATCGGTCTATACTCGTACTCGGAAGGATGTGTTTATGCGTTGGGCGGCCTTGTTCGTTCGCGGTTTAGCTTTATTGTCGATCTCGGGTGTATTTATTGCTCGCGGAGCTCCGCAGAACGAGCAGTCTCAGGATCATGTATCATCCGCCACTCTCCAACGAGCCCTTATCAATCGGTATTGCGTCGGCTGCCACAACGATAAATTGAAAACCGCTGGTCTCGTTCTCAACACCGTGAGCGTGGAGCACGTGGACCAAAATCCCGAGGTGTGGGAGAAGGTTGTTCGCAAGTTGCGGGCGCGCTACATGCCACCCTACGGCCTTCCAAGGCCCGATGAGCGGACCTACGACTCGCTCGTTTCCTACCTCGATACCTCGCTCGATGCGGCCGCTGCCGCGACTCCCAATCCCGGCCGAACCGATACGTTTCACAGACTCAACCGAACCGAATATCACAATGCAATCCGCGACATTCTCTCTCTTGATATCGATGTCGCATCCCTTCTCCCGAGTGATGATTCGAGTTATGGCTTTGATAACATAACTGCCGGAGAGCTTTCGCCGACGTTGTTGGAGCGCTATCTTGCGGCGGCGCAGAAGATCAGCCGCCTAGCGATGGGAAGTCCCGTCCGTTCCCCAGTCGGCGACACGATCGTACTGCCGGCGGACCTCACACAAGAGGAGCATTTTGACGACTTGCCATTTGGTACCCGAGGAGGAACGGTTGTGCGCTATACTTTCCCCCTGGACGCCGAATACCGGATTCAGCTTCGCCTGTCGCGGGATCGCAATGAGCAAGTTGAGGGCTTGACCGAGCCGCACCAACTTGAGCTCACTTTGGATGGTGAACGGATTCAATTGTTCACGGTGACGCCGCCTCCAAACGGGGAGAGTCATGACTTGGTCGACAAGAATCTCTATGTCCGCATTCCCGTGAAAGCGGGTTCTCATGCACTTGGCGTAGCATTTTTGAAAAAACCTTCAGTGCTGCTTGAAACTAAACGTCAGCCTTACGAAGCTCACTTCAACTTGGACCGGCATCCCCGAATTCAGCCAGCCCTATATTCGATCTCGATTATTGGTCCCTATGACGCGAGCGGCGCGGGGGATACTCCAAGCCGTCACCGGATTCTTGTATGTAACCCTGCGAGCCAAGCCGACGAAGAATCTTGCGCTAAGCGTATCGTTTCGACGCTTGCGCGGCGGGCCTATCGGCGCCCAGTGACTGACGCTGACATTCACGCACTTCTAAAATTCTATAAGGAGGGTCACGCCGCGGGGGGATTCGAAGGCGGAATCCAAAGGGCACTACAAGCAGTGTTGATAAGTCCGGAGTTCTTGTTCCGGATTGAACAGGACCCGGCCAACATTCGCGCCGAATACACCGTATCATCTCACGGACCTCGAGGTAGCTTCCCGACTATCGTTTTTCCTATGGAGCAGTATACCTGACGACGAGTTGTTGAATTTGGCGGCTGAGGGGAAACTCACAGATCCTGCGGTTCTCCAAAAGCAAGTGAAGCGAATGCTTGCTGACCCACGCTCAGAAGCTTTGGTTACGAGCTTCGCCGATCAGTGGCTCTATCTGCGCAATCTGGCGTCTATCATTCCCGATCCGCGACTTTTCCCGGACTTCGACGACAATCTACGGCAAGCAATGCGTCGTGAAACGGAGCTTTTCTTTCAAAGCATCATTCGCGAAGACCGCAACGTGCTGGATTTATTGAGAGCGAATTATACTTTTTTGAATGAGCGGCTAGCCAAGCATTACGGGATTCCGAATGTGTACGGAAGCCAGTTCAGGCGCGTGGTATTTGGTGAGAATAGCGTGCGAGGCGGGTTACTGGGTCAAGGAAGTATACTGACTGTGACGTCGTATCCCGACCGGACCTCGCCGGTGATTCGGGGAAAATGGATTCTTACCAATATAGTCGGTTCGCCCCCGCCGCCCCCGCCACCGAATGTGCCACCGCTTAAAGACAATGGCTCCGCCGGCAAGGTTCTGACGATGCGGGAGCGTATGGCTGAACACCGCGCCAATCCGCCCTGTGCCGGCTGCCATAAGCTGATGGATCCGGTAGGTTTTTCGCTCGAGAACTTCGACGCGGTCGGGCGCTGGCGAACCAAGGATGAAGGGACGCCAGTGGATGCCTCGGGAAACCTTCCTGACGGTATCCAATTTGCTGCTGCATCTGGACTCCGGCAGGCACTGCTGAGTCGTCCAGAACTGTTTGTTACAACCATGACAGAAAAGCTTCTTACGTACGCGTTAGGTAGAGGCCCTGAATACTACGATGCCGCGGCCGTTCGCAAGATAGTGCGAGATGCCAGCAGCAACGACGACCGATTCTCATCTTTGATTCTTGGAATCGTTAAAAGTACACCATTTGAAATGAGGAGATCGCAATGATCATCACAAAGAAGGCTTTGGCCAGAAGAACGTTCTTACGGGGTGCCGGCGTTACCATTGCGCTGCCCTTGCTGGATGCCATGATCCCGGCGCTTTCGCTTCAAGCCGCGACGCCAGCCAATCCGGTTCGCCGCTTGGGATTTGTGTACATTCCAATGGGTTCCAATATCGCGCAATGGACTCCGCAGGGCGTTGGCAGAATCACCGAACTGTCGCCCAGCCTGAACACATTGGCCCCGTTTTTGGATCAACTTACGGTCATCACGAATTTTGAGCTCAAGAACTCTTATGCCCCAGGCAACCATGCCTGTTCCAACTGCGGATTCCTGAGTGCCGCAAAAGCGAAGATGACTGAGGGTAGTGACTACGAGTTGGCTACGACCGTCGATCAAATCGCGGCAAAGCATCTCGGCAAGGACACGCGACTGCCATCGCTCGAACTCGCCATGGATTTGTTGACGCCCGGTCGGCAACTGCGATAACGGCTACGCGTGCGTGTACCAGAACAATCTCTCTTGGTCTTCGCCCACGACGCCGCTTCCCTCCGAGGCGAATCCGCGTGTAGTCTTCGAGCGCTTGTTCGGCGACGGAGGCACTGCTGCGGATCGGATCGCGGATCTGCGCACGAATGGCAGCATGCTCGATTGGGTAACGGCAGACATCGCGAGCCTTCAGCAGAAACTTGGACCGCGCGACCGCACCAAGGTCAGCCAATACCTCGATACGGTTCGGGAGTTGGAACGCCGTATTCAGAAGGCCGAGGAACAGTCCTTCCAGTCTCCATCGCCTGACATGGATCGTCCGGTCGGTGTGCCGGCATCGTATGAAGACCATGCAAAGCTAATGTTTGATTTGCAAGTGCTGGCTCTTCAGTCGGACATCACACGAGTCATTACGTTTCAGTTGGCCCGCGAGACTAGCGCGCGCACGTACCCACAGATCGGCGTATCCGAAGGGCATCATCCTTTGTCCCACCATTCGAACAATCCGGAGAAACTCGCGAAACTGGCCAAGATCAACGCCTATCACGTCTCGCTATTCGCGTATTTCCTCGCGAAGTTGAAGTCAACGCCCGACGGCGACGGCTCCCTGCTGGATCATTCGATTTACCTCTGTGGCAGCGGGATGGGTAATCCGGACGTGCATAATCACGTCAACTTGCCAATCATCCTCGCCGGAGGGGGGGCAGGCCAGCTTAAGGGCGGTCGTCACATCAAATACGAGCAGCCTACGCCATTGGCCAATCTGCATTTGACACTGCTAGACAAGATTGGGGTGCATCAGGACAGCTTCGCCGACAGCCGGGGGCGTGTCGACGAGTTGCTTACTGTTTGATCCGATAGAGTCACAAGGAGGCAGCGATGATTCACTACAGTCGTCTAGGCGGAAGGTTAGTAGCTCCGTTATGCTTTAGCATGAGTCTGATAGCGGCGGGTTCTAACGCCCGGCTAGTGGATGCGGTCAAGAACTCAGACAAGCTTTCCGCACGGACTTTATTGGAGCAGCACGCCGATGCGAATGCCCCAGACACCGACGGAACCACAGCCTTACATTGGGCCGCGCGCTGGGACGATTTGGAAACTGCGCAGTTGCTACTTCGCGGGGGCGCCAATGCAAAGGCGGCGAATCGATATGATGTCACTCCGCTCTCACTTGCTTGCATAAACGGAAGCGCTGCGATGATTGACCTCTTGCTCAAGGCCGGAGCCGATTCGAACACGGCGTTGCCGGGCGGAGAAACCGCGTTGATGACGGCGTCGCGCACTGGCAAGATAGATGCCGTGAATCTGCTTTTGGCCCATGGTGCCGAGGTCAACGCAAAGGAAAACGAACATGGCCAAACGGCCCTTATGTGGGCGGCCGCTGAAGGCAACACGGCTGTAGTAGACGCGCTGATTACGCATGGAGCAGATATCCACGCCCGTTCGAAAGCCGGATTTACACCGCTTCTATTTGCGGTCCGGGAAGGTCGCATCGACGTTGTTCGGTCGCTGCTGAAAGCCGGTGCGGATGTAAATGAGACCTGGCTCGGGTATAAAAAGGCCCCGAAATATATCGTGAACGGTGCGTTGCGCGATGTGGCGGGTGGGACGATACTGCGCGCTCAAGAGACTTCCGGCCCTAGCGCCTTGGTTCTGGCGGTCGCGAACGCTCATTATGAACTAGCATCTGCACTGTTGGACGCAGGCGCCGATCCTAACGCCGCATCCCAGGGATGGACCGCTCTGCATGAGATTACCTGGGTACGTAAACCCGGTACCGGTACCAATAATCCAGGTCCGAGAGGTTCGGGTAACATGGATAGTCTCGAGTTGGTCAGGAGGTTAGTGGCGCATGGAGCAAATGTAAACGCCCGCATGACGGCCAAAGGGGAAGCTGGCTATACCGAGATAAACATGATTGGCGCCACACCGTTTTTGATGGCCGCCCGCACTGCGGATGCGCCGTTGATGCGCCTCTTGGCCCAGCTTGGCGCTGACCCGCTACTGCCCAATGCTGATAACACTACGCCGATAACTATTGCTGCCGGTGTCGGCACCAAGTCTCCAGGCGAAGACCCTGGGACCGAAAGTGAGGTATTGGAAGCCGTGAAACTTGCGATAGAACTGGGTGGCGACGTGAATGCCATCGATAACAATGGAGAGACTCCGATGCATGGTGCGGCTTACAAAGCAGTCTCGTCGGTAGCCCAATATCTTATTGATCACGGTGCGAAGATAGAAGTCTGGAACCGACCTGATAAATCTGGGTGGACTCCTTTGAGGATTTCGGAAGGTGTCTATCTTGAGGGAAACCTCAGGGGAATTTCACCTGCTACATCAGCGGTACTGCGGAAGGCAATGATTGCGGCGGGCGCATCGACTGTTCTGGGCTCTCCGTTTCGCAGCGGTCCGACCCGGAAGTCAGACCAACCGTAGTTCTCAGCGGTAGGCTATCGGATCGAGCCGCAGACAGCTCCTCGCCATTTAGTTGCTGCGAAAACTTAGTAACTGCTGCTCGGCAATCTATAAATCGTCAGAGCGAAGTTACCACCAAGACCAGCGGAGCTTTGCCCTAAGATATGTGGACGCATCTGTTTGAAGCATCGCTCACGGGCGCGGCACTTTTCGTGATCCCGCTCATGCTGGTCGCCGCGTTCGCTGGCGCTCTGACGTTGTTTGATCGGCTCTTTCGTAAGCGGCAACCCGAGGTGGCGCGGCGGTGGACATGTTACGGAGGTAGGAGAGTTAATAATGGACGATCAACCATCCGCAGCAGAGTCTGATCGGGCTCTGCACGGCACGCGGCGCAACTTCGGTGCTGCTGCCATTCATGGGATGTTGGCCACGATCTTGGCCGCGCTGGGCTTGCCGACGGCGGCGTACCTGTTGGTCCCTTCCCGAATTCGGCAGAAGGACGATTTCGTCGAGGCGGGAGATGTTACGCAACTGGTCCCTGAGGTTCCGCTAGAAGTCGCATTTCGCAGAAACCGTGTTGACGGTTGGCGAGTCGTCAGCGAGAAAAGTACAGCCTGGGTGGTCAAGTTTCCGGATAACAACGTAGTCGCATACTCGCCGCAATGCACCCATCTGGGTTGCGCCTATCATTGGGATCAACGCAAGACGCAGTTCATCTGCCCTTGCCATAACTCGGTATTTTCAGTTGATGGCAGGGTGCAGGATGGCCCCGCTCCCCGTCCGCTGGATCGTTTTGAACTCAAAATTGAAGGCACTAAACTCCTGCTGGGCCGGGTGCAGACTTCCTCGCAAACGGTATGAGAAGATACCTGACCGCCCTAAACGACTGGCTCGATCATCGAACCGGCGTTCCTACGGCGGTCCGTACATTCCTCTATGAGGACATCCCCGCTTCTAGCGGTTGGCATCAGGTGTTTGGAAGCGTAGCCGTTTTCCTCTTCTTGGTCCAGGCGCTTACCGGCGCATTACTGGCATTTAACTATGCGCCCACTCCGGGTGACGCTTACAACAGCCTCCGCTACATCCTTACGGAGGTGACCGCCGGCCGATTGATGCGGGGGCTGCACCACTGGGGCGCCAGCATGCTGATCGTCGTTGTAGTCCTTCATATGGTGCAAGTTTTCTTATACGGCGCCTACAAAAAACCTCGCGAAACCACCTGGATGGTCGGAGTCGTGCTGCTTCTGCTCACGCTAGCTTACGGGCTGACGGGCTACCTGTTGCCTTGGGATAACCGCGCGTATTGGGGGACGGTGGTTACCACTCGTATCGCTGCTCAGGCGCCTCTGCTGGGGTCCTACCTCACGCGTTTATTGGGTGGCGGCGACACGATCGGTGTGGTGACATTCGCCCGGTTCTTCGGATTGCACGTCCTGCTACTACCGCCAGCCACTACTTTGTTAATCGGGGTACACATCTATTTGGTCCGCAAGCATGGAGTGGCGCCAGCTCCCGGCGATGAATCGGTTCCGACGAAGAAGTTTTATCCGCAACAGGTTTTGAAGGACACAATTTCAATTTTCATCGCATTTTCCGTTCTGTTCTTGATGGCCGTAATGGTGCGCGTACCGTTGGAGCAGCTCGCCGATCCGACAGACACTTCCTACATTCCACGGCCGGAATGGTATTTCCTGTTTCTGTTTCAGATGCTGAAGCTGTTCAAAGGGCCGCTCGAGGTGATTGGCAGTACGGTATTGCCGGGATTGGCGGTGCTGGTTCTGATTCTGGTGCCCTTTATCGATCGTGGCGCCATGGTCAGAGTCACACGCCGGACGTTCGCGACAGCAGTTATAGTCCTGGCCATGATTGGTTGGGGCGGATTGACGATGGCCGCGGTCGTGACAACTCCCAAGCAGGAAGGCGAGATCGCGATTGATTATTCAGAACCTACTGACTGGATGCAGTTCTCTCCCGTAGAGATGGCCGGCGTGGGATATTATCGCGCTGAGAATTGTGCGAGTTGTCACTCGCTTACGGGAGACGGCGCCGGGGTCGGCCCCGATTTAACCCGGACAGCAGGCCGTCGCACAGCAGCCTGGATGATCCAGCACTTCAAGAGCCCCGCGGGCGTCCGGCCGGGATCTTCGATGCCTCCGATCCAACTCAGCGATTCACAATTGAATACGCTTGCCGCATTTCTGCTCAAGCTCAACCCCGATAACGCTACCGCGATCGCTGACGCGCCCGACGCTGCGGTGCAAGGAGCGGTTGTGTATCAAGCGCAGGGGTGTGGCGATTGCCACAAAGTGAACGACGCAGGGATGGATGTCGGCCCCTCGTTGAACGGACTGGCCAGGCGGCGAAGCAGGGACTGGGTTCAAGAGCACTTTGCCGATCCTCCAAAGCTGTCGCCGGGCAGTATCATGCCCGCCTACAAACTCCCCGCGAGAGCCATGGACAATTTGCTCGCATATCTGTTTGCGCTTCCGGAATAGTGCGGAGTATCGTCGGCGGAAGGGCACTGAAGACAAAGTTCGCGGGACAGTTGCATGCGCACATCAAGGCGAGATCCTTAGTGCTGTTCAGGAACGGAGGCGCTAAGTCTGCCGCGAGTAATCGCCTCACTCCAACGAACCCAACATCGTTGTCCCCTCAGGCGTTTTTTTCCAACGTTGAATAGACCGCCTCACAAGCACCTTTGGACTCGCCGCGATTCGAATAGAAGTGTAACGGGCATTGGTTGGCAAGATAAATCTACTGTTCGATCCCAGCTAAGCTGCGGCAATTTGAAGCGAAGGCCGACCAAACCATATTAAGTGTCTTCTGCCATCACAGGATTCTCAGTTTGAATCTGGCGCACGGGCTGCGCGAGCAGAGTGTGGCCGCCTGTCAGAGCAGGGCGTCATTGATACCTGGAGCACTCTGTCGACCCATCGGTGCCACGATACCGATTCTCTCCACCTTAGTTCCTGGAAATCAGCTGCAGTGAATCCCAAGGAGGATTGCTCTCTGACGGATAATGCGTATTCACAGAACTGGATTTAATTAAAGGGTCAAGCCAACGTCTGGGCGTAAGCAAATACTTGTCGCTGCCCTAGCAGCGGCCGTTATGCGAGCGTTCGATGGATAATTACCTCATGCCACCCGGCCCTGCGCCGGGTCACTCTCACGATTTTTCCAATGCTGGAGTGGACGGCTGTTGAGCCCATCGCAGCCTTTCTAAAGGGGTCAATTGTCCCTATAACCCTCTGGACGCTGCCAGCGTGACCTGCCTTTGCGCGCGCCGATCCTCAATCACGATGCGGCCATTTTCCAGCCTTACGTCGTCGACGTGCTGGAATCCTTCCGGCACGCGCGCGTAGAAGAGTAGAAAGTGCGATTCGATTTTAGCCTTCGCCGGAAGCCACCGGTATACGGGCGTGCCGAACATCGGGCCTGCGCCTTTTCTCGTACCCGGCGTCACTACAGTGGGCGCATGACAGGTAGTATACGTGGCCGGACTCCGCATCGACTCCGCCTTCGGCACCGAGGGAATCACATGACCTCCAACGCGTGGACGGCCATGATTTATGTCCGCAGCCCGCGCTCCGCCGCGCCCGAACAGGAATGGGATTACCGCTTCGAGAGCGCCCGTATCCCCAAACGCCTCAAGTTCGATTGAATCCGTGCCTGGGACGCCTGCAATCCGGACGGTGACTTTTCCGATATCGCGCGCGATCGTGATTGGGACGAAATCACGAACCGTCTTATAATAGGTCACCTCACTTGCATTCTGGGACTCCGGGATGGTCGCGCGAATCGCTGCGTGATTACCGAAGAACCAGCAGAAGCGTCGCCGCCAACCCCGGTCTTGATTGCTATATCGGCATCGACTATTCCGAAGCCGAAACACCTACTTCGAGCCTCAGGGGCCTACGAGTCTACATGGCCGATCGGAAGACGGCGCCCATCGTTGTGAAGCCGCCGCTGAGTCCTGGGGTGCGCAACCGATCTGCTGATCAACCGTGGAAAGCCAAGTACGTGTGGGGCTCTGATCACGGTTGGGGCCAGCGCAAGAACGTTTCCAGAAACTCTACGGTTCCCACACCATGAATCTGGTGTGGTCCGTTAAAAAACTCAATGCGCGAGCGATCGCCGAGCCCAATTTCGTCATAGAAGCGACGTACCCTGGCGTACTCGTAGGACACCCATTCGTCCACGCCGACTGGGTCGCGATGCCCGCGTTCCACCATGAACGGCCGGGGCGCCATTAGCCGGGCCAGTTCGGCGTGGCTCGCCACGTGGGCCAAGTTCCATTCGTCCATCTCCCACTCGCCGGTGTACAGATAGCTGAATGAATCAGGGTACGAGGCCAGCTTCACCACCCACTCGTTGAAATCGCCCGAGCAAATGGCGAGCGCGTAGCCATCGAGCAGCGGCGGAACGCGGAGCGCGGTCTTGCCGCCGTACGACAGCCCGTAGAATCCAATACGCGACGCGTCGACGTACGGCTGTTGGGCCAGCCACTCGAGTAGGCGCTGGTGCTGAGCCAGAATAAATGAGAACAACGACAGCCCAAGCGGATTCGCCTTCCGTTGAATCCATCGGAACCGATCGCCGCCAATATATGGGTTCTGAGGCATGTAAACGATGAAGCCGAGATCGGCCAGGCGGTTACCGATGTTCTGGTACAGACTATAGGAATGACTGTCTTTGGGCTGATCGAACATGGACTGCGGGCGGTCCTCTAGGCCGTGCTGACACACCACCACGGGCCGCCGCTCGCCCGGTTTCAGGTCCTTCGGAACGAGTAGCACACCGTACGCGAAAACGTCCGGAAACACGTCGAGTGTGACGTCAAAGCCGTCCCATTTTGCGCCGGAATATTTCGGTTCCTGACGCGCATTCATCGGCACGGAAGCGGCGGGCAAACGGCCTATCATATCGTTCCAAATGCGCTCGCGATACGGAGCCGTGGTGCGCCGCCATTCGTCGGAAGACTTCATATCGGTGTTGGCCCAATAGCGGTCCCGCTCGGCTTGCGATTCGCGCAGCAGGCGCTGGGTGAAGGCGACCAACTCATCGAACTGCCGGTGCGTCCGGTCTGGTGGGGGCGTCAGTTTGGGAGCGGGCTCCGGGGGCGTCCGCAAAGGAAGGGCTTGTGGTGTGGCTTCGATATTCGCTCCAAGCGAGCGGGCGCGGTCCACTTCGCTGCGCACGAACTCCGGCGGCACCGGAGCCAGCTTGCCCGGGGCGGCTCCTTTTCGCTGTGGATTGGCTTGCGACGGCCCGTCCCATCTCGGCCCCTCGCGCGTCTCCACGATAAGCTTCCGCGGCGCGATCATGGCGGCGAGTTCGGCATCGCCAAAATCGCGGTTGAACGACCACACGTTGCGGAAGATCGGTTCCTGCCAGAGAGCGTCGCGCGGTCCGAAATAGCCCGAGACCACCGCCGTCGCTATTCGCGAATCGAGAGCCGCCGCATCGAGCGCAAGCATGCCGCCTTCCCCGTATCCCCAAACGACGATCGGTACCTGCGACGGTTGCCCGGCAAACCAATCCACCGCCGCCAGGATCTTCTCAACCTCGTATCCGATAATGTGCCGGCCGAGCGGGAATGCCATGCGGTAGACGAACTCGCGATGCGGCTGATTGGTCATCCGGAAATTGGGATTGCCGGAATAGGTGTCGCTTCGGTTGAGAATGGCCGGCGCGAGAACTTCGTAGCCCTGCGCGGCCAGGCGCGGGCCGATGTCGCTTGCCTCGGGTGTTTGATCCGCATCCGGAATCGCGACCGCGCGGCCTACCGGCTTTCCCAAAGGCTTGAAATGCAGCCCTTCGGCGAATACACCGTCGAGCGCAGGCCAACGGACGCGATAGACCGAATATGTTTTCGTGCGTGTAAGCAATGTCTCGTCTAGCGTGGAGAACTGCACGCGCTTATCGACAACGCCAAGAATCTCCGCGAGCCGGTCCCGCGACGGATGCTTTGGTGGGGCGGGAAAGTGATCGAGATACGTAAGAATGCCCTCGACCATCTGGGCGGCTCGATCGGCAGGCTGGGCAAGGGCGAACGTGGCTGCCAGTAGGAAGCCGACTGCTTTTGTGTAACCCATGCCATCAGTTATACCTCGCCAATTCATCAATGCAGGGGGCGTATGCTGCCGTGACAGAATGCCTACTCTATTCATGCTCGTGGGTGATCTGGGCACTTCGACGAGTTGCCGACAACACAGCCAAGTGAAACCTTCGGATCGATGGGCCATTCCGGAAGCAGGAGGAACAGGCTCCGCAGCAATTCCGAGCTGGTACAGTCATTTAGGGCGAGCGAGATGGGCTACTTGTTCCCGGTCAAGAGAGCAAAATGACATTCAACCGTTTGCTCTTGGGTGGGGTTGCCCGGTTCAAAGCGCCATTTTTCGACTGCCCGCATACAATTAGTGTCAAGCCCCGAATCTAAAGATTTGAAGAGGAAAATATCGTGTGCCGCACCGGCAGCGTCAATACCGATCTCAAGCCCCACCGTACCTTCGATTCCGGCTTTTCGGGCTGCTTCAGTGTATTCCGGCTCTGTTCCCGAAAGCCGTCTGCGAACTTCGTGGCCCGGACATGCGGGATTCTTAAATGTCACGGTGGTCCCGTTCCCGCCGCCAGCGTTCGTTAATTCCCTGATCGCGACATGTTCGTATTCCGTTGTGGAGAGTCCTATTGCCGCAGCAACCGCAGCAAAGCGGTATAGCTCTTTGCCCCGCATTGCAGATGGAACGACCTCGTTAAGAACCTGGTCAGTCTGTTGTTTTGTAATGACACCAGGAGGGGCACCGCCGATAATATTCATTCCTGAAGGAAGTTGAAGCTTGCATACCTGCTTGCCTGGACCATAATCTACCACCATTTCGATCCCTGGCCGAACAGCAAAGGTTTGTCGATCCAGTGGAACGCCGTACTTGGAGCGCAGAGCGGATTCGTCGATCTGGGCGAACGCGAGGGACGCGATACTTACGCACAAAATAGCGGCTGCCTTCATCTACGGGCGACCTTCCATGTCTGATCTTCGCAGATATCACTGGTCAGGGGGCGGTCGGGCAATCACTTTGACGTGTAACGCTGAAACCGTCAATTTGCCGCTAGGCTGCACGGCCTAAATCCCAGTTCCCCTGCCAGTACCCTTGTTGGTGTTCGCTTTGGGTGGTGGGCGAAGGAGGCCCGTCATGTGAAAACCAAGCAAAACGCCAGCAAAAAGAAGCCAAGGCTTGT
Organism: Bryobacterales bacterium; assembly: GCA_963794595.1. GTDB lineage: Bacteria > Acidobacteriota > Terriglobia > Bryobacterales > Bryobacteraceae > Palsa-187. Next base: position 944,202 of record CAWCER010000007.1, on the reverse strand, counting down.
GCTCAGAATGCCTGATCTCGACCAAGCCAAATCTGCTGTCATCAACAGCCTGCCATCGAAGGAGTCCCAGCGGGGCTATCGGCACGCAATGGAAGAGTTCATTACTTGGTATTGTTCTGAACCGCGCCTATCGTTCAATAAGGCGGTTGTAACCCGATACCGCATTTACCTAGAATCGCGTCAACTCTCGTCAGGAACCATTAACGGGAGGCTTGCAGCGATCCGTCGGCTAGCATATGAAGCCGCCGATTCCGGGCTGCTCAGTCCGGAGCTGGCCGCTGGAATCCGTCGAGTAAAAGGTGCCAAGAAACTGGGGGTTCGGCTCGGCAACTGGCTTACCGCCGAACAGGCGACGACCCTATGGCAGGCACCGGATGCGAGCACGCTAAAGGGTAAACGAGATCAGGCACTCCTGGCGATTCTGTTGGGTTGCGGTTTGCGGCGGAAGGAAGCAGCGGGCTTAGAAGTTACCCACCTTCAACGGCGCGATGATCATTGGGCAATCGTGGACTTGGTTGGCAAAGGCCGACACATCCGCACTGTCCCTATGCCCGACTGGGTCAAGGCGACGGTCGACTTATGGTTGCTAGCGGCTGGAATAACAAAAGGTCGCATGTTTCGACGTGTCTGTCGGGCGGGCAAGCCTTGGGGTGACAGCATGACCGAGCGCGTCGTATGGCATGTTGTAAAGAACTACGCAAAACGAGCCGCCATCGAAAAACTGGCCCCGCACGATCTCCGCCGTACTTGTGCGCGCCTTTGCCACCAGGCTGGCGGCGAACTGGAACAAATTCAATTTTTACTGGGACACGTATCGGTCCAGACGACGGAGAAATACCTTGGCTGCCAGCAGCGGTTTCGCGGTGCTGTGAATGATCGCCTTGGGATCGAACCGATACCAAGTTGAACTTGCTAGACGCAAGACACAGATGGACGGTTTGCCGACTTTTCGTCCAAGTGAATTCGTAAAAACTACGACTGTCAGCGGGAAGTTCTTCAGTAACGTCGCAACAAATCTCGGCGCTTGGGGAGATTCCTGATTCCTAACTCACCAGATGAACCGATCACCCGGCAACACCGAGAGGCGCAACGCGTCGGGGTCTTTGGCATTAATATTGACTGGCACGTTCCTGCGGCCATATCGCCGGAGCATTGAGAACGAGGACCGCTCACCGATGACGTTCTTGACGGAAGAACCCCAAGATACAGATACTGGTTTCCGTTCACAATAATCTCGAACTGCAATGAAACGGTCACATTGGGTGGAAAAATAACAGAGTTCGCTTCGCCGTCGCTGAGGACTGCCCGCGCGTTCGCTTTCAGCTGTAGGTCCTGCCGACGCAGTGCTTCTCTTGAGTCGGCCCCCAATAGGACAGCCGCCGACTCACCCGATCTCCTATCAAGCAGAACTTGGAAGTAGAGGCGGTGAAAACGTCGCTTTTGAAAACGTGTTCCCAGAAGCGAACTGATGGGCGATTCTTGGGCAGGCCGATTCGCCAACTCCTGTACCCTCATATTCGTGAGTCGGCCGGTGTCTGAGACGTCAAAGAGCGCGCTCTCGAGGCCAACAAAGTTGGCAATGTTCTGAGCGGCACCGGGATCAGCGAAGATGAGTTTTTCGATTTTGATCGCCATTGATCTCGTCAGATCCACCCAGCCCTGTACCGGGTCGCCATGTTGGGCGAGGACCTCCGGGTAGGGCGTTTCAACGCGGGCGGGGTTGCGCAGAATGTAGTACGGCCTGGCTGGCACTGATTCAAACTGAACAGGGCGGCGGGCCGCGCAAGAAACGAGGAAGATAGAGATCACCGTGACAAGGCAGGCCTTACGGTGCACGTTCGCTGTCCTTTCTGGTTTATGCAATACGAAACGCGTTGGCCGGATCAACCTGGATGGCTGCCCCTGGGCAGATCATTCATGCCGAAGTGCGATCAAAGGATCAACGAGCGCCGCTTTGAACGCGGGACCCCAGGAAGCCAGCGCTGCGGTCACTGCCAACGTGACGGCGACGAGCGCGAATATTGACAGGTCGTTCGGCTTTACATCGTACAGCAGGCTCGCCATCAACTGGGTCAGCCCCAGAGCCGCAACGAGACCCATGACGATGCCTAAGATCGCGATTCCCATCCCTTGTCTAACGACCATTCGAACGACTGCACTGCGTTGCGCGCCAAGTGCCATCCGTATGCCTATCTCGCGGGTCCGTTGCGTCACCGAATACGCGACTATTCCGTAGATCCCAACAACTGCCATCAGGAACGCCGCAGCGGCAAAGGTCCCCAGCAGAAATAGGTTGAATCGACGGGGAGCAATAGAATTCGACAAGACCTGCTCCAGACTCTCCACGTTGTATACCGGCTGTGTGGGGTCGATACCCGAGATCAGCTTTCGCGACGCAGGGGCGATATTCAGCGGGTCGCCGGAGACGCGGACGGCGACGGTCATCGTCGGGCGGCCAGGGCCTAGATTTTGTACGTAGGCCCGATAGATTTCCGGACCGGGTTCGGCATCGAGCTTAGAATATTTCAGGTTGGCGACCACACCTACGATGCTTACCTGCCGACCTAACCGATCAATGCGTTGGCCGACCGGGTCGGCATCGCCAAAGACCCGGCGCGCCATAGTCTCGTTGATGATAGTGGCGTCCGCTGGATCGCTGTCCTTGAGCCACCGCCCCTTTACGAGCTGCATGCCGATGGCGCCGAAGTAGCCCAGCGATACTAGGCTTTCCTGGAACTGTTCGACAACAGGCGGACGCATTTTGTCCTTGGACTGTATCAGATACAAATCCGTGTCCGCTATGCCAGCCGACTGCACTCCCGGCACTGATTCGATGCGGCGTACCAACTCGCGCAGGTAGGAGATTTGTCGTGCCTTATCTTCGTACTGCGGCCCCGAAAGCGAGACTTTCATGATCAGAGTGTTCTCCGGGGAGAATCCAGGAGGGTTCGCATACATACGCCAGAAGCTCTTCATCATCAGGCCCGCGCCGGTGAGTAGAATAATAGCCAACGAAAGCTCGAACGCCACCAGGAACCGGCGGATACGAGGGCCACCCGAGCCCAGGGACGAAGTTGACGCACCCTCCTTGAGCGCATCGTTAGGACTCGACCTGTAAAGCGAGATCGCTGGCCCAAAACTAAAGATCAGTCCGCTGGACAGCGAAACGGTCAAAGCGAAAACCAGAACCCAGGTGTCGATGGTCGTCTCCGCCAAGCGAGGAACTGCGTACGCGCCCAACCCTGCCATCATGGCGATCGCGCACTTCGCCATTACCAGCCCACAGCAACCGCCTAGGAGAGCCAGCACCAACCCTTCTGCAAAGAACTGCCTCAGGATACGTGCTGCACCGGCGCCGATGGCCAACCGAATCGCGATTTCCCGATGCCTAACGGCGGCACGCGCCAAGAGTAGATTAGCAATGTTAGCGCAGGCGATGAGCAGAACGAACATGCCAGCTACCTGCAAGATTATCAACGCTCGCCGAGCACTGCCCACCAGTCTCTCCCTCAGAGGTATTAAGGCCATGCGGGGAACACCCGCGAACCACCGGTCAGGGTAAGCTCCCAACCTCCGCGCTTGAATCATGCGAAGTTCAGTGAGCGCACTCTCGATTGGGACGAGTGGTTTGAGTTTTGCTGCTACGAAAAGACGCGACCTCTGCCCACTGCTGCCCGGCGGTGAAACAGGGACGTAAGCTTCGATTTCGTTTGATGCAAAACTGGTTTGGTCTTGCGGAAACAGAAACTGGAAATCTGAAGGCAGGACTCCAACAATGGTGACCGGCTGACCGTTCAGAGTCATGGCCTTCCCAACGATTTGGGAATCGCCACCAAAACGCCTCTCAAAGAACCGGTGCGAAAGCACAATGGCATCCGGCGTAGCTGTTGGTTCAAAAAGACGTCCAAGTGCCGCCCGGGCTCCAGTCATCGCCCAGAAATCGCCAGCAATCGCGGCCAAGTGCACCTGACCGGCGTCATTCGAGGCCGCCAGCGTCGCGGCGTAGTAAGAATAACCAGCCAAGCCCTCGAACGACTTGGCTTGTGTGCGCCATTCGGAGAAGTCCGCAACCTCTATGCCGGGCTTGAAATTCTCCGCCCTGGAGCTCGAAACTCCATCAGAGTACGCGACCAGCCGCCGTGCGCCCGGGTATGGCAAGGGCCTGAGAAGCACAGCGTTCACAACGCTAAAGACGGCCGTATTAACGCCGATTCCGAGGGCGAGGGTGAGCACAATAATTCCGGCGAAGGCCGGATTCCGCCGAAGTACCCTGAGTCCGTATCGAACGTCCTGGAGTAGCTGCTCAAACCAGACCGGAATCCATACGGCGCGGGTGTCCTCTGCGAGGAGGGTGACATTGCCGAAGTTACGTAGGGCTGCCAAGCGCGCCTCTTTCGGCGCTAATCCGTCTGTTTGAAGCTGCTCCGCATCCTCCTCCAGGTGAAACTGGAGTTCGGCTTGTAGTTCAGCTTCCCTTTTAGACCGTGGCAACAACCACTGAAGTTTCCGAACGAATGCGCTCAACGTCCCTCCTCGTCGGCTGGATTCAAGACCAATCCCATAGCGCGCGAGAACGCCTCCCATTTCGATCTCTCGGCTGCGAGTTGTTTGCGACCGAGCACCGTAAGGCGATAAAACCTGGCACGCTTTCCTTTCTCAGACAAATTCCAAGACGCATTGATCCAACCTTTGGCCTCCAACCGATGGAGCGCCGGATACAATGAGCCTGTCTCGACCTGGAGGAGGTCTTCTGAGGCCTGTTGAATGAGCTTGGCGACTGCGTGGCCGTGAGTAGGTCCGGCAAGTAGGGTGCGAAGAATGAGGAGGTCGAGCGTGCCTTGCAGCAATTCGACGCGAGAAACTGGATCCCGATCCATTGTGTAGATATTCTACACCTGCTTGCGTAGAGTGTCTACGGGAATGTCAATCCTGCTTCTTGGCATCCCGGAATGTGATTCCGACGGCGGCCATTGGCTCAAAAATGCGTAAAAAGACCGAGTTCGAGAAGCGGCCCGATAACAGCCATTATCGGAACTCATGCCTGCAACAGTTTTACCTCGGCTATGGGTCACTTCGGTGGTTTGCCGACTACGCGGCCAAGTGAATAATCTCCGGGAGGCTGACACCCGATAGGGCTCCGACCCTTACGAGCTATTTCGGAGGTTCGTATTTGCAGGGATGCGCACGACCGGAGGGCGTGTACTTGAAATTCACGGCGTCCCATTTGTAGGGGGTACAGGTGAGCGACTTGAGCGCGTTGTCTTCAACTGCCCATCCAAGGAGCTGTTCGCGGAACGTTACGGCATTGTCCTCGGCGAACTTCATCGCAGGATTCTTGCCTTCTATAAATTGGTTCCCGTCAAACCACCTGCGCTCATAAGTGCATGGCTCGCTTGGTAGCGGGCACGAACGTTCCCTCCTTGTGAAACTCAGAACGGGCTCAAGGATTCCGTTGCGCGGTCTAAACCAGGCCTCCGTTTGTTCGTATTGGCCTGTTCCTCCGCCGCTCGCTCGAACCATGATTTGCAGTTCCAGTCTTTGCCCCGAAACCACAGGCTGAACGTGGACAAAATCATCCAGCGGAGCTTCATACTTACACCAACACTCGAAAACCCCCAACCTTGTCCATGTTCCTGCCCTGAGGATCGCTACCGCGGCGTATTGAAATGAACTCTGCTCAACGGCAATCACCGCCACGGTTTGTTCGTCAAAGCCAAAAGTCGTGTACCGGAGGTCAATCTCCTCAGGTGTGCCGCCGGTGCTGAAGAAGTCTTCATTCACACCGACAAGCCGCATAGCTTTCAGGCGGACAGCGGCGTCCTTGGAACGCAAGTCGTGAACTACAGCTTCCGGAGACGACCAGGTCGCTGGATCGCGTTTAACGCCTAAATCGCCGATTTGCTCAGGGAAAAACTTCTGCTGCGCGGATGCAGTCATGCACGACAATGCGAGGAGCAGGACCGTGATGTGCATAGAGTCACGTTGGTCAGCGAGGTGCTGCCATGTGAGCCAAGTAGTCGTGCTGATCCACTGGATTAAGTTTACACCGGCGGTTACCCGTTTGTTTCGGGTAACGGTTCATGGGCGAGGGTAGCAACAAGGGTAAGATCACGATACCTTGGCATCACGTCATGGCGATTCTCCAGCTACAAGAGCCTATCAAATTGACGCCGTTGGGATTCAGCCAAACCATGTGATGTGTCTTACGAACCTTGGATCGACCGCCCTCAAACTGCCGAAGAGCTGAAGGAACTCCGAAAGTGGGCGTCCTTTTACCACCCGCAGTTCAAACTGTTGTACACCGTTTCCCCAAATTAGTTCGTGATCCAAGTCGGCTGAAATCGCGATTTCTTCCGACAAAACCCGACTCGTCGCCTTGTAGATCAATCTGGAACTCAGGCACTTTGACGTGTAACGCTGAAACCACCGAAGTGGATTGCCGATCAGCCAATATGAGTTGCTGTCCCATGGCTGGCGCAGGAGCGGCTGTGCGCGGGCCTACCTGGGGCAATCGCCCCAGACCAACCAGCCAGGCACTTTGGGCCCTCAGGCGTTTTATCCAACATTGGATAGACCGCCAAGCGCTCGCAGTTCACGGCTGGCCTTGCGTTATCCTTGCCGTCATGGACATTTTGAAGATGCTCGCCGATCTGCGCCAAGAGCGGGAACAGATCGGTGAAGCTATCATCGTGCTTGAACGCCTTGCGGCGCGATCGGAGAAACGCCGCGGACGACCTCCGGCCTGGATGGCTGCCGTCAAAGGCAAGACAAAGAGACGGGGACGGCCGCCCGGCAGCAAGAATAAGAGCTAAAAGGGTAGCCCATCCTTGCCGCTGCGTCCCCCAAGGAGCAGAATAGCTCCATGCCAATGCCAACGAAGCCGCCAAAGCATCAGAAGCTGCCAGTTCACCGCCGAGTAACCATAGCCGGTAACTTCGGAAGCGAAATGCAGCGCGAGATCGCGCTGAGGACGCTCACGGATCTTATGGTCATCTGGCAGCGCGAAGTCGAATCCCGCCACAAGAAGAACAAACTATTCGTCACATCCAACGACCAGCTTGTTTGCTGAAATACGCGAGGGGCTCAACTGCTCCGCAGTGATGGTGGCTGAGCTACGGTTTATTGGAAGACGTCTGGCTTCGGCGGCGCGGCCGGGCCCAGCATCTCCCTGATCTGGTCGGCGGTCAGGTCCTCCACGCTTAGCGGCTTCTGCTCACCATCTGGGAAATAACCCATCAGCTTAGCGATTAACTCACAGGCGCGGTTCACCACACTCGACCCGCCCTTTACCCTCCTCCCCCGCTCCAAGTTCTCGACCAACCCGCGCAGCACCCACTCCTTATCGATCGCAAGCTTCGCAGATGCGCGCTTAACTGCGTTATTTGTAATTCGCCCGGTGAGTTCCTCGATGCGAGTCGTCGGCGCGGCCGGACATGGCATGGAAAATCGACATGTACCCGTGGGCGATTGAGGATTGCGGGTTTGCTCCGATTGCCTTTTCAAAATCCGGACCGGCATCACGCCAGCTTCGGCCAAAATAGAAATTGTAAACCTTCCGGTTACTCCCCTCAGCCGTGCCTGCGCGTCCCGATGGGCCTTTTCGAAGCTCGCTGTACCGTCATTTGGCGTCTGGCTGGAAATAATGCACCTGCCCTTCCTTGTTGCGCGGCGTTATCGCAAGCCGCGTAGCCATTCCGGTGCCAGAAGAGGTCGCCCGATGCCAGCGCTCATTTGGCGCAAGAACTACGTCCCCCACCGTGCCGGTGACGAGTTTTTCTCCTTCGATCAGGAAATCAAGTTGCCCCTCAAGCACAATCCATAACTCAACCATGTTCTCGTGGAAGTGCCCTAAATCAGTACTTGCCGGCGTAGGGACGGCTTTTCCCCGAATGATATGAGCCGAGGTGTGACCATCCCACACGAAGTTGCTGCTGCGGCCATTGGCCTGCACGACATCCTTTTCGAAATCGAGAAAAGGCTTATTGTCCTGATCGTAGTGGCCTGTATCGCTGATGCGCGCCTGGATGAAGGTCCAGCCTTTCACTGGTGCCGGCGTTTCGGTAATCGGATAGCTCGGCATTTCGCCCGCAGGCCGCACTTCGAAGCGCAGCACCGGTTCGTCGCCAACGGTTTCCATGCTGTAAGCTAGGCGCGGAGCGGCCTGAACAAGAAATCCTTTCGTGGCGACAAACGATGCCTGCCCTTCGATGTTCACCCGCATCTTTCCTGATTCAATCACCCAGAAAACGCGATCATCGGCGTAGAATACCGTCTTGGTTTTTTCGCCCGGAGCCATCGAAATATAGTCGCCTTCGAAGTCTCGCGTCTTGATGACCGGCTGGCGCCAGGTCGCCTCACCCTTATGCGCGGCGAGAATCTCGGAGAGGCGCCAGATAAGGCGATTGGGCGGGTCGTACGATGTCGGCGGTACGGGTTTGGCGGCCCAAACCAAGCGCGAGTTTCTGGAATTTGAGTTCTGGGCGGCGACGCGCGGTGAGGCTGCGAATGCGCCGACCAGTACGCCGGCGATGATCGGGGTTGCGTATGGTCGAAGTGTCATGGTGTCACCTGATTCAATAGAGTCAATAACTCGGGGGCAGTGACGCCTTCCCGTCGAGCTTTAGCACCAGCAAATGCGACACACCGGCTGGAGTCGTACGTACACCTTCCGCGTGCACGGGCTGACCTACGGCGTTAGCTCCGGCGCCGGCTGCGGCGGCCCCGCCGCGGCCAGCCTGCGGGGGAACACCGGTGGGGCCGCCAGCGATGGCGATGTACTGAATACCATCCAGCATGTACGTCATCGGCGGGCCCGTCTGCCACATGCCGGTGTCGAAATCGAGAAGCTGCTGGCCGTCGTCGGCGCGATAAGCTAACAGCCGGGTATTCAGAACGACGAACACGAGGTTGCCACCCGTGGACAGCGTCCCGCCATGGTTGTAACCACCGGCGAGCCCACGCCAGCGTTCCTTCTGAGCCACCGGATCCCAGGCGATCAGCACGTTGCCTTGCCCTTGGGGTCCAATCGCGGGGAGAGAGGCGAGAACATCGCCCGACCCGCGCGAGGTTCCCTGGTTAAAATGGGCTCGCTCGCCCGGCGGGATCTCGACCGGAGCCGGTTTAAAGTCGGGGTCGGCCCGGTAGATGTACGCGCCGCTCATCAGGCTCCTGAGATACACCAGCCCCGTGGCAGGATTGTAGGACGATGGCGGCCAATTGGTAGCGCCAAGGTTACTTGGAATGACGCTGACGGCGTTGTTCTTATAGCGGGCCTCCGGATTCACGGTGGGCCGCCCGGTCTTCAAATTGATCCCCGTCGCCCAGGTCACTGGCACAAACGGTTCCGCGGAGAGCAGCTCTCCGGTCCGCCGGTCCAGAACGTAAAAGAATCCATCTTTGGGCGCGTGCATAATCACTTGGCGCGGCTTGCCGTCGATCGTCAAATCGGCCAGCATGAGATCCGAGACCGAGTCAAAGTCCCAATCGTCGCCGGGGACTTCCTGGTAATACCAGACAAGTTTGCCGGTGGCGCCCCGGACCGCGAGAATGGTGTCGGCGAACAGGTTGTCGCCCTGGCCGCGCAACACTTCGGTCCATGGCCCCGGCTGTCCGGTGCCCACATAGACGATATCCATGTCGGGATCGTAGGCGACGGTATTCCAGACCGGGGCGCCGCCGCCGATCTTCCACCACTCGCCACTCCATGTTTTGGCGGCCATTTCGAGCTCCGGCTGCTCGAAGGGCTTGGAAGGATCGCCTGGAACCGTGTAAAAGCGCCACGCCCGTTTGCCGGTTTCGGCGTCATAGGCATCGAAGAATCCGCGCACGCCGTACTCACCTCCACTGACGCCAATGATGACCCTTCCGCCCTTAATCACCCGCGGCGCCATAGTGATCGTATAGGGCATGTTCTCGGGCGAGACTCGCGTTTCCCACACGATTCTGCCGCGTCACCGCGTCCAGAGCCCTCAGTCTTCCGTCCACGACCGGAGCGATGACTTTGCCTTGATAGAGGGCAATTCCGCGAGCCGTCACACCACAACAGATGCGCGATTGCCAAACCTGCTGGTTCACCTCGGGATCCTGACGCCAAACCTGTTTTCCCGTACGGGCGTCGACTGCATACACGACGCTCCACGGCGCAATGCTGTACAACATGCCGTTGTGACACCAGAGGAGTTGCCTCCTGGCGGTTTTGTTGCGCACGTGGCAGGCGCAGCTGGGATAGTCGCATACCAAGCAGGCCCAAGCCGGGTCACGTTCGCGCATTGATTTGGCTGAGGGGGCTATAACGCTGCTCCGACCAATTCCCATTGTAAGTGATCCATTCTTCACCGCTCCGGCCTGCGTCCTTTAAAGCCGCGTCATCAACCATCCGGGGCTGTTGAGCCACAGACACCCATGGCACGGTCAACTCCAAAACCAAAAGCAGCTTGACATAGCGATATGCGTACAACAACGAGTTCTCCCTTCTGACCCGGCTCTTCTTCACTTAAAAAAGAACTTTCAACGCGAATTGCATGGTCCGACTGCCCGAGAAAGTAATAATCTGCCCGAAATTCGCCTGACCTAAGACAGCGATCGGCGCGTTAGGAAGCTCGGTATTGGTAAAATTAAAGGCCTCGGCCCGGAACTGCAGCGTGATTCTCTCTCTCACTTTGAAGTTGCGATGGATGCCTAAGTCCATGTCCCATGTTCCCGGCGCGTTTAACGTATTTCGTCCTAGATTACCCCATGTATAAGCAGGCTGAGCCACGAATGCGGCCGGATTGAACCATTCATTGACTGCCTGGTTTGCAACCAGAGGCGAAACCAGCACATTTGGACGATTGGTGCCTGTTGCGCTGTTAGTTTGCGTCCCCGTTTGTGTGATCGAGAATGGAAAACCCGTTTGGAAAAAGCCCAACGCGCTCACCGTCCAATTGCGCAATGGCACTGCATACCAGGCTTTGATTTGCTTGCCAAACGGAATCGCATAGGTCCACGTAACGGCTACCCGATTACGGATGTCGCTATTGGAATTTCCCTTGATCGTAGTTGGATCCGCGAAGGCCAGGTAACGAATCTCGCGATTGTCCAATGCGTGCGCCCAGGTGTGATTAATATTAAGAGTCATGCCACTCCTATAGCGCCTTTCCAGAGTCGTCTGCCAGGAAAGATATGAGGTGGTGTAGTAGTTATCCACAGTATTTACGTTGCTCAGATTTGGATAGACGTTGGACAGGATACGGCGAAGCTGAACGTTGGCGGCGCCCGGAGCGGCGCCGTTGAGGTCAATAGCACTATTTGTTCCGCTCTGGCGCCTCCCCAAACTCCCGACAAATCCGCTCGTCAACGTCATCCCAAAGATCAAGTCGCGCTGAGCAGTAAAGTTAAATTCGTGCACATAGGGCAGTTTGTAATTCACGTTAACAGCCACTATGGGAGTCGGAGCCGTCAAAAGACTAAGATTTGTGCTCTGCCCGACGAGCGGTGGTAGTGGGTCCGAGATGCTGTTGGTCGGAGTGATATTACTGTTAGCGATGGTGAACGCATCGTTGTAAGGCGGGTTCCGGAAGGCACCCGGCGTCCCCAGCATCAGCGGCGTATACATCATCCCGTAGCCGCCGCGAAGGACTGTCTTTTTGTTCAGTGCCGCAGCGAATCCAAAGCGCGGACCAAAGTCTCCAAAATCTCTCTTGACACCCGCTGTGCTACTAACGCCATTCTGCCCAGCGACAATCATTTGTGAAGTCGCAAAGTCAAAGTTCGCGATCCGATTGTCGGCCTCGCTGACGGGACTAAAATAATCCCATCGCATCCCTATGTTCAGAGTCAGCCATCGCGTCGCGCGCCAGTCGTCCTGGGCAAAGTAGTTGTTCTCTACGAAACGGTACCCGGGAAAGATCAAATAGCGGTTTCGGGACGACGTGGCCGGATACCCTAAAAGAAGGGAGGCCTCCGCGTTTCCTGTCTTTGAGAGGTTGTTCGGGTCGCCAGTAAATGCCGGAGTAAACTGATAGCTGACTCGCCCCTCAGCGGATTGATAATCCGCATCCTGACGTCTTGTGAATTCGCCACCGAATTTGAATAAATGCGCGCCCTTCGCGATCTGCAGGCTCGCAGATTCTGTGAAGACGTTGTTGATGTTGTGCGTCGGTAAATACCCGCCGTCACCAAAGCCGGTGTAATTCGTCATGGCGAAGTCCGGGAAACCGCTACTGAGAGGATCGACATTTACGCCCAGCATCCCGAGTTGGGTAGCTGGGTCCGTACCATAGCCTTGGTTCTGCATCAGATTGTTATAACGCGAGTAACCCGCTCGCATTACGAGCACCATCTGGGGCGATAGGATTATCGTATCGACCACGGCCAAGCCATGAGTCGATATGTTGCTATTCCCATCTGCCCCCGTGCTGGCCGGCAACCCGAGCGGATTGAATCCGTCCGGCGTCTCCGGAAAGACATGTGGAAGGCTGGTGTACGTTCGACCGTAAGAATAGCGCAAGAAGAAATTGTTGTTATCCGAGAACCGATGATCGATCCGCGTGTCCAACTGATTATCAGTTTGGATCTTGTCTCCATTGCGGCTGTAGTTATTGTTCGCCGCGCTACTGGTCGGGGCTGGATACATATTGATCAGCTTTAGCGCGATTGGGTTAATCTCGCTCATCGGAATCTGGTTGTTCGGGTAAGGAGTTCGCGTTGAAACGCCGGTAGTTGGATTCGTAACGGTGCTGAGGAGGTCGAAGATCGGATTTTGGCCAGCGAAATTGCCTGTCCTCTCCGCAAGGGTCGGAACCGTCGCTAACTGCGGTCCAGGTGTGCACGTGTTGGCTGCGCAACTGACGGCCTGGATGTTTTTATAAGTTTCCCAGTCGAAGAAGAAAAACGTCTTGTTTCGTTTGATCGGACCGCCAACGCTACCGCCGAAATTGTTTTGTTTATAGTCCGGCTTGGCCAGCCCCACCGCCAGGTTTGGCGCCCGCGCGTCCGCTAGCTGATTACGGAGATACTCAAACGCCGACCCGTGAAAATCATTGCCCCCGCTCTTAGTGATGAAGATAACGGCAGCTCCACTAGTCCTGCTGAGTTCCGCTGAGAAGCTGTTCGTCAATACTCGCATTTCAGCTACTCCCTCCTCTGAGGGCCTCACAATCAAGGTGTTAACGAACCTCTCGTTGTTATCGACACCGTCAATATTGAAGTTGTTTTCGGTTCCGCTTCTTCCATTTGCGGCGACAGTCCCGGAGCGGCGTTGGTCATCTTTATTGCCGCCGGCGTAAGTATTTCCCTGGTAGTTAGTCGTACCGGCTACCTGGTCTGCCATTAGAATGAAGTTGCGCCCGGCCATCGGCAAATCTTCAACCTGAACCTGACTTACGACCGTTCCGACGGTCGCGGAATCCGTCTGCATCGCGGGGGCTTGGGCCGTCACGTCAACGCTCTGTGCGCCAGTTCCGATCTCAAGCTTTGCGTCCGCCCTGAATCGGTCGCCAATAGCCAAAGCAATGTCCGGTATTGTCCATTGTTTGAACCCCGTTGCGTCGGCGGTAATCTTGTAATGCCCGGTTTGGAGCTGAGAAATAATGAAGTCTCCGCTTGCATTCGACACGGTTGTGTATGGCAATCCCGTATTCAGATTCGTCGCAGTCACTTTCACGCCGGAAATTACGGCGCCTGACGAGTCGGTCACCGTACCAATGATGTCGGCGGTGGAGACTTGAGCGGGCAGCAGACTTGCCAGGAGGCTAAGTGCGATGATGGCTAGAACTACATGGGTAGGGAGCCTGGTGAAATCCAAAAACCTCCCCTTGAGATTCGCGCAAAGGACGCGCCTAACCGCAGAATCGTTGTAGACTGAGGGCGACATGGTACTCTCCTTCGATGTGAGCGCTGAGATGTTTTGTCTGGTTCCACGGACATTATGTTTTGAACAGTTCAGCACGACGTTAAATTAGAACTTTGCCCAGTTCACCAACCGTCTCCAGTGCTTGTGCAACCAAAATATTGGAGTGCATTGTTGGGGTGGTAAAGACTCTGCGAGCGACTAACGCGCGATACACCTGTATGTTACGTATCTGTAAATGCCTGTGGACACGAGACTTAATGGAGAAGCTTGCATCCCGCGAGGCGTTCCGATTCGGTGATATACTCATGGGATTCATCAGATGGTAATGTTCCGTGCTCGAAAATATTGATCTAGCAAATCCCAACGACGCGGCGACTGAGCATCAGATTGAGCGGATACTCCACAGTGAAACCCTGCGCGCTTCCGAGGCTCTACGTCGCCTGCTCCGGTATCTGGCTGATAAAACATTGGCTGGCGAGGCCGATCAGCTCAAAGAATACACGGTTGGCATCGATGGATTGGGCAAGCCAGCAACCTATGATCCGCGCCAGGAGTCTATCGTCAGAATCCAGGTCGGACGCCTTCGCCACAAGCTGTCCGAATACTATCACGGCGAAGGCAAAGGTGATCCGATTGTAGTTGAGTTGCCAAAAGGCCATTTCAAGTTGCGATTCGATCCTGGTGCGGAGTCCGCCGAGCCTGAAATCGGGCGGGCGGCGGATCCTACAGCTGCGGTTTCGCCAAATCGATCAAGTTTCGGAACGGCAGCCGGCATTTTGCTGCTAATCGCTAGCGCCCTAGCAATTTATTCCACCATTGAGCTTTGGCGCGAAAGACGCCAGACCGCGTTATTCCGTGCGGTGTGGACGCCCGAGATCGCAGCATTATGGTCGCCCTTCGTATCTTCGGATCGGGGCTTAATCGTTGCGGTGCACGACCCCACATTTGTTTCAGTTCCAGGTTTTGGCGTCTACCGCGATGGCGCGGCTAACAGTTGGGATGAACTTATGCAATCCCCTGCGACCGCGTCAATGCGGGTGCTAAAAAAGTCTGAGTTCCACCCGCTCAATTTGTACACCGGGACGGGAGAAGCAGGAGCATCCTTACATTTGGGAACACTGTTAGGATCGCGCGCGCCCCATCTGACTTTGATCCGGATCTCTGACCTTTCCTGGGGGCAGCTCGCCGATAATAATGTGATTTTTATAGGGCCGGCCGCACCTTTTCAGGAACGGTTAGAAGCACTGCCCGTAGAATTGCAACTGGCGGAGGATGAGCGCCAAGTTTGGGTTCTGCATCCACGACCTGGCGAACCACAGCTTCCAACCCTCTATCACTCAAATCTGAGTGGGACCGGCGAACAATTTGCTTTGGTTACCACTGCACCCGGCCCCTTAGGCAAAGGTGTCGTGCGGGCTTTTGAAAGTATCGGCACGTCGGCGCGTCTTGCGGCAGTGCAAGCGTTCTCTGACCCCGAGGCCGCACGGATTCTGCTGAGCAAATTGAGGAACCACTCTGGAACCATTCCACGTTACTTCCAGCTTTTGTTGAGGGTGAGGTACCAAGATGGCGTCGCCACAGATTTGGAATATGTGCTGCACCGCGAGCTCAGTCTGAAGAAGCCGCGCTGACCAGAACCCTTGACGGTCGGTCAGAGTGAAACCCGGCGCCTGCCGAAACCAGCGGAGTCCATAGCGGAGATCGGCCACAAGGGTTAACATCGTCGTTCTTGCTATTACCGATACGCACGTGCGAGGTTACGGTTTGCATCATACTACGCTGACCGCTCGAACCCATGCCCGTTGGAGATTTAGGCAAGCCCATGGACGTTAATGTTCGATATCGGGCAATAGTGTTGGAGGGGACACGGGAGAAGCCTACGGCGTCAAATTCGGAATTCGTTCCGCGATCTGGTGAAGTCGCGATACGATGAAATCAGGAACAAAGCCCAAGTGATCGACTTCTTTCTCCGACCGATTACATAGGCAAACTTGGTAGCCGTAACGCCTTTGCTCCGGCAGCGTCCCATGAGTTCGAGGAAACGAAGAGAATCTCCCCCGCAGGAATGCGAAGGATCCCGGGGCCGAGAGCGTAAACCTTGGGAGATGGTTTGTACGTCTTCACGCGGTCTACTGAAATGATTTCGGTAAAGTTGGACTCCAATCCGTTGCTGCGAACTGCAGAGTCCAACATCTTCGGCGAGCCATTCGAGAGGATTGCCAAGGGAATCCCATTGAAGGCTTCTAGGGCGGGGCTTACATCCATAAAAGTAGTTGGCGCCAGATACGCTTGCATCAGCATATTAATCTGAGAATCGGTCATCTCGATCGAAAGTTGCCTGACCGCACAGCGCAGCGCCGCTTCAGTGACGTGCCAAAAATCCTCGTAGCGTTCCATGAGCGCACGCGACCACATGAACTCCAGTTGCTTCTGTCTCCATAGCCGCGAAAGCGCCTCCAGATCGCTTGGAATACCGTGGCCGCTACTGTGGACTATCGAAATGAACATAAACAATGTTCCGTACGCATCGAACAGAAGGGCTTTGATTTTCGCGTGTACAATCGGATGGTTTGTCATCGAAGTTTCGATTTCAGCGCCGCCTCGCGCGGATCGCGGCCGCTGCTTTCAAGCCATGCCTTCAGCTTGAACAACGGAACCTTGTGCGAAGTAGTCGTATTGATATCCACCGTGAGATCCTCGACCCCGTCATCGCCGATCATTTCTGTTTCGCGGATCTGTTTC
The DNA here is from genome assembly GCA_963794595.1 of Bryobacterales bacterium. Classification (GTDB taxonomy): domain Bacteria; phylum Acidobacteriota; class Terriglobia; order Bryobacterales; family Bryobacteraceae; genus Palsa-187. The sequence goes on along the minus strand of CAWCER010000007.1, from coordinate 927,629 downwards.
AGCCCAGCCGCGGCCGCTTCCAGGACGGTGCTGGCGTAAACCGCAACCGAGTGCCGGATTCCGCGCTGATCGACAAAGCTCACCTGGCATTCGCGAATCGCCATCGAAACGGTAGGATAGCATTTTCGCTATTTCTTCGCCATCATCTCATTTGGCCAGAGGCTTGCAACCATCTTCTGTAGGAGGCGGTATGTCCTTTTGCACTTTATTTGATCGGTTTTATAGTGCTTATCGTAGGGTTGGCCTTTGGGGCCAACATGATGCACGTGGCGCCTCGTTGGATTGCTGTCGGTGCCATCGTACTCACTGGGTTGGGTATTGTGACTGGGGTCGCGCGGGCTCGGCAGCGTGATCCGTAAAGTCCGTTGAGGTCACTCCTCACACTTTTGGGCTTTTTGTCATCTCGCGGAACCGGCTTCTCTAAGTATTAGCTTTTCTTCGAAACTTCTTTGTAGATGATTTCCGTCAATGTGGCCGCGGGCGGTGCACCATTCGGGTTCGGCTGCGGCGCGGCAGTGGGCTCACCGAATGAAGTCTTGATTTCGTCGAGTGACTTGCCTTGCGCGACCATGGACTTGACCTTGTTGTACTTGTCCTGAATGAGATCGAGCTTTTTCTGCACGTCGGCTTTGGTCATCATATTGCCGTGCCCCGTCAAGTAGGTATCGGCATCCAGGCCGAGCATGCCTTTGGCATTTTCGATCCAGCCAGCGGCGGAGCCATTCTTTTCCAAGTGAATATTAGTATCCGGGCGATTGGTGACCAGAAGATCGCCACCGAAGACAACTTTTTGGTCCGGCAGGTACACAACGGTATCGCCGCTCGTGTGCGCGGGCGCCCAGTGGTAAAGACGGATATGTACGCCATCGATGGTCAGCTTATCTGCCTTGTTGTAAGTCTTCGTCGGAAGGCGATCCTGGGGAGCCGGATTGCGGCTGCCGGCGGAGGCTGCCAATTCCTTCTTACAGTTCTCCTGCGCAATGATGGCTAAGCCCGCCGGGAAAGCGGCGAGCCCGTTGGCGTGGTCGCCATCGCTATGCGTGATAATCGCGGTGTTCACAGTCTTGGGAGTGATTTTGGCGATTTCAGCGATCACTTCCTTCTCGGAATCCGCAGTTGTCTTGGTGTCCACGACTATGACGCCAGTGGTACCCACGATGATGCCGTCATTCGAACCCACACCACCTTGAGCCCAGTAGACGTTGTCTTTGATCTTGGTCACTTTAAGCGGCGGAGCCTGTTGCTGCGCCGAAGCTAACATGGCAAATGAAACGAAAGCCCCTACAATCGCGGGCATTCGAGTAAGTTTCCTCATATTGTTCATAGCTGCCTCCTGAATCTCGCGGAGCGGCGTGGAGCCGCCGGATACACAGCCTCATAATACATCCGCCACATCTGCAGATGAACCATGTAATGCTATCTCGCGGCTTGCTCGTTTGATCACCGGCAAGTTAAAACGGCCAGCGGTGAAATCTGCGAAGCGTCCAGAATGCGATCCCAAGGCTGGATAGGATTCCAGCAAAGATAGCCAACCATACGACCATAAAACCATCGCCGCGGGTTGGAAAACCGTTATCAGTGGCTGTCGGAATACTGAATCGAAATAGAGATAGGAAACGCCGCCCACACGAAGCGCAGCGAAGGATGTCGCTACCCAACATGAAAGCTAGATCCTCACGCGCGCCACGGGCTCTGGAGCGCACCATGCGGGATTGGCAATGAGGGCAGCGGCGGTCAGAACTAGTTTCCCGCACGAAAAACATTTTACTAGCCTATTGTTCGTTGCGCTTTAACATCCATCACAAGATCGTTAGACCGCGGGGTCCTCAAGATGGCGAGACTAAGTCTCGACTTCCGTTAATGCCCATTAACAGCCCGCCGCGGATCGCCAGCGGCAAAGCAATTACCAGTGGCTGCATCAATCATCACGGCCGTAGCACAGCAACCTCGTGGGCGGTGCACAAATCATGGTTCCCGACTAGACGAGTGGGGTTTAGTGATAGCGGAGAGCAAAGCCCGTCACGCCAGGAGATTGGGCACCGGTTTCAGGTTAGTCCTCGCAAGTAATGTTCCAATTCTCCTTTGTGACGCGGTATATCTTGCAGGCAGACGAGACACCCGCAGCCCTGGCACGCTGTCGGCTTCCCGGTCCAAATCCAAAACCCATCCTCGCGGTTTTCGGATGTCGTTCACCCGCGGAACAGAAATGCAAGAAAATGTTTCGAGAGTTAAAACGCTGTCGCAGTTCCCAGACGGAGGTTCTATTCAGCCGGGGGGCCATGTGGGATTTGAGGTATACCCCCCGCCCCCACCCGGCGTAGTTCTGTCTAATAGGCGATTTTAATGATGGTTCTGGGTGGGCGCTTCGGCCAATGCCGGGCCGTGGGAGAACAGAAGGGTTCTCAAATCTCCGCCCGACACCGAGGGGGCGAAAAGCGGCGGTAATACCTTCCAAAAGGTAATGTTTTTGGAAGGGTGATGCTCGCTAATCGAAGTGCCAATCAGTGGCGCATTTTGGATGTTCTCTTTGTGGAGCTTTTTGGAACGCGTACTGCGCATCACGCGATGGTGCCGATGCAGCAGCAACCGCTGCTTCTGGAAGGTGCCATCCATCTAGTACCGACTTGCTTGTTCCCAAAGGGTCAAGTCCAGGGCGCCTGGGTGTGTTCGCGTTTGTCTTGCGGTAGTCTGGTGCACCAGAGGTAATCCGATGCTGCTCGGGAAGTCGATCTTTCGCTCCTGCATTGTTGCTACCCTGTTGTCAGTTTTTTTTGCGGGCCAAAGCGCGCCGCAACAGCGCCGGCCCGACGTTCCCTATGTTCCGACAACGGATGAGGCGGTAGCAGGCATGCTGAAGCTTGCGGACATTAAGCCTTCGGACATTGTCTACGATCTTGGCTGCGGCGACGGGCGCATCGTTATTGCTGCGGCCAAGATGTTCGGCACGCGGGGCGTGGGGGTCGATATCGATCCCGCACGCATCCGCGAGGCGAATGAAAACGCTAAGAAAGCAGGAGTGGGAAAGCTGGTCCGGTTTGAGGAAAAGGATTTATTCCAAGCCGACATTCATGAGGCGAACGTGGTGATGCTGTTTCTCCTCAATAGCGTAAATCTCAAGCTTCGTCCGAAGTTGCTCCAGGAACTGAAGCCGGGTACGCGGATTGTCTCAAACACTTTCGATATGGGCGATTGGAAGCCTGACAAAGAGGCATCCGTCCGACGCCACGGATGATGATGCTACTTCCCTTAGTCGACACCTATACTTGTGGATCGTCCCCGAGCCCACTGGAAAGTAGATCACTGTCTACTCTCTTCACGCCTCAAGATGCAAGTTCGCCCCTGAAGAGATCCGCATCGGATGCCGATGAACCAAGGATGACGTCCGATCAGCGTGAGGTCCTCGATTTGCTAGCTAAAGAATGGAAGATACGGCTTGTTAGGCGGGAATGGCTGCTGAAGGAAACCGGAAAGATTTCGAGCTATGCGCGCGTCCCTGGCGGGGCATCGACAATTCGTCAGCTTCGGGAACTCGGGTACATTGACGCGCAAAATACCATCACCAACTTAGGGCGGGCGAATGCGCAGAGAATCGACACGCAGACCAATACGAGTCTCTGAGCCCTCGCTAGTGCAGCGGCGCCCGTGCGCGAGCCTGCGGCAGGAAATCGCTTCAAACCGACCCGACTCGACCGCTGGGCCTCGGGGCGTTTTGTCCAGTGTTGGAGAAACCGCCAAGCGCCTGGTCGCCACTAAGTCCGACTGAGACCTGCCGTGAGGCTCGCTCGACACCTGCCTCACCTGAAACCGGCAATATTTTCAAAGTCCCGAGTGCCGCCTCTACGATGACTCCGCCGAATCTCTCTTTATCTAAATCCAGCACGGGTCACTTCGGTGGTTTGGCGGCTACACGTCCAATCGATCTCAGCAGTTCGAGAAGTGCCGCTCAGCCCGACCGGATTGTGCTTTCCAAAAGCTCGGCGTGATTCAAACGCGGTAACGAATAGAATAGAATTTCGCGCCAATTCTCCTGGAGGAAAAACCTATGCGCCGCTATCACCACATCGGGATCCCCACTACCGAATCGAAACCTGGGGAGACCCACTTGAAGCGTCTGAAACTCTTTGTCGTCAGTCACCAGAAAAGCGAATTCGGCGTGGAGTGGATGCGCTTCGAAGCGGACGCGGTGGTTCCGGATCTCGTCCGGAGAGTGGCCCACGTCGCGTTTGAAGTGACCGACCTCTCCTCCGAGCTTGCCGGCCGCGAAATCCTGATTCCTCCGAACAGCCCTTCCGACGGTGTCCGCGTCGCGTTCATCGTCGAGAACGGTGCGCCGATCGAACTGCTCGAATTCACAGACCCGAAACATCCAGCCCGTTTATCGAACCAACTGGACGAGTAACGCGCAAGCCGTACATGTGCCGGTCTGTAGGAGGGTGAAAGCTAGCGATAATGTTGTATAACGCTCTCATGAACTGTCGTCAAGGTTCTGTTCTTTCTCCAATTCCTCGCCGATATTTTCGGAAAAGGAGAATGCAATGAAATCCAAAGGGCCACTTTTTGCCATTACAGTGTTGGGTCTGTCGCTGGTGCCAGCATCAGCCGGCACCATCCTGTTCCTTGGTTCCAGCTTCACTTATGGCGCGCATTCGGCCGCTCAGCACTATCACCCCGAGCTGGTGAGAGACCTGAACGGTCCCGACAAATATGGCGAGACCTATGGCGGGGTGCCGGCCATCTTCAAGCAGTTTACCCTCGAAGCGGGGTTGAAAGACTATGATGTCAGCTCCCAGTTGGTGGGAGGCAAGGGGCTGGAATACTGGTTCACTGTTCCCGACATATTAGCGCGTATCAACAAGCCCTGGGATGTGGTGGTGATGCACGGCTTCTCCACTCTGGATCAGGCCCGCCCTGGAGACAAGACATTACTGCTGTCCTCGTCCAAACGCATTGCTGACATGTTCCTGAAGGCGAACCCGACTGCGATGCTTTACCTCTTCGCCACGTGGGGCCGTGCCGACCAAGTCTATCCGGACACCGCGGCACCCGCTTGGCATGGCAAGTCGGTGCAGCAGATGGGCAAGGATATAGAAGCAGCCTATGAACAGGCAGTGGAGGAAGAGCCGCGCTACGCTGGCATCGTGCCGGTTGGGCTGGCTTGGAACCGTGCTGTTGATACCGGCGTAGCCGACGGCAATCCCTATGACGGGCTCGACGCGAACAGGGTGGATCTGTGGGCTTATGACCACTATCATGCCAGTTCCTACGGTTATTACCTTGAAGCGCTGATGGTTTTCGGCAAGATCACCGGCCATGACCCACTGGAACTGGACGGACCGTGTCGCGGAGGCGCTGGGGATTTCGTCGCAGCAGGCGCGTGCCCTGATGCAGGTCGCGCACGACACGCTGGAAGATAAGAACTGAAGAGCGTTCCGCCCTTGCGGTAAGACAGCGTTACCTTCAACAAACCACCGCGTGCTGACCCGACCAGGCTTTTGGGGAAAGTGGAGCGCAGCTTTGAGTGTGAGAACGCATCATGACGATGCCGTAATCCCGCTATTCCACCGAGTTTGTGTCGATCGAGTGTGCATCCCAAAAAAATGGCGCGGAGGCTCTGTGCCGCCGCGCCCCGGATGAAAACTGCTCCGCTCTATTGTGCCGGATACACCGGCAGCGTGACGTGATCGCCGAAGGTTGCTTTCAATCCTTCGATCGCGCATTGCTCGTCGCCGCCTGTGCCTGCTCCGCCGCCGACGCCGAGCACGCCGATCATTTGGCCGTCGACCACGATCGGCATACCGCCCGGATTCTGGAACAAATTCATCCAAGTGACATAACGTGGCACGTAGGTTGGCGTGTTTCGCAGAGATGCATTGAGCACTGAGGTTGGCAACCGTGTTTTGAGTGACGTCTGCGCCTTCATCAACGCGGTGCGGATGTTGTTGTAGGCCATTCCGTCCGTGCGCTCCATGTGGACGAACTCGCCCTCTGGATCGAGGATGTAGATGGCCATGCCGCCGCCTTTTGAGATCGCCCAATCGCGGCACACTTTCGAGATCTTCTTGGCAGCGGCGAGGGAGATTTGATTAGCGTCGTACACTTTCGCCGCGGCTGCCGGACTGACAACCCACTCGGCGGGTAGCGAGCTCTTCGGCGGATTCGTGACCGCGAATTTAGGAGACGGAAGCGGCTTCGGGTTCGTGACAGGACGTTCCGGCAGATCAGGTCCCAGCGGCGGTGCGTTCTGAGCGCCAAACACTTTGGTCATCGCGCGATGTCCGCAAATCTCATCGCTGAACGCTGGAGGCGCCGCAGGTGTTCCACCTACGCCGATCACGCCAATCATCTGTTTGTTGATGATGATCGGCAGTCCGCCCGAATTCGCGAACTCGCCCATCTGAATGTATTGAAGTTCGCGCGGCGGATCTTCGACGGAACTGTTGAGCAGCGGCTTGGAAGGCCCACGGAGCTTGAGCGCCGTCTGCGCCTTCATATCCGCTGTAATGATGTTGATGTAGCCTTGGCCATCCATGCGATCCATGTAGACGTGATTTCCGTCGTTATCGATCACGATCATGCTGATTTGGCGGTTCAAAGCCGCGGCTTCCGCCTCGCAAGCCAGCGTTAACTTCTCAGCCGTCGCCAAGTTAATGGTGGTGAAGTCGTGAAGCTTCTCGGCGATGGCGCCAGTAACGACGTACTCGGCGGGCACGTTTTGCGCGGTGGCGATCGCAGCGCCTGCCCCGATGAGTGCGGCGATGCCCGCGTAGTGGATCACGGAACCAGCAATACGGTGGAAATCGAATCGCATCGAAATTCTCCCCAAATGATTGCCGCACGTTTGGACCCGTTGATTGTTGGCGGCGACTTAAACAGCATACTACCGGCAGGCCGCCGGAAAGGAACTCATCGCTGCGAAGAGGAGAATCGGAAACTTGAAGGGCGCAAAAACAAGTCCGGCGCGCCGGGAAGCTTTCGCCCCGCGATACGCCGGACCAAGGTTTGGTTGCTCGAACGCGGTATGCCTTTCCAAAGGTTGCCCGGCCCCTTGCGTAAAACGAAGACTAGCCAAAGGGTGCGTAATGCGCCGTGAAACGCGCAAACCGTACAAGTGGATTTGACAAGAGAAGTCCGCCAGTGTTCAAGACTAGCCGTTAGGAGTCTCGGGACCCATTCCTTCGCGCTGTGCCGACCCGCGGCGAGCCTGCTGCGGGAAATCGCATCAATAAGCCGGAGCCAACACGCATCCCCTCACGCGTCGTATCCAATGTTGGAATAAGAGTGCTCGGCCCCACGGGTCACACGGTTGGCCATGCGTTATCCTTGCCCTCATGGACATTTTGAAGATGCTCTCAGATCTGCGCCAAGAGCGGGAACAGATCGGTGAAGCGATAGTCGTGCTGGAACGACTTGCGGCGCGATCGGAGAAACGACGCGGACGACCTCCGGCCTGGATGACAGCGGTCAAAGGCAAGACAAAGAGACGGGGAAGGCCGCCCGGCAGCAAGAATAAGAGTTAAAAACCCATGTGGTGCCGCGAAGATCGTTCGCCTACCACCTTCGCACCTCGCCCCACAAGGGAGGTTCAGCCGTTACTGGGGACCACCTCAAATCCGGTTCCTTTTACTTCTCACCCGCCTTGAAGTCTTGTCCAGCACTGCACTCCTGAGAAGGTTGCTAACCTTCGGGCGCACGGAGGTCTGAGCGGCAGACGGATTGTATAATGCATCCATGCGATCGTTTCTTCTGTTGGCGATTGTTTCTGCCGCTGCATTATCGGCTCAGCAGCCTGGGACTGGTTCGCTGATCGGGAAGATCCTCGATCCCGACGGGGTTCCAGCTCGCGGACTTCCCGTGCAAGCCGTGAACCTGGCAACCCGGGCCGTATACAAGGCCACCGTCTCCACGCAAGGCGAATTTTCGCTTGCGCAACTCCCGGCGGGGATGTACGAGTTCTCGACTGTAGTGTTGGCAAATCGCATGCTGCCTTATGTTCAGGATGATTTGAAGATCGCTTCCGGCCAGACTGTCAAACTCGAAATTCGCATGCAAGAGGGCGTCACCCTCAACACCTTGGGTGACGGACGGGACTATTTTCGCGAGGTGGCCGCGGCAACCCACGTGGTTGCGCCGAAAGGAAAGACGCCGCGCATGCCCGACGGCAAGCCGGATTTCTCCGGCTATTGGACCGGAGCGGGCGGATCCAGCGATCTTGGCGCGCCCGATTTCCAGGATTGGGCGGAAGCACTCTCGAAAGAAAGATATGCGAACGATCTCAGAGATTTGCCCGGTACGCGATGCCAGCCGAACGGTGTGGTGCGGACCATCTTCCAGGGCAATGCGCAAAGATTCCTGGAGACTCAGGGACTATTAGTGATGTATGCCGAGGGCCAGCTCCCGCGCCAGATTTACCTCGACGGGCGAAGCCATCCCAACGATCCCAACCCGGCTTGGCTGGGACATTCGATTGGGCGCTGGGAGGGAGACACGCTGGTAGTGGATAGCGTGGGTTTCAACAACAGACCCTGGGTCGACTCGAGTCACTCGCTAACGGAAAAACTGCATCTGGTGGAGCGGTATCGCCGGCCGGATCTTGGCCATCTGGAGTTGGAAATGACCGCCGAGGACACGGGAGCGCTGAAATCGCCTTGGATGATCAAGCGCACCTACGTGCTCGATCTAAATGATGACATTATGGAATCCGTCTGCACGGAAAACGAAAGGGACGCGCAGCACATACTCCCGAAGTAGAGCTCACTACGCTCGTGCGGCGCGATACTTCCTCCCAGTGACACCCTCGGCCGGCGCGTCCTAGGTGAGCCATGCCGACGGTGTCTCGCTGCTTATTGGAGCACGTCCGGCGGCGGGGGCGCCTCATCCCCCAATAGCTTGCGGATATCATCGGCGGTGAGGTCGTCCACATTGAATGGCTTCTTGCCCTGCTCATCGAACATACCCAGGTGCTTGCCGATCAACTCAAGCGCGCGATTCACCACGCTCGACCCTCCCTTCACCTTTTCCCCACGCGCGACATTTTCCATGAGCATCCGCAGGACCATCTCCTTATCGATCGCTAGCTTCGCGGATGCGCGCTTAACCGCGTTGTTTGTAATTCGATCGGTGAGTTCTTCGATGCGAGCTTATTGGAGCACGTCCGGCGGCGGGGGCGCCTCATCCCCCAATAGCTTGCGGATATCATCGGCGGTGAGGTCGTCCACATTGAATGGCTTCTTGCCCTGCTCATCGAACATACCCAGGTGCTTGCCGATCAACTCAAGCGCGCGATTCACCACGCTCGACCCTCCCTTCACCTTTTCCCCACGCGCGACATTTTCCATGAGCATCCGCAGGACCATCTCCTTATCGATCGCTAGCTTCGCGGATGCGCGCTTAACCGCGTTGTTTGTAATTCGATCGGTGAGTTCTTCGATGCGAGCTTATTGGAGCACGTCCGGCGGCGGGGGCGCCTCATCCCCCAATAGCTTGCGGATATCATCGGCGGTGAGGTCGTCCACATTGAATGGCTTCTTGCCCTGCTCATCGAACATACCCAGGTGCTTGCCGATCAACTCAAGCGCGCGATTCACCACGCTCGACCCTCCCTTCACCTTTTCCCCACGCGCGACATTTTCCATGAGCATCCGCAGGACCATCTCCTTATCGATCGCTAGCTTCGCGGATGCGCGCTTAACCGCGTTGTTTGTAATTCGATCGGTGAGTTCTTCGATGCGAGCCCTAATTTCCGGCTTTGTCCGGAGGTCACTGGCGCGCTTTCTGGGATCTTTACCGCTGAAACCACTCAACTTATAAGCGTCCGCTGCGCTCGTCCCCGCGATGACATGCTGAACGAAAATCTCGTGTTTAGAGTTCCTTAGGACTGGCATTCCGATTCTCCTGCTTCGATCTCCCTCAATTAGATGGAGTTACTGCTTTCGAGGTCCGAACAATGCTCACAAAAGAGTGCACTCGTTTTGTCCGCCACTCTAGGACCTACTAGGCTCCATAAGCACCGTGCGATCAGTTGTTTGCTGTCGGTGCTTCGGGCGACCGACTCGTTTTAGCCCAGGTGCGAGGCTTTATCCTATTTCGTGCAACTTGCATTTTTCGCTCATTTTCGCCTCTCGCCGACTATGTAAGCCCCTGCGCAATTAGCACTTATTGCCAATCTAGGGGCATTGGGAACTGCCCGAATTTCGCTGATTTCGGCGGATTGAAAATACTCCTTCCGTGCCGTTAGACATCACGTCGAAATTGGCGGAGTTCTGGGTCATTCTTTGGTTAGCTCGTGGGGCCACGGTCATTAAGGTGCACGGACGCCGGCGTTCCTGAATGAAGCGCCGGCAACTTTTAGACGTTGGCGCAAGTCGTCGAGTTGCGGCAGTCGAGAATGACCAACTGAATCCTCGGAACATTTCCCCGTGAAATTGAAGCTCTGAAGAATGGCCCTTCATGCCCTCTTCGCGGCGCTTTCGAGTCGCCTCCAACATGCGCTAATCCCCGTTCGGACCTGGCTGCTTGTTTGGCTCTCTCGTTCTTCGATGCCACCAGAACTCGCTGGGGCGTTCGCTGGCGCGTCGGGGCGCGTCTCCTGGCGGGTGAACTAACGCCTGCAGCTCCGATCGCTCGTACGTGGATTCCAGTACTGGAATTTCCAATAGGGGCGGGGCCGGAGTCTGGATGGACTTCAAGCACGATCCTCCACGCTGACTTTTGTGCGATGCGACCGAGTCAAGCAACCTCAGCCTGCCCTCACATCTATTGCAGGAGCATTCGGCGGGAAGCTGTTACCCTGAATCGTCCCCATACAGATCCGAGGTAAGTTCCATTGGCTGAAATCCACCTACAGGACGGCGAAAGCCTGGAGAGCGCGCTCAAGCGTTTCAAGCGAAAAGTGATGAATGAGGAAATCATCAAGGATATTAAGAAACACGCATTCTATTTGAAACCCGGCCAGAAGAAGCGCTTCAAAGCGATGGAAGCACGAAAGCGGGCACGCAAGAACAAAAGTCGTTCGCGGGACGGTGATTCGGATCAGAAGCGATCGTAGGATTCGAATGCCGCGATCGAAAAGGGGGCCGGTTCCCGTCGGAGGATAAGAATCCTGACCCGCGATGGCTGACTGGATACACTGAGAGTCGCGCGGGAGGGCGGCCATGAAAACCTCATTGAACATTGTCGGCACTCTGCTGGTGGTCTTCGGGGCAATATGGTTCCTGCAAGGGATCAACGTGCTCCCTGGCAGTTTCATGACCGGACAAATTCGGTGGGCCGTCTACGGGGGGATCGCGATCGCAGCGGGAGTCTCAGTATTGCTGGCCGCTAACCGGAAACGGCGGAACGGTTAGCATGCTGGACCTGTTCCCCCAGCCCGGTGACGCGACTGCCTATTTTTGATATGGTGCCTTCCAAGTGCCTGTTGTGGAAACGGTTTCATCTTCCAAGAAACCATGACTACTGAGACCACCCGTATTCCCGCCAGCAGTTTGCCTAGATGTATAGCCAGTGCCCTGCGTGTAGGTCGGATTCCCAGCTTGAAGACCCCATAAGCCAATTATGAGTCGATTGGCTGTAGCTGTGTAATTATGGCGAGAATGAATTTCATTGAGAGGTCACCTTATGGCGGATGGCGCTCGAAGGATTAAAGGGGGGAGAGCCGAGGGTAACGATAATACCATCCGTAGACGCTTGTTGTGGAGAAGATCCTGTTATAACTTGAGTAACCGTGCCTGCGTACGTACCCTTGGAAGATACAGTTTTGTCCTCGATGTATTCAAGGGGAATCGGGCTTCCAGTAATTTGCTCCCGTTGCGTCCAGCCCGATCCAACTGTCCATGTACCGCTGTTACTCGCCCACGAACCGTAAAACGCAACAAGAGTTTCATTGGTATTTCCCGTAGTGCCACTGGTGCCGGTAGCTGGCGTGCATGCGGGTTGCCCGGACGCGCAATTTTGGAAATGATATGCCTCTGCGTATGCAATCTGGTCAATAGCGATGCTGGACTGCCGGTACACCGCCGCTGAACAGCCGAGATACCCTGAACTGTTTGTATCGTGACACACTACAGTGTAGGATGTGCTACCGGCGGCAAGGGTCTTGAAAATCCCTATGATCACGCAATCATTAGATCCAGTGCCCGTCCAGGGACTGCCTGTGATTTGTGTGTAGGTATTGGTTCCGTCTGTCACTGTCAGTGTGTTAGAACCTGGACAGGAACTTGTGGTTACTTCCACAAGAATCATGTCGCCGGTTTGGACGGTAAGGTTCGGGGACAGAGTGCATGAGGCCCCGCCAGTGCCACATGTGCCTGCGGTTACAAATGATGGCTGCGCAAATGAAACTGCCGAGAATGCGATGAATGCGGCCAGAATAAATAGGTTTTTCATTCTAATTCACCGTGTAAAGGATTGTCACTGCATACCAAGTCTGTACGGTATCCGCGGTAGCGGCCGTCACGTAAAGCTCATCCCCAGCCGCTAACGCCGTAGTGGATACAGTAATCGACGAACTGCTGGTGACACCGTTCAGAATGCAGGATGCCGAGGTACTAGTCTTTGCGCAAGCCTTCCCGGACACAGTAGCGAGTGCGCCGGAGAGCAGTCCGGTGGAAGACGATGACCCCGTCTTACCGATCTGCACGGAACTCGTCCCCGTGTAGGTCGGCGCCGCGGCCGATCCAGTGAGCGTTCCGGTCCCACCCGTAACATCGACCTCGACAATTGTACTTGCCGCTGGGATGACGCAGCCATTCCCTGAGAATTGTGCAGCGGTCAGAGCCGTGGCGCTCTGCGCATCATTACTGATGACGCAGGTCCTATAAGTTGTCGGGACAGATTGCTGGGATGCTCCCACCGCATTCGCGGCAATGTCGTTGGTCCCTACGCTCGCGCAGGTCGGCGCGGACGCCCCGTTAAGGGTTCTCACAAACTGATTCGTGCAGCCGGTGGCGTTTGGGATGATAGCTACGGCAGCCCAGGTCGAAGCCGTAGTTACAGCAATATTAGTGTTGGCTTTTAACGCGACGTAGCCGGACCCGGAACTTACCACTACGTCATTCACGTTGTAGTTGGCGGTCGAGTTCCAGGTTCCTTTGAAGTTCATCAGAGTGGCCGGCAGCGATAACGGCGCCTGACCGCTCTGCAGCGTCACCTCGTCGATGTACCAGCCGAAAGAAGAACCGCCGCCATTCCCAGTCACTTGTGCCTTCAGTGTCGTCACAAGGTTGGAGCCCGTTCCAAATGTGGAGATCGGGATACTGATCTGCTGGTAGCTCGTCGTGTTCGAGCTGCTGAAGCCGAAGGCTCCATCCTTCAGCACCACCTGAAGACCAACCTGCGTGGATCCATTGAGCCAGAACAACGACAGCGTGCGCAGCCCATTGGCGCCAGCACCGTTCCCGCTCGGCCATTTGGCCTTGGAACGGATATAGAAGACCAGCGTGTTCTGAGTCGAAAGATCAACGGTGCCAAAAGCCGGCTTGACCAGCGTGAAATTGTTCCCCAGAACGGCTGCGGTCGCCTCGATATCTTTGGTCCCGTGATATGGGTTATTGGTAGACGCGCAGTTGAGGTTCGTGCTGCAGGTGGCTGTCCATTCCACATTTTCGTCGTACAGCAGAGTGGCGACGATCCCCGAGGGGGTGCTGGCGGTGGCATTGACCAGGACCAAGTTCAGCGGGAGCTGTGTCGAGTAATCAACGGTCGGCTGCGCAGGGCTCGCGGCGGGGGTTCCCGTGATCGCGCTGGCCGTACCCGTATCGTCGACGATGATCACGTCAATCCGGGGATTGCTGGGGTCGGCCGCAGCAAGTGTAAGTAATGTCAGCGGGCTGTTGTACTGGACGCCGCCGATCGTGTATGTGCAGGCACCCACCGTGAACGTGAGGCCGCTCACGTATTCCACGCCGCAACCGCTGACCGGTTGATTCGCGGGATAGCCCGGCGTGGTTCCGCCACCGGGAGTAACCGTGATTAATTGACCTTGAGAATTCGTTCCCAGAGCTCCGGCATTTGATGGGATTGCCGCACCCTCGACCTGAACCACACTGGGATTGGGATACGATCCACCCAGATCTCCGCCGGCATTCCCGCCGGGAGTACCGCCGCTGCTGTAGTGCGGTGGTGTTACTACCTGGGCGCCAGCCAGCGCCACAAAGAAACAGAACACGAACAGTTTTCTCATTAATTCTCCTGGGAAATGCTTCCAATACTGGAATTTACGGCTGCGGGGTCGGCGCTAGCGCTGGTGGTGCGCCCGGCGGTGGAACCAATTTGGGGCCCGCAGGGGCGGTCGTGGGTGGCGGAGTGGTAGCGCCCTGGGCCGGGCTTTTGTGCGGCCTTATCCACGGCAGATTTTGACCAAGGTTGTTCTACATGGGGCCGAACGTTACGAATTGTCCTTTGTTCCTACTGATTGTGATCGCGCGAAAACGTGATCTAATGGGGGACTAGCATCAGGAAGAAAGGATGTCGCCCATGAGATCTGCACTTGCCGCACTTGCGCTCATCACACTCGCGTCTGCGCAGTCGCCGCCAATTCCAGATATGAAGTCCATCCACAAGGTCTTCATCGACAAGATGCCTAACGACCTCGACCAATACTTGCGGGCTGAGTTTAGCAAACAATTCAAGGGCAAGGTGATCGTTGTACTGAAAAAAGAAGATGCCGACGGGATAATCACTGGCATCGACGAAGAAACAAAGGGAACCGGCGCGAAAATAACTGGTCGCTACCTCGGTTTGCATGATACGGCCACCGGAACGATTTCCCTTCTTGACAAGACCGAAAGCGACATCCCTTTGGTCCGACGAGGCTGGAGATAGGCACCTGTTTTTCAATATTGCGCATCGAGGCGGTGAACGCCAAGTCGCCCAGCGCTTGGTTGAAAAGCTAAAGAAGGCGATGGGTTACTGAACGACGGGCCAGTCTCCGAGAACATCAGTTGGGCGTGGACCCTTGGCCCTCGGCTTCCACCGCTTGAACGGACACAGCGGCAAGGCAAGATGTAGAATGGTGGCCCGTGAATCTCAGCACCACCTACATCATTCAGAAGTGCCATTATTGTCCAAATGTGATCGGACCCATTCTGCTCCCTGCTTCCATCCGTCTACGTATAGCTGAAGGTCCTGAAGGCTCACGGCTGGGCGCGTTTCATTTAATTGCCGCGTGTCCTGAATGCACGCTAGTGTCTGCGTACCAAGCTTCGGAAATCCAACCTTTGGACACCAAAGCGGGCCGTAACAGATCCCAGTCTGATAAACGCGCAATCCGCTTAGTGATGTTATGCGGCGAACAGAACTGCGGAACTCCTGTAACCATCCATACAATAGCGGTCGCAGGTTCCACCATTTCCGAAGTACTCGAATCCGCATCGATGTGGACTTTCGACGCAAGTTGCGCTTGCCCGAGAAAAGGACATCCGTTGAAGCCGAGCGGGAAGTACGTTCTTGACGGGATTGGGCTTCTAGAAGATTCATTTGAGATTTCCTAAACGATCTGAAAGCCACGTTCGAGGTCGGTGAATTCGCGCTTGGAGCTCGTTAGGGTTCAATTCCAGTAATGGAATTGGAATCTGGCGAATCTGGGCCTATGCGATGCTCATGCCGTTGCCAGTTGCCGGCGCTCGGCGTCATAACGCGCCTGGCGCAATCGCTCTGCTAGCGAGAAGGCCCAGCCGCGCACATGCCGATAAGTCATGTAGGTCCCGATCCGGCCATCGCGGACAGCAACCTGCGGATCGCGGACACACGTCTGACTCGCCTGGCTGTGTTGCAGCTTGCCACGAATCAGGTTTGCACGTTGCTGGCGCTCCAGCTCGATTTCGGCTACGTCAGGCGCCGCATTCAGAGTCACATATCGCAAGCGGCTGCGGGAACCGACCCCACCGGCAATCAGTTGCCTGTCAACGAGGATCTGAACGTCAGAACCTCTGAGGTTCTTCCAGGGGCTACCGTCGGCGTTGTAAACGCGCACCTCGATGTCCGGGTGCAGGTGTCGATTTAGACCTGAAGCGGCAATGTGCATTGATTTTTGGGGACGGGGCTGAAAAGGATGGGCTTCGGTGGCTGGTACTGCATGCCTTACGCGCTTCCCGAGGTGAGCGACGAGCTAACTACTCTTAATTTTACGTGCACCGCGCAACGCTGTCAAGTGTGTAGGACGTGCGACTTAAAGTGAACGGTTAGATTGCGTGAAGGGTGTCAATCTGCGGCTAGGCGCTATCTTCTCCTCGACGATTCTTCGCGGTCTCATTTGGTTTTCAATCCGCAGCAACCACACGATAGAAGTTCAAAGCCAGTCTGTTTTGGATAAGGGGCCTCGCCAGTTATCTCCGAAACGAGTTCGTCTTGAGTTTCAAACTCCGCCTCGTTGCTTGGGGCATTGATCAACAGCGGCGTTTTCGCAATCGCCCCCGCGGTCACTACCACGCACCAATTGGCCAAATTTGCATTCCGCGATCGTCCTTCGATGCCACCAGGCTCGCTGTGGGGCGCTCGCTGGCGCGTCACGGCGGGTCTCCTGGCATTTAGCGAACCCCGCGGCGCCGGCCGCTCGTACGCGGAATCCAATGTTGGAATTTCCAATCTTGGTTAGAACCAGAGTTTAGGAACCTAAGCGTATTTCTGTGCTCCACGGTTCTCCCGACCAATTGTAAAGAAGTGCCATTCACCCGGCAGCCTGTCCAGACTCGCATTAACCCCTAATCCGTTGAAGCGCTCAATCTCCCATATAAGAAATCTTTAGCTCAGATCTTCCAAAGTGGACGTCTGAAGTTCTGTCTCCGCGCCTTGGCCCAAACGCCGCGTATACCGCTAACGTTTGGTTCGAAAATGTTTGGTTCGGATGTTTTTTGAAAAAAAGCGCAAAAGAATTTCCCGCGAGGCCGTTGGTAGATTGTCGTGAGAAGATCCCTTTGTAGATATTCCTAAGTAGATATGTTGTTCAAATCTGAACACCCGGGCTTGCCAACATCGACCATGGGCCATAGCCAGAAGTGAACAGGGGCCCCTGGTCAGATGTGAATAGGGGGTCGCGGCCGTTCGGCCACCCGAGCACAACACAACAGCAGGGAAAAAAGTCAAACATTTTTGGCCGCCCACTCCTGAAAGATTTGCGTCGCGCGGGCGATTAGATCCGGCTGGTCAAGTATGATGTAGTCATTGGATATCTGGCCACGCTTATCAGACCGCTCCTCAATTTTGATGTAACCCCGTTCTTTCAGCTCACGAAGGTACCGCCGAACCGCACTCGGGCTCCTGAGCATAGTTTCGGCAATAAAATAATGAGTTGGATAGCACCGACCTGGCGGAAAGCCCTCTAGCATGCGCCAGCACTCCCGTGCCCCCAATGAAAGGTCCATCCTGCCGATTGCTTGCCGCTTGGCCCAAGTCCACGTATCTCTCAGCTTGTCATCTGAACCGCTCATGTCCGTTGCCTGTCGGTGCGCTAGTTGCGGCTTCGGGTAGGGCAGTCTGCTGATTCGCACCAAGAGTCGACGAGAGTTGGTTTTCCCAAATTCGGAGCTAATCTTGGCTTTCGAAAGTTGGTGTATCTTGCGTCGTTATCACCAAGTACAAAGATGTGCGACGCCCGAAATGGCAACTGAGGACTGCTCGCCCTCGAAGCAGGGCCCGCAGCCCAGATCATACGGCATCCTCGTTGGGTAGCCAGTAGCGCACCGCCCGCCCAAATCTTCTATATCGCGGGAAACCAGGAGCCGCCTCCGCGAGTCCGGCCTTACGATCGCGCCATCGCCAGTTGGTGAGCGTTTGTTTTGACAGGCCGTGCCACTCAGCGTAAGCTCTCTCGGTGACCCACCGGCCCCGCGCGGCGCTGTACGCGATTCTTTGTGTTTCTAGCTGCATCTCACCCTGAGTATCCGGCGATTTCAGCTATCTGTCACTTTGAAAAGTTTTTAGAAATTCTCAGTAATTTTCAACTCTATTCGAGAACTTCTGAAAACTCAGAACTTATCTTACAGCGATTGCTCTTAGCCTTCCCACCAGTTCAATGGGTCTTTAGCTACTCCACGGCCAATTTCAGAATCTTCACGTACTGATCTCCGACTGTGTTCGTGATCGGCCGCAACGACTCCACAAGGAGCGGCGCGGTGATATAGCCGCGGGAAACATCTCCGCCCATGCTATGCCCCATAAGCATTCGGGCTTGATCGGTCGTGGCGCCAAGCTCTGCAAGGGTCGTCCTGAAGGTGTGGCGCAAGCGATGCGCCGGCCCGACTCCTTCCCTCACATTCTTCACGCCCACGATGTGCTTCCCGTCGAAGATGACCGAGGGGAACACCCACTCAGATGGCGGCACGTCGCCGGCTGCCCGGTAGTGAGCGAACACTTTGGCAAGGGTATCGTTCATCGGGACCGAGTACGGTCGGTTCCCCTTCGTTGTCCGAAAGTGAATCACCTTCTTTTCAAGGTTCAGGTCCGCCCACTTCAGTGCCTCAATGCTGCCCTTCCGCGCGCCGGTTAGCAGCGCGGTCAGCCACCACATACGTTTTATCGTCCCGAGTGTCTTGACGCCGCGCTCGATGCGCTCAATTTTATCGCCGTCTTTTTTCTCTTCGATCACATACCACCAGGACGCGAGTTCCGCGGGCGTAAACGCCCAATCGCGGGCGGCGATCTTGTCAACTTCTACGGCTGTTGTGGGCGGCTCGGGAAGGTCCGGGTCGATCTTACGATGCCATCGGTACACGGCGGACAGCAGACGTACTACCTGGTTGCTCGTTGCTGGACCGTGATGCTTCTTGATGTAACGCTGAAGTGCCCGAACACCGGAGCGATCGTTGCCGATGTCATGAAGGCTGCGATTCGTCCATTCTTTTAAGTAGTGGTCCCGGTTGTAGCGGTAATTGTCGCAAGTCTTCTCTGCGAGCGGCTTGTCAGAGAGATACAGCTCGATCGCGTCCCCAAGTGTGGTGACGTCACCGGCAGCGGGCTTCGTCTTCATCCCGCTCCAGGTTTTCATTGCTTTCTCTTTCGCGCGCTTCACGGAAAGCTCGCCCAAAGTTTCCTTAACAAGATCTCCCTTGACGCGCCGCTGGATAAAGAATGATTTCGAGCGCGCTCTGCAGCGCAGATATAGCCCTGGCACGCCATTGACGCGCCAAGTTCCGCTGTTGAGGGGGAGGGCATCGACGGCTTTCTGATTCGCCTCGACCACTTTGACAGGCGCCGATGTGTCAGGCTTTCGGATCCCGTGAACTTTCATATTCCCTCCAACTGATTTTCTGGCCGGGCGGTACTCCGGGCGGTACTTTTTGTCCAGAAATGGCCGGTTAGGGGGAATTATATCGGAGCCTGTAAGTTATTGCTAGTGAAAATAAGTAAGTTATAGTCGGTGATTCCAGATGAGGATATTTTTACTGACTTCGAATCAGTAGGCCGGGGGTTCGAGTCCCTCCGGGCGCACCACAATCACCTGCCGGGATGGTATTCCCTCTCCGTGTGACCGGTCAGCTGTGACCTGTAAAAGTAAACTTCGCGCAAGTTGCCTGTGGCGTAGCGCTCTGCCTCGTCGTTAAAGTGCTTGGACTTTGGATCGCCGCTTTCTCCGCCCGCCGTCACCGCCAACGCGCGAACTTTATCGCCGAACTCCACTACAGCCACGAAGCTGTTGCCGCTGGTTCCGTACCACTTCTTCGTTCCCGGATAAGCGCGCGCTCCGAATGACGCGAGGGAACCCCAGTTAGAGGACGTGAAGGGCACCGGAATACTGGGCGCCGCGTCGCTAAATGAAGGCACAATGTCGTCAGTCAAACGCTGGAAGCGGTTGATCTCGCCCCATGGCGTCTTCCACGATGCCGAAATCGCTTTTGATTTTGTCCGACGCCACGGCCAGTGCCTGCAACAACTGTTCGGGACCGGCCTTGGTCGCGACGTACTCCTCAATCGAAGTACCCGCGGCGCGCGCCGGGGTGCCAACTCTGCGCTGCATCTCTTCGCCCCAGAAAACCGCGAGCGATGTTGGCACTGAGTCCGCCGCCCAGCGATAGTCCCAAGCGCGCAGCAGAGCGATCTGCTCGGCGATCAATGTCTTGGTCGAGCTATCGCGCCGGCGCTGCATCCCATGCTTTCAACAACGCCGGCACGGTTTTTTCGAACCACGGCAAGTAGCTGTCGAAGGCCGCCGCCTGCAAAGACTCCAAGGTGAAATCGTGCCTATTGCTCGAGAACCCGAAGCGCATGAAAGCCGCGAGCGGATTCGAATCGGCCAGTCTCCACATACGCCGGATAATCTTCCCGTTTCAGGCTGCTTGGCCCGGCGGCCGACCACGGCCAGTTGTTCGAGTTATACAGCCAACCGCTCTGCGGGTTCAGCAGGTTGGGCGCCTCATCTATTTTGAGTAACCCCTGGTATTCGGTTGCAGGATTGCTCCCGTCGACCGGCTTGGTCCAATCGAAGCTAGTGTCGCGCCGCGGGATGTAGTTGCCGTGGAAATAAGCGATGTCGCCCTGCGCGGAAGCAAATACCGTGTTGTTCGAGGAGTTGGCGAAGAGTTCCAGCGTCTTCTTGTACGACTTGTAGTCTTTGGCTTTGGTACGCAAGATACGATTGCTCCAGAGCCTTCACCGGCTCCTGCATGATTCTGAAGCTCACCCACTTGCCGTCCTGCTGGCGAACCACCGGCCCGTGCTGCGTGCGGTAGACAGTGAACTTCTTCTCGGCCAACCTCTCCCCGGCCTTGTACGGCACCACAATTTCCGACACGGCCACCGGCCGCAGTTCGCCGCCGAATCGGTACATCCAGCTTCCGTCTTTTTTCTCGACGGTCTCCAGGTACTCGTCGATCGCATCGACGCCGCTTGTGGTGTGCATCCATCCCACCTTGTCGTTGAAGCCTTGATACAGGAAGAATTGGCCCCAGGTGGATGCGCCGTATGCATTGAGCCCCTCCTGGCTGACCATCTGCAATTCGGAGCGAAAGAAAAACGACGTATGCGGGTTGATCAACAGCAGGGCATGATGGTTCTTCGTATTGGAAGGCGCGATGGCGATCCCGTTGGAACCTCGAGGCTCTTCGGGCTTGCCCGTGTACGGCCGTTCTTCAAGCCGGCTCGCCGGCCCTTTGCCGTAAAACGCCTCCAGTTGATTCAGATCCACCTTCTCGATGTCGCCGCCGATACTGCCCTCCGTGAAACTCAGCGCCATCCATGGTTCGAAGTGCGTGATGATGCGCGGCCTCACCGCGGGATGCTTCGCCAGGTAGAAATTTAGACCGTCGGCCCAGGCGGTCATCAACTTCCGCAGCCAAGTTGGGCTTTGTCCGTATAATTTCTTAAGCTCCACCGGATCGATAAACAATTTCTGGCGCAGATCCTGCATAATCTTCGATTCGCCTTCGGCTTCCGCCGTGCGCCCGAGCGAGGTCAGATAGTTGGTTTCAACGCGGTTGAAGTCGTCTTCAGCCTGGGCGTAAATCGCTCCGAACACGGCATCGGCATCCGATTTGCCGAAGACGTGTGCAATTCCCCAATCGTCGCGGACGATGGTAACGTGGCGGGCCTGTTTTTCCCACCGGCCAGCCTCCGGCAGCGAGGCAGCGCTGAGCGACCAGGCAGTAAGTAGGGTGAGAAGCGCGAATCGCATTACTGCGCCAGAGTCTTGACGTGAGCCGTTGCAGCCGAAGCCAGTCCCTTCAAGTTGTAACCGCCTTCGAGCACGGATACCAGCCGTCCGCCCGCATGCTTATCGGCGACCTCTAATAGCAGCGAAGTCAGCTCGGCGAAATCTTCGTCGGCAAGCGTAAAGCGCCCCAGCGGATCGTCTTTGCGGGAATCGAAGCCCGCAGAGATCAAGACCAGGTCCGGCTTGAACGCCTCGGCTGCCGGTTTGAGTTTTTGGCGGAAGGCTCCCAGGATCTCTTCGCGCCCTGAACCGGCGGGAAAGGGGCAGTTCATAGTGCAGTTCGCGCCCTTGTTTGCACCGGTCTCGTCCGCCCTTCCCGTCCCGGGATACCAGGGCGACTGGTGGACGCTGAAGAAAAATACCGAGCCGTCTTCGTAGAAAATGTCCTGCGTACCGTTGCCGTGGTGAACATCCCAGTCGGCAATAAGCACGCGTTCGATACCATGCTTGCGCTGCGCATAACGGGCGGCGAGCGCGATGTTGTTAAATACGCAGAAGCCCATCCCCTGCTCGGGCCGGGCGTGATGGCCGGGAGGACGCACCGCGCAGAACGCGTTGACTGCCTGGCGGTTGACTACCGCATCCACCGCGTTCAAGACTCCGCCGACCGCCTGGAGTGCGACGTCCCAGGTGCGCGGACCAACGCTGGTATCGCCGGTGCTGAGTTCGTGCGCGCCGGCTGCGATTTCGCGCTTCACGGTCTGGATATAGGCCCGGCTGTGGCAGGCGGCGATCTCGTCTTCAGTTGCGAAACGGGGGGCGATGCGGCCCATCGATTTCGTTAGTCCGGCATCATTGAGCGCGTGTGTGACCGCGTCGTAGCGCTCGGGCCTCTCCGGGTGCCCGGCGCCTGGGTCGTGCTGCCGGTATACCTGATCCAGCAGAAGAGCGGACGAGCCCGCAGTCGCGGCCGACGATATCTCAACGGCAGGTAGCATAAGTGTCCCCAGGGAGCATTTCAGCAAGTCGCGTCGCGTAAAGTGTGATTCCATGGAACACCCTCAAGACGAGCTTATTGTTTGACGGCTGAAGCATAGTACGCGGGTTCGTTCCCCGGCTTCCACTTGATGTTGCAGCCGAGACTTGCTCTCTGGTCCGGATTCACCGGCCGGCCGGCGAGCAGCGCGTCGATCGCCGCTCGAAGATCCGCGCCGGTTACGGGCTTCCCATTGCTGGGGCGGCTGTCGTCGAGCTGGCCCCGGTACACCAGCTTGCGGTTTTGATCGAACAGATAGAAATCGGGAGTGCAGGCCGCGGCGTAGCTCTTGGCGACCGCCTGCGTTTCGTCGTAGCAGACCAGGAAGTTGAACCCCCATTCGGTGGCCATCCGTTGCAAGCCTTCTGGGGAATCGTCAGCGGAGATGCTGGGATCGTTGGAGCTGATCGCGACAATTCCGACTCCTTTCGCCGCGTAGTCTCGCCCAAGCTGGGCTAACTCCGATTTGATGTGTTTTACGAAGGGGCAATGATGACAGATGAACATCACTAGTAGCGCCTGCTTGCCTTGGAATGAGGCGAGCGACACTGCGTTGCCGGAAACTACATCTGGAAGTGCGAACTCAGGGGCTCTCGTACCCAGTTCGAGCATGGTGGAAGCGGTTGCAGCCATGGTGTGCGGTCCTCCGTCACGGCAAGAAGCGCCGTGACAAATTCCAGTATCCGCCTCACGGGGCTAAGACTCAATAGCGTGCTGCGCACACGGCTTCTGCGATCGGGACGCTAGCACCGTTAGGCACCGCGGCTGGCTTCGGTCGGAACAACGCCCACTTCCTTACTTTATCGGCACTCGCCAGACGAAGAACCAATACGAGAAGGCGATCAAGCCGAGCATGAACAGAACGGAGAACCAGTTCAACAAGCTCAACTCCGCCTGCGGGTTTGGCGCTCCCTTGAAGTTACGCGCTCCGCAAGCGTCACAATATCCTTCTTCGTCAGTCGCGACGGTCCGGCATTCACGGCATTCTTTTGGCATCAGCAGGATTATGCGCGCAGGTAGCCGGGTGAGCTACTCCCGTTGATGGGAAAAGTCATAGTACTTGAGAGGTCTTTGGTCTATCGCATCAAAGCAGGGCGCGCGGCACACTAGCCGCAGGCCGTGAATGCTGTCTCACCAGAAACCGGCAGCATTTCAAAGCCCTGGGTGGCGCCTCTGCCATTGACGTCACCCAATTCTCTTATCTCGCTCGCTCAGCCTAGCGCCCAGCGCTGGAGGACGGCGTCTGCGAATGAGGAATCAGCTTCTGGACGCGACGGACACGCAAGCTTACCAACAGACAGATTTTCATCGGGCCTCCAGGCACTTGGTCTTCGAATGGTCTGGATGATTTTACCGCCGCCTGTCTTTGAATGTTGCGCGTGGAGTCGCGTCGCTATAATCCCCTCGATGCTGCCAGCGTGACCTGTCGTTGCGCGCGCCGATCCTGAATGACGATGCGGCCATTTGCCAGCGTTATGTCGTCGACGTGCTGGAATCCCTCCGGCACGCGCGCGTAGAACAGCAGGAAGTGCGATTCGATCTTGGATTTCGCCGGAAGCCACCGGTATACGGGCGTACCAAACATCGGGCCATCCGTGATGATCTCGCGCCGCGGCAGGTCATACGGTTGTGTGCCGAATTCCATGCCGCGCACAACCTGGGTATCCGCCGGGTAGCTGCCCCAATACTGGACCCACGGGTAGTCCTCACGTTTGAAGACATAACCGAGAATCATCCGTTTGTCGGAGTTGAACGCCGCCACCCATTCGAATTTCCGCGAGGGATCGAGCAGAGTGGCGGTGTGATCCAGGTAGTGCGGGTGCTCTGGGGTCGCGCGAATGTCAATTGTTTTTCCGTCCAGGCCTGGAGCCATGGGCCACGCGAAGTCCTGCCCGGAGGTCAGCCGTCGCTGGGTCGGATTTTGTCCGTTCCCCGGTGCCGGGCTTTCCACATACGGCCGCGTTTGCGAGCGTGAACCTGAGACTTCCACTGTGGTGACGTTCGGTTCGAGAAAAGGCGCAGCGACGGTCGCATGCTCTGCCCAATTGACGGGGCGGTCAAAGCCCATCAAGTTCTCCAACTGGCTATCGACATACACCACGTTTTCACCCGCCACCATGCGGAAACTGCGCGTGAAGACTTCCTGCACGATTGGTAATTTTGCGGTGAAGGTCAAGGAACTGGCGCCGGCCTCCATGCCCGCGCTCACCTGGAAAGTTGTAACGTGCGCTTCGCCGTGCATGGGCAGGCCCGCTGCGCGCTCTTCCGCGGATGCCGGTCCAAACCCGTCGACACACACGAAATGGCCCAAGGATCCTGTGGCCGGAACGGTGCGTCCCACCTCTCGCGCCAGGCGCGCCGGATTCCAATATGGACTCAGCTTTTGGGCATCGTCCGTCATGACCAGGCTGGCGATCGAACTGCCCTGCACCATCACGGTCATCTGTAGCTTGTCATTCGATAGCGTGACCGCAGGCTGTCCTTCAAAGGTGCTGCGCTGCGGGCCACCAGGGGATTGAGCCATCGCAATGGACGCGGTCAGGATAACGAGTAGTCGGCGCATGAGAGGTAGTATACGTCGCTATGGCAACTGCCAGCATCAACGTTGTTATCAGTGGTACAAGTGATGGAATGAACTCTGTCAAAGAGTGTCGCCACGATGCGTCGTCCAGGTGAACCTGGACGCGCGATGGGTCCAGTTCAAGGGAGGATTACTGATGAGTTTTCGCCTGTGGAGTAACGATCTCAAAGAGGGTGGACGGATGCCCGAGGCTCAAGTGTTCAACGGAATGGGCTACTCGGGCGGCAACCGTTCTCCGCATCTGGCTTGGGAAGGCGCGCCTGAAGGAACCAAGAGTTTTGTCCTCACAGCGTACGATCCGGATGCCCCGACCGGGTCGGGATGGTGGCACTGGGTGGTCGTCAACATCCCGTCCACGGCGAAAGAGCTTCCAGCGGATAGCGGAAGCGGGAAGGGGTTGCCCGCTGGAGCTCTGCAGACTCGCACGGATTTCGGCGCGCCGGGCTATGGCGGAGCCGCGCCGCCACCCGGGCCGGCTCACCGTTACATCTTCACGCTGCATGCGTTAAAGGTTGAGCGTATCGATGTTACCGATCAATCCAGCGCGGCCCTGGTCGGGTTCATGACAAATATGAATAGCCTCGCCAAGGCAACGCTGACCGTCACCTACGGGAAGTGAGCACTCGCGGGCGCATCTCCTCACCCGCATCGCCTCACCCGTTCGCTTACGCCCCTGGCGCACAGCCCTCAGTTGGAGTAATCTAACGGGTGGCTTGCTAATGCGGTTGTCAAAGCTAGGATTGTGGTGGAGTACGACGGCCCTTCTTTACCTTGGGCTGGCAGTGGCTGTTCATGCGGCGGAAGCAACCGACCCCGCAGCCGGTCTTCCCGATCCATACCAAGCCGCCGTTCGGAACTGGGCCGTTCTCCCAGACCACAGAACTTGGGGCTCGACCGCAGGCATCGAGATCGGCCCGCACAATGAAATCTGGGCGATTGATCGCTGCGGCGTCAATTCCTGCGAGACCTCGGACCTCCCGCCCATTCATATGTTGGATCTCGCGACAGGCAAGCCGATCAAAAGCATTGGCGCGGGACTGTTCGTATTCCCCCACGGTTTGCATGTCGATCGCGACGGCAACGTCTGGGTGGCGGACGCGCAAGCGAGCAAAGACGGGACCAAGGGCGACCAGGTCATCAAGCTTTCTCCCGATGGCAAGGTTTTGATGCGGCTCGGGACAGCGGGCGTCGCGGGCGGCGGCCCGGATCATTTCAACGAACCGTCGGATGTGGTTACGGCCCCGAACGGCGATATTTTCGTGGCCGATGGGCATTCGGGCCAGAATCCGAAAGTGCCACCGGATTACATAACCCGCATCGTGAAATTTTCCAAGGACGGGAAGTTCATCAAGGAGTGGGGAAAGCTCGGCACCGGCCCGGGCGAGTTTAGAAACGCACACGCACTGGCGATCGATTCCAGGGGCCGGCTGTTTGTCTGCGACCGCGGGAACGCCCGCCTGCAGATTTTCGACCTGAACGGCAAGTTTCTTGACCAGTGGCCGCAATTTGGGCGTCCTAGCGGTCTATACATCGATAAGAACGACAAGCTGTATGTGATCGACGCCGATTCGACCGCCGCGAATCACCCGGGATGGAAGAAGGGCATTCGTATCGGCAGCGCCAAAGACGGCAAGGTGACCGCATTCGTGCCTGGTCACCAAACGGACAACCCGGACGGGGCGGCGGGCGAGGGCATTGTCGCCGATCCCTTGGGCAATTTATACGCGGCGGAAAATACGCTGCGCGGGGTGACGAAGTACGCGAAACGTTAAAGCTTCGGCGCCGGCTTCCGCCGGGCAAAAGCTAAGTTTAAGCAGGAAGGGAGATTACATGAGCACTAAAGCAAAATCACGACGGTCATTCCTGATCCAATCGGCGGGAACCCTGAACGCCGCGTGGATTGCGGCCCACTACCATGACATTCTTTCGGCGCAACAATACGCGAGCAAGTCGGACGAAGGCGGTGCGCCTCCCAAACTAGCCTTCTTCACCGCGGAGCAAGCTGCGGAGATCGAAGCCGTAGCGGACCAGATCATCCCCACCGATGATACCCCTGGCGCACGGGAGGCCCGCTGCTTGTACTTCATTGACCGCGCGCTTACGACTTTCGACCAAAAGAGGCAGCCGGTCTACACGCAAGGGCTGGCGGATCTTCAGGCGAAGACTCAGCAGCTCTATCCGAACGCCGGTAAATTCTCGGCGCTCACTTCTGAGCAGCAGATCAAAGTGCTTACTGAAATCGAGAAGACGCCGTTCTTCAACCTGGTCCGCACGCATACCGTGATTGGATTCTTTGCGCGGCCTGAAGATGGCGGCAATCACAACAAAGTAGGCTGGCAGTTGATCGGCTACGACGGCTCCCTGAATCACAAGGCGCCGTTTGGTTACTATGACGCGGAATACCTGAAAATGTCGGCGAACCGGGGAGGGAAAATATGAAACAGTATCGGCCATCAGCAGACGTTGACTTCGTTATCATCGGCTCCGGAGCCGCCGGCGGCATTATGGCGAAAGAGCTGTCGACGGCCGGCTTTTCCGTGATCGTCCTGGAGCAGGGCGGTTGGGGAAAGTTCGGCCGCGAGCAAGAGTACAACAAGGACGAGTGGCTGCAACGGAATCTTAGCGATGACGATCGCCTGATGAGTAATCCCCAGAAGCAGCGCAACACCTTCCGCAAGACCGACAAGGAAAAGGCAGTCGCGGGGAACCATAGCTATGGCTGTGTAGTGGGCGGCGGCACGGTGACCTACGGCAGCAGCAGCTGGCGGCACCTTCCTTATGAGTTTCGGGAAGCGTCCTACGATCAGACCATCCCTTCGGGAACCGGTATGGCCGACTGGCCCATCACTTACGAGGAACTGGAGCCTTACTACACGCAAGGCCGAATGGGAAATGGGTATATCCGGGCTGCGCGTCGATTCACCCTTCGTCGCGCCGATGTCGAAAGACTATCCGGTGCCCCCCATGCCGCTGAAGAGTTCGGGCGCACTGATGAAAACCGCGGCGTCGAAGTTGGGGTTAACCGTGGTGCCCGGGCCGCTAGCGATCATTTCGCAACCCTATATGGGACGGCAGGCGTGCGTCAATTGCGGAATCTGTTCCGGGTATGGATGCCAGGTGAAAGCGCGTTCCAGTTCGGCGGTGACAGTATTGCCCGTTGCCGTAAAGACGGGCCGCTGCGAGCTCCGCGTGAAGAGCTACGTCCGCGAGATCACGGTCGACAGCAGCGGACGCGCGACCGGCGTGGTGTATTTCGACGCCCAGAAGCGCGAAGTGCGCCAGAAGGCGAAGAATGTAATCCTCTCCGCCAACGGCACGGAGTCCGCTCGCCTGCTGCTGCTCTCGAAATCGGCTCGTTTCCCGGATGGCTTGGCGAACTCCAACGGCGTGGTTGGAAAATATGTCATGTTCGGCAACGGCGCTAGCGCCAGTGCGTTATTCGAGCATCCGTTGAACGAATATAAGGGTGTGATTTCCGGCGCCGGCATCGTGGACTACGTGCCATCGGATCCGAAACGCGGATTCTACGGCGGCGGACGCATGACCGCTCGCGGATACCTGACCCCGCTGGAATTGGGACTCGGCGGGCTGTCGCCGGGATCGCCGCGCTGGGGCGCCGCATACAAGAAGGCGCTGCAAGAAGAGGCCAATCATCGCATGACGATCACATGCTTCGTCTCGCAATTGCCGCTGGAGACGAACCGCGTCGACCTCGACCCCGACGTGAAGGACGAGTGGGGTCTGCCCGCCATGCGCATTACGTCGTCGGCGCATCCTGACGACGTGAAGAACATGGAGTTCTTCCGCCAGAAGTCTATCGAAGTTCTGGAAGCTGCCGGAGCCAAGAAAGTCTGGGCTCCCAAAGTGGCCGAAAGCCACGGTGGCGCGCACAATCGTGGTTCCTGCCGCATGGGCAACGATCCCAAGACATCGGTGGTCGACAAGTTCCACAAAGCCCACGATGTGCCGAACCTGTTTATCGTGGACGGAAGCAACCTTGTCACCGGTGGCCGCAACCACCCGACGATGACGATCCAGGCGCTGGCGTTTCGCGCGGCGGAACATATCATTCGCGACGCGAAAAACGGTACGCATCGAAATAGCGCGTAGGTCATCGTAGAGACAAACAGGCGCCAGAGTCCAATGTGTGGCCGCCGGCCGCGAAAGTGGTTTGGGCGAGCCATGCTAGACTGACTTCGAGTCAGTGTGACCAAAGACGAAATCATTCTGGCGAATCAGGAGCACCTTTTCCCAGCGGTGTTCCATTACTATCGCGAGCCGCTGGTGCTCACGCGCGCCAAGGATCAATTTGTCTGGGACGCGGAGGGCAACCAATATTTGGATTTCTTCGGCGGCATCCTTACGGTCAGCGTCGGCCACTGCAATGACCGCGTGAACGCTGCAGTGCATGCCCAGGTGGATAAGCTGCAGCACGTCTCCACAGTGTTTGCAACCGAACCGCAAGCGGCACTGGCGAAAAAGATCGCCGAAATCGCTCCGGGTGAAGGTTGGAAGTCATTTTTCACCTCGAGCGGCACGGAGGCCAACGAAACAGCTATCCTGGCCGCGCGCTGTTTCACTGGGTCGTCGGAGATTATTGCGCTGCGGCATTCCTACCACGGACGTTCGTCGCTGACGATGGGTGTCACCGGGCAAGGGAACTGGCGAGTGGGCCCCGCCGTTCAAGTGGGTATCACGTTCGCGCACAACGCCTACTGCTACCGCTGCCCGTTCGGGCTCACTTACCCCAGTTGCGAGGTGCGCTGCGCGCAAGACGTCAAGGAACTGATCCGCACCACGACCACCGGGCAAATCGCGGGAATGATCGCGGAACCGATCCAGGGCGTGGGCGGATTCATAACGCCTCCCAAGGAGTATTTCGGGATCGTCGCGAAGCTGGTGCGCGACCACGGCGGCGTGTTTATCAGCGATGAAGTGCAAACCGGCTGGGGGCGCACCGGGGACCGCTGGTGGGGCATCGAACATTGGGGCGTCACGCCGGATATTATCACCAGCGCGAAGGGCTTGGCGAACGGGTTTCCTATCGGGCTGACGGCCGCGCGGCGCGAGGTGGCTGACAGCGTGAAGAAGGTGACGATTTCAACCTTCGGCGGAGGCCCGTGCCCACCGCTGCGGCAAAGGCCGTGATCGATTTGATCGAAGACGAGCGCCTGGGCGTCAACGCCGAAGAGACCGGCGGTTATTTGAGAAATAAGCTGCTGGAACTCCAGGAGAAGCATCCGCTAATCGGCGATGTGCGCGGTATGGGATTGATGCAGGCCATCGAGCTGGTGGAAGACCACAAAAGTAAGACGCCCGCGACGGCCGCGACGCTGCGCGTGATGGAAGCGGCGCGCGAGAACCGCGTGCTGATCGGGCGTGGTGGCATCGACGGCAATGTCATCCGAATTTCGCCTCCTCTGAATATCGGCCGGAGCGATGTCGACGATTTCATCGACGCGCTGGACGCAAGCCTCACGAAAGCCGTGACTCCCGCTCTTCAGGGAGCCGGCCGGTGAGCACGCCGCGCAGTCTCTCAAGCTTGGTTGTCTGTTACCTGCTGACGAGCCTGCCCGGCTTAGCGGCCGCCGCTCAACCTGTTCACGCGCCAGTACGGCTGGAGGCTCCGGTTCAGGATAAGAATTTTTATCTGCTTTCCATGCTGGAGCGGACGCCCGATGTCCGGGACGCTGTGAAGGCCGACCCGGCGCTCGCGCGCATCGCAGCAGAACGGCTGGCGGCGCTCGACAAGGCAGCGAAGACGTGCGATCTCGATCTTGATTGCTACGCCGCCGCATTCCAGTGGAGCGACGCGCAATCGAAAGAGGCGGCTCGCGCGCTGGCGGCTTTGTATCGGACTTCGCCGGCCTTGCGCCGCTTGGCTGATGGACCGTTGCGGGAAAGCGGAATGTACGTTCGATATCAAAGCCTCGGCGGAGACCAGCTTCTGGATCACGCGTGGGAGGACTGCATTCATGGAATAAACCGGATCATCGATGTGTATGGCCTGGGGAAGGCGCCGCGCTACCCGGCGATCGATTCCATTACTTACGACGCGAAATCCGATGCCTGGCGCCACATCGTGCAGAACCTTGCCGCGATGCTGGAAGACAATCGCGCGAACCTCGCCCTGTTCTCTTCGCCTTCGATGCGGTTCGCGCTGGAGCTTATGTGGCTGAACCATCGCGACGAGGCTGGCCGTTTTGAGCCGATGGAGACTGGTGAAAACGCGCTTGCGTACCGGCGTATAAAATCGGTCGATTGGACGAAGTATCCCTACTCGGTGATTGTGGTGCCGGGCGCCGGAAACGATCTGCCGGGATTCCGGCTCTCGCCGGAGGGCAAACTCCGCGACGAGATTGCCGTGAAACGTTTCCGCGAGGGGAAGGCGCCTTTCCTGCTGGTGTCGGGAGGCTTCGTGCATCCCTCGCAAACCGAATTCGCCGAAGCCATCGAGATGAAGCGGGATCTGATGACGCGATTTGGCGTCCCCGCCGACGCCATCCTGATCGACCCGCATGCGCGCCACACTACTACCAACATGCGGAACGCTGCGCGCCTGATGTATCGCTACGGCATGCCTTTCGATAAGAAAGCCCTGGTTACTACCGACCCGGGCCAAAGCCAGAACATCGAGAGTGCTGCATTTGACAAGCGCTGCATGGATGAACTGGGCTACGCGCCCCAGCAGATCCTTGGCCGCACGTCGCCCTTCGACCTGGAGTTTCGTCCAACCCTCGATTCGCTCCAGGCCGACCCGCAGGATCCGCTGGACCCATAGGATGCAGACCGTGAACTTCACTGTTGTCGTCGCTCTCGCCGCCACCACCCTTGCCGCTCAGAACGTCAAGCCGCCGGTGAACGTGACGGTAAGCGAAGGGACATCCATGTCGGTGGCTGTTTCACCGGACGGCAAGACTCTCGCCATCGATATGCAGGGCAGTATCTGGACCCTCCCGGCAACCGGCGGCACGGCGAGGCGCATTACGGATCTGTTTAACGATGCCCGGCAGCCGACGTGGTCGCCCGACGGAAGGTGGATCACCTATTTTGGTTATCGCGACGGTGGTTATGACGTCTGGGCGATTGCGCCGGATGGCACGCACCAGCACAAGCTGACCTGGGGACCGTTCGACGATCGTGAGCCGGTCTACTCGCATGACGGAACCAAGATCGCCTTTTCTTCCGACCGTGGCGATCCGCTCGGCAGCGACTACAACATCTGGGTGCTGGACCTGAAGACGGGAACGTTCAAGGAACTGACCACCAATCCGGCCGAAGACTACATGCCGAGCTGGTCGCCCGACGATCAGGAGATCGCTTTCGCGTCGACCAGGGATGGCGGGCGTGGCTTGTGGGCGGTGACCGTTGCCGATGCCAAGGAGCGCAAGGTTCTGACGGCGGCTGGCCATGTGGATGCGCCCTCTTGGGGGCCGAGCGGCCAGATCGTATATCACTCTGATGCGGATCGCGGAAGCCGCCTGGAATCGGATGGCAAACCGCTCACTGGCGGTGAGAATGCATTCGCGTTCCGTGCCTCCTGGGCGTCGCCAACGGATTTCTATTATGTTTCCGACGGCAAAATCCGCAAGCGCTCGGTGAACGGAGGCGACGCGCAGACCATCGATTTCCAGGCAACCCTGGTTGTCACCCCGACGCTTTACACGCATAAGCGCGACTTTGATTCGACCACCCCGCGCCAGGCATTGGGCATCGTGCGGCCCATGATCTCGCCTGACGGAACAAAGGTAGCGTTCGCTGCCGTGGGCGATATCTACGTGATGCCGGTGGGCGGGAAGCCGGAGAATATCACGAAAGATAAATATCTGGACACCGATCCGGCATGGTCGCCGGATGGCAGTCAACTGGTCTACTCGTCCGACAAGGGCGGCAGCCTTCTCCAGTTGTGGATCCGCGATATGAAGACCGGCCGCGACCGCCAGCTCACACACATAACGACGCAGCCGCAGGGCGCAGCGTGGTCGCCGGATGGCAAGAAGATCGCCTTCTTCGACGTCGATGCGATGTGGCGCGAGTCCAATGTTTCGGTGGTCGATGTTGCGAGCGGACAAGTCACTAAGATTCACGACTCGCTGTTCGCGCCCGGAACGCCAACCTGGTCGGCGGATGGGAAGACTGTAGCTCTGGCGATGGTAGCGCCCTATTCGAAGCGCTTCCGCGAGGGGACCAATCAGGTCCTGACCATGTCTGCGCAGGGCGGCGGTTACAAATGGTACGCACCCGTGCCGACGCTTTCGATCGACTCACGCGGCGAATGCGGGCCGGTGTGGTCGCCGGATGGCACCAAGATGGCGGCGATTTACGAAGGCGTGCTCGCGGTATGGCCGGTTTCGCCGTCGGGCGAACCGCTGGGACCGCCGCGCCATGTGACCACCGAGAGCGCCCACGCGCCGAGCTGGTTCGGCGATTCGAAACGCATTCTTTACCAGGCGCTGGGCAACCAGTTGAAGTCGGTCGATATCGAGACCGGCGAAGTGAAGACGATTCCGCTCGACCTGAAGTACACGCCGGACGTGCCGAAGGGCCGCATCGTCATTCACGCCGCGCATCTGGTCGACGGGAACAGCCTGAGCGCCCGCAACGACGTGGATATCGTGATCGAAGGCAATCGCATCAAGAGCGTAGCGCCGCATTCGGCAGGCCTCAGCATGAATGGCGCGACAGTAGTCGATGCGACTGCCTCGAATCTCTATGTCATGCCGGGCCTGATCGAATACCATTCGCACCTGCAGAAAGATTTTGGCGAAGCGCAGGGCCGCGCGTGGCTCGCGTTCGGGATCACTACGGTGCGCAGTCCCGGCAACACACCCTATGAAGCCGCCGAGGACCGCGAAGCGAATGAGGCGGGCGTGCGTCCCGGGCCGCGGGTTTATGCGTCCGGCTGGCTGTTTGAGTGGTTGCGGACTTATTACAAGATGGGCATTGCGATTTCGAGCCCGGCTCACCTCGAGATGGAATTGGAGCGCGCGAAGGACTTGCAGCTCGATCTGTTGAAGAGCTATGTGCGCTTGCCCGACTTGCAGCAAAAGCGGATGGTGGAATTTGCCCACGGCATCGGCATCCCCGTGGCCACGCACGAAATCTATCCGGCGGCGTTTGTCGGCGTGGACAGCACCGAGCATACCGACGCCACCAGCCGCCGCGGCTATTCGCCCAAGATCGCAACGCTGCAGCGCAGCTATGAAGATGTGATCCAGATATTCGGCAAGTCCGGCAGGATTCTATGCCCGATGATCTCCAATCCAGGTATGGATAGGCTCTTCGCAATGGAGCCCACCATGCGCCAGGACCCGCGTTTCAAGTTGTATCCGCAGTGGATGCAGGATCTGGTGCAGCATCCCCCGGTTCGCGCCGCACTGGGCGGTGTATCCGGAGCCGGCAAGATGGTGATGGACGTCATGAACGCCGGCGGCCTTATCGTCGCGGGCACTGACACGCCCAACGGCTTCAACCTTCACGGCGAATTGGAGGGCTACGTGATGGCGGGCATGACTCCCTACCAGGCGCTGCGGACCGCGACCGTGAATTCATCCAAGGCGCTTGGCCTCGACGCCGGAAGTATCGAAGCCGGGAAACTCGCCGATCTCGTGATCGTTGAAGGAAACCCGCTGGAGGATATCGCCAACGCGCATCACGTGAAACGCGTGATCGCGAATGGCCGCCTGTTCACTATGGACGATCTTCTGAAAGACACTTACCGTCAGTGACCGGCTTTGCCGGCCGTCACTCGTAGTGAAGCGCTTGAATCGGGTCCATGAAAGCGGCCTTGCGCGCCGGGTAATATCCGAACGACACCCCGACCAGGGCCGAGAACACAAACGTCAGCACGATTGATCCCAGGCTCACCACGGTCGACCAGTCGGCGAAGTAATTTTGGCGCGAATCGAAGACGTAAGGAACTCTTAGTACAATGAACGAGCATTGCCGGATAGGCTCATTGCCATACCCGAAGGTTGTTGGTTAGCGGCGCGAAACTATCCTACCGTCAGTCCTAATCGCTGTCGCTGCCAGTACTTACTTTAAGCACCGCGAGGAAAGCTTCCTGCGGGATTTCGACGCGTCCCACGCGCTTCATCCGCCGCTTACCTTCCTTCTGCTTTTCGAGTAACTTGCGCTTGCGCGATATGTCGCCGCCATAACATTTCGCGAGCACGTTCTTGCGCATGGCCGCGATGGTTTCGCGAGCGATGATCTTGTTGCCGATCGCTGCCTGCAGCGCCACTTCGAACATCTGCCGCGGAATCAATTTGCGCAGTCTCTCGATCAGTATTTTTCCGCGCTCGTACGCGAATTCCTTGTGGACGATCATCGACAGCGCATCCACCGGCTCGCCCGCCACCAACACGTCTAGTTTGACCAAGGCCGACCGCCGGTAACCGGACAAATGATAGTCGAGGGACGCATAGCCGCGCGAAGCCGACTTCAAGCGGTCGTAGAAATCCAGCACGATCTCATTCAGTGGCATCTCATATAACAGCAGCACGCGGCCGGAGCCAATGTATTCAAACTTCTTCTGAGTGCCGCGCTTCTCTTCGAGCAGCTTCAGGATCTCGCCCAGATATTCCTCGCGCGTGATTACGGTGGCGTCGATAATTGGCTCGTCGATTTCCTTGATCTCGGACGGGTCCGGGAACTTCTGCGGATTGTCGATTTCGAACACGTCTCCGTTGGTAGCCGTGACGCGATAGCGCACGCCCGGCGCGGTGGTGATCAGATCGATCTCGAACTCGCGCTCCAGCCGCTCCTGAATGATCTCCAAATGAAGTAAGCCTAGAAAACCGCAGCGAAACCCAAAGCCCAGTGCCGCGGAATGTTCCGGCTCAAAGGTGAACGCGCTGTCGTTTAATCGCAGCTTTTCGAGCGCATCCCGCAGCAATCCGTGCTCGTGCGATTCCACCGGATACAGGCCAGCGAACACCATGGCCTTCAGCGGCTCGAAACCGGGCAACGGTTCGGCCGCCGGGTTCGCATCGTTGGTAATGGTGTCACCGATCTGCGCGTCCGAAACCGTCTTGATGGTGGCGAACAAAAATCCGACTTCGCCTGCCGCCAGTTCATCGCAGGGGATCGGTTTGGGCGATTGATACCCGACGCCTTCCACCTCGTGAACGCTGCCGTTGTTCCACAAGCGGATCTTCATGCCCTTGCGCACGCGGCCGTCGACCACGCGCGTCAGAATGATCACGCCGCGGTAGGAATCGAACCACGAGTCGAAGATCAGCGCGCGCAGCGGCGCGTCCGGCGATCCCTTGGGTGGCGGAACCTTGTGCACGACCGCTTCGAGAATCTCTTCGATCCCTATGCCGTTCTTGGCGCTCGCGAGCACCGCTTCGCTGGCGTCTAATCCGATCACGCTCTCGATCTGTTCGCGAATGCGCTCGGGCTCGGCCGACGGCAAATCAATCTTATTGATGACCGGAATAATTTCCAGATTGTGATGCAGTGCCAGATAGGTGTTCGCGAGGGTTTGCGCTTCTACGCCCTGCGATGCGTCCACCACCAGCAGCGCTCCTTCGCACGCCTGCAGACTGCGCGAAACTTCGTAGCTGAAATCGACGTGGCCCGGCGTGTCGATCAAGTTGAGCTGATAATCCTGCCCGTCTTTTGCTTTGTAATCCAGGCGCACCGCGTGAGCTTTAATGGTGATGCCGCGCTCGCGTTCGAGGTCCATCGAATCCAGCACCTGCGCCATCATTTCGCGCTGGCTGAGCGCGCCGGTGAACTCCAAAAGGCGGTCCGCAAGGGTCGATTTGCCGTGATCGATGTGCGCAATGATAGAGAAATTGCGGATATGAGATGGATCCATTGAGGTAAGATGGTGCCGGAACACCAATTATCCCACGATGTCCGCGGATTCTCCCAACTTTCAAAAATTAGAGGCGAACGGTCTCAATTTCGCGATCCTGGTGGCGCGTTTCAACGGCGCCATAACCGAGAAGTTGCTGGCCGGCGCGCGCGAAGCCTTCACCAAGTCCGGCGCGAAGAGCCAGCAGGTCTTCTACGTTCCCGGAGCTTTTGAGCTTCCCTTCGCGGCGAAAAAGCTGGCCGGGCGCGGCGGCTTTGATGCTATTGTCGCGCTGGGCGCAGTGATTCGTGGCGTTACGCCGCACTTCGATTACGTGGCCGGAGAAGCAGCGCGCGGATTGCAACAGGTTAGCCTTGAAACCGGCGTGCCGGTGATCTTCGGCGTCCTCACCACCGACAATTGGGAGCAGGCCGAAGCTCGCGCGGGCGGCGCCGCAGGCAACAAAGGTTTCGACGCCGCTATGACCGCGATCGAGATGGCGCGGTTCTAGCTATGCCTGCTCGCCATCGCTCCCGCCAGCGCGCCTTGCAAGTTCTGTTTCTGTGGGATCAGCGCAAGCAGGATATCGGCGATGCCATTTCTTCCTTCTATGAAACTCTCGGCTCCGAGGAAGACGATCCCCAGCGCACTCCTCCCGACGAGTTCATGGAGACTCTGGTGCGCGGCGCCGCGGCCGGCTCGGCCGAAATCGATCTGCGGATCAGCGCGAAGTCGGCGCATTGGCGCATCGAGCGCATGCCGGTCGTCGATCGCAACATTCTCCGCCTGGCCACCTACGAAATGAACCAGCTGAAAACCCCTCCCGCGGTGGTGATCGACGAAGCGCTTGAGCTCGCGCGACAGTTTTCGGGCGAGGAGTCCGTCGCGTTCATCAACGGAGTTCTCGACGCTGTCCGCCGCGATGAGGATCAGCCGCACTACGCCGTGAGCCCGCTCAAAGTCGTACTGATTTCCCCGCGCAATCCTCTCAATATTGGAGCCGCCGCCCGCGCCATGAGCAATTTCGGATTCTCCGAGCTTCGTCTGGTGAATCCGTACCACGTCGCCTTCCGCGAAGCCCGCTCGGCCATTAAGGCGCACGCCGTTCTCGA
This sequence comes from Bryobacterales bacterium, assembly GCA_963794595.1. Lineage (GTDB taxonomy): Bacteria > Acidobacteriota > Terriglobia > Bryobacterales > Bryobacteraceae > Palsa-187. The sequence continues at coordinate 889,517 of CAWCER010000007.1, read as the reverse complement.
ACAAGCCCGCGAATATGCTTCGGTCGCCGAAGCCGTGGCCGATTGCGCGCTAGTCGTCGGCACTACCGCCATCGGATCTCGTGTACTGGAGCATCCTCTGCGGCGTCTGGAGTACGGGGGCAAACTCATCACCAGGAAACTTGCTGCGTCGCCGGCCGCGCAGGTGGCCCTGCTATTCGGTTCCGAGAAATTCGGTTTGTCGAATGAAGACATGTCGCACTGCCACTGGCTAATGCGCATTCCCACGCGCGAGGAACATGGCTCCATGAACCTGGGGCAGGCGGTCGCGGTGTGTCTCTACGAGATCATTCGCAGACCTGCTGCCGCCAAAACCGCGCCGGATAGCAAGCGCCCCGCAGCCGCGGCTCACCTGGAGCGCATCACCGAATTGCTCGAAACCATCCTCGATCATTCCGGTTACGTTCACGCCCGCGTCGAAGGCTCCACCCAGATCAAGATCCGCCGCCTGGTGCGCCGCCTGCAATTGAACGCGCACGATGCTGAGGTCTGGCTGGGGATGCTGCGCCAGATTCTGTGGAAGCTGGAAAACAGTTCGGATTCCAACCCGGACTGATATCCTTTATAAAACGATGACGAAAGTGACTTTGCACTACGATCTGACGCGACCACTGGGAGACGATGACTTCGATAACATTGCCCAAGTGCACGCGACCTACGGCATGGCGCGCGTCCAGGTGGCTCCGTCGCTCGACAAAATTACCGTGGATTACGACGCTTCGCGCCTGATGAAGAAAGACGTCGAGGCGGTGCTCGCCAACCACGGGATTCCGATTCGAATTGCTGCCGCCGCGTGATGCCCCATGATGCAGATCCATCTTCACACCGCCGAGGAATTCGAACGTGATCTCCTACGCTTCATGGGGCTTAAAGGGATCACGAACGAATGCGAGGCAATCCATCAAGCAGTGCATGAGGCCACCACGAAGGCCGAAGCCACCAGGCACTCTGATTTCCGATCCTGGTTGGGACTTAGGTTGAAAGTTCCGCTAAGTCCCAGACCCAAATTTTGCAGTGACGACGATCTTTGGTCCTAGATAACTCTGCGCTCTGGTCCTGGCTGATCGGCCAACTCCCGGCGAATTCCGGCGATCTGGTCATGAGTATGGTCAACTACGCCGAAGTGCCGATTCTGGTGCAGGACCGCCAGCCGAAAGCCTACAAAGAGATTCGCGACGCGATCGAGACTTCGTCGATCCGGCTCATTCCTCATGCCGAAATAGCCGCGAGCGCGCCCCTGCGCTATCCACTCAACCTGGGGACTGCGCCGAACGCACGGTAAGCGATTCCAGTTCCTCCGGTGTCTTGGGCCAATCTTCGCGCAGCAAGCGCGAAAGCGCGCGATCGGCAAGCAGCTTTCCGTTGGTCTGGCAACTCGGACAGTAGTTCGTCTCGTTAGCCGCATAACGAATGCGCTGGATCTTCGCACCGCATCGCGGGCAATCCTGTTTGTAACGTCCATGCACTGCCATGCCCTCGCGGAACGCCGTGACTTTTTCCGGGAAGCTGTCGCCCGCATCCTCGCGAAGGCGATCGACCCAGCGAGTTAACATCGCGCGCGTCGCCGCATGAACAGCCGTTCGATCTCCTCTCGCGGGAGCTTTTGGGTGAGCGCCAGAGGCGAGAGCCGCGCCTCAAATAGGATCTCGTCGGAATAGGCGTTGCCGATTCCACTGAACAGGCGCGGATCGCTTAACGCCCGCTTCAAAGTATGGTTGGCGGAGGTCAGGACCGCGGCAAAGCGCTCCAAATCCGTGTCGAGCACTTCCAAGCCGCCCGGATCGAGCGCGCGCAGTCCCGCCTCGCCCGCCACCACATGCAGCGACGCGCGTTTCTGCGATCCCGCTTCCGTCAGGAGCAAAGTCCCACTGGCAAAATCGAACGCCGCCAAGCCCCGCGGTTTTGACACCTTCGCGCCGCGCGCCCGCCAATGCAGACGGCCTGCGATCATCAGGTGCATCACCAGCCAGAGATCGCCTTCGAGGCCGATGCAAATCCGCTTACCCAGCCTTCGCAGGCGAGTCACGATTTCGCCGAACGTACTTTCGATCGGCGGGTCGACGGTGCGCAGCAGAAACGGACTTACGATCCGCACTGCTTCTAGCCGCTGTCCGAGGATCCGCTTTTCGAGCGCCTCGATATAAACCACGACGTCGGGCAGTTCGGGCAAGCCGCGCCTACTTCTTCAGCCCCGGCAAACCGCCGAGCGACGGCGCCATGCGCACCGCGCGCAGGATCGCTTCCGCTACCGCCTCCGAAGCGGCCACGCCCAGCGCGTCAATCGGAGCGCGGGAAGTCCCGCAAGACATGGCCACCACCAGATCGCCGTCCGACATGGTATTCACCGGATTGATCGCGCGCGCGATACCCAATTGTGCCAACTGCGCCAGCTTGGTGGCTTCCACTTTGGTGAGAGCGGCGTTGGTCGCAACCACCACCAGAGTCGTGTTCTCGCGCGTGAAGCCCGTCGGCCCCATGCTCTTCATCAGGCGTGCGCTGTCTGCAAAGTCCAGCCGAGTCAGCCGTCTTGCGCGCGCCCGCTATGATCTTGCCGTTCGCGGGATCCCGCACATCGCCCAGCGCGTTCACCACTGCCAGAGCCGATACCATCACGCCGGCATTCTGGCCATCGAGCGTTACCGTCCATGATCCGACGCCGGATTTCATCGCATTCTTCATGCCCAGAATCTTGCCCACGGTTGCGCCGGTTCCCGCGCCCACCGCGCCTTCAACCACCGCTTTGTCGCTAGCAGCCGCCGCAGCCGTTTCCGCCATCTCGCGCGTAGGCCGCACGCCCTTCTTGCCGAAGCCGAGATCGTAGAGAATCGCGCCCACAACAATCGGCACCGGCCCCGCGCCGGTCCTGAATCCCACGCCCTTATGCTCCAGAAAACGGCGCACGCCGCTGGCCGATTCCAGGCCAAACGCGCTGCCTCCCGAGAACACCACGCCGTGAATCATCGGGCGTTACATGCATCGGGCTCAGCACGTCCCATTCGTCCACCCCGGTCGCCGATCCGCGGATATCGCCTCCGGCCACCGCGCCCCGTTCGCACAGCACCACCGTGCAGCCCGTCAATCCGTCATAATCGGATGCATGGCCGACTAGGATTCCGGGGATATCGGTGAGGCCCTTCATTTTGCGTTTTCATATTAACATCAACCATGCCAGTATCCTTGCCGCCAGGAGACATTGATTGTTCGACTTTCTGAAGGGTCCCGTTGGGACGTTCCAGGAATTTCTGTTGTTGAGCGGCCGCGCGATCCGCAACATTTTCCGCTCGCCGCATTACGCCGACGACATTCTATTGCAGATGGACGCCATCGGTGTCGGCTCGCTGTTCATCGTCAGCCTGATCGGTTTCTTCAGCGGCGTAGTGATGGCCCTGCAGATGTCGCGCGCGCTGGCCACCTACGGCGCGCAGGGGCAAATCGGACAGATCGTCTCCATCACGCTGGTGCGCGAACTGGGGCCGGTGCTGGCCTCTCTGCTGGTAGCAGGGCGCAACGCCAGCGGCATCGCCAGCGAACTGGGTTCCATGCGCGTTACCGAGCAGATCGACGCCATGCGCGCCCTGGGCACGGACCCCATCCAGAAGCTGGTGACGCCCCGTCTGATCGCCATGGCCGTGGTCCTCCCCTTGCTCACCATCATCGCGGATTTCCTGGGGCTGATCGGTGGGTGGCTCATCGCCTACGGCATGCTGAACATCACTACCTCGCAGTATTGGAGCTCGGCCTGGCGCGCGCTCGAATATAACGATCTCACGCAAGGTCTGTTGAAGCCGTTTCTGTTCGCGATTGTCATTGCTCTGGTCGGCTGCTTTTACGGCATCAACACCACCGGCGGCACGCAGGGAGTCGGCCGCTCCACCACGAAGGCAGTCGTGGTGGCCTCGGTCTGGATCTTCATCATCACATCCCTGCTGGATCCGCTGTTCGTGAATCTGGGATAGCGAACGTCATGACCCTCGCCGAACCTTTGCCCGTGCAACCTCCGGTGGCTGTTGGATTCGACGACGTGAATCTCGCCTTTGGCGATGTGCCCGCGCTGGTCCACATTTCTTTTTCCATGCGGGCCGGCGAGACGCGGGTGGTGCTGGGCGCGGCGGGGAGCGGAAAGACCATGCTGCTCAAGACCGCCGTTGGCCTGATCACGCCGGATTCCGGTCATATTTCTTTGTTTGGCGAAGAAGTCACGGGCCGCAAGGAAAGCCAATTGTACGAGCTGCGCAGTAAAGTGGGCATTTTGTTTCAGGAAGGCGGTCTGTTCGATTCGCTCACCATTGCCGAGAACGTCGCTTACCCGCTGCTCAATCAATCTACTGCGCACAAGAATGGCCAAGCGCCGCCGCCCGAAGAAGTGGACCGGCGCGTCCGCGAGTCCTTGAGTTTCGTCGAACTGGAGCACACCCTCGACAAATTCCCCAGCGAGCTTTCCGGAGGCATGCGCCGCCGCGCGGGAATTGCCCGCGCCATTGTGACCGCGCCGCAACTGGTGCTCTACGATTCGCCCACCGCGGGCCTCGACCCGATCACTGCCAACCTGATCATCAACCTGATTATCAAGGGCCGCGATATGCGCAATACCGCCACCATCATGGTCACGCACCGCTACCAGGACGGGCACCTGATGGCCAATTTTCGCTACAATCCGAGCAGTGGGAAAATCGAGCGGTCGGAGAGCAGCCAATTGACCACCCGGTTCTTCGTCATGCAGGAGGGCCGCCTCTTCTTCGAAGGTTCGGAAGCTGAATTGCGCGCCAGCACTGATTCGTACATACAAAAATTCGCGCGTCCGGGGAGTTCCTAGGGATCTATGGCGCTACAAACTAAGAAACGATGGGCCCAACTGAAAGTCGGCCTGCTGGCCATCTCGGCGCTCTGCATACTAGCCGTGCTGGTTTTCCTCATGACCAGTTCCACCGGTCTGTTCACCAAGCGCAGCGACGTATATACCTATCTGGATGATTCCGCCGCTATCGCCAACGGCGCTCCGGTGCGGCTCAACGGGATCGCCGTCGGCAAGGTTGCCAACATCGGTCTTTCTGGATCGAGTGAACCTAACCGCATCGTGCGCCTCACGCTGGATATAGACAACCGCTACTTTCCTGCGATTCCGGTGGATTCGCAGGCCGCCATCGCCGCCGAGAATTTACTGGGCACCAAGTACATCAATATCAAAAAGGGCCGCAGTGCCATGACCATCCAGCCCGGCGCCGAGATCAAGAGCCTGGACACCCGCGAATTCGACGACGTAGTCCAGCAAGGCTACAGCACTCTCGCTTCCCTGAATGGAATTTTCAAAAAACTCGACACCATTCTCGACCAGCTTCAGGCGGGCAACGGAACCATCGGCAAGTTACTCTCCGACGACGAGCTCTACAATAAAGTAATTGGCATCGTCGACGAAACCCATCGCGTGATCGCTTCCCTGGACTCCCAGCAAGGCACCCTCGGGAAGCTCATGCATGACGACAGCCTCTACAATGACCTGCGCGGGACCTTGGCCCGCGTGGACACGTTGACCGACAGCATCCAGAAAGGCGACGGCACCATCGGCAAGCTGATGAAGGACCCCGCTCTCTACGACGACACCCGCGCCACCATCGCCGATGTGCGGCAGTTATTGGCCGGCCTCAACCAGGGAAAGGGCACCGCAGGCAAACTTCTCACTAGCGACGACTTGCACAATCAGCTCCTTGCCACCATGGGCCGCCTGGACGCCCTGCTCGATAAGATCAACAACGGTCAAGGCACGCTCGGGCAACTGCTCGTGAACCCGTCGCTGTATGAGAATCTCGACAGCACCACTCGCGAGGTCAACGGTCTGATGAAAGATTTTCGCGCCAACCCCAAGAAGTTCCTGCGCATCAAGCTCGGCCTGTTCTGACGTGCGCAAACTGGTGGTTAACGCCGACGACTTCGGCTTCGCGCGCGACGTGAATCGAGGAATTGTCGAAGCCCACCGCAACGGCATCCTCACCTCTACTACGCTCATGGCCACCGGCGCCGCGTTTGACGACGCCGTAGGTCTGGCTCGGGAAAACCCTGCGCTCGATATTGGCGTTCACCTGGTCCTGGTCGGCGAGCCGCCATTTCCCATCACCGTGGCTCAGCTTGCGCGTGCGATGCTGCTGGGCCGCATTCGCATTTATGAAGAATTGCGCGCGCAAGTGCGGCGCATCCTCGACGCCGGTCTGGATCCCACGCATCTCGATACCCACAAGCACACGCACTTGCTGCCACCGGTGCTGGACGCCGTGGCGCGCCTGTCGGAGGAGTACAGGATCCCTTGGGTGCGCCGCCCCTTCGATTTGCCGCTCACGTCGGCGACACGGCCCGGGATCGGATGGGCCAAGCGTGCCACCAGTCAGGCTTTGGGCGTCGTGCGTCGCCGTTTCGCGCGCGTGCTGGCCGGCCACGGTTGCCGCTCTACAGATCACTTTGCGGGATTCCAAATCACCGGCCGCTACAACGCGGCGGAACTAGCGCAGTTGATTCGTGCGTTGCCCGAGGGATCGACCGAATTCATGTGCCATCCCGGAATCTGCGGCGACGAACTCCGCGCCGCCCGCACCCGTTTGAAGGAGAGCCGCGAGCGCGAATTGCGCGCTCTCACTGCCCCGGAAGTCCGCGCCGCCTTGGCCGAGTCCGGAGTCGAACTGGTCAGCTATCGCGGCCTCTAGTTCAGCGTCTGCCAGTGCGTCAGCGTGTACCCCAAAAAGCCTGTCGCATTGTAGGCGGAGTGCATGAGGAAGGCCGCGGTCGTCGAACCCGTCTTATAGCGTACATAGCCGAACGCGATCCCCGCGATTCCGATCAGGAGCACTGGCTGCCAGGCCCAATGATTCTGCGCGCCATGCAGCAGCGCGAATGGAACCGCCGTGAGCACGATTCCCGGCCACGGCCCCACGGACCGCACCAGCAGCGGCAGCAAGAATCCCCGGAACAGCATCTCTTCGAAAATCGGCGCCAGAACCACTCCGAACAGGATAATGGCCGCGAGCGACGCCCGGCTCTTGATCAGAACTTCGATCTGCGAGCTATCCAGGGGTGCGCGTAGCAGGACTCCCAGCGCGGAAAGCGCGATGGCTGAGCACTGGCCCCGCCGCCAGCACCAACAACGCATGCGGAATCGGGAAGGTCCATCCCAATGAGGGCAAAACGGCTCGTGATATCGCCACACGATCACCAGATAAAGGGCCCCTACGAGAAAGACGTACATGAACGACTGAAATACCAGCGTTCTTACCGCGTCGCTAAAGAAAAATCGCGGCGCTAGCAATCGGCCGGTCTGTGAAAGCATGAGCCGCCAGCAGCCATGACGGTAAAACGGCGCCTAAATACAGTGCCAGATCCAGATAATCCCAAACCGGCGCGCGGCGTTCTGGCATCGCGGTCGTCAGGCTTCACCCTCAATCAGCGCCGCGGCCAGCAGCGGAATCATCAGCTCGTGATGGCCGGTGAGCGCGAATCCATGGCCGCCGGATTTCGCGTGCGGCCGTTCGACCACATTCAACTTAGGCCGGTAATGTTGCAGAAAATCGAAGTTCGCGGTGGTGAAATTCGCCAGCGGATAGCCCAGGTTGCGCACCACCGACACAGCCTTCAGAAACACCTCCGGCAACACCACCGCCGAACCCACATTCAAATACACGCCGCCATCGTTCAGCCCGCGCACCAGCGAGCACAGCAATCGGAAATCATGATGCGTGGTCGCGCCGATCGCCGGTCCATCGGCCGCCGGATGTGTATGCGGAGTATCCGCTCCCACCGCAACGTGCACCGTCACCGGAACGTTGGCCCGGTACGCGGACGCCAGGATGCTGTGTGCTGCGAACTCCGGCCGCGCCAGTTTTTCCAAACGTCGCCCTAGCGCCTCACCCATGCCGATACCGTCGCGCGCTCCCTCGGTAATCGACGTGTTCATTTCCCGCCCGGTTTCTTCCGCCGCGCCAAAGCGGCCATCCGGCAGCACAGCTTCCACGTCTTCGCTGGTTTGCCCCGCGATGGCGATTTCGAAATCGTGAATCGACGCCGCTCCGTTCATCACGAAACCCGTCACCCAGCCGCGCCGCATCAGATCCAGCAGGACGTCGGCCAGCCCGCATTTCACAACGTGGCCGCCCATGCCCCATAGGATCGCGCGCTTCTGTTGCTTAGCTCGCCGCAACGCATCGATCACGCCGCGGAACGCATCCGCCGCGAGCAGTTTCGGCATCGACTCCAGCAGCCGTGCGACGCCGTCGCCCTTCTGGTAAGGCCGTGCGAAGTGCTCGATCTGCACTTTCCCACCGCGTTCGCCGATGGGAACGGTCTTCAGCCCGTCGAACGATAGCGGTTCTTCGGTGTATTTACTCATGGGCGTATTTGCTCATGCCGCTTTTCCGCCGCGCAAGGCCTTTTTCAGCGCCTGCCCTGTGTGGCTCTTGGCCACGCGCAAAATTTCTTCGGGTGGCCCGCACGCGACTACGTGTCCCCCGCGCTCGCCGCCTTCCGGCCCCAGATCGATAACCCAGTCGGCGGTCTTGATGACATCCAGATGATGTTCGATCACCACGACAGTATTGCCCAACTCGACCAGGCTGTGCAGCACGTCCAGCAGTTTGCGCACGTCTTCGAAGTGGAGCCCGGTGGTCGGCTCGTCCAGGATGTAGAGCGTCTTGCCGGTCTGCCGCCGGCTCAACTCGCGCGCCAGCTTGATGCGCTGGGCCTCGCCTCCGGAAAGCGTGGTTGAGGACTGCCCCAGATGCAGATATCCCAGCCCGACTTCGACCAGCGTCTCCAGCTTCGCCCGAATCTGCGGGATATTTTCCAGCAGCGACAGCGCGTCCTCCACCGGCATTTCCAGCAGGTCCGCAATCGACTTGTCTTTATACTTCACCTGCAGCGTTTCATGATTGTAGCGCCGCCCGCGGCACACATCGCAGGTGACGTATACGTCCGGCAGAAAATTCATTTCGATGCGCTTCTGCCCGTCGCCCTGGCAGGCCTCGCAGCGGCCGCCCTTGACGTTGAAACTGAATCGCCCCGGCTTATAACCGCGGGCCCGCGATTCCGGCAGCTTCGCATACAAGTCGCGAATATGCGTGAACACCTGCGTGTAGGTGGCCGGGTTCGAACGCGGCGAACGCCCGATCGGCGCCTGGTCGATCTCGATCACTTTGTCCAGCAGATCGAGACCTTCGATCGACGGTGTGCGCGCCCGCCTCCGCCCGCGATCCGTATACTTCCTTGGCCGCCGCGCGGTATAGAATATCGTTCACCAGCGTCGATTTTCCGCTGCCCGAAACGCCCGTCACCGCGACGAACAATCCCAGCGGAAACTCCACGTCGATGTTCTTGAGATTGTGTTCCGCCGCGCCTTGAATTGCGATCCGCCGCTTACCCGGCACGCGCCGCTTGGCCGGAAGCGCGATCACTCGCGTGCCCGCCAGATACTGCCCGGTGAGCGAATCGACGTTTTGCTCGATCTCCTTCGGCGTGCCCTGCGCCACCAATTGCCCGCCCAGCCTGCCGGCGCCCGGACCCAGATCGATCACGTAATCGGCGCGCTCAATGGTCTCGGCGTCGTGCTCGACCACCAGCACCGTGTTGCCCAGATCCCGCAAGCTCTGTAGCGAATCGAGCAATCGGTCATTGTCGCGCGAATGGAGCCCGATCGACGGCTCGTCCAGCACATACAGAACTCCGCGCAGCTTCGAGCCGATCTGCGTTGCCAGCCGGATGCGCTGCGCTTCGCCGCCCGATAGCGTCGCCGCCGAACGCTCCAGACTCAGATACCCGAGCCCCACGCCCACCAGGAATTCCAACCGGTTCCGCACTTCATCCACCGGACGCTTCCCGATCTGCTCCTCGCGTCCGGCAAGCTTCCATTTCTTGACTGTCTCCAGCGCGCGCGTCACCGAAAGCCCCGTCAACTCCGCGATGCCCACGCCCTTCACCTTCACTGCCAGACTCGACGGCTTCAGCCGCTTGCCGTGGCAATCCGGGCAGACCGCTGCCGATTGATATTGCAGCAGCCACTCGCGCGTATTTTCGCTCACGTCTTCTTGCTCGTAGTATTGATCCAGCGCCGCGATCAGTCCTTCGCTTAGCGCCTGCTGCGCCTTCTTCGGCAGCTTCTCGAACGGCTTCTGAATCGGAATCTTCAAGCGCGCGGCCAGCAGTTTCAAATCGCCGGTCACGTACGTCGACGTGCCCCCGATCCCCAGCGCCCCGTCCAGCATGGGCTTCGAGGGGTCGACAATCACTTTCGCCGGATCCCAACTCCAACGGCTACCCAGGCCCGTGCACGTCTCGCATGCGCCAAACGGACTATTGAAAGAGAACGAACGCGGCTCCAGTTGCGGCACGCTTCCTCCGCATTCCGGACACGCCAGCTTCTGCGAGTACAACCGCTCGGGTCCATCCACCTGGGCCACCAGAACCAGCCCGTCGGCCAGTTTGGTCGCGGTCTCGATCGACGCCTCCAGGCGCTTTTCCACTTCCGGCTTGATCAGCAGGCGGTCCACCACCACTTCGATGGTGTGATTCTTCCGCTTATCGAGCGTGATCTCTTCATCCAGCGGCCGCAGCACGCCGTCCACGCGCGCCCGAACGAATCCTTGACGCGCCAGTTTTTCAAGCTCCTTGCGATACTCGCCCTTGCGCCCGCGAACGATGGGCGCCAGGATCATCACCCGCTCCTGCGGCCCCAGCGTCATCACCTGCTGCAGAATCTGCTGCGACGATTGCCGCGAAATCTCCAGTCCGCAAGTGGGACAGTGCGGCACGCCGATGGCCGCGTACAGCACGCGCAGGTAGTCGTAGATCTCCGTGATGGTGCCGACGGTCGAGCGCGGACTGCGGCTGGTGGTCTTCTGTTCAATCGAAATCGCCGGGCTCAGCCCGTCGATCGAATCCACTTCCGGCCGCTCCATCTGATCCAGGAACTGCCGCGCGTACGGAGACAGCGTTTCCACATAGCGCCGCTGTCCCTCCGCGTAAATCGTATCGAAGGCCAGCGAGGACTTGCCCGAGCCGCTCAGCCCCGTGATCACGGTGAGGGTATTGCGCGGGATCGCCACGTCGATATTCTTCAGGTTGTGTTGCCGTGCCCCGTGCACGGTAATCTGCTTGAGCAAAACGTCTCCAATGGGTTGGGTGCGCTTCTATTGTCCCAGAAACCCGGAATCGTACTCGGCCGCCACGCTCCATCCCGATCTTTGCCGCCTCCGATTCGCTATACTAGCGGCAATCCCGGCAGCCCTCGTCGCTGCCCGGACCTCCAGGAGGCAAGGGTGAGTTTTGAAGCATCGGTGCGGTATGCGGGTGATGTAGCCATCATCGATCTGGCGGGCCGCATTGTTCTGAACGATGGCTCGGCCGCGGTGCGTGAGGCCATCGCTAAATTGCGCGAAACGGGCGCCAACAAAATTCTCCTCAACTTGGCGGAGTAAGTTTTATCGATAGCTCCGGGCTGGGAGAATTGGCCAGCGCTTACGCCCGCATGAATAAAGACGGCGGCCAACTGAAGCTCATGAATCTTCCTGCACGGATTGCGGACCTGCTGCGCATCACCAAGCTCGACACGGTTCTCGTCGCGTTTCCGGGGGAGCCCGAGGCGCTCCAGAGTTTCAATAACGGCGCAGTCTCCGCATAAACCTATTGCCGCGCCCACCAGGCCGGTAATCCCGCCACCGAATCCAATACAGCATCCGGTTTGACGGGGCCGTCCAGATCCGACTGCCGAAACTTTCCGGTTCGCACGAGCGCTGCCTGCATGCCGGCCAATTGCGACCCAGCGATGTCGGTCTCAATGTCGTCCCCCACCATCAGGATCTCCCCGTTCGGAACACCCAGCCGATCCGCGGCCGCCTGAAAGAATTCCGGCGCCGGCTTGCCGAGGACCAGCGCCTTCCGGCCGGTGGCGTGTTCCAGCGCGGCGACAAAAGGAGCGACGTCCAGCGAAATCCCATCCGCTGCCTTCCAGTAGCGCGTCATCCCCAGAGCAATCAGCGTCGCCTCCGGATTCGCATGCAGCAGGCGGAACGCGCGATTGAGCGTGGCGAAATCCCACGCGCTTGCCAGGTCTCCGATCACCACGTAATCGGCACCGCTCTCCGCATCCTCGGGCAAGAGTTCCAGGCCATCGAATGCCGGCCGCGCTGCCGGACGCAGGAACAGCGCCACGTTGGCTGCCCCCCGCGAACGAAGCCAATCCGCAGCCGCCTCGCAGGGCGTCATGATCTCGTTGGGGCTGGCTGGAATCCCGAAGCGCACCAGTTTCGCGGCCAGTGCATCGCGCCCGCGTGAAGTGGTGTTGGTGACGAACAGGTGTGGGATCTTGCTGCTCCGAACCCAAGCCAGCGTCTCGGCCGCCCCGGGAATCGGCTCCTCGGAGTTATACAGCACTCCGTCCATGTCGAAGAGAAGGGCTTGCATGGGGTCACATGGCTCCAGTCGCGCCACACCGGGCGGCTCGCGCTAGGCCATCCGCAGGGCCGCGGCGAGTCCTTTATCCGATCGCACGCGCCAGATGCGCGCATCCATGCAGTAGTGCGTAAACGCCACACCCCAGACCGCGGCTTGGGCGGTTTGGTAGGGCAGCAGAGCGGAGGGGATAAAGTTCAACACCAAGTTCAACCCGACGGCGATGGCGATGTAGACCCCGACGTTCGACACCAGGCGCGCCGCCAGTCCGTGGCGCTCCAGCGCTCCGGATTCGGTGTAGCGGTTGCGATTGTGGAACCACATCAAGCGATGGTACTGGAAGCTGTGAAACAGGCCCAGCGCGATGCCCGCCCGCAGGATTCCATCCGGGCCGTAGTGCGAAGCGCTCAGCAGCGCCAGCCATTGCAGCGGAATCACGGTCAGCAGGAGTCCCAGCTTAGGCCGATTCATCGGCGCTCCAGCGCGCAGCTTTTGCGCTTGCCGTACCACCCAGGCTGCGGCCAGAACAGCGTAGAGTCCGAGCGCCACTGCCGGAAGCCACGCCAGCAGCGGTACGGCCTGAGTTAACAGAGGCCGGGTGCGCAGCACGAACATTCCCAGGGGTATCAGCAACGAACTCAGCAACAGCCAGCGGTCCATGAGGAAATCGCTACGCTCGCGATCTTTGTTCTTGGCCTTGTACAGCATCACGAATCCGAAGTGCTGTTTCACGATATGGAACTGCTGCCAGCAGACCGCAAACAAGAAGAACAGCGATGTCAGCCCGGCCCACACCATCGCCGGCCCCAGCAGGAGAAGTGGCACGGGAATCCACAGATACCAGCCCAGCCGCGCGCGCTCCGCTCTATCGAAGTAAGTGCGCGTGATGGTGGATTGAACGTGCGGCCCGTCCACGCCGAAGAACCAGATGAACTGAATCAGCGCGACTCCCACACCCAACGCCATGAGGCCTAATGCAAAGTAGCTGATGAGAGCCGACCCGATAAACCAGATCAGATCCTGGCGGCGGGAGATGATCCACCGTGACGGCAGGCGTTCAGAAAGCGAAATGCCAGCCGCGGGGTGAAGGGTGGCCGTACTCATGGACGTGATTGTTTATCGTACCAATCCGCTGAAATCTTTACCTGTTAAGGCAAAGCCCGCGACCCGAGTAGAACTATCGAACGTACCTGGCGCGGACTTCGGCTTCGGCTTTCAGCCAGTCGTCTTCTGGCGAGCCCGGCCGATCTGCCCGTTCGAGCCAGATTCGGTAAGCTACCTGCGCAATCTCTTTTTGATGAGCCGCCGCATCGTATTCGAGTATCGGAGGCGGCGCGATTTTGGGAACCCTCCGCGGACTGCGGTGAGTTTTAGGCTCGACGGCCTTAGAAGGTGCGGTCCGGGTTACGGCCATGTCAATTCTCCTTGTTACGGGCGACGAGGCCTACTGAAGATCTTCGAGGATGGTACTTTCATTGTAGCGCAAACTTGTAATGAAATCGGGAAAAACGATCTAAGTCTTTAGTGCGCGTAATTTACTCTGTGAGGTAGCCGCATTTATGATGATCGCTCCTGTTCGATGCCTCGGCTGTCTTTTGATCGGCGGGGTTCTTTTGCCCGGTCTAATCTTCAGCCAGGGCCGTAATTACGGCCGCTCCCAAGTCATCACGCAGCAGGGAATCGCGGCCACGAGCCAGACCCTGGCGTCGAAGCCGCGGTGCAGATTCTGGCGCGCGGCGGAAGCGCGGTTGACGCCGCCATCGCCGCCAACGCGGTCCTCGCTGTAGTCGAGCCGATGAAGGACGGGCTGGGCGGCGACCTGTTTGCTCTCTACTGGGATGCCAAGACTGGAAAGCTGCAAGGTTTGAATGCATCCGGCCCGGCGCCGCGCGGACTGACGCCGGAATTCCTGGCGAAGCTGGGAATCAAATCCATGCCCCAGCAAGGCATCCACAGTTTCACCGTTCCGGGCGCCGTGGATGGCTGGTGGAAAATGCATCAGCGTTATGGAAAGCTTCCTTGGAAAGATCTGTTCCAGTCGGCGATCGCGTACGCCGAAGACGGATTCCCGGTATCCGAGGCCATTCAGGAATCGTGGGCAAATGCCGTGAATCACTTCGCGCGTCCGGTCCAACCCGGAATCGATGCGGGTGTTTTTCCCCGGCGGGAAAGCGCCGCTCGAGGGCGATCTATTTCGCAACCCGGATATGGCGCGCGCCTTTCGTCTGGTTGCCGAGCACGGCCCGGAAGCTATGTACAAAGGCGAAATCGCCGCTGCGATTTTGAAAACCTCGCACCGCTTGGGCGGCGCCATGACCGCCGAAGACCTCGCGTCGTTCTCTTCTGAGTGGGTCGATCCCATCTCCATCGATTACCGGGGCTGGCGGGTATACGAAATGCCGCCCAACGGTCAGGGGATGGCCGCACTCGAGATGTTGAACATCATGGAGACAGCTCCGGCGTCACCGCTAGGGGCGTTCAGCGCTGTCGAAATGCATAAGCGCATCGAATCCATGAAGCTGGCCTACGCGGATGTTCACCGCTATGACGCGGATCCCCACACCTATGACGTGCCGGTAGCGCAGTTGCTGTCGAAAGAGTACGCCCGCAAGCGCGCGGCCTTGATTGATCCGAACAAGGCGAATTGTCTGGTGCCGCCAGGTCAACCAATCGGCAGCGATACTACCTATCTGACCATTGTCGACAAAGACGGCAACATCGCCAGTTGGATTGAGAGCGTCTATTCCGAATTCGGTTCCGGAGTCACCGTCGATGGCATGGGATTCCTGCTGCAAAACCGCGGCGCTGGATTCACGCTGGAGCCCAATCATCCCGACGTCTTGGCCGGCGGAAAGCGGCCATTTCACACGATCATCCCGGCCTTCATGGAGCGCGGCGATCTGCATATCGGATTCGGCATCATGGGCGGCGCGAATCAGCCGCTCGCGCACGCGCAGTTCGTCTCGAATCTCGTGGACTACGGCATGAACCTGCAGGCTGCGCTGGAGGCGCCGCGCTTCACCAAGCGCACCTCCACCGGCTGCGATGTTTCGATCGAAGATCGCGTCCCGCTCAGCACCTTGCAGCAGCTCTCCGAGCGCCGCCACCAAATCGCCATCCGCCGCGAGTATACCCAGGAGATGGGACGCGGGCAGGCCATTATGCACAACTCAAAGACCGGCACTAACTACGCCGCATCCGACCCGCGCGCCGATGGCGCCGCCATACCGGAACCGATTCGATAGCCGATGGCTCGCGAAACCATAACGGTCCGTATCCAGCCGCAAGTCCGCAAGGCTCTTGATGGAATTGCCGCGGCTCTGGATCGCGACCGGACCTACGTCGTCCATCAGGCGCTCGAAGCCTACATCGATGTTCACCAATGGCAGATTGACCACATCCGCCAAGGCCTTCGCGAAGCCAACGCCGGAAAGTTCGCTAGTGAGGCGGAAGTAACCGGCACCATCGCACGATTACGCAAGAATTAATCTTCCGGACATGACGGTTCGCTGGACCCCTATGTCGTTGCGGGATCTGGATGCGCTTCATTCCTAAATCTCGGAAGACAATCCGGCCGCGGCAACCGCCCTCGTCGAAACCGTGCTGAAAAGGATCGCGGCACTTGCGCGGAATCCGCAGATGGGGTGCGCCGGCCGCGTGGCGGGGTCCCGCGAATTGGTGAGTGCGCCCTACGTGGTCGCTTATCGTTCGCGGAAATCCGTCATCGAAATACTGGGCATGATTCACGGAGCGCGCCGTTGGCCGGATTCCTTTTGACCCGCTGAGCGGGCCCCGTAACTAGCCCACTTTGATGGTCAGTTCATCCAGCTTGGCGATGCGCCCCACCATGACATCGCCCGAAACCACTGGGCCGACGCCCTCGGGCGTACCCGTGTAGATCAGGTCCCCCGGCTGAAGAGTTACCTGCCGCGACAACTGGCTGATGATGTTGGGTACGTCCCAGATCATCAGGTTCAAATCGGAGTGCTGGCGCACCTGCCCGTTGACCGCGATCTCGATTTCGCCCTCCTGCAGGTGCCCCACCTTTGCCACGGGATAAATAGGACCGCACGGCGCCGACTGATCGAACGACTTGCCGATCTCCCATGGGTGCCCCTTCTTGGCCGCCGCCTGCTGCAAGTCGCGACGTGTCATATCGAACCCGATAGCGTAACCGAACACATGGCCGAGTGCCGATTCTACGTGGATATTCGCTCCCCCTTTGCCGATGGCCGCCACCAGTTCCACCTCGTGATGGTAATTGCTGGTTAGGGGAGGGTAGAGTATCGTGGAGCCGTCCTCGACGACCATATCGCTGGCCTTTGCGAAGAAGAATGGCGGGCTTTTTTCGTCGTTTCCGAACTCCCGCACATGCGCCAGATAATTGCGTCCCACGCAGTAAATGCGGTGAACCGGGAAGCGAGCCTGAGTACCCACAACGGCTAGCGAAGGCTGCGGAAGAGCGGGAACAGCGTAGTCCATACGTTCAAAAGTACCATTACAATCAGAAGGATATTGAACCTCTAAGGCGTTGACCTTAGTCGCCGTCGCCTATACACTCATAGGCACAGTGATGGAACAACGGAAGAATCAGCGGTTTGATTTGCGCCTTCCCTTCGAGATTATCGATGGCTCGGCCAGGACCAAATCCAAGGGCGAAACCCGAAATGTCAGTTCCTGTGGAGTTCTGTTTACGTCCAAGGCGCCGGTAGCGATTGGGGAGTCGATCGAGTACATGATTACACTACCGAAGGCGC
The DNA here is from genome assembly GCA_963794595.1 of Bryobacterales bacterium. Taxonomy (GTDB): domain Bacteria; phylum Acidobacteriota; class Terriglobia; order Bryobacterales; family Bryobacteraceae; genus Palsa-187. Next base: position 872,325 of record CAWCER010000007.1, on the reverse strand, counting down.
CTGGAACGCACTCGGACGTTCGCCTCCGTTGCATCGGCAAGGTGGTTCGGGGCGAGCAGTCTGCGCGTTATGCTGCGACCTTGGAACGCTTCGAATTCGTGCGTCAGAAGAATTAATCCGGTCCCACCCATCCCGCGGCGCCTGTATTCAGCCCTGCGCTCTGACCCGCCCCGCTCTTCCAGTAACCGAAACCAAGCTGTTATAATTACTACTTACATATGGCCAACTCCGCGACCGCCCCCCAAGCAGTCTCGACCAAGAAGATTATCCTCTTGAGACCAAGAGGGTTTTGCGCCGGAGTGGTGCGGGCGATCGATGTGGTTAAGATTGCGCTGGATCTTTACGGGGCGCCGATTTACGTGCGCAAGGAGATCGTTCACAACAAGCACGTGGTGGATGAACTCCGGGCCGCCGGGGCCATCTTCATCGAAGAGCTGGATGAAGTGCCCGCCGGGGCACGGGTTATCTTCAGCGCCCACGGCGTTTCGCCGCTGGTCCGGACGCAGGCCGTGGAGCGGGACCTGCAAGTCATCGACGCTACCTGCCCGCTGGTCACCAAGGTGCATCTGGAAGCTGTCAAGTTCGCCCGCAAGAACTTCACGATCGTGCTGATCGGGCACAAGGATCACGACGAGGTGATCGGCACGCTGGGCGAGGCTCCGGAAGCCACTGTACTCGTTTCGAACGTGGAAGACGTCAATCGCCTTAAAGTGAAAGACCCGGAAAGAGTTTCGTTCATCACCCAGACGACTTTGAGCCTGGATGAGACCCAGGACATCGTGACCCGGCTTCGCGAGCGTTTCCCGAAGATTCAAGGCCCGGCGGCGCAGGACATCTGCTATGCCACCGAAAACCGGCAGTTGGCCGTCAAGGCGGTGGCGCCGATGTGCCAGCTCCTGCTGGTGGTGGGTTCGCAGAATAGCTCGAATTCGCGCCGGCTGGTGGAAGTTTGCGTGAAAGAAGGCGTTGCCTCGCATCTGATCGACGACCTGAGCGAAGTACGGTCGGAATGGCTGGAGGGCGTGGACAAGATTGCGGTAACGGCCGGCGCTTCGGCTCCGGAAAACCTGGTGCAGGAATTGATTGAATCGCTGCGCGGGCGCGGCTACGGCGAACTGGAAGAAGTGGAAATCAAGGAAGAAGATGTGCGCTTTAATCTGCCCTCCGAATTGAACCGGACGGTGCAGTTGCATACTATAGCGCGGGTATGAGTCCCAGCCTCCAACTCACCGACGCCCTAGTCACATCCTGTGCGCAGACTCTGCGGCAAGCGGTGAACTTCCTGCTCGGCGCGCAACACCGGGACGGCTACTGGTGGGCCGACCTCACCGCCGATACCACGCTTGAATCCGACTATATTCTGCTGGAACTGTGGTGGCATCCGCCGGTCGATGGCGTTTGGAATCCGCCGACGCGCGAGCGTATTGATCGCGCGGTTCGCTCCATCCTGGCGCGGCAGTTGCCGGATGGCGGTTTCAATATTTACGCCCACGGACCTTCCGAGATCAGCGCTTCGGTCAAGGCCTACACCGCATTGAAGCTCGCGGGGCTGCCCTATGACGATCCGGATCTGAGCCGTTTGCGGGAGCGCATTCTCGCCATGGGCGGCTTACAAGCAGCCAACAGCTACGTCAAGGTGAATCTCAGCATTTTCGGGCTGTATCCGCGCGAACATACACCCTCGATTCCTCCCGAAGGCATGCTGCTGGGCCGCCTGATCTACGAAATGTCTTCGTGGACCCGCGCCATCGTGATTCCGCTCTCGATCGTGCACGCCATGAACCCCCAGCGTCCAGTCCCGGCGGGGTTCACCGTGGACGAACTGCTGGCGCCAGGTGTGCCGTTGAGTTTCCCGAACGATGAAGGGTTCTGGAGCTGGCGCAATTTCTTCCTGCTGACCGACAAGTTCGTAAAGTTCTGGGAGCGCCACGGATCGCGCGGACTGCGCCGGAAAGCCATCCGCCGCGCCGAGCAGTGGATTCTTGAACGCAGCCGCTATAGCGATGGGCTCGCGGCGATCTATCCGCCTATGTTTTACGTGATCATGGCGCTGGATCTGCTGGGTTATCCGAAGGATCATCCTGACGTCGTCGAAGCCAAGCAGCAGTTCTTCAACTTGCTGGTGGACGACGAGCGCGGCTTCTACTTCCAGCCCTGTTTCTCAGTGGTCTGGGACACCGGCATCGCAGCTTACGCGCTGGGCGAATCTGGATTGGTGCCGGATCACGCGATGGCGCGCGCGGTCGATTGGCTGCTGACCAAGGAAGTCCGCCGCCGCGGTGACTGGAGCGTGAAGCGCCCAAACATTGAGCCGTCGGGCTGGTATTTCGAATTCGCCAACGAGTTTTATCCGGACATCGACGACACCGCGCAGGTGCTGCTGGCCCTCGCCCGGTCGCGCGGCACCGATGCCATGAAACAGGACGCTTGTATGCGGCGCGCAGTCGACTGGCTGCTGGCCATGCAGTCGAAGGACGGTGGTTGGGCCGCTTTCGATGTCGACAATAACTGGCAATTCCTGAGTTCAGTGCCCTTCGCCGATCACAACGCGATGCTCGATCCCACGTGTCCCGATATCACCGGACGCGTTCTCGAAGCGTTGTGCGCGTGCGGCGTGAAGCGGGATCATCCGGCAATACGGCGCGGCGTAGAATGCCTGAAGCGCACCCAGGAGGCCGACGGCAGTTGGGCCGGACGCTGGGGCGTGAATTACGTCTACGGCACGTTCCTGGCTCTGCGCGGTCTAGAAGCGGCCGGCGAAAGCGATCGTGAAGCTTATATCCTGCGCGCCGGCGAATGGCTGCGTTCCATTCAGAACGCAGACGGCGGGTGGGGTGAGAGCTGCGCCAGTTACGCACAGAACACTTACGTGCCAGCTCCCAGCGCGCCGTCGCAAACTGCCTGGGCGATTCTTGGATTGCTCGCCAGCGGCGATACCACCAGCGGCAGCGTTCAACAAGCCGTCGAATACTTGATGGAGACCCAGCGCCAGGACGGCGGCTGGAACGAAGAATTATCCACGGGCACCGGTTTTCCCGGCGTCTTCTATTTGCAGTATCACTACTATCGCCACTCGTTCCCGGTGCTGGCTCTTTCCAGCTACCTCAAGGCGAAAGGCGCAAACGGAGCAGACCGCTTATGAGAGTTCCGCTAGCACAGGTCGCCGATATGGCGACTTATATCGCCAAGAACAAAATTCGGCCGAAGCCGGAGTGGCAGAAGAACGTCGCGCCCACCGAGGACCTGGCCAACCCCTTCAAGATCGTCCACACGCAAATTCCTTCGGCGAAAAGCGATCGCAAGCCGCATCCGATGATCAATAAGCGCTTCCCGCTGGTGATGATGCTGGAGCCGCTGCACGCCTGCAACCTCACCTGCACCGGGTGCGGCCGCATCCGCGAATACGAAGACAGCATTCGCGACCGCGTGTCGCTGGAGAATTGCCTGAAAGCGGTAGATGAGTGCGGCGCCCCGATGGTCTCGATCTGCGGCGGCGAGCCGCTGCTGCTGCCCGACATCGGCGTGATGTGCGCGGAGATCCTGAAGCGCGGACGCTATATTCAGCTCTGCACCAACGGCATGTTCCTGCGCAAGCGCTTGAAGGATTTTAAGCCGCATCCCAATCTGGTGTTCAATGTTCACCTGGACGGCATGGAGAAAAATCACGACATCGCCGTCGAGCGCGAAGGCGTTTTCAAGGAAGCCATCGATGGTGTTCGCGCGGCGAAAGAAGGCGGCTTCAAGGTTTTCTCGAACACCACGGTCTTCAAAGAGACCGACATGAACGAGATCTGGCAGTTGTTCGAGTATCTCGAGCAGTTCGGCGTCGATGGGCACTCCATTTCGCCGGGCTACGGCTACTCGGCTGTGAACGATCGCGAAATGTTCCTGACGCGCGAAGACGTGTACGAGAAATTCAAAGACATCGACAAGATGGCCAAGCGCTTCCCGCTGGTTTCCTCGCCGGTCTACATGGATTTTCTGAAGGGCGAGCGCGAATTGCCCTGCACAGCGTGGGGCATGCCCACCTATAACGTCAAGGGCTGGAAGGGTCCCTGCTACCTGATCACGGACGGGCACTACAATACCTTCGAAGAACTGATGACCAAGACCCAGTGGGAAAACTACGGCACCGGCAACGATCCGCGTTGCGAGGACTGCATGGTGCACTGCGGGTATGAGCCTTCTTCGGCGTACGGAGTGAACTCCAAAATGATGGATCCGTTCAAGTCGCTGAGCTGGCTATTGAGTTGAGGTAGCGCACCTGATGAAGCCCGTTCTGGTAACGGGAGCCACGGGGTTTGTAGGCTGGCACGTGGCGCGTCAGTTGCTGGAGCGGGGTGAGCGGGTCCGGGCGTTGGTCCGCGATCCAGCGCGCAGCGCGCAAGCGCTGGCGGAGTTGGCGGGAATCGGGACGGGACTGGAGACAGTTTCGGGGGACTTGCGGGATGAGGACTCCCTGGCAAGGGCTGCAACGGGCTGCGGCGCGGTCTATCATGTGGCAGCGGATTACCGGCTGTGGGCGCCACGGCCGGAGCAGATGTACCGCTCGAATGTCGACGGCACGCGCAGTCTGCTGGCCGCCGCGCGGAAGGCGGGAGTGGAACGGTGTGTTTATACCAGCACCGTCGGTTGTATCGGAATGCGGAAGGGTGAACTGGGTTCCGAGGACACGCCGGCTGGCCTGGAAGAAATGCGGGGGCCGTATAAGCGCTCCAAGTACTTGGCGGAACAGATTGCGCTGCAGTTCGCGGGCGAGGGGTTTCCGGTGGTCATTGTGAATCCCACGGCACCGGTCGGCGACCATGATTTCCGGCCCACGCCAACGGGCAAGATTGTAGTGGATTTTTTGCGGGGAGCAATGCCGGCGTACTCTGGATACGGGTTTGAACGTGGTCTATGTGGGCGATGTGGCGGCGGGGCACATTTTGGCATGTGAGCGCGGGCGGGTCGGTGAGCGCTACATTCTAGGTGGCGAGAACCTGACGCTCCAGCAGATCTTTGGCAAGTTGGAAGAAGTAACGGGAAGGCCGGCGCCGAAGTTGCGGATTCCCTATGCAGTGGCTTATGCGGCTGGAGTGGCTTCTACCGGGTGGGCCTCGTTGACCGGCCAGGAACCACGGGCGCCGCTCGACGGCGTGCGCATGGCGCGCAAGAAAATGTGGGTGCGGCACGATAAAGCCGCGCGCGAGTTAGGATATTCGGCCAGACCGGCCGTGGAAGCGCTGCGGCGCGCCGCGGAATGGTTTCAGGCCAATGGTTATTGTGAGGACCTGGCTACTGGTGGCCGCCGAACGGCGTGAGTTCGATGGGATTCGCAAGCGAATGGGGAACGCCAAACAGCTCGTCTGGCAGGGCGCAAAGTTCGCTTGCGAAGCGCAGTGGCAGGGAGATCGCTGGTGGATGCTCGCCAATGGCCCGGGTGAGGCACTGGTGTTTGAGGCGCTCAAGGAAAAGAAAGACGTGAACGGAATGATCAGCACGGGACTATGCGGGGCGCTCGATCCAGCGCTACGTCTGGGCGACGTGGTGGTATCCGGCAATGCACAAATCGACACCCGCGCCCCGTTCGTGCGGGGTACGGTTCACTCGATCGATCACGTGGCCGTCACCGCCGCCGGGAAACGCGCTTTACGCAACCAGACTGGCGCAATCGCCGTCGATATGGAATCTGCGGCCGTCGAAAGGAAAGCCGCCGAATGGAATGTTCCATACTTATGTATTCGTGCCGTGTCAGACCGCGCCGGTGACACCTTGCCGCTGGACTTCAATCGCTATCGCAACGCGCGCGGGGATTTCTCGCGGACGCGGATCGCGCTCGCGGCGATCGCACGGCCCTTCACAGTAATGCCACAATTAATGGAGTTCGACCGGAACTGCCGCAGGGCCGCCGATGCCCTGGGAGATTTTCTTGCCGACTGCCGATTCTAGACTCGCGACCGCCGAACCCGCGCTCTCGACCATGCACGCCGCCGTGTATAAGGGAGCGAGCGTGGTTGCGGTGGAGTCCCTGCCGGTTCCCGAGATCGGGCCCGGCGAAGTGCTCATCCGCGTCGAAACCTGCGGCATCTGTCCCACGGATCTCAAGAAGATCGCCTACAACCTGTTACCTGGGCCGCGCATCTACGGCCACGAAACCGCGGGAGTGATCGCGGCGGTGGGCGCGGGCGTCAAGCGGTACCAGCCCGGCGACCGGGTCATCGTATTCCACCACATCCCTTGCGGAAAATGTTTTTACTGCGGCAAGAAGTTGTACGCGCAATGCCCGGTGTATAAGAAGGTCGGCGTTACCGCCGGGTACGAGCCGGCCGGCGGCGGCTTCTCGCAATACGTTCGCGTGATGGATTGGATCGTCGAACGCGGCATCGAGAAGATTCCGGATGGCGTGTCTTTTGACGCAGCCTCTTTCGTCGAACCCGTCAACACTTGCCTGAAGGGCATGAAGCAGCTCGACCCGCAACCCGGCGATGTGGTGGCGATTTTGGGTCAAGGTCCCGTCGGTCTGATCTTCACGATGATGGCGGCTCGCGCCGGTGTACACATCGTCGCGACCGACACTTTCGAGACCCGCCGGAAGCTAGCGCGCAAATTTGGCGCGCACGAAGCCTTCGATCCGCGGGACGCCGCGTTCGAGAGCGCCATCAAAGAGCATGACCGACGGCCGCGGAGCCGACGTGGTGATCATCGCCGCTTCCGCCAAAGGCATTGTCGAGCAGGCCGTCGCCATTTCGCGCCCCGGAGCCCGTATTTTGCTATTTGCGCAAACCTCGCATCAGGAGCGAATCGAAGTATCGGGCGCCGACATCTGTATGGGAGAACGCATGCTGTGCGGCTCCTATAGCGCGTCGGTCGATCTCCAAAAGGAATCAGCCGATTTAGTTTTTTCGGGGGCGCTCCCGGTGGAAGAATTAATTTCGCACCGGTATTCATTAAGCGATATTCATATTGGAATTGAGCGGGCGTTGCATCCCGACGCGGAATCGTTGAAGATCGTAGTACAGCCCCAGAGGTGAGAACAGAGTGACTCAGCAGATGACCGCGGCCGTCTTGTACGGCAAAGAGCAGCTGCAGATCGAAATCGTGGATATACCTAAGCTCGGGCCGGGCGACGTGCTGGTGCGCGTGCGCGCGGCGCTAACCTGTGGAACCGACGTCAAAGTGTTTCGCCGCGGATACCATGCGCGGATGATTACCCCTCCGGCGCTGTTCGGACATGAGCTGGCGGGCGACATTGTGGCCATGGGGGATCAGGTCAAAGGCTTCCGCATCGGCGACCGCGTCATGGCTGCGAATTCGGCCCCTTGCGGCGAGTGTTACTACTGCAAGCGCGAGCAGGAAAATCTGTGCACCGATCTGCTGTTCAATAACGGCGCATACGCGGAATACATCCGCATTCCGGAGCGAATCGTCCGCAAGAACCTGCACCATATCGAGGATCATGTGGGATATCAGGACGCGGCGCTGGCGGAGCCGCTCGCCTGCGTGCTGCGCGGCCTGGAAGAAAGCAATCTTCGTCCCGGCGATACCGTCGCGGTGATCGGGCTGGGGCCCATCGGAATCATGTTCGTGCGCTTGGCCAAGGCAGTCTATGGTGCGCGCGTGATCGCCATCGGACGCCGCCAGCCGCAACTGGATCGGGCCGCGCGGATGGGCGCCGATGAGCTGATCGTCAATACCGACGGCGCCGATGTGGTGGGCGCGGTCAAAGCCATGACGGAAGGCCGCGGCGCGGACGTCGTCATCGAAGCCGTGGGATTGCCGGAATTGTGGCAGCTCGCGACGCGCCTGCTGCGGCGCGGCGGCGTGGTGAACTTCTTCGGTGGCTGCGCCACCGGCACTGAAGTCAATCTGGATACCCATCTCCTGCATTATTCCGAAATCACCTGCAAAGCCAGTTTCCATCACACCCCGGCGCTGATTCGCAAAGCGCTCGAAGTGATTGGCCGCGGCTATGTCACGGCCAAGGATCTGGTGAATGGCGTTGAGCCGCTGGCCAATCTGCTGGAAGTGATGCAGCATCTGATGAGCCACAACGGCCACCTGAAGACGGCCATCATCCCCTGATTGCGCCGGAACGAATTGTGTTTCTCGGCCCCACCGCATTTCTGAACGATCCGGATCAAATGCAGCGGGCGTGGCCCCGCGAAGAAGCGCTTAACTATACCCACTGGCTCGCCACGCATCACTACGAAAACTTCCAGATCGTCAGTTTCCTTCTTCCCAAGCGCCTGCATCAGGATTTCTATAACGTCTATGCGTTTTGCCGCTGGTCGGACGATCTGGGCGACGAGATAGGCGATCCGCAAGAGAGCTTGCGCCTGCTGGCCTGGTGGCGCGGCGAATTGCAAGCGATGTACGCGGGCCGCGCAAGTCATCCTGTATTTGTCGCCCTCCGGGCGACCGTGGCGGACCATCACTTACCGATGGAGCCGTTCGATCATCTGATCCAGGCTTTTGAGCAGGATCAAACGGTCACCCGCTACCGCAATTTCGACGAGCTGTTTGAGTACTGCCGCTATTCGGCAAATCCCGTCGGGCGGCTGGTGCTGGGATTGTGCGGCTACCAGGATGCTGAGCGGCAGGCGCTCTCCGACGCCACTTGCACCGCACTGCAGCTCGCCAATTTCTGGCAGGATGTGATCGTGGATCTTCAAAAAGATCGCGTCTATCTTCCGCTGGATGTGCTGGAGCGGAACGGTTACCCGGTCGAAGATCTATTTGCGCGGCGCTTCGACGATCGTTTCCGGCGCGCCATGAGAGAAGTCGTCGGCGTCGCGCGCGAATTGTTCCTCAAAGGTCTGCCGTTAGCGGGCCAAGTGGACCGGCGCCTCGCCATCGACCTGGAGTTATTCAGCCGCAGCGGCCTGAAGATTCTCGAAAAGATCGAGCGTCAAGATTACGACGTGCTTCGCGTCCGGCCGGTGATTTCCAAAACCGAACGGGTGGGATTGCTGCTCGGCGCCATCACGCGGCGAGCGTTTTCGCGGGCCGCATGAAAGTGGAAGAATCCTACGCCTGGTGCGAAGGCGTTGCGCGCAGCCAAGCCAAGAATTTCTACTATTCGTTCCTGCTGCTCTCCAAACCCCAGCGCCGCGCCATGTGCGCCGTCTACGCCTTCATGCGCTACTGCGACGATTTGAGTGACGATGAAGGCATACCCGACCGGGCCGCCGCTATCGCCCGCTGGCGTACGGATCTTGCCGCGGCGTTAGCGGGCGGCGCCGGCGAACACCCAGTCTGGCCGGCATTCATCGACGCCGTGACGCGCTACAAGATCCCGCATCAGTATTTCTATGACATGATCGACGGCGTCAGTTCCGATCTGGAGCCGCGCCGCATCCAGACCTTCGAAGAACTCTACGACTATTGCTACCACGTAGCCAGTGTCGTAGGGCTAACCGTCATTCACATCTTCGGATTTGAATCGCAGGAAGCACTCCTGCTTGCGGAGAAGTGCGGGATCGCGTTCCAGCTCACCAACATTTTGCGGGACGTTCGCGAAGATGTGGAGAAGAATCGGATCTATCTCCCCGCCGAGGACCTTGCGCGTTTCGCAGTCTCGCCCCCAAGCTTTCGAGCCCCGGGAGCGATTTGTCCAGTTGATGCGCTATGAAGCCCAGCGCGCCCGCGATTACTACCGGGAATCCGCGCCTCTGGTGGGCCTGATCGATGCGCGCAGCCGCGCTTCTCTGCGCGCCCTCGTCGGCATCTATTCGCGCCTGCTGGATCGCATCGTGGCATCCGACTATGACGTCCTGGCGCGCCGCGTTCGCGTCCCGGCCTGGGAAAAACTGTGGGTTCTGATGCGCAGCGCGGCTGTCTGATTCGAGCGGCCATGCTATCTTTGGAGCGAACATGAACTGGAGCTCCGTCGGCGCCATCCTGCTGGCTCTCGCCGTCATCATCGGCGCGTTCGGCGCGCACGCCCTGCAAGGTCGGCTCGACGCCTATTCCAAGGGCGTCTATGAGACCGGCGTCATGTACCACTTTTTCCATGCGCTGGGGCTCCTGGTGGTCTCCTTCCTGCCGCGAATCGGCGCGCTGTCCGCAGCCCCGCGCCGCCTGGGTATGCGCGCTGCTGCTGGCCGGTGTGGTCCTGTTCTCCGGCAGCCTCTATGCCCTGGCGATCAGCGGCGTGCGGATGTTGGGAGCCGTCACCCCCTTCGGCGGCCTCGCCTTCATCGCAGCCTGGGTTCTGCTGGCGTACTGGCTCTTGACCGCTCCGTAACCACCCTTGACACCGATCCTCCGGTCCATCCATACTGTCTCCAATACAGTGCAGGAAGTGTGAGCGAAGCGGCCTCAGCGGCCGTGTTCGATCCGTCCGATTGTTGGGTATGCCTGCGGCAGACCCATGGGCGGTTAAGACTTTAGTTTGGAGGAACTTTGATGAAGCTCGTATCCCTCGCATCGCTTAGCCTTTTCGCGATGGTAGGTCTGGCGCAAGCGCCGCCTGCACCCAAACCGGCGCCAGCCAAACCGGCGGCGGCCAAGTCGGCAGCCAAGCCCGCGGCGGCCCCTTCGCCCGTGGATTCTGTGATCCAGTCCGTGAAAATGGGCCTGTCGGAGAACCTGATCATCAAGACTTTGCAGCGAGACAACAAGCCGATGAACCTGACTCCGGCTGATCTGGTGAAGCTGAAGAACGCCGGCGTCTCGGAAAACATCATCGGTGCGATGCTGGATCCGGCCAGCGCTCCAGCCCCTGCGGCTGCAGCCGCCCCGGCCGCCGCTCCCGCTCCACCGCCACCGCCCCGACCCGCACCCGTAGCAGTATCGGCGCCTCCGCCCGGTCCTCCCACTGCGGCCCAGCTCCAGGCTCAGAAGAAGCGCGTCATCGTGGACGAATTCGATTATTCGACGGTGAAGACCCAGGTGCAGGCGGTCTTCAACACCCAGCAGGATATCGGCAAGGGCATTCGCGCCATGCTGATTAAGCGGATCGCGGATGCCAACAACCTGGTGGTGGTTGAGCGCGCCAAGATTCAAAACATTATGAAGGAACAGGATTTCAACGCCAGCAATCGCGTGAAGCAAGGCAGCGGCGCTCGCGTGGGCAATATCTCCGGAGCGGACGCCATGCTTTCGGGCGACATCGTCGTCTTCGGGCGCGACGACAAGAAGCGAAGTGTCAAAGGCGGCGGCCTGTTCGGCAGCGTGATCGGCGGAATCGCGGCCAGCAAGAACGAAGACAAAGCCGTTGTGGTGATCGATTATCGCTTGATCGATGCTGAGACCTCCGAGGTCATCGCTACGGGCGAGGCGCGCGGTGAATCCGTTCGCAAGGGGAACGCGCTGGGAGCCATCGGCGGCGCGCTCGGCAAAGGCGTTGCCGGAGTGCAGGTGGATATGACCAGCTCCAATTTCGCCGAAACCATTATCGGTGAAGCCACCCAGGATTGCGTCAACAAGCTCGCCGACATTCTGAAGGAACAATCCGCCAACATGAAGAAGACCGTCCGCCCGGTGGAGACTTCCGTCGCCGATGTCAGTGGCAACACGTTGGTGATCGCCGCCGGCGGCAACGAAGGCGTCAATGTCGGAGAGATTTTCGAGATGCTGCAGGTGGTGCGCGAAGTGAAGGATCCAACTACCAAGGAAGTTCTCGACCGCATTACCAACAAGGTCGGCGAGATGACCATCACCAGCGTGCGCGACAAGATCGCCACCGGGACTTATGTCGGAGCGCCCGCCAAAGTCGGCTACCTGGCCCGCAAGAAAATATAACCAATCATTACGGAGGCTCCATGAGATCCAGACTATTGCCGATACTGTTGGCCGCGTGTGCCACGTTTGCGTCCGCGCAAAAGAAAGCGATGACTATAGAGGACTTCGACTATTCGACAGTCATGAGCCAGGTCCAGGCCATCTTCGGCACGCAAATGAACATCGGCCAGGGCATCCAAGCCATGCTGGTCAAGCGCGTCGCCGAGGGCGGCAAGTTCACCATCGTCGAGCGCAAGAAGGTCGGAAACATCATGAAGGAGCAGGATTTTGCCGCCAGCAATCGCGTGAAGCAGGGTTCCGGCGCGCGCATCGGCCAGATTCGCGGCGCCGATCTCACGCTGATGGGCGACATTGTGGTGTTCGGCCGCGATGACCGCAAAACCAGCGCTGGGGTGGGCGCCGGAGTCTTCGGAGCCGGCGGCGGCGCAATTGGCGGCTCCAAGGGAGAATACAAGGCGGTCGTGGTGCTCGACTACCGCATCGTCGACGAGGAGACCAGCGAAGTGGTCGGCTCCGGCGAAGCCCGCGGCGAATCCAAGCGCACCAGTAAAGGTTTCGGCGCAGCCATGTTCGCCGGCGGTGTCGGTGTCGGAGGCGGCTTCAACATGACCAGCTCCAACTTCGGCGAAACCATCATCGGTGAAGCCACCATGGACGCCGTGAATAAGCTAGCCGAAAATATCAACTCCGCGAGCCTCAACGGCGGCGCGGAAAGCCGCGAAAACGACCTTGACGCGCGCGTGGCGGACGTCAACGGCAGCAGCATCACCATCAACGCTGGGAATGCAGCCGGCTTGCGCGCGGGCCAAACCTTCACCATTTATCACAAGGGCAAGGAAATCAAGGACCCCACCACCGGCGAAGTGCTGGATGTTCAGACCACGCCGATGGGGACGCTCACCATCACCATGGTGCGCGATAAGATTTCGACCGGTAACTACGCCGGATCGGGCACGCCTGTGGTCGGCGACATCAGTCAGGAAGTAGCCCATGAGACCGGTAGCTCTCGCGCTCGTAGCAGCGCTCTGCGTCCAAGCCCAGATCCCCGGACCCCGCTGGTACCGAAGCGCCACGGGCATGCTGGGCGTGCCCGCTGCCAACGCGGACGCACATGAAATCCAGCGCATGGAACGCTACCTGATTTACGGCGCGTCGTATTGCTCAGGATTGGGAGCCGCCCAATACGCCGCGAACATGGCCATGGCTCGCAACATGTCGAGCTATCTCACTTCGGTCGGCACCACTGCGACCGATCCCCAAGCGCGCGTCGCCGCCCTCCGCGTCGCCGCCGCCTTCAACTCGTTCCCCTGCGCCTATCCCGGAAAGCAATTGCCGGTGATCGCTCCCCCGCCGCCGAAGCCCGGCGATCCCCCGTTCATGTTAGTCTCGCCCAACTTGGGCAAGGTGCCCGACGCGGAGCAGGAGACCGCCGCCGATCTTGCGGTCCGCTACGATACCGATGTTGCGCGGTCCGCCGCCGCCTGGAAAAATGCCGAGACGCTGCGGCTGAGCCTGGTCCAAAGAGGAATGACGCTCAATGCCCAAACCGCATCGGCGGTGTTCCGCCTGAAGCCTCTCTATGATGACTCAGCCGCCGCATTGAAAGCGCATAACTGGGATGAGGCGCTCTCGAATCTCCAGGCCGCCGAAGCCACCACGCAAAAGGTCGAAGCGACAGTTGGGCACTAGGATGTCGGGCACTAAAGCCCGCGCGGGCTGCCGAATCTGTTACCATTTGGTCATATGATGATGCTCTCGTCCGCTGGTGGTTTTTCCGCTCGATGAATCCACGAGGTTTTGCACCCCGCCGGCCGAGGATACGCGAAAACGTCAACGAAGCGATCCGTGCGCGTGAAGTGCGCGCGGTATTTCCCGATGGCAGCGTTGAAGTCATGCCCACCATGGCCGCCGTGCGCCGGGCGCAGGAATTGGGCCTGGACCTGATCCTGATCGCGCCTACCGCCGAGCCGCCCGTCGCCAAGGCGATGGACTACGGCCAGTGGCAGTACGAAAACAAGAAGAAGCAGCACGAGGCCAAGCGCAAGCAGCACATCATCCAGGTGAAGGAGCTGAAGTTCCGCCCCAACACCGACGACCACGATTACGATTTCAAGAAGAATCACGCCATCCGCTTCCTGCAGGAAGGCAATCGCGTGAAGGCCATCGTTCAGTTCCGCGGCCGCGAGATCGCGCACACCGATCTGGGGCGCAAGCTGCTCATCCGCTTCGCGGCGGACCTGACGCAGTACGGCGCCGTCGAAGGCCAGCCGCGCCTGGAAGGGCGCAACGCGCACGTGATGATCAGCCCGGTGAAGGTGATTCCCCCGGCCAAGGAAAAGCCGGAGAAACCCAAAGCTCCGCCGGCTCCCGCAACTCCGAGCGGCGCTCAACCAGCCTAGCGCCCGCTAGCGCCAGCGGCCTTCGTGCCACACGTAACGATTGCCGCGATGCTCCCAGCGGCCGTCTTCCCAGCGCTTGCGCCCGCGAGGAGGCCGCTCCCAACGGCCAGCATTCCATGCGTAGTCGTTGCCGCGATAGCCCCAATACCCGTTGATCCAAACATAGCCTGGTCCCGGCGCGGGACCGTAGCTTTCAACCCGGATCGGAGGCGGCGCGCTCCTCGCGTAGATCCCAACATATCCTGGCCCGCCACAAGCGATCGTCGAAAGAGTTGCCGCCATTACGCCAAATACCATCCAGCGTTTCATAAAACGCCTCCTGCTGGTTAGAGGGCTTCACTCAGATGCGCCGTTGCGCCGTTAGATGAAATTAATGTGAAACGTTCTCTAGCGCTGCGGTGTCGCTAGGAACCAGAACGCGCTCGGCCATCGCACGCTTCAGCTCTGTGATGCCGTCACCAGTGACGCTTGAGATCTTGAAGAACGGCATCCCGCGTTTCTTCGCGAGCCGTTGCAGCGCCGCGACCCGCTTGGGGTCCTGCGCAGCGTCCATTTTGGTGGCGACCACGATCATGGGCTTCTTCGCCAAGATCGTCGGAGAAGCTGGCCAGCTCCGCTAAAATCACTTCGAAATCATGCACCGGATCGCGCCCGGTGTCGGAAACATCCACCAGATGCGCCAGCAGCCGCGTGCGCTCGACGTGACGCAGGAACTGGATGCCTAGGCCGTGACCTTCGTGCGCGCCTTCGATTAAACCCGGGATATCGGCCACGACAAAGGTGCGCTGATCGTCGGTCGAGACCACGCCCAGATTCGGGACCAGCGTCGTGAACGGATAATCGGCAATCTTAGGCTTGGCGGCGGAGATGCGCGAAATCAGCGTGGATTTGCCGGCATTCGGAAATCCGACCAGACCGACGTCGGCCAGTAGTTTGAGTTCGAGACGCAGGCGGCGCTCCTCACCGGGCTTGCCGTCTTCGTGCTCAGTCGGAGTTTGATGCGTGGAAGTGGCAAAGCGCGCGTTGCCGCGCCCGCCGCGTCCACCCTTGGCGACGATGAAGCGGTCGCCGGCGGCAGTGAAGTCATGCAGCAGTTCGCCGGTATCGGCGTCGTAGACCACGGTACCGACCGGGGTCGAAAGCTCGACCGAATGCCCGTTGTGGCCGGTCTTGTCGCTGCCCTCGCCGTGGCGTCCGCGCTGGGCCTTGTGCTCGGGATTGAAGCGGAAGTGGAGCAGCGTGTTGTGATGCGGCGTCGCGACCATCACTACGTCGCCGCCGCGTCCGCCGTCACCGCCGCTGGGTCCGCCGCGCGGCACGAACTTCTCGCGCCGGAACGCAAGGATGCCGTTGCCGCCGTCTCCAGCTTTGACGGTAATGATGACTTCGTCTATAAACAACATGGAATATGCGGCGCGCCCGTGGTATATCGCGGCGCGTTTAGCGGGTCGAAGGCGCTATTCCGCGGCCACGATGCTGACGAACTTGCCCATGCGTCCGCGGTCGCGAAATTCAATGACGCCCGTGACCTTGGCGAACAGCGTGTCGTCCTTGCCGATGCCAACGTTGGTGCCGGGCTTGATCTTGGTGCCGCGCTGGCGAACGATGATGGACCCGCCGGGCACAAACTGCCCGCCGAAGGCCTTCACGCCCAGCCGCTGCGCATTCGAATCGCGCCCGTTTTTAGAACTGCCTAAACCTTTTTTATGTGCCATGGTTTTTTATGGGATACTGTTTCCTGCCTGCGCTACACGATTTCGTTGATCTGCACGCGCGTGTAGTTCTGGCGGTGCCCGATGGTGCGCCGGTACTGCTTCTTGCGCTTGAACTTGAAGACGATGGTTTTGGCCTCGCGATCATGCTCCGTGATCGTGCCCCGGACCACACTGCCCAGCCGCCGCCGCGCCGGTTCTCACGTCGCCATCGTCGACCACCGCCAGCACCCGGTTAAACTCCACCTGCGCCCCGACCTCACCGGCCATGGTCTCCAACTGCACCGTCTCACCCGGGGTCACGCGATACTGCTTCCCACCGTTTTCAATCACTGCGTACATACGAATTCTCTTTCTCTTGCGAATTGGTTCGTCGCCTGGCCCGCACACTCACTACCAGCGGCAGGGCAGGAAGCCAGAACCTTTAGTGTACTACAAACGGGTTTATAATCTCTAATCCCAGGATTTTGCGCCCATGTTGAAGGTCTTCCGAATAGAGAAGCTTCGCGCCGGAGCGTCCGGCCGCTACGATCACCAGTGCATCCCAAAGCGATAATGTGTGGCGGGCGGACAATTCCGCCGCTTCGCGAACCAACCCATAATCAATCCCGGTAACGGGCGACCGAGCGATGCGATCGAGGTAATCCAAAGCCCGCCGCGGTGTGAATTTCCGCTGTACCTTACACGTCAGGACCACGTACAGCTCCTGCAGCACTTGTGTGCTGGTATGCAGGACCTCCGTGTCAGCCAGCCGTTCGAGCAGACCGCGGGCGATGGTCTGGCGCACCGGATCGTCATCGGCTACTGCGTATACGAACACATTCGTGTCGACGAAAGATGGCTGCGGACTACCGGCGGTCATGCAGCTCGTCGCGAGTCCAACTGCGCTTGCCGGCAGTCACGCTATGAGTGCGCCAAAAATCCTTGAGCGCCGCCGCAGTAGCCTTGCCCGGCTCCCGCTGCCGGACCAGATGCCCCAGGTAATTGCGCACCAGTTCGTTTACAGAAGTATCGCGGTCCAGGGCAATCCGCCGCGCATCCCGCAGCAGTTCTTCCTCGATCGTCAGAGTCAGGTTCTTGCGCACAGATTCAGTGTAGCACATATTATGTGCATTCATCCTCCAACCACCTCCAAAAACGCTTGCGCCGCGTGGCTCAGCACGCGCCGCGCGGGGTACACCAGACGGATCTTGCGGTCGACATCCATCTCCTTCACCTTCACTTCATGCAGAATGCCCTGGCGGATCTCCTCATCCACGCACATGCGCGGCAGGAACGCCACGCCCTCATTGCGCTGCACCATCTTGCGGATCGCCTCGATCGTCGGCATCTCCAGATCCATGTGCAGCGGCACCTTGTGGCGCTGGAACTCGCGCAGCACCACGGCGCGATAGGGCGATACCACGTTGTGCGCGATGAACTGCTCCTCGCCCAGCTCCGCTGATCGAAACCTCGACTGTGCGCCGCCAGCCGGTGCTGCGGCGAAACGATAAACGCCAGGTGATCGCGATAGATCACTTTCGACACCAGCCGCTCGTCTTCCGGATCGTAGGTGAGGATGCCGAGTTCCAGATCGCCGTCGATCAACTCCGCCGGAATCTTGCTCGACAGGCTCCGCCGGATCTGCACCTTGATCTTCGGATATTGGCGCCGATAACGCTCGATATGATCCAGCAGATAAAGCGTCGACGACTCGTTCGCGCCAATGGTCAGCCGCCCGGCCGACTTGTCGCGCATCTCGGCCAGCGCGTTTTCAAGCTCCCCCTGCAGGTTTTCGAAGCGCCGCGCGTAGTCGAGCACCACCTTCCCGGCGTCGGTCAGAAGCAGGTCCTTGGCCGAGCGGTCGATGAGCTTCTCTCCCAGTTCGACCTCTAACCTCTGTATCGACAATGAGATGGCAGGCTGCGTGCGCAGCAGCTTCTCCGCTGCTCGGGAGAAACTCTTCTCGGTGGCAACCGTCAAAAAGACGCGTAATGGATGCAGTTCCATTTGCAGTTATTATACAACCTTTGAATATTATCAATTTGCCAAATTCACACCCTAGCGGCATAATCTGAATAGAGGGACCCCATGGCCGAACGAATCTATATCTTCGACACCACTCTCCGCGATGGCGAGCAATCGCCCGGTTGCAGCATGACCGTGCCCGAAAAACTCAAAATGGCGGCGAAGCTGGTGGATCTCGGCGTGGATATCCTCGAAGCCGGGTTCCCCATCGCCTCCGATGGCGATTTCGAAGCCGTGGGCGCCGTGGCCCGCGAATTTCCGTGGGTGAATGTAGCCGCGCTCGCGCGCTCCAACAAGCTGGATGTCGAACGCGCCGCGCAGTCGCTCAAGAATGCCAAGCGCCCGCGCATTCACACCTTCATCGCCACCAGCGACATCCATCTGAAGTACAAGCTGAAGAAATCGCGGCAGCAGGTTTTGGACGAAGCGGTAGCGGCCGTGACGCTCGCTCGTTCCTATGTGGACGACGTCGAATTCTCCGCCGAAGACGCCACGCGCACCGATTGGGATTACCTGGAAGAAGTTTCGAAAGCCGTCGTTGCCGCCGGCGCCCGCACCGTCAATCTGCCGGATACCGTGGGCTTCTCAGTGCCCGATGAATACGGCGCCATGATCGGGCGAATGGTGAAGGCGCTCGGCAACACTGCGATCGTGAGCGTCCACTGCCACGACGATCTGGGCCTCGCCGTAGCGAATTCGCTTGCCGCCGTACAGAATGGCGCGCGGCAAATCGAGTGCACCATCAACGGCATCGGCGAGCGCGCCGGCAACGCGGCGCTGGAAGAAGTCGTCATGGCGATGAACACCCGCCGCGATCGTCTCCCGTATGAAACTAAGATCGTCACCGAACATCTGTTCCCGGCGAGCCAGTTGCTGACTTCGATCATCACTTTCGGACCGCAGCCCAACAAAGCCATCGTCGGCGAGAACGCCTTCGCGCACGAAGCCGGCATCCACCAGGACGGTTTTCTGAAGGAGCGGACCACCTACGAGATCATCGACCCGCACAGCGTCGGCGTCCCCGAAAGCAAGCTGATTCTCGGCAAGCACAGCGGGCGGCACGCGCTCACCAAGCGGTGCGAAGACCTGGGCTTCGATCTCAACCGCGAGCAGCTCGACACCGTGTACCACCGTTTCACCACCATGGCGGATCGCAAGAAAGGCATGCGGAACGACGAAATCTCCGCCCTCGCGCGCGAGGTGCTCGAAGAGAGCAAAGCCGCGCGCGCCAGCTAGAACCAACGAATAATGAACCTGAAAATCCTAATCCTACCCGGCGACGGAATCGGCGTCGAAGTGACCAGTGCGGCTGTAGAGGTCCTGCATGCCGTGGCCAAGAAGTTCGGCCACACTCTTGAATTGTCCGAAGGACTGATCGGCGGCATCGCCATCCATAAGACCGGCACGCCGCTTCCGAAAGACACGCTCGACAAAGCCTTGGCCGCCGACGCCACGCTGATGGGCGCCGTCGGTCTGCCTGAATTCGATAACGCCGCGCCGGACAAGCGTCCCGAGAAAGGCTTGCTCGGCCTTCGCGCCGCCATGGGAGTGTTTCGCGAATCTGCGCCCCGTGCTCACTTATCCCGAACTGATCGAATCTTCGCCGCTCAAGAACCACGTGATCGAAGGCACCGACATGATCATCGTGCGCGAGCTCACCGCCGGCCTGTATTACGGCCAGCCGCGCGGCATCGAAGGAGACCGCGGCTTCAACACCATGTCGTATACGCGCGCCGAGATCGAGCAGGTGGCGCACGTGGCTTTCCGGCTGGCGCGCAATCGCCGCAAGAAGGTCACGAGCGTCGACAAATCCAACGTGCTCGAAGTCTCGCAGCTCTGGCGCAAAGTGGTCACGGAACTGGCCGCGCAATATCCCGACGTCAAGCTCGATCACATGTTCGTCGACAACGCCGCCATGCAGATGGTGCTGCGGCCCACGCAGTTCGACGTGATCCTCACCGAAAACACTTTCGGCGACATCTTGAGCGACATCGGCGGCATCCTGGCCGGGTCGATCGGTATGCTGCCGTCGGCCTCGGTTGGGGCCAGCACCTCCGGTGTCACTAAGGGATTGTACGAGCCGGTACACGGCTCCGCGCCCGACATTGCGGGCCAGAACAAAGCCAATCCCTTTGGAGCCATCGGCAGCGTCGCAGCCATGCTCGAATATTCGTTCGGCCTGATGGCGGAAGCCAACGCCGTGAACGCCGCTGTCGGCAAAGTGCTCGCGTCCGGGCGCGTCACGGCGGATTTGAAACCGAAAGGCGCGCCGGCCACCACCGATCAAGTCGGCAAAGCAGTCAGTGAGGCATTATGAGCAGTCAACCATAGCCGACGAACCATCGTCGAGAAAATCTGGGACAACCACGTAGTCGCCGCGCAACCCGGCGTCCCCAGTCTCATTTACATCGATCTGCACCTGTGTCACGAAGTCACGACTCCGCAGGCCTTCCAGACCCTGCGCGACCGCGGCCTCAAAGTGCGCCGTCCGGATCTGACCATTGCGACCATGGACCACTCGACGCCCACCACGCCGCACAATCTGCCCATCCTTGACCTGGTCGGCAAAGCGCAGCTCGATCAGATGGAAAAGAATTGCGCCGACTTCGGCATCCGTCTTTACAATCTGAATAGCGACAAGCAGGGCATCGTGCACGTCATGGGTCCGGAGCAAGGGCTCACGCAACCCGGCATGACCATCGTATGCGGCGACAGCCACACCGCCACTCACGGAGCGTTCGGCGCGCTGGCGTTCGGCATCGGCACCAGCCAGGTGGGCCAAGTTCTGGCGACGCAGTGCCTCTTGCAGCAGCCGTCGAAAACTTATGCGATCCGAGTCGAGGGCAAGCTGCAACCTGGCGTCACCGCCAAGGACATCATCCTCGCCGTGATCGCGAAGATCGGCATCGGCGGCGGCACCGAATGCGTGTTCGAATACACTGGCTCGACGATTCGCGGATTGTCGATGGAAGAGCGCATGACCATCTGCAATATGTCGATCGAAGGCGGCGCGCGCGCCGGTCTGGTCGCGCCCGACGAGACTACTTACCAGTACATCGCCGGGCGCGAATTTGCTCCCAAGGGTAAGGACTGGGACGCCGCCCTTGCGCGCTGGAAGCAGTTGCCTACCGATGAAGGCGCCACCTACGCGAAGGAATTGACGCTCGATGCGAATACGCTCGAACCGATGGTCACGTTCGGCACCAACCCCGGCATGGGCATTCCGGTTTCCGGCCTGATTCCCGATCCCGCCGGTATGTCCGACCCCATCGAGAAATCGGACCTCATCAAAGCTCTGAAATACATGGACCTCAAGCCCGGCGTTCCGCTCAAGGGCCAGGCCATCAACGTGGTGTTCGTCGGAAGCTGCACCAACTCGCGCATCTCCGACCTGCGCGCCGCCGCGTCGATTATGAAGGGCCGCAAGGTGAGCCCCAAGGTTCGCATGCTGGTGGTCCCCGGCTCGCAGCAGGTGAAGAAGCAGGCGGAAGCCGAAGGACTCGACAAGATTTTCCGCGAAGCCGGAGCCGACTTCCGCGAAGCCGGCTGCTCCATGTGCCTCGCCATGAACGGCGATCAACTGGAACCCGGCGAATACGCCGTCTCCACCAGCAACCGCAACTTCGAAGGACGCCAAGGCAAAGGCGGACGCACTTTCCTCGCCAGCCCGCTGACCGCCGCCGCCAGCGCCATCACCGGCGTGGTCACCGACGTGAGGAGCCTCTAATGAAGATCGACACCATTGAAAGCAAGACCGTCGCGCTGCCCATCGACAACATCGACACCGACCAGATCATCCCCGCGCGCTTCCTGAAGACCACCTCGATGGAAGGCCTCGGCGACAATCTGTTTCTCGACTGGCGCTATCTCGCCGACGGCTCGCCCAACCCGGACTTTCCGCTGAACAAGCCCTCCGCGAAGGGCGCGACAGATCCTCATCGCGGGCGACAATTTCGGCTGCGGCAGCTCGCGCGAGCACGCGCCGTGGGCGCTGGTTCAATACGGATTCAAGGCCATCATCAGCACCTCTTTCGCTGACATCTTCAAGGGCAACGCGCTTAAGAACGGATTGTTGCCGATAGTCATCCCGGCGGACATCCACGCCGAATTGATCAAATGGTCCGGGATCACGTTGAAGATCGACCTGGCCTCGCAAACCGTAACGTTGGCTGGCGGCCGGACGGTCGAATTTCCGATCGACCCCTTCGCTAAACATTGCCTGCTTGAGGGCGTCGACGAACTGGGCTACATGCTCAACCAGCAGCCAGCCATCGCCGCCTACGAAGCCAAGCGCGCAGGTTCCGTGAACACGCTGGCATAGTCACCCTTCAGCTCAGATTCGTTTCCGCAGAGTTATCAGCAGGATACGTGTTTCACCCGCGCCCGCGATATGATTTCGGGCGCAACATTGAGGCATGAAGACATACATTCGTGAGATTCTAAACGATCTGAAGACACCGGAACCTGCCGTGTCCCACGGATCTCGATAATCAGATTCTTTCTAAAGATCCCGCCGAGCGCGTTCGGCAGCTCGATCAGCAGGCTCAAAAAAGCGAAGAGCGCGAGAGTTCAAGCTAAGCCGGCGAGCTTTTTCCCAGGATCACACTGCGCCGGGCGCCGGTTGCACTCGGCAAGTTGCTGGGGCGGCCGCGCACGAATTCATACGCCAATATCGCGAACGCGATCGCCTCCTTCGCGTCGGGATCGATGCCAAAGTCTGCGCTGGATGCTACGTCGATCCCGGGCAGAAGTTCGTCCAATCGCCGCATGATCCGCCGGTTGTGTACCCCGCCGCCGGAGACGATCAGTTCACGCATTCCCTTTGGAATCGCTTGCGCGATCGATTGTGCCGTGAATTCGGTAGCGGTGGCGATCAGGTCGGGGAGCGGAATCCCTGTGGCCAACAGTCCGCTCACGAATTGCTGCCCGAACTGTTCGCGCCCCGTCGTTTTCGGTGGCTTGCGATTCGAGGTATGGGTCGCTCAACATCGCATCCAGCAGTCGTTCGTGCACCGTGCCGCGTCGCGCGATGCTGCCGTTGCGATCATAACGCTGGCGGCCCTCGGTGTGATGCGCGACCAGGGCGTCGATCACCATATTGCCGGGACCCGTATCGAAAGCGATCACGTCTTCCGGCTTCGCGCCCGCCGGGATCACCGTGATATTCGCGATGCCTCCGATATTCAGCGCAACGCGCCCGCGCCGTGCGTGTCGAAACAATAAATAGTCGACGTAAGGCACCAGCGGCGCGCCCTGGCCGCCCGCCGCGATGTCGCGCTCGCGGAAATTCGAAATGGTTCGGATGCCGGTGCGCTCCGCCACGACGGCGGCCTCGCCAATTTGCAGCGTGCTGGCGACTCGTCGGCCGAGGTATTCCACAGGCGAGCCTTCGTGGAAGATCGTTTGTCCGTGCAACCCGATCAGCTCCGGTTTATGGCGTCGCGAAGCTTTCTTTACAGCCTCCGCGTACAGTTCCCCCAGCAGAAAGTGCAGGCGAGCGATGGTCGCGGTGTGGGTCATCGCGTTCGAGACGCCTAGTAACGCTTCGCGGACGACTTTGGGATAGGGGGTCGAAGTAAGGGCCAGGGGCCGAATTCGCTTTCCCTGAATATCGACGATCGCGACGTCGATGCCGTCGAGTGATGTGCCACTCATCACCCCCGCGACAATCATTGTTGCCTCGCGCACAACGGCCGAGGCGGCTTATGCGCTCTCACTTGAGTTCCCTCTGCAATTCAGCCAGCAGTTGCAGCGCCTCGATCGGCCGCAATTCGTCCAGTTTCAACTTGCGTATCCGGTCGGCGATCTGTCCATTCACCGGCTCGAAGAGTTGAATCTGCATCGGCCCCGGCGCAGAGCCCGCCAGCTCTTCGGTGACCGTGTGCTCCGCCGATTCGTGCATGACCAGGATTTGCCGCGCCCGCTCGATCACACTCATCGGGAGCGCCGCCAGCCGCGCCACTTCGATCCCGTAGCTTTTATCCGCTGCCCCCGGTTCCACGCGCCGCAAGAATAGAATCTGATCGCCCGATTCCTTCACCGAGACGTGCAGATTGCGTACTCCTTCAAGTTGCGATGCCAATTCCGTCAGCTCGTGATAATGCGTCGCGAACAGCGTCTTGGCGCGAATCGTTCGCTGGATGTGCTCGACCACCGCCCACGCCAGCGCCAGTCCGTCATAGGTGGACGTGCCGCGCCCGATCTCATCCAGCACGATCAGGCTGCGCGCCGTGGCTGTGTTCAGGATCACGGCGGTCTCGGTCATCTCCACCATGAACGTGGAGCGGCCACGCGCCAGGTTGTCCGCTGCGCCGATCCGTGTAAATACTCGATCGACGATGGGAAGCAATGCGCTCTCGGCTGGTACGAACGAACCCACCTGCGCCAGAATCACCAGCAGCGCAGTCTGCCGCAAGTAAGTCGATTTGCCGCCCATGTTCGGTCCCGTGATTACCGCGATAAACTCAGTCTCGGGATTGAAGTAGATGTCGTTGGGGATGAAACGCTGCGCATCTCGCTCGGTCAGCTTTTCAATTACCGGATGGCGCCCGCCCACCACCCGCATCTCGCCCGAATCGGAAAAGCGCGGGCGCGTATAGCGATTCTCCGCTGCAACTTCCGCCAGCGCCACCGTGACGTCCAGTTCCGCTATCGCTGCGGCCGTCGCCTTAATCCGCGCCGCGTGCGAGCACGCCAGGACACGAAGCGTCTCGAAGATTTCGCGCTCCAGCGCCAGGATCTTCTCTTCCGCTTCCAGGATCTTGCCTTCCAGTTCCTTCAATTCAGGCGTGGTAAACCGCTCGGCGTTCACCAGCGTCTGTTTGCGCTCGTAATCCGGCGGCGCCAGATGCATGTTGGCCTTCGAAATCTCAAGATAGTATCCGAAGACATTATTGAAGCGGACCTTCAGCGACCCAATACCCGTGCGCCCGCGCTCTCTCACTTCAATCTGCGCGAGGTAGGTTTTGCTGTTGCGCGAAATATCGCGCAATTCATCCAGGCGCTGGTCGAAGCCATCGCGAATCGCTCCGCCGTCGGCCAGGTTCGCGGGCAGTTCATCGGCGAGAGCCGTCAGAATACGGTCGCGGAGCTCGGCGATTTCATCCAGCCGCGCGTTGATATTTCGTAAGCGCTCGGACTTCGCCGCCGAAAGCCGCTGCTTCAACGATGGAACTACCGCCGAGCGACCGCGCCAGCGCTCCCACGTCTCGCGGGCCTGCGCTCGCCAGGCTGATCTTCGACAGCAGCCGCTCCAGATCCAGAATCGATCCTAGATCCTTGGCTAGCTCGCTCCGCAGGATCGTGCCCGTGAACAGCTCTCCCACTGCATCGAGGCGCGCTTCGATCTCCGCAGGATCCAGCGATGGCGCAAGCAAACGGCGCCGAAGCAGGCGTCCGCCCATCCCCGTGCGTGTCCGATCCAGAACTGATAGCAGCGTCGATTGCTGTGACTCGCCGGCAAACAAGGGTTCCACCAGTTCCAGGTTGCGAACGGTAGTCGCATCCAGCACCAGCGCATCTGCACGGCTGTAGAAGGACGGCGGCGACAGATGATCCAGCGCGCTGCGCTGCGTCTCCCGCAGATAGTGCAGCAGCGCCGCCGCCGCGCCCGTTGCCAGCGGCTTCGCCTCCAAACCGCAGCCGTCCAGAGAGAGCAGATGGAAGTGGTCGCACAAACTGCGCGCCGCGTAGTCTGTTCCGAAGACCCACGTTTCCACTTCGGTCCGCAGGCAGGTAAACTTCTGCGGCGAACCGGCGGGCGCCAGCACCTCGCGCACGTTCAAGGTTTCGAGCGCCGCCCCAGCGTCGGCCAGCTCCATCTCGGTGGCGCGAAACTCGCCGGTGGTGACGTCCACGAACGCGAACCCGGCCCGCGCGCCCTCCGGCATCACCGCTCCCAGAAAATTGTTTTCGTGCGAGCGCAGCAGCGAGGCGTTCATCGTCGTGCCGGGCGTGATGATGCGCGTGACTTCGCGCCGAACCAATTTCGTCGCGGCCGAGGGCGCCTCCATCTGCTCGCAGATGGCCACACGGTAGCCCTTCTGCGTCAGCCTCGCGATGTAGCTCTCGGCCGAATGATACGGCACGCCGCACATCGGGATCGGGTGGCCCTTCTCCTTGTTGCGCGCCGTTAGCGTGATCTCCAGCTCGCGCGCCGCCGTAACCGCGTCTTCATAGAACAGTTCGTAGAAGTCGCCAAGCCGAAACATCAGCAGCGTATTCGGCACCTGTTGCTTGATGCCGTTGTATTGGCGCATGAGTGGTGTTGAGGGGGCTGTAGATGGTGCCGACGCAGGCGTTGACGGGGATTCCAGCGGAAGCGCCGATGACGCAGAAGGCTCGGATGACATGCGGAAGTCTTCATTATGACGCATGCTACACTCGCGACAATGGCAAATCTCAGCGCGCCCGCACCAGTTCGTGCAATTGGTTGGCGAAGCCTGACAGCGATCTGCATCAATGGCATGATTGGCGCCGGAATTCTGATCCTGCCGGCGAATATTGAGCAACTGCTGGGCGCCAAAAGCTTGTATGGATACCTGCTGGCGGGCTCCGCGGTAATTTTAGTGGCCCTGTGCTTCGCCGAAGCCGGCAGCCTTTTTGAAAGTTCCGGCGGGCCCTACCTTTACGCGCGCGAAGCGTTCGGCCGCTTTGTAGGATTCCAGGCGGGAATACTATTGACTCTTTCGCGCGTGGCCGGCGCCGCGGCGATCAGTAATGCGTTTTCCGCCTATATGGGTTATCTGTGGCCGGTGCTGGGGCATGGCTGGGGCCGCGTGGCTGCCATTACTTTTGTTTTCGGAGTGCTGACCCTCGTAAACTACCTGGGAATCCGGCCCGGCGTATGGGCTATCAACTTGCTCACGGCGGGCAAGCTGATTCCGCTGGTTACGTTTTGCCTGGTCGGGTTATTTTTCGCCAATGCGCCGATGCCGCAACCTTCCATCGTCAGCTACGCCTCGTGGCAGCAAGCTGCGCTGCTCTTGATTTATGCGTTCGGAGGATTCGAGTTCGCTTCTATTCCCAGTGAGGAAGTAATTAATCCGCGGCGTACATTGCCCGCAGTGATCGTGTTTTCCGTATGTGCCGTGGTAGTGCTGTATATCACCATCCATTGGGTCGCCATGAGAACGCTGCCGGGGTTGGCCACCAGTCAGGCGCCGCTGGCCGATGCCGCCAAAATGTTTTTGGGCCCGGCAGGCGGCGTCTTGCTGTCGGTGGGCGCGATTTTATCCACCACCGGCACCACCAGCGCTTCGATTCTGATTGGCTCGCGCATGTTATACGCGTTGGGCCGCAGCGGCGACTTGCCTGCGGTATTCGCAAGGCTCGACCCGCGCTATCGCACGCCGGTTGTATCCACGCTGCTGTTCGCAGCCGTGGCTTTCGGCGCCGCGCTCAAGGGGAGCTTCCAGGAACTCGCGGAGCTGGGCGCTCTGACTCGCGTGCTCTACTATACGTCCACCTGCGCCGCGATTCCGGTGCTGCGCCGGAAGAAGTTGTCGGACGGGCGTGGGTTCACCTTGCCGGGAGGCTGGACCATCCCGGCGCTTGGCTTGTGCGTCTGCCTGTGGCTGTTGTCCGGGAGTTCGCGGCAGCAGGCGCTGATTACCGCCGTGGCGATGCTGGCGGGGACCGTTCTCTATGCGATTTCCGCGCTCACGCGTAGATCCCGCGCAGCTTGATCGCGAACGCCACCCGGTCGAGAGCCAGCATATACGCCGCGGTGCGATTGTCCACCACGTGCTTTTCCGCGTAGGCCACCACGTCGTTAAAGCTGTTGATCATGATTTCTTCCAGGCGGTCATTCACTAGCTGCTCATTCCAGAAGTAACCCATGCGGTCCTGCACCCATTCGAAGTAAGACACCGTCACGCCGCCCGCATTCGCCAGAATATCCGGGATCACGAAGATCCCCATCTCGCGCAGGATGGGGTCCGCCAGATGCGTGGTCGGCCCATTCGCTCCCTCGCAAAGAATTTTCGTGCGCACCCGATGCGCGTTTTGCGACGTGATCACGTTCTCGCGCGCCGCCGGCATCAGCACGTCCGTCTCCAGAAAAAACGCTTCGTCGCGCCCCAGGTTCTCACCGCCGGCGAAATCCACCACTGAGCCGGTCTTCTGGCGATGCTGCGCCAGGGCGCGGATGTCGAGGCCCTTATCGTTATACACCGCTCCGTCATACTCGACGATGGCGATCACCTTGAATCCGGCGCGCTCCATCAGTTTGGCTGCCATGCCGCCGACGTTGCCAAAGCCCTGGATCACCACCCGTGCATCGCCGCGCTCCAGACCGAAGCGTTTCAGCGCCTGTTCGGTCACCACCATGCAGCCGCGCCCGGTTGCCTCCGCCCGCCCGCGCGAGCCGCCCAGATCGATGGGCTTGCCCGTCACCACCGCCGTCTGCGTGTGCCCCGAGCGCATCGAGTACGTGTCCATGATCCACGCCATCGTCTGCTCGTTAGTGTTCACATCCGGCGCCGGAACGTCGATCTCCGGGCCGATGAATTCGTAGAGCTGTGCCGTGTAGCGCCGGGTCATGCGCTCGAGTTCGCCCGGCGAAAGCAGCGTAGGATCGCAAATGATGCCGCCCTTGCCGCCGCCGAATGGAACATTGGTCACCGCGCACTTCCATGTCATCCACGACGCCAGCGCGCGCACTTCGTCCAGCGTCACATCGGGAGCATAACGAATCCCGCCCTTGGCCGGCCCGCGCGCGATCGAATGCTGCACGCGGTATCCAGTAAATACTTCCAGACGCCCATCGTCAAGCGGCACCGGGATGTTCACCGTCACTTCGCGCGCCGGGGAGCGCAGCACCTTGCGCATGCCGTCGTCGAGACCCAGGCGCTCCGCGGCATTGTCCAGCCGTGCCTCCGCGGAAAGCAGCGGATTAAACTCATCGGCTACGGCGGGCGTTTCGGCTTCGAGGATCATGCGGTCCCTCCGAGACTATTATGAACCGAAGGCAGGAACGCCGGGTTTATGATGAGGGCATGGGCCGCGCTTTCATCGCCATCGGCATCGTGCTGGTGGTGCTCGGGCTTCTGCTGACTTTCGGCGAGCGGTTGCCCATTCGCCTGGGCCGCCTCCCTGGCGACATCGTCATTCGCGGCAAGAACACCACGTTCTATTTCCCGCTGGTGACTAGTCTGCTCTTGAGCGTGCTGCTCAGTTTTGTGATGTGGCTGCTTGGCCGGCGCTAGAGGTGCCAAGTTCGCATCAACGTCCTCTGCTACTATCGCGTTAAATGCGTCTAATCCTCCTGTTTCTTTCGCTCTCTCTACCGGCGGTGCCGGTATTCGCGCAACCGCCTCCCGCCGCTGCGCCGGAACACGAGACCACTATGGAAAAAATTTTCGGCATGGTCGCTCCTGACGAGCCGAGCCAGTTGACAGAAGCCAAGCGCTTTCATTTGTATTTGCTCAGCGCGGGCGGCCCAATCCCCATCTTGGGCGAGGCGATCGGCGCGAGTGTGAGCCAGTGGGAAAACAGCCCCAAGGAATGGGGGCAGGGTTGGAATGCTTACGGAGAGCGCTTCGGCAGCAACCTGGCCTATAACGGAATTCGCCAGACCATCACCTACGGGACCTCCGTGGTCTTTCACGAAGACAACCGGTATTTTGCCTCGCACAAAAATGGATTCTGGGCGCGGACCGGCTACGCGGCTCTCAGCACTGTGGTTGCGCAGCATCCCGACGGCAGGCGGGCCTTTTCCGTTTCGAGCGTAACCGGGATCATTGGCGCCGGCGCGATTTCCAGCATTTGGGGACCACCCAGTTGGAAAGGCGCGGGAAATATCGCCGGCAATGCCAGCATTTCTTTTTTGACCACTGCCGGCTTCAATATCGTGCGCGAATTCTTGCCGGACGTTCTGCACCGCCATCGAAAATAGTGGCGGGAGCGCCCGTGCGGTAAGGTTCCAATGGCGAAATCGGGACCGCGGCAACGCTGTTTGCCGGAGAAAAAGTCCACCCCGAGTATCGCGAGCCCGTTCCCGGCTTTTCGGAACCTACACGCACGGCCGAAGGCATTCTCGTCGCGCCGGTGGCCGATCTGGTGCGCATGAAGCTCACCAGCTTTCGCTTGCGGGACCAGGTTCATATCCGGGATATGGACTCGGTAGGGCTGATCACGCCGGAGATCGACGAGCGAATAGACGGCACTGAGACCACGCGTTTTACGGGGCTCGCATATGCCCGAGAGCCTATGACTACCGATGGGAACATCAAGGTAGTTATGATGCGCTACGCCTATATTTGAGAGGCCTTTAGGCTTTCGGCGGCGGCAGCACCGGGGCATGTGTCAGCAGCATGTCTTCGAAAGCATAATCCTGCTTCGCGCCCTTGTGCCGCAGGTACCACTTGTAGGTTTCCTGCAAGCCAGTAGCGAAATCGGTGGGCTTGAACTTGAGCACGCGCTGCGCCTTCGCGGTCACCTGCGTGATCGGCGGCATGTCCAGATAAACTCCGAAATACATTTTGGGACCCATGGGATGGCCGCCGGCGCGCAGCAGGTAATCGCGCGGGATGCGCACGAATTTCACGGGCTTGCGGCAGGTCTTCGCCAGCGCTTCGACGAATTCCGATTGGGCCACCGGCCGCGCATTCGCGATATTGAATGCGTGTCCCACCGCGGTCTTCTCATCCATGGCGCGCAGAGCGGCGCGCACCAGATCCTTCACATACACGAATTGCATCAGGCGGCGGCCGTCGCCGGGCAAGATAATCGAGCGGCCGGCGCGCAGCCGGTCCCAGAAAAACGCCTCGCGATACATGGGATTCTCCGGACCATAAATGAAGGGCGGGCGCAGCGTGACGACCGGCAATCCCATCCGCTGATGCAGCCGGAACAGCGCCCGCTCGCTCATGGCCTTGTTGCGAGTGTAGAGATCGGCCGCGTCATCCGGCGCCAGCGCGTCGCCCTCATGATGATTCAGGCCATCGCCGTAAGCCGCGACGCTGGACATGAAAATATAGCGGTCGAGCGAACCATTGATCGCTCGAACCGTGCCCTCCACCTGCGCGGACGTGGTGCCCCGTTGCCAGTCGTAGACGTTATCGAAGACCACCTCGAACGTCTTGCCAGCCAGCGCCGCCTTCATGGCTTTCGGATCGTTGCGGTCGGCCGTCAGATTCTTGACCTTGCGCCCCAGGTCGTGCTTCGGCTTGCGGTGCAGAACCGTCACCGTGTGTCCGGCCTTGAGCAGTTCCGCCACTAGATGGCGGCCGATGAACTGCGTTCCTCCGATAACCAGGCAATTCATGCGATAGACGGAAAAGTTGGGTACGTTAACATTTTCGCCTGCATGGTTCCCCTGGGCGCGAGCCCAAGTCAACGGCGAGATTGGTAACCGTTCCCAATCTTCATTCTAAACGCATTCGCGTTTAGTCGTAGTATTCGAGCCCCAGATGCGTGATCAGATCTTCGCCGCGCATCCAGCGCAGCGTGTTCTTCAGCTTCATGAGCTGAATGAAGATGTCGTGCTCGGGATACAGGCCGGGCGCAGTCATGGGGGCTTTGAAGTAGAACGACAGCCACTCCTGGATGCCGCGCATGCCGCAGCGCTGCGCCAGATCCATGAACAGCACCAGGTCCAGCACCAGCGGCGCGGCCAGGATGGAATCGCGGCACAGAAAATCGATCTTGATCTGCATCGGATAGCCCAGCCATCCGAAGATGTCGATGTTGTCCCAGCCTTCCTTGGCGTCGCCGCGCGGCGGATAGTAGTTGATGCGCACCGCGTGGTACAGGTGCTTGTACAGTTCCGGGTACAGCTTGGGCTGCAGGATCTGGTCCAGCACGCTCAGCTTGGTTTCTTCCTTGGTCTTGAACGAGCCGGGATCTTCCAGCACTTCGCCGTCGCGATTGCCCAGAATGTTGGTGGAGAACCAGCCGTTGATGCCCAGCATGCGCGCCTTGAATCCCGGCGCCAGCAGAGTCTTCATGAAAGTCTGGCCGGTCTTGAAATCCTTGCCGCAGATGGGAATGTTGCGATCGCGGGCCAGGTCCAGCAGCGCCGGCGTATCGGTGGTCAGATTGGGAGCGCCGTTGGCGAACGGCACGCCGGATTTCAGCGCCGCATACGCGTAGATCTGGCTGGGCGCGATTTCGGGATCGCTCTTGCATCAGCCCCTTCTCAAAGCTCTCGACGGTCTGGTGAACCGCCGCGGCGCGGTGGAAAACTTCGGTGGAACCGCACCAGATCATGCACCACGCGGCTGACTCCGGTGGAGTCGCGGAACTGCGCGATGTCATCCATCAGCATCTGCGCCTTGTCCATCTTGCTGCCCTTGGTCTTGACGTTGGGGCCGTTGATGCGGCGGATGTATTCCGGATCGAACACCGCCTTCATCGGCTTGATGGCCGAGAGCGGTTCCTTCAACTGCGCCAGCAGGGAAGGCTCCAGCACCTTGGCGTTGACGGCGGCTTCGTAGGCGGTGTCTTCGTAGATGTCCCAGCCGCCGAAGACCAGGTCGTCGAGACCGGCCAGCGGCACGAAATCCTTGATCTTCGGGCGAGCGGCCATCGGTGCGCTTTCCCAGGCGCACGGTCGAAAGCTGCGTGAGCGAGCCGACCGGCAGTCCCAGGCCGCGCTTGATTGCCTCCACGCCGGCGATGAAGGTGGTGGAAACGGCTCCGATCCCGGGGATCAGGATGCCTAGCTTGCCTTCGGCGGGCGCAATCTGGACGTTATCATTGACGGACAAAATGTGATGCTCCTAGCTGGTTGTGTTCTCACTAGCGGCCGGTGTTACTCTCGAAGCGCGAGACAAGACCGCAAGGAATGAAGTTTATGACGCTTATCCCAAAGACATACTAGCAATGGATATACTAGCACTTCATGGTGAACCGCGCGACCAGCGTATCGCCGAGCGCTCCTAACAATCCGGCAGCCAAGCCAGCGAGCAGCCCAGTCAGTGGAGCCGTCGGCGCGACGCCGGCGCCAACCATCTCCGCCATGCTGGTGGACGACGAGAAACTGGCGTCCGACGAACTCGCCTACCTGCTTAAGGAGTTTGCCGACGTCGAGGTGATCGCCACCGCCGCGAACGGACTGGAGGCCGTGAAGTTGATCGCCGACCTGGAGCCGGACCTGGTTTTCCTGGACGTGCAGATGCCGGGCCTTGACGGTATGGGAGTCATCGAGAAACTGCGCGAGCAGGAGATGCCGCTGCCCTACTTTGTCATGGCCACCGCCTATGATCAATACGCGGTCGAGGCATTCCGCCTGCAGGCGCTCGACTATTTGCTCAAGCCGGTGGAGAAAGACCGGCTGGCGGTCGCGGTGGAGCGTGCGCGAAAGGGAATCGCCGAGCGGGCCAAGGCCGCCAGCGCCGCCGTGGGTCCGCTCGATTCGCCGCCGGCCAAGCCTTCGCTGCAGCGCACGAAATTGCTGGTCAAGAGCAACCACCGGAACTTCATCGTCGACGCGCAGGAGGTGGTCTACGCCACCATCGACGACGGCCTGATCACGGTGGTGGCGGCGAACCTCGAAGGCCAATCCAACTACCGCACTATCGAAGAGCTGCAATCCAACCTCGACCCGGACATGTTCTGGCGCGTCCACCGGTCGTACCTGGTAAACATCCACCGCATCAAGGAAGTGATCCCGTGGTTCAAATCCAGCTTCCAGCTCCGCATGGATGACAAGAAGCAAACTGAAATTCCGGTGAGCCGGGTGCAGACCAAAAGACTCAGGGCGCTCCTGAAGCTTTAACGTACAAGCGGTACAATCAGCTCATGAGCACCGCCCGTTACGTCCATTGGCAAGACCAAGGAATGTGGCTCGGCTACTTCGAGGCGTATCCGGATTACCTGACCCAAGGAGAATCTCTGGAGGAGCTTCAGGAGAGCCTTCGTGAATTATACGCGGACCTTACCGGCGGAGAAATTCCGGGCATTCGCAAGGTGGCTGAACTGACCCTTGGATGAAGCGGGCCGAACTGATCCGCAAGCTGGAAGAAGCCGGGTGTGCTCTCATACGGCATGGCGGAAATCATGACTGGTATCGCAATCCAAAGACCGGTGCTGCTCAGCCAGTACCGCGGCATCGGGAAGTTAACGAATTCCTTGCCAGGCACATTTTGAAGAAACTTACGTCAACCTAAGAGGCATTCGCCCCCTTACTGCTTTTCCGGCAGCCTCGTCCGATAGTTGGGCCGGTATTGCTGATGGCAGGTGACGCAGGCGGCATAAAGCTGGTCGTTCACTGCCACCACTGCGTTCAGGTCCTTAGCCCGAACGGCTTTGTAGGCGGCGTTGCCCGCATCGACTAGCATCTTGGCGTCTTTGATCCAGTCGCCCTGATCGCGGGCGCGCGTGCCCATCATCAGCAGGTTGCCGGATTCGGCCAGCGTCAGCGCGTTAGTACGCAGGACACTCCAATCCTGATCGTTCTTGGGAGGGGTGCGTTCCACATAGAAGATGGCGTCCGAGGTCGGATAGATCACATCGACCATGAGCTGGCTCATATTCCCGACGGGCTGGAATGGAGCGGGCGACTGGGCTAAAGCAATCGCAGCAACAAAAACTACGGCAAGCTTGCGCATGGCAAATTCTACCACCGCCGGCCGGCGACTGTTAGGCCTCGTACCTTTCCAAATCCAACTGATCCCCCACCGCCGTCTGCGATTTTTGGATCATCCCCACCGGCAGTTCCAGCGTCGAGTGCGCGCGCACGCTGAAGGCAATGCGGCTCTTGACCATGTTAGGCCGCAGCTTAGTCACCACGCGCTTCTTATTGATGAACACCACGTCGATCGCGAACTTCATGAAAAAGCTATGCACTCCCTCGCAGGGCACGATCCACAAGCCTTCGCCGTCGGCCAAACCCGTGTGTTTCAGCAGGCCCCGCTGGCGCGTGGCGCTGGTGTCGGCGATGTCGGCGCGGTCGGCCAGCAGCGTATTCCTCGTCAGGTTGCGGACTCGCAGTTTCAAGCAGCCCATTATAATAGAAGCATGGAGAAGGCCACATTCGGCGCAGGCTGTTTTTGGGGCGTCGAAGCCACGTTCCGGCGTCTGGCGGGCGTCCAATCCACGCGGTCGGCTATGCCGGCGGCAAGCTGGATCACCCCACCTATGAAGACGTTTGCACGGATCGCACCGGCCACGCCGAAGTGGTCGAGGTCACTTTCGATCCCAAGGTCATCAGCTATCACGACCTGCTCGAAGTCTTCTGGAATAATCACAACCCGACCACGCTGAACCGGCAGGGACCGGACGTCGGCAAGCAGTACCGTTCGGCGATCTTCTTCCATTCGCCCGAGCAGGAAGCCGAAGCGAAAGCCTCGCGCGATGCCGCGCAGGCGCGATTCTCCCGGCCCATCGTCACCGAGATCGTGCCGGCCCAGACCTTCTGGCGCGCCGAAGAATACCATCAGCAGTACCTCGAAAAGCGCGGCCTGTCGCACTGCCACATTTAAGCAAGAAAGAGTCTCCTTGAAAATTGGTTTTGTCAGTCTCGGATGCCCGAAGAACCTCGTCGATACAGAGGTCATGATGGGCCAGCTCACCAGCGGCGGCCATGAGCTGACGCCGCATCCCTCCGACGCCGACGTCATCGTCGTCAACACGTGCAGCTTCATCGATCCCGCCAAGCAGGAATCCATCGATACCATCCTCGAGATGGCCGAGTACAAGAAAACCGGCCGAGCGCAGAAGCTGATCGTCGCCGGCTGCCTGGTCGAGCGCTATCGCGGCGATATTCAGAAGAATATGCCCGAAGTGGACGCGGTGATCGGCACCAACGAACTGGAGCGCATCACGGCGCTGTGCGAAGGCGTCGAACCCAAGCGACAATCCGTTCGACGCCTACCTCTATCACGACCTGACGCCGCGCGTGCTCTCCACGCCCAAGCATTTCGCCTACATCAAGATCGCCGAGGGTTGCGATCATCCCTGCACCTTCTGCGTGATTCCGCAGTATCGCGGGAAGTTCCGCAGCCGCCGCTTCGAGTCGGTGATCTCGGAAGCCACGCGGCTGTTCTCGCAAGGCGTGCGCGAGATCAACCTGATCGGCCAGGACACCACCTGCTACGGCGAAGACTTCGGGCTCAAGGACGGCCTGGCGCAACTGCTCGCCCGCCTGGCGCAGATCGAAACGCGCGCACGAAAAATGGGTTCGCTTCCTGTATGCTATCCCAACAAAGTCACGCAGAAGCTGCTCGACACCATCGCCGAGCACGACGCGCTGGTGAAATACATCGACATGCCGCTGCAGCACGCCAGCGCCCCGGTGTTGAAGCGCATGAAGCGCGGCGCCAACGGCGATATTTTCCTCAAGCTGATCGAGCGCATCCGCAAGACCATCCCCGGCGTGGGCGATCCGCACCAGCATGATCGTCGGTTTCCCCGGCGAAACCGATCGCGACTTCGAAGAGCTCTGCCAGTTCGTCGCAGGCCGCGCAGTTCGACCGGCTGGGTGTGTTCTCCTATTCCGACGAAGACACCAGCAAGAGTTTCGACCTCGACGCCAAGGTGGACGCGCGCACCATCTATAACCGCAAGCGCCATCTGATGAGCCTGCAGCGCAAGATCTCGCGCGCCAAGAATCGCGCGCTGGTCGGCCGCGAATTCCGGGTGCTGGTGGAAGGCCCCACGGAAGATTCGGAACTGGTCTGGGAAGCGCGCCTTTCGACCCAGGCCCC
The DNA here is from genome assembly GCA_963794595.1 of Bryobacterales bacterium. Classification (GTDB taxonomy): domain Bacteria; phylum Acidobacteriota; class Terriglobia; order Bryobacterales; family Bryobacteraceae; genus Palsa-187. The sequence goes on along the minus strand of CAWCER010000007.1, from coordinate 835,830 downwards.
CGACATCGACGGCGTCTGCTACATCTCCGATCCCGGCGAAAGCCCGCTGCGCGCCGGCGACTTCCGCACCATGCGGATCGCCGAAGCGCACGATTACGAACTCACGGGCGAACTGATCGACGCTGCCGCGTGCCGCGCGAAGAGCAACTGTTTCAGATTGCCGAACTTGTTTAAGCATGAAATGCCCGATCTGCGAAAAAGAAGTGAAACTTGACGACCCCGAGATGCCTTTCTGCAGCGAGCGCTGCCGCATCATCGATCTGGGCAACTGGGCGTCGGAGAAGTACGTGATCCCCGGTCCGCTGGATTCGACAGGTCAGGACGAGGACGAAGATTGAGCCGGCTCGCGCGGGTCATTGCGACGTGGTTCGGTTGCGGCTATGCGCCCAAGGGTCCGGGCACGGCCGGATCGCTCGCGGCGCTCGCCATCGCATGGCTGCTGCACACTTACGCCGGAGTATCGGCCATCGGATTGGCGTTGGCTCGCGCTGCTGCTGGCGATTCCCGGGATCTGGGCGGCCGACGTAGTCGCGCGAGAGAGCGGCAGGAAAGATCCGCAGATCGTGGTGGTGGATGAAGTGGTGGGCCAGTGGATGACGCTCGCCGGCGCCACCGCGCTCAACTGGAAGAGCTGGCTGCTGGCGCTTGGCGCTGTTCCGCCTGTTCGATATCTGGAAGCCGCCGCCGGTGCGGCAACTGGAACGTTTGCCCGGCGGGCTCGGCATTGTGGCCGACGACGCGATGGCCGGCGTTTACGGCGCGCTTGTGTTGTTCGCGGCTGGATGGTTCAATCTTTATTAGTAGAGCAATTGCTCCTGTCGGTTCCTATGGCCTTTCGCAAATCCTCCGATTCCCGTCCGCAGATTCTCGAAGTTTCCCCCGCGGCCGCGATCCCCGGCGGCGAATTTCAGGTGCGCGGCAAGAATTTTGCCGGTGCGGGACGGGCCTCGGTCACGATCGGCGCCGCTCCCGCGCCGCTGGTGGTGGGCTCGGATTCCTATCTCATCGTGCGCGTGCCCGAAGATGGCGTCGGCGGCCAGCTGGTGGTGAGCCAGAACGGCGACATCAGCGCTCCCCGTCCGCTGCAAGTGGGCGTGCAGATCGCCGACGGCCTTCATCCCATCGCCAATCCCGCGGTGGATAGCCACGGCAACATCTACGCGACCTTCAGCGGCTCGCGCGGGCAGAAGACTCCGGTGTCGATTTTTCAAGTTGACGCCGCCACCGGCCAAAGCGCGCCCTTTGTCAGCGATCTGATGAACGCCAGCGGTCTGGCCATCGATCACGACGATGTGCTCTACGTTTCCAGCCGCCAGGAAGGCAACGTCTACCGCGTGTCGTCGGCGGGCAACAGCGCGATCTATGTGGAAGGCATGGGCGTCGCCACCGGCATCGTCTTCGATCCGGACGGCAACCTCTACGTCGGCGATCGCAGCGGCACCATCTTCAAGGTCAGCCGGCAGCGCCAGATTTACGTGTTCGCCACGCTCGAATCGTCGATATCGGCCTACCATCTGGCCTTCGGACCCGACAAATATCTCTACGTCACCGGACCCACCACCTCCAGCTTCGATTGCGTGCATCGCATTTCGCCCGCCGGCCAAGTGGAAGTGTTCTATCGCGGACTGGGCCGGCCGCAGGGCATGGCGTTCGACGCCGAAGACAACCTGTACGTCGCGGCCTCCTTCCGCGGGCGGCGCGGCGTGGCGCGCATCACGCCGGATAGAAATGCCGAACTGTTCCTCTCCGGCCCGGGCATTGTGGGCCTGGCTTTTGCTCCCGGCAAAAATCTGGTCCTGGCCACCAGCAGCGCGCTCTATCGAGTCCACGTCGGGATCGACGGCCGCCGCGCGCCGTAGTCTGTTTCCACACGAATGGCAGACGCCGAAATCATCGCGGTCGGTTCGGAATTGCTGACGCCGGACCGCATCGACACCAACTCCTTGTGGCTCACCAGCCAACTGAATGCGCTGGGCGTCGAAGTGCGGCGCAAACTGGTAGTCGGCGACGACCGCGAACTGCTGGCCGCGGCCGTGCGCGATTCGCTCGATCATGTGAGCATCGTGATTCTGAGCGGCGGCTTGGGGCCCACCGAAGACGACGTGACGCGCGATGCCGTCGCCCAAGCGCTGGGCCGCAGCCTGGTTTTTCGCCAGGACTTGCTCGATGCCCTGACCGAACGCTTCCAACGCCTGCAGCGCAAAATGGCCGACAACAATCGGCGCCAGACGTTCATCGTCGAAGGCGCCGAGCCCTTGCCCAATAGCCGCGGCACCGCTCCCGGCCAGTGGATCGAATGCGACGGCAAGATGATCATGCTGCTGCCCGGTCCGCCGCATGAATTGAAGGCCATGTTCACCGGCGATTGCTTGCCGCGGCTCCGCCGGAACCTGCCTCCGCAGGTGATTCGCACTCTGTTCTATCGCGTCGCCGGCATGGGCGAATCGGATTTGGACCAACTGATTTCGCCGGTGTATAAGCCCTATGCGAACCCGGTGACGACGATTCTCGCGGGTGCAGGCGATATTCAGATTCATCTGCGCGCCCGCGGCGAAACCGATGCCGAGGCCGACGCGTTGCTGGCCGCGGTCGGGCCGGCCATTGAAGAGCTATTGGGCGACCGCATTTATTCGCGCGACGGCGCGGATCTCGAAACCGTCGTCGGCGACCAATTGCGCGGGCGCAGCGCTACCTTGAGCGTCGCCGAAAGCTGCACCGCCGGGTTATTGGGCGGCCGTATTACGTCCGTCGCCGGCAGCTCCGACTACTTCGTCGGCGGATTTCTGGTGTATTCGGATCGGATGAAGACGGAACTGCTCGGCGTGGATCCCCAACTGCTCGCGCGCTACACCGCGGTCAGCGAGGAATGCGCGAAGGCTATGGCGTCTGGAGCGCGCGCCCGCACCGAGTCCACCTTCGCAGTATCCGTTACCGGAGAGGCGTGGTCCGGAAAGCTCCACCGGCGCGCCGGTTGGCACGGTCATCATTGGCATCGCGGGGCCGGACGGCGAACCTCAGGCCAAGCGCTACTTATTATTCGGCGACCGCAATGGCATCCGCGCGCGGGCCGCGCAATGGGCGCTCGACGACCTGCGGCGAATGCTCGGTGGACGCCCTTGAACTGCGGCGCCCGCGACGCTTTCGCTGTTCTTTTGTCGAAACCTGTTTCGCGCGAGCGCCATCTGCTAAACTGAAGAACCAGTGTATCCATAGCTGTCCGGTGGTGTGCCAGTGCGTGCTGTCCGTGCGTGGTAGGGGCGGCGTACGGAAGCGGTCGCGCGAAAGCATCCGCGATCCACTCCAGGGCGCCAACATCTGAACTGAATGAGGAACTCGTGAAGTCAAGTTTTGAGAGAGTACTGCTTTGCCTTCTGCTGGCGCTGGCGACGGCCTGGGCTCAGGATCAGAATCAGACCCCCGCTCCCGCGCCCACCGCCCCTTCGGCGCCTGCGGCCACCGCCCCGGCGAGTGGCGCCACGACCCCGACGGCTGCCACGCCCCCCGCAACCGCCACGTCGACGCGAAAGCCGGAAGTCTCTTCCACCATTAACACCGGAAACGGGCTTTCGATCGAGCCGATCTACTGGTTCGTAAGAGGAATTCCGGTTTTGCGCGCCGGCGACGCATGGCTGGCTGGAGCCGGAACTTCTCCGGGCGCCCTGACGGACAACGCCGCCAACCCTGGCAGTCTGGACTACACCGGTCAACTCCAGCGCAGCCCCGGCGCCAGAATAAGCATCCCGGTGTCGAAGAATGCGACGGTTCGGTTTTCTTACTTTAAGGCGAACAGCTTTACCGGGATCACTTCGGCTCCCGGCAACTTGAATCTGTACGCTCAACCGATCACCGGCGGCGACGTCCTGACGACCAGCTCCAACCTGGAAAGCTTCAAGCTCTCTTACGATTATTTGACTTACTTCTGGAAGCATGGAAACTCGGAACTGCGCTTGAAAACGCTTTACGAAATCCAGTACATCAGCGTAAACAGTGAAGTGGACGACTTCCAAGTCGATACAACCGGCGCCTTGATAAACATAAATCCCATCATAGGTTCGCAATCGGTCTTTCTCCCGACGTTCGGGCTAGGGATCGAGCACACTCTGTCACGCCATTTTCGCTGGGAAGCGCGAGGATCGGGTTTCGGGCTGCTGCACCGCGGAGACATCGTCGATGCAGAAGCGCAGATTGCGTTTCGCGTAAGCCACTTTGAAGTGCTGGGCGGGGCCAGGTGGCTGCATTTCAAGACCACTCCAACGGCCGCCCAATACAACATTGAAACCATGTATGGACCCTACGTGAGTCTGCGCTATTACTGGAAGAAAAACTAACCGCTGCCCGCGACTGGCGGAGATTAGCGCCTGTGCCAGCGCCGCAATATTTTGCGCCACCATCCGCCCGGTTCCGCAGCGGCGCTAGGTCCCGCATCCACCGCGGGCGCATCGCCCAGTGGCAAGCAGGGTATCGCGGCGCGTTACAGGAGTCTTCGAAATCAGTCTCACGTGATAGCCGCTGAATCCGTAGATGCGCTTGTAGAGCGCTCCGTCCTTGTCCTGAACGATACACTGAGAAACCCTTTTCCTGATCCGCATTTTGATCCCGATCCTCGTTCGCCGCTGGTTTTTTTGCCGCCGAATTTCCATTCCCGCGGTCACATCGGCCAGCTCCACCGGATAAAACCCGGTCACGTTGCGTTCGATGAAGGCGGTCTCATAACGGTGCCGGCTCTTGCTCCACACGAACACCCGGAAGCTGTCGAACTCGGCGGTTTTAAGGCTGCTGTCCGCGGTGGTCCACAGCCAGTTGTGCTTCACGTCATCGCCGTCGCGGACATCGCCTAGGGCCAGGTAAGCCGTGATGCGCTTGCCTTCGGCGTACTGAGCAACGTCGTCGGGGACCGCCATGTACAAGTTGCGCGCCAGCACCCAGCCCACTGTGCCGTCCTTGGTGCGCACTAGATCCCAGTCATCGAGCGGAACCGCCGGCGTCTCAGGCGGCGTGAAATCCGGCAGATCCGAAGCCCGCGGGCGCGAAATCTTTTCCCAGTTCGCGGGCGGCGCGGGCGGGGCGGGAAGCGGCAGCAGGTAAGCAGCGGCGCCCTTCTTGGAAGCCTTCGGCTTAGACGCCTTCGGAGGCGCAGCCGCCTTCACCAGCGCGGCGCCTCTCGGGCGGACTGCACTGCGCGGCGTCGTGCGATGCGCCAGCACTTCTACCGGCTCCGCCTTCGGGAATCTGATGGAAGCTGGGCGAAGGCCGATTGGGCTCGGTGTGCATATTCAGCGCTTCGAAGACGGTGGCCGCGCCTTGCGAAGGCAGCTTCCGCGAGTCCTCGGCCAGCTTGCGCAGTTCATCCATCTGCTGCGCGCTCAGCAGCAGGTTGGCGTCCACCCAGCCCTCCGCGCCATTCACTGTGCGCACGCGCACCAGGCGGCGGCGGACATCGATGATGTCCAGGCGGTCTCCGTGTTTCACTTCCGTGACGCCGGGGGATTTCGCGGCCATGTCCTGCCGCAGGTTCAGGCTCACCGGGCCGACGTAGGCCATGCCCGATCACCGGCATTTGCGAAGTGCTGGGCGCGGACGAATGGCAGGAAACGAGGGCAAGACTGCCGCAGCATGCGAGCAGGAGCAGCGCGGCGCGGCGCGAGCCGGAAAAACTGGAAATCACCACAGACGTTCTGAACGTTAGTCTAACAGTATGGAACCAACTTCATCCACGCCCGGCGGCAATATTCCGGCGAACGACCCGTCATCGACCGATTATTATTGCCCCCGCTGCCGCCAGCCGGTAAGCGACCCGCTGGCCTGCGGCGATTGCGCGTCGCTGATCTGCCGCCGCTGCGGCACCCCGCTCGAGCAAGTGGATGAATTAGGAATCGGGTAACACAGGGGCGAGAAGTCTAGTCGATGTCACGCAGCAAGGCCCTCGACCTCAAGGCACAATTCGATGGCTTCCTTCACGCGATGAGATCGTCGAAGGACGGAGCCGGCGACGTAAAGGCCCTCTTCGTCGCGCTCGATCACAACGTCGAACGAACGTTCCACACAGCTTACCCGCGCGCCCGGCTCGCCGCTGCCGGAACCGCCGCCGGCGTCGGAGCGGGAGGCGGCACTGCCGCGACTTCCGCGCGCGTCAACCCCAATGCCTTGCGCAACTCCACGTCCAGCTTCTTGAACACGTCGGGATTGTCCTTCAGAAACTGCCGCGCGTTCTCGCGGCCCTGTCCGATGCGCTCGCCCTTGTAGCTGTACCACGCGCCGCTCTTCTCCACCAGGTTCTGCGCCACGCCCAGATCGATCAGATCGCCTTCTTTCGAGATGCCCTCGCCATAAATAATGTCGAACTCGGCCTCGCGGAACGGCGGCGCCATCTTGTTCTTCACGATCTTGACCTTGGTGCGATTGCCCGTCACCACGTCGCCGTCTTTGATGGCCGCGATGCGGCGGATGTCGGCGCGAATGCTCGAATAGAACTTCAGCGCGCGCCCGCCGGTGGTGGTTTCCGGGTTGCCGAACATCACGCCGATCTTCTCGCGAATCTGGTTGATGAAAATCAGGCAGGTATTCGACTTCGAAACGATGCCCGTCAGCTTGCGCATGGCCTGCGACATCAGCCGCGCATGCACGCCCATGAAGCTGTCGCCCATTTCGCCGTCGAGCTCGGCCTTGGGCACCAGCGCCGCCACCGAATCCACCACCAGCACGTCGATCGAACCCGAAGTGATCAGCGCATTGGTGATTTCGAGCGCCTGCTCGCCATAATCCGGCTGCGAGACCAGCAGATTGTCGACATCCACGCCCAGCTTGCGCGCGTAGGCCGGGTCGAGCGCATGCTCGACGTCGATATACGCCGCCATGCCGCCCACCTTCTGCGCCTCCGCCACCACCTGCAGCGCGATGGTGGTTTTGCCCGACGATTCCGGACCGAAGATCTCCGAGATGCGCCCGCGCGGAAACCCGCCGATGCCCAGCGCGAAATCGACCGAGATCGAGCCGGTCGAAATCGACGGCACCGCCTGCACCGGCTGCCCTCCCAGCCGGATAACCGAGCCTTTACCGAACTGCTTTTCGATCTGGCTGAGGGTAGCGCCCAAGGCGCGCGAGCGTTCTTTTTCGTCCATAGGGGGTCCTGTTTCTTTCCGGGGGAAGCCTCATTATAGCGCGTGGCCGCGCCGCGTCCCCGATTTTGTGCGGCTCGTTTACCCAGCGATCGTCTTCCAGTTCTTGACCAGGTGTTCCGCGGTGCGCCACGCCAGCGCCTGAATCGTGAGCGTAGGGTTGCGCGCGCCGTGCGTCACCAGCGTCGACCCGCCCAGGATTCCGAGATTCGGCGATTCGTGCGCGAAGCCGTAGGGATCGACCACGCTCGATTCCGCCTTCGGTCCCATGCGAGTGCCGCCAGTGGCGTGGGTCGAAAGGTTGGGGCCTTCGGTGTTGGGAACGGTGATAACTTCGATGGCTCCAGCGGCGCGGAACCATTCCTCCGCTTTTTTTGCGGCGTGGGCGCTGGCGCGCGGTTCGTTCACTTTGGGACCGCTGGTGATGCGGCAGACCGGGTCGCCAAGCGGGTCCTTCACTTCAGGGTCGAGATCCAGCCAGGTGTTTTCGTAGGGCAGAGAATTGCACTGCGCATAGGCGCCCAGCCAGCGTCCCGCGTTTTCGCTGACGAACTTCTTCCACTTGGAACCCCACTGCGGCGCGCGCCCAAAGGTGGGCATGGCGGAGGCCGCGATCGGGTGCACTTCATGATTCACGGTGAGGCTGGCGCCGCCGATGAAGCCGAGCCCGGTGTGATCGAAGTTGTCCTCGGCCCAGTTGTTCACGACCACACCCTGCGCGTTCGCTCCATACCAGATGTTCAGGTCGACCGGGAACAGCCCAGTCACTTCGCGATTCGCCCAGTGGCCGATGTAGTGCTTGCCCACTTGTGCCGTGATTGTTGGCGAGCCCGTTGGGAAACGCTTTGGATTTCGACAGCAGCATCATGCGCACGTTTTCGTAGGTGTAGGACGCGAGCAGCACCACTTTCGCGGGCTGGAAGAATTCCTGTCCATCGCGGACGTATAAGCGCACCCGTCGTTTTCCCGCTGTCATCCGATGATGATCCGAGTGACGTGAGCGCGCTCAACGATGGTCAGGTTCCCGGTCTTCTGCGCGGCGGGGATGGTCGTGACCGCGGTCGAGTTCTTGGCCTTGACGTGGCAGCCGCCGGTATCGCAATAGCCGTGATAGGCGCAGGACGAGCGGCCGTCGCGCGGCTGGGAGTTGATGGCGGCGGGCGAGCGATGCGGGTTGAAGCCGGCTTTGCGCGCCGCGGCCTGCATCATATCGGTGAAGTCGGTATCGCGCAGCGGCGGCATGGGATATTCGCGGCGGCGCGGGTCCTTCGAACACGTTGCCCTTGGGATCGATCTTGCCCTTGCAGATTGCCGGCTTTGCCGGAGACGCCGATTTCATATTCGATGGTGTCGTAGAAGGGTTCGAGATCGTCGTAGGTGAGGGGCCAGTCTTCGACCGTCGAGCCCTTCGGGATCGCGCCCGCGCCGTAGCGGCGGACCGTCTCCGAGCGCACCTTGAAATCCCACGGATGGAAGCGCCAACTGTTGGCGTAGTAGTGAATGGACGTGCCGCCGACGGCGTTCATCATGGTGGGCGCGGCTCCCTGGCGGGCGCGCTGATCGGGGCTGGTGCGGAAAGTGGGGATCTCGTCCCAGACTTTCGTGCCAGTCGTCACGCGGCGGCGCACGTTGTTGTGAATCTCGTCGGCCTTGAAATCGCTGGGCTGCATCCAACTGCCGGCTTCGAGCGCGGTCACCTTGATGCCGGCGCGCGTGAGCGGCAGCACCGCAACGCCCGCGGCGGCGCCGAGTCCGACCACCACAACATCGACGGGCTTGAGATTAGTGGCCATGATTCTCACCCATCTGACCGTCTGCCACCAGTCCGCCGGCTCCGTAAAGTTCCTTGCGGAACGGCTTGGGCGGATTCTTCATGCTCTGGTCTTCGGGCCCGACGGCGAGCTTGGCGCCGGGATAGCGGATGAGATCCCAGCCGGCGAAGTTCTTATTGCCGCCATACACTGGATCGCCGAACATGCCTTCGAGCGTGAGGCGGCGCGCGCGATTGAAAAAGCCGCGCAAGTTGGGCGCCTGATTGTTATCGATGGCGGTAAGCACGGCGTCCTGCTTTTCGGCAGTCAGGCTGGCGAAGGCGATGCCCTGGGTGCGGAGCGCGAAGACATCCAGGTTGGCGAGTCCGTCGAGGAACAGCGGCTTTTCGGCGGCGAGGTAGTCGGCCAGGCAGCGGTCAATGTAATCGCCCACGCCGCACTCGACGGCGCCGGGGCCAAGCTCGTCTTTGGGGATGATGCGGTCTATGAAGGCGTCCAGAATTCTGCGCTGATCCATGTTCATGGTAGGGTTCATCGCGGGCGACCGTGCGGGGGCCGGCGTCTGAGCTTCGGCGCGTCGTATAGCGGCCAGCGGAATCAGGGTTGCGCTGGCTAAAACTGTGCGGCGGGTGATGGACGTGTCCTTCATGGAAGGCAGTATACAACGGGGGCGGGGCGAATAAAATCGCTAGCGCCGATGGTGTCTCGCGGCGATTGCCGTGCTAACCTCAAGTGGGGTCTCTCGGAACCCTATTTGAGTTCAAAGGAGCCTCATGGCAGAATCTTACGGCCACAGAATCACGGCCATTCACGCGAATCCTCTCAATAAGTGCGACCATTGCAAGCAACCGGCACTGTGGGAAACGGACTACAAGTTTTTCGGCGAGAATGAACCGCGAGGATCGAATCCGGAGCAGGTCTGCGATACCCACGCCAAGCAGTTCGCCGCCAAGTGGCCCGACGCCAAGTTCCCGGTGCAGGCGCCGAACTAGGCCGGGCGCACTGCCGCCTAATTCCACTTCTTGATCTGCTGCCAAAGCTGTTTTAGCGGCTGTTTCATTCCACGGCAGTAGAACACGTCGAAGTGCTCAGACGGCATAGAGTAGCGATGTCCGACGTGGCCGACTTTCTCGACGTGTTCGAACAGACGCTCCAAGTGCTCCTGGGTATCGTCCAGGACAATCATGCTTTCTCCAGTATAATCGCGAGGCCCCCATAGGAAATAATTCTGATGACCGCTGATCGCCTTTGGCAATCCATAGCGGGAGCCAAAGAAATCGATGGCTCCAGCCTGGCCGTAATTCTGTCCAAAAATTGCGGTCTTCGCGCGTACCTCGTCAGGCAGGCTGTTATAGACTCGCCCGATTTCGGCTGCCATTTCATTCCAGCCGAACTCGTCCGCATAGATCTGCGGAAGCGGCCCCAGACGATTGTTCTCGATGCGAGGCGGCGCGAGATGCAGCGCGTTCGCGTAGCGGATGTAAGTCTCAACCGGCAGCACCGGCACGGTTAACGGCGCAAGGATCGCGCCCAACACCAGCATCAAACCCGCATAGGCAACCCGCAGCCACTGGATTCCCGCCGTCCACACTTCCCACTGAACGGACCCGGCGGCGAACAACAAGGGAAAGGCCGGGAATAGGTAATAAACGCGCGGATTCACGAACACAATCACGGAGGCCGCGAACAGCCAGGCCCATCCCAGCGCCCGAAACCGTCTGCCGCTTTCTGAGAAGAAATACCATAGCCCCGCCAGCCAGACCGGTACCGCGACCGGCAGCATCGCGAGTGCTTCCTGCCCGAAGAAGGAGAGCGGATTCAGCTCCACATTTCGTCCGCTGCGGCGGATGTTGGCTTGCATCTCGAGAAATGGAAAGTGGTGCTGCACATTCCAAATAAGATTCGGCAGAATGAGCAGCCCTGCGACCGCGCCGGCGCTCCAGATCCACGGCTCACGGAAAACCCGCCGTTCCGGGGTCAGCAAGAGGCCGATCACGATGCCGGCGGCGAAGATCAGCATGGAGTACTTGTTCTCCAGGCCAAGCCCGATGAGCAGCCCGATCCAGATCCAAAGCTTTTGATTGCCCGCCCTGAGGATGCGTATCAGGAGATAGGCGCTGCCCATCCAAAAGAGCGGCTCGAACGCGTTCATGGAAAGAAAGGCGTCCATCGCGAGAAGCCCCGGCGCCAGAAAAACGCAAAGCGCCGCAAGGATTTGCGCAAAGCCCCGCCCGCCCAGCTCGCGCGCGATGCTGGCCGCAAGCAGCACCAGAGCAGCGCCTGAAAGGGCGGGAAGAAACCGGATCGCGGCGAGGCTATCGCCAAAGAGAATCCGAGCCAGTTTCGCGATCAGCGCGATCAGGGGTGGCTGGTCAACGTAGCCCCAAGCCAGGTGATCGCTGCAAGCGAGATAATACAGTTCGTCAATGAAGTATCCGTATGCGTGGTTAGCATACAGGTGGACCAGCAGATTTGCCGCTGCGATTGCGAAAATCGCCGCACGGGCGACGCTGGGGCGGTCTTCGAGAGCGGATACGCCAGAATGCGGCGACATTTCCCTATCGTAGCCAAGCGGCGCCCGGCACAAAGTGAAAGCGACAGGCATAATCCGGCTGCTGCCGCTGTGCTATGATTTTAGAGGTCGTCTCTAGAAGTGGCGGCGCCCTTAAACCCAGGAAAGTTTATATGCCAAAGTTGAAGACCCATAAGGGTGCGGCCAAACGGTTCAAGAAGACGGGTACCGGCAAAATCAAGCGCCGGCATGCATTTGCCCGTCATATCCTGACCTCGAAGTCGCGCACGCGGAAGCGCCGGTTGGGGCAGTCGTCGATAGCCGATCCGGCTAACTCGCCTGAGATCCACCGCATGATTCCGTACTAGCCCTACGGGGCTGCTCCCGGCTTTAGTTGAGGGGCGAAATGATTTTGGTGAACAGTGCGCCGCACGTGCCTGATTCGCCAGCAACTATCACAACGGGTTAAACCCAAGGAGATGAAACGTGCCAAGAGTCAAACGTGGAACCAAGCGGCGCAATAGCCGCAAGAAGACGCTTACCCTCGCCAAGGGCTTTTTCCTCACCAAGAGCAAACTGTACCGGTCCGCGCAAGAGGCGGTCGAGAAGTCGCTGAAATACGGCTACAAGGGCCGTCGCCTCAAGAAGCGCGATTTCCGCTCGCTATGGATCGTGCGCATCGGAGCGGCATGCCGGGCGGCTGAAATATCCTACAGCAAATTCATGGACGGCCTGAAGAAGGCCGGAGTGGAACTGAACCGCAAGGTGCTGGCCGACATGGCGCTGACCGATCCGCCCGCGTTTAGCGCGCTGGTGAGCCAAGCTAAGGCAGCGCTCGAAAAGGCTGCGCCCCAGAAGGCAGCTTAATGGATCGCTATGTCGACGCCGCAATCTGAATCCGAACTGGATTCGCTGGCGAATCTCGAAGAGCGAATTCGCCGCGCAGTTGAACTGGTGGCGACCTTGAAGGCGGAGCGCGACGCTGCGTTAATCGCTATTGAAGAAGCGCGCGCAGCGATGGCGGAGCTGGCTCCGCTCAAGAAAGCCGCGGCTGAAGCGGAGCGATTGCGCGCGGAACTCGACGGATTCCGAGTGGAGCGCAAGCAAGTTCGCGTGCGCATCGAAAAATTGCTGGGACAGATGGATCAACTGAGCGGCCAATAGACTTGGAGGCGCCGGAATGGACTCGGGAGCGGAACGCAAGACGGTGCGCGTCACCATCTTCAACCAAACCTATACCCTTGCGGCCACCGATGAGGCCGGCGAAGTAGAAACGCTGGCGCATACGGTGGATGAGCTGATGACGTCCATCGCGCAGCGCGCCGGCAACATGGATTCGCAGCGCATTGCGGTGCTGGCATGCCTCCACTTGGCCGACCGCCTGCGCGCGATCGAGCACGAACTGTCTTCGCTCAAAGAGCGGGTGGACGTAAAGACTCGACACCTCTCGCTGCTGCTGGATCGGGCGATCGACTAGACTCGCGTGTTATATTCCCCGCTGCTTACCGGCTTGAAGTGGCTCGATCACGGATTTGGCACGCGCGCCGACTCCATCTCCCAGGAAAGCATGGCGAGTCTGAAGCAGATCCACTCCGGAATCGTCTTGCCTGCGGAGCAGGCTGGATGCGCCGGTGAAGGCGATGCGCTGTTGACCGCGCTAGCCGGCGTTCCGTTGTCGGTTCGCACTGCGGACTGTTACCCCATCCTGCTAGCCGATGAGCGAAATCATGCCGTGGCAGCGGTGCATGCCGGATGGCGCGGCACGGCAGTACGTATCGTGGTCCGCACGCTGGAAGAAATGTACCGGCGCTTCGGCACCGCAGCGGCGGACGTTTTCGCTGCCGTCGGGCCGGGCATTGGCGAGTGCTGCTACGAAGTAGGAGCGGACGTAGCGCGTCAATTCGGCCTGGAACAAGCCGGGCGTATCGACCTGGCTGCCATCAACCGCCGCCAGTTGCTGGATGCGGGCGTCGCAGAACATCGTATCGATGTCCTCGGTGGTTGCACCAAGTGCGACGCCCACCTGTTCCATTCCTACCGCCGCGACCAACTCGCCGCCGGACGCATGGTTTCCTACATGGCCCGGCTTTGAAGCTAGGGTGCGAGCGTTGCGAAGTACGGTCCTGCGATCGGGCCGGACAGCGTTACTTGGGCGCCACCTCCGTAGGGTGTGCCGGTGATGCTGAGGGTCCCGCTAATGTTCCCAGTCTGAACATTCGACGAGATAACCGTGGAACCCAGATTGAAAGTTAACGACCCGCTGGACACCACGTAACGCGTGGAGTCCGGCTCAAGAAGGTAACCATACGGCGGGACCGTTGCATTCGGCTGCAAAACGCTGGCGCTAAACGACAGGCCATTTCCGGTGAATATTCCGTTGGTGAAGGTTGCGCCACCGTTTATTTGGGCTGAGTAAGTGCTGTTGTCCGCGTTGGGAGTGAGTGTTAAGAGGACCGTACCTGCGGCGAACCCGGCTGGTTGCCACTGCATTTCCACCGGGCCGAAAGCCGAAAATAACGCCGCGCCCGCACCCACCACGCCAATAATCGGCGGTCCAGCCTCGGGATAAGCCGGTGCTGTGGACAAAGAGCCTGCGGGATTGAAATTCAACGCCAGCAGAGCGATCGTCCCCGACACCGTATAGAATTCCGCCAGGCCGCTTTGTCCTACCGTAGCCGCGAACTGTGCCGGGAACGTGAACGCAATATGGCCTTGCGCGGGAATGTTCGAGAGGATGTCCTGCGAGATAGTGCCTCCCGTAGTTTGGATTTTGACGGAAATCGTCTGCGGAGCCTGGCTAGTGTTCACAAGTGCCATGGACGAGACATTCCCGGATGTGTTGTCGAAAGGCACCAGGATGCGGCTGGCACTGGCGATGGCTTCGGAGGTGCCTATCTGAGCGGGAAGTCCCTGGGGCCGCTTGGTGAAGACGGCATAGGCGACGACACCCGGGCTTCCGGTGAGCTGGCCCCATCCTTGGATCAGATTCGCCGCCGTGCCCGGTGTGTGGAGAAGCAACGTCTCGCCGCCCGCTAGCGCGATCGATTGCGTGGAAGGTACCTCAAGGAAGGGCAGGTTCCAGGGCTGCGTTGCGTTGAGAGAGGTTTCTTGAAAGAAACTTAAGCTCGCGGTTGCCGCGGTCGCGGTCGTATTGGTAAGCACGATCGTCGTCTGCCACACCTCGCCGTCAACAATCTGGGAAATAATCAGCGGTTCGGACCACGCTGACGCCGCGCATAAGGCGAAGAGCAACGCCGTTGCGCTTGAATTCTTGATCGACATAGACATAATGTTTACTTGAAAGTCTCCCGGCTTGGAATACACGCACTGCTTGAATTGACGTGCTGGGGGAGGGCAGCGGGGATCGCCGCATATTTCCCCACTGAAGCCATCATAGCGGCACTGGGCTCCGTTGATCTTCTTATTCTCGGGATTATTCATCCTGAGTGCGGCAGCGGCCGCCCCGGGCACAGTTAAACTATTGTTTGTGAGGCGCGCAGCATGCTGGATCATCCTGGGCCTAACGGCGCTGACGCCTGCCCTAGCGCAGACGATTCCGCCCGCGGAGTACCGCGAACGGCGCGCGGAGTTGCGCAAATCGCTCGACGGAGCGCTGGTGCTGATGGGCGCGGCGGACCCGTCCGATCTGCACGATACCTTTTACCAAGAGCCCAACTTTGAATACCTCACGGGCTGGCACGAGCCCGGCGCCGCGCTGCTGCTGACTCCCAAAGACGAGGTCCTGTTCCTGCCGCCCCGGGTGGCGAATCGCGAGACTTACAACGGCCGCACGACCGGCCCCGATGAAAAAGATGCGGCGCAAAAATCCGGCTTCGATAAGGTGTTGCCGCGGGCCGAGCTCGAAGCGCAGTTTGTGAGAGCCATGGAATCGGCGGAAGCCATCTATGCGCTCGGCGGAGACGCGCAAGCCCGCGATCTGGCGCGGCTGGCTCCGCTGCACGACCGGCGTGACGCGGCGGATCCGATTACGCGGTTTCGTCTGCGAAAATCGGCGGCGGAGATCGCTCTGATCCGCAAGGCGACTGACGCCACGGTCGCGGCCCATCGCGCGGCCTGGAAGCGCATGAAGCCGGGACTGTTCGAATATCAGATCGCGGCTACCATGCTGGACACCTATCTGGAACTCGGGTGTGAACGCAGCGCCTACACACCCATTATGGCCAGCGGACCCAACAGCGTGGTGCTGCACTATTCGGCGAACCAGCGGCGGATCGAATCCGGCGACTTGGTATTGATGGACGTCGGCGGCGAATACGCGGGCTACGCCACTGATGTGACGCGCACGGTTCCCGCCAACGGCAAGTTCACGCCGCGGCAGCGAGAGATCTACGACATCGTGCTGGCGGCGCAGAAGGCGGCCATCGCGGCCGTAAAGCCGGGGATGACGCTGCTGGGCGACAGCTCCACCAGCCTGCGCAAGATCGCGATGGACTATATCGACACGCACGGCAAGGATCTGCACGGCGCGCCGCTGGGCAAATACTTCGTGCATGGGCTGGGGCACTTCGTGGGCCTGGAAGTGCACGACCCGGGCAGCTTCGATACGCGGCTGGAACCCGGCATGGTGATCACCATCGAACCCGGCATCTATCTTCCGGAAGAGCACCTCGGAGTTCGCATCGAGGATACAGTCGTGGTGACTGCAACCGGCGCCGAGGTGCTCAGCTCCGCGCTGCCCAAAGAAGCCGAAGAGATCGAGAAGCTTGTTGGCAAGTAGGCGCAATCTCGTTTACATCGGAGTGTTGGCCGGATGCTTCGCCGCTGGGACGCTGGCGGGGTGGACTGCGCTCGCGGCGCGCGTGGATCACTACGCCTACGACTTGATGACGCAAATGACGCCGCTGAAGACCGCGGCAGAGTCGTCGTCCGTGGTGGTGGCGATCGATGAAGAAACGCTGCGCGCGCG
This sequence comes from Bryobacterales bacterium, assembly GCA_963794595.1. Taxonomy (GTDB): domain Bacteria; phylum Acidobacteriota; class Terriglobia; order Bryobacterales; family Bryobacteraceae; genus Palsa-187. The sequence continues at coordinate 819,504 of CAWCER010000007.1, read as the reverse complement.
TGGCGGGATGCGAAATATCCGGCCGATCCTCACTCAATCATTGGAAGAGATTGACGCCGCGCAGCCGAGGGCCGTCGCGCTCGACGTGATCCTCAGCGATAAAACTGATGACGCTGATGATGCGCGCCTGGAAGCCGCTCTCCACGACACCAAGAATTTAGTCTTGGACTGCGACCTAGTGGGTGGGGCGTGGGAAGATCCACTGCCGCGCTTCGCCAGCGCTGCGGCGGCGCTGGGCCACGTGAATCTGGAAATCGACCGCTTTGACGGAGTGAGCCGCGAGGTGTCGCTCGAAGAAACCGCGAACCACCAGCGGCGGTGGGCGCTGGCGCTCGAAGCGTTTCGCGTTTCGCGGGGGCAGGAGATTATCGAATCGCCGGAAGATGTGGAAGTCGGTGGCACCGTAATTCCCGCGGCGCGAGCCGATGCCGGGCGGCCCATGTTCATTCGCTACTTGCCGGCTGGAATCCCGACGGTCTCCGCGCTGCATGTGAAGGAGAACGCAAATCTCCTGCGCGGCAAGACGGTGTTCCTGGGGATCACGGCGCTGTCGGCAGCACGGGACCGGCTGCTCAATCCCTACGGATTGAACGTGCCCGGCGTCGAAGTTCACGCCCACGCGTTTGAGACCATGGCTCGCGGCGATTTCCTGCGGCACGCCGGCAATTTAGCACCCTTGGGACTGTCGCTGCTATTCACGGCGGGCGCGGGGCTGGCGTTCGCGCTGCTTTCCGGATGGATGGCGTACGCGGTCGCGGTGGTGATCGTGGTGTCGTCTCTCGCCGCGCCCATATTTTTCTTCGGCAGGGGAGTGGTATTTCCCCTGTTTGGTCCGGCGGCGGTGGCTTGGCTCTCTTGCGCGGGTGCGGCCACCTATCAGCACTTCTTCGTGCGCCGCCAACTGCGGCGAAGTGAATCCGAGAAATCGCGCTATCAGCAAGCCATCCATTGGGCGGCGCATGAGATGCGCACGCCGCTGACGGCGATCCAGGGGTCGAGCGAAATCATGACCAACTACTCGCTGCCGGAGGCCAAGCAGAAGCAGTTGAGCGAGATGATCAACTCCGAGTCGAAACGCCTGGCCCGGCTGATTCAGACCTTCCTCGACGTCGAGCGCTTGGCGGAAGGACAGATGGAATTGAAGCGCGAGATGTTCGAGGCGGCGGACTTGATCGACACCTGCATGCGGCGCGTCGAGCCGATCGCCAGCCGGAAACAGATCCGCCTGTCGCTCGAAACGCCGATAGAAGGAACGCTGACCGGCGATCGCGAATTGATGGAATACGCGCTTCTACAATTTGCTGACAAATGCCGTAAAATATTCGCCGGGAGACACCCGTGTCTCGATATTGGCGGAACGGAGCGGGGAAGAGCTGCGAATTTCGGTGCGCGATCAGGGAATTGGCATGGACGCGAAAGAAATTAAGAATATATTTAAGAAATTTTACCGGACCCAGCGCGCCGAACAATCGGGCGAAGTGGGCACCGGCATCGGCCTCTCGATCGTGGAGCAAATCGTCACGCATCACGGCGGGCGGATGGAAGTGACCAGCGAGCCGGGAAAAGGCTCGTGCTTTACTATGGTCTTAAAGAGCAGGGTCGCGAGGAGCAGCGTTGCAGAAACTATTGATCGTCGAGGATGACCCCTCGGTACGGAACACCATGGTGACCGTGCTGGAGCTGGAGGGCTATCAGCCCGAAGCCGTCGCCTCCACGCGCGAAGCGATCGAGCGGCTGGCGGCCGAGCCCGATCCCTACTCCATCGTCATTTCCGACATTTATCTGGATGAGCGCACTGGCATCGACGTGCTCCACGCCGCGCGTAAACACAACCCGCTGTGCGCCGTGATCCTGATGACCGGCCGCGGCAGCATGGAAACCGTGATGGCGGCGACCGAGGGCGGGGCATTCGAGTATCTTGCGAAGCCGTTCGAGATGGCGCAGATGATCGAGACCATCCGGCGCGCCGAAAAATCGTTGGGCGCGGCCGAGGAAGAGAACGACGCGGCCTCCATCGACGATCTGCCGGACACGGAGATGATCGGCAGCTCGCCGCGCATGATCGAGATCTATAAGACGCTTTCGCGCGTCGCGCCCACCGACGCGACGGTGCTGATCGAGGGCGAGACCGGCACCGGCAAGGAACTGATCGCCGGCATGATTCATCGCAACAGCAAGCGCGCGCAGCAGCCGTTCGTGCCGGTGGATTGCGGAGCGATCGCGCCGTCGCTGCTCGAAAGCGAACTGTTCGGGACGCTGCAGGGCGCCTACACCGGCGCCGACCGCGACCGCATGGGCGTGTTTGAAGCGGCCCACGGCGGCACCGTGTTCCTGGACGAGATCGGCGATATCGACCTGGGCTTCCAGCTCAAGCTGCTGCGGTTTTTGCAGGAGCGCGAGATTCGTCCGCTGGGTTCGGCGCGCGCCAAGAAGGTGGACGTGCGCGTGATCGCGGCCACCAACAAAGACGTGCAGAAGATGGTGGAGGAAGGCAAGTTCCGCGAGGACTTGTGGTACCGCCTGAATGTGGTGCGGCTGACGGTGCCTCCGCTGTGCGAGCGGACCAGCGACATTCCGCTGCTGGCGCATTATTTCTTGAAGCGCTATAACGAGCGCTACGGCCTGGCGACGAAGATCACCGACACCGGCGTGAAGGCGCTCGAAGACTATAGCTGGCCCGGCAACATCCGGCAGCTCCAGCACCTGATGGAGCGGCTGACGATTCTGGCGCCGGGCGGGCGCATCGACAAAGCCGTGGTCGAGGCCGCGATCGAGCAGATGGATTCCCGCGATCATGGCAACGAATCGCTGGCCGAAGCCGAGACCGACCAGATCCGCCGCGTGCTGACGGCCACCAACGGCAACAAGACCCGCGCCGCTAAGATCCTCGGGATCGAACGCAAGACGCTCTACCGCAAGCTGGAGCGGATGGAGCTGTAGCGCCCTATTTCACCAGCGCGCGAGCCGCGCGCAGGCCTCCGGCGCGTTGAATGCCCGGAACGAAGAAGTCTCTCACGAACTCTTCGTCGGTGCCCTGGAACCCCGCGAGATCGGCCTGCAGATCGACGGCCACCGGCGCGACCGCGGCCGCGAATTCGGACCAGATCGCGGCTTTCCCCAAACCGATCAACTGGGTCTTCGGCTGCTTCAGCCACGCCAGAGCAGTGAGGATATCCTGCACGCGGTTGGCATCGTCAGTCTTGTTGAAAGTCAGGAACATCTTCACGGAACGGTCGCGCGGAGCCTTGGCGCTGCCCGTCTGAAAGGCATCGATCAGCAGAACCGCACGGCCCGCCTGGATCAGGCGCGCGACTGCTGGGTCCTTGCGCGCGGCCTCCGCGCCGTCGGGATGAATCACCAGCGCCGGCGGATTCGAGCCTTTGATCCAGATTGCGGGGATGCGGTCGCCCTTGCCCGGGCGGCCCAATACAATCCGCTCGCCGGTCCCTTCGCTGATTACTTGCGAGGGCCACTCTGCCGCCAGCGCCGCGGTAAGGCGCTCGCGATAATTGGAGGTCTGTTCCCCGGCGAGGCGATTCCACTCCTCGAACAGTTGCGCGAAAGAGACGGCGTTAGCGGGCAGTGTTCGATTGTGCAGCACCATCATGTCCTGCAACATTTCCATCCGGATCGCCCGCTCCTTCAGTTTGGATGCGTCCGTTTCCCCCAGCACGTGCTTGCCGAAGAACGCATACGTGGCCTCTCGATTCGGCTTGTTGTAATTGTGCGGCGCGTCCTGGAAGAACATTTCGACGTCGCCGCTTTTGTCATAGAGATCGTAAATCGCGCGGACGGCGGGATACTCTTCGGTCCGCATGTTGCGCGTCCAGTCGCCCGTCGCCGCCGACATGATCATGGGGCGCGGAGCCATCATGGCCGCGATCTCGACGTTGTTGGTGTCGAGCCGCAGCCCGGGCGCGTTCTCGCACAACCCGCCGCCCTGCATGATCAGCGAAACCATGTTGGCTGGGGCGGAAAACTTGATGCGGTCGTCTACCGCGGCAACGTTGTAGGTTTGGGTGGCGCCGCCCGATGCTCCGGTCGCGCCGATCATATTTGGATTAACCCCCGGTAGCTTCTCCAGAAAATCGATCGCGCGAATCGAGTTCCACAACTGCAGGCCGAAAGGGCCGAAGTCCCACAGTTCCTCGACCGGTTTGTCGCCGAAATCGTGCGGCGTCTGAATGGTGTCGTCGTACCCCACCATGTCGTAGCTGAACACCACGAAGCCCTGGCGGGCGAGGTTGATCGCGCGGGCGGGAATGGAGACGATGTCGGTGTTTTCCAGGCGGCCGTAACTCCAGTGGCCGTGCGGGCTGATGATCGCGGGGTATCCGCCCGGGGGCGCGGGCGCGAGGGGACGGTATAGGTTGCCGGCCAGATAATAACCCGGCAACGTCTCGATCAGAACCTTTTCGATGATGCAGTCGCGGTTCTGGATGCGCCCGAAAATCTGCGGATGCAAATCGTTCTTGGGAAACAGCGGCAGCAGCCCGGCGGCCGAGAGGATCTGCGTCCGAAGCGCCTGCTTGCGCGCCTCCCACTCCGCCAGGGTCTTATAAGTTCGCGGCACGAAATGGGTGTCGACATTCGGAGTATAGGTATTGCGGGAATCGGCGGCGGGAATCTGAGCCTGCGCCATCAGGCCCGCAGCAAACACGGCGGTGAGCAAGCGCGACATGGCCTTACTGTTATCACAGATCTTAACGGATTGGCTAGGGCCCCTTGCCCCTGGCACACTCGGTGCTAGGATCGAGGAATGCGCATGAGACCTTATTTGACTACGGCTTTGTGGGCTTCCCTAGCGGTCATTCCCGCCGCGGTTGACGCCCAGACATCTGTCCGGCCGGAGCCCGCCAGGATCGAGGGCAAGCCTACCGAGACGCGCCCCCCGGAAAAGAGCGACGACAAGCCCTGCATTCCCCCAGCAGACCCGTGCGCCGTATCACGCGTCCGCGCCTTTCAAAGTAACGACGCTGATCGATAATCTGCCCTCGCCCTGGAGCCTCGCGTTCCTGCCCGACGGCAAATTTCTGCTCACTGAAAGGCTGCCGGGCAGCCTGCGCATCCTCGACACCAAGGGCGTGCTCTCGGAGCCCGTCGCCGGCGTGTCCGCGCTGATGTCGCCCGGCGCCAAAGATATTGGCGTGCTGGATGTCATGCTGGACCCGCACTTGCAACCAACCACCAGATCTTTTTCACCTTTTTCGATTACGTCGATAACACCGACAGCAATACGTATGTCGTGCGGGCGAAGCTTGACGAAGCCAAGTGCGCCTTGATCGACGCCAAAGTTATCTTTCGAGCCCAGCCGGCGATGCCGTCCAAAAGACTCGGCGGCAAGACCGGAGGCCGCATCGCGATCGCGGCCGACGGCACCCTGTTCGTGACCATCGGCGACCGCTCGGATTCGCCGCCTTGGGACGTCGCGCAGCGCATGGACACCGATCTCGGCAAGATCATTCACATCACGGCCGACGGCGCGCCCGCGCCCGACAATCCGTTCCTCGGGAAACCCGGCGTTCTGCCGGAGATATGGGCCACTGGCACGCGCAGCCAGGAAGGCTTGGCTTTCGATCCGAAAACCGGGCATCTATGGGAAATTGAGCACGGTCCGCGCGGTGGCGACGAGCTGAACCTCATCGAGAAGGGCAAGAATTACGGATGGCCTGTGATCTCACACGGCATCGATTATCCGGGCACCCCGATCGGCGAAGGCATCACGCACAAGGAAGGCATGGAGGAGCCGGTCTATTACTGGGACCCGGTGATCGCACCCTCGGGCCTTGCTTTCTATACCGGCAATTTATTTCCGCAGTGGAAGAACAGCGTCTTCGTCGGCGGCCTGCGCGGCATGGTGCTGGACCGGCTCACCATCGTCGATGACAAGGTGGTTTCGGAAGAACCGCTGCTGACCGATTTGAATACTCGCATCCGCGACGTGCGTGTCGGGCCCGATGGCGCTGTGTATGTGTTGACCGACAGCGGCACCCCTTCGATGTCATACCGCACGCCACTCACCAGTAAGCTGTTGAAGCTCACGCCTAAATAGTTTCAACCTTACGTCCTTACCAGCCACTTCCGTTGGTGGCCGTCGAAGCGCACGCGTATCACACGCCGTACTTGACGAAGACGCCGGCGTTGTACCCGCCCACCACTCTAGACGGCCTCAGGGGTGGAGCCGCCATCAGCGCGTCGGCTTATGCCGAGGCTCGCCGCGAATTGGACCGTCTGCGCCGGGTGGCGGGTGCAGTGCTTTTGCCGGTTGATCTTCTGCCGACACCTACGACGCCGCCGAATGGCACACGCGGCGGCCCCAGGTCTAATCGCCCACTACGTGTGATTCAATTCTGTGCAGAGTGCGCAGTCAGATGCAGTTTAAGCATCCGGGTCTGCTCGCTATCCGCGCCATATCTTTGGATGGAACTTTCATAGAACTGCTGGATCAGTTCCCGATATACATCTGCGTCGACGGAAATGGAGGACAGATCGTCGTTGTTTGAAGCGCTTATATCCGAACTCATAATTCTCCTGACCAACACAGCGGATGTTGGGCCAGCACTTACTATCACTGGCCCCGTGCGTTCATCCCTCCGTGTCCGAAAAGGAATGGATCGCCGCATAAATTATGCAAATAGATATTGCAATCCATTCGCCAAGCGCCGCGCGGTTGGTTCATCCATGCAAATCTTTCAGGAAGGCTGTAATATAGCCAACTTCCCCCTGAGGTTAGCGACGGCCTATCGTCACCCGACCACAGGGGGTCAGTGTATAACTTCACTCTTCGGGTCTTGAAACGGAGGTGATAATTCATATCAAAGAACTCTTATAGAACCGGGAAATCGCACCAGAAGGTGCAATCTCGATCGCCTCCGTTGCGGTTTCAGAGCTTGGCGCACTACTTGCATTCAAAAAATGAGGAATCTACCGCGATGTCCTCCAACCCGGTAAAAAATAGCGAGCCCAACACCCTGTCTTCCCCGCTTACGATTGAGCGACGCTCCAAGCTTCGTTTTCCGCTCGAATTGCGGGTCAGTTTCCGAACTCTGGGGCCGGGATCTCCTTGCGCTGGAGAAGGCTGGGTGGTGAATATGAACCGGAGCGGAGTCCTGGTTTCCGCCCAACACGAAATCAGCGTAGGCACGCCAACGGAATTGAGCATTGAATGGCCATCGCTCTTGCATGGGCGGGTCCCTCTCCGCTTCGTCACGTTGGGCGAAGTCGTGCGCTGCGATGCATCCAGTTTCGCGGTGACGCTGGCTCGATACCAGTTCCGGACGGCAAAACGGAAAGTCGCATCTATCGATGCGCATGGCGATTCACACGCCTACGCACCTGGTAGCGAACGTCGCTGAATCACGCCCAAGTGCTACGGTCTTGTCTGCCTGAATGCTAGGATCGAAGCATGCGCCGCCGGACCATGAGGAATCGGTATTCCCGGCGTGCATTCCTGGCCTCGCTGACCATCGCAGCCCGCGCCGCGGAAACCACCGCCAGGGGCCGCATCCTCCCCTCGGTCGCGGTGCGCTACGCGGATCCGGCGACAGAATTCACGGTGGTGCGCCTCACCGATCCGCAGTTCACCAGCTCGCTGCCGGCCATCGGCAATCGCGGCGTCACGGCGCGCCAGTTGCTTTACGCCTCCGATTTGGACGGCAAATGGCAAGCCTACCGCATGGATCTGAAGAGCAAGGAATCGCGCCAACTGACCGATGCCGAAAATCTGGATGCGGCGTCCATCGCGCTGCTCGCCGAACGAGCGCGGATTCTGGCATTTCGATGGGCCGAGTCTGGTCGAGACGTCCTTTCCCGCCCTGAAGCCGCGCGTGATTTACAAGGTTCCCGAAGGCTTCGACAAGTTGCCCGGCGCCAGCTACAGCGACGACGGCCGATACGCCGCGTTCGTCGAGAAGAGCGCGTCGAGCCACCGCCTGCGGCTGCTGCATACGCAATCCGGCGAGGCGGCGACCTTGCTCGAATCATCCCGGGAGCTGAGCGATCCCCTGCTGCGCCCGCGCGATACCTCGCTGTTGTACCGCAGCGGCGGCGAGTTGTGGAGCATCCGTTTCAATGGGAAGGAAAACCGCCGCCTGCCGCTCGCCGAAGGGGAAACGCCGCAGGCACAATGGGCTGCGGACGGTCACGCGATCGAGTACCTGAACCGCCCGGCCGATCCTCGGAAGCTGACCGCACTCCGGGAATGGACGCCGGGGACCGGCACTGGGCAGGGCTGCAGACGCCAAGATCGCCGACACCAGCCAGTTCGTGCGCTTCCACGCCAACGCGGACGCCAGTGTGTACGTGGGCGCCAGCGGCAGCAAGGCTTCGCCCTATCTACTCCTGCTGATCCGGGCGGCGCGGCGCGAGCTGGCCGTGGCGGAGCACCGCGCCAGCGATCCGACTCTGGTGGCCCCGGCCTTTGCCCCCAACAGCCAGTTTGTCGTATTCGTGAGCGATCGCCACGGGAAGCCAGCAATTTACTGGATTGCAGTCGACAAATTGGTGTCTGAAACGGATGGCAGTTAGTTAGAGTGACCGTGGCTCTAACCCACCAACCCTCTGCACTGGACCAATTTAGGAATCCGTGTTCTCTTCGGCGTGGCCGCGCTCGGATTTGGGCTGGCCGCCCTGCGGCTTTCGTGGCTTTTATGGGAGATTCGCCAAGGAAAATCAGCAATTTAGTGGATTGGTGTGGACAAATCGGTCTCCGGGACCGATGGTAGTTAGAGAGGGCCCCGTCACGGCCCAAGGGAGGAACCATTGAAAAAAGGCATTCTTTTTCTGGCCGCTGGATTGCTGCTGGCTGGCGCTCTGCCGCTGGCGGAGGCGGCCCCGAAGCGCAATTGCGGAAACCGCTGTGAGCTGGATTATGAGCACTTGCTTGAAGAGCGCCCGGAACAAATCGGCGAGAAAGAGCTGCAAGGCGTCGCACAAGCTGTGCAAGCGCGTCTGCTACTAGTCCAACGCCGCTATTGGCGAACAGACGCCTGCTAAGGCCCGAGGCAGCACCCGATTCACGATGGAATCCGTGTCTAGAGCCTCCGGGCCGAACTCAGGCATCGCGTTGATCACAAACCTCGCGTCGATCACAAACCTCGGTAAAGAATAGCTCCTCGCCAGTCGATTTCTTAGATGGGGCTAAGTAGACATCTAAGATGCGACTGCTCGAAATCCTGATCATGACGCTCGCCGGAGTCTGGCAGGGCGTGCGCCAGGATTTCAACCTGCTCGAAGTGGCGCTGATCGCGGGCGGATGGTGGGCCTGGACGAAGGGCTGGCGTCCGCAGTATCCGGCATGGCTGCGCGTTCCGCAAGCCTGGCTCCGCCACCCCGCGCTTACGGCAGCTGGGGCTGGTAGCGGGAGCGATCGCGCTGCGGCTGGCGCTGATTCCAGTCTTGCCGGTTCCGTTCCCGCTGGTCACCGACGAGTTCAGCCACCTGCTGCTGGCGGACACGCTGGCGCACGGCCGTCTGGCGAATCCCACCCCGGCATTCTGGCAGCATTTCGAAAGCCTGCACATCATTCAGCAGCCGCATTACGTTTCCAATTATTTTCCGGGACAGGCGCTGTTCCTGGCGGCCGGACAGGTCGCGCTGCACAGTCCGTGGGCCGGCGTGCTGGCGGGATGCGCTTGCTTCCTGCTGGCCCTCTATTGGGCGCTGCGCGGATGGATGCCGGCGCGCTGGGCGCTCTTCGGAGTGCTGCTGGCGGCGCTGCGCTTTGCCATCGCGAGCTACTGGGTGAACGCCTACCATGGCGGATTCGTTCCGGCCGCGGGAGGCGCGCTGGTCCTGGGCGCATACGCGCGTCTGCATCGCCGCGCTTCCGTATGCCGGTGGTCGCGGCGCTGGGGCTGGGCCTTGCGATTCTTGCCGTGACCAGACCGTTTGAAGGTGTCGCCTATGCAACGCCGCTTATGGCGATGCTGGCATGGCAGTACCGCGCGCGGTTCCCAGCGCTGCTAAGGATCGCGGTGCCCGCGCTGATTCTGACAGGCGCGGCGCTCGCTGGCTTAGGCGTCTATCTGAAGGCCGTCACCGGCAGCCCATTCGTCACCGCCTATCACATCAGCCAAGAAGACTTACGGATGGCCCATGGCGCTGGCGTGGACTCCGCCGCCCCGCATCCAGAATCGCCACCTCGAGATGGCCAACTACTATGACTACGAAGTTGGCGAACACGAAAAAGTTGCCGAACCCAATCAACTTCATCGAGTACTTCACCCTGCGCATTCAGGAATACTGGCGCTTCTTCTTCGGGCCGGTGCTGACCATCCCGCTCATCATGCTGGGAAGCGTGTGGCGGCGCAGGAAAATGTTATTCGCAGGGTTGGCGGGGGCCTTCGCCGCCATTCTGCTGGAAGGCGCCGCGTCGCCGCATTATCTGGCGCCGGCGACCGCGGTCTTGATCGCGATTCTGGTCGAGTGCTGCCGCCACCTGCAGGCCGCGCGCATCCGCATCCTGCCGCTGTTGCCTGCGGTGATGGTGCTAGTGCTGGCGCTGCGCATCGGAGCCGAGCAAGCCGGGCTCCCCTACACCCAGAAGCTGAATTTCCAGACCTGGTGCTGCCGCGTGGAAGGCAACCAAAATAAGCCGCGCATTATGGCCGAGCTGGCCAAGACGCCGGGGAACCATCTGGTTTTTGTCAAAGCCAAAACTGATCCCATAACCTATTTCAGTGGATCTACAATGGCGCCGATATAGACGGCTCGCGATTCGTTTGGGCGCGCGATTTAGGCGACGCCGAGAACGCGCAGTTGGCCGCGTCCATGACGGGGCGCAGGGTTTGGATGGTGGATCCGAATGTCGAGCCCGCCACGCTGACGCCCTACGACCCGGCCGCCGGAGCCTCCGCTACGTCGAAAACAGCTTTGCAATCGAGTAGGCAGCCGCTGCCGCCAGACCCTCCGATAAGCGTCGTGCGGAAAGCGCTCTTCAATGGAGAGACGCCGGTGTAGTGTCCCTTGACGAACCCGAAAATCGCCAGCGCCAATACAGTCGCGCCCACTGAGTAGCCCAACGCGACCAGCGCATGCGGCGTGATCAGGTAGGGCGTGAGCGGAATCAATCCGCCGGCGATATAAGAAACGGCGATGGTCCCGGCGCTGCGCACCGCCCTGCCCGGTTGCGGCTTTTCGAGGCCCAGCTCAAAACGCATCATCCAATCCACCCAAGTCGTGGGATTGCGTTCGAAGGCGGCGAGAACCAGCTCGCGTGGTTCCCGCTCCAGGCCGTAACGACTCCAGAATCTCGTGGACCTCATGGCGCTCGTCTTCGAGCCGCTCGATGATTTCAAGTTCTTCGCGCTTGTGCTCGCTCGCGTAATGATCTTCATCGCTGCGGGCCGCCAGGTAGCCGCCCAGGCCCATCGCGATGGACCCGGCCGCGATTTCCGCCAGTCCCGCGATCACGATGATGTGCGAGCGATCGACGGCGCCCGTAAGCCCCGCGGCCAAGGCGAAGGGAACCGTAAGGCCGTCCGCCATGCCGATGACGATGTCGCGCACCACATCGGACGACTGGAAATGTTTTTCAACGTGGGGTGTTTGAGGCAATCAGTTCCTTTTTGAGATATCTGCCAGTATAAGACTCCGCGACCTCCGCAATCTGCTCGGGAGTGCCCTCCGCGACGATGCGGCCGCCGCGGTCGCCGCCCTCGGGTCCAAGATCGATCACCCAGTCGGCGCAGCGGATCACTTCGAGATTGTGCTCGATGATCAGGATGCTGCCGCCGGAACGCAGCAGGCGCTCGAAGGCGTCGAGCAGTTTTGCGATGTCGTCAAAGTGCAAACCGGTGGTTGGTTCGTCGAAGATATAGAGCGTGCCTTCGCTGGTAGCTTGCGACAAATGCGCGGCGAGCTTCACGCGCTGCGCTTCGCCTCCCGAGAGCGTGGTAGCGGACTGCCCCAGGCGCAGATAACCCAGTCCGACGTCATCCAGAACTTGCAGCTTGTGCACCAGGCGCGGCGTTGCCGAAAAGAACGAGATGGCTTCCTTCACGGTAAGCTGCAACACCTCGTGAATGTTGAGGCCGCGATATTTTACGTCCAGCACCGTCGGCTTGAAACGCGTTCCCTTGCAATCGTCGCAGACCAGTTCGACGTCCGCCAGGAACTGCATCTCGACGGTAACCGTGCCGTCGCCCTGGCAGGTTTCGCAGCGGCCGCCGGGAATATTGAAGGAGAAATGGCCCGCGGTGTAGCCGCGCCGGTCTGCCTCGGGAGTCTTCGCGAACAACTCGCGAATCAGGTCGAAGGCCTTGATGTAAGTCACCGGATTCGACCGCGGCGTTCGGCCGATAGGCGTCTGATCCACTAAAACCACGGCGCTTAGCAGTTCCGCGTGCTCGACTTTCTGGCAGGTAAGCTTTTCGGGCGCAAGCCCCCATGCCTCGGCCTCGTCCGGCGAGACGGGAGATTCTCGGTTGATGCGCTTCGTCAGATTTTGATAGATGACTTCGTGCATCAGCGTGGATTTTCCGGAGCCGGAAACGCCGGTCACCGCCACCATCATGTTCGAGCGGGATGGTTACGTCGATGCCCTTCAAGTTGTGCGCCTGCGCGCCCAGGAAGCGAATCGCGCGCTTAGGATGCGGCAGGCGCCTGCTGGAGAAATGCGAAGTCTGAAGATCGCCGCGCAGGTAGCGCGAAGTAAGCGAGTTGTTGCCGGGCGCCATCAGCTTGTCGAACGAGCCTTCGAAGATGATGCGGCCGCCGTTTTCGCCTGCGCCGGGTCCCAGGTCGATGATGTGATCCGCGGCGCGCATGACTTCGGGATCGTGCTCCACCACGACGATGGTGTTGCCCAAGTCGCGCAGCTCATGCAGGATCTTGATCAGCCGGCCGGTGTCGCGGCTATGCAATCCGATGGACGGTTCGTCCAGCACATAGCACGCGCCCACTAATCGCGAGCCCAAGCAGGTGGCGAGCTGAATGCGCTGGGCTTCGCCACCGGAAAGCGTTGACGAGAGACGATCCAGCGTCAGATATTCCAGGCCAACATCGTTCAAGAACTTCAGGCGCTGCCGGATTTCGAGCAGAATCTTATCGGCGATGGCGGCTTCCTCGGCCCCGAGCTCTGCCGTAAGGAAAAATTCTTGCGCCTCGGCGATATTCAGCTTGACGACCTCGGCAAGCGTTTTCCCGCCGACGCGAATGTACAACGCTTCCGGACGCAGGCGCGATCCACCGCAATCGGGGCAGCGAGTATAACCGCGGTAACGGCTCATGAAGACGCGCACATGGACCTTGTACTTCTTGGTATCCAGCCATTTGAAAAAGCGCCGCACATGCTCGTAGACCAAGGCTTTTTCCTCGTCGCGCAATTCGCGGAAGGGCACGTTCATTCGCACCTTGCCGCGCACGGCCTTGCGAAAGTCCGGCATGTGACCGGAATACTGCGGCTTGGTCCAGGGATCGACGGCACCCTCGTCGAGCGACAACATGCGGTCCGGAATCACCAGATCCATGTCGTAATCGATCGTGTTGCCGAAGCCCTGGCAGCGCTTGCACGCGCCGAACGGGCTGTTGAAGCTGAACAGGCTGGGCTCAGGCTCGACGAATTCTTTGCCGCAGGTCTTGCACTGAAACTTTTCGTTGAAGCGGAGTTGTTCGCCGCCGCCAGGCTCCCCGGCCGCTTTTTCGAAAATCACTTCACCGGCTTCGCGATAACAGATTTCGACGGTATCGACCAGACGCTGGCGCATGCCGGGCGAGATAGCCAGGCGATCCACCAGCGCGAATACCGGCTTGGTGAAATCGATATCGAGCAGCGATTCCGGCGTCGAGAATTCGAACACGCGTCCCGCCCTGGAACAATCGGGTGAAGCCTTTTTTACGCAGATCGAAGAGACGGTCGCGCAATAGGTCGGTAGTCGGCTCGGGCGGAATCGGAAACAGCGCGTACCAGCGCGAGCTTTCCGGCTGCGCCAGCATCTTTGCGGCGACATGATCGACGGAATCGCGCTCTACCAGGATTCCATCGTTGGGGCAGTAAGTGCGCCCTGCGCGCGCCCACAGCAGGCGCAGGAAATCGTACAACTCCGTCGATGTGGCGACAGTAGACCGTGGATTCCGCGTGGTGTTCTTCTGGCGGATGGCCACCGGCGGTGCGATGCCTTCGATCTCATCCACATCGGGCTTTTCCATACGCTCCAGAAACTGTCGCGCGTAAGCCGAGAGCGATTCGACATAACGCCGCTGCCCTTCGGCGTAGATAGTATCGAAAGCGAGCGAGGATTTCCCCGAGCCTGACACGCCCGTCATCACGGTGAGCTGGTCGTGCGGGATATCGAGCGATACGTTCTTCAGATTATGAACGCGCGCGCCACGGATGGAGATGAAGTCGTTCAAGCAGAGAAGGCCATCTTTTATTATAGAAGTTTGCTTTTGCCCACCATCCGTTCGCTGCGCATGAAGCTCACGCGCTGGTACGACCGCGCCCATCGCGATCTGCCGTGGCGGCGAACTCGCGATCCCTACGCCATCTGGATTTCAGAAGTGATGCTGCAACAAACGCGCGTAGCCGCCGTGATCCCTTACTACCAGCGCTTCCTCGATCGCTTCCCCGACGCTGCGGCGCTGGCGCAGGCGCCGGAGTCCGAACTGCTCGCATTGTGGAGCGGACTGGGCTACTATTCGCGAGCGCGTAATCTGCAAAAGGCCGCTCGGCAGATCGTGGATTCCGGTGCCTTTCCGAACGACTACGCGTCGATTCTAGGGCTGGCGGGCGTGGGCACGTACACCGCCGCGGCCATCGCCAGCATTTCTTTCGGACTGCCGCATGCCGTCGTGGACGGCAACGTTCGCCGCGTGCTGGCGCGCTGGACGAATGACGGACGCGCTGACGCCCAGCAGATCGCCGACCGCCTGCTTGACCGCCGCGATCCGGCGCGATGGAATCAGGCGGTGATGGAACTCGGCGCTACTATTTGCCTGCCGCGTGAACCGCTATGCGGAGAATGCCCAGTCGCGGCCCACTGTGCGGCACGCCGCGCCGGGACGCAAAACGATCTGCCGTTGAAGCGCGCGAAACCCGCGCCCGAGCACCTGGAGCGAACGTTGCTGGTGATCCGCCGCCATGGTCGAATTCTTCTGACACCGAGTCCGCGCGTCAAAGGCTTCTGGGATCTTCCGGAGCACCTGGCGCACCCGGCGAATGCTCGAATCGGAGCTACGCTCGGCGATTTTCGCCACACCATCACGCACCGGCACTATCGTTTCACGGTGAAGGAAGCGATCGCGGGCGCTGTCGCCACGGGAGTTGCCCCGCAGGGATCGCGCTGGCACACCGATAAAGAACTCGCACGCATTCCCTTGAGCACCACGGCACGGAAAGCCCTGCGGATATACAATGCGCAGTAGGAGGAAATTTCGTGCCGAATCCCGTTCCTGCAGGATATTCAACCGTAACGCCCTACCTCTGCGTTGCCGACGCCGCTAAGTTGATTGAGTTTTTGAAACAAGCTTTCGACGCTCAGCTCCTTTTCAAGATGGATGGACCAGGCGGTAGAATCATGCACGCCGAAATGACGATTGGCGATTCCAGAATCATGCTTGGTCAACCCGCACCCGGACAAGAAACGCATGCCATGATTCATCTTTATATGGCTGATGCGGACGCTGTCTATGCCCGTGCGATCGCCGCCGGGGCCACATCGGTTCGCGAGCCAGCGGATCAATTCTACGGCGACCGGAGTGCCGGCGTGCGCGATGAGTTTGGGAACCAGTGGTATATCGCCACGCACATCGAAGACGTCTCACAGGAAGAGATGGATCGCCGCATGGCAGCCATAAAGGCTAGCGCGTAATGTTTGAATCGTGCACAACGCTTCGCTTTGCACTCGCACCAAGTTTGAATCGTGCACAACGCTTCGCTGCGCACTCGCACCAAGTTTGAATCGCGCAACGCTTCGCTGCGCACTCGCACCAAGTTTGAATCGTGCACAACGCTTCGCTGCGCACTCGCACCAAGTTTGAATCGTGCACAACGCTTCGCTGCGCACTCGCACCAAGTTTGAATCGTGCACAACGCTTCGCTGCGCACTCGCACCAAGTTTGAATCGTGCACAACGCTTCGCTGCGCACTCGCACCAAGTTTGAATCGTGCACAACGCTTCGCTGCGCACTCTCTGGTTTAGGGCTTCGTCAGCCGCCGCTGCCAGCGCGCCTGCCGCTCGGCAAGATCCGCCACGCGGATCGCCATCGGCACGTAGAGCGCCTCCCCACTGGCGACAGGAGGACCCAAATCGCGGAAGCCGAGTTCATGATAGATTCCGGCTTTCTCCACATGGCCGGAGATCACCATCGCATCGCAATCGCGCGCGTGCTCGTAGACTCCCAGCATCAGTCCTGCCATCACCACTCCGTTGCGGTGCGCGGGATCGACGGCCAGCAGCCGCACTTCCAGCAGGCGGCCGTAGGCGTCCAACACTCTGGGGTCGGCCAGCTTCCCTGCCACCGAAAACGGCGCTTGATCGTGCACTGCGATCATGCCGATGATTTCTTCGCCCGCCAGCGCGATCACATACCGGTTGCGGTCGTGAAATTTGTCCACTAACCGCTCGCCCGGCTGCGTGGGATGCTGCTCCAGTTCACCGGCGAAGACGGCGTGGTTCAGACGGAAAATTTGCTCGAATTCGTCGGGTGTCTCCGCTTGCTTGAAGCGGTAGCGCACTTTCATCGAAGCTGGTCGAAGAGGCCGTCGATCTGCGTGGCCAGCACCGCGCCCATCGTTGCGATCTGGACCAGGCCGCGCGCGGCCAAATAGCCGCTCTCGCCGCCGATTCTATACCCCAAACGGAGGCAGCGCTCGTGAAATTTCTCTTCGGGCGGCGCAAAGGTAGTGACGACGGGAGCCGCGGCGGGTTCTTCCACCATCGGCTCAATGCCCATGCCGCGGAGCCGGTTGCGCACAAGGCTACCGAGCGGAGCGTAGTTCCGCTTCCTGCGCAAAGCTTCCTCCAGCGCCAGCAGCAGTGGCGAGGGGAAGGTGAAGCAAGAACCTTCGGTGCGCATGGCCTCGGCAACATCCAGGTAGACCGGCACCGGGCGCGTGAGCGTGGGCACCTCCGCCGCGAACACAAATGCCACACCGGCGAATGAACCGACCGCCTTCCCGCTGACCCCCGACGCCATCCACACGCCGGTGAGATCCACCGGCACCGCGCCCAGGCTGCTGATGCAATCGAGAGCCACGCGCACGCCGCGCGAATTCGCCAGAGCGATCAACGCTTGGATATCGTTCACCATGCCAGTGCTGGTTTCAAGGTGAACGCCCCAAACCCATTGGGCGCCGTCAAGCTGCGTGGCGACGCGATCCAGATCCCAGGGCACGCCCCAGGGCCACTCGACCACGTTTACCGGCAAATTCCAGCGGGACGCCTGACGCGCGATCCTGGCGCCGAACTCGCCATTGACCAGCACCACGCCCGGACCTTCCAGGCAGCTTGCCACGGCTTCATTCCCCAGAGTTCCACTGCCGTTCAGCAAGGCCACGTGCTTCGCGCCCGTCATGCTCGCGAGCGTAGCGCGAACGCCTTCAAAGCGGCGAATGAATTCGTCGCTGCGATGGGAGAGCGGTGGTTGTCGAAAAGCGTTCTGGACCTGTTGATCGATTTCCACAGGCCCAGGCATCAGCGAAATTATGGCCACAATCGGGTAGTGTAACGCAAATACTGGGGTTTCGGGGGCGGGCGGGGGCCGGAAAGCAAAATAAGCCGTCGCCGGGGCTTAGACTCCCCTTTCGTTGCCGTAAATGTCGATGTGGAGCCGCGGGCCGTATCGGAAGCGCTTCCCGCTTGCAAATATCCACCAGCCAGCGGGCGCGCTCCTTCAACGTCTCGGAGCTAGTGCCCTCCGGCATGAGGACGACGCGGCTGCGGTCGGCGTTGGTTTCGTTTGAGAATGGTTTCGATCTCAGACAAGTCGCCGGGATCGGAAACCACGAACTTGAGCTGGTAGGGGTATTCGGCCATCAGTTGCTTGAGCACATCCGGTTGATGGCGTAGGCGGTCGTGCTGAGCGGCCCAGCGTCCATCCTCGCGCAGCAGGGGCGTGGAATTGGCCAGCTTGGGACTGATGCTCATCAGGTCGCAAGTCACCGGCTGATACACGGTGCCGGCCGTTTCAATCGTTATGTGCAGATCGAGACGCTTGAGCTGCTGGGTAAGCTGCACGATGTCTTGCTGGATCATGGGCTCGCCGCCCGTGACGACTACATGGGTGGACCCAGCGCCCGCGCACATTGGCCAGGATGCCGTCCAACGGAAGATCGTCGCCTTCGGGGTTCCAGGACGTGTAAGGCGTATCGCACCAGGTGCAGCGCAGATTGCATCCGCTGGTACGCAGGAACACGCTGGGGACGCCGGCCAGCATGCCCTCGCCCTGGATGGAATAAAAGATCTCGGAGATTTTCATGGCGCTTAGATCTTTACGCGCTTGCCAGCGGGTCGCGAACGCCCGCTTCCGCGAAGCCTTTCGCGCGCAACAGGCAGGAGTCGCATTGGCCGCAGGGGCGGCCCTCGCCGTCTGGATCATAGCAGCTATGGGTGAGCCTGAAATCCAAACCGAGTTGAGCGGCAAGGCGCACGATATCGGCTTTGCTCAGCGCGATCAGCGGCGTGTGAATCTGGATATGCGTGCGGCCTTCGACACCGGCTTTGGTCGCCAGATTCGCCATGTGCTCGAAAGCGCGGATGAACTCCGGGCGGCAATCCGGGTAGCCGGAATAATCCAGCGCATTCACGCCGATGAAAATATCGGACGCTTCGAGCACCTCCGCCCATGCCAGCGCATAAGAGAGGAAAATCGTATTGCGCGCCGGGACGTAGGTGATGGGAATGCCTTGCTCCATCTCGCTTGGCGAGCGATGTTTGGGGACGTCGATATCCGCGGTCAGGGCGCTGGCGCCGAAGGCCCGCAGGTCGATACGCGCGGTGCGATGCTCGCGTGCGCCGAAAAACGCGGCCACGCGGGCGGCGGCGTCCAGTTCCATGCGATGGCGCTGCCCGTAATCGAACGACAGCGCGTAGCACTCGTAACCGTCGCGCCGCGCCAGCGCGAGACAAGTGGAGGAATCCAGGCCTCCGCTCAACAGACAGACGGCTAGGCGGGAACTCATGCGAAACTTTATTGTAACTGCGACGGCGAGCCAATTATGACCTCTCCCGCTTCTACCGAACATCGTCCCTTCGTTCCCGAGGGGACCATCATGAAGGAGCTCACGCTGCGGGCCGTCCTGCTGGGTCTGGTGATGACGGTGGTTCTGGGCGCCGCGAATGCCTACCTGGGGCTGCACGCGGGCCAGACCATCGCGGCCACCTATCCGGCGGCGGTGATCGGCATGGCCGTTCCTGCGCGCTTTCAAAGGCACGGTTCTTGAGGAGAACATCGCGCGCACCGCGGGCTCCATCGGCGAGGCGGTGGCGGCCGGCGCGATCTTCACCATCCCGGCGTTCGTCATGTCGGGCTCCTGGACCTCCTTCGATCCCGCCCACGCCTACTGGAAATCCACCTCGCTGATGCTGGTGGGAAGCGTGCTCGGCGTGCTGTTCGTATCGCTGGTGCGGAGGGCGCTGGTGGAAGATCCCACGCTTCCGTTCCCTGAATCGCGTGGCCGCGGCGGAGATTCACAAGGCCGGCCAGCGCGGCGCGGATGCGGCGAAATATCTGTTCTGGAGCATCGGATTCGGCACGCTGGTCCAAGCCTTGGGCGAATTCAAACTCTTTGCGACGGATCAGGACTTCCTGGTGCGCATCGGGCAGATCGGCAAGAGTTTCGTCCGGCTGGGCGGGCAGACCAGCCAAAATATTTTGCAAACCGGCGCGATCTCGACCGTATCCGCGCCGACCGTCAGCCCCGCGCTGGTGGGCGTGGGCTACGTGATCGGGCCGGAACTGGCCTCGCTCAGTTTTTCGGGCAGCCTGCTTGCGTGGGGCTTGCTGGTGCCTCTGATGATGTACTTCATGGGGCCGAATCTGCAGAAATTTCTGCCGCCGGGCGCAGCCGACGGCGACTGGGCGGACATGGCGGCGGCGGTTTGGCGATATATCATCCGGCCCATCGCGGTGGGCGGCATGATGGTGGGCGCGGCCTACACGCTGATCCGCATGGGCAAAAAACTGACCTCCAGCCTGGGGCGGGCGCTGGCGGAAGTGCGTCACGGCGCGCCGCCGATGGAATCCTTGATTCGCACCGAGCGTTACATGGGATCGAAAACCGTGCTGTCGCTGATCGCCGTGGTGTTCCTGCTGATGATCGCTCTGTACTTTTACATCTCGGGACAAATAGTGGCGGCGTTGGTGGCGGCGGTTGTCATGCTGATCGTCGGATTCTTCTTCGCCACGGTGTCCGGCAACCTGGTGGGCGTGATCGGCTCGTCCAACAATCCGATTTCCGGCTTGACGCTTTCGACGCTGATCATCGCGGCGCTGCTGATGGTTTCGCTGGGAATTTCGGGGCCGGGCGGCGTCGCGGTCGTGCTGGGCGTGGCCGCCGTAGTGTGCGTTTCTTCCGCGGTGGCGGGCGAACTGATGCAGGATTTCAAGGCCGGCTACATCCTGGGCGGCACGCCGCGCAACATCCAGATCGTGGAGCTGATCGCGGTGGTGGTGGCAAGCTTGGTCATGTATTTCCCGCTGTATATCCTGCAGGTCGGCAACATCAAGAGCGGCGGCACGGGCTTCGGCGATCCCAAGCTGGCCGCGCCGCAAGCCGGCTTGATGGCCGCGCTGGCGCAAGGGATCGTGGGCGGCGAGATGGCGTGGCCGCTGGTCGTTACCGGGGCGATTTTCGGCGTGGTGCTGATCATGTTCAAGGTGCGCAGCCCGATGCTGGTGGCGGTGGGCATGTATCTGCCGTTCCCCACCACCTGCGCGATTTTCGTCGGCGGCGTGCTGCGCTGGATCACCGACTGGCGCAGCCGCGCGGCGCATAACAACGAGGCGCAGTCGACGCGCGTCGAGAACGCAGGCATCCTGATCGCCAGCGGATTGATCGCCGGCGAGGCTCTCACCGGACTGCTGTTCGCCTATTTCAAATTCAAAGACATCGCGGTCGCAGCGATTTTCAAGAACCCGTCCTACGTGGCGGGCTTCGTGGTGCTGCTGATCATGGGCTTCGCGATGGTGCGCGTGCCGCTGGCGAATGCCGGACGTCCCGAAGACCCCGCGCCACCCTCGGCAATGATGTAGACGGAACGGTTTTGGGAGGCCGAGGAAACTGCCGCGTCACCCATCAGGCGCGTAGGCGCTCTCGCCGTCTTGCCGGGATTTCCATTCGACAGAACTATATAAACAGCCGTCATCAAGTAAAGCTTGGTAGTGAGCGAATTTCGGTCGGCATTTGGCACGGAATCCATTTATATGCAGAAAACTAAGAAGGCCGCCAAGCCCGTTTCCGCAGATGTGATCGCCCGATTAGCCGATAGAGGCAAGGACGTTTCTCGGTTCTTTTCGAGGCAAGGCCGCATGGTGCAGCCTAGTCGTGCCTAAGCTCGCAGGTGCGGCTACGCAGGCGCTTTGCGCGTTCTCAACAAATCGATCACTAGGAGCGCGGCGCCGATGGTGATCGCGCTGTCGGCCACGTTGAATGACGGGAACTCGTAGGAGCCGATGAATACCTGCAGGAAATCCGTTACCGATCCGCGCAGCACGCGATCCCACAGATTGCCGAATGCGCCGCCGAAGACCAGCGCCAGCGACGTTGGCATCAGCCAGTTGGCGTTCTTCGGACAGCCGCCACAGCATTACGCCGACGCCCGTCATCACCACCACGGAAACGCCCACCAGCAGCACCCCACGCACCAGCGGGGGCGCGTCCGCGAGCATGCTGAACGCCGCGCCTGGATTCTCCGCGTGCACGATGTTGAAGACCCGCGGGATCACCACCGTTACATCCCACGGCGCGTAGGCTCGGCGAATGTAGACCTTGCTCAACCGGTCCAGGATCACCACCGCGGAGGCGATGATCGCGGACCGCAGCCGCAGGTTCATCCCAGCATTTCCTCGCAGCGCGTCGGTGCACGAATCGCACACCGGACCGCCGTAAACACGGAGTATTTCCAGCAGCGCTCGCACTTGGCGCCCTCGGCGCGTTCGACCGTGACTTTCAAGTTCGTCGCCCGGTTCCAGAATCCACTTGCGAAACGATGAAGAGCGCGGGCAAGTCGTCCGCGTAGTCGTCGAGCTGCGCCCCCGCCAGGCGGACCCGCGCCTCGAGCGATGTGCCGATGAACTTCGCCTGACGCGCTTCTTCGAGAGCCTTCAGCACCACGCCGCGCACTTCGAGCAGCCGCTCCCACCGCGCCAGTTTCGCGGCGCCGAGGCCCGACGCTAATTCTTCCGGCTCCGGCAACAGCGCCAGGTGAACGCTATCCGGCGCGCCGGCCGGCTTGCGTGTGTGACTCCACACTTCTTCGGTGGTGAACGCCAGCAGCGGCGCCACCAGCCGCGTCAGCGCGTAGTGGACTTTGTACAGCGCCGTCTGCCCGCTGCGCCGCGCGTGGCTCTTGGTGGCCGCCGTATAGAGCCGGTCCTTCAGAACATCGAAATAAACCGCGCTCAAATCCGTAGTCGCGAAATCGTAGATCGCGCGATACACCTTGTGGAACGCGTTTTCGTCGTAGAAAACACGCGTGCGCCGGACCAGGTCTTCGGCGCGCGACAGAATCCAGCGGTCGATCTCCAGCATCTCGTTCACCGGCACCGCGTCCGTTTCCGGATCGAAATCGTGCAGGTTGCCCAGCGTGTAACGGAACGTGTTGCGCAGCTTGCGATACGCTTCGATCAAGCGGCTGACGATGGTGTCGGAGAAGCGCACGTCTTCGGTGAAATCCACCGATGCGGTCCACAGGCGCAGCAGCTCCGCGCCATATTTGTTGATGACTTTCTCGACTTCTTCCGCGCCCTTGGATTTCGATAGCGCGTGGCCTTCGCCATCGAGCGTCCAGCCGTTGGTAGCCGACGCGCGATAGGGCGACTCGCCGCGCAGGCCGACGGCGATCAACAGCGAACTGTGGAACCAGCCGCGATATTGATCGCCGCCTTCGAGATACATGTCGGCGGGCCAGGGCAGATGATTCTCCGGCGTCAGCACCGCCAGATGGCTTGCGCCCGAATCGAACCACACGTCCAGGATGTCGCTTTCCTTGCGGAACGTGCCGCCGCCGCAGCGCGAGCACTTCGCGTCCGGTCCCGCCAGCTCCGCGGCATCGGTCGAATACCAGACGTCCGCGGTGTGGACGCGAATCAGATCGACCACGCGATCCAGAATCTTGCGGTCGGTCAGCGGCTCCTGGCACGCGTCGCAATAAAACACGATGATCGGCACGCCCCAGGCGCGCTGGCGCGAGATGCACCAGTCCGGCCGCGTCGCGATCATGTTGCCGATGCGCTCCTCGCCCCACGCCGGGTTCCACTTCACTTTCTTGATCGCCGCCAGCGCGTTCTGCGCGCAGCGTTCCGCCGTTGACGACGCGATCCATGCCGATGAACCACTGCTCGGTGGCGCGGAAGATGGTCGGATTGTGGCAGCGCCAGCAATGCGGATAGCTGTGCTCGATCTTGCGCGTCGCCAGCGAGCGCGCCTGCGCTCTTCAGAATGTCGATGACGATCGGGTTGCCTTCCCACACGGTCTTGCCGATCAGTTCTTCGGGCAATCTTTCCCGCCGCGCCCTCGGCCTGAAAGAAGCGGCCCGCGCCATCCACCGGACAATACACCGGCAGGCCGTTCTCGACGCCGATCACGTAGTCTTCCTGGCCGTGCCCGGGAGCCGTATGCACCGCGCCGGTGCCCTGTTCGAGCGTCACGTGATCGCCCAGCATCCCGACGGAATCGCGCTCCAGGAACGGATGCCGGAACACCGTCCCGGCCAGCTTCTCGCCCGCGAACGTCGCCAGCACTTGCGGCGACTCCCATCCGCACGCCTCCGCCGTCGCGTTCAGCAAATCCTGCGCAACGATGTAAACTTCGCCAGCGACTTCCACCGCCGCATAGGTGAAGCGCGGATGAAACGCGATCCCCAGGTTGGCCGGAATGGTCCACGGCGTCGTGGTCCAGATCAGGCCCCAGACTTTTTTGCCGGCCAGCGCCGGATCGATCGCCGCCGGGTCCGTCGTCAGTGCGAAACGAACCCAGATCGACGGGCTCGAATGGTTTTCGTATTCGACCTCAGCCTCCGCCAGCGCCGTGCGGTCATGGATGCACCAGTTGACCGGCTTCAGCCCCTTGTACACGTAGCCCTGGTCCAGAAAATCGACGAACGCGCCGGCGATTACCGCTTCGTATTGCGGCCGACATGGTCAGATACGGATCCTGCCAGCGCCCGAAAACTCCCAGCCGGATGAAATCTTTGCGCTGCAAATCGACGTATTTCGCAGCATATTTCCGGCACGCCGCCCGGATCTGCGCCGCCGACATTCCCGCTTTTTTCGAACCCAGTTGCCCATCGACTTTGATTTCGATAGGCAGCCCGTGGCAATCCCAGCCAGGAACGTAGGGAGAGTCGAAACCCTCCATGGTCTTCAGTCTTACGATGAAATCCTTCAACAATTTGTTGAAGGCATGCCCCAGGTGAATGTTGCCGTTCGCGTACGGAGGCCCGTCGTGCAAAATATACGTCGGCCGCCCCTCGCGAGCCTGGCGAATCCGCTCATAAATTCCGGACTTCTCCCATTGTTCCAACAGCTTAGGCTCAAGCTGCGCCAGATTCGCTTTCATCGGGAAGCTGGTCTGCGGAAGATTGACGGTCTTCTTCAGGTCTACGCCCGTCAAGTCCAAAACATTCTGATCGGTGTTCGCGGATTCCATCGGATGTCTACTCATGGTACAACGTCATGCCGCTCAAGCAGTGCGCAGGCTCAACTTTGATTAACAGCATATTGACAGGACTTGCGGTTGGGTTTAAGATGCTGTTCACTGCATATGGCCGCGTAGTAAGGTCCACGAATGACTTTCCAAGTGGGTGAGAAGGTAGTTTACCCCAATCACGGGGTCGCAACGATCGAGAATATCAGCAGCCGCGCTTTTGCCGGCCAGCAAGAGCGTTTCTATTTGCTCCGCCTTTCCGCTGGCAGCCTCACCGTAATGGTTCCGTTTTCGCACGCCGACCATGTGGGCTTGCGCAAAGTGACCCGCAACGGCCAGTTAGCCCGCGTGATCGAATACCTGGGCGAGGGCCGCCGCAGGCGCCAGCAGGATTGGAAAGACCGCTTCAAGGAAAACACCGAGAAGATGCAGAGGGGCAACCTTCTGGAGATCGCGGAAGTGCTGAAGAGCCTGCTGGTTTTGCAAGCCGAAAAACCTCTGTCGTTCCGCGAGAAAAAGATGCTGGACCGCGCCCGGCACATGCTGATCACGGAGCTCTCCACGTCGCGCGGCTGGAGCGAGGCCGACGCCGCCAAGACGCTCGACCAGGCGCTCTGCAAAGCGCAACTGCACCTGCCCGAAAAGATCTAGGCGCGCATTTCCTCATAAACCCCGCCGTATAATAAAGCGAGCAAGCGTATGCGGCAAACCCTTCGTTTTCGCATGGAATATTGGAAGGATGGCAATTGGTACGTCGGCCGACTGCCCCAAGTGCCGGGAGTGTTTAGCCAAGGCGCTACGCTGGACGAGCTTGAACGAAATATTCGCGATGCATTTCGTCTGATGCTCGAAGAGCAATCGTCCCCTGACGCCACCAAGGTCGAGACGCGGGAGATCGAAGTTCTTACCTGAAGCGAGGGAGTTAGTTCGCGAGTTAGATCGTAACGGCTGCCGCGCGGCGGACACGCCATTTATCTCAATCCGGAAACCAATCGCTCAGCCCCGGTAGCCAACTTCTAGCACAGCAGCAGTCCGGCATACTGAGATACCTGACTCTCTTGCTAAGCTGATTCGGAAACAACGAGGGTTAACGGAAGACGGCTAGTGCACGCGCTCTTTGATGCGCTCGCGGATCACCAGCTCGTCGAAAATCGCCAGCACCTGCTTGCGATATTGGTAGGCCCGCTGCAGCCGGGCTTGCACGGCCAGTTCATTGCGGTGGCGTTTGAGGAGTTTATCGAGGAGTTTGCGCGGCACATCGATATCGCGGCGCAGGGAGTCGGCGGAGTGGCCGCGCAGAAACAGTCCGTAGAACAGGGCAGCTTCGCGCTGCGGCGCCATCGGATCGATTTCGTCCAGCAGCAGGCTGCTGGGCGACGGAGTACGATCGGTCTGGCCGCGGGCAATCATAATTCCTGCCACCAAAATCGAAGTATAAACGGGCGCCGCTGGCGAAGGCAATAGGCAAAGGCGAAATTAATGCCCGCCGGCGGAGGCCTTTTTTACGCGATATCCGGCCGGATGAATACCTTAGGTGCGCCCGCCGCCGCCGTCACCGCTTCGGCCGCGAGGTATCCGCTGCGGACCGCGCCTTCCATGGTTGCGGGCCAGCCGGATTTGGTCCAGTCTCCCGCGAGAAACAGATTTGGGATGTGGGTCCGGTTTCCAGGACGGTGCGCTTCGAGTCCGGGCCGGGCTGAAAACGTCGCACGAATTTCCTTCACTACATGCGCCTTTTCGAGATTGGCCTCGCGCGCCGCGGGAAAGAACTCGGCCAGTTCGCGGAGTGCCAGCGCGATCACATCGGCGCGCGGCATCTCCGTCAGGCTGCGCGACGCGCTCACTACCAACTGCACATAGCGGCCCTCCTGTTTATTGAACATCCACTGCATGGTGCGATCGAGCAGTGTCGCATGCGGCAAATCGGTCACGGGACGGTCGAACCACAAATGTATGCCCGGTGATGGGCGAGTGCTCGAATGCGCTGACATCGATACCCAGTTCCGGAGCCACTGCGTTGACGCGTTCGAAGGGCAGCGCGCAGACATAGAAATCGCCGCGCACTTCCTGCTCGCCGGCGATGACTCCGCGCACCGCTCCGTCCTCGATCACGATACGCGACGCGGGCGCGCGCAATCGCAGTTCGACATTGCCGATTCGTTTCCATGCGTCGCTTCCATAGAGGCGGCCGAGCGGCACGGCGGGCACTCCCATTTCGTACGCGTCTTTACGCGCGAGAAAGCCCAGCCGGAACACTTGCAGACCATGCGCGGCGGCCATGCGATCCAGTTCCTCGTTGATCGCGCTGACCAGCACCTGACGCCAGATAGCGCTCGATGGCGCGCGCCGGCTGGCGCTTTTCCTGGAGCCAGTCGAGCATGCTGATGCGGTCGAGATCGGCGCGACCTTTTGCAGGATCAGTCTCGCGGCGGATCGCCTGCATCGCGCGCGCCACCGCCAGTTTCTCGCTGAAATTCAGAAAGCTCAGCTTCAGAAATGATTCCGCGAAATGCGCCGGCGGCGGCAGACATTCCGGAGCGCAGCACGCTGCGCCGCCCCCCCGGCTCGATGAAAGTGAACTCGCGCGAGAAGGCGATGTCCTGCTCTACTCCCAGGCGCCGATAAAAATCCAGCAGGTTGACGCAGCAGCGCAGCAGGATGTGCTGGCAGTTATCGATGAACTCGGCTTCCTCGCCGTTGCCGACTTCGTATGACGTGGCGCGGCCACCCAGAAACGGGCGCGACTCCAGCACTTTGACGGAGTGTCCCGCACCGCCCAGCGCGGCAGCGGCGGCGAGTCCGGCCAAGCCTCCGCCAATGACGATGACCTCAGCCATCGGAATGCCTGATTTGAAAGGGGAAGCTTTGAAAGGGGAAACTATGAGGCTACGGGAACCCGCTTGCGACGCCCACCGCCACCGCCGCTGGTCAGCTCGATGGCCAGCCAGATGACCATGGCCAGGAAGACGATGTCGGAGGGGTGGATGTCCATGTGTGGCTTCATTATGGCCGCACAGTACTCAGATAGGGCAAGTGACCGTATGCTCCAGTACGACCTAGCGAGCGCCCGCGCGAACCCGCGCGCGCCCTAGCACGCGCACCACGTTTTCCATCAGCTTCAGGCCGCAGTTTCCGTCCAGCGTCAGGATCGATTCGGGATGAAACTGCACTGCTTCCATGGGCAAATCGCGATGGCGCACGCCCATGATCACGCCGTCTTCGGTCTCAGCCGTGATTTCGAGCACAGCCGGAAGCTTCTCCCGGATAGCGTACAGCGAATGATAGCGGCCTACGCGGAATTCCTCAGGCAGTCCTTCGAACACGCCCACGCCGCGATTCTTCACCAGTGAAGGCTTGCCGTGCATGGGATATCCCAGCACGCCCAGCTCGCCGCCGAAAGCCTCCACCATGCCCTGCAACCCCAGGCACACGCCGAAGACTGGAATTTCGAGCTTGGCGGCGTAGCGCACCAGCTCCGGCACTCCGAAATCCGCGGGACGGCCGGGACCCGGCGACACCAGAATCAAGGACGGCTGCAATTTGTCGATCAACTCTAGCGGGAAGCCCGAGCGATACGTGACCACTTCGGCGCCGGTCTGGCGCGCGTAATTCGAGAGCGTGTGGATGAAGCAGTCTTCGTTGTCGACCAGGAGCAGGCGCACGCCTGAGCCTTCTTCCGCGCGCGGCGCGTAGGCCAGGTTCGGCTCTGCTTCTCGGCATTCAACGCGCGGAAAAAGCCGGTGGCTTTCATGGCGCATTCGCGGTCTTCGCTGGCGGGATCGGAATCGTAGAGCAGCGTGGCGCCGGCGCTATACGCGGCCACGCCATCGCGCAGATGAACGGTACGGATGGTGATGCCGGTGTTGATATCGCCATCCATCGAGATCATACCCACGGCGCCGCCATACCAGCCGCGCGGCTCTTTTTCCAGATTCTCGATGGCTTGCGCCGCCCATTTTTTGGGCGCGCCGATGATCGTCACGGCCCACATGTGGGATAGAAACGCATCCAGCGAATCGAAACCTTCGGCGAGCGTGGCTTCGACGTGATCGACGGTGTGGAAAATGCCCGCGTAGGATTCGATCAGCTTGCGCCCGATCACTTTCACCGAGCCGGGCACCGCGATGCGCGACTTATCGTTGCGGTCGACGTCGGTGCACATGGTCAGCTCCGACTCTTCCTTGGGCGAATTCAGCAGCTCGCGGATGTTGTCGGCATCGCGCAGCGGATCGCCGGTGCGCCGCGCGGTTCCTGCGATGGGGCAGGTCTCGATGCGGCGGCCTTCGATGCGCACGAACATCTCGGGCGACGCGCCGATCAGTTGTTCTTCGCCCAACTGCAGGAAAAATTCGTAAGGGCTGGGGCTCGCGTGCTGAATCTTATCGAACAGCTCGGAAGGGCTGCCGGAGTAGGGCGCGCGAAACGTCTGGCGCAGCACCACTTCGTAATAATCGCCCTGGCGCATGCCTTCGCGCACGGTCTCGACCTTGGCCATGTACTCTTCAGGCGTGTGATCGCTGACGATCGCTCCGGGCCTCACCTTCTTCGCGCGCTTCAGCTTTTCAGCGGTGCGCGGCAGGCCGTGGGTGGTGGCTTCGCCGCGCGCGAAATCGTACTGGTAACGCTCGATGCGCTCCTTCTTGCGATCCATGAAATAGATGTCGTCGCAGAGATAGAGGTGCAGGTCCTTGACATCGTGGCGCGGCAGTTTGCGCTCGATGGGATCGAACTGCAGCAGCAGATCGTAGCCGAACGCGCCCACCAGCGCCAGTCGCGCCGACAGCGGATGATGGAATTCCTGGAGCAGTGCGCGCACCACCGAAAATG
Source organism: Bryobacterales bacterium (assembly GCA_963794595.1). Classification (GTDB taxonomy): domain Bacteria; phylum Acidobacteriota; class Terriglobia; order Bryobacterales; family Bryobacteraceae; genus Palsa-187. Next base: position 789,871 of record CAWCER010000007.1, on the reverse strand, counting down.
CCGATGGCTGCTTGCTGCGCTCCTCTTCGGAGAACAAAGCCGGCAGCGGTTTCAGATGGCCATGCAGCACGCCGTCTTCGTTTGCGAAGCTCTCCCAGTGCGGGTGCGGCGCTAGCACCGGTTCCAGAATCTCGCGTGATCACTTGGCCGCGCGGGTTGAGCGGCCGGATGACGATGTCACGGCCGCGCGCGACGATCTCGAGGGGCGGAGCGATCGCGCCCACGTCCCAGCGCGAATAGCGGCCGGGGAATTCATAGCCCGAAGACAGATAGATCCCACGCTGGGTATCCATCTTCTTGAGCAACCACTTCAACCCACGACCGTACGACAGGTTGGAAATCGTGCGCGTGACGGCGATGCCGCTCGGCGTGGAGTAGGTTTCGGGGCGCATACAGCGGGGATTAATTCGAGGATATCACTACCGCCCGCCGCGTCGATAAGCTGGCATGCGATTCCCGCTTAGCGTAGCGTCACCGCCGTGTTCGGGCTGCCGGCGATGCTGACGGCCCAATTCTCGGCGCCCGCGCCGCCGGCGTGCGGCAAATATGTTCTGGCGAACCTCGCCGATGGCACGTTCGCGTGCGAGCGCTATGCCGTTTTCCCCTGGTTCGCGGCGGGCGGCGACGGCTGGTCGACGCAAGTCTCGATGTTCACCGCGCCGGTGGCGGCATTGAACGGCCAGCCGCGAGGCGTGCAATTTCAGATCGGGCTGGGGCCCCGCGCCTCGGTCGCTGCGGTGTATGGCGGTCTGGCAGGCAGCTATGGCACGTTCAACTTTGTGCAACCTCCCATCCTGGCCGGAAATTCCGCGCGGCTGGATATTCTTTCGGCCGTGGTTTGCGGCTCCGCGGGATGCGCCCAAACCGGCGACTTGGCCGACGGCCCGTTATGGGTCCAGATGGACGCGCCGGATGTGGAGACGCTCGAAGCCGGGAACCTGCAACTAATCTTTCTGTTCGCCGACAGCACGGGAAAGTACAACACGCAGATGGCGGTGCCGCCGGTCTTTAACGACCAGGCGTCGGCTGCGTGGATGAGTAGTTTTTCGGAAACGCCGGTGGACCGGAAAGCCGCATCGATCAACAGCAACGATTCTTCTTTCGCCGTGACGAACCTCGCGCTTCAGACGCAGTCGGTCAGCGTTTCGTTGTACGATCAGGCCGGGAATCTGATCGCGCAGAAGAGCACTCCGCTGCTCGCCGCGGGAACGCAGAATGGGGCGCAGCTCATTCCGGGCGGCGTGTACGGCATTGATTTCGGAAGCTTCTTCGGGCTGACCAGTTCCGTGATGGTTTCATTCACGGGAACCATCGACGGAACCGTCCGGTTCGTATCGTCGGCGGGACTGCCCGTTGCTCCGCTGGTGGTTCGCCTAGCCGGAAACAGTATCAGCACATTCCAGGTGGCTCCGATAGCAAGCCAAGCAGCGGTTATCCCGCCGGTTGAATAAACTCGGCGAACACTTCGTTCGAGAGCAGCACGCCACGCGGTGTAAGCCGCACTCGCGCGCCGGCGCGTTCCAGCAGCCCGTCGCGAACGAACCGCGAAACGACGTCTGCCGCTGCCGGAGGGAACGCGTTGCCTTCCACTCCTTCGCGCAAACGCAGTCCCAGGAAAAACTGTTCCGATAGCGGCTCGGCGGGGACGCGCGCTATGGCCGCGGGTGCGGCGACATAATCGGCGACGGCCTCCGGATTCTGCCAGCGCAGAGTGCCGTCAAATGAATGGGCATCCGCGCCGAAGCCCAGGTACGGCTCGCGCTTCCAGTACTTCAGGTTGTGGCGCGATTCGAATCCCGGCCGCGCGAAATTGGAAATCTCATAACGCTCCAGGCCCAGACCGGCGAGGCGTTCGACCGCAGTCTCATAGAAATCGGCGATGGCGTCCTCGCCGGGGACGTCGCCCGCGCCGTAGCGTGACCCCAGCACTAGAAGTTCGCGGCCCAGGCGGCTGTCCTCGTCCACTTCCAGCATGTAGACCGACACGTGCGGGACGCCCAGCCGCTCGATCCAGTCGAGGGATTGCTTCCAACTCTCTGCCGTCTGTCCCGGCAGCCCGGCGATCAGGTCGACGCTGATCGACTCGATCCCCGCCGAGCGCAGCAGAGCGATTTCGCGCTCGACGATCTCCGCCGTGTGACGCCTGCCCGTACGCGCAAGCTCTTTCTGGACGAACGATTGGACGCCCAGGCTGACGCGATTGATACCCACGGCGCACCAGGTTGCGATCTTTTCCCGGTTGAGGCCGCCAGGTGCGGCTTCCATGGTCGCTTCGGGCCACTGACGCTCCGGAATCGCCGCGAGAATCGAAGCCAGCGCCCCCGTCGCCATCTGGCTGGGCGTGCCTCCGCCGAGATACACGGTTTCGGGCGTCCACGGCCATTGGGTCGAACGCAACTCGGAGAGCAGCACGTCGAGGTAGCGGTCTTCCAGTTCGCGCGGAAACACGCCCGACGCGAAGTTGCAGTAGGTGCATTTCTGCGCACAGAAGGGATACGAAATGTAGACCCCGGCCACCTTACAGGCTCACTTCTTCTCCCAGTTGCCGGCCGACGGCGCCTGCGACCAGCGCCACCAACGTCTCGCCGGATTCGGGGACGACAAAGGCGTTTCTGCGCGGGGTTCCAATCCAGTTTGAAGCTCTTCATCTGGGCGGACACCCAGACCTGGCTCACCGGCGCGTTGGGGCTGACGACGAACTTGGCGGGCGGCGCTTCGAACTCGATCACCAGCGCTCCGCCGCCGAAGTCGGCTTCAAAATCGTGGCGCTCACTGGCGATCAAAAGCCGCCGGTAGAGGTCATCCAGGGCCTGGTCGGCGCGGTTCTTAAACTCTTGTTCGTCCATGGGTTTTGAGGGGTCCTGTACCAGCATAGCGCGCAATAAATCTGCTACTCTTGGGCGTGCGTAGCATCTAAACAGCTTCATGCAGCCTGCCTGTATCCGACACACTGACCTGCCTGGGACCTCCCGCCTTTTCGCAGATTTCGCATACCATTTTGACCGCGTCGCACAGTTTTATCAGCACGATCCCTACGATCCGGAATCCTTCACCCGGGCGGCGGCCCAGATCCAATATCCGGATGACCGGCGTGCGGCAATGGTCGCGGCGCTGCGGGCGCAGAACGGCGATAGCGATTCGCTGAAACGCCTGGCGCAACCGGGAACGGCGGCGGTGGTGACCGGGCAACAGGTGGGATTATTTTCGGGTCCCGCGTATACGATTTATAAGGCCATCGCGGCGGCTCACGTAGCCCGGCAACTGACCGTGCGCGGCATCCCGGCGGTTCCGGTGTTTTGGCTCGCGACCGAAGATCACGACTTCGCGGAAGTGAATCACGCCTGGGTGTTCGGCGCGGCGGACGAACCCACCGCCGTTCGCGTGGAAGCGCCCGCGGAGTTCGCCGGTAAACCGAGACCGGTCGGCGGCATCCCGATCGCGCAGCCTCCCTTGAATGAGCTACGGGCGGCCTTGGCAGGACTGCCATTCCTCGACGACGTGATGGGGTTGGTGGATCGATCCTATCGCCCCAGAGGCACCATGGGCGCGGGATTCCGCGCGCTGCTCAAGGCACTGCTTGCCAAACTGGACCTCTTGTATCTGGATCCGCTGGACCCAGCGGTGCGTAAAATCGGCGCGCCGTTTCTGGCGCAGGCGCTGCGCGCGGTGCCGGAGCTGAAAGCCGGATTCCTGGCGCGCAACAAAGAATTGGCGGACGCAGGGTATCACGCACAAGTCCACGTGGACGCGAAGACGTCGCTTTTCTTCCTGCTCGACAAAGGCGAGCGCGCGACGCTGCGGCGCAAGGATGCCGACTATGCAGAACTGGTCGCGCGCGCCGAGCAAGTCTCGCCGAACGCGCTGCTACGCCCAGTCTGGCAGGATTATCTGTTGCCTACCGTCGCCTACGTGGGCGGGCCGGGCGAGCTGGCGTATTTGGCGCAATCCCAGGTGGCGTATCAGTTGCTGTTGGGCCGCATGCCGGTGGCGATGGCGCGCAGCGGCTTCACCATCCTGGACACACGCTCGCGGAAATTACTGGAACGCTATCACATGACGGTGGCGCAGGTGATGACGAACGAAGGAGCGCTGAAGGAGCGGATTGCAGCGGCGCTGGTCCCGCAGTCCGTGGGCCCGTCGATCGAAGCGGCGACAGCCGAGGTCACCCGGCAGCTCGATCGGCTGCAAGCCGAGTTGGTCGCCTTCGATCCTACTTTGGCCGCGGCGGCGGGCAAGAGCCGTGCGAAGATTTTGTATCAGATGGAAAAGCTGGGGAAGAAGACCGCGCGCGAAACCTTGCGCCGCGACGAACGTGCACTGGCCGACACGCGGCACCTGGCGGCGATGCTCTATCCGCATCGTCATCCGCAAGAACGGTTCTATTCGATCTTGCCATTCCTCGCCCAGCACGGCCTGGATTTGATCGACCGTCTGTCGGATGCGGTCGAGCCAATGTGTCCCGACCATCGCGTTTATACAATCTAATTCATGCGCATTAACACGGTAAAACAGGCCCTCAAGGAGGGCAAGACTCAATTCGGGTGCAACACTTCGATGCTGCGCTCTCCCGAGGTTCCGCGGATCCTGGCCGCAGCCGGGCTCGACTGGAGCTACCTCGATTCCGAACACGGCGGCTTCGATCTCGAAACGCTGCAAGACCTGATACGCGCGGCGAACGAAGCCGGCTTGTGCCCCATCGTGCGGGTCGCCGACTTGCAATACGCGCTGGTGGCGCGGGCGCTCGATTGCGGCGCGCAGGGCGTTTTGTTTCCGCGCGTGGAGTCGCCGGAGCTGCTGGAGAAGGCCATCAGTTGGACGCGTTTCCCGCCGGAAGGCGTGCGCGGATACGGCTTGCAGCCGACCCATGTGGGCTACGAGGCCGTCGGCATGCCGGATATCATTGCGCACGCGAATGCGAACACCATGGTGGTGCTGCAGATCGAAACCAAGACCGCGCTGGAGCGTATCGACGAGCTGCTATCCGTGCCCAAGATCGATGCGGTGATGATTGGCCCCGCGGATCTTTCCATTTCGCTCGGCGTCGCAGGCCAGTTCGAGCATCCGACGCTGGTCGCGGCCATCGAAAAAATTCGCGACGCGTGCAATCGGCACGGCATCGCACCCGGAATACACATGCGCTCGCTCAAACTGGTCCAGTACTGGCGCGACCGTGGCATGCTCTTCCTGAGCTGCAATAGTGAAATCGGCTTCATGCTGGAGAAGGCTACCGAGACGGTGGCGGCTCTGAAGGGCTGACGAGACTAGCCGCGGCCGATGAACGGCATCTTGGTCGCCATGACAGTCATGAACTGCACGTTGGCGTCGAGCGGCAGACGCGACATGTAGAGCACCGCATCCACCACGTGGCGCACGTCGAGGCGCGGCTCGGGCACCACGGCCCCGTAAGGCTGAAGGATGCCGGTGGCCATGCGCTCGGTCATGGGCGTGGCGGCGTTGCCGATGTCGATCTGCCCGCAGGCGATATCGTAGGTGCGGCAGTCGAGTGAAATCGATTTCGTAAGCCCGGTGATCGCGTGTTTGGTGGCAGTGTAAGCAACTGTATAAGGACGCGGCGCGTGCGCGGAGATGGACCCGTTATTGACGATGCGGCCGCCGCGCGGTTGCTGCGACTTCATGATCTTGATGGCCTCCTGCGCGCACAGGAAACAGCCGGTGAGGTTGACGGCCACCACATTGTTCCATTGCTCGTAGGTTAGGTCTTCCATCGGGACGGCGGGCGCGCCGGTGCCCGCGTTATTGAACAGCAGGTCGAGGCGGCCGAACGTCGAGTGGACGCGCTCGAACAATGCACGCACCGCATCCGGCTGACTGACGTCGGTGGGGACAAGCAGCATCTCCGGACCCGCGCAGGCGATCGATGCGGTCTTGCGCAGTTCTTCGGCGCGGCGGCCGGCAATCGCGACCGACCAGCCTTCTCCCCGTAGGCCGAGTGCAACGGCGCGTCCGATGCCGCTGCCGGCTCCGGTAACCACTGCGACTTTATTAGGCTGAGATTCATTCATAGTGTTTTGGTAGCGCCTCCGTCCATGTCGATCATGGAGCCTTGCAGGAATCGTCCTTCGGGTCCGGCGATAAATGCGACCAGCGCGGCGATATCTTCCGGTTCTCCAATGCGCGTGGTCTTGGTGGCGGCGATCATCTGGCGTTCCGCAGTGGCGAGATCGGTGCCGTTCTCCGCCGCGAGGGCTTCAAGGCGTTTCTGCAGGCGGCCGGTGCGGATCGATCCGGGATTGATGACGTTCACCTGCACGCCGTCGGCGATACCGAGTTCGGCCATGGCTTTGGTGAAAGACTGCATGGCGGCATTGACCGAGCCTCCGATAGCGAACTCTGCGCCGGGCGTGCGTCCGCCAGCGCCCGAAATGTTGATCACCGAACCGCGCGAGGCCTTCAGATGCGGCCACGCGGCGCGTGTCAGGCGCACGGCGCCGAAGAACTTGAGAGCGAAGCCGTCGAGCCAATCGTCGTCAGTGAGTTTCAGAAACGCATCGCGCTTGGTGGCGCCCGCGTTATTGACCACAATGTCGATGCCGCCAAAGTGCCGCGCGGCGAATTCGGCAAGCTGGGAGGGGCTTTCAGGAAGGCGCAGATCGAGCGCTATCGAAGCGGCGGCGCCACCGCCGCGTTCAATTTCCTTGACGGCGGCTTCGAGAGCGCCGACGGTGCGGGCGCATAGAACGGTCTTCGCGCCGTCTTTCGCCAGACGCACGGCGATGGCGCGTCCGATTCCGCGGCTGGCGCCGGTGACGATCGCTACCTTGCCGGGGAGGCTCGCCACTACTGCTGCGCTCCCAGATCGGCGCGGTTGATCATGAAGGTCGACATGCCTTCGAAGAAGTGGCGGACGTGCTGTTCCGCGTCGGGCGGAAGAGCGGTTTGCTTGAGAGCGATGTCCATGAGGAGCATCCAGCGGTCGCGCGCGGCTTGGGTCACGGGGAAGGGAATATGGCGCATGCGCAAGCGGGGATGGCCGCGCTCTTCGATATATTTTGGCGGGCCGCCGAAGCGATAGATCAAATAATCGCGCAGGCGCTGCTCGGCTCCGGCGAGATCGTCTTTGGGATACATGGCGCCGAGAATATCGTCGCCAGGGACCTGTTGGTAAAACGCCGCGATCAAGCGGGCGAAGCCTTCCTGGCCCACCGCGGCGAACACTTCGGATTCATCCATTCAAAACGATGCTAGCAGCCGCGGCTGGGCTTCGTGAAATCCGCGCGCTCTGCTAGACTTTTGATAACGGTTACAAATGCATGCGTTTCCGGATGATTTTCGCCGGTAGTGCAGTCTGCCTCATCGGGATCGCCTTTCCTGCGAGCAGCCAAACATCTTCTGCCAGTAGCCCAACATCGCAGGTCAGCAAGACGTGGGAAGTGGGCCAGGACCTTGATCCATTCGTGCGGCACGTCGAACATAAAGATCCCCCTGTGGAATTCCTAGGCGATTACGTGCAGCGCATCGAAGATCGAATTGCCGGGGCGGCCGGCGTAAAGCCCAACGAGATTCGAATCACGTGGGGCAAGGAGTGGTATGGATTTCTGGTTCCCGACCGAAGGTTGTATCTCAGCATAGGCTTGCTCGGACGCGTATCCAGTGAAGGAGAACTAGCGGGACTGTTGTCTCACGAGCTCGCCCATGCGAACCCGAAGCTTGGGGTAGAGTTTCAACAATGTGCGCTGGCAGCGGGGTATCTTCCGGTCCAGCGCAACCCGCGTACATCGGAAGGACTCGCCATGCAGCGAGCGATCGGCTACATGAAGGCGTCTGGTTTCGATCCCTCCGCAATGCTGGATGTGTTTTCGAAGATGGCTTATGAAAATCAACGGTGGTCGAAGGCAATCGTCGCGGAGGATTTACTGAAACTGCGAGTGGCCTTAGAAGCGGAGCCGGAACCCGCTGGTGGGTATGCAACCGACAGCTCGGAATTCGCCAAGTTCCATGCGAAGTTGCCTGTGGTGGTGGAGCGTCCGGATTCCACGACCTTGAGAAGGCGGCCGGATCAGTGAAAGTCGTGCGAGACGCCGGCGGCGGCGTCGACGCGCAGAGCTTCGACGCGCGAGGCTTTCACAGACACCGAGCCGCGCTGGTTTTGCAGGATGCCCTCGATCAGCAGGAACGGCTCTTCGACGATGGTCAGACGCTGGGCGGTGAACAGATCCGGCAGGACGATGGCATTGGCGATGCCGGTTTCGTCTTCCAGGCTTACGAAGAGGAAGCCTTTGGCGGTGCCGGGGCGCTGGCGGCAGATGACGCTGCCCGCGATGCGGACCAGCACGCCGTCGGGAATGCGGCCGAGCGCCGACGCAGGGATCACGCCCAGACCATTCATGTGTTCGCGATGCAGGCGCATGGGGTGCATGCCGATAGTGAGGCCGGTGGAAGTGTAGTCGGCGAACAGGCGCTCGTCGGGTTGCATGGGCGCCAGAGGAGATGCGAGGGGCGACGAGTCCGGATCGGCCGGTGTGACTTCGAGGAGTTCGCCCACGGGCCGCGCAGCGAGTTCGGAATCCCACAGAGCTTCACGGCGGTGGCTGGGCTCGGCGCGGATAAAGTTCAGCGCTCCGGCTTGGGCCAGCGAGTTTAGTTCTTCCTTACGGATCGCGGGCACGCGGCGCACCAGATCGCGGATGCTCGCGAACGGCGTGTGGGTTCGCTCCTCGATAATGCTCGCGGCGATTTCGCGGCGCAGTCCTTTGAGATAGTTGAAACCCAGGCGGACGAGCCAGGGGCCAGCGTCTCGTTCCAGCGTGCAATTCCATTCCGAACGCGTCACATCGATGGGCTTGAAGTGCAGGCCGTGGCGCTGCGAATCTTTGACCAGCGTGGCCGGATGATAAAAGCCCATGGGCTGGTTGTTGAGCATGGCGGCGGTGAAGGCGGCTAGGTAATGGCACTTCAAATAGGCGCTGGCGTAGGCTAGCAGCGCAAAGCTCGCTGCGTGCGATTCAGGGAAACCGTAAGCCGCGAATGATCCGATGGAGCGCACGATCAGATCCTGAACATCCACAGCAATGCCGTTGCGGGTCATGCCCTCGCGCAGCTTGCCTTCGATCTCTTGCATGCGTTTTTCGGAGCGTTTGAAGCCCATGGCCCGGCGCAACTCTTCGGCCTGTCCTCCCGTGAATCCAGCGACGATCATGGCCATGCTTAAGAGCTGCTCTTGAAATAACGGAACTCCCAGGGTGCGCTCCAGCACCGGCTGCAAAGCTGGATGAGGATAGGTGACCGCTTCCAACTTTTGCCGCCGCCTTAGATACGGGTGTAGCATTTTCCCGACAATAGGGCCCGGCCGAATAATCGCCACCTGCACCACGATGTCGTAAAATTCCGCGGGCCGCAGGCTGGGCAGAAACGACATCTGCGCGCGGCTCTCCACCTGGAACATGCCGATGGTGTCGGCCTTCTGCAGCGCGGCGTAGACTTCAGGGTCGCCCTCCGGCAGATGCGCCAAGTCGACCTTTTCGCCGTAGTGATCGCGGATCAGTCCGATGGATTCTTTCATCACCGCCATCATGCCCAGACCCAGCAGGTCCACTTTGACGATGCCCATGTCGGCGCAATCCTCTTTATCCCACTGCACGACGAAGCGGCCCGGCATGGTCGCGGGCTGCAAGGGCACGATGGAATCGAGCTGACCCTGGCAGATCACCATGCCGCCGGAGTGCTGTCCCAGGTGCCGCGGCAGATCCTGTACGCGCTCATAGAGCGAAAGAAATTTTTGCACTAGCGGCTGCTGGAGATTGACGCCGGCTTCGTTGAACTGGCGCTCGGAGGTGTCCGCTGCGTCGTGAAAACCCCAGTGCGGGACTACTTTCGCGAGGCGCCCCAGCGTCTCTTCATCGAAGCCCAGCACCTTGCCGATGTCGCGCACGGCGGAGCGGCCGCGATAGGTGATGACGTTGGCGGTCATGGCGGCGCCGAGTTGTCCGTAGCGCTGGTACACGTATTGAATAGCGTTTTCGCGTTCGTCGCCGCTGGCGAGATCGAGATCGATGTCGGGCCATTCGCCGCGCTCTTCGGATAGGAAGCGCTCGAACAGCAGATTCATTCCGACCGGATCGACGGCGGTGATTTCGAGCGCGTAACACACGGCGCTGTTGGCGGCCGAGCCGCGCCCTTGCACCAGCAGTCCCTGTTCTTTGCAAAAGCGAACGATGTCCCAGACGATCAGGAAATAACCCGCCAGGTCGAGCTTTTCGATCATGGCGAACTCGCGCTCGATCTGGCGCTGAGCTTTTTCGTAATACGGGCGATAGCGCTGGCGCGCGCCTTGGTCGGCGAGCTCGCGCAGATACGAATTCATGGTCTCGCCGGGCGGGACCGGGTACGCGGGGAACTGGTAGCCCAGGTCGCGGAGCGTGAATTGCAGGCGCGCCGCGAGATTCTGGGTGTTGGCGATGGCTTCGGGCAGATCGGCGAAAAGCTGCTGCATTTGCGAGGCGCTCTTGAGATGGCGCTCGGCGTTTTTAGCGAGCAGCTTGCCGGCTTCAAAGATGGTGGTTTTGTGACGCACGCAGGTGAGGGCGTCGAGCAGGTCGCGTTCGTCTTCCATAGCATGCGAGACGCCGTTGGTTGCCACCAGCGGCAATTGCAGCTTGCGGGCGATGGCGATGGCGGTTTGGTTGCGATGCTCCTCATCGCGATCGTAATGGCGCTGAAGTTCGACGAAGACATTGTGTCGCCCGAAAATATCGACCATCTGTTCCACTCGTTCACTGCTGAGACAAACCAGACCCGCAGCGTGTTCGGCGACGTCTTCAGCAGTGGCGGTGGCGCTTTCCTGATCGCCATGTCCGGTGCGCAATTTAATTTTGGTCAGCAGGCGGCACAGGTTCTGATAGCCTTGACGCGACTCGGCCAGTAGCGCGTAGCGGAAGCCTTCGGCCGCGATCACTTCGGCGCCGATGATCGCGCGCACGCCGGATTTCTGCGCCTGCTTGTGGAAGCGAACGGCGCCCGAAAGACTGTTGCGGTCGAGCAGCGCCATGGCGGGCGAGCCGAGTTCGGCCGAGCGTGCGATCAAGGCTTCGGGCAGCGACGCGCCTTCGAGAAAACTAAACGCGGAGCGGGCGTGGAACTCGATGTAGGTGCTTGTTAGTCATACATTCCCTCGAGGAACCAGCGCTGCGATGCTTGGTAGACGCGATATAAGCCGCCGTTGCTCAGCTCGACGTCCCACTCTTCGCGATCCCAGGGCGCGGCGGTCCACCAGTCGCCGGAAGCGCGCCAGGGCCCGGCGGCGGTGAGGATCGGTTGGGCGTTGACGGAAACCGGGCGCTCGGCTTTCACGCGGACTTGCGCCGCAACGGGGGGACGGTAGTAGCGAAAGGCGAAGCGAATGGTCGTGGGCTGAGTGGTGCTAGTCGGCGCTTCGGCAGAAAACGCGCGCATCACGAAAGCATCGGGACGATGCGTGTCGACGAGTTCGGGCGAGCCGACGTTGTCTTCGCCTAGCAGCGCGGTCAAGCGCGCCAGTGTCAATTGCAGTTTTTCGGGTGCGGGCGCTTGCGGGATGAACAAGCCATGCTGCAAAACACGCGGGTCGGTGGGATTCAACTGCACTTCAACGCTGAGGATGGCCGACTGCGGCGGATGAGCTTCGAGATCGAACTGCAATTGCTTCAGGATCACTTTCGAATCGCGAACCGGAACGGGAAATTCGAGCGTGCGGGGGACATCATTCAATTTGAGCGTCACGCGATTGAACGATAACCCCTGCATCAACTCATTCAATAGCGACGAAATCACGAACAGCAGCGGGTCGAGCAGGTGCTGCGGATGCTCCAGCTCGATGCGGCGCTGGTAGCTTTCCGGAGGCGCCATCACACGCAGTGACCGATGCGTTTCGCCGCGCGCCAGGCGCAGGAGGCGCTCGCCTTGATCGCCAAAGCGCGCGATGAAACCTAGTTCCGGCAGCGCGGCGAGCTCGGCCAGCGTGCGGATGCCCCAGCGGTCGAGTGTTTCGATCAGCTCAGGCTCCGCTGGCAACACGTGCACGGGAAGAGCGCCCAGGCGATCTGCTTCACGATCAGGCGGAATCAGCGTGATGCCGCGGAGGTGGCGGGCCGCGAGTATGGCGGTGTCGGGATCGGCCGAGATCGCGAGGTTCGCCTGGATCCCCGCTTCGGCGCCTCGGCGAGCGACTGCGGCGGCGATTTCCTGCGGCGTGCCGATCAAGCGTCCCAGGCCCACGATGGAGAAGATCACCATGCCGGGCGCGGTATCTTCGACCAGCGGCGAAAACGAAGATGCCAGCGCGAGCAAAGTTGCCTGCTCACAAGACGACGCAAATATACACGCGAACATGGCTCACCCGGCGATTGCCATTGCGATGCGCGCCTTACGCGGCACGAGTTCGAAATCGATGCCTTCGAAGACCGGGCCGCGCCACAGCAGGCGCTCGCGCTTCACTTCGAGCTGCACGCGCGCGCAGGATTTCACCAGCGGCTGATCGCCGATGACGATCAAACTGGTAGGCGTGTTTTCGACCGCGAGGCGGAAGCGGTACCAATAAGACAGCGGGATGCTATTGAGGTCGCGCAGAGGGACGTCGCACAGATCCAGCACCACCACGCCGAAGCCGCCGGCGTGCAGAATCAGGTCGGCTGCTTTGAAGGCGCGATCAATCCTATGTTCGGCGCGATGGCCGGCGCGAACCCATAATAAACGCCGCAGATCCATACCGGCGCGGGAGGCGGAAAGCGGATCGAAAGAGCCGCGCGAATCCACCACGGCGCAGAACTCGCCGCGAGTGCCTGCGGAGACTAGCAACTCCTGTAATACCAGCGTTTTGCCGGATGATATACAGCCAAATATTTCGCTGATCGCGCCTTTCGGAAGTGTTTCCATATTCGCTTTTTGTTCGCCTATTTATTGTGCGAGAGGCGGCTGCAAAAGTCAATGGAAAAAGGGCTGGTGAAAGGAAGAAGCCAAGCGGGGGAGTTGGCGGTGCTGGCGACTTGCCGCTTTTGACTTTTACGGTGTATGTGATTGCTGGCTGTCTTCTTCAAATTCCTAATTTGGGCGCGCCCAAGACGGCTTTACGGTGGTCCGCTCCCGCCACACTGATTTGCAAACTGCGGAGGAGCTCGAGACTCCCGCACCTTGCGACCGGGATCCCAGTGGGACGACCCGATTCTTACGTGCTGAGTGTAGGCGGTGTTTTAGGAGAGACGAGGCGAGGCAAAACGCGAAGTGGTTGGAGAGAGGAACGATAAAGCAGGGGAACGGAGAGGGATTGGCAGAGCAGCCGCTTCACGCGACCGCCCTGCCGAGGGGAAGTTACTGCGCGCCGCCAGTCGAAGCGACGGTCTTGCTCTGGCTTTCCGGAACCCACAGCCGGATTTCCACGCGACGGTTCATCTTGCGGCCTTCGCGCGTTTTGTCGTCGGCAACCGGCCGGGCATAACCCGCACCCAGCATCGAAATGCTGCGCACCGGGATCTGATGCTCATTGGCCAGATAGCGCGCCACGGCCTGCACGCGGGCTTCGCTCAAGGTCTCATTGAAGGTGGGCGAACCGCTCTTGTCCGTGAAGCCTTGCAGCTCGATTACGTAGCGATCCATGCCAGTGGCCTGCTGGGCGATTTCATCCAGCTTTGCCTTGGCGTCGGCGGTGAGTTTGTCCTGGTTGAAGTCGAACAGAACCGAGTCTTCCTTGGCGACTTGAAACTTGTTCATGGCCTGCATCGACTGATCCATCTTATTCAAGCCCTGCTCTGCGAAAGTGCGCGCGCCATCGGCAGCCATTTTCGCGCCGTCAGCGGACTGCTGGGCAGCACCCGCTTTCTGATCCGCCATTTTGGCAGCCTCACCGGCCTGGGTGGCCTTGGCATCGGTGTCGCGCAAATGCTCCTTGGTCTGGGAAGCGTCCTTATCCAGGTCGGCAATCTCCGACGTATGGCTGGCGAGCTGCTTATCCTGATCTGTGTTCTTAGCCTCGGTGGCGCCTACGCGGGTTTCCACCGGAGCGATAGTCTTTGCGACATATTTGTGGGTTGCGACGCATCCCGTGCCTAAAAGGCTTAATCCGAGCGCGCCCACCGTCAGAAGTGTAGTTTTCATTTGTGATCTCCTTTTTGTCCTACTCAAGCGTGTCCTCTTCCTAATGAAGGCGGCGTGACGGGCGCCCGCCCTTCCGCGAGGCCGCTTATGCCTTGCGGAAGCCGGTAAAACCTTCTTGGCAAAACGGGGAGTTTTTTCGGACTTTCCCCGCAACTGATTGATTCCGTCAAGCCCACGGCTGTGTATAAGCACGTGGCGATACCACGGAGGTGGCAGTTGGCAGGTTGTGGGGCCGATGGGTTAACGGCGTACCGCGCAGCACGATAACCTGCGATACTCTGATGACAAGAGGTAATATGTCACGGCGATTCGGTTTGCTCATCCCGGTTGCGATCGCGACTTTGCTTCCGGTAAGTGCGCTGTTGTCGCAGGAGAACCTGCCCAACACCCTGCAACAACTCCAGGAAACCCTGAAGCGGCTGCAGAACGAGGTTAAGGCGCTGCAGAGCACCGTCCAGCGGCTGATGAAAGAAGCCAAGAACAATAAAGGGGCGGCCACTACTGCCGCGGCTCCGAGTATGGCGGCGGTTGCCGTTCAGTCGAATTGGCGCAACGCGCTGGAGGCCTATAAGCACGGAAAGCAGTTGGAAGAGCAGAGGCAATACCGCCCGGCAATCGAAGCTTACAGCCGCGCCATTCAGTTCGATCCCAAGAGCGACACTGCATTTCTGCATCGCGGCAATTGCCTGTTCCAACTCGGCGAAGAACGCCGACGCGGTTTCGGATTTCACGCAATCGCTCGCGTTGCAGCCCAATAGCTCGCGCGCCTATCTAGCCCGCGCTCTGGCGCTGGCGGCGAGTGGGCAAGATGAGAAGGCACTGACCGATGCCGAGCGAGGCTCTGCAGCCGCGACCCGCAATATCTGGACGCGTACCTGCTGCGCGGGCGCTTATATCAATTGCAGGGCAATCGTGAGCTGGCGTCGGCGGACTTCACCAAAGCGGTGTCGGTCGCGCCCCAATCCGAGAAGGCCTATCTGGGGCGGGCGGATGTTTTGGAATCCGACGGCCAACCGGAGCAAGCGTTGAACGATTGCCAAAACGCCGTGCGCATCAATCCCAACTCCGCGGCAGGATATCTGTGCCGCGCCGAATCGTACCTGAAGATGAAGCTGGCGGACCGCGCGGTGGAGGACGTGAATCGCGCAGTAGTGACGGCGCAAACCTTCAACCAGCCGCTGCCATTGGGAGGCGCGCTCGCGCAGGCGCTGCAGGAGTCGGCATCCGCTTCGGTGAGCACGGCGGCGCCGGTGAGCGCGGCCGCGCCGGTTACGGCAGCCGTCACGCCGGTTGCGGCGCAGCCTGTCGTGACACAGGCGCCCGTGGTGACGCCGGCACCGGTGGTTGCGCAGGCGCCCGTTGCGTCGCCCCTGGTCCGCCAGCCGGTCGCAGCCCAGTCTGCAAGCATGGCGAGACCCGCGGCCGTTCCCGCCCGTGCGCAGCGTCCCGCTCCGTCAGCGGCGCAGCAGGCAAATGCGCAGCAGTACGTCCAGCAAGGCCGCGAGCTGGTTCAGAAGAATCAGTTCAATGAAGCACTGGGCCCTCTCGACCGCGCCATCGACACCGATCCATGGTCGGCGCCCGCCTACAATTTGCGAGGCTACGCGCACCTGCGCCTGCTGCAGTTCGATCAAGCCGTCGCGGATTGCAGCGAGGCCATCCGGCTGCAGCCCAACTTCTTGAACGCCTATGAGAATCGCGCTTCTGCGCGGCGCCACAAAGGCGATTATGCGGGCGCCCAGGAAGACGCGCGCAAGGTTGCGGATCTGCTCGCGGGGCCGCAGAAGCTCGCCGCCGCCAACTCGTCGCTGAGCGCCAAGCGCTAACAAAAAAGGGGACAGACGGCATTTCGCCGCTGTCCCCTTTCAAACCAACCGTCTGATCGCCGCTACGCGGTCCGCATGCTTTCCGATTTATCGCTGCCGGAGATCGCCGCCTGCGCCGCTGCCAGCCGCGCGATCGGCACGCGGTAGGGCGAGCACGATACGTAGTTCATGCCCACGCGGTAGCAGAATTCGACCGAGCTGGGCTCGCCGCCATGCTCGCCGCAGATGCCGATTTCGAGATCCGGACGAGTCTTGCGCCCCAGCTTGATCGCCATCTCGATCAGCTTGCCGACGCCTTCCTGATCGATCGCGGCGAACGGATCGGCCTTGAAGATCTTCAGGTTCTCGTATTCCTTCGAGAACTTCGTATAGTCGTCGCGCGAGAGGCCCATGGTGGTCTGCGTCAGGTCGTTGGTGCCGAAGCTGAAGAACTCGGCGTACTCGGCGACCTTGTCGGCGGTGAGCGCGGCGCGCGGAATCTCGATCATGGTGCCGACCATGTAATGCTGCTTCTTCAGGCCGGCCTCGTGCAGAACTTCGTTGGCGATGCGCGTCACGATGGCCTTCTGGTTCTCCAGTTCCTTCGCGTTGCCCACCAGCGGGATCATCACTTCGGGAATCACCTTGATGCCCTTCTTCGCGACCTGCACGGCGGCTTCGAAGATGGCGCGGGCCTGCATTTCCGTGATCTCGGGATAGGTGATGCCGAGACGGCAGCCGCGATGGCCCAGCATCGGGTTGAACTCGTGCAGCTCTTCCACGCGATGCAGCAGCTGCGGCAGCGCCTTCTTCAGTTCGCCAACCGGGATGCGGTACTTCTCCGACATTTCCTTCTTGGCCTTGGAGTCGGCGTAGGGCAGGCGGGCGAGATCCACCATCAGGTCTTCGCGCTTGGGCAGGAATTCGTGCAGCGGCGGATCGAGCGTGCGGATCACCACCGGGAATCCGTCCATGGCCTTGAACAGGCCGGCGAAATCCTTGCGCTGCATGGGCAGCAGCTTCTTGCAGCGCCTTGCGGCGCGACTTTTCGTCGCGCGCCAGAATCATCGCCTGCACGTGCGGGATGCGATCCTCGGCGAAGAACATGTGCTCGGTGCGGCACAGGCCGATGCCTTCGGCGCCGAACAGGCGCGCGGCTTTGGCATCGCGCGGGATGTCGGCGTTGGCGCGCACGCCGAAGCTGCCGCGGAAATCGTCGGCCCACTTCATCAGCTTGCCGAAGTACGACGAGTTGGGATCGGGCTCGTTGGTCTGCGCCTGGCCCAGGTAGACGTTGGCGGTGGTGCCGTCGATCGAAATCCAGTCGCCTTCTTTGACGGTGATCGGTCTTGCCGCCGACCGTGGTGGTGAAAGCTTTGTCGCGCTCGCTGATGGTGATGGAGCCGGCGCCCACGATGCAGGGCCGTCCCATGCCGCGCGCGACCACGGCCGCGTGGCTCGACTTGCCGCCGACCGCGGTCAGAATGCCTTTGGCGACGTCCATGCCGTGAATGTCGTCGGGCGTGGTTTCCTTGCGGACCAGAATCACCGGACCGTTCTTCGCGAGTTCCACGGCGTCTTCCGCGCTGAAGGCGCAGCGGCCGACGGCGGCGCCGGGCGATGCCGCGATGCCGTTCGCGACGAGCGTCAGCTTCTTGAGCGAAGGCGCGTCGAACACCGGGTGCAGAAGCTGATCGAGCTGATTGGGAGCCACGCGCAGCACGGCTTCCTTCTTATCGATCATGCCCTCTTCCACCATCTCGACCGCGACGCGCACGGCCGCCGGACCGGTGCGCTTGCCGTTGCGGGTTTGCAGCATGTAGAGCTTGCCGTCTTCGATGGTGAACTCGAAATCCTGCATGTCGCGATAGTGCTTTTCGAGGCTGTCGGTGATCTCGCGCAGTTGCTCGTAGGCGGCCGGCATGATCTTTTCGAGATCGTGAATCGGCTGCGGCGTGCGGATGCCGGCGACCACGTCCTCGCCCTGCGCGTTGACCAGGAACTCGCCGTAGAAAACCTTCTCGCCGGTGGCGGGATCGCGCGTGAAGCCGACGCCGGTGGCCGAAGTGTCGCCCATATTGCCGAACACCATCGCCTGCACGTTGGCGGCGGTGCCGATTTCGTCCGGAATCTTTTCCATCTTGCGGTAGTAGGAGGCCTTGGGATTCCACCAGGACCGGAACACGGCGTCGCGCGACATGGCGAGCTGCTCGTGCGCGTCCTGCGGGAACGGCTTCTTGGTTTCCTTCTGGACCAGCTTCTTGTAGTCGTCGATGATGGCCTTCAGATCGTCGGCGGTCAGATCGGTATCGAGCTTGACCTTGGCCTTGTGCTTGCGCGCGTCGAAGATGTGGTCGAACTTCTCCATGTCGATATCGAGCGCGACTTCGCCGAACATCTGAATGAAGCGGCGGTAGGAATCGTAGGCGAAGCGCGGATTGCCGGTGAGCGTGGCCAGGCCTTCGGTGGTCGCGTCGTTCAGGCCGAGGTTGAGAATCGTGTTCATCATGCCCGGCATGGAGAACTTCGCGCCGGAGCGGACGCTGACCAGCAGCGGATTCTTGGGATCGCCGAGCTTCTTGCCGATCTGCGATTCGAGCTTCGCCAGCGCGTCGAGCACCTGCTGGTTGATCTCGGCGGGAACGCTGTTCTTGTTCTCGAAATAGATGTTGCAGACTTCGGTGGAGATGGTGAAGCCGGGAGGCACGGGCACTCCCGCGCGGCACATCTCCGCCAGTCCGGCGCCCTTGCCGCCGAGGACGTCTTTCATCTTGCCGTCGCCGTCGGCTGTGCCGCCGCCAAAGCTATAAACGTAGTTCTTCATGTTTTATTTGTGGTCTCCTGAGGTGACGATTTCCGAGAAATCGGCGATCGTCGAAAATTCGGTTAGTAGGTTGTGCAGTAAAGTGAGGCGATTGTTGCGGACACGTTCGTCCTTGGCGTTCACCAGCACCTTGTCGAAGAAAATGTCGACGCGCGGGCGCAGGGAAGCGATCTGCTCCAGGGCCGTGCGGATAGGTTTCGACCTTCGCGGCATCGCGGACGCGCACGAAATCGGCATAGAGCGCGCGTTCGGGGCCGTCTTCGAGCAGCGACTGGTCCAGTACGTCGCTTCGGTCTCAAATTCGGCTTGCTTGAGGATGTTCTGGATGCGCTTGAAACTGGCGGCCAGGGGCTCGAAGTCCTCGGTGGGGCGGACGGCGGCGAGCGCTGTCAGGCGGGCTTCGACATCCGACAGAGTGCCGCAACCCGAGGCGAGCACCGCGTTCACTTCGTCGTATTTGAAGCCGCGAATCTCGCGGAAGTAATATTGGATGCGATCGAGCAGGAATTCGCGCAGGTCGCCCTCGGCGAGATCGTCGAGCTTGTAGTCGAGCTTGGCTTCCACCAGAATCTTGACGACGCCTTGCGCGGCGCGGCGGAGAGCGAACGGGTCTTTCGAGCCGGTCGGAACCAGGCCGATGCGCGAAGCACCGCGCAGCGTGTCGAGCTTGTCGGCCAGCGCGACCATCTGGCCCTCGTGCGTGGACGGGATCGCGTCTTCCATGCTGAGCGGCTTGTAGTGATCGTAGATGGCCTCGGCGACGGCTTCGGGTTCGCCCTGAGCCGCGCGTAGAGGCCGCCGACGAGCCTTGCAGATCGGTGAACTCCTTCACCATTTCGGTGGTGAGGTCGGCCTTGCAAAGGTAAGCCGCGCGCTGGGCGTACGCGTTGCCGCCCAGCTCTTCAACCAGTTCCACGATGCGCTCGGTCTTTTCGAGATACGAACCCAGCTTGGCCTGAAACGTGACGTGGCTCAGATCCTCGACGCGGTCGGCGAGTTTCTTCTGCTGATCGACGTCCCAGAAGAAGCGGGCGTCGTTGAAGCGGGCTTTGAGGACGCGTTCATTGCCGCGCTTGACCAGGCCCTCGGGATCGCCGCTGGTATTCATCACCGCGACGAAGTGCGGGCGAGCTTGCCGGGCGCGGATTCGACCGAGAAATACTTCTGGTGGTGCCGCATCACCGTGGTCAGGACTTCGGCGGGCAGTTCCAGGTAGGCCGGGTCGAAGTCGCCGCGGATGGCGGTGGGATATTCGGTGATGAAGGTCAGGGTTTCGACCAGATCGGCATCGGGCTTCGCGTCGAGCTGCGTGATTTCGGTGACGATCTTGTGGCGGCGTTCGTCGGCGGACAGGATCACGAAGTTCTTGCGGAGTTCGCTCTCGTAAGTGTCGAACGTGACCGGAATGGAAGGCGACCCAGAATGCGATGGCCTCGCGTGACGTTGCCGCTCTTGACGCCGGCGATTTCGAAGGGGATGACTTGGTCGTCGAGCAGCGCGACGATCCAGCGGATGGGACGAATGAAACGCGGGCCGGTTTTTCCGCCGGTCCAGTACATGGTCTTGGGCCACTGGATGCCGAGGATGGTGACGGGGAGCGTTTCGGCAAGAATGTCGCGCACGGCGCGGCCTGGGACCAGTCTTGCGGAGCTCGTAGTAGTCGCCGGCTTTGGTCATGCGCCGAAAGTTCGACGCCTTGCTTCTTGGCGAAACCCGCGGCGGCTTTGTCACCGGCGGAGATCGGCGGACCTTTGACGATCTGCTCTTGATCCGCAGTGCGCTCCGGGAATCCGCTCGACTGGACTACCAGCCGCCGTGGCGTTGCGTCCACTTGGACCGGTCGCGCCGAACCAGATTCAGCCCGTAGCGAATTGGTCGAGCGCGCCGGGAATCATCCAGTGCGGAATTTCTTCGGTGCCGATCTCGAGGAGGAAGTTCATGCCACCTCCTGCTGCTGATCCGCCCATAGCTTCGCCGTCCCCACCGCCAGATCGCGCACGCGCTTGATGACGCCGACGCGCTCGGTCACCGAAATCGCGCCGCGGGCGTCGAGCAGGTTAAACAAGTGCGAGCATTTCAGCACCTGGTCGTAAGTCGCCAGCACCGGGAAACGCTGCTTGTCGGGATAATCCTCGTACTTCGCGAGCAGTTCCTTGCACTCGGCTTCGTATTCGCCGAGGAGGCGCCACAGGCGGTCGACATTCGCCATCTCGAAGTTGTAAACCGAGAACTGCAACTCGTCGGCGAGGCGCACGTCGGCGTATTTCACGCCGCGGGTCCACTCGATGTCGTACACGCTTTCGACGCCTTGCAGGAACGCGACCAGCCGCTCCAGTCCATAAGTGATTTCGGCCGGCACCAGATCCAGATCGATGCCGCCGCATTGCTGGAAATAAGTGAACTGGGTGATCTCCAGGCCGTCGAGCATCACCTGCCAGCCGATGCCCCAGGCGCCGAGCGTCGGCGATTCCCAGTTGTCCTCTTCGAACTTGATGTCGTGCTTCGAAAGGTCGATCCCGATGGCTTCGAGGCTGCCTAAATATTGATCCAGGATGTCGTCGGGCGAAGGCTTCAGGATCACCTGCAACTGCATGTGCTTGTACAGACGATTGGGATTTTCGCCATAGCGGCCGTCGGCGGGGCGGCGGCTGGGCTGCACATAGGCGACGCGATAGGGCTTCGGGCCCAGCACGCGCAGAAACGTTTCCGGACACATGGTTCCGGCGCCCACTTCGACGTCGTAGGGCTCCTGAATGATGGCGCCGCGCTCATCCCAATAGCGCTTCAACTTGAAGAGGGTCTGCTGAAAGGAATCCATGGGGAAGAGAGCTACAGGGCCTCCAGCAAAGGAACGGTCAGGAAGCGGCGTTCGGCGTGTTGCTCCATGGTGCGGATCAGGACGCGGCGCAGATCGCTCGCGGTGCTCTTCGACCACTCGCGCGGGGCGAGCGCGGTGATGGGCTGCTCGAACATTTCGTGAACGATTTCGACAGTCTCTTCGCTGACGTGGGCTTCGGGCCAGAGGCCGAGCAGGCGCACAGTCCAGACGGTGAAGTAGGTGACGGCGGTCCAGGGGTTGCCGCCGGCGCGCAGATACGCCAGCATCGCCGCCATCAGGCGGAAGAACTTTTCGTTCGGTTCATGGGCGGGCAACAATTGTTCGGCGACCTCAGTGAAATAATCCAGCACCACACTCAACGCATACTCGGACTGCAAGCCGAACTGCGACTCGATCAGCTCGCAGCCGGACAGATTGACCAGCTCGGCATTCTCCTTCTGGAAGTAAGCCATGCGGACCTGCGACAGCCGCTCCAGCCCCGAGCCGAAGGGACTCTTCGGCCGGCGCGCCCGCCGGGCCACTCCACGCAATTTCCCCAGATCACGGGTTAGAAAACTGACGATCAGGTCCGCTTCCCGGAAAGGGTATGTGCGCAGGACGAAGGTATCGCTTACCCGCGCAGGCATAGAATAAACGCAATATCTCAGGTTAGCATGCGGGGGGCGGAAAGCGAGAAATGGCTATTTCCGGAGTGCCGACCATCGGGAAGTTGAGTAACGCGGCACTTGTTATCGGCAAACTCGCATTGAAAAAGGGATCGCCGCGCCGGATCATTCTTACGAAAGCCCGACTCGGCACTACTTCGTCATCCAGGCCTCAAAACCCACTGGCGAGATCTCAATCCGTGGCTCGGTCCAACCTGCCTCCGTCACCATATGGCGAATCTCCTCAAGCGGATAAGCTCGTCGGATCAACATACCGCGAAAAACCAACATCATGAACCAGCGGTTCAGTCTGCTTACACCCAGGCCGTTCACATATCGCCTCAACTCCGCCACCGGCACATCCCGCCGCATATCTATCAGGAGCACAGTACCACCTGGACGCAGTACGCGGCGCATCTCCGCCAACGCCTTCAAAGGCTCGGTGAAGTTCTTGAACGCGGCGCGGCACACCACAAACTCTACACTTTCGTCTTTCAGGGGCAGCGCGGCTGCGTTGCCCAAATCGAACCGCACTTCGACCCCTTCCGCTGCGGCATTGCGCCGCGCAATTTCTACAAAGGTCTTGCTGATGTCTACCGCGCGTACCTGTAATCCGCGCCCGGCGAGTTCAATGGATAGAAATCCCGGTCCCGGCGCTACTTCCAGCACCGTGGCTGCGGGGGCAGTGAGAGCCGCGATCCGTGCCGCCAATGCTTTGATCGCCGGCATGTCCATGCGGGTGGTTTTGTCATACCATCGCGTCACGCCGCCCTCCATGCCCATTCCCTTGTATGCTTTTACTGTAGAGGTCATTCACTCACCTTCCATATATCTTATACAATAAGATATATGGAATGTAAAGCATAAAGAACCTGTATGTCCACGCCGAAGAAAGCTAAGCCGCGTCTCGCGGCATCCGCGAAGGCGGACCCCTTGATCCCCGCGCCGGTCACCACAGCCGATCGCGTTGTGCTCGAAATTCGCAAGTTCATCGCCGCAGCCATCTTCTTCAACACTCAAGCCGCGGACAAGATTGGACTCGGCCTTACGGACATGCAGATGATGCACATGCTCTTGCTCTATGGGGCTTCAACGCCCACTCGTCTAGCTGCGCTGACAGGCTTGAGCAGCGGCGGCGTCACGGTTGCGCTCGACCGTCTTGAGAAGGCCGGCTACGTCCGCCGCAAACGCCATCCTGTAGACCGTCGAAGCCTGCTCGTCACTCTGATACCCGGCCGCCTGCACAAGCTCGCTGGCATGTATGAGGGCGTGGAGAGCGAGACTCGCCGGCTGCTTGCCACATTACCCCAGAGCGATCTTGAAGCCGTGGTTCGCTTCTTTACGGCGCTGGGCGCTGTGCGGATCGATAGCGACACGGTACCGTATCCTCAACCAGATTCACCGAGAACAACCCGCGAGGTTTAAGGGGCACAAGACGATGGACCCTACGTGAGACAATTTGCGCCGTTATCTCGTGAATCCTGGATGACGGAGCATTCAGAAGTTTGTTCTTGCCCGCGACTTCATTAAAGTGGCCGCCCGATTGCTTTGTCGCTCGGGAACCTGCCCAAGTGCTCACCCGTTATGGTTTACCGGCGGCGCCTTCCGCCACCGAAACCTAGACGTCCAAAGCCATGGCCGTAAGGATAATGGAAGTCACCAAATCCATGAGCAATGCCGGGGTGATAGAAGAAGGGCGAAGAATAGACTGCAAACGGCGAATAGAAGCTCCAGCCGAACGGGCTATAGAAAACTCCTCCGGCGGGTAAGAACGTATAGACACCGAACCAGGGATCCCAATACCATCCGAAGCCGCCCCAGCCTGGACCATATACCCCGGGTCCGGACCCCATATAGGCGCGCGCCGCACTGACGCTCGCCTCCGACAGGTAACCTGACCGCAAACTGGCCCATCGATAGAAGTCATCCTCAAACATCTTGGGATCGAAGCTCTGGGATTTCAGCTTGGCGCCGGCGCTCAGCGTAACCTCGCGGTTCTCGCCCAGCGTGACCCTTTTATTGGCCACAGATACTTCGGCCTTGCCCTTGAACACCCGGACCTGGGCATGGTCCGCGTCGAACTCGTATAGACCGTTCTTCAGGAGTTTTGTGCTGGCGCCGTTTTCGTCGATCCGAATATCGTTTTGACTTCGTATGTCAACCACTTCCACCAGCGCGCGGCCCTTATTCAACTGGATTCGGGTGTTCGCCAAATCCGGCGATACCATCTGCACGGAGCTGTTATCGGCTACCCGCAGGAAGACGCCCGGTGTGAGCAGGATCTCCACTTTTCCGGCCTGCGTTGTGAGGGTTTGACCCGCCCCCAGCACAGCCGAGCCCACCGCGCGGGGAGTCAACGGCATGGTTCCGATAGATGCCCGTCCCTCCAGATAGTTGACGCTGCCTGGCCTCGGCGGCCCCGCCACTGGGTATGGCGGGGGCCCTCCGGTTTGGCTCCAGGCAAACCCAGTCGAGACCAAGACCCAGAAACACTGCTTAGCAATCAATTGGAGAGAACAAGTCATAAAATCCTTTCTGCCATGCCGCTTCACACGGCACTCTGAGTGCCATGTTCGATCCAGCGTCTGCATTACGGCTAAAACAGGCGGAAAGGTGATGAAGATTTAACTGCCAGAATCCGGGCGGCTTCACTTTCTTCCCCATCTAGCAGACGGGGCAAACTCGAACTTGGTTACGTTGCCGGGGAGCAGAAAGACGTCCCCGTGGGAGCAACGCGGAAGGCCGAACGCAGACAGGTGAAACAAATCTCGCTTGGCTCAGGGTTGCGCGCCCAGTCGTCTACGTCCCGGGCCAGCTGGTTTCGATCCCAGAAAAATCAGCGTGACGTCGACGGTCTTGCGATCCTCATTCACCTTGGTCTGCGCGCTGGTGTCGCCCAGGTTGTCGAAGAGTCCCTGGTCGCGGACGTCTTTCAGGAACGCGTCGGGATATTCGGCGTCGAAGGGCTTGCCCTCTTTGGCGCCCCACATTTTGCGGATGGCCGGCTCGCTGATGACATCCAGGCCGCGGATCTCGAGCGCCCCGTACTTGAACTCCGGCCCGGCATCGACGTTCACCGCCAGATCGACCGTGTGTTCCTTATCGTCGACCGTGCGATCCGCGCGCGCGGCTGCGTGCAGATAGCCAGTGGTCTTAAAGCGCTTGACGATGCGGCTCAGCCCGGTCTTGATCTCATCGAAGTTGATGGTCTCGTCCTTGCGCCACTTGACCAGGTCTTCGAGCTCCTTGGCCTGGCGCGCCGCAGCCCCCGTGAAACGAACGGCGCCGAGTTTGTAGGACGGCCCCTCGTCAACGGTGACGGTCACTGAAACGCCCACCACTTCGGGATGCTTCGAAGGCTCAGTGGCGATTTTCGGAAAGGCCACGCGCACCTTGCCGCGCGCTTCATAGAGAGGACGGATGCTGGCGTCGAGCAGCCGGCGGACGGCAGGCTCGGTGAACTCAGTGCCGACGGCTACATCGACGAACGTGTTCAGCAGTTGAGTAGCTGGAACCGATTCGTTGCCGGTGAAATGAACCTCGGAAATATGCGGACGGTCGCCCACGGGACGAAACAGGATCGTTGGCTCGCCGGGCAGATCGTAATTCAGCTTGCCTTCCACCGTGACGCGGCCTTCGAGCACCTTGGCCAGCACTGTCTGGTAGCGGTCCAACACCTCGCGGGTGGCGGGAATCAGATCGTGCAATAGGACTGACTGTTGGGAGAGCGCTGCCCGCAAAGTCGCTTCGGGGGCGGGGAGGTCCTCGAAGCGGTAAGGGTAGAGCAGCGCGACTTCGGCCACATCGAACGTGGCGTCGTAGCCGGTCTTCGCCGCGTTGGGCTTGAACTCGTAGCCCACGCTTTCGAATGCACCGCTTTCGAGCAGACGGGCGCGCGCCGCGTCGAAAATATCTTTGTTGACAGCTTTGCCGATCGTGAGGCCGGCTGCTCCGGCAATATCCGCCCGAGTGAAGCGCTTATTGCCGCGGACCGTCAGATTGGTGAGCGGATACGGGGCGGCGGGGGACTGCGCGTAGGCCAGCCAAGGCAAGACAACCGCGGTGATGAGCCACGCACGCATATGTACAATTCTACGCGGCCCCGGCGGGTGGGTTTCGATGCAAGTGCCGGTTATTGCGCCGCGGACGGCAGAGGCACAGCCTTCTGGAACACCGGCGAGTCGGTCACCGTGTAGTCCGCCGGAACTTGGAACAGCGCTGGCGAGGGATCGCTGCGCGAGATGTTCTGCAGCGAATAAACCATAGTGCCCATGCGGGGATCGCTATGTTCCGAGTGCACAATCACCTGCAGATCCGGCGAGCGCCACACTTCATCCACGATCTCGATCTGATTATCGTTGCCGATCTGTCCCGCGGGAATGGTCAGCGTGGTGCGCGTGCCGTCGGCCTGGACGCCTTCGACCACCTTAGTGCCGAGCTGTTCGACAGCCGGTGGATTCTGCGTGAGCGCGGTGCCGGATTTGCTGTAGATCATGACCTGTGGTGAACCCGGCGGCGCCACGATGGAAGCAGTCGCGCTACCTCCCGCTACGCCGAAACGCTGTATCATGACGCCGCCTTGCGCACCCGGAGGCATGGGTGGCATCGGCGGCATCGAGCCGACCTGGGGCACCGGCATTTTGATCGCGGTCTTGGTGGTCGGATTCAAGGAGTAATTCACGCCGGCTATCGGATCTGAAATAAACATGGTCACCGGGGGCGCGCCTTGTGCGGCGAAAGGCCCAATATTGGGGATGGATTGTTCGCGCCGCTCGCGTCCGTCGCCGTCACGGTAAACGGCCGCGGTCATGTGATTCACGATGCGGTTGCCGTCCGCCAGTGTCTGAGTGGTGTCGGTCACGGCGTTGCCCGAGTAGGGCGCGCCCTTCACGGGATTGCCACCCACTAGCTCGCCCGCAACGAAAGCGAAAGTTTGCGGTCCCGCCATACCCGCCATATTGGGCATCCCAGCGGGCGCGGCCGTCGTGAAGATCACATTCTGCTGCTGCGCCAGCAGCGCGGCTCCGGCGGCGAAAAGCAGCGCGGCTTGTTTGATGGTCCTCATGTCTCTTGCTCCTTTTCTATTTGACATCGAATCTCACGAAGCGGATGGCTCGCGGCATTCCCTCTTCGCCCACCAGCACGTCGGCCTGGACCAAGTCGCCCAGGTGTCCATCGGGCACCGGCAATCCCACCGTCTGCATGGCCGCGGCGGGGAGTTGCACACGCAGCATCTGCCCGCGTCCAAACGACGGAGCCGGATTCATCAGCGGGAAGAAATCCGTGACCACTTCGCGCGCCTCTGGCTGCCGCACAACTGCGATCCTGCGAGCCACCTTGCGCGACGCGCGCACGACGTTTGTAATTGTCACTGCGACCGGAGCGGGTCGTGCCGCCTCAGGCGCCTGCAATACCGGTGGCGCCGCACTCACTACCGGCTTAGACGTGTGATTCGGCCACAGCAGCAGCGCGATCGCGAGACTGGCCGCCAGCGCCGCGATTGTCGGCCGGTGCCGTCCGGAGCGCCGGCGCGCGTGAAATGCGCCGAGCAGCCGCGCCTCTACTTCGGGCGGTGCTCCCTGTGCCCGGTCGCTCTCCGCCAACGCTTGTAGTGCCTGAAGAACCTGGTCCTCTTTAAAGTGGTCTTCTCTCATGAGATGCTCCTCACGGTTTTCACCGCCAGTTTCTGTCCCAGCATGGCCCGCCCACGGCTGAGGCGGGACCGCACTGTCCCCACAGGGCATTCCAGCGCCGCTGCCGCGTCTTCATAGCTGGCGTTTTCGAGATCGCATAGCACCACCGCTTCGCGATACGGCGCAGGCAGACTCAGCACCGCGCTGCGTACCGCCTCGATGGTCTCGCGCCGGGTCAGATCGTCGAGCACATCATCGTCTGCGGCTAATTCTTCCGCCAATGCGTCCCCATCTTCCGGCCGTTTCTTTTCGAGGCGCCGGAGCAGCAGATTGCGTGCTATGCCATATAGAAAAGAAAGCAGCGTCGCGCGCGCCGGATCGAATCGGCCGCCGCTTTCGAGCAACGCCATGAAAACTTCCTGGGTGACGTCTTCGGAGACCGCCGCGTCTCCCGACATGTGCAGCGCGAAGCGATACACAGCGCCCTGCCGGCGCCCGTACAAGGCCGTGAACGCGGCTTCATCGCCACGCAGCGCCGCCTTCAGCAGTTCCTCATCGCTTGTCATGCGTTTCCCATTAGACGCCATCCGTATAGCGTCTGTTAGGAATTCCGATTCGCGGTGGGATAGTTCCAGAAAAATGGGGCGTCTTATTCCAGTTCCAGCGTGACGTACATGAGGCCGCCTTCGCGTTCTACTTGAATCACGACAGGATCGCCGGATTTCAAGGCCGTAAGGGTCGATGTCACGGCCCGGATGGTGACTGCCGGAACGTGATTCACCTCGTAAATGACGTCTCCTACCCTTAGGCTTTCGCCGGAATACGGTGAATCGGGGTTCTCCGCCGCGATCACCAACCCGTAGCTGTGGCGCAATCCCGGCAGCAGGTCCTTCATTTTTTCGTCCAACTCCACCACCAGAATCCCCAGTTGCGGAATCACGTTCTTCTCCGGATCCACCATGTCGGCGAAGCGCTGCGGGTCATCGGCGCGCTCGATCACTTTCATTGTCAGAGAGAGCGTTTGGTCCCCGCGCCGTACCGTCATGGTGACCTGGTTATCCAGGGCCTGACTGTAAATAAAACTCTGCAGGTCGCGTGCGTGCTTGATTGGGCTTCCGTTCACGCCCACGATGATGTCCTCAATTTTTAAGCCCGCTCGATCCGCCGGACCGCCGGGCACAACATCGGCGGTAATCGCGCCTGATTCCTGGGGTAATTTCAGCGCCTCGACCATCTCGGGGGAAATATCTTGCGCCACGATTCCCAGTTGGCCGCGATGCACGTGCCCGTCCTTGCGTATCTGGCTATACACGCTCTTCACCACATCGCTCGGGATCGCGAAACCTAACCCCTCGCTGCCGCCGGATTGCGTCAGGATGAAGGTGTTGATCCCCACTACTTGCCCGTTGGTATCAACCAGCGGTCCGCCGCTATTGCCGGGATTAATGGGTGCGTCGGTCTGCAGGTAAGCAATCGAATCGTCTTCATGCACCAGACGCGCAGTGGAGCTGACCACGCCCATGCTCACCGAGCCGGCCAATCCCAAGGGGCTGCCGAAAGCCATCACCACTTGCCCTACGCGCACGTCTTTGGGGTCGCCGAAACTCAGGTGCGGCAGCCCGGTGCGCTCGATCTTGATCACGGCCACGTCGGTTTGCCTGTCGACGCCAACCAGTTTCGCCAGTATGACTGGTTCCTGAGACGTTCCCGAACCCTCCGCCGCCAGCCGAACTTCAATTCGGCGCGCTCCTTGCACCACGTGATAATTCGTGACGATGAAGCCATCCTCCGAAAGAATGACGCCGGATCCGGTACTGCGCTGGCGTGCGGGAAGGCTGCTCGCTCCTTGCTCAGCCGCTTCGCCGCGGCCGTAACCGGTGGACACAATCTGCACGACTGCCGGGCCTACGCGCGCCGCCAGAGCTTCGAGCGACTGGCTGAACGCAGCGAGAGGCTCCGGACTCGACTTGCCAGCCGCTGGAGTCTGGCCCCACAGCGGGGGCGATGCCAGTGCGGCCGCTAGCGAAATCACCGTTTTCAGGCGCATATATGAAAGGACGCCATCTTTAGTGGGCGGTTACACATCCCGGCCTGGAAGATGATGTAATTCGAAGAGAATAAAGAGCGGATATAACCCGTGAGCCAGAAGATTCAAACTCGTTGACAGGTCATGGACCTGTTCCACTGTAGGACAGGTCCATGACCTGTCGTCAAAAACTTCCGTCCTGCTACACTAAAAGAAAATCCATGACATATGATGTGATTGTCCTTGGGAGCGGTCCCGGGGGTTACTCAGCTGCCATTCGTGCGGGGCAGTACGGCCTGAAGGTCGCGGTGGTTGAAAAAGACGTGAAGCTAGGCGGCGTATGCCTGCATGTCGGCTGCATTCCGACCAAATCCTTCCTCCATACAGCGGATGTTTGGGAGCATTTCCAGAACTCGGTCGAAGACGGCATCCACTGCGAGAATCCGCGGCTGGATTTCCCTCTGGTGCTTGAGCGCAAGAACAAAATCGTCGCGAAGCACGCCAAGGGCGTCGAGTTTCTGATGAAGAAGAACAAGGTGGACGTGATCAAGGGTTACGGCCGCCTGGCGGGTCCCGGCAAGTTGGAAGTCACCTCAGACGCGGGCACGCAGATCGTCGAGTTCAAGAACATCGTGCTCGCTACCGGTTCGGCTGCGCGCATGCTTCCCGGACTCCAGCCGGATGCCAAGCGCATCCTCACCAACATCGAGATCCTGAATCTGAACTACGTTCCGAAGTCGCTGGCGATTTTGGGTGCGGGTGCCGTGGGCGTCGAGTTCGCGTCCTGTTTCCATCGCTTCGGATCCAAGGTCAGCGTGTTTGAAATGCTGCCGCGCATTGTGCCGGTCGAAGACGAAGACGTCTCGAAGGACCTCGAGCGCTACTTCAAAAAGAGCGGCATTCGCGTCGAAACGGGCGCGAAAGTGAGCAACGTCCAGACCACCGATAGCGGTGTGCGCTTCACAGCGACGCTGGCGAACGGCAAGGAAGAAACGGTGGAAGCCGAAGCGCTGCTGGTGGCCATCGGGCGCAAACCGAACACCGAAAACATTGGCCTCGAAGGCACCGGCGTCGAACTAGACCGGGGCTTCATCAAGGTGGACCCGTTCCAGCGCACCGGCGAGCCGGGCGTTTATGCTATCGGCGATATTGTGGCGGGAACGCCGCAGTTGGCGCACGTCGCCACGGCCGAAGGGATGGTCGCGATCGCGCACATCGCCGGTAAGCCGGTGACTCCGGTGAACAAGAACCGCATTCCGGGGGCAACCTATACCGAGCCGGGTATCGGTAGCGTCGGGCTCACCGAAGCCCAGGCGCGTGCGGCGGGCCACGACGTCAGAGTAGGCAAATTCCCCTTCGCGGCCGATAGCAAAGCCAGCATCCTGGGGCAGCACGACGGCTTCGTCAAGATTGTTTCCGACGCCAAGTACGGCGAGATTCTGGGTGTTCATATCATCGGGCCGGAAGCCTTCGAGCTGATCAGCGAAGGCGTGCTCGCCATGGAAGCCGAAGCCACTGTCGAGACGCTGACTCACACCATTCACGCGCATCCCACGCTCTATGAAGCCGTGGGCGAGGCGTTCAACGCAGTATACGGGCAAGCCATCAATGCCTGAGCTGGTAACGGCCGCGGCCGCCTGCGAGCTGCGCGATCTGGGCAGCATGCGCTACGCAGACGCGTTTGCATTGCAGCAGCAGTTGGTGGAGCGCCGCAAGCGCGGCTGAGATTCCCGATCAACTGCTGATCGTCGAACATCCGCATGTAGTCACTATGGGCCGCACCAGTCACGACGAGAATCTCCTGTGCACGCCGGAGCTGCTCGAGCGCGCTGGAATCGAGTTTCATCGCACCGATCGCGGTGGCGACGTCACCTATCATGGGCCGGGCCAGATCGTCGGCTATCCTATCGTCGATTTGCGAGAATGGAAGCGCGACGTGGTGGCGTATGTTCGCGCACTCGAACAGGTACTGATCGATGCGCTCGCTGAGTTCGGAATTCCGGCGGGGCGCGAGGCCGGCGCTACCGGCGTGTGGACCGGGCAGGGCAAGATCGCGGCGATCGGCGTGCATATCAGCCGCTGGGTCACTTCCCACGGTTTCGCGCTGAACCGAGATACGGACTTGAGTTATTTCCGGTACATCGTACCGTGCGGCTTAACAAAACCGGTGACCTCGATGCAGGCACTCGGGTGCCAGGCTGATCGCGACCAGGTGGTCGCCGCCGTCGCCCGCAGTTTCGCGCGAGTGTTTGACCGGGAATTGGAGAATTACCGGGAAGTGGAGAAAATATGATTGACGTCATCATGCCCCAAATGGGCGAGAGCATTGTCGAAGGAACTCTGACCAAGTGGTTGAAGAAGCCCGGCGAGACTGTCGAGCGCGATGAGCCGCTGTTCGAGATCTCGACCGACAAAGTGGATACCGAAATTCCTTCGCCGGTGGCCGGGACGCTGGGCGAGATTCTGGTGCAGGAAGGAACTACGGTTGGCATCAACACCGTGGTGGGTAGGATCAACGATGGCGCGGGAGCGCCCGCCGCTGCTGCCGCTCCGGCCGCGCCGCCAGTTGCGAAAGCTGCTGCCCCGGCGCCTGCTGCTCCGGCTCCGGCCGCCCCGGTCCCGGTGACCGTCGAACAGGCGGCGATACCCGAGGAAACCGCCGGACCGCTATCGCCGCTGGTGCGCAAGATGGCGCGGGAGAACGGCATCGACTTGAGCCAAGTGAGAGGCACCGGCGCCGGCGGCCGTATTACGAAACAGGATCTGGAAGCGCATATCGACGGGCGTTCAGCTCCCGCTCAAGCCGCGCCAGCGCAACCGGCATACGTCGCGCCGCCTCCGCCTCCACCCGCACCGCAAGCCGTCGTTCAACAAGCTCCACTTCCGCAACAAGCGCCGCCTCCGCCGCGCACGCAAGCCGTCGCGCCGGTGCAGGAGCAGGCTCATTTCCGCGGCGAAGCTCCAGCCGCCCGCGTCGAGCCTATGAGCGTGATGCGCCAGAAGATCGCCGAGCACATGGTCTTCAGCAAGCGCACTTCGGCGCACGTGACCACCGTGCATAAGGTCGACATGACCCGCATCGCGAAAATGCGCGACCGCGTGAAGGGCGAATTCCAGGCGCGCCACGGCTTCAGCCTGACCTTCTTGCCTTTCGTGATGCGCGCCACCACTGCCGCGCTGCAAGCCTTCCCGCTGCTCAACAGCTCCATCGACGGCACCAATATCATCTTTCACCGGGATATCAATCTGGGAATGGCGGTGGCGCTCGAAAACGGCTTGATCGTGCCGGTGATTCGCAATGCCGACGAAAAGAACGTGGTCGGGCTGCAGCGCTCCATCGCCGATTTGGCGTCGCGCGCCCGTTCGCGCCAGCTTCGGCCCGATGAAGTGCAGGCGGGAACTTTCTCCATTACCAATTTCGGCAGCTTCGGCAGCGTCTTTGCCACGCCGGTCATCAATCAACCGCAAGTGGCGATCCTGGGCGTCGGCACGGTTGAGAAGGTGCCGGTGGTTCTCGACGACGCCATTGCCATCCGCTCGGTGTGCTACCTGGCGCTGACCTTCGACCATCGCCTGATCGACGGCGCGCTGGGCGACCAGTTCACCCAGAAGGTGAAGTCGATCCTCGAAAACTGGAGCGAGGAAGTCCTCTAGAAATCACGCTGCGCTAGCCCACTGCAGCTGCGCACAAATCCGAACTTCTGAGCGCCCCAGATCCTCAACGTCGCAAAAAAACTCTTGACAGGCTCTGCCGGCAGTGCTAAATATCTAGCATAAAGATGCTAAAAATCTAGCATGATTACTCTCAGCCGCAGGGAACGTCAGATCCTGGACATTCTATATGCCCGGGGGCGGGCCACCGCCGCCGAAATTCTCGAATCGCTTGCCGATCCTCCCAGCTATTCCACGACCCGTGCATTGTTGAGGGTCCTCGAACAGAAAGGGCATGTGCGCCACGAAGAAGACGGGCCGCGCTATATGTTCTTCCCGCGCGTGTCGCGCCAACGCGCGAGCGTTACCGCTTTGCGGCACGTTCTCAATACATTCTTTGACGGGTCCGCAGTTGCCGCTGCGACGGCATTGGTGGACGGCTCGGCGTCGAAGCTATCGGCGGAGGAACTCGATCGTTTGGAAGCTCTCATCGAGAAAGCGCGAAAGGAAGGCAAGTGATGAATCTCATAGTCGAAATTGCTGCGCGGGCTACTATCGTGCTGGGTCTGGCCTGGCTTGCTACGGCGCTATTGCGCCGGGCTTCCGCGGACGTGCGGGGCCGAATTTGGCGGACAGCGTTGGCCGCCACCGCGCTTCTGTTCATTCCCGTTCCAGTGCCCGAGCCCTTTCGCATATCGAGCATGGCGCTGGCGGATGCGGCGGGCGCTTCCAGCGGAGCGGCGACCGCAGTGCCGATTCTGCTGACCATTTGGATGATCGGGCTCGCGCTGCTACTGGGCCGGCTGGGGATCAGCCTGGTTGTCCTCACTCGGCTCACTCGTTCGGCGCCGTCATTCCGCGGACTTGACGTCCGCATGAGCAGCGCCCTCATGACACCGGTCACGTGGGGCGTACTTCGCCCGGTGATTCTGGTGCCGGCCTACGTGCTGGATTGGCCGGCAGAGAAATATACCGCAATGGTGCGTCACGAAAGGGCGCACATAGACCGGCGGGATTGGTTGTGGCAGACCTTTGCGGAGTGCGTGACCGCAGTGCTTTGGTTTCATCCGTTGGTATGGCTGGCTGCTGCGCGATTACGTTCCGAAGCTGAGCATACCGCCGACGATCGCGTTCTGGCTGACGGAACAGGCGCGAGCAGCTATGCTCAGCAGCTACTGGATATCGCCCGGCGATTGAAGCAACCTCCTCCTCACGCCGCGGTCGCAATGACTCGCCGGCCGCGGCCTTTGGAATCCCGTATTGCGGCGATCTTGGATCCCTCACGCGCGCGAACGGGCGCTGGCATCCGGTCGCGGCTCACGGTGATGCTGACGGCGGCCTGCCTGCTGGTCTTCCTGGCGGCGTGTCAAAGCGCGCGGATCTATAGGGTTGCGCAATTGCAAACACCGCCAAAAGTAGTTTCCAAAGTGGAGCCGAACTACACGGATGACGCCCGCAATGCCAAGATCCAAGGGCCTGTCGTCGTGGCCCTCATAGTTGACACGCAGGGCCGGCCCAAGAATATCCGGGTCACGAAGTCTCTCGACAAGGGATTGGACCAGCAGGCCGTCGCCGCAATCGAGAAATGGCATTTTGCACCGGGCATCAAAGACGGCAAAGCAGTGCGAGCGGCGGCGACCATTGAGGTCAACTTCCGTCTTCGCTAGACAGTTTCGGACTTCCGCCCGACTGGTGCGCGCTATTGCTTCTTGGCGGGCGCAGCGGTGGGAGGCATCGCGGGTTTAGGAGCCGCAGCCGGACGAGCTGCCGGTGGTGCTGCAGGGCGGGCTGCCGCTGCTCCGGATGCGGCCGGGGCGGTTGTCGGCGTGAAGACCGTCTTATCGTACAGGTCGATCACTTCCTTGGTGATGTCGACGGTGTTCGAGGCGTATAGCACCGGGGTGTTCTGGCTGCTGACATCCAGCACGATCGCAAAGCCGTTTTGCTGGGCATACTTGTCGATCACGGCCATCATCTTCTGGCCCAGCGCGCCCACCACTTTCTGCTGTTCCTGCTCGAGTTCGGCCTGCGCGTCTTCGAGTTCGCGATTGTAACTCTTGGTCTTGGCGTCGATATTGCGGGTGAGGTCTTCCTTGGCGCTGTCGGAGAGCGTGTTGCCGCCGCGCTGCAGCCGTTCCTGCAGGTCCTTGATCTCAGCCTGCTTGCCATCCAGCTCCTTCTTGCGCGGAGACATCTTGACTTCCAGATCCGCCGCCGCCTTCTGGCCTTCCTTAGTGGCCGCGAGCGCGGCCTGGATCTGAATCACCGCCACCTTAGTAGGGGGGGCGGACACGGCGGCTGGAGCCGCCGCCGGGGCCTGCGCCAGCGCCATTCCCGCGCCCAGCACCGTCATCGCAAACAAATTCTTTGTCACAGCCAAACTCCTGAAATAATTTTCTCTTATGCTAGCACGTGCGCTCATCCGCTCAGAACGTCCGGCCCACTGTGAAGCGGAACAAAGTGCGTCTTTCGGTATAGGGAAAGACATTTCCCACTTGCGCCAATCCGTTCAGGAATGACGCTTGGTTGGGGAAGAAACTGCGGTCCGTCACGATCGGCGGCTGAACATACTGATTTACAATCCATGGGTTGTAGGCGAAATAAACCCGGAAAGGCGCGTTCACTACCGGCATCAAGACCTGCAATTCCAGTCCGGTGGATGCACGAATTGGCTGCGTCCCTGGCGCAATCACCGCTTTGGCGGGGAAACTGGCGCTCGGGAATTCGGCATTTAATTGCTGCGATCCTCTCCGGATTGATATCCAACTGGCTGGTGTTCAACAGGCGATTCAGACCCGCGTCAAAGAATGCCGCCAGAGTCACCGGTCCAAAAATCGGGACGCGGTATTCGACATTGGCCACCAGCGCGGTATCGCCGCCCGGCGTCACCAGTTGGTAGGAGGGAACCGCTTTGGTGGCCGCCACAAATACCGGAAATCCGCTGCTGTTGATCGTCAGCTGCTGGCGAGGCGTGCCGTCGTTGTTGAGCAGCGGCACGCTGGCTTCGATCGGCACGAAGGCGATCGGGGTAATAGCAAAGAAGTCGAATCCGCGGACATCGTTTTCGCCGCCTATGTAAAAGCGGTTGAACGGAGCGGCGGTCTTGCCGCCAAAGCCGGTGATGTAACGCCCCGAGAAATGCAAGCCGATCACGTGGGTCTTGCCGAATCCGCGGCGGAAATACTTGGCATCGATCACCGGTTCAATTTGGTTGACATTGCCGCCCAGAACGCTACCCGTGAACTGAATGGAAGCCGAAAGCGCCTTGCCGGCCGTCGGCGTGATGGGATGGTTCACGGTGTTGTAGGTGAAGCTCGGTGTGATGCGACGAAGACCTGATTCCGTCCAACTGATTCGGCCCGTTGATATTCAGGAAGTTCAGGTAGGTGTAATACGACGTCGCCGCCGCCGTCAGCGTGTTCACGCTTTGGATGCTATAGCCGTAGCTGATGCCCGAGGCGGGCAAAGCTGCGCTTCAAAGGGTAGCTCAGGAAGGTGGTGAAGCCCTTTGAATTGCTCACGTAGTTCAGCAGGTTCTGCTGGCCCAACTGGTTGTAAAGCGCGGTGAGGTCGGTGCCGGAAAGAATCGAAGCCTGGCGCGCCTGATTGTAGTCGAAGCGCGACATGAACACAGTAAAGCCTGCCTGCAGCGGCTTGTCGAACAAATATGGTTCCGTGAATCCCAGGGTCACATTGTCCTGGATGGTGCCCAGCGGTGGCTTGCAGACTGAGCGTCTCGCCCAATCCCACCAGATTGTTGGTGGAGTAGCCGAAGCCCAGGAAGCTGCCCGAGATTCCCGACACGCCGCCATTGAGCTGAATGGAGTTCTTGCCGCGCTCCTTGACTTTAAGCGTGAGGTCCACGGTGTTGGTCTTGGTGTCGCGCTTCACGTCGGCCGCGTCCTCCGCCTTCAGCGCGTCGAAGTATCCCAGCTGGTTCAGCCGCAGGATGCTGAGTTCCCACAAGCGCGTGTTATACACGTCGCCTTCGTCGATCAGCAGCTCGCGGCGGATCACCTTGTCGCGAGTGGTGGTGTTGCCCGAAAAATCGATGCGCCGCACAAAGAACTGCTTGCCTTCGTCGAAGTTCAGCGTAAGGTCGACCTTGTCGGTGCCGGGCACCGTCTCGATGTCGGGCTCGGACACGAAATCGATATAGCCGAACTGCCCGTACAATTTGCGCAGATCCTCGAAGCCCTTGCGCAGCTTGGCGGTCGAGAACACGTCGCCCTGCTGCATCCCGAAGATCGGGCGCATCAGGGTTTCGGGCGTGCGGAACAGCTTCACGCCCACGAAATTAATGGTGTTCAGCCGGTACAGCCGGCCTTCTTCAATGGTGAGTCCGATGTTGGCGACCTTGCCGGGCTTGTTGGGGTGGATCAAGGGCAGCTTGAATTTGCCGCCGCCGGCGTCGACGATGTCCACCGTGTGATCCGTGACGCGCGCCTGGAAGTAGCCGTTGTCTTTGTAGAACATCTCGATCCGCTCCTGATCTTCGTCGAGCTTGGTCGAGTCGTAGGTCTGAGGGGAATATGTTCTCGAAGAAAATCGATTTCGGAATCCCGATAAGGCCGCAGATTTTTCATGGCCCGCCGCACGATCAGGGCGCTGTAGGTCTCATTGCCCATGAAGCTGATGGTGCCGACTTTCACCTTGGGCCCTTCGTCCACTCTTGAACGTCACTTCGAGCGAAGACGGGGGCACCTGGCGCAATTCCGGCTCCACCGTCGCAAATTGCCGTCCGCGCTCGGCCAGATATTCCTGCAGCACGTTGCGCGCGCGCTGAATTTTGTTGGGATCGTACTGCGACTCGA
Source organism: Bryobacterales bacterium (assembly GCA_963794595.1). GTDB lineage: Bacteria > Acidobacteriota > Terriglobia > Bryobacterales > Bryobacteraceae > Palsa-187. Next base: position 751,553 of record CAWCER010000007.1, on the reverse strand, counting down.
CGCTCAAGCCGACTTTGCGTTCCTTGAAGCGGTCCAGGATCTCGGAATTGGTGATGGACTTGTTGCCGTCGTATTTGATGGAGCGAATCACTCGGCGTTCGGCCATGATGAAGCGCAGAATCCATCCGGTTTTACCGGCTTCGCGCTCCACTCGGATATCGTCGAAGCGGCCGGTGTTCCATAACGCCATGAAGTCGCGGTGTATGGATTCTTCGTCCAGCTTATCGCCCTACCTTGGTGAAAATCAAGCGCGCGCAAGGTATCCTGCGGAACGCGGCGAACGCCGCGGAATTCGATGGCTTCGACCACGTCCTCAAATGGCTGCGCGGTTTCCGCGCCGGGCTTGGCTGGTTGAGTAGCCGGGGGCTTTCCGGCGGGGGCAGGAGCGGGAGCCGCGGGCGGGGCCGGTTCAGTCGCTTCCGGAATGGTCTCAAAAGGATTGTTCTTGGGAGGTTGCGTTGCCGGCGGCTTCGCGGGCGCGGTCTGAGGCGCCTGGGCGGCGGGCGCCGCGGCTTGCGCTACAGCTTCGGGTTGCGCCGCAACTTGGGCCAGCGCTGGAATCGAACCGAGCAAGGTTGCCGCGACAAAACGCAGGCATCCTGGCCTGAACACTGTCATCTAGTCCGGGTTCCTTTCCACGCTGCGTTCCCCTTCTGACGTTGGCCCGTCAACGGGGGTTTCATTCAACCACAGTCTTACTGCCATCCGTAACTGCTAGTGGGATTTGCAGCGCAAGGTTGTCCCGTCGGACCGGTGTGATCGCGAAGATTTTAGTTTAGCGCACTTCAGGCAGGTCCTGGGCAAGTTTCGTTGAGTCCGCACCTCAACGCGTGAGCCCGCGCCTCCAACGATGTGGGGCTATAGCCCGGCGAAACTATTCTTCGCCCGGACGGGTGGGTGCGCCGGCAGCCGCGCCGACGGTTTCGTCGGCCGCTTCGGCTTCGGAATGGCCATCGTCCTTGGGAGTGTAGTAGGAATGATAGTAAGTGTACTTGCTGTACAACTCGCCGCGGCGAGCCCCGTTCACCAGGATCCCTAGAACATTGTTGTTGCAGAGCGACTGCATGGCGCGCGTCACCGAGTCAATGGTGGTGTGGCCGATGCGCACCACCAGTAAGGTGCCATGGCACAATGTGCCCAGCAAGCTGGCGTCCGCGGCGAACAGCAGCGGCGGGCTGTCGAGAATGATCCAATTGAATAACTCCGGCAGGCGGTCCATCATGATCTTGACTTCCGGCAAATTAAGCAGTTCCAGCGGATTGATAACCGCTTCGCCGGCCGGCATGATGTACAGATTCGTGCCCGCGATTTTGCGCATGGCCTGGTGCAGCGGGACCTTGCCCATCAAGTAGTCGGTGATGCCCGGGCTGCGATCCACGCCAAACAGGGTATGCACGATCGGACGGCGGAAATCGAAATCCGCCAGCAGCGTGATATTGCCTGCCAGATGGGCTTCCGCCAGCGCCAGATTGGCGGCGGAGAGGGATTTGCCTTCGGCCGGAGACGCGCTGGTGACCACGATCGAGTGAATCGGCTGCAGCGTCTTCAAGTGATTGAGGCGCGTGCGCAAGGTACGGAACTCTTCCATGGGCGCCTCGTGGGGGCGCGATACGTCGATCAGCAAGGAGTCGGTGGCCGCGCGGAACGGAACTTCCTGCACCAGTTCGAGGAGTCCCTCAAGATTATTGACGCCCGGATCGAGCACCGGCGTACCCACTGCGGGCCCTGAGGCGGCCGGCCGGTGAACCGGCGGGGACAGGACTCCGGATTGCTCGGCGCGGCGCAAGGCATCATGAACTCGACTCATTCGTTTTTTCTCCCCACCACTCGTTAGACATCGCTACACATTTGCCACAAACCATCGACGCCACAGACTATCGACAGAAATATCGCTGCCATCAGGCCGGTTCAGACTTTGCTCACGTAGTAATACACCACCGAGCCCGACATCACCACCGCCGCGGCAAGACACGCCGTGGTCCAGCCGAGCCATGCCAGCCGCCGCCGCCGGCGCACCACAAAATCGTTCTCGAGCAGCGGCACGCTGCCTAATATCGACATCTGGGTGTAGGCCCGCACGTCCTTCAGATTCTTCAGCGAAGTATCCTTCATCTCGCGGACGCCGGCGATGCAGATCCCCAGCACCAAGCCCAAGGCTGCGCCCATCAGGATCACCATGGGGCGCTTGGGTTCGGTGGGAGTGGTGGGCAGCGAGGCCGGGTCCAGCAGCTCCAAAGTTTCACCCTGCTTGCGCCCTTCCATTTCCTGGGCGATTTCGGCCCTGCTCAACTTCTCGCTCAGGTCGACGTATCGTACCTTCACCAGATCGCGATCGCGCAACAGATCGGCGTATTGTTTTTCGCCCAAGGGAATGGTCGACATGCGTCCTTCAAATCCCTTGATGGCGTCGTTGACCTGTTTGAGCTGCTTGGTGTTGTCCTGGAGATCCAGATCGCGGGCTTCGAGGGCGCTTTGGAAGCGCTTGATGCTGGCTTCAATATCGCGGCTCTCGCGGACGGTCTGTTGGCCGGCCGGGGTGATAGGGGCCGAATCGGTCTTCGTTGGCGGCTTCGGCGGCCTGGACATCCTGCACTTTCTTGCGCGCGCCCTCCACCCTCGCGATGGCGATCTGGACATCCGGGAAAGTATCCTTATAGTGCTGCCGCAGCACCGCCAGTTGGTCTTCCGAATTGTTTAGGTCCTGCTCGGCATCCAGCAGCTCCGGGCTCTTACGTTCGGGCGAGTTCGCCAACTGCGAGGCATCCTTGTTGAGATTCGCCAGCTGATCTTTGAAAATCCGGATGTTGGATTCCATCTGGAGTTTCTCCTGATTCACGGAGCTGATGCGGGAGCTCAAATAGCTGGCCTGCGATTGCAGGGCCGCCAGCTGGCGCATATTGGAGTCCACCTGGTCGGGCAGCCTGCCGTTATTCTGCATGCGGTAGGCGGCTAACTTGTCCTCAGCGGCGTCCAGCTCTTTCTTGGCGTCGTCGAGCTCGTCCTTCATGAACTGGGTGGTCTGGAAGGTCGCGTTCGAGCGGTTGCGGATGTTCTCATCGATAAAGCGGCTTACCAGGTCCTGCACCACGCGCTGGGCCGTCAGCCGGTTGTCATAGGAGAACGAGACTGCGAAGGCCGGAATGCGGTCGGTGGTGCCGGTAGGAGAAGCCACCGGCTGAATCAGGATCGCGGTCTTCATCTGCTCGACCACGTCCTCGATTGGCATGCGGCTGCGCTCGCGCTGATACAGGCCGAAGGTGTTGATGATGGTGGTCAGCACGCTGCGGCTCAAAATCGTCTGCGCCATGGAATTGATGCGGTCGCTCATCTGCTGGTTGATGGCCGATTGCACCATGTTCTGCGGCACTTGCTGCGGCACGATTTTCACCACCGCCTGCGAAATATAACTGTCCGGGTACAGGTACACGCCCACTACGCTAGCCACCAGCGTGAACAGGAAGGGGCCGAAGATCCATCCCTTATGCCGGCGCACGATGTCGATGTAATCTTCGAGGTCCAGTGACCTTCTGGGCGTGCTGTAATTTTCGGTCGGCTGCATCCAATTTCCTCCGCTTTAGGGAACCACCACGGTGTCGCCGTTCTCAAGGAAGATATTCTGCTCCAGATTCTTGCCCTTGAGGATGTCCTGATAGTTGAACTTCAGGCGGTCCGCACCGCGAATAATGATAATTTTTTTCTTGTTGGCGAAATCGCGAAATCCGCCGGAGTTGGAAAGCGCATCGAATACCTTGGTGGGAATTGCCAGAATGTATTCGCCGGGGCGGTTCACCTCGCCGGTGATGTAGAACTTCTTGCTGCCGACGGTCTGCAGGCTGACGCTGACATCCGGACTGTTGATGTAATTCGACAGACCCTGTTTCAACTGGTCGCCCAGGCGTTCCGGAGTCAGCCCGCTGGCTTGTACGTCGCCGATCAGAGGAAGCGTGATCTTCCCGTCCGGGCGCACCGTATAGAGTCCCGTGAAATCCTGCTCGCGCCACACCTTGATCGACAAGATGTCCTGCGCTCCGATCACGTAGGTCTTGGGGTCGACCGCCACGCCGGAATCGGGCTTGGCCGGGGCGGTCGGCGTCATCGCTGCGGCCCGGAGCCGCGGAACTCGGACGGGGGTGGGGCCGGCTCCCGATTCTGCGCGAGTGCCGGGGCCGCCGTCAACCACGCCAGCCACAACCCGCTCACCAAAGTAAGTACTACAAAAACGGCTTTTCGGACCACGGTCGAGAATTCCTTCCGCGCCATCGTCCACTGGTAGAACTCAGGTGCTATCTTCACTATATCTTGGTATAACAACCTAATGCGTGGCGAGCCAGTAACCATAGTACTGGGCTGGTGATGCTCTAAAGGGGACGATCGTTCCAGCTGCGTGGTTGCGAAGGAAACCCGACAATGACTATTTCCTAGCGAAGACCGATCCCGAGACCTACTCGCTCAATGACTTCGAGCGCGAGAAGCGCACTCTGTGGGACGGGGTCACCAATCCGCAGGCGGTGAAAAATATCCGCGCCATGCGGCCGGGCGACCGGGTTTTTATTTATCACAGCGGAGGCAAGGCGGAAGGCGGCTCGGGCGTAGTGGGGTTGGCCAAGGTCTTGACGCAGGGGCGCGCCGATCCCAAGAATCCGAAATCGGCGGTGGTGGACCTGGAATTCGCCGGCCGTCTGGAGCCGCCCACCACGCTGGCGGAAATCAAGCAATCCCAGAAATTCAACGATTGGGCGCTGGTGCGCCAGGGCCGGCTCTCCACCATGCCCGCGCCCGAAAATTTCGTCGCCTGGATGCGCGCCCGCTATCCCAAAGCGAAAATCTAGCGGACGAATGCGGATTGACGCCGCCGCGCGGGAGGTGCCGGCCTTGCCCCCTGCGGTAGACTGAAGCTTGCCTGGACTGGCTCGATCCGTCGCCGACTTTGCGGGGTCCCCTGCGGGGCGCGTGTGCCTCGAATGGTTCCGCCGCGAGCGCAACTGGATCAACGAGCAGCATCTCAAGCTATGCCGCATTCCGGCTCCCACCTTCTTTGAGGAAAAGCGCGCCGCTCTGGATGGCCGAGCAGTTTCAAGCGCTGGGTTGGGAAGCCCGTCTGGACCGCGCGGGCAATGTGGTCGCGACTTGGCCCGGCGCGAGCCGCATCCTCCATGGCCGTGACGGCGCATCTGGATACGGTGCTTGCGCCGCGGACTCCCGAAGACATCAAAACGCTGCGGGACGGGCGCATGGCCGGACCCGGAGTCGCCGATAACGGCGCCGGACTCGCCGCGCTGCTGGCGCTGGCGGCTGCCTGGAAGGCGGCGCCTCCGCTCGAAGATTCGAGGGCCGCGCCCATTCTGGTCGCCAATGTTGGCGAGGAGGGCGAGGGCAACCTGAGCGGCATGCGTTATTTCTGCCGCGCCGCGCCCGGCCAGCCGCAGGTGTTCCTGGTGCTGGACGGCCCCGGCACGGATCACATCACTTCGCGCGCGCTGGCCAGCCAACGCTTCGAGGTCACGATCACCGGTCCCGGCGGCCACAGTTGGCGGGATTCCGCTCACGGCAATCCGGTGCACGCGCTCAGCCGCGCGGTGACGTTGTTCACGGACCAAGCGGGGTCGCTGAATGGAAGCACGGCACGCAGCGCGGTCGCGCCGGGTCCGCGCAGCAGCTTCAATTTTGGGATTTTCGAAGGCGGATCGAGCATCAATTCCATCCCCACCGAGGCCCGCGCCAAGATCGACCTGCGCTCGGAAAGCCTGGAGCGCATCGATAAAATGGCGGCATTGTTAACCGCTCGCCGTAGACCAGGCCGTCGAGGCGGAAAACGCTCGCGGGAGCGGAGCCAGGATCGCGGCGCGCATTAAAGAGATCGGCTCGCGCCCCAGCGGCGAACTGGCGGACAACGCGCCGTTGCTCGAAGCGGTGCGAGCCGTCGATGCTCATCTGGGCATCCGCAGCCGCCTGGACTGCTCCTCCACCGACGCCAATATTCCGCTGTCGCTGGGCCTGCAGGCGGTCTCGATCGGAGCCGGAGGGCAGGGAGGCGGGGCCCACACGCCCGCCGAATGGTATCTTCCGGAAGGCCGCGATCTGGCCTTGCGCCGAATTCTGCTGGCGGTGTGCCTGCTGCTCACAAACGAGTAACGATTCCCGCTACTTTTCGTCTTGTGACTTAGCACGTATAATTAAAGATGAAGGCGTCTGCCTGAGGTGAGGTAGGAATTCATGAAACTGTTCGAAAAGATGCGCCAGCAAAAACTGCTATCCACTACGCTGCTGCTGGTCACGCTTTCCATTGGAATCGTGATCGGCACACTGGTCAATACCGGCGTTCACGCGCAGCGCAGCGGAGCGGCCGCCCCCGACGCGACCCCGCTGGTGGTCCCCAAGGCGGCGCTGGTCGGCAATGAGTTCACGAAGCTGGCCAAGATGCTGGAGCCGAGCGTCGTCAACATCACCGCGGACTACACGCCCAAGTTGCAGGAAGGCAAGAGCCGGAAAAAGAACGACGACGACGACCAGGGCGACGACGATTCAAGCGACCTGTTCCGCCGTTTCTTCGGCGGTCCGGGCGGTGGCGATTCCTCACCGCAGGCCCAGCGCCGCGAACAGTCCGGCACCGGATTCGTGGTCGACAAGAACGGCTACATCGTCACCAATAATCACGTGGTCGAAGGCGTCGATCGCATTAAAGTCAAGCTGCACGGGGATGACACCGAATACAAGGCGCGGCTGATCGGCACCGACCGCGAGACCGATCTCGCGGTGATCAAGATCGACGCCAAGCGTCCGCTGGCGCCGGTGACCATTGCCAATTCCGACAGCGTTCAAGTGGGCGACTGGGCGGTGGCGATTGGGTCGCCGTTTGGCCTGGAAGCATCCGTCACCTTAGGCATCATCAGCGCCACCGACCGCACCAGCGTCGGCCAGCAATTCCAGCACTTCATCCAGACCGATGCCGCCATCAACCCCGGCAACAGCGGCGGGCCGCTGCTGAACATCAAGGGCGAGGTGATCGGCGTCAACACCATGATCGCCACCCAAAGCGGCGGATCGCAGGGGATCGGTTTCGCGCTGCCCATCAATACCGTGGTGCGGGTGTATAACGACGTCATTCGCGACGGCCGCGTGACGCGCGGTTCCATTGGCATTTCCTGGGCTCCCGGCACCAAAACGGATACGCTCCGCGCGCTCGGCGAAGATCACGGCGTGATCGTCGGAGAAGTGAAGAAGGGCGGCCCGGCGGACAAGGCCGGGATCAAGGCGGATGACATCATTCTGGGAATCAATGGCCAGCCGGTCAAGAACGGCGACGAACTGGTCGCGCGCGTAGCCGATATACCGGTGGGTACGGTTACGAGCCTCACGGTGGACCGCGATGGCAAGAAGATGGATATGAAGCTCACCATTCAGGACCGCGCCAAGGTGTTTTCCGACGATCCGCGCGTAGTGGGCGAGATCGCTCCGAGCGACACCGCTCCGGGCAAGGAAGAATCCACCCAGGTCAAGTTCGGCATCAGCGTCCGCGGGACAAGCGACGAAGAGAAGGAAAGCACTCCCGATAAGCGCGGCATCGCCGTGACTCGCGTCGAGAGCGGTTCTTTTGCCGACGATGTCGGGCTGATGGAACACGACATCATTACCGCCATCAACCGTCAGCCGATCAGTTCGGTGGACGACATCCGCAAGGTCCAGGGGACTCTGAAGCCTGGCGACCCGGTGGCGTTCCGCGTCGTCCGTCCCATTCCCGGAACTCGCGCCAAGGGATCGCCGGCGCGCACCGCGACCATGTTCCTAAGCGGAACTTTGCCGCAGAACTAGAACGGTAACCAAACGTTGCGCCTCCTCGCGGTATCGATAGCGGCGCTGGCGCTGGCCGTGGCGGCGTCGGCCCTGCAGGCTCCAGCGGCAAAAAAGAAAACCGCAACTGCCGCCCGCACGAAGGCGAAGGTTGTGCCTCACGTGGCCGCGACTTCGAAAACCGGAGCCACCAAGGCGTCCGCGTCAAGATCTGCCGCGTCAAAGTCCGCAGCAACAAAATCCGCAGCGAGAAGACCGGCTGCCTCGAAAACTGGGACGAAAGCCGCGTCTAAGACCGGGGCGAAATCCCGCAAGATCGTGTGGCCGACGCCCACCGACGCAACAGCAGCCGACTACGGATCGCTACAAGGAAATTCAACAGGCGCTCGCGGACAAAGGCTATTTCCAGGGACCTGTGGATGGAGCCTGGAATCCCGAATCGGTCGAAGCTCTTAAGCGCTTCCAGAAGGACCAGAACCTCGATCCCGACGGCAAAATAGGTGCGCTGTCGCTGATTGCCCTGGGGTTGGGTCCCAAGCGCGGCGTAGCGTCAGCGCAATCCGCTCCCGCCAGCAGCGAGCCGGTAGATCCTCCGCCGGTGGCGCAGCCGCAGCAGTAGAAAAGCGTTCAGCCCTTGGCGAAGTACAGCGCCGTCGCGCGTTCGAGTTCGGATTTCGACATCACCGGGCCGCGGCCTTCATACCGCCCGATCGACGTCAGAATAGTGCAGATGTCGGACGGATAGCAGGCGCGCAGTTCGGTGCGTCCCTGGCGCAGGCACAGCTTACGCAGGTACTCGGCGCTGTCGGGCTCGGCGTCGATACGGCGGGCCTTCACCACGCGGTCGAAAATCTGGTCGAAGGACTGCGCATCCACCGCCTCCACCAGAATCTTGTTCTGAATGCGGCGCAGGAAGGCTTCATCGGCCAGATCCGAGGGTTCCAGGTTGGTTGAAAACACCACCATGGTTTCAAACGGGATCTGAAACTTCACGCCGTAGCGCAGCGTGAGATAATCCACGCGCCGGTCGAGCGGCACGATCCAGCGGTTGAGCAGATCGCGCGGCGACATCAACTGGCGGCCGAAGTCGTCGATCAGCAGAATGCCGTTGTTGGCCTTCATTTGCAGGGGCGCGGCGTAGATGCTGGACGAATCGTCCAGGCGCAGTTCCAGCATGCTGGGAACCAGTTCGCCGCCCACCAGAATGCAGGGCCGCTTGCACACCACCCAGCGCGGATCGAGTTCGGTCTCATCGTTATCCAGCGGCTGGTGCACCACCGGATCGAAAAGACTAATGATCTGGTTGTCCACTTCGACCGCATAGGGAATCAAGATCGCGTCTTTGTACACGCGCAGCATGCGCTCGGCCAGGCTGGTTTTCCCGTTGCCGGTGGGACCGTAAATAAAGATAGAGCTCTGCGAGATGATCGCCGGCCCCATCTGATCCAGCATGTGGTCCGACACCACCAGGTCCGAAAACGCGTTGCGCAGAATCTCGCGGTCGACATTCACCTTGGCTGCCTGCGCCCGCACGGCGGCGCCATAGTCCTTGATCGAAACCGGGCACGCGCCGGCGTATTGCGAGACCTGGAAGCGTTCGTTGGCCATCTGCTTGCCGGCCTGCGACAGCACGAAATTATAGTCGTTGCCGGACATGCCCTTCACTTCGACCAATTGCTGCTGCCGCATATGCTTGAACACTGCGTCGATAATGGGGACGGCCAGGCGCAGCGAACGGCCCAGGCTGGCGAGGGTGCAATTGCCCTCGATCACCATGCGCCGCAGCATCAGATCCAGCACCAGGCTTTCGGATATCCCCAGCTCCGCAAAATTTTGCGGGATCGCGGGGCTGAAAGCGGTTCGAACCGGTGCAAACGTAGCCATCGTCAGGGAGACTCCTTAAGTGGACTATCGGCAGGACGGCAGGCGGAGTTTAACCCTCCCGGGTTCAATTTCTTCCTAAATCTGGCCCCGCCTCTGCCCGTTTGGGTGCCGGTAGCGTCATACTTAGTCTGGTAGCGTCATATAAAATATCGTTTCGCATCATAACTTTGGTTAGGCTGGTTTGAGATGGTGAAGGGTCTTCAGATTCTGTGTCTTGTTCTGTTCGCGGCCGCTGTTTGCCCGGCCGAGGATGATGCGGGGCGGCTGTTCGCCGCCGGCGAAAAGGCCGCCCACGCCGGAGACAGCTTGCAGGCGTATCTCTTGTATTCTCAGGCCGCGCGCCTGGAACCCGGCAACGCCCTCTATGCCCGAATGCAGGCGGCGCTGCGCAACGCTGGACCTTTATCCCGGCCGGCCGTGCTGGCCCCCGATCCCGCCATCGAAACTGTGGCAGCCCAGCTCCAAGCCGAAGGAATTGTGGAGAGCGGCATAGCGGCGGCCGAGCCTCCGCCGGTTCTGGAGCCCGCTCCCGGCAAGCGCAGTTTCGATTTGAAAGAGACCGCCCAGGCCTTGTTCGAAAAAGTCGCCGGAGCTTATGGCATTGAAGTGGTACTGGACGCTGGGTATATGCCGCTCCCCGCGCCGGTAACCTTCCGTATCACGGATGCCACCGCCGCCGAGGCGCTGCGCGCGCTTGAAGCCGCGACGGATTCCTTCCTGGTTCCGCTGAGCACCCACTCCATCATGGTGGCGCGCGACACCCCTCAGAAACGCACCGAGTTGATGCCGGTGATGGCGCTGGCGGCTCCGATACCGGAGCGGATATCGGTGCAAGAGGCGCAGGAGATTTCGACAGCGGTGCAGCAGACGCTGGAGATCCGGCGCATCAGCCTGGACCCGGTGAAACGAGTCGTGTATTTCCGCGACATCGTGCCGAAGGCGCTGGCGGCTCAGGAGATGTTCGCGGATCTCTCGCGCGGGCGTGCTCAGATTGAAGTCGACGTGGAACTGGTGTCGGTGGGCCGGACGTCCAATCTCAGCTATGGCCTCTCGCTGCCGCAAGTCCCGATTCCCATCCTCCCCTTGACCAAGTCGTTTCAGAACGTGTTGCCGGCTGCGCTAGGCGGTAGCTTCTTCACCTTCGGCGGGGGAGCCACCTTGATGGGGTTGGGCATCGTCAACTCCACGTTCTTCGCAACCCTGAGCGATTCGAAGTCCGATACGCTGCTGAGTTCGCAGATTGTGGCGCTGGATGGCCAGGCCGCCACATTGCATGTGGGCGACCGCTATCCGATCATCACCTCGAGCTTTGCGGGCACGGCTGGAACAGCGCAAGCTACCGCCTTCGCGCCGACCACCCAATTCGTAGATCTGGGATTGGTGCTTAAGATTACGCCCACGGTTCATGAGGACATGGAAGTGACGCTGGATGTAGACGCCGAGTTCAAGGCCCTGGGCAGTGGAAGTTTTAACGGGATTCCGGTGATCGACAGCCGCCAGTATCAAGGTAAAGTCCGTTTGCGCGACGGCGAGTGGGCGGTGGTCGCCGGAATGTTATCGACCACCGAAGCTGAGACGCCCACCGGCATCGCCGGGTTATCCGATCTCCCCTGGATCGGCGGACTGTTTACGCATCATGTGAACGAGCGGGATCGCAGCGAGACGCTGGTGGTGCTGAAGCCGCACCTGGTTTCTCTGCCGCCGTGGGAGTACGTCACGCCGACCTTGTGGACGGGCACGGAGACGCGCCCGGCCTCGCCGTTTTAGGGCGTCCCTTTGGGGCGCGCCCCAAATAGCGCGGTACCTACGCGGATATGCGTGGCCCCTTCTTCGATGGCGGCTTCGAGGTCGTGCGACATGCCCATGGATAATTTCTGAAGTCCGTGGGTCCGCGCCAGGGCGGCCAGTCTGCGAAAATACGGACGCGTCTGTTCCGGATCGTCGCTCCAAGGTGGCATGGTCATCAGACCGGTGAGACGCAGATTGGGGCACTCGCGAATCGCATCGATGAGCGCGGGCAGCGCCTCTGGAGCCGCCCCGGCTTTGGACTCTTCCTCGCTCAATTTCACTTCGATCATCACTTCGAGCGGTGTGCCGATCTGATCCAGGCGGCGTGCGAGTTTTTCGGAGTCGACCGTTTCGATCACCTGAAATAATTCCGCGGCAATACGGGTCTTGTTGCTTTGCAGATGGCCGATTAAGTGGAACTCGGCGTCCGTGCCCGGGCTGGTCAGACAGGCAGTGCCGCGTGCTTGGCCTCGAATTCCTGCACGTAGTTTTCGCCAAAGTGCCGCAGGCCGAGGGCATAAGCCTCCAGCGTCACGCTTGCGGGAAATTTCTTGGTGACGGCGATCAGTGTGATCTCGGAACGATGGCGGCCCGCGCGATCGACGGCGCTGTGGATGCGTTCCTCGACTTGATTCAGGCGTTCGCGAAGCACTCTGCTTCTCGCAGTATAACCGCCGCCGCTGCGGCGCCCAATTCGTGACCCGCTTTTTCAATCGCGACTAGTTGGTGCCGTGCCGGAATGGCGGTGAGCGCCGCCGTCATCTCTTCGATAGAGCCGAACGGATCGCGCGTCCCGTGGATAAACAGCGCCGGAGTTTGCAGTCGAGGGAAGTGCTGCGTCCGGAGCTGTTCCGCTTTGCGCGGCGGGTGTAGCGGATAGGAGAGGAGCAGTAGGGAATCGGCGATCGCGGGAGCATCCGCGGCCAAAAGCGTAGCCTGCCGTCCTCCGTAAGAATGGCCGCCGAGCATGACGTAACTCCGGCGTGATCTCACGCATGGCTTCGGCGGCGCGCTGCAATCCTTCCCGATCACGCGCGGCTGCGCCTGGAAACGGCGGACCGCTGGGACGCACCTGTCGATAGGGAAGATCGCAGCGCAGAACGTGAAACCCGGCACCGGCGAACGTCTCCGCCACCGCGCGCAATAGCGGCGACTCGCAATTCGATCCCGCGCCATGCGTGATGACCAGGCCCTTGCCGGATGCATTCGCCCTGCGGCTCATGGAGCCAGCCCCTAATCAGCTCGCGCTCAAAGCGTTTCGTAAGCGATCTCTCCTTTGCCCCACACGGTCTGGCGGCCGACGCCGGTCCAACGTGCGATTTCAAGGTACGGCAGGAACTCGGCAAGTTCGCCTTCGTATTCGGCGACGCCCGTGAATCCGCCGAGAGAATGCCGTTGCCCGGTGCCGCGGCTGGTGCGTTCGGCGGCGACCGGAACCAACTCGCAGCGCGTCATCGAGACGCGGCTCGCGCGCTCGCCAAAAGCTTTGAAGTCGATCGCGAGCGGCCCATCGCCATACAATTCGCGCAGTGTGCTGACCCGGTCGCGGATACGCGCCAGCAGAATTCCGAACTCGGGTTGCTCGGCGCCCTTGAGTTCCGTGGGCGTGAGGAAATGTACGCGGACCCGATGAATCGGCGCCGCCGCAGCGCACATCGACAAATGTAAAGATTCCGTGCCTGCAACCGAGGTCAAAGTCCCTAGTTCCGCCATCACTCGCGTGAATAGTTCGACCGCAGGCTTCGGGGTGAGAAATAAGTTCATTCCGACTTCGAGCGGACCAGGCATCCGGAAAACGAAAGGACGCGGCGGATCGGCGAGTCCGCTGGGGCCAGAACCTGCGGCCCTCTTGGGAGCGAAGAATCGCGCATACGCATCCGCGTCAATCTTCTTGAGCGCGCTTCCAAACGCGCCGCGCAGAGTATTGGCCGAAAAATCGCGCAGCTTAAAGTTGCGAAATGGAAGCGCAGAGGATAGAGATCGAAGGTCGTCCCCACTTCGAAACCTTAACACGCGCGCCGCCGCGGCGGGTGATTTTGACGATCTTTTATAATGAGATATGGCCTTCCGGCTCGGGATCGACTATCAGCCGAAAGGCGACCAACCTGCAGCTATCGATGCGTTGCTGCGCGGTCTGCGCGACGGCGATCAAAACCAGGTTCTGCTGGGCGTCACCGGCTCCGGCAAGACCTTCACCATGGCGAAGGTGATCGAGGCCACCAATCGCCCGGCGCTGGTGCTGGCGCACAACAAGACCCTTGCCGCGCAGCTTTATCAGGAGTTCAAGAGCTATTTTCCCTCCAACGCAGTCGAGTATTTTGTCAGCTACTACGACTACTACCAGCCGGAAGCCTACATTCCGGCGGGCGACGTCTACATCGAAAAAGAAGCCACCATCAACGATGAGCTCGACAAGCTGCGTCTGTCGGCGACCCGCTCGCTGTTCGAGCGGCGCGACTGTATCATCATCGCGAGCGTAAGCTGCATCTACGGCATCGGCTCGCCGGAAGCGTACTACGGGATGCTGATGATGCTCGAAAAAGGGCAGAAGATCGCACGCGAAGAAATCACGGCGCATCTGGTCAGCATTCTTTACGAACGCAATGAAGGCGACTTCAAGCGCGGGGCATTTCGAGTCCGCGGCGACGTGATTGAGCTGTTCCCGACTTACGACGACTCCGCGTATCGCATCAGCATGTGGGGCGATGAGATCGAATCGCTGGAGCAGATCGATCCGCTGACCGGGCAGGTGAAGCAGAGCTACTTGCGGCTGCCCATCTATCCCAAGACGCACTACGTGATGCAGCCCGAAACGCGCGACAAAGCTCTGCGCAGTATCGAGAACGAGTTGCATTGGTGGAAAGGCGAGCTCGAAAAGGAAGGCAAGCGCATTGAGGCGCAGCGCCTGTGGCAGCGCACTAAATTCGATCTGGAGATGATCCAGCAGATCGGCTACTGCCACGGGATCGAGAACTACTCTCGCCATTTCACCGGACGCCTGCCGGGGCAGGCTCCGCCCACGCTGCTGGATTATCTGCCGCATGACGCGCTGATGTTTCTGGATGAAAGCCACCAGACCATTCCGCAACTGCAAGGCATGTATCACGGCGACCGCTCGCGCAAAGAGCAACTGGTCAAGTACGGATTCCGGCTGCCCAGCGCACTCGACAACCGCCCGCTGACTTTCGAGGAATTTGAAAACCGTGTGCATCAGGCGATCTATGTTTCCGCGACACCCGGGCCGTACGAACTCACCAAAACCGGCGGCGCGGTGATCGAGCAGATCCTGCGTCCCACTGGGCTGGTCGATCCCGAAGTCACCATTCGCCCCATTCGCGGCCAGGTAGACGATCTGCTGCATGAGATCCGGCTGCGCGCCGAACGCGACCAGCGCGTGCTGGTGACCACGCTGACCAAGCGCATGGCCGAGGACCTGTCGGAGCATTACTCGGAAGCCGGCGTGAAGTGCGCCTACCTGCATTCGGAAGTGTCGACGCTCGATCGCGTGAAGATTTTGCGCGATCTGCGCCGCGGCACCTACGATGTTTTGATCGGCGTCAATCTGCTGCGCGAAGGCCTGGATCTGCCGGAAGTTTCGCTGGTGGCCATCCTCGACGCCGATAAAGAAGGGTTCCTGCGATCCACCGGGTCGCTGATTCAGACCATGGGCCGCGCGGCGCGCCACCTCGAAGGCCAGGCGATTCTCTATGCCGATGTGATGACCGATTCCATGCGGCGCGCGATCGAGGAAACTACCCGCCGGCGCACGCTCCAGCGGACCTATAACGAAGCCAACGGAATTGTGCCACAATCCATCATTAAGCCGATCGACCTGAACCTGGTGGCGATCGCGGAAGGGGATTACGTGACAATACCGCTCGATACCGTGGAAGACGATGCGGGCGCGGTTCCGCCCGAAGCAGTTGGATCAATATCTGGCCGAGATCGAAGCCAAGATGCGAGCGGCGGCTCAGAGATTCGATTTCAAACAGGCGGCAGCGTTTCGCGACCGGATTAAAGAGCTGAAGAGCAAAGCGCTCATCGGAATAACTGCTGACCCATCGATAACATGAGATTTCAAAAACCGGCGGGATTGATCGGCGCTGGCGGCGTCAATCAATCGTTCCTGGCTCGCTTGCCTGCCGTGTTGCAGCAACTTGGCCCCGTCAAAGGTTCTTCCCTTAAAGTTTCGCGCCGCATAGCCAATGGATTGTGCGCCGGCTTCGGGGTAGACGATTATCGGGCGCTCGTGCCGTGCGGCTTCATCTGGATACTCGCGCCGGAGACTGCGCTGGATTTTATAACTGCCGAGCTCGCATCCGCGGTGCCGCTGGAGGGCAAGACCGTGGTGCTGTGCGATGCGTTGCGCGACAGCCTCCGGCCCAGTCCCTTGCGGACGGCGGCCGCGCGGGTGGTCACATTGAATTGCCTGCCCGAGTCCTCAGAGCGCAAATTCGTCGGCGAAGGACATCCGGTGGCACTGGCGGAATTACGGAAGCTGTTGGCGCTAGATCGCCGCAAGCTGATTGAGCTGCGGCCGGCCACTAAGCCGTTGTACTTCGCGGGCGCCTACCTGGGATCGCAGCTCCTGATGCCCTGGATTGCCGGCGCGGCGGAAAGTTTTCGCGCTGCGGGCTTCTCCCGCGACGAGGCTGTTGGCGCAGTAGAGGCGCTGGGCGTGCGGGCTCTGCGGGCTTACGCCAAGGCGGGAGACAAGGCCTGGAACCGGGCCACGGCGGAGCGCTTGCAGCGCGCGATTGCCCGCGATCTGGAGACGCTGCGTTTCACCGATACCCGCCTAGCTACGTTGTTCTCCGATGGCAGCGACCGCATGCTGCGCTATTTCGCCAAACCGGTCCGCAAGGAACGTTTGAAGGCTCTGGCGCGGCGTTCGGGGTAGCGCATTTTTCCCTGAGAGGAAACCGGATATCCTGATACCAGGTATTGGAACACCCATGAACGATACCCAAATTCTCACCATCGCGTTCGCATCCGTGCCGACGATGCTGACCGTGCTCATTGGCATTTTGCTGAACAACGCTCGCTTGAGCGATGTGAACTCACGGCTGGGAGAGCTTCGCTCCCATATGGATGGCCGTTTCAATGACGTCGACCGCCGCTTCGACGGCGTAGACCGGCGCTTCGAAGAGATGAAAGAGATGTGGCGCACCGAGCTGCACCGCGTCGAAGAAGTCCTGGACGCCCGCCTAAAGCATTTGGAAGATCGCTAGGTAATTACCGCCGGCGCAGCGCCGCGCGCACCGCTTCCGGATTCGCATTCGCGAGCGCCCCGGCCACCTCACTCGCGCGGTCGTCGAGCTCAAACGCCGGAGCCACCTGGTGCACCAAGCCCCACGCCAGCGCATCCGGCGTCGAGAAGATGCGCCCTGTGAGGCACAGTTCCAGCGCGCGCCGTTCGCCGATGGACGAGGCCACCGCCCAAAAAATTGCCTCGCTCCATTTGCCTTCGCGAATGTCGGTCAGGCCGAAGCTGGACCCCTGCGCCGCCAACACCACGTGCGAGTTGGCGAGCAACGCCACGCCACCCGAGACTGCCACTCCCTGCACCGCGGCCACCAACGGCTTAGCCATTCTGCGGCCAATCGTGAACAGTTCTTCGCCCGCCAGTGGATCGACGCCCGCGCAGAAAATGGGTCCGTCGGCCTCCAGCAAAATCGCGCCCACGGTGTCGTCGGCGACGGCGTCGCGCAGTTCGCGCAGCAGGTCCTGGCACATCGCCGCGTCCAGCAGATTGCGCTTTTCCGGTGCCGCCAGCGCGATGCGGCGCAAGCGTCCGTCTTGTTCTATACGCAGATTCACAGGGTCTCCAATACCAGATGCTCGCGATGACCGTGGGCGCACGCCGCGTCGAACGCGAATGCCAATACTCGCCGGGTCGCCAGCGGATCGATCAGCGCGTCCACCTGCCCCCGGGCCGCCGCATACCGCGCGTCCAGCCAGCGTTCGTAATCCGCGCGGGTTTGCGCCATGCCCTTTTCAAGCTCCTCCGGAATCGCCGCGCCGCCGGCCTTCAGCTTTTCAAGCTCCGGGCCGTGCACCGCCTGCACCGCGGCGTCGCCCTCCATCACGCCGATGCGCGCCGTGGGCCAAGCAAACGCAAAGTGCGGATCGAAGCCCTGGCTCGCCATCGCGTAATAACCCGCGCCGCTCGCGTGATTCAGCGTCAGGATGATTTTGGGCACAGTGGCGCACGCCATGCTCTCCACCATCTCGGCGCCCGCGCGGATGATGCCTTCGGACTCAGCCTCGGTGCCCACCATAAAGCCGGAGACATCTTGCAAATACAGCAACGGCAGCCCGCGGCGCTGGGCGTTCTCGACAAAATAGGCTACCTTGCGGGCCGACTCTGCATACACGATGCCGCCGATGCGCGGCCCCGCGGCGGTTTTCAGAAACCCTCGGCGGTTGGCGATCACTCCGATCACACGGCCCTGCAGCCGCGCGTGCGCGCACAACATTTCCGGCGCGTATTCGGGCTGAAATTCCAGGTATTCATCCGCGTCCACGATGCGTGCGATCACCTCTTCCACGTCGTAAGGCAGCCGGTGATCGGCGGGCAGGAGATCGTAAAGTCCTTCGGCGGCCTTGGCCGGTGCCGTGTTCTTGGGAGAGGGCGGCGCAGTGTTCGGCGGTAGCTCGCGCAACTTGGTCTTGATGATCGCGAGCGCATCCAAATCGTCTTTCGCTTTATAGTGCGCCACGCCGCTGGTCTCGGTGTGCAGCGAAGCGCCCCCCAGAGCCTCCGCGGACACCACCTGCCCCACCGCGCCCTTCACCAGATTCGGGCCGCCCAGCCCCATGAAGCTGGTGCCTTCCACCATGACGATGACGTCGGAGAGCGCCGGCAGATACGCGCCTCCCGCGATGCACATGCCCATCACCGCCGCGATCTGCGGCACTTTCAGCTTCCGCCGCATCAGCGAGTTGTAATAGAAAATTCGCGCCGCCCCATACTGCCCCGGAAAAATGCTGCCTTGATACGGCAGGTTGATGCCCGCCGAATCCACCAGGTAGGCAATCGGCAGGCGGTTTCGCATGGCGATTTCCTGTGCACGCAAAATTTTCGGAATCGTTTCGGGCCACCACGCGCCGGCTTTCACGGTGGCGTCATTTGCGACGATTACGATGGGACGGCCCTCCACCAGTCCCACGCCGGTGATTACCCCCGCCGCCGGCGCCTGGCCGTCGTATTTGTCGTACGCCATCAGCAGGCCGGTCTCGAGAAACATGGCGCCCACATCCATGAGTTTGGACACGCGCTCGCGCGCCGTCAGTTTGCCGGCCCGGTGCTGCTTTTCGATTTTCGCGGGGCCGCCGCCCAGGCGCAGTTTCTCTTCCAGATTCTGCAAATCCGCCACCAGTCCGCGCATGTGATCTGCCGCTGTAGTCACTTCGTTTATTCTATAGGCCATGTGGGTGCCCAAATGCTAGGTGTCGATCGGCGTGTCCTGAAGATCGTCTGGACCGTGTTCTTGTTCGTGGGGGCGGTCGCATTAATCTATTCGATCCGCGGCGCGCTGATCACCTTCACGCTGGCGGTGTTTCTGGCGCTGCTGTTATCGCCGCTGGTGACGCTGGTGGATCACTTCACCTCGGTGCGCGTCTCGCGGACCGTCGCTCTGACCGTGGTTTACATCTTGCTGATCGCCGCGTTTGGGGCCGCGCTCCTCGGCGTCATTTCCGCAGTGGCGGTTGACGCGCGCTCTCTTTCCGGAAGAATGCCGGACTCTTTTCGCAGTAACCCATTAGGCGACCTTCCTCTTCCGGCGTGGCTGGAGCCGGCGCGCGCGCGGCTGGATATCTGGCTGCGCGATCGCTTCAATGAATTCGGCCGAAACGCTCTTTCGCTTGCGGGCGAGGCTTTGCAGCAACTGGCCACCCGCTTGGGCGCAGCCGTGGGCGTGATCCTGGTGCCCATTCTGGCGTTTTTCTTTATCAAGGACGGCAAAAAGCTGCGCGACGGCTTCATCCACAGGGTGGACCCGAAACATCAACTCCTGGTGCATCAGATCCTGCAGGACCTTCACCGCCTGCTTTCGCGGTATTTGCGAGCCCTGGTGATTCTGGCGTGGGTGGCGTTCGTGTTCTATGCGGTATTTCTCACGCTCACTGGCGCTCCCTATGCGGTGCTGCTAGCTGGGGTAGCCGGGGCACTGGAATTCATCCCGGCGGTGGGCCCGTTCGTCGCCATAATGATCATCGTAACTGTGGGGATCTTCACCGGCTATGCGCATTGGCTCCTGCTGCTGCTGTTCTTTGCCGTTTACCGGGTGGCGCAGGATTATATTTTGCAACCTCTGCTGCTGGGCTCCGGGATGCATATCCATCCGCTGCTGATCATATTCGGTATTCTCGCGGGCGGCGAGTTGGGCGGCATTCCGGGAATCTTCTTTTCTATTCCGTTGATCGCGGCTCTGCGCCTCATTTTACTGCGATTATGGAAGCAGGACCTCCTCGATCGTGCCGATGCAACCTGAAGATCCACACCCCGTCGCGACTCCGCCGCAACTCGCGCCTCCTGCGTCCCAACCCAGCGGCGAGGGCAAGAAGAAGTTGGGCGTCATTGGAACCATTGGCGCGCTGCTGCTCAAGTTCAAGACCCTGGGGCTGGTGATCCTCACCAAGGGCAAGCTGGTGCTGCTCGGTTTGACCAAGCTCAACACCCTGCTTTCCATGCTGGTTTCGATCGGATTTTACTGGGCGCTCTACGGCTGGAAATTTGGACTGGGCTTCGTGCTCTCGATCTACGTCCACGAGATGGGACACGTGATGGCGCTGGCGCGCTACGGCATCCCGGCCAGTCCGCCGATGTTCATCCCCGGTTTCGGCGCGTTCGTCCGGCTAAAGGCGTACCCGGCGTCGCCCGGCGAAGACGCTCGCGTGGGGCTCGCCGGTCCACTATGGGGCTTGGGAGCCGCGCTCGTCTGCATGGGGATCGGCGTAGTCACCGATTCCGGTTTATTCACGGCGCTGGCGAAAGTAGGCGCCTGGGTCAACGTGTTCAACCTGATTCCGGTGTGGCAACTCGATGGCAGCCGCGGCTTTCGCGCGCTGATCCGGCAGCATCGCATCTACGTCGCCGCACTTTCCGGATTGCTGTGGTTCTGGACCGGGGAAACCATGTTGATCATCGTTGCGCTGGTGGCCGTCTGGCGCTGCTTCACGAAGGACGCGCCAGAGCAGCCCGATAACGTTGTTTTCTTCCAGTTCGCGGGCCTGCTCGCTGCTTTATCCGGCGTCTACTATTTCACAAAATAACTGCGTGGGGCCGCCGGCGCTTACTCTAGACAAATCAGGGCTGCCAAAACACATCGGGCGCGGCGGCCAAAATGACCCCGCGCCCGAACTAAGAGACTCGAGTGACTATGAGCGTTAAGCGGCGTTAACCATCAAGTCGTCGAAGCTCTCCGAGCCGTCGGCCTGATTGCGGTCCGCTGTTTCCTGGCACTGGATGCAGAATGGCGTCCATGGTACGGCAGCCAAACGCTTGGGGCTGATGTCTTCCTCGCAATGCAGACACACTCCGAAGGTGCCTTCGTCGATACGGCGCAGGGCGCCGCGCACGTTGCGCAACAACTGCGATTCGCGATCCAGATTGCGGATCGCCAACTCGCGCTCAGCGGCATGCTGCACTTCGTCCAGAGCGTCCGGGCTCTTTTCGATGGCTATGCCTTCACGATTGCGCACGAACAACTCCAGTTCCGCCTGTCTCGCCAGTAGTATCTCTTTGAATTTTTTTAATTCGTTCTTTGTCATTTTTGCTTCTCCTGTCTCTCGTCTCTTTTGTGTTTTGTCCGGTCTCGTTTTTTTCTCTACGTCCAGTTCCTCTCCGTCAATGGCATTAGACGCAGAGACTACCAAAAAGGTTCACCAAACGCCATCCACTTCAAGGGGATTGCCCGACGCGAAAGCGCGAGCGAAAAGAGCTCCGGGCGACTTTGCCCGGCTACCTCTGGCCAACTTTGAAATAGAGTAGCACATGACTGTTCTCTCTTGCAAGCAATTACAATGCCATCTTCGAGCTTCCGCATTGTCCAGCCCGGTTTCTGCGGTCGAGGCTACCCCCGACACGCGATTCTTAGTTATCGGCTCCGCTGCTGCAAACCATTACGTGCATATTAGATCAGCGGATTTAGCCTTACTCCCTCCAAGCGGCCCCGCCAAAGTACCAGAAACCAATGTGTTACAAACGTTCTGATCCTCCTACCCCCAAATGGGTTGTGCCAGCCGGTAAAAATTCTCATGTCAACCGGTTTATTCACGCCAGAATGCTAGCACATAGGTCCCAGGCGACCGAAGCGCAAAAGGCTCCCCACGACCCACCGGACGACCCATTCGGAGCATAGGGCAAGGAACACCGAATTAAGATACCTAACATAAGTTTCAATAGGTTGTCAGATCCCGCAGGACACGAATTTGTTCCCTGGACGGGGCAGAATTGCGCCCCGACCCCGAACCAATCGGGTTGTGACTGCATCTATTGGAATACGGCTTGAGAACCACCGAGAAGAGTCGGCACTGTGTTTCGTTGTGTCTCAATGGCGTGTCAAAGCTCCACAGGCGGAGGTGCCCGCGACCGTATAAAGCGCTTTTTATCAGCGCTATAAAATGGTGCTTGCCGTGCTCCCTCGGACCATGGCCAAACAGCTTATGCGGGTCGTCGCTATCTTTGCGTTTCTTGCCTCCGTCGGGATTCCGGCGGGAGCGACGATCCTCCAGCAGTTGACGCTCGACGACATGGTCCGGAAGTCGACTTCGATCGTCCAGGCGAGAGTGACCGGATCGAGCGAGGTAGTCCGGAATGGGGACGTTTTCACCATATACAAGTTTGAGACTCTGGAAGTCCTAAAGTCCGGCTCCGCAACCCGGGAAGTAGCTGTGCCGGGGGGAGTTGCGGGAGGAATGCGGCAGGTGGTGGCGGGAGCGCCGACCCTGCGTGCAGGCGAGGAATACATTTTGTTCCTATGGACCGGCCGCTCCGGCTTGACGCAATTGATGGGCATGTCGCAGGGCTTGTTCAGTGTCGAACGCACAACGGCCGGTGGCGCCCAGGCGTCACGTGCCGCGGCAGGCGAGCAGATGTTGGATGCGTCGGGGCGCGCGGTTCGGGATGAGGCGCTGTCTATGCCGTTGACGGAGCTCAAGGCTAAGATTGCGAAAGCTTTGGCGGTGGCTGTGACGGCTGGTGGGCAGCGAATCCTGGCTTCGGGGACAGGCAAATAATGCGAACCGCCGGGCGCGCCCTTCTTCTCGCGATAGCGCTGACCATGATGTCCCCGCTGGTATCGGCGTATTACTATTACGTTTTCTTTGCGAGCGGCACCGGTCCTTATGCACCACTGGCGGCTCATTTCGACCTGAATGCCATCAAGGACAACACGGTCCAGTACTTTGTTTCGGATCAGCCGCCTACGCCGCTGATGCCCGGCGACAACGTGACCTCGATCTACAGCCAGATCCGGCAGGCAGCGGAAGTGTGGGACGGCGTCGCGAGTTCATCATTGCGGCTGCATTTTGGCGGAACCCGGAATATGACCACTCCGCAGACCGTGCCCGGCATCGATGTGGTGTTCGATGACAATATGCCGCCGGGAATCATCGCCCAGACGACGCTCACCTTCCCGTCGGACCTTACCTTCCTGGGTACCAAAGGCACAACGTTTGTCCCGATCCTGCGTTCGAAACTGCAACTGCGCAAGGATCTGACGGCGGCGGGCTATCAGCAATCCAGTTATACCGATGCGTTTTTCATGACGCTGGTGCATGAGTTCGGTCATACCTTGGGCCTGCAGCATACCTTTACTTCGGCTACCATGTCGACGGCGATCACGCGTGCGACAACGCGGGGCGCGCCGCTGGCGGCCGACGACGTGAGCGGAGTTTCGCTGCTCTATCCGGCAGGCGGATACGCCGCCTCCACCGGCAGCATCACGGGCCAAGTGTTCGGAGCGGTGAGCGGCGTAGGCGTCAATCTGGCGAGTGTAGTGGCGCTTTCGACCAGCGGCGTGGCGGTCAGCGGCATGACGCGTCCCGATGGAACCTACGAGATCGACGGCATTCCGCCGGGCCAATACTATATTTACGTCCATCCCCTGCCGCCGCCTCAAACCGGAGAAGGAACTCCCGCCAACATAGTTACCCCGGCGGACCCGCAGAAAGATAACTTCGCAGCCAACACCGGCTTCGTCACGCAGTTCTTTCCCGGAACGCAGGACTGGACCCAGGCGGTTCCCGCCGGCGTAGTGGCCGGAACCGTGGTCAAGAACGTCAACTTCGCAGTGACTCCGAGCGCAGGGCCCGCGGTTTATGCCATGGAAACCTATGGTTATCCGCAGGGCGTGGCGATTCCGTCGCCGCCCTTTCTCCCCGACAGCCGCGATGGTTTGGTGTTTTACGCCGACGGAGCGACGGTGAACAACCAAACTGCGATGGCGCCGGGTCTCACGGTGAGCGTCATCGGCTCCTCCGCCAGCGTTGAGGCGGCGAACACGAGATATTTTCAGAGCGGGTTTCTGGTCACGTGGGTGGATACAGGCGACATCAAAACCGAAACGCCGGTGGCTCTGGCGGTGAGGCTGAACGGGGACGTGTATGTCCTGCCGGCCGCGTTCACGGTAGTGCCCGGCGGCGCGCCGTCCATCACCGCAGTGACTCTTCCTTCCAGCGGTTCCACGGCGGCAACCAACGTCGCCGGCGCCAATTTGACGGCCAATACGCTCATTCTGCTGGATGGCGCGCCGGCGCAGGTGCTGGCGTTGAATGAGGACGGCTCGCTCGACATTCTTCAGCCTCCGGCCTTGAGCGGGATGCAGGCCACGGTGGAGGCGGTCAACCCGGACGGACAGACCTCACTACAGTCGCTAGGCGCCACGCCCGCGCCGCTGCTCACGTATCCGCAGTCGAATGCTCCGCAAATCTACCAGACGCCAGATACAGTGATTGCCGGGATCGACACACTCATGGTGATCAGCGGCGTTGACACGCATTTCGCCGATGGGCAAACGGTGATCGGATTCGGTTCGAGCGATATCTCGGTGCGCGGACAGTGGGTGGTGGGCCCCCAGATGGTGATTCTGAATCTGAGCGTGGATCCAGCGGCGCAGCCCGGCACAACCTACATCACGGTGGCTACCGGTCTCGAGATTGTCACTGCGGCAAACATGCTGAACGTGGCTGCGGCCAGTCCCAATCAAGTCAGCCTGAAGGTGCCGATCGTGAATGCCATCACGGGTTTGACAGGCGTTCCCGCCGGGGGAACCGCACTCATCGCCACCACGGGCCTGCCGGCGGACTTGACGGGCTGGACGCTCACCGTGGGACCGCAGCCGGCGGCTTTCACGGCGGACGCGAATGGCGTGCTGACGGTTCAGGTTCCGAGTCTGCTCGCAGTCGGCGAGCAGCCGGTGCAGTTGATCCCGCCCGCGAATGCAACGCTGCCCGCGATTCAGCGGGTGATCCTGCAACTGGACCCGCCGCCTCCGCTGATTCTGTGGGGAGTGGATACGCCAGTTCCGGATGGCGGCCCGGTTCTGCTGAGCGCATCGAATCCGGCTCCGCTCGGCCAGAACGTGACTGTGATGGTCTACGGGCTGTCGTCGCCCAGTGGTGTCTTGCCCGCGGCCAGCGCGGTGTGGATGAATATCGGAGGCGCGATCTATCCGGCGGCTGCATTGACGCGGGTTCCCGCTGATCCCAACTCGACTGCGCCGCCGGCGGATCTGGCCTACGTCAGTTTCGTGGTGCCCACTACTCTGGTCTTGGATCCAACCGTGAGCAATCCAAGCGTGCCGGCGATGGTGGGAACAGACACGCGCTTGTCGGGAGCTTATACATTATTCATAGCGCCCGCGCTGCCACCCCCGCCGCCGGCGACTACGCCCTAACCGCAACACTTGATCGCGCTGCCATCCTCGAAACGGCACGGACGACGAGCCTCAGCCCCGTTGGACATCCGACTTCTCTTTTTCCTCGTGATAGTCCATCTCGGTGTTGACTTCCCACAGGCCGGTTTTGTCCGTCTTGCCGGTGATGATGTCATCCACCGCCATCATGGCGGTCAGCATGGAGTGATCCTGGTTATTGTAGCGATGCATGCCATTGCGGCCGATGAGAAACAGGTTTGCATACCGGTCCACATGCTCGCGAATCTCGCCGAATCGGTTGTAGGTGCCAAAATACGCGGGATAAGTCTTCTCCATCCGCAGGACCGTAGCGTCCAGCACCTCAGAGGCGTCGATGATGCCGATCTTGCTCAGCTCTTCCGTCGCCAGCGCGACCATGCGCTCGTCGGAGAGATTCCAGATCTTATCCGACTGGTTGCAGAAGTATTCGAGCCCCAACCAGACGTTCGCTGAGTCCGCCACCATGAACGGACTCCAATTATTGAAGACCTGGAGCCGGCCGAGCTGCACATCTGGTTCCTGAATGTAGATCCAGTTGTCGCGGATCAACTGCTTCCCCTGCGGCGTTTCATCGTTGATTCTCAGCGAGCGAAGCAGCAGGCCAACGGTGATGAAATCCCGGTACACCAGTCCGTCCGAGACTTCCAGAACATTCTTTGGCGGCGCCACGTCGAACGAGCGCATGATCTCCTGCACCGGCGCGGTCGAGAAGAAATAATCGCCCGCGAAGCTCTTGCGTTCCCCGGCCGAGTTGGCGGTTTCCAACGCCGTGACCCGCCAGCCATCCGTGATCAGGCGCTCAGCCCGGCAGTCTGTGTGGATCTCCCCTCCCATTTCGATGACACGGCGAGCGACCTCTTCCCACATTTGCCCAGGACCGAACTTGGGGTAGAGAAACTGCTCGATCAGCGAAGTCTCCGTGCCCTTCTGGCCAATGTCGCCGCCACTTCTCTTGAACACCTTCCGCGCCGCGTGCATCAGAGTCGACCAGACCGAAAGGCCCTTGATGCGCTGCGCGCCCCACTCGGCGCTGATCCGATTGCAGGGCACTCCCCACACCTTCTCGGTGTAGGACTTGAAGAACGTGCCGTAAAGCTCCCGGCCGAAACGGTTGATGAAGAACTGCTCCAGAGTTTCTTCGTTCTTAAGAGGAAACACAGCACTCTGAACGTAACTCACGCCGATCTTAAAAGTGCGCCACAGGCCAAGTTTGAGCAGTGTGTCTTTGCTGAGTGAGATCGGGTAATCGAAGAAACGCCGCAGATAGTAAATTCGCGACTTGCGGGATCGCAACAGCATTACAGTGTCCGCGGCGGCCGGGTCGAGGCCAGATGGGGAAGGCGCAATGGCCCGCTCCATCTGGTGGTATTTTATGGCGGCGGGACCATCCGCGGAAGCTTGCAGCGGCAGCATCTGCAACCACCACTGCATGACGCGGTCGGATTTGGAAAAAAAGCGATGACCCCCGATGTCGATCCGGTTGCCTTTGTAGTTCACCGTGCGGGAAATTCCACCCATGCACGCGCTTTTTTCAAGGACAATCGGCTGGACCCCGGTCCGCGTGAGCAATTCATAGGCGGCTGTCAATCCGGCGGGACCCGCGCCGATAATGATAGCTCTCGCTTGAGGCATGCAGTCTATTACAAAGTACCCCAGATCGCAGTTCGCTCGACTTCATCAAGCGAAAATCGCATCCTGGCGTTTTGCATCAGAGTGGATTGCCCGCGCCATGCTGACTTCCCGTTCTTCCACGGATTGTCCTCAAACGCCGCGCGGAAACAGGAAATGTGGTTGGGTCCTTCTAAGGGTTCCCGGAACGTCAGGTAGCCCGCGCCAACTGCCAAAATGGGCTCAGTTCATCAGTGGAACGGCAATACCTCGGAAGACCGCATTGAAAACGCGAACGCCATTACCAGAAGATCTTAAATCCGACATTCTGAGCAAATCGAATAACCGATGTTGCATCTGCCAAACACCCTTCATTCAATTCCATCATATCGATGAAGATCCATCGAATAATGACTTCGACAACATCGCCCCGCTCTGCCCCAACTGTCACAGCCAGGCCCACTCACACAGTTCGCTCACAGTGAACCTCACCCCATCACGATTGAAGGCGGTGCGAGATCGATGGTACGACTATTGCGACAACCGAAAGGACGCTTCCACCATCGGTGCAAGCGGGCTGCTCCGCCTCAAAAACCTGGTCAACGCCCTAGGCTACGCGGATCACAGCTGGAAAAAAATGTTCTCTACGGTCGATCCGAATTACGCAGACATGAGCCGAGACGAAATCATCAACAGGGTCTTCTCGACTTCCAACCGCGAGGACCTGGCCGTGGCCTTGGAGACCGTCAAAAACATGTATGGCAGTAAGTGGAGCGACGAACGCCTGCTGCAAAAATTCAGGGCCGTGTGCAACGCATTTGGGTTTGAATTTCAAGATCTATGAAGTGCCCATTGAGACAGCCTCAACGTGGCCGTATAACGGCCATTTCGTTGAAGTGGTCCCGACAAACGCGCTTAGCGCCGTTAACGTTCACTCTGGACGAAGAGACGCCAAACCAGACGTTCGGCCCCGCGTCGCCGTAATCAGCCCACCGCTGATGGCCGGACTTCGGCCTGATGCCGGACGTCGATCCCCTTCACCAGGAAAAGCACGTCTTCCGCGATGTTGGTGGAGTGGTCGGCGATGCGCTCCAGATTGCGGATCACCACCATCAGGTTGAGAGCCTGCTGAATGTTGCTGGGGTCCTTCTCCATGAAGCTGGTCAGCTCGTGATAGCAGGCGGTGCGCAGGCTGTCGACGGCGTCGTCTGAAGCAAGCACGCTGCGCGCGAGGTCCGCGTCGCGATGGACGAAAGCATCCAGCGCCTTTCGCACCATGGACTGCACCAGCCCCGCGATGTGCGGGATATCGATCATGGGCGTGATGATGGGGCCTTCCATCAGCGACAGCGCGCGCTCGGCAATGCTGACCGCCAGGTCGCCCATGCGTTCGAGATCGGTGTTGATCTTGAGCGCGGCGACGATCAGGCGCAGGTCGGCCGCCATGGGCTGGTTCAGCGCCAGCAGGTTGATGGCGAACTCGTCGATCTCGATTTCGATGGCGTTAATGCGCGTCTCCGTGCGAAAAACTTCTTCGGCGGCGCTGCGGTCCTTCTGGGTGACGGCGCTGATGCTGCGCTGAATGGAGGACTCGACGATCGCGCTCATTTCGAGCAGCTTGGTTTTCAGTTGTTCTAATTCTTCGACGAAGTGCCGCACTATAAACTCCCGATTCTCAGCCGGTCGATTCTCACCCGACTGATTCTCAACCGAAACGCCCCGTTACGTAATCTTCCGTCTCTTTTTTCCTGGGGTTCTTGAAAATGACGGCGGTGTTGTCGAATTCGATCAGGTGGCCCAGCAGGAAGAAGCCGGTGTTGTCGGCGACGCGCGCCGCCTGCTGCATATTATGCGTGACGATCACGATCGTGCAACTGCTCTTGAGCTGGAAGATCAGGTCCTCGATCTTGGCCGTGGCGATGGGATCGAGAGCCGAGCAGGGTTCGTCGAGCAACAAGACTTCCGGATCGACAGCCAAGGCGCGCGCGATGCACAGGCGCTGCTGCTGGCCGCCCGAGAGGCCGTAGGCGGATTGGTTGAGCTTGTCCTTGACCTCGTCCCACAACGCAGCGCGCCGCAGGCTTTGCTCCACCTTTTCGCGCAGGGCCGCGCGGTTCGCCACGGTGCCGTTGATGCGCGGACCGTAGGCGATGTTGTCGAATATGGACTTCGGGAACGGATTGGATCGTTGAAACACCATGCCGACGCGGCGGCGGACGTAAGCCACTTCCTGCTCCAGGATGTTCACGTCATCCAGCAGAATCTGACCTTCTACGCGAGTGTTGCGCACCGTCTCGTTCATGCGGTTCAAGGTGCGCAGAAAGGTGGACTTGCCGCAGCCGGAAGGTCCGATGAAAGCCGTCACCTGATTGGCGAAAATCTCCATCGAGATGTTCTTCAAGGCTTGAAAACTGCCGTAGTAGAAATTCAGGTCCGTGGCGCTCAGCTTGCGGACCGCGCCGGCAAGGGGCTTGGTGGCGTCCATAGGCGGCGCGTTAACCTCCGCTGCGGGGGTGTTTAGCTCGGGATAAGGTTGTCGAGTGGGAGCTTGCATGAATCACCTGGCGACGTGCTTGTTATTCGAAAGCATCGCACGCGCGATTATATTTACGGTCAAGACCAGACTGAGCAGGACGAAACCTGCCGCCCACGCCTGTTTGTGCCAATCTTCGTAGGGCGCGATGGCATAGGTAAAGATCATCACCGGCAAAGCCGATATGGGCTGTTCCCATCCGGAGCTCCAATAACGGTTGCCGAAACTGGTGAACAGGAGCGGCGCGGTCTCGCCCGCCACTCGCGCCACGTTGAGCATGATACCCGTCATGATGCCATTTTTGGCGGCTGGAATCACTACCGTAAGAATGGATCGGGCTTTAGACGCGCCCAGCGCCATAGCGCCCTCGCGGAGCGAATTAGGGACGGCGCGTAGAAATTCTTCCGAGCTGCGGACGGCGATCGGGATCATCATCACCCCCAGGGCCAAGCCGCCGGCCAGTGTCGAAAAATGCTTCTGGGGCAGCACGATCATGGTGTACGCGAATATGCCGATCACGATGGAGGGCACGCCGTTCAGCAGGTCGGTGACGTAGCGGACTATGTAGGAAAATGTAGTGCCGCCGAATTCCGCCAGATAAACGCCGCCCAAAAATCCAATCGGGATGCCGAATACGGAAGCTAGCAGAAGAAGCTTGCCGCTGCCTGCAATGGCGTTGGCCATGCCGCCGCCGGATTCACCCACCGGCGTGGGAAGTTTTGTAAAAAAGTCCCAGGTCAGGCTGGTGGCGCCGTGCACGAACAAATACCCCAGAATGTAGACCAGAGTTCCTGCCGCGAACAGCGTGCACAATCCCGTAACGGTCAACATCACGATGTTGACGGTCTTGCGCCGGAGTGTGTGCAGGTTCGTCATATCAGGCCTTATATTTGTCGGCTCCAATGATCATCAGGCGAGCCATGCCGTTGATCACAATGGTGAGGGCGAACAGAACCAGGCCCAGTTCGATAAGGGCGCTGGTATACAACTGCCCGGTGGCCTCCGTGAACTCGTTGGCGATGACGGCAGCGATGGAATAACCCGGCGCGAGGAGCGAAGCCTGAATCTTCGGATCGTTACCGACCACCATAGTGACCGCCATGGTTTCGCCCAGCGCGCGGGCCAGCGCCAGGAAGATCGATCCCATGATGCCCTTTTTCGCGTAGGGCACGACGATGTCCCAGGTGGTTTCCCAACGGGTAGCGCCCAGCGCCAATGCGGCTTCGCGCTGATCGCCGGGGACCGAGAGAATCACTTCCCGCGAAATAGAAATAATGAATGGAATAATCATCACCGCGAGCACCACGCCCGCCGAAAACAAGCTGACTCCGTAGAAGGGGCCGCTAAAAAACGGAGTCCACCCGAGCGCGGACTTCAAGTACGGCTCGACGTCGCGCAGGATCGGGATGAGCACGAAAACCCCCAGCAGTCCGTAGATGACGCTCGGAACCGCCGCCAGCAATTCGATCAAGAATGTAAGCCCGTCGGAGATTTTCGGCGGCGCCAGTTCCGCCAGGAAGATCGCGGCGCCGACGCCCAGCGGGATTCCCATGAGTAGCGCCAGGAACGAAGTGACCACTGTTCCATAAATGAATGGCAGGGCGCCGAACTGATCATTGACCGGGTCCCAGGTGGAAGTGATCAGGAAACTCCAGCCGAATTTGCTGCGAGACGCGGCAGAGTTGGTGTAGAGCTCCAGCACCAGCAGCCCGGTAATCGCCAGAATGCTGGCTGCGGCCATGAAGGTGATCACATAGGCCGCCTCGTCGCCACCACGCAGACGTTCCAAATACCCGGGCGCCGGCCGCGCAGGGCCGGCGCTGGGGGCTAAAGTTGTGGGCGTGGTAGCGGCCATGTCGATATCAACTATTGAATCTTCGCAATCGCTTTCATTTCCTTCGCCACTACGGCCTTAGGAAGGGGTGCGTAGGAGAGGGCCGAAGTCATGGTCTGCCCGTCCGTTAACATCCACTTCAGAAAATCCTTGATGGCTTTGTCTTTAGTGGGATCGGCGATCTTTTCCGGGATCAGCAGCCATGTAAAGCTGGAGATTGGGTACGCATCCTTGCCTGGAGCATCGGTGATGGAAACGCGGAAATCGTCCGGCATGGCTTTGGAACTGGCGGCCGCCGCCGTCACTCCGGCCAAGCTGGCTGCGAGGAAGGTTCCCGCGGAATTCCTCACCTTGCCCGTCTTCATTTTATTCTGCACGGCATAGATCAGCTCGACATAACCAATCGAATTCGGGGTCTGCTCGACCTGGCCCGACACCCCCTCATTCCCTTTGCCGCCAAGCCCGACCGGCCAATTAACAGAGGTTCCACGGCCCACTTTCGTTTCCCACTCCTTGCTGACTTTGGACAGATAATCGGTCCAAATGTAGGTGGTACCACTGCCATCGGAACGGTGAACCACGACAATGTCAGCGGACGGCAATTTGAGACCGGGGTTGGCTTTCATCAATTCCGGGTCGTTCCAGTTCGTGATCTTGCCGAGGAAGATTCCGGCCAAAGCATCCGGCGTGAAACTAAGATCCGTATTGATGCCGACAACGTTATAGACCGGTACGTCGGCGCCCATCACTGTCGGAAAGTGCAGGATTCCAAAACCGTGCTTATCGTGGAACGCTTTAATCTGCATATCATTCATGGGACCGTCGCTGGCTCCGAAGTCGACAGTGCCTTCGGTCACCTGTTTGATGCCGCCGCCGGAGCCGATGGATTGGTAGTTGAACGCAAGATTTGGGAACTTCTTGTGATATGCGTCAAACCACTTCGAGTACATCGGATAAGGGAACGTGGCACCCGCCGCGTTGATCAGAATCTGTTGTGCTGACGCCACCCCGGTCGTCAGGGCGGCAATCAGTGCCGCTTGAATCACAATTCGCTTCGTCATTTGCTACTCCTATTTAATCAATTGTTTATTACAGAACGATTACACGACTCGGGCTATCCGCGATGCACGCGCAACGGTTAGCCCGAGTAATCATGCACTTAGAAGTTGGGCATACCGCCCGGCAGAGTGTACCGAACATTGAAGTAGATGGTGTTATCGTGGGTTCCCTTGGGAGCCCCTGCGGCCACGTACCACGGACTGCGAGCCAGCCATTCGTACTGACCCATCACGTTGATCGCCCCATAGCGGGGGCTTGCCCACATGGTCTGGTTGAAGCCAAACGTAAATTCATTGATTGCACGGTTCTGGTTGTTGGCGGATCCGGCGTAACCATATCCGACGGGCTTGCCGGTGCTGTCAATGGTGACATTGCGGCCAATGTAATCCCCGCCGTAGTAGCCATATAACAAGGTCCTCGGTGCAACTCTCGCCTCGAAGCCATCGACAGTGCCATCGGCCTTAACGGCGCTAAGGGAACCATCGGCCCGAACGATCAGGTCCGGTGCCTGCCCAAACAGATAACGGCCTTCGCCGTCGCTAAAGAAGTTGGTCGATATGAGACGGAGGTTCTTCGTCAGCGCGACATTGAAACCGAACTGAAGTCCGCCACCCGTCGTGGTATGCGATGTATACGGCGCCGCAAGACCGCTGGTCTTGAAGTTGGACTCGATGCCGGCGACTTCGAAATGCACGCGCGGGAAATCGAAGGCGACCTTGGCGATGAAATCCGGCGTGAAGGTGGGTTGTCCGAGATAGCCGGCTAAGGTAACGTTCTGCCCGCCGTCGAGTTGGGTTGAGATAAGCGTCGAAAGATTGGTGGGCAACACAATGGGGGAGCCGCCCGCCGAACCGCCGATATACTGATCGCCTTGCTCGGCGGCGAAGCCGAAAGTCACATGCTTGTTCGGGTGAACCAGAACCCGCAGACCGGGCTGACGCGTCCAGGTGAGGCCCGCGGTGTAATTGATGTCTATGACCTGGGAGTAGAACAGATCGCCAGGCAAAGCCGAAATGCCGTTGCGGTTGGGCGTGAGCATGCTCCAGCTCTGGCCAGCCAGGAACTCGACCTTGCCTTTGTGGGCGTTCACCCAATACAGGCGGAGGCGCGGAACGATCGCGCCGTTTGAAACAGCTAGGTTCGTCGATCCGCTGGTCCCGTTGAAGTCGAATTCGTTGTATCCGATAAAATGGGTACCCTTCCAGTCGCCATCCACGCGGAAACCGAGACGCGAGTTTTGTTCGCTGAAATGGAATTCCGAGAGATTCCCGTTGACAGTATTGTTATACGGCACGCTGCCGAAGTTGGAACCCATGCTGGATGCGGCGTTCTTGTCGCGCCAAAAAGGTGTGAGATCCATGAAACCAATCGGAACGATGCAGACACTCCCGAGCCGAAGGAATGTGGGAATCGTCCGGTCGGGATCGGCCTCGCATGGATTTTGGGATGAAGTGTTGGCTGCGGTGGCAGCCTTTTGAGGCAACGCGACCGCCGGAAGTGCGTACACGGCGGGCGCATGCGGCAGGATCGCAGTGGTGCTAGCTACCTGGCCCAAGTTGCGGAAGGTACTGACCGGCGTGGGATCGACTTTAGGAATTACGGAGGAGCCGGCGGACGCCGAGACGTTGCCATCGGCCTGCTTCTTTTGCTGCTGCTGCGCCAAGGCTTGCCGGAGTTCATTGATCTGCCGCTGCTGGTCCGCCAGCATCTGCTTGAGCTGTTCGATCTCTGAGGGCTGGGCCG
The DNA here is from genome assembly GCA_963794595.1 of Bryobacterales bacterium. Lineage (GTDB taxonomy): Bacteria > Acidobacteriota > Terriglobia > Bryobacterales > Bryobacteraceae > Palsa-187. The sequence continues at coordinate 717,394 of CAWCER010000007.1, read as the reverse complement.
CCTGGGCTACAGGTGCCGGGTTGTCGGCCGCCGAAAGCGGCATAAGGGAGCTCAAAAGGCAGGCCAGAAGCACCCGTCCCGTCCGCTCGTTGATTCGTATCATCCATTCGCTCCTGTTGTTTTGGAAATGCAGTGTGAAGATCGTTCCCGCTAGGGAGGTGCCAAGAAGATCCCAGGCGCAAGATTACCGGGGGAGGGTTATTTTGTAATTACTAGAACGTTACAAACGAGTTACCGGGCGGAATTCTTAACCGCCCTCTCCGCCGCTTCGAGCGAATCGAAGCAGGGGAGCAAGCCGTCGACGTGCGTCACGGCAAACAGAGTTCTTATACGATCAGTGAGGCCGGTGATTCCAAACGCGCGCTGATTTCTCTGACAGGAAGTATAGGCGCTTACGACGCAGCCCAGCCCGGCTGAATCCATGTAGGCAACCTCTGAAATGTCAACAATGATCGGCTTGGTGGTTTCTTCGCGCACCATCCGCTGGAAGTCGAAGAGGGTCTGGATGGTCAGCGGGCCAGAAACTTTGAGGATTCTCGCGCCTGAAGCGCTGTCGATTGCCTCGACATGAAAGGGCTTGGAGGAAGGTGTCACAAGCTATGACTGTAGCAAGCCGCGAGTTATAGTGTCATGAACATTTCGTTACGATTCTGTTACGAACACGGCGGCAGGCTGCGGGGTCAGGCGACCCGCCCTACTTTCGCAGCGGATGGCAAAAGAACCTGGAACGTGGTTCCCTTGCCAACCTGGCTGTCGACGGTAACCGTTCCGTTCATCCGCTCAATCACATGCTTCACGATCGAGAGTCCCAGGCCGGTGCCTCCCACCTGGCGCGAACGGGCTTTGTCGACGCGGTAAAAGCGCTCGAAGATGCGCGGCAGATCTTGCGAGGGGATGCCGACGCCGGTATCGGAGATCACAACCGCGATCCGGCCGTCGTCGGTGGGCGTGACCCGCACCCGAACTTCGCCGTCCGGACGGTTGAACTTGATGGCGTTGGCCAGCAGGTTCAGGAAAGCCTGCTCCAGACGCAAACGGCTGCCGGCGACGCACAGTTCCTGCATCTCTTCGCGGACCAGGTGGACGCGGCGTTCGCGCGCCTCGGAATCGACGGTGAGCAGTCCGGATTCGAGGGCGTCACGCACCGAGACCATTTCGGTTTCCGGGTCGGCGCCGGATTCGAGCTCGGAGAGCACCAGCAGGTCCGCGGCGATGCTGCCCAGGCGCACGGCGTTGGCGCGAATGATCTCGACAAACTTCTGGCGGTTGGCGGTATCGTCGAGCGCGCCGTCGAGCAGCGTTTCGGCGTAACCGATGATGCCGGCGAGCGGCGTCCGCAGCTCATGCGAAACGTTGGCGACGAAGTCCTTGCGCACCTGCTCCAGACGTTCCAGATCGGTGATGTCGTGGAAGATGGCGATCACACCGCGGCCGGACGGCATCGCGAGGGGCGTGGCTTGCGCTTCAAAAGTGCGCGGCGTGTCGGCGGAGAGATGAAAGCGAAGCTTGGCCGGTTCGCCGAAGGCGCGGACGGATCGAATCATCTCATAAAGCGCGGGATCGCGAACCAACTGGAGCAAGCCAAAGCCTTCGTAGCGGCTGCCGCGAAATCCGATGGCCGCCAGCAAGGCCTGATTGCAGAAAGTCACTCGCAAATCCGGATCGACGGCGAATACGCCTTCGGCCATGCCGGACAGAATCGCTTCTCGGCGCGGCGGATTCAAACCGCAGATTGCTCACCAGGCCACGCAATTCATGGCCCACGCCGGTCAGCGATCGTTCGAGCGATCCCAGATCGTCGTTGGGATCCGACAGCACGCCGGGTTGAGCTTCTGCCCCCAGCAGCCCTTCGGCCGCGCGCTTCAGGCGGCGCACGCGGGAAGTCAGCGCCCGCGAAACGGATAGTCCTACGGCGAGTGCCAGGAGAGCCGCAAAGAGCGAGATCGCCAGAACCGCGGTGCGTAGGTCTGGGTCGACGGGAGCGCCGGCGCGCGCGGCGAACGTGGTCAGGACGTAGTTAATGGCCAGCAGAGTCAGTACGACCAGCGCCAAAGCGGCGGCGATTAGCCGTCGAAACAAAGAGCTGCTCATGAACTGATCCGGCACTATCAGGCTAGCAAGTTCCCGCAGACGATAAAAACGAACGACAAACACGAACAACCCGGCGATGTTCTCCCTGAGAATTTTGGCGGGGATCGCGAACTAACGATTATGAGTGCCTGGATGCTGGTCTTCTTTCTCTTGATCGCAACGTTGGGAGCGCAGACCAAAGCCCCGCCGTCAAAGCCAGTGCCAGGCCAGGGCGCAACGGCCTGCAAGACAAGGAGACCGAGGCTCTGATCCGGACGAAGCTGGCGAAATCGAAAATCGGCAAGGATGGGTTCACGGTGCGGGTGCAAGGCGGGGTCGCTTACTGGGATGGCTCGACCAATGTGGTGCAGCATAAAGGCGCGGCCACTCGCATGGCGAAGACCGCAGGCGCGAAAAAAGTGGTGAATAACATCAAGGTGAGTGACGCCGCAAAGGAGACGGCATCGGCGAACCTGGAGCAGGGCAGGCGGCGCGCACAAGTCAAACGTGGGGAGGTGAGGAGTCAGTAGTCTGCCGATAAATTCGGCCTTACGTCTACTCGACCGCGTAATCGGCTAGCCCGAGAAGGCTCAGCGCCCCGAAAAATACCACAACCCCGCGAGCGCGGCCGCTAACAGCAGCAGGAACAGTCCGGCGAGGAGCCAGACTTTCCTCGATGCCGCTTTGTCTCCGGGCTGCGCGGGGGCGAATTTGCCCAGCGATTCGGAGGCGAGGGTGACCGAAACCACGGAGACGTTATCCTGGCCTGGACGCCCGCGGTCGAGCGTTCGCGACACCAAGGCTTGCGGCCAGGATTGCGGATGCCCGCCCAGGCACTCCAGAATCTCAGCCGGCTCCAACGTCTTGAACAAGCCGTCGCTCGCGAGCAGAATGGTTTCGCCCGCGGCCACAGGGCAGGGCTCGGTGTTGAGATCGATTTCATGCAGATCGTGGATTCCAATGAAACTGGTGAGCGATTCCCTCTCCGGATGTTGCGCGGCCTCCGAACGGGAAATCTGGCCGCGGTCGGCCGCCTGATCCAGCAAATTCGCGAACACGTGCGGGCGATTCACCCTGTGAATATCGCCGCCCCGCACATGATAGATGGCGCTGTCTCCGACGGAGATGAAGTAGAGATAACCGTCGCGAAGCACGGCCGCCACCAGCGTCGTGCCTACGCCTTCCTTCAACCCCAGATTAAGTGCGGCCGCAATCACCTGCTCATTGGCTGAACGGGCGGCGCGTTCGAGCGCGGCTGGAATGCTCTCGGTGGGAAGTTTCTTGGCATACGCGTCGAGAATGGCGCGCACGGCGGTCTGGCTGGCCACGTCCCCATGTTCCATACCGCCCATGCCATCGCAGAGCACGGCCAGGAAGCCTCCGTGAGCCAGGAAGGCGTGGTCTTCCGGGTCCGCCAAACCTATTGAATCTTGCTGGTAGTGGCGAGCTCCGATGTGTTGCGCGTGGGCGGCCAGATAGCGCATCGGAAACGCTCTATTATAGCCTGTTTGCGGGCCGCTCAGAACCGCTGGGATTGGGGTTTTTCGTGACTTGCCTTCCATGAGTGCGGTGTTAGGATGGGACTAGTTATGGGTTCGTTGTCGCCGCGCTTGCAGGTCCGAGTTTCGCAGAAGCAGATTCTGACGCCCGGACTGGTGCAGATGGTCAGCCTGCTGCAATTGAACCGGCTGGAATTGAAAGACATGATTTCCGCGGAGGTGGCGCAGAACCCGGTTCTCGAAGAAGCCACCGAGGGCGGCGAAGAGCTTACGCCCGAGGAATTGCAGCCGCTGCTCGAAGCCGAAGGCGAGCGGTCAGGCGATCCGGCGGATCAAACCATTCTGGAAGTGACTGCGGGACCGATCGAGGTAGATGGGGTCGAGGCGGAATTTGACCCCCAGGCCCGAGTAGTGAACTCGCTCGATGGCGCAGCTCCACGTGTGGGGCCGGACGACCCGGCTGCGGACCAGGTGCTCGCGGGGACGGTGGAAAACCCGGAGACCAAGGCCGCCGACCCGTTCGACGAAATCGATTTCGGGTCTTACTTCGACGATTACCTCGACCCCGGTTACAAAAGCCCAGCTTCTGAAATTTCCGAGAAGCCATCCTTTGAAACATTCCTGTCCTCGCCGGTAACGCTCACCGATCATTTGCACTCGCAACTGGCGCTGATCGCGCTGCCCGAAGACGTCCGTGACGCGGCCGAAGGGATCATCGGAAACCTGGACGAAAACGGATACCTGACTTCCACGTCCGAGGAGATTGCCACCGCCGAGGGTCACGAGCCCGCCGTGATGGCGGAAGCACTGCGCGTGGTCCACACGTTGGATCCCGCCGGGGTGGGAGCGGCGGACCTCCGCGAATGCCTGATGTTGCAGGTGGAGAGCCGCAATGGCAAGGGCGGCGTGGCATGGCAGATCCTTGCCGATCACATAAAACTGGTGGAGCTGAAGCAATTCAAGGAACTGGCGAAGGTTCTGCACCGGCCGCTGGAGCACATCGAAATTGCCGTGGATGTGATCCGGCATCTGGACCCGCGACCGGGCCTGCGCTATTCGGGTCCGGGGGCGCGGCAGGTGGAACCGGACGTCTACATCTCGAAAGACGGCGACGATTACCTGATCCAGATCAACGATGAAGATGTGCCGCAACTGCGCCTGAATCCGCAATACCGGCGGATGCTGGACCGGAATCAGGAGCCGGATAAGGAAGTCCGCAACTATGTGAAGGAGCGGTACGCCAGCGCGATTCAATTGATGAAGAACATTGAACAGCGCAAGCACACCATCCTTAAAGTCTGCCAGTCGATTGTGCGGCGGCAGATGGATTTCCTGGAGGATGGGATCGATTTCCTGAAGCCCATGATGATCAAGGAAATCGCGGAGGAGATCGGCGTGCATCCTTCCACCGTCAGCCGCGCGGTTTCGAGCAAGTACGCGCATACGCCGCAAGGGGTATTCGAGCTGCGTTACTTCTTCTCGGAAGCGGTGCAGGGGCCGTCGGGCGGCGGTACGCCGCTGCTGATCCTGAAGCGCAGAGTAAAAAAGATGATCGAAGAGGAGGATACAGCCCATCCACTCACCGACGAACATATTACGGAACGCCTGCAGGCCGAAGGCATACAGGTGACTCGCCGCACGGTAGCTAAATACCGCGAGGATATGCGTATTCCTTCCACGCATCAAAGACGCGTTCGCAAGTAAGACGGAGATTTTCCGAACATGAAGGTCAGCTATAAGGGCATCAAGAGCGGTCTTCCGGCTATTCTGCAGCACAAGCTGGACATCAAATTTGCCAAGCTATCCAAGCTGGTGGACGGACGCGGGGAAAAACAAGTGCATGTGGTGGTGACCAGCGAGCGGCATCTCCACAAGGCGGAGATCACGCTGCACGTTCACAATCACCAGTTGGTGGGAATTGGCTCCCATAGCGACGTCTTTAAAGCGATGAGCGCGGCGCTCGACCGGATCGAAAAACAGGCGGCCAAGGAAGGCGCCAAATGGCGCGGGACGATGCGCCGGTCGGATTCGATCAAAGTGGTGAGCGCGAAAGATGCCCAGCCGGGAGTATCAAAGCCCGCGCCCGCGCGCAAGCTTGCGGCGGGGAAAACCGCCGCGGGTAATAACGGACAGGTTAGGCGGACTCCTGCCAGCCCCGATGCGCGTGTGTTCCGTCCCAATCATCACGAGCGCCGCAAACCCATCACGCTCGAAGAGGCGCTGCTCGAGATGGAAGACGGGCGCGATTACGTGGCCTATCGTGACGCCGAGAAGCAAGTGGTTTGCATGCTGATCCGGCGGCGCGACGGCCATTATGATCTAATCGAAACCTAGGAGCCGGTTGCCGACAACGACTTCGCGTCGCTTCGTTGACAGGCCGGTCTCCTCGCGAAGCGATGAAAAAGTCGGCAAGTGCACCCCAAACCGAACTGGTGATCATCACCGGGTTGAGCGGCTCGGGCAAGGGAACTGTCCTCAAGGCCCTGGAAGACCTGGGTTACTATTCGGTGGACAATCTCCCCATCGAGCTGATCCTCAAGTTCGCCCAACTCACCAAAGACGCGCCCACGATCCGGCGGGCGGCGCTGGTGGTGGATATCCGTGAAGGCGCGGCTCTCGAGCGCTTTCCGGCCTTATACAAACGCATCCGGCAGATGGTGCCAGCACGGCTGATCTTCCTGGAGGCCGACGAGTCTTCTCTCATTCGTCGTTTCAGTGAGACCCGGCGCCCGCATCCGCTGGGCACCGCTCAAAGCGTCAGTGCCAGCATCCGGCGCGAACGCGAGCAGTTGGAGCCCATCCGCAAGCTGGCGGACCCCATCATCAACACCACCAAATTCAATGTGCATGAGTTGCGGGAAACCATTCACCGGACTTTCGGAGGGGAAACGGGGTCGCCGGATATCCTGGTGCAGGTAACCAGTTTCGGCTACCGCCACGGAGTGCCGGCCGAGAGCGACCTGGTGTTCGACGTGCGGTTTCTGCCCAATCCGAACTACATTCCGGCATTCAAGAACTATAGCGGCAAGCATCCGAGCGTGGCTCGCTACATTCGTTCTTTTCCGCAGACCACCGAGTTCATCGAACGCATCTCGGACCTCTTGATCTATCTGCTGCCGCACTATATCGCGGAAGGCAAGAGCTACCTGACGATTTCGTTCGGTTGCACCGGGGGACACCACCGCAGCGTGCTGATCGCGAGTGAAATCCGCAAGCGGCTGGCGGCCGCCGGCTACCGCGTCAAGGAAACGCATCGCGACGTTAAAAAGTAGCAACAGCGCGAACGCACCGCGGTCTAGGCGAACACTTGCTCGGCGGTGACGGCGAAGCCAAACTGCGGCAGATCCAGGCCCGAGACCTGTGTGAGCGAACCGTGGTCGTAGATGTGAATTCGTTTGAGATCTGGCTCGATCAGCCAGATATGCTGGACGCCCCAGACTCGATACTCCTCCAGTTTTTGCAGCATGGCGTCCAGGCGATCGTCAGGCGAGCTGATTTCGACGACCAGCAAAGGCGGAGAAGCGGGGACAGTTTCCTCGGGCCCTCTTCCCTCGAATACCGCTACGTCAGGAATGCGGTAGAGGTCCTCGGTCAGCCGCATTCGGACTTCGGTGCAGCAATAGCCTACACCGTCCAGATACACTGCCAGGCGTTGTTGAGTTCTGCCGTGGATTAGATTGGGCAAGGGGCGCTCCGCAATTTCGCCGCGAACTAGCTCGGGTTCGCGCTCGAATTGGGTGGCAAGATACTGCTCCGGCGTGACGATGAAGGCTTTGGTCGCCATCTAAACGGAAGAATAACACGGAGGCCCTCTGTGGTAGTGTATCAGTTTGAAGATAGACCACCCGGAATGGGATGAGAGGTTCTCAGAACACAGGAAGGGTCGTAACCAAATGAAGATTGTTCTCATCGCGGCATTGCTTTGCGGATCCGCGGCTCTCGCCCAGCAGTCCACATTCGCCGGCCAGAGCGCAGTGGTTACCCACCTCGTGGACGGGGACGGCTGGCAAACCTCGGTGTCGCTGAATAATATCGACGCCGGACCCAGTCAGTACAAGTTGAGTTTCTTCGCGGAGAATGGCTCCCCGCTCTCGCTGCAAAGCAACTTCGGAACCGGCACGTTCGTTTACGAGACGATCCCCCCGCGAGGGAATGTGGTCATCACTACCGCCGGGACGAATGCGGGGCTGACGCAAGGTTGGGCGCTAATGGAGACCATCTTTTTGGCGCCGGGGCCGGGATTTGTGATTACTCCCGGAGCAAATGTCGCGGGAACAGTGCTGTTCCTCCGGCCGCCCACGGTGTCGCGTCCCATTGAAGTGTCGGAGCCTCTCGACTTTTCCTTATCGCAGAAGTGGGTGCTTCCGTTCGATCACACGAATGGCTACTCGTCTGGAGTGGCGCTAGTGAACCAGGAAACGTTTCAGGATATTTCCATCTTCATCACGTTCTACGACGGTAACGGGAATCAGATCGCCTCCGACTCGTTTACGCTACTTCGCGGAAACCATCTTTCCTTCACGTCGACAGTGAGATATCCGCAGACCATCGGTGCTCAAGGCACAATCAGAATTGAGTCATCCTCGAACCCGCTGAACGAGCTGGGATTCCGCGTGAGCCCGTCGGGCCTTTTCACCAGTACGTCACCCACGTCATGGTTCTAGCCAAAGCCGTAGGAGCCCCTCTGTTAGACTCGTCAAGGAATGTCCATAATCCTTCATGGCATGGCGGTGCAGCAGGAAATTCTTTCCCGCTTGAAGCCGCGGATTCAGAAGCTGGGCAGGCCTCCGGGGCTGGCCGTGGTGCTGGTGGGGCACGATCCGGCTTCTGAAATTTATGTGCGCAGCAAGATAAAAGCGTGCGCGGAACTGGGCATTTTCAGCGAAAAGCTGACGCCTCCTGAAACGGCAACTACCGAAGAGCTGGTGGCGCGGGTGGAGGAGCTGAACGGGCGCTCGGACATCGACGGCATTCTGGTGCAAATCCCCTTGCCGAAGCACGTCGACGCGCGGCGGGTGCTGGAGACAGTAGCCGCGGATAAGGACGCTGACGGATTTCATCCCATGAACGTGGGCTACCTGGTGGCGGGACGGCCCGCGCCGCGGTCCTGTACGCCAGCCGGGATTATTGAGCTGCTGAAGCATTATCGGATTCCGATGGCCGGACGGTACGCGGTAGTGCTGGGGCGCAGCGATATTGTCGGGAAGCCGATGGCGCTCATGCTGTTGCAGGAGAACGCCACCGTCACCATCTGCCACTCGCGCACCGTGAACCTGCCGGAACTGTGCCGCAGGGCGGATATTCTGGTGGCGGCCATCGGCCGCGCGGCATTCGTCACGGCCGATTTCATCCAGCCGGGCGCAACCGTCGTGGACGTTGGTATCAATCGCATTACGGACCCGGCGGAGGCGGCGCGGCTGGGACGCTCCGAAGAGTTCGCCAGCAAGGGCAAAGCTGTAGTGGGAGACGTGAACCCGATCGACGTAGCGCGGGTGGCCGGCGCCTATACGCCGGTGCCGGGAGGTGTGGGGCCGCTGACCATCGCCATGCTGATGTCGAACACGGTGGGGCTGGCCGAACGGCATCAGGGTGCCGCATAACTCATGTTGCGGGTCGGCCTCACCGGCGGATTAGCCAGCGGCAAGAGCTTTGTCGGACGCGCGCTCGCGGACCTGGGATGCCTGCTGATCCAAGCGGACGAGTTGGGACATCAGGTGCTGGAGCCGGGCGGGGAAGCGTACGACGGCGTCATTCGAGAATTCAGTCCGGAAATCGTGCGGGCGGATGGCACGATCGACCGGCCCAAGCTCGCAGCCCTGGTTTTCCACGACAGCCAGCGGCTTTCGGCCCTGAATGCGCTGGTGCATCCGCCGGTGTGGGCCCGCGAGCGCCGTTCAATGGACGAGTACGCCGTGACGCATCCCCATGGCATCGCGGTGGTGGAAGCTGCCATACTAGTCGAAACGGGCAGCTTCCGCAATTATGCGAAGCTGATCGTGGCCGTGTGCAGCGAAGAGCAGCAGATTGAGCGTGCAATATCGCGCGACGGCATGACTCGCGAGCAGGTATTGGACCGGTTGAGCCGGCAGATGCCGCTGGCGGAGAAGATTAAGTATGCCGACTATGTTATCGATACGTCGGGAGCGAAAGAAAGCACGCTGGCGCAGACCAAGGCGGTATATCAAGCCCTGTTAGCGCTGGAGCCGTAAATAGAACCCATAAAATCCTCCAACTTATGAGATTTCGAACTCTTTTCATCGCCTTGGTGCTGGTGGGCGCATTTGTGTATATCACCACTGCTCCGAATTCTCCTCTGCGGCGCTATTCGGGGCCTCTGTGGAGCGGACCAACGGTGGCCCACTCGGCGGGACTGGGCGGGGATGAACTCAATAACATCGATATCTATAAGGCGGCCAAGGACAGCGTCGCCTATATCACTAGCACGGTTTATCAGCAGACATTTTTCTTTGAGATGGTGCCGACGCGCGCTCTGGGATCGGGCTTCCTCATTAGTCCCGACGGGCGCATTTTGACGAATAATCACGTGATCAGCGGCAGCTCGAAAATCGAAGTGCGTTTTGCGGATGGCAGCCGGTATACCGGGAAGGTGCTGGTGGCGGACCGCGCCGACGATCTGGCGATGATCCAGATCGATCCTAAGAAGAAGGTGCCGTTCCTAAAGCTGGGTGATTCGGACGGGCTGCAGGTAGGGCAAAAGGTGCTGGCTATCGGGAATCCCTTTGGGTTTTCGGGCACGCTGACTACCGGCGTCGTGAGCTCGCTGGGGCGCGAGATTCGTAACGAGAACAGCACGCTCGAAGGCCTGATCCAGACCGATGCGGCTATCAACGAAGGTAACAGTGGCGGGCCGCTCCTCGATTCGCAAGGGAATGTGATCGGCATCAATACCGCGATTCTGGCGCCTAGCGGCGGCAACATCGGTATCGGGTTCGCGATGCCCATTAACCGCGCCAAAGCCATGCTGGAAGATTTCCGCGCCGGCAAGAGTTTCGGGCGCCCGCGATTTGGAGCGTCGACGGTCTTCATCGTTGGAGATTTGGCGGCGGAATTGAAACTGCCGACGGGGGGCGGCCTCCTGATTCAGGAAGTAGGACGCGGGTCGGCGGCGGAGCAGGCGGGATTGAAGGGTTATCGCGACGTGGTGTTGGTGGGCAACGAGCGGCTGGGCGTTGGCGGTGATTTCATTACCGAGGTTGAGGGCAAGCCGGTGACCGAGTCGGATGCATTGGCGCGAGCGATTGCGCGCAAGCGTCCGGGCGATACCATTACGGTGAAAGTTTTCCGCGCCGGGAAGTTGCTGGACGTCGCGGTGAAGTTGGGCGAAGTGCCCGAAGAGCGATTCTAAGCGGGCAGCGGGATTAAATGCGCGTGGTTCCAGAAATACCGCCAGTGGCAATGGCCACAACTCCCCCGGGCGGACCGGGAACGGGCGCGCCTGCGGGTCCGCGGAGGGCGTTAGCGGGATTTTTTGTATCCGGAATCCTTCTGGGATTCCTGGGGGCGATCCTGCCTTCCTGGGGCCATCATCTGCGGCCGGATTACTGGATGGTGGGGCTATACTTCGTGGCCTTGATCCTGGGTGTGCTCGCGTCGGTGCGCCCGGCGCGGCCGCTGATGGAAAAGCTGGGCCTGGGGCGCACTCTGTCATTGGCCTGCGCTCTGGCGTCATTGGCGCTGTTCGATCTGGCGTTCTTCTCGCCGCCTTATATCGCGTGGTGGCGGCTGCCGGCTATTTTGCTTCTGGGCGCCGCCGCGGGGCTGCTGCATACCGCAATCTTTCACGCCATCTCGCCAATGTACCGGCAGGACCCCGCGGCTACGGTCAATATGGGCGGTATCCTATTCGGGCTAGGGTGCTTCAGCGTGGCGCTTCTGATTTCGCAGACCTTTTATTTCTACACCGCGGCGGCCATTCAAATTTGGATCGCGCTGATTCCGGCATTTTTTGCCATCGTCTACGCACGCACGCGTTTCGCTCCGCATGAACCGTCCACCGATCAACAGGCGCGCGCGGTTTTGGCGGAAATCAAGAGCCCCGGCGCGGTCCTATTCAGCCTGGTTCTATTCTTTCAATTCGGAAATGAATGGGCGATTGCGGGCTGGCTGCCGCTGTTTTTGAGCCAGCGCCTGGGGATGAGCCCGGCCGACTCCGTGCTGATTCTCGCGATGTACTGGATGGCCTTGTTGGTGGGCCGTCTGGTGGCGCAGTGGATGCTGCCGCTGGTGCGGCACACGCGGCTGCTGGTGGGAAGCGTCTTGATGGCCATGTTCGCCTGCACAATCTTGCTGGACACCAATAACAGCTTCGGCGCTGTGAGCGGAGTGCTGCTGCTGGGAGCGGCATTTGCGCCTATCTATCCGCTGGTAGTGGAGAAGATCGGACACCGTTTCCCGTATTACCACCCGGGATTCTACAACGGCATTTTTTCCTTCGCGATGGTGGGCGGATTACTGGCTCCCTGCATGTTGGGCTACTTCGTGTGGCTGCTGGACGTGCGCGCGGTGATGGAACTGCCACTGGTGGGTTCGGTAATCGTGTTCCTGCTGCTGGCGCTCATCTGGCTGGAGGCGCGCCTGAGCGCGGTGCTGCATCCCGGTGTGTAGCGGGCGCCAACGGATTGATCGATTGATAGAATGAGAGCGGACTATGCCTATCTTTGAATACCTGTGCGACGATTGCGGCAGCAAGTTCGAGAAACTGGTGCGAAGGAGCGCCGAAGCGAACGGCGTTGAGTGCCCTTCCTGCGGACATGATCGTGTGACTACACAGGTTTCCACTTTCGCGGCGCGCACCAGCGCCAGCGCCCAGGACAGCATGCCATCCTGCCCCTCCGGTATGTGCGCGCCGCCCGGGTTGTGCGGCCGGAATTAGAGAATCCTTAAGAGAGGCCCTAACAGCCCGTGTCAGAACACCCAGTTTCGGCAATGGCTGACTTTTGACGAACTGGATCGCAGTTTTGCGAGCGGGTAAGGCTTCCCCAGCGAAATCGGCGATAACGCAGCTACGGAGCTGGTAATGGGCGCATAAAGCGGCGGAAGGGCGGCCAGAACGCGCCATAGAGCGCAAAGTAGCTTGGTTTTCAGGTCCGCCAGACCTTTCGGCGTTCCGGCCTTGGTGATGGATCGCAGAATCAGCGCGAGATTGAACGCCGCGGCCTGCAACAACACTCGCTTGGCGACGTTGCCCCGGCCGCGCACGTGCAATCTTCGCAGCGCGCCCGTCTCATACTGATGCGCGAAGGGACGCTCCAGAAACTCGCCGCGCCGCCGCAACAAACGCTTGCCCCGCTCGCCTTCCACGCGCCGCCGGTTGGCGTACACCGCCGCTTGTTGCTCGGCTTTGCCTTTCCAGTTGCGCCGCGGTTGTTGGGGAACCGAAACGTAAGTCCGAACGCCCATCTCGCGCATCGCCGCCAAACCCGCGCCGCTGTGATAACCCTTGTCCGTCACCACTTCGCACATGCCCTTGTTCGTGCACCTTGTACTGGCCCTTGCGCGGTGGGCGTGGCGATCTGTTCGGCCACCGCGAAACCGGCCGCCGGCAAGGTCTCCTGCACCGATGTCGTGTCCCCCGTCGCGCCGCCCTGCGTGGTGATCGCCACGATCGCGCCCGTGTCCAGATCCACCGCCTGCTCGGCCTTGTAGGCCAAGTGCGTCGCGCCATCTCTTCATCTTGGTCACTTCGGCTTCCCGATCGTGCGGATTCACCCACTCCTCATTGGACGTCTTCTTCTTCCGCTTGCGATCCATGCGCCGCACCGCCTCGTCATCGGTGGCGTCGATGCCCGCCTCCGTCGCCAGCCGCCGCAGATATTCCATGTAACTCTCGCCGGTGTCCCGCCGCACGATCGAGCGCATCGCCGCATTGGCTTCCAGCGTCGTCGCGTCGATCCCGATGGTTTTGCCTTTCAGCATTCCGCGCCGCGCCACTTCCGTCAACACAAACGTGAACACCGCCTGATGCGTCGCTTCATCCAGCAACCGCCGCGTTCGCGAGATCGTCACGTGATCCGGCGTGGCTTCGGTCAGCCCGTAGTTCAGAAACCGGCGCAGACTCAAACTGTCGGCCACCCGCCAGCCGATGCCGCGCTCGCTCCCGATCCCTTCAAAGAATCCGATCAGCAGCAGCCGGAAATACACGCCCGGAGCCAGCGACGGCCGTCCCAGCTTTGGCGTGATAGAACCCGCGGCACCGCTCCTCGCAAAACGCGTCGAACCCCGCCTCGCTCCAGCACCCGGTTCAACTGCTCGTAAAACGGATGCCCCGGCGTCTCGGTCCGCTCGCTCGCGTAAAACAGCTCTTCCTGCTTCTGCCTGGCTTGCTTCGTCCCCATCGCCATGCCTGATTTTACGCCCAAACAATCTTATGCGAAAGTGTTTTTAGACACGGGCTGCTAAGCCTTGAGCGCCCGCTTGACGGCTTCCGCCAGCAAGTTGGGCAAGAAAGGCTTCTGCAGGAACTCGACGCCCTCGGCGCGGGGCTCGTAAGGATAGCCGCTGGCAATAATGGCGGGCAGATGCGGAGCGCGTATGCGCGATCGAGTCATCAACTCGTCACCGCTCATGTCGGGCAGAGACAGGTCCGTGATCAAAAGCGCGTAGTCTTCCGGATGAGCATCCAGCAGCGCCAGCGCGGCATCGGCTTGAGCGCACGCGTCTACCTGGTAACCCAGCCGTTCCAGATATTTTTTCAGGAGATCCGCCAGGGCCGGTTCATCTTCTACCAGGAGCAGGCGGGGGAAACCCATGGCGTTCGCGGCGGGCGACCGTTACCACAACGACAGGGGAAGGGTGCCGGGGCTGAACATCAGGCCCAAGGTGGCGCGATAACCCCGGTTCAAATAGTGGGAGGCGTCGATTCCTTGATCGCGAAAGTCGTAGCGTGCCGATACATGAATGTCATGGCCCAGAGTGTAGGTGATGCCAGCTCCCGCCGAATATTGGGAGTAATTCCCTAGATTCTGCCCGATGGACTTGAGGTGATAGTAGCCGCCATCCACGCCCAGATTCACTTTGCGCAGGCCGGTATAGCTGAGGGACGCGTGTGCGTTGTCCAAACGCCCCGTGGTGTAGAATCCATTTCCGCTGTTCACTCCGCGGAAGTAATCGATTCCGAGAGCGGCATGCCGGAACTGCCGCTTCAGCGCGACCGTACCGCTGGGGTAGATCGTCTTGAAATTAGCGATTCCTTCGATCGTCGATTGGCCGAAGAGAGCGGCCAGAACTGGATTGAGAGCATAGCTAACGGCACTTCTACCCTGCGAGAGGGTTGCGCCCGCCTCGATCGAAAGGGTCCAGAATCGCGCGAAGCCAGTGGCGTAAAGCCCATGGAAGGTATGCGAATCGGACGTGCTGGAAAATCCCGGGAACTCGAAGTGTGAATACGCGTACGTAACGCCCAAGGTCGCGCTCTTGGACATTCGCCGCATCATGTTTCCATTGAAAGTGTAGCCCCACGCGTTGGACAAACCCAGTGATTTTAGGTTCTGGAGGTAGGCGGTCACGCCGGCAGTATAAGACATACGCGTGGATTGTATGTAGGATGCAGACACCGACGACTGGAGGAAGTACGTGTGAGTGTCGAACAAACGTGTCGCGGGAGTGAAGGAAGTGTCGAGGTCACTCGATGCCGCATTGGCCACTGCCCCGGTGCCGTAGGTGAGACTTCCCGCGGACTCGTGCAAGTCGAGCATCAGTCGCCTGGAAATCTGATCCGTATAGCCCAGGGTCAAGGAATGATTGTTGCTGTTAAAGCCGTTAGAATTGACGTACTTAGTGTAGGAGCCAACGTAGTTCAGTCCCAGTTGGGAATGCTTCCAGCTATGTACTCCGTAGAGACCGCCATCCACTTCGAATCCATACAGATAGGGAATGTGAATCAAGTTCTTCTGGAGATCTGTAAAGTAGGGCAAAATGGAGCTATCTACGATACCGGAAACGCCGAAGTAGTAGCGCAGGTCAACCTGCTCGCCACTGCGTCTGCCGACA
The DNA here is from genome assembly GCA_963794595.1 of Bryobacterales bacterium. Classification (GTDB taxonomy): domain Bacteria; phylum Acidobacteriota; class Terriglobia; order Bryobacterales; family Bryobacteraceae; genus Palsa-187. The sequence goes on along the minus strand of CAWCER010000007.1, from coordinate 701,816 downwards.
TCGGCTATCCCGGGGCTGGAAATCCCCGGCCCTTGGTAAGTGCTCTGATCGGTGGTCTGCGCCATCAGCCCGGGAGCGGCGGCCAACAGCAGAGCTCCGCTCAGCACCCGCCCCAGCAACTTATTTTGCGCGCCCGGCGTCAAATTTCTATGCAAGAGTGAAGTTCTCCCGTCCGATAGACTGAAATGGACAATGAGTTAAGTCTGACGCTTGGCGCTTGTTCCTGTCAAGCCCCCATAAAACAGGAGGAAACCAAAATGTTTTGGCGCATTTGGCCGGCCTTGTGTCTGCTTCCGGCGCTCTCCGCCGCGGATCTTCCCATCACCGAGGTAACGCTGTATAAGCACGGTGTGGCGCATCTGGAGCGTGCGGGCGAGCTGAAGCCGGGCGAGACGGCCCGCCTGGATTTCAAGCCGGGCGACATGAACGACGTGCTGAAGTCGCTAACGATCACCGACGGCAATGGCGGAAAGGTGAACGGCGTGCGTTACGATTCGAGCGATCCGTTGGAGAAGCGGCTGGCCGATTTCCCGTTCCAGTTGGGGGCGGGTGCGTCGCTGGCGGCGTTCCTGGATCAAATGAAAGGCGCGCGCATCGAATTGAAGCTGGGTGCCGGCGATGCGGCTGGCATTATCATCAGCGCGAGGGTGGTGCAGGAGTCCGATAAGTCGCAGCGTGAGGTCCTGGTACTGCTCATGGACTCCGGCGATATCCGCAGTTTCGATTTGGGCGCGGCCAGCGCCGTGAAGCTGAGCGATCCGAAGTTGCAAGCCCAACTGGCGGCGTATTTGACAGTGCTCAATCAATCGCACGCGCGGGACAGACGCAGCGTGTATATCGACGCGGTGGGGTCGGGGACGCGGAAGTTGACGGCGGGTTACATGACGCCGGCGGCAGTGTGGAAATCGAGTTACCGTTTGATGTTCGGCGCGGCGGCCGAGCCGACGCTTGAAGGCTGGGCGATTGTCGACAATACGTCGGGGGACGACTGGAATAACGTGCGGCTGGCGGTGGTGTCGGGGAAGCCGGTGTCGTTCATTACGCAACTGTATCAGCCGCGCTACGTGCAGCGGCCGTTCGCGGAGCTGGCGGAGAATCAAGCGGCGGCGCCGGTGGTTTATGCGGGGGCGATGGAAGGGGCGAAGGACGAGGTTATGAATAAGGCAGCGGCGCCGCCGCCGCAGGCAGCCCGACTGCAAATCGCCAGTGGAACTGGGGGATTCGGGGGAAACGCTTTTTACTCTAGCATGGCCCCCTCGTCTTTCGCTGCGACCGCCGATGCACGCCAAGCCGGCGAACTGTTTGAATACAGTTTCGCTGCTCCGGTCACGGTGAAACAAGGCGAGTCGGCGATGCTGCCTTTCTTGCAACAGAAGATTGGCGCGCGCAAGCTGCTGGTGTATTCGGAGAGCTACGGCCTTAATCCACGGGATGCGGCTGAGCTTACTAACAACACCGGCAAGACGCTGGATGGCGGTCCGATCACGGTGTACGACGACGGGACGTATGCGGGCGAGGCGCTGGTAGAGACGCTGCCGATGGGCGACAAGCGCTTGATCAGTTACGGGGTGGATTTGGGAACGCGCATCACTACTGCGTTAAATTCGTCGCAGGCGGTGGTTCGCGAGATTCACTTTCAACGAGGCATCTTGACGGCGCGTTCCGCCGTGCAGGAGACCAAAACGTACACCATCAAAAATGTGGACGCCAAAGCCAAGACACTGGTGATCGAGCACTCGCAGAGGCCCGGTTACACGCTGATGGAACGCAAGCCCAGCGAGACCACTCCCAGCGCTTATCGATTCGAAGTGAAACTGGCGGCGTCGGGGACCGAGGCCTTCCCGGTTCGCGAGGAACATGTCTACGATCAAACTCTATCGGTGTCGAATCTCACGCCGGATGTGCTGGCGGTCTACGTTCAGAACAAAACGCTGAACGAAGCCGCGCGGCGGCAACTCGATCAGATCGCGCAGATGAAGGCCGAGGTAGCTGCTAATGATGCGGCTCTGCGGCAAGCCGACGCGGATATCACCAGCCTGACGCAGGATCAGAGCCGTATCCGCAGCAACATCGAGAGCCTGAACCGCGTCAATGGGCAGCAGGATCAAGTACAGCAATATGCGCGTCAGTTGGCGGCGGCGGAAACCAAGCTGGCGGCGCTGCGAGATACGCAGAGCGACCTGCGCAAGAAGAAAGCGGCGCTCGAGAGCCAGCTTAATTCGCTGATGGAGCGGATTGAGTTTTAGCGGGAAGCTGGATGCCGTCGCCGTACTGCGCGAAGTCCGGGATGGTGACGGGCATATGGCCTGTGATGGGGATCTCGCCGAACAGCGCTTTCGCGACGGAGACTTCAGACGGCGTTGCCGTGCTGAACGCGGCTAGATAGGCGGCAACCTTGGGGAATCCGGAGAGCAGATACGGGCTGCCAAAGGAGATCAGAGCTACCGGCGTTGAACTCGCAGAAAGCTTTTCCAGATAGGCGGGCAGATCGCCGGCCAGCATGGGGCTGGTCGTGAACGTGGCGAACACCAGCGCGGAGCACGCCGAAACGTCGCCAGTCACTGCGTCGAGAGCCGCCATGGGCAGCGAGTTGTCGATGAACACGATGCGGGCTTGCGGCGCGCGCCGGCGAAATTCTTCAGCCAGGCGCTGGCCAAAGGACGAGAGGCGGATTCCAGCCGACACCGCCAGGCACGCCTGATTCGGGGCCGAGAGGGGCAGGACGGCCCCTTCATTACGAACCAGAGTCAGGGCGCGATCGGCGACGCTCTGCGAGCGCTCCGCCTCGTCGTCTGCGTCGAGCGCATCGCTTATGGCGTTCAGGTCTACGATCTTCTTTTTGGGGAGACCAACGCGAACCTTGGCTTCCAAAATGCGCAGAGCGCTCTCGTCGATGCGCCGGCGCGAGAGACGGCCGCTGGCGACCGCTTTCAGCACGGCCCGAATGGCGGCGTCTGGATCAGGCGGCATCAGCAGCACATCGGCGCCGGCTTCGATGGCGCGCACGGAGGCTTCTCCGCTGGCAAACTGTTTGGCGAGGCCTGCCATATCCATGGCGTCGGTGACCACTAGTCCTTTGAATCCCAATTCCTCGCGTAGCAAGCCAGTGAGAACACGGCGCGAAACCGTGGCCGGAATATTTTCCGGCTCGATGGCGGGCACAGTCAGGTGGGCGGTCATGATGGAATCGACGTGGTGCTCGATCGCGGCCTGAAAGGGTTTCAATTCAACTTCATTCATGCGTTCGCGGCTGGCGTCGACTCGCGCCAGATCCAGATGGCTGTCGATGCTGGTGTCGCCGTGGCCCGGAAAATGCTTGGCGGAAACCAGCACAACATTCTTGGGATCGGAATGCGCGCCGTCGATGTAGGCCGCAACGTGGTGCGCGACCTCTTCCGGATTTTCGCCGTAAGAGCGAATGTTGATAACGGGATTTTGCGGATTGTTATTGACGTCGGCGACCGGCGCGAAGATCCACTGGACGCCGAGTGCGCGCGCTTCACGGGCGGTGGCAAGGCCCTGATGACGCGAAGCTTCGACGTCGCGCGCCGCCGCGTATGCCATGTTGAACGGGAAGCGAATGGTGTCGCTGACGCGCATGGAAGAGCCACGCTCGAAGTCCCCGCCGATCAGTAAAGGCGTCCTCGATAACTTCTGCATCTGATTGAAGAACAGCGCCATGGCGTGCGGCTCGGCGTTGCGAACCAGGCCGTATTGCACGCGATTGTTCATGATGAGTCCGCCGATGTGGAGGTCCTTCACCCAGTGGCGGAATTTTATGTATTCCTTGGTGCCGGCGCCGGGGACGTCGCCATAGCAGACGCCGATGACCAGTTGTGCAATCCGATCATGCAGATTGAGCGATCGCAACATCGCTTGCGCGGTGCGTTGCTCGGCGGTTAGTCTCGGCACTGGTTTGGGGGCGGGCTTAGGCGCGCCTTGGGCCAGCAGTCCGAAGAGAGCGAAGGTGACGATGGTTCGCATCGCCCTTTAGGATATCTTCATTTGGGAAGCGAGGCGGCTGCAATCTGGGCGATGTCGAGGAGTTGTGGCGTCGCGGCTCCGGTGCCGGCGGCGAGCGCATCGCGAAACATTGTGTTGCAGAACGGGCAGGCGGTACCTACAATGTTCGCGCCCGTCGTCACCAGTTCCTGAGCGCGGTTATGACTGACGCGCTCGCCGGTTTCTTCGCCGAGGAAGGCGAGTCCGCCGCCGGCGCCGCAGCAGAAGCTGCGCTCGCGGGAGCGCGGGGGATCGATCACTTCTCCGGAGAGCGCCAGTACCGCGCGCGGTTCGTCATAGGTGCCGCGATAGCGCCCAAGATAACAGGGATCGTGATACACGATCTTGTTGCCGGTGCCGGCGCGCGGAAGCTGATTCTGATGACGTGCCATGAACTCGCTGTGATGCTCGATCTCGGGCGCGACGCCGAATTCTTTCCAGTCGACGGAAATAGTGCGGACGCAATGCGGACATATGGAGACGATCTGGGTTACCTTCGCCTGCGTCAAGGCTTCCAGATTATGTTCGGCGAGCTGCTGGAACACCAAATCGTTGCCCAGGCGGCGGGCCGGATCGCCAGTGCATTTCTCTTTTTTGAGGACTCCGAAAGTAGTTCCCAGGTGCGCCATCACGCGCGCAAACGAAGCGACGATCTCGCGGCCCTGCGGATCGTAGGCGCCCATGCAGCCGAGCCACAGGCAGTATTCCTGAGTCCCGTCGAAGATCGGGAATTGCTGCTTCTGAATGAACTTGTCGCGCTCGGAAGAACTGAAGCCGAGTGCGTTCCCGTTGCGTTCGAGCGCCAGAAAGAGCTTGGTGCCGTACTCGTCCTCCCACTTGCCGGTGTTCACCGCGCCGCGCCTTAGGCCGATGATGATGGGCACGTGTTCGATACCGACCGGGCACTGGAATTCGCACGCTCCGCAGGTGGTGCACTGAAATACCGCTTCCTGCGAAAGATGCGTGCCGAGGAGCGGCTCTTCGGAGGCGGCGCCGAAGTCGTTCAGATAGTCGCGAACGCCGAGCGCGATTTTCTTGGGGTCGAGAAGCTTGCCCGTGTTTGCGGCGGGGCAATGTTGCGTGCAGCGGCCGCATTCGACGCAAGAATAAGCCTGGAGCGCAACGATGCGCGTGAGGTCCTTGCCGGTATCGAGCCCGAAATCGTCGTCGCCCACGAGCGGCGGAATGTGCGCGAACTCACCGCGCGAAAGAAAAACCGTGAGCGGGCTGAGCACCAGGTGGAGGTGCTTGGTGTGCGGGATCAGCGGCAGGAACACCAGCAGCGCAAGCGTATGAGTCCACCACAGCGGCTTGGAGTCGCCATACCAGAAAGCCGCGAGATAGGTGACCATCAGCACGAAGATCAGGAACGCGATGACGCCGGATTCAGTCGAGACGTTTTCGCCCAGCCACCGCGGCCGGATGAAGAAGCGGCGCACGAAGAGACCGGCGATGGAGATCGCGACGGCCACCGCGAACACGGCAACGAAATAGAAATAGAATCTGCCGAACCAGCCATCCCGCGCCAGGAACGCGAGTCCGACGCCGGTAGCCAAATGGTTCAGCGTAATCAGAGCGAAGGCGCAAAATCCCCAAAAAACGAAGGCGTGGGCGAGGCCGGGCAGAGGTCGCTCACGGATGACTTTGCTCTGCAGCAGAACCTCCGCGATGAAATCCCAGGCGCGCTTCGCGAGCGATCCGAGCTTGAAATCGGCGTCCGGTTTGGCCTCGCGGATCTTACGCACGACCCTGCCGAAGCGCAGCCCGAAAGCGCAGACCGACGCAATCAGCAGGACCAGGAATACTGTGATTTCGAGCGGTGAGAAGGCCGGCACCTTTCCAAAAGTAGCATGCACATTCCCTCTGACGTTAAGATCTAGAGCATGGAACATTTGGTTTCGGGGGCCGCCGGCTTCATCGGTTCCCACTTGTGCGAACGCTTGCTGGCGGACGGCCATAGCGTGCTCGGCCTCGATAATTTGATCACCGGCTCGCGGCGCAATCTGGCGCATCTGGCGACCCACTCGCGGTTCCGCTTCATTGAGCATGACGTGACGCAGCCGCTGGAACTTGCCGGGCGTTTTGACCACGTCTGGCACTTGGCGTCGCTGGCGAGCCCAAAGGAATATCTGGCGCACCCCATCGAAACCCTGGAATCCGGGTCGACGGGAACGCGCAACATGCTGGAGATTGCGCGGCGCGACGGAGCGCGGTTTCTGGTGACCTCGACGTCGGAGTGTTACGGCGATCCGTTGGAACATCCGCAGGTGGAAACGTATTGGGGCAACGTGAACCCGGTGGGCTTGCGGTCGTGCTATGACGAGAGTAAGCGCTACGCGGAAGCCATGACCATGGCGTACCACCGCTATTACGGCGTGCGCACCAACATCGCGCGCATCTTCAATACGTATGGTCCGCGCATGGCCTTGAAGGACGGCCGCGTGGTGCCGGCGTTTCTGGACCAGGCGCTGCAGGGCCAGCCGCTGACGATTTTCGGCGACGGCACGCAAACGCGCAGCTTTTGTTATGTTTCGGACATGGTGGACGGGCTGGTGCGGTTGGCGTCGTCCGACGAGCGTTATCCGGTAAATCTCGGCAATCCGGTAGAGCTGACGATTTTGGAATTCGCCGAACGCATTCGCGGATTGATGAATGAGAAGCTGCCTATCGTATTCGAGCCCCTGCCGGACGACGATCCGAAGAAGCGGCGCCCCGATATTACGAAGGCCAAGCGAGTGCTGGGTTGGGAGCCGAAGGTGAATCTCGAAGACGGCCTGCGCGAAACCGTCGAGTATTTTAAGGCGCTGGCGCCTGCGTGATCCACACTTTGGTGGCGGCGGGCCGGCCTAGCTGCACCGATTTGCCGCCGACCTTGAGGGTGAGCGTCTCGTCATAATTGCGCGAGATCATGCGCAGTTTTGCGCCGGGGCGGATGCCCAGGCCATCCAGATATTCGAGCAGTCGCCGGTCGCGCTCAAAAACGCTTGTGACCTGTGCGGCGCCGCTGCCGGAGATTTCATCGAGAGGTTTCCAGCCGCGCGCGCGCCGGTCCTGCGGGCGATCCATGGCGACACGGTTGCCGTGCGGGCACGATTCGCCTTCACCCAGTTTTTCACGCAGCCGGTTCTCGAACTCGGCAGAGACGGCGTGTTCCATTTGCTCGGCTTCGTCGTGGACTTTGTACCATTCCATGCCGAAGATCTCGGTCAGCATGCGCTCGATTAGGTGATGGCGGTTCATCACGCGGTTGGCGATTTCGCGGCCCTCGCGGGCGAGCGTGATCTCACCGGCCGCCGTGACGCGGATCAGGCCGTCGCGTTTCAAGCGGCGAATAGCCATGGTCACCGCGGGAGGCGAAACCTGGAGCCAGCGGGCCAGCGTGGCGGCGATAACCACTTCGCCTTCGCCTTCGGCCTCCGCTATGGCCTTCAGGTAATTCTCTTTCGAAATGGTGATGCGCACTCACTGGTGATTGTAATATGCGGGCGTCATGCCGAGTGGAATCGCATGCCGGCGAAGCTCACGACGCTAGCTTCGTCGATGTTCCACTGCTGGTAGCCGAGCAGTTCGCCGCGGGCTTGCGGGATGGCTTTGAGGAACGTATAGATGGGCGCGGAGCCGCACCACTTTAGGTCATCCTGATTCGGCTGCACCAGGTCCCAGAAGCCACGGGCGTCCCCCGATTCCATGCGCTGGATGCGGGTGCGATCGCGCTGTTCCACTTCGGCCATTTCATCGCGGCCGGCAATGGCGGTCATGCGGTCACCGTAGCGCTGGCCCATATGCGCCATGTCGATGCCCAGAACCCACAGCAGCTTGCCGTCCTCACGAGCGGCCACATCGCCAAGCGTTCCTAAAATCCGGCTGACGTTTTCATCGTCTTCTGGCATCCCTCCCTGGTAGATGCTGCGGAGGTAAGAACCGCACAGAATCGGCAGAATACGGATGCGCGGTCCGAACAGGTGCTGCAGGAAGACTACCTGAAACTCGATCGAGTGCTCGATGGCGTGGCAATAGTCTTCCATCAGCGCCGCGGGGCCGAGCGCGCGCTCCAGTTCGTCCACCAGTCGCGTATCCGTGACCGCTTCGCCGTAGGGCGTGACGAAAGGTTTGCGGGTCAGCCCCAGGCGTTCGGGATGTCCGTAGTGAGAGGTGCCCAGGATGACGAAAGTTCGCTCGGCGTCGCCGGGAGTGAGCGCGGAGTAAGCCGCGCGGTAAGCTTCCACTCCGCCAAAGGGGCTGACGTGGGGCGCGGCAATGGCGAGCGTGCGGTTCGGTGCGGAGCCGTTGGAGTTTGCACCATTCAGGTATTCCGCGAAGGTGGCGCGCAGTTCGGCCGGCTCATCGGGGTAACCCGTTCCAGCGTGCGCGGGCTCCCGAAAGGGCGCCTCGGCGAAGGCACGTTCGGTTTCGGCGCGGCGCCGCTCAAAGTTTTCATCTTCGAGAAAGCCGGCCTCGCTGAGCGCATTCAGCAGATTGGTTTCGATATCGCCGGCTTGAAGGTCGCCAGTGAGGCGCACCAGATGCACCCGCAGGTCGAGGGCGTTGTGCTCGCCGTCGAAAAATTCCAGACATTCGATGAGCGGCGGCGGCACGATTAGCGTCGCTTCGGAAAAATGGAAAGGATCGCGAATCATCAGGCCCGGTTTGTCCTCGAACGGCGAAGGGATGAAGTCGAGGGTCATTCGCAGGCGTGGCAACATGGCGGGTCTCTGGGCGCGGGCACCACCAGCATACAACGGAGCGCGGGGGCGGGCAGACTAGAATTGAAGGGACTCCCTTGTCCATTCAAGACGCATCCCCGCTCGAAGAATACCGCTCGCGTTTGGAACGCTGGCAGACGGAGCACGCGGCCAGCGGCATCCGCTCGCGGCAACTCGGCAACGCACGGCTGGTGACGGGACTGGCGGCGGTGGCCATCGCGGGGCTGGCGATCGGCGCGGGGGTTCTCTCGCCGTGGTGGTTACTCATTCCTGTGGTGCTCTTCGTGGTGCTCGCTGCCATGCACGATCACGCGGACAAACGGCGCGACGCGGCGCTGCGGGGAAGCGCGTACTACGAACGCGCGCTGGCGCGGATGGAAAACCGGTGGGTCGGCAAGGGCCACCAGGGCGAGGCTTTTCGCGATCCGAAACATTTGTACGCCGACGATTTGGATCTGCTGGGTCCGGGGTCCGCGTTCGAATTGCTTTCGACGTCGCGCACGGCGACCGGAGACCGCATGCTGGCGGGATGGTTGCTGGCGCCGTCTGCTCCGGATATCGTGACCGCGCGGCAAGCAGCGGTGGCCGAGTTGCACGAGAGGCTGGATTTGCGTGAAGACATCGCGCTGATGGGCGAAGATATTCGCACGGCCATCGACGACCAGGCCATGAAGACCTGGGGCGAGCAACCTGCGGTGCGCTTCTTTCCCGGTGCGCGATGGGTGGCGCTGGCGCTGGCGTGCGCGGTGGTGTTGACCTTTGGATTATTTGTGGCGCAGGTGCTCAGTCTGCGGCCATTTCTGGCTGTGGTCCTGGCTGAGTTGATCTTTGGATTGGTGGTGCGGGACGCCGTGCGAAGGGTGGCGGTTCTGGTATCGACGCCGGCGCGGGAACTGAAGTTGGTGCGCCTGCTGCTGGAGCGTCTGGAGAAGGAGCCGTTCACGGCACCGCGTCTCTTGAACCTGACGCACGCGCTGGACGTGCACGGGCTGACGGCTTCCGCGGAAATCCGGCGACTGGAACGAGCCGTGGAATATCTGGACTCGGCGCGCAATCAGTTTTTTCGAGTGTTCGCCGCGCCGCTAATCTGGATCCCGCAGTTCACGATGGCGATTGAGGCCTGGAGGCAGGAGTGCGGTCCGCACATCGGAGAATGGATCGCGGCGGTGGGCGAGTTCGAGGCGCTGTGTTCGCTCGCGACGTTCGCGTATGAGCGGCCGGACGCGGTGTTTCCGGAGTTGGCGGCGGACGGCGACGGCCCGCTCTTCGACGGGATGGACGTACGGCATCCTCTGATTCCGCGGGATCACGCCGTCGGCAACGACGTGAGGTTAGGGGCCGAGCTAGACGGAGCCTGTGCGCTGTGGATCGTGAGCGGTTCGAATATGTCGGGCAAGAGCACGCTGCTGCGCGCGGTGGGACTGAACACAGCACTCGCGTGGGCGGGTGCCCCAGTGTGTTGCGCGCGCTTGCGAGTGTCGCCGCTGCGCATTGGCGCGTCGATCCGCGTGAACGATTCGCTGGCAGACAACAAATCGCGGTTCTATGCCGAGATCAGCCGGCTGCGGGACATCGTGGACCTGGCGCGGGCGGGGCAGCCGACGCTGTTCTTACTTGACGAGTTGCTGAGCGGCACCAACTCGCACGACCGGCGCATCGGTGCGGCGGCGGTGATTCAAGGTCTGGTGGAGCGCGGCGCGATCGGTCTGGTGACTACGCATGACCTGGCACTGGCGGAGATCACCGCAACGCTGGGCGAGCGGGCGCGCAACGTACATTTCGAGGATCACATTGAGAACGGCGAGATCCATTTCGACTATCATCTGCGGCCGGGAGTGGTGGAGCGCAGCAACGCGCTGGAATTGATGCGCGCCGTTGGTCTGGATGTATAGTGAGCGTATGAATGTCCTGATCACGGGCGCGAGCGGCGGCCTGGGAACGGCGGTGTGCCAGGAATTTCTAGCGAGCGGCGCGAAGGTGATCGGCGTGGATCGCGGATGGAAAGCGCCCGCGCCGTTTGCAACGATTTCGGCCGATGTGTCGACGGCGGAGGGCTGCGAATCCATGGTGAAGCAGGCTCTGGAATACGGTCCGTTGGATGCGCTGGTGCACTTGGTGGGGGGATTTGCAGGGGGCTCGGGCGTGGCCGAGACCAGCGACGAGACCTGGGACAAGATGATGAACATTAATCTGCGCACGGCGTTTTGTTGCATCCGTGCGGCGCTGAAACCCATGCAGGCGGCGGGGCGCGGCCGCATCGTAGCGGTGGGAACGCGGATGGCGGTGGAGCCATCGCCGAACTTCGCGGCGTACGCGGTGTCGAAGGCGGCGCTGGTGGCGCTCATAAAGAATGTGGCGGCCGAGGGCCAGAAGTTTGGCGTCACGGCGAACGTGATTCTGCCTTCGACCATCGACACGCCGGCCAATCGCGCGGCCATGCCGAAGGCGGATTTTTCGCGCTGGGTCAAGCCGGAGTCGATCGCGAAATTGCTGGTCTACCTGGTGTCGGACGCTGCGGCGGATACCAGCGGCGCGGTGATTCCGATTTACGGGAGGGCCTGAATGAAGAAAATGACGGATGCCGAGATTGCGGCCGCGCTGCCGAAGCTGGCCGGTTGGGCGCTGAAGGGCGGCAAGCTGCATCGCGAATACAAGTTTCCGGACTTCAAGCACGCGATGGATTTCATGCAATCGGCCGTCGCCGGCATCGACAAGATGGATCATCATCCCGAGTGGTTCAATGTCTATAACAAGGTGATCGTCGATTTGAACACCCACGATGCCGGCGGGCATCACGGCCAAGGATTTCGAGCTCGGAGAATTGCTAGAGGGGTTGTCGAAGCGAGCACTATGAGGTTGGTCTGGCTGGGAGTCGCTATTTTGTTCACGCAGTACGCGACGGCGCAGGAGACGTTTTCCGGGTCGGCGGCGCTCGATGCGGTGGTGGACGCGGCAGTGCGCGAGGGCTTGATTCCGGGCGCGGTGCTGATCGTGGGGCACGATGGCAAGATTGTTCATCGCAAGGCCTACGGGAGCCGTGCGCTGGTGCCGTCGCGCGAGGCCATGACGCTGGATACCATTTTCGACATGGCGTCGCTGACGAAAGTGACCGCCACCACGCCGTCGCTGATGAAGCTGTTCGAGCAAGGCAAGCTGCGCATCGACGATCCCGTTACCGCATATCTGCCGGAGTTTCAGGGGGGACACAGCGATATCACGGTGCGCGATTTGATGACGCATTTCTCCGGGATGCCTCCGGATCTCGCGCTGGAACCCGCGTGGAGCGGCTACCAGACCGGCATCGAGCGTGCGCTGGTGGAGAAGCCCATGTCGCCGCCTGCGACGCGGTTCGTTTACAGCGATATCAATTTCGAACTGCTGGGCGAGATCGTGCACCGGCTGAGCGGCAAGCCGCTGAATGAGTATGCGCGGGAAGCGGTATTTGCGCCACTGGGGATGAAGGAAACGGGATTTCTCCCAGCGGCGTCGCTGCGCGCGCGCATTGCGCCCACCGAGATCGATGCGGCGACCGGCTTGCCGTTTCGAGGCGTGGTGCACGATCCGACAGCGCGCTATATGGGCGGAGTGGCGGGGCACGCCGGCTTATTCTCGACGGCCGACGATCTCGCGAAGTACGCGCAGATGCTGCTCGATGGCGGCGGAAAACTATTTTCGCCGCTCACGGTGAAGAAATTCACCTCGCCCAATTCGCCGCCGGATCAGCCGATTCTGCGAGGGTTGGGCTGGGATATCGACTCCGGGTTTTCCGCGCCACGCGGCGAGTTGTTCCCGATCGGGTCTTACGGGCACACGGGTTTCACGGGCCCGTCGCTATGGATCGATCCAGCCTCAAAAACCTACGTCATCCTCATGACCAATTCGGTGCATCCCAAGGCCGGCAAGAATTTGAGTCCGCTACGGTCGAAGGTCGCGACGGTGGTGGCCGCCGCATTGGGCGTTGAAGGCGGCGAGCCGGTTTACGAAACGCTGGAAAACGCTGGCGTACGGCGCATGATCGCGCCGAATCACGAGGTGCTGACCGGGCTCGATGTGATGGAGGCGAACCATTTCGCGGAACTCGCGGGAAAACGTGTGGGATTGATCACCAATCAGACCGGTCTGACTCGTGCAGGCCAGCGCAACGTCGACGCGATGCGCGCGGCCGGCGTACGAATCACCACGCTTTTCTCGCCCGAGCACGGGATCACCGGGAAAGAAGACCGTCCCGATGTGGCGGATGCGAAGGACGCTTCGACGGGCTTGCCGGTGTGGAGTCTGTACGAAAACGGGCGCTACCGGATGACGCCCGCTATGTTGAGCGATGTCGACGCCCTGGTCTTCGATATTCAGGACGCGGGGGCGCGTTTCTACACCTATTCGTGCACCATGCTCTACGCGATGGAGGAGGCCGCGAAGGCGAAGATGCCGTTTTACGTGCTGGACCGCCCGAATCCGGTGACCGGCGCGCATGTCGAGGGTCCGCTGCTCGACGATAACCTGCACAGTTTCGTGGGTTGCTTCAACATGCCGGTGCGGCATGGGCTGACGCTGGGCGAGCTGGCGGCGTTCGCCAATAAGGAAAATAAATTGGGCGCGGACCTGCACGTCGCCAAGATGAAGAACTGGCAGCGCGGCGACTGGTTCGATTCAACCGGCCTGACCTGGACCGACCCGTCGCCTAACTTGCGCAGCTTGAACGCCGCGGCGCTCTATGACGGGCTGGCGCTGCTCGAAGCGTCGCCCCACTATTCGGTGGGGCGGGGAACGGATGCGCCCTTTGAGCAGATCGGCGCGGATTGGATTCATGGCCCGGAGCTCGCGGAATTCCTCAACCGCTGGGTGCTGCCGGGAGTGCGAGTTTACGCCACAAGGTTCCAGCCCACGTCCGGGCCATTCGCCGGGAAAACGATTGAAGGGGTGCGGTTTGTGATCGTGAACCGCGAGCAGTTGAACTCGGTGCGCCTGGGGCTGGACGTGGCGTACGCGCTACAGCGCCTGTATCCCGGCAAAATCAATTTCGAGGCTTGCCGTTTTTTAATTGGCAGCCGCGAAGCAGTGGATGCCCTTAGAGCCGGCACTGCGCCCGGTGTCATCGAGGAGCGCCTGCGCGAACCGGTGCAGAAATTTGAAGACCGGCGGCGGCCGTTTCTGCTTTATTGATGATTTGAACCCGGCCCCCTGTGATGTGCCGAATGGCATAAAGCACTGGACTAGCAGAAGTTATTTCGCGAACTTTTTTTGCGAAGACGTAACCCGACGGCAGCGGGATGCGTTTTATAGGTAATTAAATCCCCGTTACGACAGCGGGCGCCCTCACCCTTATCACCCAAACTGGCGCCCGCTTTTTCTTGCTTAAAGACGACCGCAGCAGATTCGGGGCAGCGCGTCAATCCAGATCGTCCACCAGCGCGGAACTCAAGTAGCGTTCTCCGGAATCCGGCAGAATCACCACGATCATTTTCCCCTTCATCGCCGGCTCATGCGCGAGCTTCACCGCTGCGCTTACTGCCGCCCCGCAGGAAATCCCGGACAGAATCCCTTCTTCCTTCGCCAATCGGCGGGCCATTTCGATGGCTTCTTCGTCGCTGACTTTTTCCACGCGGTCTAACATCTTCAAATCCAGCGTGCCCGGAATAAAGCCGGCTCCGATGCCTTGAATGGCGTGAGGGCCGGGCTCGATCGGCTTCCCGGCGAGAGTCTGGCTGATGACGGCGCTGCCGCGCGGCTCCACGCCCACCGACAATATGCGCTTCTTCTTTTCGAGCTTGATGTAGCGCGAAACCCCAGTGATGGTGCCGCCGGTGCCGATGCCTGCGACGAAGGCGTCGATTTGGCCTTGCGTATCGTCCCAGATTTCGGGACCGGTGGTCTTGAAATGGATGTCGGGGTTGGCGGGATTCTGGAATTGTTGCAGCAGCACCCAACGGTTGGGCTCGGCCGCGACCATTTGTTCGGCGCGTTCGATAGAGGCGCCCATGCCGAGAGCGCCGTCAGTGAGGATGATCTTCGCGCCCAGCAGCTTTAACACGGCACGGCGTTCGATCGACATGGTCTCGGGCATCAGCAGCGTGACGGGGTAACCCCGCGCGGCGCCGACAAAAGCAAGCGCGATGCCGGTGTTGCCGCTGGTGGGCTCGATCAGTTCGCGGCCGGGCTTGAGGAGACCGCGCCGCTCCGCATCCCAGATCATCGCGGCGCCGATGCGGCATTTTACGGAATAGGCCGGGTTGCGGCCTTCGATTTTGGCAATGACGCTGGCTTGCGCGCCATCAGTAACGCGATTCAGGCGCACTAGCGGAGTGCGTCCGATGCTAAATGAATTGTCAGGAAAGATCATGTTCTGTGTTTCGTCAGATGTCGTTTTTTAGATATCCCAGTTTGCCACGTAACGGGTTTGAGATTTCTGCCAAGTGCGGGCGAGCTCGGCAAAAGTGGTGTGGTCGAGGATACTTGCTACGGCCGCATCCACCTGTTGCCAGAGCTGGTGAAACGGGTTCGAGGCCACGCGCTTGGTGTGCTTGGTGTCTTCGACGAAGCGCAGGACTTCGCCCACCGTGATTTCGTTGGCCGGCTTGGCCAGGCGATAACCACCCTCGGCGCCGCGGCGGGATTCGACGAAGCCTCCCTGCTTGAGTCCGGCGAGGATCAGCTCCAAAAATTTTTGCGGGATTTTTTGGCGGCGCGCGACATCGGCGATCTTAACCGGTTCGCCCGGAGGCTGCAGCGAGAGATCGAAGACCGCCAGCAGGGCGTATTCACTTTTTACGGAAATGTTCATGCGGATCGCGCGAACGGGCGTTCTACCTAGCGATTGTAGGGGTTGGCGGGGCGGTGTGTAAAGGCTTGTGCTGCGCGTTCACAGGATCTTCAGAAAATATATCTCGTGCAAACTCCGTAAGTTGATGTGCGGACGTTCGGCAGGAGGATGGTTGCCGGCTGCTACGCTGCTGGTCGCGAGGGAACGATGGCGGATGGTCAAGTCAAAGCGCGCCGCGAAATCGAAAGTCGAGACGGGGACGAAGGTGGCCAGCACCGGTGGGCAGGCGCAGGCGGTGAAGAGCATGCTCACCAAGATCGAGAAGAAGATGTCGGGCGATCAAATGAAGGCGACGCTGGGGGATTATTTTCCCAACGATGAGTTGGGCACCAACTTTTCAGGTATGCCGTTTTACGATGCGTGGAATCTTGCCACATTCGCGGCTCTCTATGGTCATCCGCTGGCGACAATCACGGTGAACACGGTGGATCCGGCGGCTTATCCGGATGAGGCGGCGTATCTGCCCACTGTCATCGGCAACTTCACCGCGGCGATCATGAGTTTCGTGCGCGAGACCCAGCCGGCGTGCAGGTTTGAGGTTTTGTATCCCACCGATGTGAACCAGACACCGTTTAATCGGGCGATCAATTACCCGGCGGCGGCGTGGACCCCGGCGGGGCTTACTTGTCTCAAGACCGAGGCGTTCGGGTTCACGTTCGGACGCAATCTCGACCAGAGCTGGGCGACACTGGATTTCGGCAATGCGTTGGGCTTCACGGCGGCCGAGCGCAGCCATCTGGTGGGTGTTGGCGACTCGACGGCGGCGTGGCTCAAGGAAGTACGCGCCGCCGAGGGCAAACGCTTCGAGAGCGTGGTGCTCTTTGCGATCGACCAGTTCTGTTTGATTGGATACGATGTGCCCTTGGCGGCCGGTCTGCGGCGAAGCTTTCGCAGCGGCGGGTGATAGTCTCGTAGGAATGAGGCTTGAACAAATCCAGGCGGCACTGCGCGACGAAGGATTAGACGGCTGGTTGTTTTTCGATCACCATCGCAGGGATCCGCTGGCTTACCGGGTGCTCCAGTTCACGCCGGGATCGATGGTGACGCGGCGCTGGTTTTATTACATTCCGGCGAACGGCGAACCGCGTGGCTTGGTGCATAAGATCGAGGCGCAGACGCTAGCGCCGCTGCCCGGTGTAGCATTCCTTATACGCGGGTTGGAGCACTCTGGTGGATGGATTGAAGACGCTCCTGGGCGGTGGCCGGCGCGTGGCCATGCAGTATTCGCCGAACTGCGCCGTGCCGTATGTAGCAATGGTGGACGCGGGGACGGTGGAGCTGGTGCGCGGGCTGGGGGTGGAAGTTGTCAGCTCGGCCGAACCTGATTCAATTGTTCGAATCGCGATGGACCGAAGAGCAGTTGGTGATGCACCTCGAAGCCGCTCGCAAGGTCGATGCGATTCGACGGCAGGCGTTCGAGCGCGTGGGAGCGAAGTTGCGGGGGGGCGAACGCGTCACCGAATGGGAGATGCAGCAGTTCATCCTCGCGCGATTTACTGAAGAAGGCTTGACCACCGATCATGGACCGGATGTTGCGGTGAACGCTAACGCTTCGAATCCGCACTACGAGCCCAAACAGGGAGCGTCCGCTGAAATCAAGCGCGGCGATCTGGTGTTGATGGATATGTGGGCCAAGCTGGATCGCCCCGAGGCGGTTTTTTACGACATCACGTGGGTGGGATTTTGCGGCACGGAACCGCCGGCGCAAGTGGAACGCGTGTTCACGGTAGTTCGCGACGCCCGCGACCGCGCCATCGCGTGCGTAAAGGATGCCGTCCGCGAGAAACGAGAATTGCGGGGCTTCGAGGTGGACGACGCGGCGCGGGAATACATTCGTGCGCAAGGCTTCGAGGAGTTCTTCTTTCATCGTACAGGACATTCGATCGGCACCGAGGTTCACGGATCGGGCGCAAACATGGACAATCTGGAAACCCACGACGAACGCCGGGTGATTCCATGGACCTGTTTTTCGGTAGAGCCTGGAATCTATCTGCCGGAGTTCGGCATTCGCTCCGAAGTGGACGTATTCGTGGGCGATCGCGAAGCGCGAGTGACCGGCGAGGTCCAAGAGAAATTGGTTCTGATATCATGTTGAAGAAAATCCTATGAAGACCTTTTTGATCACCCTGCTGGCGTGCGGAATCGCGCTCGCACAGACGCCGCCGGCTGCCAAGAAAGCCGCTCCGGCTGCTAAGAAAGCGGCCGTAGCCGGGCCGAATCTGCTGAACCCGAGTACGCTTAGGGCCCGGGCTCCCGAAGTTTACAAAGTGAAATTTACCACTACCAAGGGTGATGTGATCATTCAAGTGAACCGCGCCTGGGCTCCGCTTGGGGCGGATCGCTTCTACAATCTGGTGAGGGGCGGATTCTATAAGGACGCGGCATTCTTCCGCATCGTGCCGCGGTTCGTGGCGCAATTCGGAATCCCCGCGCGCCCAGACGTGGCGTGCGGCTTGGGAGAAAGCCAAAATCGTGGACGATCGCGTGACCCAATCCAACAAACGCGGCACGCTTACGTTTGCCACTGCGGGACCCAACACGCGCACTACCCAAATCTTCATCAACTACAGCGACAACGCTTCGCTCGACACGCAGGGGTTTGCGCCTTTCGGACACGGTGATCGAGGGTATGGATGTAGTGGACAAGTTTTTCTCGGGCTACGGCGAGTCGCCGGATCAGGGCCGCATCACCGCGCAGGGCAAGGCGTATCTGGATAAGAGTTTCCCCAATCTGGACCGGATCGTTAACGCAGTGGTGATGCCGGCGGATGCTCCGGCACCTCCTCGCCGACGCGCAAGAAGTAGCTGCGAAATCGCTGCTTCATCGCGCTTTGTGGAAAAGCTCTCGAAATTCTTGAGCTTGACGTTTCGCCTTGGCCTTTGGTTAATGTAGTACGGTTTCGGAGCTTGCCATGGCCACCATCGATCTCACTTTTGAACGAGGGCTTCCCGCCAACGTCGACGCCGAGCGTTTTGTGCTCGGCTCGATTCTGCTGAACCAGGACACCTATTTTCAAGTCGCGGGCGCGGTTGAGCCCGAAGACTTCAGCCTCGAAAAGCACCGCCGCATTTTCGCGCGCATGAAGGACCTGTACGACCGCGGCGAAAAAATCGACCGCGTCACGCTCGCCAATGAGCTGATGAAGCAGGGGCAGATCGAGTCGGTGGACGGGTTCTCCTACCTGGTTTCACTGGATGAAGGGCTGCCGGCGCTCAGCAATCTCGATAGCTACGTCCGCATCGTCAAAGACAAAGCCACGCTGCGCAAGCTGATCTTCAGCGCGCAGAAGGTGATTGACCGGTGCCTGATCGGCGAAGAGGAACCGGATGAAATTCTGGCGGGCGCCGAAGAGTCGCTGCTGAAGCTGGGCGAGGCGAGGTCGGGCGAGAAGCTGGAATCGCCAGCCACGGTGATCGGGAAGTTTCCGGGCGGCGTGAACGCGTTTCTCGATCCCAGCCAGCGGGTGAGCGGCCTCAGCACCGGCTTCGCCAAGTTCGATGAAATGACGGGCGGCCTGCACGGGGGGGAGTTGCTGATTCTGGCGGCGCGCCCTTCGATGGGCAAGACGGCGCTGGCGCTGAACATCGCGCAGCATGTGGCCACGCATCCGCAGATGCGCAAGCCGGTGGCGGTATTCTCGCTCGAAATGTCGTCGGCGAGTTTGCTGACGCGCCTGCTGTGCTCGGCCGCGCGCGTCGATCAGCACAAGTTCCGCGCGGGATACTTGAACGCCGATGAGCGCCGCAAGCTGCACGTGGCGCTGGCGGACTTGACGGAATCGCCGCTCTTCCTGGACGACACCGCGGGCGTGAACCTGATGGACATCCATTCCAAGCTGCGGCGCATGCAAGCCGAGCACGGCTTGAGCCTGGTGGTGATCGACTATCTGCAATTGATGAGCAGCCGCGGACGGAGCGAGAATCGCAACCAGGAAGTGAGCGCCATCTCGCGCGGCCTGAAGTTGATGGCCAAGGATCTGGATGTTCCGTTCCTGGTGTTGTCGCAGTTGAGCCGCGCAGCGGAGACTCGCATCGGCGATCACAAGCCGCAGTTGAGCGATCTGCGCGATTCGGGATCGATCGAGCAGGACGCGGATCTGGTGGCCTTCATTTTCCGCGAAGAAGTGTACAAGCGCGATCGCGAGGACTTGCGCGGCCTGGCCGATCTGATCGTCGCCAAGCAGCGCAACGGACCCATCGGCAACGTGCCCCTGCGTTTCCTGGGCCAATTCACGCGATTCGAAAATCGCGCCGAAGACCTGCCCGAAGAATCTTAAGCAATCGTCATCATCACCATCATTAAAGTGTTTACACAAAAGGGTTTAAGAATGTTTTTTCATGAACCTGCGGGGGTGGGGCAGCGTCCATAGGAGTGAAGGCGCTTGAAAGATGGGCGCCCTCGAAAGTGAAACGCGAACGGCCTGCTGCGCGGGTTGTTGGCAACCAAGGAGAAGTACCGTTATGAAAACCCTGATGACCACGTCGCTAACCGCCATGTTGCTTGCGGGAACCGCACTGATGGCTGCCCAGACCGGCAACACGCCCGCTCCGGCTGCCAACTCTTCTTCCACCACCGCCCCGGCGAAGGTGAAGAAGCATCACCACCACAAAAAGACCAGCGCTACTCCGGCCCCGGCCAGCGCCACGCCGGCGAAGTAACTGAAGTAATATTAGATCCCGCACAACCAAGCGAGCGGCTGGGCACCAGCGTGTCCGGCCGCTAAGGCTAGGTTTCTCTTCCCCGTTCGATCCCGGTCCACTGCATTCGCCTTTGATGCTAAACTAAAACCCTTGGCACGCCGAGCTCTACCTATCGAGATGAGGCAGGAGGGTGATCCTGCAATCGGCACGTTTGTCTGCCAAGGTATCCAAAAAAGGACCCTTGACGATCCATTTGATCAACCCCAGCGATTCCGCATTCGGAACCGCCGTCATCACGCCGCGTTGGCTGTACGTGTTGGCGACCGCGACGCCAATCGAATTTGGCGATCCGGAGATTTGCGACGAAACCCTCGAAAGCCTAGTTCCTGAGCGCATCGCCGCCGGCGACGTAGTCGGCATCGGTATCCATACCGGCAATGCGTTGCGCGGCTATGCCGTGGGACGCCTCGCGCGCGCGCGTGGCGCCTATGTGGTATTCGGGGGTATCCATGCATCGCTCTATCCGGAGGAAGCTCTGGAATTGGGGCAGGCGCACGCCGTCGTCAAAGGCGATGGGGATTTAGCGTGGGGCCAGGCCCTGCGCGATTGCGCGCGGAACGCACCGCAGCAAATATACGAAGGCGGCCGCGTGGCGCCGGAAGATTTCAAGGCCGCACGCTGGGACCTGCTGCCTCCGGACCGTTATATGTGGGCTTCGGTGCAGACGGTCCGCGGCTGCTCCAAGCACTGCTCGTTCTGTTCGGTCTGGCGCACCGACGGACAGAAACCGCGGCAGCGCCCCTCTGACGTGGTGATTGAGGAGATCGTGGCGCTGCGCCGCTTGGGCTTCCGCTTCATCGCGCTGGCCGACGACAACTTCTACCCGGTCTCGCTCACCGACATCAAGAACGCCGAGCGACAGGGCAATCAGCATAAGGTCGATGAGCTGAAGGCCATTCGCGAAGAGCGATTCGAATTGATGGAGCGGCTGGCGGGACTGCCGGGCGACTTGACCTTCTTCACGCAGATCACCATGGAATCGGCCGAAGACGGCAGGTTTCTAGACGCCATGCGCGCGGCCCACATCCGGGGCGCTTTGGTGGGCGTGGAGGCGGTCACTCCGGAAGGCCTGAAGGCGGTGTTCAAGGACTTCAACTGCTCCGGCGAGAAGCTCGTGAATCAACTGCAAGAGTTCCGGCGGCACGGCCTTCATGTGTTGGGATCTTTCATCTTTGGACTTTCGACCGATCGCGCCGATACTTTCGACGCGACGCTTGAACTGGCGCACAAGTCGGGATTGACGTTCGCGCAGTTCGTGATGCTGACGCCGTTTTGCGGAACCGTGGACTTCGAGCGCTGGGAAAAATCGTTCGGCGACGACGTGCCTACCGTGGCCGGCACGCCAATCACACGCTATTGGCTGATCCC
Source organism: Bryobacterales bacterium (assembly GCA_963794595.1). Lineage (GTDB taxonomy): Bacteria > Acidobacteriota > Terriglobia > Bryobacterales > Bryobacteraceae > Palsa-187. Next base: position 680,225 of record CAWCER010000007.1, on the reverse strand, counting down.
GCCGGACGCGCGGCCGAAGATGTTCATGCCGCATCCCACCATGAACTCGGAAGAGATGCGCCAGCGGACACAAGGCGTATGGGATCGCTTTTACAGTTTCGGCGCGGTGTGGAAGCGTTCGAACTGCACACCGAATTTGCGGGCGCGCCTGGCGTTCATTTTTATTTCGAAGCTATACCGGCAGATGTACGCGAGCACCGGTATCGCTACCGACAGCGCGCGGCGGAATCGGGCCAACCAATGGGCGCGCTGGCTGGCCGTGCCGTGCCGCAAGCTGTTTCAAGGAAAGCCCATGCCGGAATTGCAAGCGCCGCCGCGGAAACACGTTGAGGTAGCAGCCGCTGCGCGGCAATCGCGCGTTCTGAACGTGATTCAGTAGGGCCGGCCCGCGTTACGCCGTTGGCGTCATCTCGACGCGCACTGGCGGATTGTAGTAGAGGAAGCGGCCGCAGCTTTCGCAGGTCATCAGGTGGTCGCCCTTCTTCAAGTCCTGCAGATATTGGGGACGCAAAACGATCTGGCAGGCTGCGCAACGCCCGCTGGTGGCTTCCGCGATTACCACTCCATGCCACTTCTTGCGGATGCGCTCGTACTCGGTGAGCGTGGCCTTGGGAAGTTTCGGCGGCCGCCTCGGTTCGCTCTGTTTGCAACTGCTTTAGCTGTGCTTGATCCGCCGCGGTGCGCTCGCGGGCGCGGCTCTTCTCGCCCTCGACCAGTTGCTTTTCTTCCTTGAGCGCGGCTTCGGCTTTCTTAACGGCGACGTCGAGCGACTCCGATTCCGACATCAACTCCAGGATGCGGTCCTCGGACGTGCGAATTTCGGTTTGCAGATATTCGATTTCGTGCTGGAAAGCCTTGTATTGCTCGTTGGTTTTGGCGCCGAGCATCTGATCTCGCAGCTTTGAGATCTTCTGCTCATGCATCTGGATATCGCCTTCGAACTTCTTGCGGTCCTTCTGGTTGGCGGTGAGTGCGGCGCGGTCGGCTTCGAGACGCCGCTGGTGGGATTCCAGCGTCTTTTCGATAACGGCGATATGTTTGGGAAGCGCGGCGACTTCTTTTTCGAGCTCCGCCATCCGCAAGTCGATGGCCTGGAGCTGACTCACCAGACGCGTATCTGGGTGCATGAAAACTTATCTTAACACGCGCGATCAGAAGCGACGCCTAAAGCTACGCCGTGCGTGGCAATCACTCGGGCCAATAACCTGGTCGCGCTCGAACCACAGCTTCCGCACGCCTCACGTTGACCGTGATTGCGTGGTAGGTGTTGCTGCCGCTCTCGCTTGCCTGAAAGCTTAACAAGTACTGCGTGTGCAGATCGTCGCCTACCTGGGCGATCACGCGCTCCAGACCGGAGAGTTTTGCAAACGAGACTTTCTCTCCGCCCGTATACTTCGCCAGCGCGTCGCCTGCGTTCTGCGTCCCCAGACGGCCGATCTCGGTAAATATCGCAAGCAGATTTCCCGGGTCGGTATCGTATACCCGGCGATCCGAACCTTCAAAACGCTCATCGCCGCGCGACGTGTAGCTGGTCTTGTAAACCGAGTAGTTAACAGGATAGATCGCCACATTCGCGGCTTGCGCTTTGGTCACCGCTTCTTCCAGTTTGGCCTTACTGCCGCGATCCCGGCTCTCGCCGATCACCACCAGCACGCGCCGGAACTTGGGACGATCCGCGAGCATCTTCACAGCCTCCAGCACGGCGTCATTCATGCGAGCTTCAGTTCGCGAATCGCCGTCCGGTTCGATTTTGCGCATGCGCCGCGTGAAATCATCAGCGCTGTGGGTGAAGTCCTGCCGCACTTTGATCTGGTCCGAGTAGGTTACGATCGCGGCCACGCCTCCTTCGCCAACGACCAAAGGTTCAAACATCGACCCAATTTTCTGAACCTTCGCGAGCGCAGGCCCGGAGATCGCGCTGGTCTGTACCGCCACCACTAACGCAATCGGCTGATTTGTCACTTCGAGGCTATGCTTGACAGGCATGCCGTTATCCAGCACCTGGAAGTCAGACTCCGTTAGACCCTCGATCGTTTTGCCGTGATGATCCGTCACGGTTGTGGGAACCAAAATCAGTGGGACCGTGGTTCGAATCACCGTATCTTGGGCCGAAAGGCAGATGCCGCCCGCCAGAAGCACGAACCGCATATAAATGGAGTTGGGACGCATGTCCCGTTCGTTACGCCTCCTGAAGCTATTCCAGGAGCCCGGCCAAGGCCGGCAGCGACACGCCACTTTCTTTCAAAGCCCGCTCATGAAATTCTTTCAGCGAGAACGCAGTGCCTTTGGTTTTCTTATAGCCCTCGCGCACGTCGAGCCAGCCTTTCCAGCCCACAAAATACGTAGGCAACTGGCAGGAGGATAACTGCGCTCGCTGCAGCTTCGCGGTGGCTTCTTCTTTTTCCTGGTAGGTGTCCTTGATCATCAAGTCGAGCGCCTGCTGATCGGTCATGCCCATGGTTTGGAGGCGCACATCGAGAATGGTGTTGGCCAGCACGCGCAGAATCTGCTTGTCGAAAGTCAGCCGGAGGTCTTTGCTATTGTCCAGATATCCCTCATCGGACATCAGCTGCTGCGCGTATACTGCCCAACCTTCCACATAAGGCCCGTTGGAAAATATAGTGCGCAGCAGACGGCGTGGAAGGGGCTCGACAGCGTTGGCGTATTCGAACTGCACGTAATGGCCAGGCATGGCTTCATGGATGGTCAGTTCCTGTAAGCCGTAGTCGTTATACTCGCGCAGCTTCGATTCGGCGCGCGCGGCGGACCAGCTTTTGGGAATGGGCGTGATCCAATAGAACGCGCCCAGTTCAGGTTCAAGCGCGGGCGCAGGGTTGAATCCTCCCACACCATAGATGCCGCGCAGGAATTCGGGCGTCTCAACCACCTGCAGGTTGGAACGCCCAGACAAAGTGAGAAGATCCTTTTGCGTGACGAAGGCGGTAGCCTGGGCCAGCATCTCCTTGCCTTTAGATATGTAATTCTCGCGGGTGGGATGCTGGCGCGCAGCGGTATCCAACGCTTGTTGGATGGTTTGAGGCGCGGCCAGCTTGGCCATTTCGGCGCGGACGGTTTTCAAGTCGTCCTCGGCGGCGGCGAGGAGTTGCTCGGGCGTGCGTCCGGCGGCCAGCACTAAGGCAAATTTCTGATCGTACTTCTCTTTGCCGAGCCGCCAATCGGAAGTCTTGGCCGAGAGCTTGTCCTTAAGAAAGACGTTGAAATCGCGCACCGCTGCCAGGGCCTTCGCGGCCGCCGCGGAATACGCCGCTTTCTGCGATGCGGGCGCGGCGTCACGCAGTGTCTTGTCGATCAGCGAGATATTGCCGTCATTCTCTTCACGCGCGACACGGTTCCATACTTCGGGGGCGTCGATCAGATTAGCCTTGGCCTGCTCGAACAAGGCGGGCACTTTTTCCAGACGATGCGTGATGTGATCGAAGCGCTGTTCGAGAGGCGCGTAGTTGAGCATGTAAGGCGTAAACAGGGCGGTGCCCACCAGCTCGACGTAGACCGTAGGGTTGTGCTTGAAATTCTGGATGGTATTGAGCTCAAGCAGACAAAGACCGGCGTTGCTCTTGATGATGTCGAGGTCGGCCTTCTGTTCCTTGTCCAGCTTAGAAGCATCGATAGCGCCGGCGCGATCCTGAATGCCTTTGCAGAAGCCGCGCTGCTGTTCGAGGCCAGCGGCGCTGTAGTCATCGAGCAGATCGTCAAGCACCGTGCCGCTGTGCTGATGGTAGCCGGCTTGGGTCGCGCTCACGGGGGATAACGCGAGGGTACCGTAAATAAAATCCTGCGTGAGTTTTTCGAAGTCCCGCGGAACGGGGGACGGGGCCTGAGTGCAGGCCGTCAGGCAGACGAACAAGGCAAACGGAAGGAGGAGGCGCATGAGTTCCAATATACTGCGATCCGCGGGCCCGAACATCCCGAGGCGTGCGTCAGGAGTTTGCTGCTTTAGACAGCAGGGCGGACATGTTGCGGCTTCCGCTCGCCGTGCTGCAGGCGGCTGTGATGGCGGCTGTAGCTGAAGTAAATCACCAGCCCGATGACTAGCCAAATGCCGAGACGCGCCCAGTTGACCCATCCCAGCTTGTACATCATATAGCCGTTGAAAACGATTCCCAAGATGGGAACTAGCGGCACCCAGGGCGTTCGAAACGGACGCGCCTGTCCCGGATTCGTGTGCCTAAGTACCATCACCGCGCAGCACACGATCACGAAGGCCAGAAGGGTTCCGATATTTACCATCTTTCCGATGTCGTCGATGGGGGTGATGCTGCCCACGATAGCCGCAAGCAGTCCGACGAGAATGGTGTTCTTCCAAGGGGTACGAAACTTCGGATGGATGGCGGCGAAGAATTTCCTCGGCAGCAGTCCGTCATTTGCCATCGAATAGAGCACCCGCGACTGACCCAGCAGCATCACCAGCATTACGCTGGTAAGGCCCGCCAGCGCTCCCAGTGTAATGATGTGAGAGGCCGTCGTGAGGCCGCGGTCCATGAACGCGCGCGCGATGGGAGCTTCGATGTTGACTTCCTGCCACGGCACCATGCCCGTGAGAACGCCGGCGACCAGAATGTACAGAACGGTGCACAACACCAACGATGCGATGATTCCGATGGGCAGGTCCCGCTGCGGATTGCGCGCTTCCTGGGCAGTGGTCGAGACGGCATCGAATCCGATGTAAGCGAAAAATATGTAGGCGGCTCCCACGCCTACACCGGAGAACCCATAGGGCGCAAACGTGCCCCAGTCATGGCCCCAGTTGGCGAAGTTCACGTACCGGAATCCCAGCGCAATCACAAACAATACGACCGACACTTTGATGACGACGATAGTGGAATTGAAGCTGGCACTCTCACGAATCCCGACCACCAGGATGGCGGTGATCAGCAGGGCGATGCAGAAGGCCGGCAGGTTAAAGCCGATTTCAACGCCAAAAATTGTCGGCGCGCTCAGCAGTTCACTCGCGCGCCGCACCAACTCCGGAGAGTGGGCGCTGGAGATTGCTCCGACTTTATCCAGAAAAGCCGATGTCCCGGGAACCAGGCTGGGATCGGACGCCTGCGCCATTTGGCGCGCGATGATGTTCTCCGCGGTTCGCAAGCCGGTCCAGTGATCGTAGGCGAGCCACAGCGGCATTTTGAGGTGCAGGAGATCCAGCAGTTCGATGAAGTGGTTGGACCAGCCGGAGGACACCGTACTTGCGCCCATGGCGTATTCGAGGGTCAGGTCCCAACCGATGATCCAGGCGAATAATTCACCGAGCGTAGCGTAGGCGTAAGTGTATGCGCTTCCGGCAAGCGGGATCATGGCGGCAAATTCGGCGTAGCAGAGTCCGGCAAACGCGCAACCCAGCCCGGAAAGGACGAAGGAAAGCATCAGCCCGGGCCCGGCGTAATGGGCGCCTAGTCCAGAGAGTACGAAGATCCCGGCTCCGATCACGGCCCCCACGCCCAAGGCGGTGAGCTGAAAAGGTCCCAGTGTTCGTTTCAGACTATGCTCCCCCGTTTGGTGGGCTTCCTCGATCAGAAGATCCAAAGGTTTTGTAGCAAAAAGATTCATGGACATGCTCCGCGACCAGAGTGAGGTCATAGCTTAATAGCAAAAGTCTAGCAGACTGCCGTCGCCGGACTGCCGCTATGCGGCCCGGGATACGCGGAGAGCGATGTACGATGAAATAAGTGGCTACCACCGTTCGTCCGTTAGCCGTCGGGCCCGGCAGCACCACTATGATGAGATCGTCGCGGGAGAAGGCCCTCAAGCACGTGCTCGTCCGGGCGGAAGCGGAGGAAATTGCATGAGCGGGCGGGCTGCGGGTTGCTGACAGAACGCGAATTGCATTCGACGCGCCAGGCCACGCGCGTGGCGCTGCTGGTGGCGGGCGCCTTCTTCATGGAGAACCTGGACGGCACCGTGATCGCAACGGCGCTGCCGCAGATGGCGGTGTCGTTTGGGGCGCACCCGGTGGATCTCAACCTCGGCATGACGGTTTACATGCTGACGCTGGCGGTGTTCATCCCGGTGAGCGGATGGGTGGCGGACCGGCTGGGTGCGCGCACCGTGTTCTCGTCGGCGATCGCGATATTCACGCTGGCGTCGATGATTTGCGGAGTCAGCAACACGCTTACCGAGTTCACGGCGGCGCGGGTACTGCAGGGGATCGGCGGGGCCATGATGGTTCCGGTGGGGCGGCTGGTAGTGCTGCGCATCACCGAGAAAAAAGATCTGATGCGCTCGATCTCCTACATCACCTGGCCGGGTTTGATGGCTCCGGTGCTGGGGCCGCCGCTGGGCGGATTCATCACCACCTATTCGACGTGGCGCTGGATTTTCTACTTGAACGTGCCGTTGGGCGCGATCGGCGTTGGCGCTGGCGCTGTGGTGGACCGATAACGAACGCGAGAACAGCGAGCGAACTTTCGACTGGCTGGGCTTTGCGCTGGCGGGCTCGGCCTGCATCGCCTTCATGTACGGGTTGGAACTGATGGGGCAGCCGTCGGCGCACTGGGCGACGGTGGGGGTCCTGCTCGCATACAGTTTGCTCGCGGGCTGGCTGGCGGTGCTGCACATGCATCGGACGGAACATCCGCTGATCGACTTCTCAGTCCTCCGGCTGCGCACGTTCTCGGTGTCAATTTGGGGAGGGTCGCTGTTCCGCACCGGGATCATGGCATCGCCGTTCCTGCTGCCGCTGATGTTTCAGGTGGCCTTTGGCTTAAACCCATTTCAATCCGGACTGCTGGTGCTCGACCATGTTCGCCGGCAATCTGGCGATGAAATCGGTGACCACGCCGGTGTTGCAGCGTTGGGGATTCCGCAGCGTGTTGCTGGTGAACGGAATCATCTCCGCGTTGCTGATGGTGGCGTGCGGGCTGCTGGCGCCGGCGACGCCGAAAGCGGCGATGGTGACGGTGCTGTTTCTCCACGGCCTCTCGCGGTCGATGCAGTTCACGGCGCTAAACACGCTGGCGTTTGTGGATATTCCCAAGGCGCTGATGAGCTCGGCCACCAGTTTCGCGGCGGTGGTGCAGCAGATGGGCATGGGACTGGGCGTGGCGGTGGGCGCGGTGGCGCTGCGCGGCGCGGGATGGCTGCGGGGCGAGCGGGCGGGTACGCTCACGCTGATGGATTTTCACATGGCGTTCTGGCTGGTGGGGGCGCTGGGCGTGCTGGCGGTGCTGGACTGCTTGGCCTTGCCAAGCGACGCCGGAGCCGAAGTGAGCGGGCACCGGACGGCCTGAAGCCGGGGCGATTTACTTCGCGGCGTGGTGCGTTGGCGCGGCGAATACATCGAACAGCGTGCTGGCGACCCAGCCGATCGCCATTCCGGCGAGGGCGCAGCCGATATAGGCCAGGCTTTGCGATATGCCAAAGTCGTCCTGAAACCGGTAAGCCAGTCCGAGTCCGATAAGTCCACCGACGGCCGAAGCGATTAAGCGTCTTTGCATTTCGTTCCTTCTGTACCGCAGATCGGCCGGCCGTGCAGGGACCACGCTAGAGTATTGCGCCTCTTGCGTGAGGGGAAGACGCCTTAGGGTCGATGCGTGATTCTCTTCAGTACGCGTCGGCGTCAGGGGACTACCGCGGCCATCCAGGCCCGTACATCCGGCAATATTTGCGAAAGTGCAGGGCCGCCGGTGGGTGGTTCAGTTCAATACCGAGCCAGTCGCCTAAAGTATTCATATGAATCGTGGCTCGCGCCGCTTATAACGGCCATGGCGGATGGTCGATTTCTCCGCGATATACCCTACTGAGGCCATCGGCGGGATACGGTCAATACCTCTCGGCCAGCCGGGCGTCGAGAGTCCCAGACGATGACCTGCGAGCCCGGGCCCACGGCTTCGTGGGTCGAGCTGATCAGTGGCTGAAAACTTTGATATAGTGGTCACCCATGAACCGGAAAATTTTAGCGCGAGTTTCCGCTAGAGTTCTGTTCTTGCTGCTGGCCTCCGTGGCTTACGTGCAAAGTCAGAACCAGCCTCCGAAGCTGACTCTCAATAAAGTCAAAGACGACCTGTACGAAATCGAAGGCGACGGCGGCAATGTCGGCGTGTACATCACTTCCGAGGGCGTGATTCTGATCGACGATAAGTACGATCAAGACCACGAAGGGATCCTGGCGGCCGTGAAGCAGGTGACCCCGCTGCCGGTGAAATACGTGATCAGCACGCATCACCATGCGGATCACAGCGGCGGCAACACCAAGATGTTCAGCAGCGGGGCGGAAATCATTTCGACCGCCAACGCGCGGAAGAACATCGTGGAGCATAAGCAGGGTAATGCGCCTCCGGGGATGACGCCGGCGCGCATTGTGTTCACCGACGAGACGTCGGTGTTTTTGGGCGGCAAGGAAGTGCGCGCGCGCTATTACGGGAGAGGCCATACCAATGGCGACGCGGTGATCTATTACCCGGCGCTGCGGACCCTGCAGACCGGCGATCTGATGGCCGGCACGAGTCCGCTGATCGATTATCCGGGCGGCGGCAGCCTGGTCGAGTGGACCAAAACACTGGACGGCGCGCTGCAACTGGACTTCGACACGGTGATTCCGGGACATGGGCCGATTACCAACAAAGCAGGCTTGCAGACTTACCGCGATAACGTGGCCAAACTGCGCGAGCGCGTGACGCAACAAATTCGCAGCGGCAAGAACCAGGCCGAGATCGCGAAATTCATGGAGACTGAGTACCAGTGGGCCCCCAATAGCCTGCAGCAGCAGTGGAGCGTGCCGGGATTCATGACGGAGCTGAAGTAGCTCGCGGCGATTCCGGCGCTTTACGCGCCACGCGAGTACATCAGAACCAGCGAGCGCTGCGCGAATGGCAGGTAGACCAGCGGGGCGCTCAATCCTAAGGCGAGGCCGGTGTTGATGTGATGGATCAGAAGGAAAGGCGAAACCGCCCACAGCAGATCCAGGATCAGCAGGACCGGAAATAACTTGCTAAACTTCGACGGAAGATTCTGAAAATCGAGCGCGACTGCCACCACGATGAACAGCCGGACGGGGATCAGCACCGCGGCTGTTGTAACCAGCAGAGACATGATCACCGCCGGGTGGGGCAGGCTGGTTTCCAGGAAAATCTCATCGATCTCGGTCAAATTAGCCGGCGCTCCGATGTAGAACGCCAGATACATCATCTGGATTAGCAGCAACAAAGTCCGCACCAGCGTCCGCGAAGCGGTGGGAAGCTCCTCTGGCGTCGTAAGAAACGTTCCCGCCGATAATTCCGTTGCGCTCAGTGGCTCCGGCACGAGATTGGTGCGTTTGCCGGGATCGGAGTCTGAAGCCACGGCTTCGCGGCGCTTCGGCCGATTCAGCTTGGTCGGATTCATGGGCGCCTTACTGCAATTGACGCTCGTGTTCCTATTAACAAAGTATTTTGGGGTACTGAGCACTGCGGCTACGCTCGTCGCCGTCGAGATCACCGTCTTACACAACTTCATCTGGCATGAGCGCTTCACGTGGAGAAATCGAAGTCCCAAAAGCTCCCGGCAGCTGGTCCTACGACTGTGTCGGTTTCACGCGGGCAACGGCTTCGTTTCGCTGGCCGGCAATACGGTGCTGATGTATTGCCTAGTGGAGCGACTCGAGGCTCCCGTTTTGCCTGCGGCTATTGGAGCAATCGTCGTCTGCTCTCTCGCAAATTTCCTAATTGCGGATCGTTGGGTATTTCGCCACTAGGCGACTACACTTCCAGCGGACTTGTGCTGTCCCCGATCTTGTCGATCTCTACGCCCGACTTTCTTGAGGATCGTCAGCAAAAGATTCGACATCGGCGTGTCCTTCGGATACGCCAGATGGCGGCCGGTCTCGAATTGCCCGCCCAGCTTCCCAGCCATCAGGCAAGGCAGATTGGAGTGCCGATGCAGGTTGCCATCGCCCATGCCGCCGCCGTAGAGAATCAGGCTCTGGTCGAGCAGCGAACCGTCGCCGTCCTGCGTCGCTTGCAACTTCTGCAAGAAGTAGCTGAGTAACTGAACGTGGTAGGTGTCGATCTTGGCCTTCTTCACGATCAGCGCGGGATCGTTGCGGTGATGCGACGTCGGATGATGCTGGTCCGGCACCCCAATTTGCGGGTAAGTGCGGGCGCTCAACTCGCGGCACACGATCATGGTGAATACGCGAGTGGCGTCGGACTGAAACCCTAACGTCTGCAGATCGAACATCAGCTTAATGTGTTCCTCAAACGTGCCGGGAATATCGGTGGGCCGTTCCGGCAGCTCAATCGACTGGAGCTCCCCGGGCTTCCACGCCTTGAATGCGCTGCTCGATTTCGCGAACCGAATCCAGATACTCGCTCAGCTTAGTCCGGTCACCAGGCCCCAGCATTTTGTTGAGGCCACTCACCTCTTCCATCACGGAATCGAGGATGCTGCCGTTGCGCTTCATCCGCGCCAGGCGCTGCGCCGCGCTCCCGCCATCGCCGAACAAGCGTTCAAACACCACGCGCGGATGGGCTTCGGCGGGATTCGGCGTGGTCGGATTGCGCCAGGAAATGGTGTTGTTGAAGAAACAATCGCTGGTGTCACAGGCGCCCTGCGTCGGAAGATCCAGATTAATTTCGACCGAAGGCGTCGGCGTGGTCTTTCCGATCACCCGGGCGGCGATCTGGTCCGCAGAAGTGGCCAGGTGCACCTCGATATCCGGGCGGCTGCGATCGTAGGCGTGAACGCCAGTGAGCCAGACGGCCGATGAGCGCGGATGATCGCCGGTGCCGTCTCCAAACGTATCGGCCTGCAGGTGCGAAAGCCCGCTCAGAACATTGATGTGATTCTTTACAGGTTCGAGATGCTGCAAGATCGGCGAGAGCGCGAAATTGCGTCCGGTGGTCTTCGGAATCCACTGATCCTGGATCACGCCGTTCGCGATATAGATGAAGCCCAGCCGGGGCGTGGATTTAAGCGGCTTGGCGGATAGCGCCGGAATCATGGCATCCAGCAGGGGCAACGCGACGCCAGCTCCGATACCCCTCAGCAGAGTTCGCCTTCGCAAGGACTTTTTGGTCACGAACATCATGCGATCCTCCTTGTGCGCCCTGATTCGAAATTGTACTGCCACTAGCGCCTCGCCGTCTTTGTCGCGGTTTCCGCCGGCGTCTCCCGCATCTGGAACGGCGCGCTCTCGACCACTCCCAGAACCAGCGAGGCAAACGTGTAATTGCTGGCGAGCGGCTTGCCTGATAATGGCGCGAATGGCGGGCCGGTCATAGTACTGCACATTGCGGCCGATGCCATACATCATCAGCTTCTCGGTGATGGTGGACACGAACTCTTCGGGATGACTGAGCAGAGCCGCTTTTAATCCGGCCATCCCATCGAATTTCTCGCCGCCGGGGAAAACTCCCGAGGCGTCAATCGGGTTGCCGGCATCCCGATCGCGCCACCTTCCTATGGCATCGAAATTCTCCATCGCGAAGCCGATCGGGTCCATGCGCGCGTGGCAACTCGCGCAAGCCGGATTCGCGCGGTGCTGGATCATCGCGTCCCGCATGGTTAGCGTCTTTCCGGTGTCTTTCGCCTCCGTCTTCAGAGCCGGAACGTCAGGCGGCGGCGGAGGGGGCGGCGCGGAGAGAAGATTCTCCAGTACCCATTTACCGCGGTTCACCGGAGACGTCCGGTTCGCGTAGGAAGTGATGGTCAGAATGCTCCCCTGCCCCAGCAGTCCGCCGCGCGGGCTGCCGGGAGGAAAAGTGACGCGCCGGAAGTCGCTTCCATGCACATTGGGAATGCCGTAATGTTTCGCCAGCCGCTCGTTGACAAAAGTATAATTCGCCGACAACAGTTCCAGCACGCTGTGATTCCCGCGCAGGACGCTATCCAGAAACAGATCCGTCTCCCGGCGAAACGCGTCGCGCAGCGACTCGTCGAAATCCGCGAACAGGGCCTCGTTCGGCCGCTTGCTCTCGATGTCCCGCAAGTACAGCCACTGCTCGGCAAAATTGGTCACCAGCGAAGTGGAGCGCGAATCCGCCAGCATTCGGCTGACCTGATGCTCCAGTACGCCGGGTTGACGCAGCTTCCCCTGGCTGGCCAGATCCAGCAGTTCGTCATCCGGGATGCTGCTCCAGAGAAAAAACGAGAGGCGGGAAGCCAGCTCCAGATCGCTAACGGGGTGAGCGGTTCCCGGCGCCGCGGTGGACGGGTCCCGCTCGATCCGGAAGAGGAACTGAGGGCTGACCAAGAGGCGCTGGATGGCCCGCTGAATTCCCAGATCGAAGCCACCTTCCGTCTTGCCGGCAGAGTAGAAAGGCATCAGCGTTTCGACATCACTTGCGGTGACCGGGCGCCGGTAGGCTCGGCGCTCCAGAGTGGAAAGGATCCGGCGCGCGCAGGGCTCTTCCTCGGTGGCCGAGGCCGGGCGGCACACAAAAATGCGCTCGCGCGACAAAGTGTCTCCAGGCCCGTTCGCGTTGTAGGGTCCGCTGATAGTTACGACACCCACACCGATGTCCGCACCGGGACCGCGCAGCCGGGGCCGCAGTGTGTCTTCATCCCGCACCTCATCTTTTTCGATGAAGGCAACGCCAATGAGGCGGGGGCCGGCCTTTACCGGCACACGGAATTCGATGGGCCGCCGGGCGGGCGCATAAACTGGCGCAGCATCGGGATTGTCGTCATCGTCTTTAGTAGCCGTTTTAGTTGCCGCGGCTTTCGGCGCAGCGGCCGGGGCGGTTCTCGTTCCGGCCCTGGCAGCCTGACGAAGCGTGCTGGATACGAGTTGCGCTCGTTCGCCGTCAACGCTGAGTTCCACCTGCTCGGGCTCGTCGGACCGGCCCACCAAGGTCACTTTGATTCTGTACTCGCCGTCCGCCGGAAAATAGCTGCGGACCGCAAGGCCCCCACGAGTGCCGAACGGAAGCCCATCCACGCGGACGTTCTGCGGCTGCTCGTCGGGCACGCGATAGATATTGACCATAGGCGGCGCGGCGGGATCGCCCACTGCCAGTCGGCTGATTTTCTCCGCGGCTCCCAGGTAACTCTCCATTGCTGTCGGCGAGACAAACAGCAGATCCGCGATGTTATCGAAGCCGCTGTTAGAATTGTCGGGCGGCAAGAGCAAGGAATAATCCATCTCCTTCGGCAGCGCCTCTACCGCCAGCAGATCGCGCACCGCATTCCGATATTCCGTGCGGCTCAAACGATGCAGCAGCGGCAGCTTGCCCGGATTCGGTTTGGCGGCAGCCGCCCGGTCGAGTTCCGTCTCCAGGTATCCCGCCAGCGCGTTATACGTGGCAGCATCAGGCCGCGGCAACCCGGGGGGCGGCATGGTTTCCGCTCGCAGCTTGCGGATCACCTTTTCCCATCGCTCCGCGCCGGACGGAACGTTAGCAACCGCTGCGGGATCGAGGACCAGCCCCGCCGTTTGAAGTTTGGCGTTGTGACAGGTCGCACAATACTTGCCGATGACCGTGGAGGTCTGCTGGGAATCAAAGGCCTGCGCCCATCCAGGCAGCGAAATCAGCATGGTCGCCGCCATCGCTATGAAAAATCTGGTCATCGGTTCACGGGAAGCTGGTATTGCGCAACCGGAAATCATTATATCCGGCACATCGATGGGCAGCAATGGCGACCATGGCGATTGGGCGGTCCCTGTAATATACTGTGCCCAGATGCACGGCTGCATATGAAACTCTCAAGAGTCGGAATCGGCCTGATATTGCTGTCGGGCGCTCTCGCGGCAGCGAGCGCAGACTTGCGGTTGATCGAAGCGGCCAGAAATAAGGACGCCAAGGCGGTCCGCGAGTTGCTGTCGCAACGCGTGCCTGTGACCCTCGCGGCCCCGGATGGTTTCACGGCGCTCCACGAGGCGGTACGCTCCGGCAATCTGGAAATCGCCGATCTCCTGATCGCCGCCGGGGCCAACGTAAGAGCCGCCACCCGCTACAACATCACCGCTCTTTCGCTCGCATGCACCAACGGTGACGCCGCCATGATCCAGCGTCTGTTGAAGGCAGGAGCCGACCCCAACAGTACTTCGGAAGCCGGCCAGACCGCGCTCATGACGGCAGCGCTCACTGGAAAAGCGGACGCCGTCAAGCTGCTTTTGGCGCATGGCGCAAAGGTAAATGTCCAGGAGCCTATCAAGGGCCAGACGGCGCTTATGTGGGCCGCTTCCGAGGGCAATACCGCCGCCGCCGAAGCGCTCATCGAGTCCGGCGCCGATTTCAAGGCGAAATCCAAGGCGGGCTTCACTCCGCTGCTGTTCGCGGTGCGTGGCGGCCATAAGGATACGGTTCAGTCGCTACTGGCGCATGGAGCCAACTCCAACGACGCTGCTCCGGATGGCACCAGCGCCCTGAACGTGGCGGTTGTGAACGCGTACTTCGAAGTCGCCGCCGTTCTGCTCGATCACGGGGCTAACCCCAATGCGCCCGACGCCCGCGGATCGGCGCTGCACACGTTGGCGTGGTTGCGCAAGCCTGGCTCGGATGGCGGCAATGGCCTGGGACACAGGTCCTACGCGCCGCCGCTGCCGACCGGAGACATGACTGCGCTCGAACTGGCGAAGGCGTTGCTCGATCACGGAGCCAATCCCAATATCCGAATTGCCTGGCGGGAGAAGAGGTTTGAAAAGGAAGGCGGCACCATGCGGAATCCGCCGCTGATCCAACTCGGCCGGCATTACCTGACGTATGTGGGCGCTACTCCTTTCTACATTGCGGCGCACAACGGAGACGCCTCCTACATGCGCTTGCTTGCGGAGCACGGCGCCGATCCCAAGATGCCGAACATTCTGGGAATCACGCCGCTGATGGTGGCCTCGGGGCTCGACTACTGGGAAGGCGAGGCCCCCGGGCCCTTCACCGGAGTTACCGAAGCCGAGCGGCTGGAAGCCGTCAAGCTGGCGCTCGACCTTGGGAACGACATCAACGCCGCCGCCAATTTCGGCGATTACCAGATGGAGGGCGATCCGGCTTACACCCTGCTCTACTATCCGCTGAATATGGATCAGTTAATGGGAAAAGTGATGGGTGACCCGCGGTGGAGCGGCAGCACGGCGCTCCACGGGGCGGTGGTTTCCGGGCAAACAGGGATCGTGCAGTATCTGGTCGATCACGGAGCCCGGCTTGATGCGAAGACCAAGACCGGATGGACCCCGCTGATGCTCGCAGGCGGCGTATTCTTTGCCAACGCCAAGAAGGATTATCCCGCCGAGGCGGCGATCCTCAAAAAGGCGATGATCGAGCGCGGCCTGATGGCCTCCGATTCTGGGCGCTAAACGTCAGGGCATGTGAATTCGCGCCGCGTACTATTGTATTGTGTGATCCTGCTCATGGCGGCGTGCGCCAGGCCTCCGCGGCCGCCCGTCGAGGATTTAAGCGGACGCGAAAACCTTTCCTCGTACACGCTCAGTCAGGTGCGTGGCACGCGTGATGGCGATCGTCTCGATGCCGAGGCCACTTTCGGCGATGGGTCATCCACTCTCACGGTAAACATGCGTTTCGCGATTGGAGCCCCCACCAAGTTGGAGTCAGGCCGATGGCAATGGACCCGCGATGGTCGTCTCACGAGTGGGACGGTGACTGAGCGGTCGGTAATGTTCCTCGGCGGGCAGGATGGTCCGCCCAGCATCGGAGGCAGGTACGATCTACTTGGTCCGACGGGAACCGCAGCGTACCGCATTACGATTCCGACCACCGAACTAAAGCAGAAGTTACGGCGCGAGTAATATCAGTTTCGGCATCCATCACACCGCTACGCGCCGTCACGCTCCTCCCCTGCGTTGTTAGAGTAGGAAGAGGTGAATATGCTTGGAAAAATGCGCGGTGTGCTGGTTGGGACGGGATGTGCGCTGATCGTGACGTTGATGGCCGGCGGCGGCTGGGCTGCCGCAGCTACGGCGACGGTTACGCGGTATGAAGAAGTAAAGAATTGGCCGAATCTTCCTCCCGACGTCCACCTCGGCGAAACCGCTGGGGTTGCCATCGACGTGAATGGCCACGTGTTTATCTTCCACCGGCCCGGCCGCGGGTTCGACCTCAAAGCCACCACCAAGCTCACCGAGCCGACAGTGCTCGAGATCGACGCTGATACCGGCAAGCTCATATCGTCGTGGGGCGCGAACACGTTTATGGTGCCGCACGGCATCACCATCGACGGGCAGAACAACGTTTTCCTGACCGACGTCTCCTTGCAACAGGTGTTTAAGTTCACCCACGACGGCAAATTGATTTTTGCGATTGGGGAACCACGCGTCGGGGCCTGGGATGCGACGCATTTCAATGAGCCGACCGACATCGCCATCCGCCCCGACGGGACCTTTTATGTATCCGACGGCTATGTGAACAGCCGCGTCGCGCTCTTCGACCGTGACGGAAAATGGTTACGGGAATGGGGGAAGAAGGGATCGGGCGAGGGTGAGTTCCTCAATCCGCACGGGCTGGTATTCGTGCCCGGCAGTACCGACGTCCTGGTCGCTGACCGCGAAAATTCACGCCTTCAACTATTCGACCGGGTTGGCAAATTCAAGCGCCAATGGACCGGCACCAAGGACGCTCAAACCACCGGCCGCATCTTTTGTGTTGACGCCGATGCCGATGGATTCCTGTACCTCGGAATTCGCCGGGCCGATTACGATACTGAACATACCGGCGTCGTCAAGCTCGACCGCGACTGGAATATTGTTGCCTCCATTGGCTTCGGGAAGCCCGGAGATCCGGTGTTTAACGCGGTCCACGATATCGCAGTTGGCCGCGATGGCTCGATCTACGTGGCCGAAACACGAACCAAGCGCGTGGTGAAACTCCGGCCGGTGAAGCCATGATCCAAGGCTTGCCGCGTCGCGAACACGTCTCCGATCGATTTATTCTGGCCGTTCTTTCCGGGCGACTCCCGAGTGGCGCGCGGCATCGGCGACGGCCTTCGCCACCAGCGGCGCTATGTTCCGGTTGAAGACCGAGGGCACGATATAATCCGCTTGCAGTTCATCCGGGGTAATCACCGACGCGATGGCGTGCGCGGCCGCTAACTTCATTTCCTCGTTGATATCGGTGGCGCGGCAATCGATGGCTCCGCGGAAAATCCCTGGGAAGCAAAGCACGTTATTGATCTGGTTGGGATAATCGGACCGGCCTGTCGCCATCACCGCAACGTAGGGCGCCGCTTCTTCCGGCATGACTTCCGGAGTCGGGTTGGCGAGCGCAAACACGATAGGGTCGCGATTCATTTTCTTCAGCCACTCCGGCTTGTACGAGTCCGGCCGAAGCCACGCCCAAGAACAGGTCCGCGCCTTCAAGCACTTCCTCCAATGTTCCCTTTACGCGATCGAAGTTGGTGTTCTCGACATACCATTTCGTCTTGCCGGCGTCGCCGCCGTCGCGACCTTTATAGATGGCGCCCAGGCGGTCGACGCCGATCATGTTGCGCACTCCCGCATTCTTCAGGATCTTGGAGCAAGCTCGGCCGGCGGCGCCGACACCGGCGACCACAACCTTGATCTCGTCGATCTTCTTGCCTACCAGCTTCAACGCATTGATCAGCGCGGCCAGAACCACCACCGCGGTCCCGTGCTGATCGTCGTGGAACACCGGAATGCTCAACTCGCTCTTCAGCCGGTCTTCGATCTCAAAACATCGCGGCGCGGAAATGTCTTCCAAATTTATGCCCGCAAAAACCGGCGCGATGGCTTTCACGGTGCGCACGATTTCGTCCGGATCCTTGGTGTCGAGACAGATGGGGAAGGCGTCGACGCCGGCGAATTCCTTGAAGAGCACCGCCTTGCCTTCCATCACCGGCATGGCGGCCGAGGGGCCGATGTCGCCCAACCCGAGCACCGCCGTCCCATCGGTCACCACTGCAATGCAGTTTCGCTTGATGGTCAGGTTGTAGACCTTTTCCGGGTCGTCATGGATGGCCATGCACACGCGCGCGACTCCGGGCGTGTAGGCCATGGAGAGATCCGCGCGCGTCGCAATGGGATGTTTGCTCTTGATCTCGATTTTGCCGCCCAGGTGCAAAAGGAAAGTGCGATCGGAAACGTTGAATCAGGGTAACGTCCGGAACCGCGCGAACGGCTGCGCTTATCTGTTCCGCGTGTTCCACGCTGCTGGCCGAGACGGTAATATCGCGGACCGTATGGCTGGGAGTCGATTCGACGATATCGACGGCCCCTATAATCCCGCCCGACCGCGCCGATCGCCGCGGAAACACGGCCCAGCATGCCCGGCTGCTTCTTTAAGGTGCATCCGCAAGGTGATGCTATAGGCCTCATTCGGTGTGTTATTCATATCCCTTTTCGAGGCACCGCGCCGGGGGGGCCCCACGTCAAGTATTCTCCAGTTTAACGTCCAAATCATCGAAAGGAGCGCGGAAGGGATCGGCGTGAGCGCTAGATGCGCTGCGAGATTCGCTTTTCCTCGGATGCCTTTTGCGATAAACTTCCCTCCACGAGGTGATTCGATATGCTCTTCTGTCATCGATCTTGGGTAGCAGCCACTCTGATGGGTTTTGCCTGGATGCCTTCGGCTGCTGTAGGACAGCAGACGCGGCGCGTGGATGACGCCGCTCTCAGGAATGCGAGCAAGAGTGGAGAAGAATGGCTGACCTATGGCCGCGACCCCGGCGAGACGCGTTACAGCCCGCTCAATCTCATCAACGCCAGCAATGTGAGCCGGCTCGGGTTGAAGTGGTCTTACGACCTGGGCCTCGGGGGCGGCAATCAGGAAGCGACTCCGCTGGTGAGGAACGGCGTCCTCTACGGCATCACGAACTGGAGCGTGGTATTTGCCGTGGACGCCCGCACCGGGAAGCAGCTCTGGCGCTGGGATCCGGAAGTGAACCAGACGGCTGTGTTCCCCAAGATATGCTGCGGCGTGGTGCATCGCGGTCTCGCGACGTATCAGAACCTGATCATCGCTCCCATCATCGATGGCCGGCTTCAGGCGCTGGATGCGGATACCGGCAAAGTAGTGTGGGAGGCGCGCGTCGCCTATCCGCAGGACAACTACACAGTCACCATGGCGCCGCGCATCGCCAAAGGCAAGGTGATCGTCGGCGTGAGCGGGTCGGAATACCCGGTGCGCGGATTCTTCGCAGCCTTCGATGCCCTCACGGGCCATTTTGCATGGAAGTTCTACACCGTTCCCGGCGATCCCTCCAAGCCGTTCGAGAATGCCGCCATGAAAGCGGCGGCCGCAACCTGGGACCCCGAAGCGTGGAAGTTGGGCGGCGGCGCAACGGTATGGGACGGTTTCGCTTATGATCCCGAAGCGGATCTGGTCTATGTCGGCACGGGAAACGCCGGACCCTGGCCGGAAGAACTTCGCCACTCGAAAGGCAAAGACAACCTCTATGCCTGTTCGGTGCTCGCGGTGAGGCCCGACACCGGCGAGTTGAAGTGGTATTTCCAAATGGTTCCCGGCGATTCGTGGGATTACGACAGCGTGCAGCAGTTGCTGCTGGCGGACATCACGGTTAAGGGGCGGCCGCGCAAAGTGATCATGCAGGCCAACAAGGACGGCTTCTATTACGTGATCGACCGGGTGACGGGACAGTTTATTTCCGGGCAGCCTTTCGCGCAAGTGACTTGGGCGCGTGGCCTCAACGAGGAAACCGGCCGGCCGATTGTCAATGAAGCGGCGCACTACGGCTCGCAGACGATTTCGCTTTCGCCGGGACCGGGCGGCGCGCACAACTGGTCTCCCATGTCGTTCAACCCGGCCACGGGCTTGGTCTACATTCCCACCACTGCGGCCAGCTCCTACGATTTCGCGGTGGAAGAAAACTTCACTTACAAGCCGGGCGAAAAGAATCGCGGCGTCGTGCGGCAGGGGGCTCCGGGCGGCGACTGCTGGCCGCAGATCCAAGCAGCGCGGCGAAACTGCCCTCACCGCCCGCGATTGGACCCGAACCGCCGCCTCCCGGAGAAAGGGGAATCCTGGTGGCGTGGGATCCGGCGACTCAGAAAGAACGCTGGCGCGCCCCCGGCGGTGGAGGGATCGGAGGCGGTACGGTTACCACCGCCGGGAATCTGGTATTTCAGGTGATTCCCGATGGGCGGCTGGTCGCCTATCGAGCGGACACGGGAGTGAAGTTGTTGGACGTCAAGACCGGCCTGCGCGGCGGTATGGGCCCCCCGATCACTTATCAAATAGACGGAATCCAGTACGTCTCTCTTATGGGCGGAACCGGCCGCGTCACGCCATCGGTGGGAAACACTCCGCCACCGGTCACCGTTACTCCGACGCTGCCTAAGCTGCTGACGTTTGTTCTCGACGGTGCGGGGGAGCTACCCCAGTAACGACGGAATTAATAACGACAGGGCCTGTCAGCCTTCGTATTGCAGCACGTTCAAGCCGGCGTTCCAATCCGTGACGTAGACCAGTCCATCGGTTGTGACCAGAATATCGGCAGCTTTCGCAGCGAGCGCAACGTTGGGACGTGGATCGATCAGCTTTTTAGGTGCCGGAGGGACCCAGTAACCAATTTCCTTCGGCGCGAATGCGTCCTGGATATCGAAGACCCGAACCCCCGCGACGTTGTAGGTCGCGAAAATCTTCTCTTCGCTGCGAAACGTTCCGGGCCGATTTTCATGCAGATTGTGCGGGCCGAAAGTTCCAAACCCGCAGAAGTCCCGCTCGCTTGGCGTAGGCAACGTAGAAATCGGTATCGGGTTTTCTTCGGCCCGCAAATCCACCATGAAAGTATGAAACAGCCCCTTCGCGCAGTTCTCCGCATTCGCTTCGTCGGCCACCACTGCCAGCTTTCGGCCAGGCAAGGGAAGGGGAGTGTGCGTGCCGCCCGGAAACGGCGGACACCAGTTGATATGTGAAATCAGCTTCGGCTTCGTCGGGTCGCTGAGATCATGGACAGTGAAACCGCCGTCGCGCCAGGCTCCATAGCCACGATTTCCTGCCGTGATCATGTGATGCAGGGCGACGCGCCGGCCCGGCGCCAGCGTCGACGGCTCGCCAGCCGCGCGATTCATTCCGGGCATCCACCATCGCCCCACAATTTCCGGCTTGGTGATGTTCTGCAGATCGACCATGCAGAGAATGTGATCGGTGAAACCATCGAAATGCGCGGCAATCGCGGCGTAGCGCCCTCCTGCCCACCACAGACGATTGATACCGAGGCCCGGTATTTCGAGAAAAGCGATCTCCCTCATCTCGCCGGGCCGGGAAATATCGTGAATGCTCAGGCCCGAGCGGAATTTCTTACGGTTGGTAATGCTATCGGCCAGCGCATTCTCGAAATAACCGCGGATGTTGTCGTAAGATTGCATGGCCACGATATTCGCGCCATTGGCCAGCAAAAGCAGGTCGTCTGAAACCTGCAGGTGATGCGTGCGCGTGAAGTCTCCGCCGGTGAAAAAGCCGACCGGCTTCAGCTTGCGCGGGATCCGCCGCATCGAGGATCGTGACTCCATTGCTGAACATGTGGCCGACGTAAAGATGCCGCCGATTGAGCATGACCTGAACGCTATCCGGCCGCCCGCCAAGATCGCTGTAGGACAGATGATGGAAGCGTTGTCCGATACCTTGCGGTGGGATTGCAGTTTGCCGCGCAGGGACCGATTGACCGAGGCCAGCGCATCGCTGCGAGACCAAGTAGACCTTTCAAGCCATCGCGCCGAGTGACTTCTTCACCACTTGCTCCCACTACTTGCCGATCGTCAGAATCGTGAACGAACCGGGCACGGGCGTACCTTGAGGCGGGCGGCCTCCGCCCGGCGGCGTCGAAGGCGCCGGACCGCGCTCCTGGCTCATCGTGAAGAGGTGGTTCGTCTTGGCGTCGAACGTGATCGTACGCGCGCCATTCATCGTGTCAAGATTCTGTTCGACTTCGAAATTTGACGGGATCTTCTCCTTGACCACGGTTAAGGTGCCGTTGCCATGCGTGCTGAAGACTTCCATCGTCGAGGGATTGAACACCGCGCCGTCGGACGCTCCGGCGAGCGGCAGGCTCGTGAAAATCTTGCCATCCTCGGCGCTCAGAATCACCATCATGGGCTGGGGCGGCTGCGCAGGAGGATTTCCCGAAGTCGCGCACGCCGCGAACAGCACTTGATTCTTCGAGTCCAGCGCCAGGCCGTTGCACCTGCCCTTGTCCCCGAACGGGTAATGCGCCGTCACCTTCATTGTCTTGACATCGACCACGGCAACGCTGCCCTGCGCGTCCTGCATGACAACGTAGAGCGTGCCTTTGCCGTCGCCCACGGCCTGCTCCGGCACGCCGCCCAGATCGATCGTGCCGAGCACCGTGCCGTCTTTGGCGTTGATCACGGTCGCATCCTTTGTCGGGTGACTGAAGACGTAGACCCTTTCGTTGAAAGGATCGAAGTAGATGCCGTCCGGCTGTGCGGCGCCCGCATCGATGGTCTTGAGGAGCGCCATGGTCTTGGTGTCAAACATCGAGATTGGCTTGCTGCTCGTGAAACCGTGGCCCGACTTCGGATCGACCGCGGCCCCCTGGCCTCCCACGCCGGCAATCTCGCCTACCAGTTCGAGCGTATCGAGATTGTAGATTGACAACCGTGTCTGGACTTCCGGCGCCGCCGGCGTTCCGCGACGAGGGATGTACAGACGCCGTCCCGCAACGTCGGCATAGATGTAATCCCAGCTACCTTCTCCGCCGACCCGAGCTGTTTTGAGAACCTTGTACGGGCCGGCTTGTTGAGTGAATCCGCTTGGCGCGAACGTCGCCATTACTGCCAGCACTAAGCCAAATCGCCGCATTGGAATTCTCCGGAACGAGTATAGCCCAGGCAAGACTCAGGATGAATGGGGCTCGGCGAAACACAGGTGGACGTTTCCACTATCCGGCCGCATCGCCGATCTGCACACTCAGCATGGAAGTCGATCCTCCATCGACGCCCTGGGGGGTATGTTCGAAGCTCCGATGCAGACTGAAAACAAGATGATTTGGTCGGGGCGGGGCGATTTGAACGCCCGACCCCCTGCGCCCAAGGCAGATTTCGGAATTCCCGGAAATCTCTCATTTTAAGCCACTCTGTTTCAAGCTGATACGGGACCCTGTTGAAGCCTGTTGGCCTTTGTTGAAGCGTTAGGTTTTCAGCAGCTACAAAATCATCTACAGTTGCCGACTTTTGAGCACCATTCAGGTCATGTATTTCCGAAAGGCTTACGGGCCGAAGAGCAGGTTCGACCGGCTCCGCGAACGCGGCCTACTGGCCGCCAGAAGGGCTCGATTCGCCCCACCATCGACTGCATGTGTTTGAGGACCCGCCGTCGCCTCCACCAGATTGTTTTACCCGTACCAACAGAGGCCATCCGATAGAGCCTGCCGTTGCTGGAACCGCAGGCTCTGCCCGGACCGCGCTGGATCGTTCGATACGGCGCGTGTTCAGTATCTGTCGCCTTTATCGTCTTTCACATTCGGACCGCAGACGGAACCTTGATAAATCACGTCGAAGGTTCCCCCGCCGGAACTGTCAAAGACAGCTTTTCCTTCGAGCTTGATCGTGCCGGTCGCTCCATCGTATTTGCCTGATCCCCCGGTGACGGTCAGGATCGCGCTTTCCGTAAATTCGCTGGAAGATCCTGGGACGGGAGTGAGTGTTACCGCTCCCGTGGCGGTCAGTATATCGCCGCCGTTGGTCACGAAGACATCTAACGACGTGGCCTTGAGCCCGTCAGGTGAACTGCTGGTGACGAGCGCCGAACTGGCGCCGGCCAGTACGCCATTGACGATGCCCAGCGTCCTGCCGAATGGATCGTTGGGTGCAGGAATGATGGTCTCGACGTCGCTGCCGCGGACCTGCTTACAGTCCGCCCGAGCGTCCGCCCGCGCCTCGATCCCCGTGCCGAGCGCCGCCAAACAAAGTGTCAGTGCTAATGTTGTGTTGCATTTCATAAGATCTTTTCCTCTTTCTGGCTGAGCCTATCCGGCTCGTCTGCCACAAATAAGGAATCGCTGGGCTGTAGGTTACAGCGTCGCGGCGAAAGGCATAAAATAGCGGTTGCAGATAGGACCGAAATGCCAAACTGCGCTCAGTGCGGAGCGGAATTGGGGTTGGACGATCCCGCGGGATTGTGTCCTCAGTGTCTGATCCGGGGCGCCTTCGATAGTTCGATTGGTGTCGAGGAGACTCCCACTCAGACCATTCATGCAACGACAGCGGGGGGCGATGACGATTTCGGCCGTTATCAGATCCTTCGACCTCTAGGCGAAGGGGGCATGGGAACGGTGTACCTGGCTGAGCAGCGCGAACCCATTCGGCGGCGTGTAGCTCTTAAGGTTGTGAAGCTCGGCATGGACACTGCCCAGGTGCTCGCGCGCTTTAATAACGAGCGGCAAGCGCTGGCGATGATGGACCACCCGAACATTGCTCGAATCTTCGACGCAGGCGCCACGCCCAAGGGCCGGCCTTACTTCGTGATGGAGTACATCGAGGGTGTGTCCATCACGCAATACAGCGATGGCAAGCGGATGACGATCGCGCAGCGGTTGGAGCTTTTTCTCGCCGTATGCCGCGCCGTTCAGCACGCTCATCAGAAAGGCGTGATTCACCGCGATCTGAAACCTTCGAACGTTCTGGTGATGGAGCAGGAGGGCGCCCCGGTTCCTAAAGTGATCGATTTCGGCATCGCAAAAGCGACTGACCAGTGGGCCGTAGAGAACACGCTGCTCACGCAATTCGGTCAGATGGTGGGCACCCCGGAGTATGCGAGTCCGGAGCAGGCCGAAGTGACGACCGGAGATGTCGATGAGCGCTCCGATCTGTATTCGCTCGGGGTGATCTTGCATGAGTTGCTGAGCGGCAGCGTTCCTTTCGACGCGGCCATTATGAGGCAGGCAGGTTTAGCCGAGATGCTGCGCATCATCCGCGAAGAAGATGCCCCGCGGCTTTCTCGAAAGTTAGCTGCGATGGGTGGGGCGGCGGACGATATCGCCGCGCGCCGACGCACCAACTTGGCATCGCTGCGCCGCCTCTTGGACGGCGACCTCGACTGGATCACGATGAAGGCTCTGGAAAAGGCGCGGGAACGGCGCTATGCTTCCCTGGCCGAATTTGCGGCGGATATACAAAGGCATCTGGAGCACCGGCCGGTGTTAGCGTCGCCGCCGAGCAGTCTGTACCGAGTGCGCAAGTTTCTTCGTAGGCACAGGGCCGCCGTTTTCGGGACAGCCTCTGAGGTGAAAGCTTGGCCGGCCGCGCCCCCGGCTTCTGCGCAGACGCCCAAGCCTATTAGCAAGGTAGCGATCGTTCTGGGAGATTTCGCGAATACTACGGGCGATCCGATGTTCGATGCAACGCTTCGCCAGATGATGGCGGTTGAGTTAAGGAAGTCTCCCTACGTCAGCGTGCTTGCGGATGCGCGCATGAGCGAGACACTGCGTCTGATGGTGAGAGCCACGGATGCGAAGCTCACCCCGGACGTTGCGTCAGAAATCTGCGAGCGGACCGGCAGTGCAGCAGTCGTGGAGGGCTCGATTGCACACCTTGGCAGTCAGTATGTCTTAGGCGTGCGTGCAACAAATTGCCGAACGGGAGAAATTCTCGATGAAGAGCAGGCGTCGGCAGCCAAAGAAGAGGACGTCTTCAAGGCGCTCGGCCAAATGGCAAACCGTTTCGGGACCAGGGCCGGCGAATTGCTGCCAGGCGTGGAAAAGGAGCGCAGTCTGCCGGCCGATGCAACCACGCCGTCGCTGGAGGCATGGAGGTTGTACAGCTCTGCCATGAAGGCGCTCCAACGCAGGGCGCAGATAGTGGAAGTCAACTCACTGCTGGAGCGGGCCGTGGCGATCGACCCGCAATTTGCCATGGCTCATGCCTACCTGGGCCGGCAATATGATTCCCTCGGGGAGTCCGAACTGAGTGCGCAGGCTATGGACAAGGCTTATGCACTACGAGATCGGGTTAGCGTTCAGGAGCATTATTTCATTACTTTCAACTACCAACGGAATGCAACCAGAAACCTGGAGGTAGCGCGGCAGACCCTTGAAGCCTGGGCGCAGATGAGCCCCCAGGATCTGGTGCCTCACGGATTTTTGGCGGCCTTCGCGTCGCAGGGGTCGGGTCGTTACGAAAAAGCCGTGGAAGAAGGCCTAAAGGCGATTGCACTCAATCCGGATTACGCCATCGGTTACGAGAATGTGACTTTTGCTTTGATTTATCAGAATCGGCTGCCTGAAGCCGAGGCGTTGCTTCACAAGGCGGCGGAACGCAAGATCAAGAGTCTCGTGTACTCGATATGCCGGTACTTTATCGCTTTTCTGAAGCGGGACGAAATGGCAATGGAAAGGGAAAAGACTCAACGTCAGGCAAAAATGGAAGCTCAGGGATGGTTTGAGCACCAGGAATCTCTGACCTTGGCTTATCACGGACGCTTGAAAGACGCGGCCCGGCTGTCGGAGCGCGCGGTAATCTCATCCCGCCAGGCGGCTTTGCGAGAACGGGCCGCCCAGTTTGTGGGCGCTCGTGCCGCGTGGAGTGCGCTGATGGGAGCTCGTGCGGAGGCGAAAAATAGCGCTGCGGATGCCTTGTTGCACCGCAGCCGGGACGCGGATTACGGACCTGCGTTTGCGCTGGCGCTGCTCGGCGAGCCGCAAGCACACGAGATCGAAGCGGACTTGGGAAAGAAATACCCGGAAGATACGTCCGTCCAGTTCAGTTACCTGCCCGCACTGCGGGCGCTCGCGGCTCTCAACCAGGGGGATTCGGTGAAAGCGCTCGAAATGACACAGGTGGCAGCCCCCTACGACCTGGCTGTTCCGGGTACTGCGTTCTATACCGGCGCCTTCTTTGGATCTCTCTATCCGGTCTACGTGCGGGGCCTCGCTTATGCCGGAATGGGGCGCTATCGCGAGGCAGTGGCTGAGTTTCAAAGGATTGTCGATCATCCGTACATAACGCTGAACGATCCGATCGGACCCATGGCGCACCTCCAACTGGCGAGAGCGTTGTTGGCTTCCGGGCATCACGTGAAATCAGCCGCGGTCTACAAGGATCTGTTGGGTCTATGGAAGGATGCCGATCCCGAAGTTCCAGCGGTGCAGGAGGCTAGGGCTGAGTCCGGGAAACTGTAACTTCGCGCGTCGGGTTTCCTTATCCCTGTAGCGGATACTCGTGAGGCTAAGACCATGACGAAGGGCCAGACTATGCACGCGCTGACGGGGGCATCCCGGTTTCCGACGACGCGGTGGACCTTAGTGGTGGCTGCCGGCGATCGGCAGCGGAAGGAGGCCCAGTCTGCGCTGGTGGATCTATGTGAGAACTACTGGTATCCGTTGTATGCCTATCTGCGGCGCCGCGGTTATGAGGCCGATGAGGCGCAGGATCTCACGCAGGAGTTCTTCGTACGCGTGCTGGAAGGGCGATATCTGGATCGCGCCGACCCGGAAAAGGGCCGGTTCCGCTCCTTTATCTTGACGTCGCTGAAATTCTTTGTGGCCGACGAAGGGGACCGCCAACGCGCGCACAAACGGGGCGGCAGTGTGGTGGTGCCGCTTGAATTCTCGTCAGGCGAAGAACGCTACCAACGCGAGCCCGCGCACGATGAGACGCCGGAGCGGATCTTCGAACGGCGCTGGGCGCTTTCGCTGCTCGACCGAGTGGTGGAGAGATTGCGCAACGAGTTCGTGCAGCACGGCCGCCCGGAGCATTTCGAACGGTTGAAGGTGTTCCTTCTCGGGCAATCCGACGCGCCATATGCCGAGCTGGCGCGCGAAATGAACACGTCAGAAGGAGCCCTCAAGGTGGCCATTCACCGGCTGCGCAAGAAGTATCGCGAGCTCTTTCGCCAGGAGATCGCCGATACTGTGGCCGATCCAGCCGAAGTAGAATCCGAACTCCGGCTATCTGGCGGCCGTGCTTACCCGGGAGTAGCGCCGACAACAGTCGCAGGAATTTTGGCAAGATAGGTAACGAAAAAACGCGCTTGTGGCCGGCAACTTCCCTCGCTGGTCCGGTCCTCTAAATCCGCAGCGCACCCCTGCCGCAATAACAGGTGCGCTAGCATGGCTCCACAGCGGCACGCAATATATTTCCAATAACTTGAGAATTCGCGTTCGATGTGTAGAGAGGCATTGTAGTCGAAACTGTAGCTTACGATTCCTCACGGTTCAACAATCTGGTTTTCTAACTTGTTGAATTATTGGTCGGGGCGGGGCGATTCGAACGCCCGACCCCCTGCGCCCAAGGCAGGTGCGCTACCAGGCTGCGCTACGCCCCGACTGTGCTGCTATTTGATTTTAGCCTACGCGCGTGCTTCAGTAGTTGACAGCCGCGCCCCTGCCGTCTGACATTGGAACTATATGCACTACGGGCGAATGATCATCGTCGCAACGGCTGGAGCTCTGCTCGCGGGATGTTCCGATAGCCCTCCTCCGACCCCCCGGCAAGCTGCACCGCCGCCTGCACCTGTCACGGGGCGGCAGGCTTTCCAGTATCTCTATGGCTCCTCACGCATCTGGGCCTCCGATAGCATGCCACTCACCATTCGCAGCCTGCATGCCCCCGGCGTTACCGGCGGAAAAGGAACAGCGGGAGCTTGGGAAGTGGTATTTGTATCGCCAACGAATGCGCGGGCGCGCACCTATACCTGGTCCGCTGTCGAAGCCGAGGGTCTGCACAAAGGCGTTTTCCCGGGACCGCAAGAGACATGGCACGCCGGCGGCCCGAATCAGCCGTTTTCACCGGCTCTGCTAAAAGTGGATACTCCCGAGGCGCTCGAAGCGGCCACCAAATCCGCGACCACTGCCAACTACTTGGCCAAGCCAGGCCAACGGCCGATGGTGGATTATCTGCTCGATTTCGAAGCCGCGACGCGCTTCCCGAATCCCGTGTGGCACGTGTTGTGGGGCGGGACGCTGTCGTCGGCCGAGTACTCGGTTACAGTGGATGCAAACACCGGCAAAATTGTGGCCCACGACTGAGCTATGCTTCGCCGCACTACACTCGTAACGACGCTCGCAACGACATTCGCAACGACATTCGCAACGACATTCGCAACGACGATCGCAGCGTTTCTTTTGTTCACCGGCGTCGCGTCCGCGGCCGAGCCCGGCTGGGTGGCCTCCTGGACCGCCGCCTTACATGGCCCATACCCATCCGGCAACGCAGTAGGCCAACCCGATTTGCATTTTGTGTTCCCGGAACCGTCCGCTAACGACCAGACTTTCCGCCTGATCATCCGCCCGGACATTTTGGCGCGCCGCGTTCGCTTGCGCTTCTCGAACGTATTCGGTGCGCAGACGGTGAGCTTCGACAACGTATTCGTCGGCCTTCAAGAGAGCGGACCATCCATCGTGCGCAGCACCAACCGGCGTGTGACGTTCGCCGGCGGCTACGTATTGAACATTCCAGCGGGCCAATCCGTTTACAGCGATGCGGTTGACCTCGACTTTCTGCAGAACACTGCGTCCTGGGAGACCTTGGGGCGGAAACTGGCCGTCAGTTTTCATGTGGTGACGGAGTCCGGTCCGATGACCTGGCACGCCAAGGCCATGGCGACCTCTTATGTCACGGCGCCGAAGGCGGGTGCGCACTCGCGCGAAGAATCCGGGGACGCGTTTCTTTACTCCACCACCTCCTGGTATTTTCTGGATGCCGTCGAGGTGTTTGCGCCGGCTGGCACTCAAGTGGTCGCGGCTTTCGGCGATTCCATCACCGATGGCACCGGCTCCACGTTGAATGGCGACGACCGCTGGCCCGACGCACTCGCGCGCCGCTTGCATGCGCGGTATGGAACTCGGATCGCAGTTGTGAACCTAGGGATCGGCGGCAATCGCGTGGCCGGACCGGGATACTCAGCCACGCGTCCGGTACCGGGTGGGCCTACAGCAATGGAGCGCCTGGAACGCGAAGTACTTTCGGTGGCGGGTCTGACGCATGTGATTTGGCTCGAGGGCATCAACGATTTCTCGCAGGGCGGTCCTGATATGACGCCCGAGACTGTGATTGCCGGATACAAAGATGTCGTGGGCCGCCTGCACGTCCGCGGCATTAAAGTGATGGGTGCGACGATCACTTCCAGCCTGCATAGCACCAACGCGGCGGCTGGGTCCGTCAGCGTAGATCAGCGCCGGAAAGCGGTGAACGAATTCATTCGCCACGGCGGGTTGTTCGACGCAGTGGCGGATTTCGATGCGGCCACCATCGACCCGGTTAGCGGCGGGCTGCGCCCCGAGTTTCGGCCCGACAGCGCACTCGGCGGACCCGGCGATGGCTTGCATCCCAATCGCGCCGGTTATCAGGCGATGGCCAACACTATTGATTTAGCGTGGTTTGCGCCGGCAACCCAAGGCGCTTCGAAGAAATAGGCGATGATAGGTTATGGACGCCTCAACCAGCAAACCGTATCACCTGATGACTCCGGCGGAACGAACCACGGCGCGGATTCGGCAGAATCGCGAGATCGACGAAAAGGTTGCCGTCACTGAAGGCGAGCGTATTCCCGCCGCCTCGACCAAGGACTATGTTCGCGGTACTCCGAATGAGCGCGCGAAAGTAGGCGGAGTGATCCGCAAAGTGCGGACCTAGCCTATTCCCTTTTATCGACAGCATCCATGCGTTTCCTCGAACCGCTGTTTGAAAAAAACCGGCAGTGGGCCGCGCGAATGCAGGCCCGCGACCCGAAATTTTTCGAGCGCCTGACCGGGCAGCAGAACCCGCAGTATCTCTGGATCGGCTGTTCCGATAGCCGCGTTCCCGCCAATGAAATTGTGGACCTGCTGCCGGGCGAGGTGTTCGTACACCGCAACGTCGCGAATGTTGTGCATGCCGGCGATATGAATTGCCTGTCGGTGCTGCAATATGCCGTCGAAGTGCTGGGCGTAGCCACGTCATCGTGGTAGGTCACTACGGCTGCGGCGGCGTCAAGCAAGCGCTCGAAGATGGCGGCATGGGAATGATCGACCACTGGCTCGCGCCGGTGCGCAGAATCCGCCGCCGGAATCGGGAAGCCCTGGATCGGCTTCCCACTGCGAAAGCGCGATGGGACCGGTTATGCGAGTTGAACGTCATCGAACAGGCAATCGCTGTGTCGCAAACCAGCATCATTCGCGGGTCCTGGGCGTCCGGCCGCGAAATCGCTCTGCATGGCTGGATCTACGATCTTGCCGATGGGCGGCTGCGCGATCTGAATGTCACGGTCACGTCGGCGCAGGAAGCCGATGAATTGCACGCCCGTGCCGCTATGGGCGCGGGGGACTAGCCGCGGCGGAGGCTAACCCCGGAGATCGCTTTCGGGCGCGGGAGCCGGCGAACTTTCCGAGTCCTGGCGGCCCAGCCTTTGACGCGCTGAATATGCCCTGCCGGTCGCCAGCTGCAGGGGGGCGAATTTCATCATGCCTATGGGCTGGGGCAAGTCATCGTAGATTGCTTCAAACCCGCCGCGTAGCGCATAAGTTTCGTGCCAGAAGCCGGTGCCTCCGGAATCGCGCAGGAAATTCTGCCACCAGTTCCGATGCGGCTCGGAACGTGTCCAGCGCTCCAGCGAATCAAAGTCGCGCCAATACTGCCGCATCCCGGTGTGCAGTGGAAATAACGGAGTAAATGATGTCTCTCGTGCAGCAGCAGTCCGTCGGGCTTGGCTTTGACGGAATCGGCGATTTGCGGGCCCAATCCCAGAATGGTCTTCAGGCCGGCCAGCGCGTTCAGGCGCAGGCCCAGGTAAATCACTACCAGGTCTGGATACGCGGAGAGGTCCACGGTACGCCGGTCTACCTTGGAAACACCTTGGGGCTTGGCCATACCGGGAATTGTACATCGGAGTTTGGCCGCGCGCGGCCGATCGCGCGAGTTTACTGTCCCAGCAGGCTCTTCATCTGGGTGAAGAGCAGGATCAGCGCAGGTCCCAGCGTCACCAGAATCACGGAGGGAAAGATCAGGAAAAACACAGGGAAAATCAGCTTGATACCAACCTTGCGGGCCTTTTCCTGGGCGATCTGGCGGAAGCGGATGCGCAGGTAGCGCGCGTGAGTTTTCAGCGCCGGGCCCACGCTGGTGCCAAAGCGATCGGTATCGATCAGCAGATTGGCGAACTTGCGGAGTTCCATGTCATGGCTGCGGGCGGCAAAATTTCGCAGGGCATCCGCCCGCGAGGTGTTCGCCTTCAGTTCCAGATGGAGAAGGGTGAATTCGGAAGCCAGCTCGGGATGAGTGGTGCGCAGCCCGCGGCTGGTGTCGAGGATGGCGGCGTCCAGGCCCTGTCCCGCTTCGACCGCCAGCACCAGCAGGTCGAGTGCAGCCGGCAGAGCGCGGCGCAGCCTGCCCACACGGGCGGCTCCCATCCGATCCAATATCCGATCCGGGATCAGATAGCCGAAGCCCAGACCACAGGCCACACCGATAGCCACCGCGAAGGCATCGACGTCATTGATCACTGCCAACCAGCCGACTGCGACACCAAACATGATTGCCGAGGCCGCTTTGAGACCGAGAAAAATGGCAACTGCCGCGGGCCAGCGATAACCCGCCATGATCAACTGGCTTCGAAAGGCATTGCGATCGCCGGGCAACGGCATGGAGTCTCCCAACGCACGGAACGCGTCTACGATCGCCGCTTGCGCGGCCGGCAGATCTTGCTGGTTCAGGGACAGCCCCTGCGGGATATCGAGGCTGGCGCTTTCGGACTTGGACGGCCGCAAGTACGAACACGTACCCGGCGGCGCTTACCGCGGCCAGGATGAAGAGAAACACCCCGGCCAGGAGTCCGAAGGTCATACCTTTATGTCCACAATCTTGCGGATGACGAAATGCGCCAGGATCAGACAGCCGATCGCAATGGCAATCAAGTTCTTGCCGGTGGGATCGTTGAACAGCACTTGCATATAGCCGGGGCTGACGATCAGCATCATGAGGGCGATGCCCACGGGAAGGATAGTGAGGATCACTCCGGTCAGCTTGCCGTATGCCGCGAGCGCTCTCACCTCACCCTGCAAAGCGTTCGATTCGCGCATGTTCTCGGCGAGGCCGCTCATCACTTCACTCAGCTTTCCGCCGGTGCGCGCATGCAACTGCACCGCCGCGATGAACAGATTGACTTCAAGCAAGGGAATCCGCCGCCCCAGGTTTTCGAGCGCGTGCGGCCAGCCACGGCCCAGGTTGGCCTCGGCCGAAGTCCGGCGAATTTCGCCCGACACGGGAGGCGCAGTCTCGTTGGCGATCATCTCCATCCCGGCCGAAAGCGGATAGCCCGCGCGGAGAGCGCGCGCGAGAGAATCCAGGGCGTCGGGAAAGTTCTCGCGAAACTTCATGAAGCGCTTGGTACGGAGATGCAGAACATAGCTGTAGGGCGCGAGCATGGACGCCGCCGCTCCCAGAAACGCCGCCCATAACGGCACCAGACGCATCAGCACGGCCAATGTAATCACGCCCACCAGCAGCATCATGCTGGTGATGCGGCCTACCGACCAGCGCAGGTCGGCCTGATCCAGCCGGCTTTGTAACAGCGCCACAAAATCGAAGTGGGCGAGCATCGTGTCCCAAAACGTGATGCTGCTGAGACGGCCGCTCTGCAACAATGGCGAGGATTCGATCCGGAACCCTAGTTCTTCCTGGCTTTCGAGCTCGGGCGCCGGCGGGGCTATCCGAGCGGCTTCGAGAGCGTGAAGTCGCTGCGCTCGGCATCCGACTGGTCCGCCTTCATCTTCAGGAACGCCAGGTAGGCGATGGCCGTCAGAATCGACGCGAGCAGGAAAACGACCAGGAAGAAGACGAGTGAACTGACTAGGATCATTGGATAACCCTTGGGATACTCTCGAATCCGCTAACGATATTCGGCGAGGTCGCCTCGGGCGCCTCCCCGCATTACGCTGCCGAGCGACAAGGAACCGCGGCTACGCACGTCCGAATCGAGCGGGTTCCGCAAAGCGAGCCGCACACGGCCGCCGGAATCGGCCGCCGCCAGTACGTCTACATCCGCGGGTTTCGCCAGTAGTGTCACCACCGGAAGGTTCTCCCCCTGAGAACTTTGCTCCGGCTGGGGAGTGACCGAAAGGACGGTCAAATCTTCCAGCGCCGTGCGCACCTCGACTTCTTCTGGTTTTGTGCCCCGGCCAACCACCACTTGCACGTCGACCTTTTGGCCGCTGCGCAGCAGGGCCAGAACGCCGGTCGAATCGGTCAAGTGAATCGAAACCGCCCGCATTCCCACGGGCACACCCGATCCACCGGCGGAAAGCGGGGTTGCCAGACGCGCGTTCAGGACGGGTTCTTCGGGCGCCATGGGGTCGAATACCGTATTCCCGATGACTTCCTGCGGGTTGCGATGGGCCCCGGGGGGAAGCTGTTCAACTGGCCAATTAATGGTCTTGAGATCCTCAGCCTTCAGCACCGTGCCGGCAGTTAAAGCCTTGGCGGCCACCACCATCTGGGTGCCAGGCTGACTATTGGCCTTCATCGCGAACATCATATAAAAGAGGCCAGTGCAGATGATGGCAACGACCAAAGCCACTCCGAGCAGCTTGCCCATATTGTTTGTCTTCATGGCGCTCCCTACCTAGAAATATCGGCTCGCCAGGGAATTTTCTACAGAGCGATGTACGACTTGCTAGGGCATTAGCCCTAAAATAGAGGCATGAACAAGCTCACCATCGCTGGACGCGAGTTCGATTCCCGCCTGCTTGTGGGTACCGGCAAGTACCGAAGTTTCGCCGAAATGGCCCGCTGCCATCAGGCCTCGGGGGCCGAGGTGGTGACGGTGGCGGTGCGGCGCGTGAATTTGACCGACAAGTCCAAAGAATCCCTGCTGGACTATATCGACCGCTCCAAGTTCTTCATTTTGCCCAATACCGCTGCTTGCTACACCGCCGACGAAGCAATACGCACGGCTCGACTGGGCCGCGAAGTGGGGCTGTCGCACTGGGTGAAGCTGGAAGTGATTGGCGACCAGAAAACGCTTTTCCCCGACAACCAGGGATTGATCGAGGCCACCCGAGTTTTGAGCAAAGAGGGTTTTGTGGTGCTGCCCTACACCAATGACGATCTGGTGAACGCGAAACGGCTGATCGATGCCGGCGCCGCCGCAGTGATGCCGCTGGGAGCGCCCATCGGCAGCGGCCTGGGGATTCAGAACCTCACCAATCTGCGCATCCTGCGCGAGATGATTACGGAAGTGCCGCTGATTGTAGATGCGGGCGTGGGCACGGCGTCGGACGCCGCGCTCGCCATGGAACTGGGCTACGAAGGAGTCCTGATGAATACCGCTATCGCGGAAGCCGAGGACGCCGTGACCATGGCGACCGCCATGAACCTGGCAGTCCAGGCCGGCCGACACGCGTTCCTGGCAGGACGCATGCCGAAGAAGCTATATGCTTCGGCCAGCAGCCCATTGGCTGGAGTGGTGCGATAGGCATAAGGCGCGAAGGCTGAGAGCCACCGCCGCCTTCGATACGGAATACCGCTGGGTCTAAACTACTTTATCGTGAACCCTTCGGCCGTCTTTTCGCGGTGGGCCATATGACAGCCGCCACAATTGCGGCCCATGGTTTTGGCTTCGGCCGCGGCCTGATCCATATCCCCAGCCATGGCGGACTTCTCCACCGAGGCCGCCACCATCTGGGCACCTTTCGCAAAACCGACTGCGTCGGAGGCGCCTCGCTTCTCCCAGAAGCTTTCCACTTCCTTGAAAGTGTCTTGCAGCTTCTTGGCATCCGCAGCCGCTGCGGCGCCGTCCTTGGCGGCGATGCTCTTCTGCATGCTGCCGTTGGTTGCGCCGATGGTTTTCATCCAGTCGTGATATTCACTGTCGCTCTGCGCGAGCAGTAGGCCAGCGCTGAGTCCAACAGCAATGAGGGTAAAGCTATAGATTCTTCGCATAGTGGTCACCTTT
The DNA here is from genome assembly GCA_963794595.1 of Bryobacterales bacterium. Taxonomy (GTDB): domain Bacteria; phylum Acidobacteriota; class Terriglobia; order Bryobacterales; family Bryobacteraceae; genus Palsa-187. The sequence continues at coordinate 644,484 of CAWCER010000007.1, read as the reverse complement.
GATTTCCTTCGTCTAATTGCCGCTCGTCTGATCCGACAGCGCCTGATCGACGTTGATCGTTACGCCGTCTCTGGATTCTACCTCATCCTCTTGGCCGCCGCACTTCGCGCCCGCTTTGCCGCGGGAAATCCGTGCGGTGCAAGTGTTTCTTTGCCTGAATACAGCCTCGACTGGATAGTTAGATAGGAGAGTGAGGGCGGCCGTTACAAAAATAATACCGGGCGAGCCGCGGCCGGCGTTTTGTTTTATACTCCACCCATGAACTTGTGCTCCAACGCTTTCCTGTTATTGATTTTCCCGGTCGCGGCACTTGCGCAAGACCGGATGCCTCCCATTCCCGCGGACAAGCTCACTCCCGCCCAGAAGAAGGCGGTTGAGTTGCTGGTCGCCACGCCGCGCGGCGCCGCTGGCCCCACCGGCCCGTTCATTCCTCTGTTGCGTAGCCCTGAGCTGATGAACCGTTTACAAGCGGTGGGCGAGTATCTGCGATTCCATAACTCCGTGCCCCAGAAGTTGGTGGAGATGGCCATCATCATGGCGGCTCGCCAGTTCGCGCAGCAATACGAATGGGACGCCCACTATCCGCTGGCCCTCAAAGCCGGATTAGCCGCGGACACCGCGAATGCAATCGCCGCCGGACGCCGGCCAGAAAGCCTCGCTCCCGACGAAGAAGTCGCTTATAACTTTGTGGCGGAGCTATTGCAAAACAAGAGCGTGAGCGATCCTACGTACGCGAGTATGACGGCCAAGTTTGGCGAGCAGGGCGTGATCGATACTACCGGACTCGTGGGTTACTACTCGACTCTCGCCATGATTCTGAACGTGGCACGCGCGCCGGGACAGCCGGGAAGCACAGCACCTAAGCTCGCCCCGTTTCCGCGCTAAGGTCTCATCCAAAAAACGCCCGCTGGATAAACCAGTAGGCCGCCAGCAGTCCGATCATGATCGATATCGCCGGGCGCAGCTTGGTCCAGCCAGAGCGGATCAGATCCTCGATGGCCGGGAACAGCAACACTACGAATACCACTTGCCCGATCTCGACGCCCAGGTTGAAGGAGAACAACGACAGCGCGAGATCCGCGCGCGGCAAGTGCATTTCGCGCAGGACGTTTGAAAATCCGAAGCCATGCACCAAGCCGAACAGGAAGGTAATTTTCCAACGATCGAGGTTTCGGCGGCGAACCAGATTTTCGACCGCCACATAAAGAATGCTAAGCGCGATCATGCTCTCGGTGAAGCGCGAAGGCAGCACCACAATATTGAATGTGGCCAGGGCCAGCGTGATGCTGTGCGCCACCGTGAACGAAGTGATAGTCTTGATCAGCGACCGCATCGAACCAGTCGCGATCAGCAACCCGAGCAGGAACGCCAGATGGTCGTAACCGGTGCCGATGTGCTGAATCCCGAGCCACACGAAGCGGCCTAGCGTCTGCCACCACGCGCCGCTGGTCTGGGTAAAAAACGCGGTGCGGTTGCGGCTATCGAGAATCTGCTCCTGAACCCGTCCGTTCATCCTGATGTTCACGAGATGCACATGCCCCGGCCCCAGCACGTCCGGCAGCGTCGATGTCATTTGCAGCGCGAGCACCTGCTGAGGGAACACATAGGTAAGATCCAACAGCAGCACGTGCTGGTCGAACAACTCATACTTGTCGCGGGTAATGCGCACCGGAGGTCCGGAGCTATTCAGGGTATAGTGCTGCAGGATGGTAGCGTAAACTCGGTTGAAGGCGGGTGCGAATTCCTCCGGCGTCACCACTTTGTCGCCGTTCCGGTCCACGCCCGGGAAGTCGAGCAGGTTGAAGGTGAGCTGCGCGGACACCTCGCGCCCCTGGACAATCAGGCGCGATTCGCTGCGGAATAGATCGTGAGCGGCGACCGGTGAGAGCGCGGCGATAAGAAGCGCCAGCCAGGTTCCAATCCGGCGCATAGCTATGTTTGGCGACCCGGACTCGCGCATATTCAGTCGAGCGTAACATGCTCGCTCAACCGCCTGAACTTGGCAGCGTGGGGACGGCGGAGGCACAAATGGCAGGAAACAAAAAAGGTGGACTCGATGCCACCCTGTTTTGCTCATCGCGAAGGTATCCGCGACGAAGTGCCGCCAAGCCGGGTAGGCGCAACGGCAAACGCTAAAAAAAGGCAAGGTGGTGTGTCCACCTTGCCTTCTCCGACCCTCCGACCCTCCGATATCCTAATCCTGTGGGCGCCGCCGGTCCAGTGACGGCGCCACGTGCTACCGGTCTTTTCTTTCTCGTTCGGTGAATGCCACCTTTTGCCGTTTACGCAGGAATTCAATCAGCTCTTCCCCCGAATGGAAGCGAAGAGACTTTCCGGAATCCACCTCTTCAATGCGTCCTTCGAGCTCTTTTTGGCTCTGTTCGCCTTGGCTCCCAAGGCATACTACAAAAGCTCCCTGCATAACCAACTTCAGCTTACGGCAGGTCCAAAAATAAGGCGTGAAAAAACCGTGGAGTTCCCGTGAAATCTGTGAAACAGAATCAAATCGCGTGTCATCTTCCAGGCTGTATAATCGAAGTCCGTGTGTAAGGGTCTCAAATGAAAGCATTTGGTTCTTTCAGCCTGGACACCGCCGAGCAATGCCTGTGGCGCGACGGCGTCCGCATCGCCTTGACCCCCAAGGTGTTTGCGGTGCTGCGGCATCTAGTGGAGCACCCAGGGCGCTTGGTGACCCAGGACGAGTTACTGGGAGCCATCTGGCCGGAGACCTACGTTCAACCTGAAATATTGCGGAAATATATTCTGGAGTTGCGCAAGGTATTAGGTGACGACCCCAAGTCGCCGCGCTTTATCGAAACCCTCCCGAAGCGCGGTTACCGTTTTTTGGCGGCGCTGGAGGAAGCTCCCCGCATACGCGCGCCGGGGGGCGCGCCCAGTCCCGTGGGGCGCGACAACGAGCTAGCCGGATTGGAAGGACATTTACGCAAGGCGCTGCAAGGCCAGCGCCGGCTAGTGCTGGTGACGGGCGAAGCGGGCGTCGGCAAGAGTACTCTGCTGGATGCGTTCGAGCAGCGGCTGGCCGGCCACGACGGCATGCGCATCGCGCGCGGGCAGTGCGTGGAAGGATTTGGCGGAAAGGAGGCCTACTATCCGATCCTGGATGCATTCGGCCAACTGATTCGCGGCCCAGGCGCCGAAGGGATCGTCCGGATCCTGGCCTCGCAGGCCCCTACCTGGCTGATCCAATTCCCGTCGCTGCTAAAGGCCGAGCAGCGCGAGGCGCTGCAACGCGAAATTCTAGGAGCCACGCGTGAGCGCATGGTGCGCGAAATCTGCGAGGCCCTGGAACTGCTGACCGCCGCCGACCCACTAGCGCTGGTTCTGGAAGATCTGCATTGGGCGGACCCGTCGACGCTGGACCTGATTTCTGCGCTCGCGCGCCGCCGCGGTCCCTGCAAACTGCTGCTGCTCGGAACCTACCGGCCGGTGGACGTCATTCTGCTGCAGAGTCCATTGAAGGCATTGCGCCAAGATCTGGTAATACACAAGTTGTGCTTCGAAATTGCGCTGGAGCGCCTGACGGAGCCCGACGTCGCCGGCTATCTCGCGGCGGAGTTTCCCGGCGAGGTCCCCGCGGGTCTGGCGGAGTTGGTATATCGCCACTCCGAAGGAAACCCGCTGTTCATGACCGCCATTGTCAGCGATCTGCTGAAGAGCGGTCTGCTGGTGAAAGAAGAAGGAGCCTGGCGCCTGACGGCGCGCCTCTCGCAGATTGTTCCGGGCGTGCCGGAGACGCTGCAGCAGATGCTGGAGATTCAAGCGGAACATCTCAGCGAAGCCGAGCAGCGCGTGCTGAAGAGCGCCAGTGTCGCGGGGCGCCGATTTTCGGCGTGGGCTGTTGCGGCAATGCTCGACTCGGGTGTCGCGGAGGCGGAAGATACTTGCGATAGCCTCACCCAGCGCCAGCAATTTCTGCGGCCGGGCCGGGCGTCGGGAGTGTTGGGCGCCGCCCAATCGGCGCACTATGAATTCCGGCATTCCCTGTATCGGGAGGCGTTGTATCGCCGAATTCCTGAGGGACAGCGGGCGCGCTGGCATCGGCGGCTTGCGGAACGGGTCGAGGAACTGCTGCCCGATTCGAATGGGGCCAGCGCCCGACACCGCGCTGGAACTGGCTTCCGAACTGGCTTTGCACTTCGAGCAGGGGCGTGATTTCGAGCGCGCGGCGCGCTACCTGATTCTAAGCGCCGAGAATGCCGGCCGCCGCTACGCGCATCGCGACGCAGCCGCCATCCTGGAACACGCTGCGGGATTGCTGTCCGGAATTGCACCCGATACCGCCCGCATCCTGCAAATCGAAATTCTGGAGCGTATCAGCGATGCGCGCTACGCGGTAGGCGATCTGGATGGCTCGGCCGAAGCGGATGGAGCGGTCATTGCGCTAGCCGAAGAGCGCGGGTTGAAGGCGGCGCAAGTGAACGCGCTGACGCGGCTGGCACGGGTGCTGGCCTTTTCCGACCCCGACGCCTGTGTGACCGTGTGCGAGCGGGCGGTGCGAGTGTGCGGCATGCATGACGACCCGCTGCTGCAGGCGCGTACCGAGATGCTTGCCGGGACCTGGCAAATCATTACCAACGGCTGGAGCAAGCAGCAGGCAGACCGCTGCGCGGCGGCGCAGAAGAAGATCGCGCGGGCGCTGGGCCCGGAAAAGCCCGCCTACTACGAAATTCTTTACGCCCACGTCCAGGCGCTGCATGGCGAATATCGCAGCGCTTACGAGATTGCCCGTTCGGGTCTCGAAAGAGCCGCTGAAACCCGCAGCCTGGTCGTGTATCTATCTGCCCTGTCGTCGCTGGCGCTGGCTCTCATGCACCTGGGGTGGTGGGGAGAGTTGCGGGGAGCGGTAGAGAGCGGCATGGAACTGGCCGAGAAGAACGGCAACCAGCCTTGGCGGGCGCTATTCGCCGCGATGCTGGGATGGCTGCATATGCAGTCCTTCGATTTCGCCGGCGCCCGGCGGATTGCGGGAGGTTTGCTCGAAACCCACGCTGAGGAGCCCGCCGGTCAAGTTCGAACCATCGCTATACTCACCATAGCCTACGTGGACTTGGCCACCGGGCAGCCCGAGAATGCGCTGCAACGTTTTTTGAACGTGCGCGACCGGCAGGGCACACCCAAGTTTTTCCTGCAATGGTATTGGCGCATGATTTCGGAATTCGGATTGGTGGGTGCTTATTTGGAATCAGGGAAGCTGGAACAGGCCAGCGTGGCCGCGGAGCAGTTTCTGGAGGATGCTCTCACCACTGCCGATCCGGCTCTTCGAGCGCCGGCCTGGGATGCGCTGGCCAGGGTCGCCGCCCAGAAAGGCGCACTCACGCGGGCGCTCGAATACATGGAACAGGCCTTCACGAGTCTTGAGCACCACGACCTGCCCTCGGTTGCATGGCGGCTGCATGCCACCGCGGCGCAACTGCACATCCAGATTCGGGACTTCGACGCGAGCGAACGTCATTGCCTGGAGGCGGCGTCCAGTCTCAAGCGGGCGGCCGCTTCGTTTGGTGAGCATGATCCTCTGCGCCGATCCTTGATGGGCGCAACGGAAGCTCTGAATGCGAACTTTCACCGCGAGATGGACGCGGCCCGAGCTACCGGCTCCGGGAAGTGACCAACAGCCGCGAAAGACGCCGCGCCGGCAGCCGACCTGCTCGATAATGATAAGGAGTGCGGGAAATTCATATCGTTGGCGGCGGGTTGGCGGGATGCGAGGCCGCGTGGCAAGTGGCGCGCGCCGGAGGCCGCGCGGTGCTCCACGAAATGCGTCCGCTCCGGCAGACACCGGCTCATAAGTCCGGCGACTTGGCCGAGTTAGTGTGCAGTAATTCGCTCAAGAGCGAACAACAGAATAGCGCCCCCTGGTTGCTGAAAGAAGAACTGCGTCGGCTGGGCTCACTGTTGATTGGCGAGATTGCGCCGCGCGTGCGAGTCCCCGCGGGTCACGCGCTCACCGTTGATCGGGAAACCTTTGCGGCCGAGATCACGCGCGCGATCGAAGCGGACCCGGCCATCGAAATTCGTCGCGAGGAAGTAACGACGCTGGACTCGCGGCGCGACTCCGATCGCATTTGGATCATCGCCAGCGGGCCACTGACTTCGGATGCTTTCGCCGAGGAAATCGCGCGCGTCACCGGCTCCGGCCGATTGTTTTTCTACGACAGTATTAGCCCGATCGTCGATGCCGAGTCGATCGATACCTCCATTGCGTTTCGTGCGTCGCGCTACGATAAATCGCTTGACGGCACCGCCGACTATTTGAATTGTCCCTTCGAAAAGGCGCAATACGATGCTTTCCTGGACGCGCTGCTAGCGGCCGAGAGCGTGCCAGCCCACATCGCAGAGGATCGTCCCGGCGCCGATAACACCCGCTACTTTGAGGCCTGCCTGCCCATAGAAGAAATCGCGCGGCGCGGGCGCGACACCTTGCGCTTCGGCCCGATGAAGCCCATGGGGCTAAGCGACCCGCGCACCGGCCGCCGTCCATACGCAGTGGTTCAACTGCGGCAGGAGGATGTCCGCGCGGGCAGCTACAACCTGGTTGGTTTTCAGAATCACATGCGCTTCGGCGATCAACAGCGCGTGCTGCGCATGATCCCGGGTCTGGAGCACGCCGAGTTCCTGCGCTTCGGCCAAGTGCACCGCAATACTTATATCAACGGGCCTGCGCTGCTCGCGCCGACGCTCCAGATGCGCCCGCGCCCGCAAGTTTTTTTCGCGGGACAGATCTCGGGAGTGGAAGGTTATGTCGAATCCATTGCCACCGGTCTGATTGCTGGACGTGGCGCGGCAGCCCTGGCCATGGGAGACGCGCCCCGCGTATTCCCGCGCGAGACTGCCATGGGATCGCTCACGGCCTACGTTTCCGGAGCCGATCCCATGAATTACCAGCCTGCGAATATCACCTTCGATCTCTTGCCAAAGCTGGAAAATCCCCCGCGCGATAAGAAAGTCCGCTATGCCGAGGTATGCCGCCGCGCGTTGGCCGCTCTCGAAGAGTACTTGTGCGCCCATGTCTGAACTGGCGCTTGCGGTCGAACGCTATCTCGGCGAGCTAGGCCGCGTGAACGCCTCCGCGCATACCATTCGAAACTACTCATCAGACCTGGAACAATTTCTGGAATATTTCTCGCCGCCGGGAGCCCGACCGCCCACGCCCGCGAATATTGACGCGCCGCTGCTGCGGGAGTGGCTCACCAGCCTCTATGATCGCAAGCTCGATCCCATCTCGGTCCGCCGCAAGCTCGCCGCGGTGCGCTCATTTTTCCAATTTCTGCTACGCGAAAAATCCGTGCCCACCAATGTGGCGCGCCTCTTGCGGACTCCCAAGGCGCCCAAGCGAGTGCCCCTGGTTCCCACCGCTGAACAAACCAACACCCTGGTGGACGGTGTTGGAAAGGACCAATTTGAACGCCCCCACCCGGAGCGCGACGTCGCCCTGTTCGAGTTGCTGTACGGATGCGGCCTTCGGATAAGCGAACTGGTGGGCCTCAATATAGACGACTTTGATTTGCGTGAGCGTTGGATCCGCGTGCGCGGCAAGGGCCGCAAGGAGCGGCAGGTGCCCTTCGGAGAGAAGGCGTCGGGAGCGGTCGAAAAATACCTCGCGCGGCGTAGCGCGAAGGCGGGCGAAAGGGCGCTGCTGGTGAATCACCGCGGCGCGCGTTTGTCCGACCGCGGAGCGCGCGAAATCGTCAAGTTCTACGCGCGCATGATCTCGGGTGACGCATCGCTTCATCCGCACAGCTTGCGCCACGCCTATGCGACGCACCTGCTTGCCGACGGCGCCGACTTACGCGCCATACAGGAACTGCTGGGCCACGCGCGTCTCACCACCACGCAGAAATATACGCAGGTCTCGCTCACGGATTTGCTGGCGGTTTACGACAAAGCTCACCCGAAAGCGCGCGGATAAGCAAGAACTGCCGGCTATGCCCGTTCCATGTAGGCCGAATCCGAGGTCGACACCCGGATCTTCTCGCCTTCGCTGATGAAAGGTGGCACCTGCACCACCAAGCCGGTTTCGGTCTTGGCGGGTTTGGTCACGTTGGATACGGTGGCGCCCTTCAGGCCCGGCTCGGTTTCGACCACGGTTAGGTCCACTGTCGGCGGCAGTTCGATGCCCATGGGCTTGCCTTCGTAGAATTCGATCTCCACCTTCAAGTTGGGGATCAGAAAATTGGTGGCATCGCCGAGAAAGTCGCGGGTAAGATGCATTTGTTCGAAGGTCTCGGTGTTCATGAAGTAATAAAACTCGCCGTCGTCGTAGAGGTATTCCATATCCTGCTGGTCGAGCGAGGCGCGCTCGACCTTATCTTCCGACGAGAAGCGATGCTCCATCATGGTTCCGGAACTGAGCTTGCGCATCTTCACCTGGACGAACCCGCGCAGGTTGCCGGGCGTGCGGTGCTCCATCTTAAAGACCGAGAACAGCTCACCGTTCCACTTGACCACCATGCCGGGACGCAGTTGTGTTGCTGAAATCATATGGGGAAGCCCTAGTGTAGCAGAGCGGGCGGCAAAATCGAAGTTCGCCACATATAAGACCTAAGACTTCACGATTTGCCGGCGCAATATGCCGATATGGATCGGAGGAGAGTTCATAATGAAGAATCTATTGCGAAGACTGAAGGCACTGACGGGCACGCGCGCTCAGGATCTGATCGAATACGCACTGATGGCGGGTTTCGTTGCAGTTGCCGCCGGAGCAGTAATGCCCGGCGTTGCATCGAGCATCAGTACGATCTTTTCAAAGGTCAGTTCGGTGCTGGCGGTTGCGTCCACGCAGAGCAGTTAAGCTGGAATATTTGCCGAAGTGCCCGGCCAAAATGTGCTGCGGTGAATCGACCTTTATTGGCAGGCGCTTGCGGTATTCTAAACCGGCCGCTTCAATTTGGCGCAACAGGCGAGGTCCGGGCCAGCCCGGTTCCCGCGGCGGCGTCATCGCTGTTGAACCCTCGGCTGGCTAAGCCGTTGTCCAAGGCGGCCACCAGTGCGTTAGGCAGGGCCTCTTGGTTAGCGATCGCCGCTGGCTTGATGTGCGGCAACACCTGTGCGGCCGAAGGACGATTGCTATCCAGATAATCCATGCCTTGTACCGTGATCAGTAGATTGCTTTTGTCGTCGCTCGCTACCCAGCCGCGCTGCTTCGTGTACCACAGCACGAAAAACAGCTCCTCCAGATCCGCGTTAAGCATGGCTTCGACGTGGCGCATCGCCAAACCCGGTTTCATGGGCTTCTTCTTGCGGCGCTCGTACAGGATACAGAGCAGAGCCACGCGCAATCCGGCGTCCGATCCCAGCGATTCGAAGAACTCCGTTCCGCTGAATTGCGGACAGCCCGTATCCTCGCCGACTCCCTTGAGGTTGTCGAACGCAAGCCGCTGCGCCGGATCTGAGAGCACTTCGTAGGCTGCATTTACGGCGTCGAATGCCTCCTGATCCCCAGTAACGGGGTTGTTGGGATGATACCTCCGCGCGAGTTCCGCATAGGCGTTCTGCAGGGTCTCGGAATCGCATTTGGGCTCGATGCCGAGCACGTGATAATGGTCTTGGAACTTACCCGCGAGTGCAGTGGACATGTAGGGTCAAAAACAGTATCACCTAGCCGGTGGCCCCACGAAACTCAGCGAAACCACCTACTCTTGCGAGTGGCTTGACTTAGGATCGTCTAGACCCCTACAACAACGTTGCAAGCCAAACAAGAGGCAGGACTTCTTAAGTGGGAGTGAAAGTGCACCGGCGGAAGAAGGTTGGCGACCGGACGGCCTCTTCGCGGTCATGCTGTATGATCTAGAGATACTCTGCAATGAACCCTGAAAACATTACGGAAGGCCTCACTTTTGACGACGTTCTGCTGGTGCCTTCGCGCAGCAGCGTGGTTCCCGCTGAGACCGACACCCGCACTTGGTTTACCCGTAAGATTGGCCTGAATATTCCTGTGGTGAGCTCCGCCATGGACACCGTCACCGAATCCCATTTGGCCATCGCGCTCGCGCAGCAGGGGGGCATCGGCATCATTCACCGCAACATGTCCATCGAGAAGCAGGCCGAAGAGGTGGACCGGGTGAAGCGTTCGGAAAGCGGCATGATCGTGGACCCGGTAACCATCGATCCCGAGCACAAGATCTCCGACGCGCTCGAAGTGATGAAACGCTACCGCATCTCCGGCGTGCCGGTGACCAAGAACGGCAAACTGGTGGGCATCCTCACCAATCGCGACCTGCGTTTCGAGACGCGCTACGATCTGCCGGTAGCAAGCGTCATGACCAAGGAGAACCTGATCACGGTCGGCGTGGGCACGACGCTTGAAGAAGCCGAGGCTATCCTGCACACCCATCGCGTCGAAAAGCTGCTGGTCGTGGACGAACATTACAACCTTAAGGGCCTCATCACCGTCAAAGATATCCAGAAAAAGCTGAAGTACCCGAACGCCGCCAAAGACGCACAGGGGCGTTTGCGAGTGGGCGCCGCGCTCGGATCATCGGGCGATTATCTGGAGCGCGCGCAGGAACTGGTGAGCAAGAAGGTGGACGTGCTGGCCATCGATTCAGCACACGGTCACAGCCAGCGCGTGATGGACGCGATTGCCAACGTGAAACGCGCACTGCCGGAAGTGCAACTGATCGCCGGCAACGTCGCCACGTATGAAGGGGCCAGGGAACTGATCGGCCTGGGGATCGACGGGATCAAGGTTGGCATCGGGCCGGGTTCGATCTGCACCACGCGTGTGGTCAGCGGCGCTGGTGTTCCCCAGATCACCGCGATCGCGGAGTGCGCCAAGGCAACCGCGGGCAGCGGTGTCCCGTTGATCGCCGACGGCGGCATCAAATTCTCGGGCGACGTCACCAAGGCCATCGCCGCCGGTGCCGATTGCGTAATGATCGGCAGCCTGCTGGCTGGCACCGAGGAGAGTCCCGGCGAGACGATTCTTTACCAGGGCCGCACCTTCAAGAGCTATCGCGGCATGGGTTCCATGGGCGCGATGGCGCAAGGCTCAGCCGATCGCTACTCCCAGGAAGCCACCGGCGGCGGCAAGCTGGTGCCGGAGGGTATCGAAGGCCGCGTGCCTTACAAAGGGATGCTGGCCGATCTGGTGTACCAACTGGTGGGCGGTCTGCGCGCCGGCATGGGCTATTGCGGCTGCGCCACCATTCCTGAGCTCCATCAGCAAGCCAAGTTCCTGCGCGTGAGCGCCGCAGGACTGCGTGAAAGCCACGTCCACGACGTGATCATCACTAAGGAAGCTCCGAATTATCGGTTGGAGTAAGCAACAGCCTCGCCGCCGACTATGGATCTTCTGATTACAGTCGTCGGACTTCTTATAGCTGTTTACGCCGTGATGCCCTGTGCCCGGCGCCTTGATCTACGACTGCGGTTTGGCATTCTTGAGATGACGGTGTTCATGGTCGGCTTTCATTACGGGCAGTATGCCGAAGCTCTTCGAAACTCGATCGTTAGTGGCGGATTTGCGCGAGCTAGCGATGACAGGAACTATAAAAGCACGACTGAGGTACTTTTTAGAGAAACAAGATCCCTTTTCAGTTCCGCGAGTTCATGGATGAACTGGAAATAGCGTTCGCTTAAGAAGCAAGGCTTCGACATCGGGCTCAATCGATGTCAAGATCCTTTTTCACCTTGGCTAGCGGGATCAGAGGCTTGTCGCCATTGCGCTGGACAGCTTCTTTGAGATCGCGCCGGTCTTCCAAATCTTCGACGCGTTCGCGGAGATGATCCACTTCCTCGGCAAGCTGTTGGAGCGTCGCCTTCTTGGCTCGGGAAGTTTCCGAGGTCTTACCCATACGCATTCTTCCTGCCTTTCACAGCATACCCCGCGATGACATTCCCCTCCAATCGGAAGAGTACGCGGTAAGATCCAACCCGCAGACGATATGCATTCTCGTGTGCAGCTAGCTTCTTCACATCTCCTGACAGGTGATCCTGCAACTGCATCATGCGAAGGCCGAGCCTGAGCCTGACCGGTTTTGGTAGCGCGCGAAGTTGCTCCCGGGCGGCTTCACTGAATGCAATTTGGTATCGAATGCTCGTGGCTGGCCTTCTGGAGGCTTACATTAGAAGTGGCCAGCGACCGGACGGAATCTCACTTAGAATCAGGCGCGTGGCGCGTGACTCGTGCGTCGAGGCCACCCTTCGCCAGTCTCACCCTAATTTCTGACCCTACCGGCGCATCTTCCGACGCTTTCACGATCTTCCCTTCGCGTTCGACGATGGCGTAGCCCCGGTCCAGAATCGTCAGCGGACTGAGTTGCTTCAGATGGGCTTCGAGCGGCGCTAGTCGACCGCGAGCGCCGCTTAGCCGTAGCCGCATCGACTGTGTGAGAGCTGCGTCACTCGCTTCGAGCCGCCGGCGCGCGGCAGCAAATTGCAGACGAACGTCCATCTGGCTCAGCCGGACCGCAGCGCCCTCGAGCGCACGCCAGCGTGCCGCGAGCGACCCGCGCCACAATTCGCGGAGGCGGTAATCCAGTTCGTCCACTCTCTGCATCTGCCGCCCGATCGCACGATGCAAACGCGCGCGGTCAATCGCCACGTTGTGCAGGGCACGCGCCAGCAGCGCAATCTTCAGCCGTACCGATTGCAAGAGCTTATGATCCGCGGCACTCAGCCGCTCTACCAGACTCTCTCGCGTGGCAATCACGATTTCCGCGGCGGCCGAAGGCGTCGGCGCGCGCATATCGGCAACGAAATCGGCAATGGTGAAGTCTGTCTCGTGCCCGACGGCAGAGATCACCGGCACTGAACAGGCCGCGATGGCACGTGCGACCCGCTCCTCGTTGAAGGTCCACAAATCTTCGAGCGACCCGCCGCCGCGCGCCACGATAACCACTTCGGCCCATCCCGACGTACTGAAATAATCGATGCCCTCGGCCACCTGTTCCGCCGCGCCTTCGCCTTGCACCTGCGCCGGATAGAGGCGGATGTGCCGCCCGGGGCAGCGGCGCTCCAGCACGTGCAGCATGTCCTGAATCACGGCCCCGGTGGGCGACGTCACGATGCCGATGCGTTCCGGCAGCGCGGGCAGGGCACGCTTGCGGCCCGCCTCGAACAGGCCTTCGGCTTCCAGCTTTTTCTTGAGTTGCTCGAAGGCCAATTGCAGCGCGCCGTGTCCCTGCGGCTCGATGGCCTCCACCACCAATTGCAGGTCGCCGCGCGCGTCGTAAAGATCCACGCGGGCGCGAGCCAGCACCGCTACGCCATCCTGCGGCTTGAATTTCAGATACCGCGCCGCCGTCTTGAAGCAGACGCAGCGCATCTGCGCGTCTTCGTCTTTCAGCGTGAAATAGTAGTGGCCGCTGGGATAGAGCTTGACGCCGGAAATCTCGCCCGCGACCCAAATATCCCTGAAATACTCGGTGAAGACGCCGCGCAGGGCAGTCGCGAGCTCGCTCACCGAAAAGTAGTGCGGCTCGGACGTCCAATCGAGGGCGATCTGCTCCACGCTTCAGTGTACGAAAGCCCACGGGAACTATGGTGGCCGAACGCTCGCAGCCCGGCACGGGCTACCCTGTTTGAAGCAATACCCTCAAGTATCATGGAACAATGAGCCCGACGCCGAAAACGCCGAAAGATATCCTCGACTACGCCAAGAAATTCGAAGCCAAACAGCTCGACCTGCGCTTCACCGATCTGCCGGGACTGCAGCAGCATATTTCGTATCCGCTCAGTCAACTGGACGAAAGCTCCTTCGAGGAAGGCTTCGGCATCGACGGCTCCAGCATTCGCGGGTGGGCGGCGATCAATGAAAGCGACATGCTGCTGGTCCCCGACCCCAACACCGCCTTCATCGATCCTTTCTACGAAACCAAGACGCTGGTGATGACCGCCGACGTCATCGATCCCATCACCCGCCAGCACTATGATCGCGACCCCCGCTGGATCGCCAAGAAAGCCGAGATGTATTTGAAAAACTCGGGCCTCGCCGACACGGCTTATTTCGGCGCGGAAGCGGAATTCTTCATCTTCGACAACATCCGCTTCGATCAGAACGCGCATTCGGGCTACTACTACATCGACGCCGAAGAAGGCCGCTGGAATTCCAGCCGCAAGGAAAACAATCTGGGCTACCGGCCGCGCTACAAGGAAGGGTATTTCCCGGTTCCGCCTACCGATCACTATCAGAATCTGCGCGCCGAGATGGTGGAGCAGATGATCCGCTGCGGCCTCACCATCGAGTGCCATCATCACGAAGTTGCCACCGGCGGCCAGTGCGAAATCGATCAGAAATTCGACACGCTGGTGAAATCCGCCGACAACATGATGCTCTACAAGTACGTGACGCGCAATACGGCATATCAGTACGGCAAGAGCGTCACCTTCATGCCCAAGCCCCTGTTCGGCGACAACGGCAGCGGCATGCACACTCACCAGAGTCTGTGGCGCGAAGGGAAGCCCCTGTTCGCCGGCGAAATGTATGCCGGCCTCAGTCAGATGGCTCTGTGGTACATCGGCGGATTGTTGAAGCACGCGCGCGCGCTTTCCGCGGTGATCGCGCCCACCACCAACAGCTACAAGCGCCTGGTGCCGGGCTATGAAGCGCCGGTGAATCTTGCGTATTCGCGGCGCAATCGATCCGCGGCGGTGCGCATTCCGATGTATTCGGCCAATCCGAAAGCCAAGCGCGTCGAGTTCCGGCCGCCCGATCCGTCGGCGAATCCGTACCTCGCGTTCGCGGCGATGATGATGGCGGGACTCGACGGCGTGCTCAATAAAGTGGACCCGGGCGAGCCGCTCGATAAGGACATCTACGATTTGTCGCCGGAGGAAATGAAGTACGTGCCTTCCATGCCGGCGTCGCTCGAGGAAGCGCTGACCTGCCTCGAAGACGATCACGCATTTCTGCTCAAGGGCGATGTCTTCAGCGAAGAGATGCTGGAGACCTTTATCGCCTATAAGCGCAAGAATGAGGCCGACGCGGTGCGCCTGCGGCCGCATCCCTTACGAGTTCGCGCTGTATTATGACATCTAAAAATAGGGACGGAGCCTGATTTCGCGGACGCGTGCCGATTGTCGCGAGCCTAGTTAGCCGCGAAATCAGGCTCCGTCCCTATTTTTCCCAATGACTGGTTCCATCCTTCAAGTCAGCGTATCGCCAGGGGGCGTGCCGAAACACGCGATCCCAGTGGGAATCCTTGCACCCGCCGGAATCGAAGGCGACGGGCACGCGCACCCGGAAATTCACGGGGGTGCCGGATCGCGCCGTATTGCTGATCACCGCCGAGGGCATCGAAGAACTGGCGGCCCTCGGATTCCCGCTGACTTACGGCTCCCTGGGCGAAAACCTCACGACGCGCGGGATCGGACGCCGCGATTGGCGAGTAGGCCAGCGCTGGCGCATTGGCGCGGACGTCGTCATCGAAATCACCAAGCGCCGCGCGCCTTGCCAGCACGCTAAACGTCTACGGACCCGGGCTTCAGGCCGCCATCTACGATGCACTAACCCACGCCGGAGACCCTGCTTCCCCAAAATGGGGCCTCAGCGGAGTCTACGCTTCCGTGGTGACGCCGGGCTTGCTTCGGCCCGGAGATGCGATCGTTCTAGCCTCATAGCATGGAGCGCCTGCGACAGCTCGCCTATCACGATCGCGCGCGCGCCAGCCGCGAAATGGGGGAGCTATCGCGCGAGCTTCCTCCGTCGACGGCCAGCCGCCTGGATCTGCTGCTGAGCACTTCGGCCGCCCCCGAACAGGGTTTGCAATACTTCGCCCGTTTGTACGAGCGGCAGCCAAGCTGGTTTCAGCGGCTGACCCGTTCGACCACGGGCCTGCGCTATCTGATCGCGGTCTTCACGTACAGCCAATTCCTTTCCGAAGAAATCCTGCGGCACCCGGAGTGGGTGAATCAACTGCTCGAATCGGGCAGCCTCCAGCGGGTGCTCACCGCCGAACAGATGCGCGACATGCTGGACGAGACGTTGCCGGAAGGATTGCCGGCTCCGCTCGAATTCGCGCGCTTCCGCCGGCGCCAGATGCTGCGCATCCTGATTCGCGATGTGCTGGGACTGGGAACGCTGCCGGAAATCACTGGGGAACTGACTGCGCTGGCGGACACGATTGTGGAAACGGCGTACGCGCGCATCCACCAGCAGTTGGTTATCGAACATGGAATACCGCAGACGCGCACCGGGCAAGAGTCGCATTTCGCGGTCATCGCGCTGGGGAAGATGGGAGGCAATGAACTCAATTACAGCTCCGATATCGACTTGATGTTTTTGTATTACGCGAATGGCGAGACCAGCGGAGGCGAACGCGGGAAGCATTTCCAACCGCGAATTCTTTGTGCGCGCGGCGAATCAGCTCACCTCGCTGCTTTCCACCTACACCAGCGAGGGCATGTGTTATCGCGTGGACCTTCGTCTGCGTCCCGATGGCAGCCAGGGCGAGGTGTGTATTTCGCTCGAAGCCGCCCGCCAGTACTATGCCAACCGCGCTCGCGACTGGGAATTGCAGATGATGATCAAGGCCCGCGTGGCCGCGGGCGACAAGTCTACGGGAAACGGCTTGCTGGATTTCGTGGAGCCGCGGACCTATTCGACCACCTTGGACTTTTCGGCGATCGAAGAATTATCGGCCACTCGCGAGCGCTTGAACGAAAAATTGTCGTGGCGAAATCGCCGCCGGAAGTTGCAGGGCTCCGACGCCGTTGAAGTCAAGCTGGAGCGCGGCGGCATCCGCGATATCGAATTTCTTGTGCAGTGCTTGCAGCGCCTCTACGGCGGCGCCGACACCTGGGTTCGCCACGGTGGCACGATGCTGGCGCTGGCCCGCCTGCAGGACAAAGGTTTCCTTTCCGGCGCCGAGTATGGCCGCCTGGCATCCTCCTATCAGTTTCTGCGGCAACTTGAGCATCGGCTGCAGGTGGTCGACGACCGCCAGACCCACACCTTGCCGTCGGAACCAGAAGCCCTGGAGTTGCTGGCCAGGCGAATGCCGGGAGGCCTCGATTCGGCTGCCTGGCTCTTGCAGCAAACTCACGTTCACTTCGATCAAGTCCGCGAGATTTACGATCGCGTAGTTCACTCGAACAGCGCTTCCAGGCAGACTGCGGTTTCCGGCGGCGGTCTTCGCGCGCGGCAACATCATTCGTTCTCTTGATCAGCGTGCTCCAGGCCTGGCGGCCAAACTCGCCGGGAGCCAATTGAAACGCGGCTTCAAGTCGTTTGAACATTTTCTGGAACGAATTTCGGCGGATTCCGCCGCGTTGAGCCGGCTAAACAACGATGCCAGATTGGCTGCCCACACTCTCGATTTGTTCGAGCACAGTCCGCATTTCGCCGAAGAACTGATTCGCGCGCCCGAACTGCTGGATGACGTCGCACGGGCGGGGGACGCCAGCGTTCTGGGCTCTCCGCCGGACACCGCCGGTGAATTGCGCCTTTGGTACCGCCGCGAAATGGTGCGGATCCAGTCCGCTAGCGTCTGCCTGTCCGAGCCCATCTTCGAAACTCTACTGCGGACTTCAGATCTGGCTGACGCGGTGATCGCGAAAGTTTACGATATTGCTGTCGCGGAGACTCGCACCTCGTACGCGCCGGAGGTGCCGCCGGACGTAACCCGCGACTGGTCCAATCAAATGTCGGTCATCGCACTGGGGCGCCTAGGAATGCGGGAGTTCGATCTAGGCTCCGATGCCGACCTGGTGTTCGTGCTCGCAGATTCCGACGCGGCGGATCTGGCATTCTGGACCCGCGTTGCCGAGCGCGTCGTGGACCTGACCACGGCCTACACCGGCGGCGGAGTGATGTTCGCCGTGGACACGCGTCTCCGGCCCAATGGCGTCGATGGTCCGCTGGTGCTGACCGAATCGTCTTTCAAAGAATATTTCGCGCGCACCGCTGAGGCCTGGGAGGGTATGGCTTATATGAAGTCGCGTGCAGTAGCCGGAGACGCGAAGCGGGCCGAACGTTTTCTAAAGGAGCTGCAGGATCTAGACTGGCAACGCTACGGGCAGAGCGGACGTTCGCGGACCGACCTGCGGCGGATACGTCAGAAACTTGAAAGCGAGCAAGGCGCCGCCCACCCGCTCAAGGCCGGCCGCGGCGGCTACTATGACATCGACTTCATCCTTATGTATCTGCGCCTGAAAAATGCCGGTGTCTACTTCAAGGTGCTGAATACGCCGGAGCGTATCGAGGTGCTGGAAAACATGGGCCACCTGGATAGCGCTGGCGCGAAGTTCTTGAATGAGGCAGCGACTTTTTACCGCGCGCTCGATCACGCCATCCGTGTGCTCACCGGTCACGCCGAGGCTAAGCTTCCGTCGCAATCGCAGGTGGAGGCGCTCGACGCGCTGCTTCGCCGCTGGACTCCCATTCCACTAAGCGAGTTGGATGACATTCGCTCGCAAACGCGCAGCGCCTTCGAGAAGTTGTTCGGCTGAGTTCTCACCGTTCTATTGTCAGCGCCTGCAAATAGCGTTCCGCCGAGCGGCGAACGGCGGATTTTGCATCCTCCCGGACCACGAACCCAGGCCACGCGCCAAACAGCTTTCCAAACTCAAAAGGTTCGAGTACGGCAACGATTCTGCGGACACTGGCGGCGCTCAGCGGCAGGTAGTTGGGATAGCTGTACATGAAACTGACCCAGCGCCGGTCCATGCACACCTGCGGCAGGTCACCCGCAAACAGCGCCCCCGAGCCGTCGTCGCCCTTACTGCAATGCAGGACTTGGTATCCGGCAAAGTGTCCACCGATTCGAATCAAAGTGAACCCGCGGCCTAATGCGTGCGTCTCGCCTCGCCAAAATTGGATACATGGATCCGGGCGCTGAACCCACTGCCGGTCGTCTTCGTGAAGGTAAATCGGCGCGCCTCCGAAGGCCTGGCTCCACTCGACCATTGATGAGTAGTAATGCGGGTGGGAGATCGCGATCGCGGAAATGCCGCCTAGAGATTCAATCCGGGCCACTGTATCGCTATCGATGAGGCTGACGCAGTCCCACAGTATGTTTCCTGCGCTATTTTGAATCAGAAGTCCACGCTGGCCGATGGCGAACTTAGGTTCGGTCTCAATGCCCCAAATTCCTGGGCTCTCCGGATAAGGCCCGTTACGATGGTTGGTTCGTAAGTCGTCCAAAGTTATCCATTGCTGCCCTTGCAATCCGATATATTGACGCTCGTCTTCGCAGATAGGGCAGCGTTCGGGAGGTCGCTCAGTGGGGGGGAATTGTGTCCCGCAAGTTACACAAATATAGGTCTGCAAGGGTGGGCTCCGGCAAAGAGGCGTCGTCAATAATATACCCCGCCGTTGCAACTCGCCGAGGGGACGACGGAGACAGCGCCTCGTCGTCGTCAAGCGTGATTTAATAAAAGGAACGCCGACCTATACGGCATCATCAGGAGGAACCCCATGATTTCACGTATATCTTTTTCCCTCGCGTCCGCACTGCTCTGCGCAGGGATTTGTGCTGCCCAAACCCGGCTCAACGTAAAAACCGGCGAATGGGAATCGACGCTAACCAACGAAACCAGCGGGCAACTTCCCGTTCCCCAGGAAATTCTCGACAAGATGACGCCCGAGCAGCGCGCAAAAATGGAAGCCATGATGAAAGCGCGCGGCATGCAGGGCCCTCGAACTACTGTGACCAAAAGCTGCGTTAGGAAGGAAGACCTCGACAAGCCCTTCGGTAACGACAATAAGTCCTGCAAACAGACCATCGTCACCTCTTCAGCCACCAAGCAGGAAATTCACATGGAATGCGAAATGGGGGGCGGTAAACAAGTCGGCACGCTTAAATTTGAAGCTGTCGATTCGAGCACCGTCAAGGGGTCCATGCAGATGACTGCTTCAAACGGCGCCCGGACCATGAACGTGAACTCCACCTTTTCGGCCAAGTGGCTAGGCTCGGCGTGCACGGAATCCGACAAGTAGTCGGTCTTACTGCTTTTGCTGCGGGCGCGGTTCCGAAGCCGGCGGTACGATGCTCTTCATCCGGAGATAGCTGACCATGCTTCCGTAGATTTCGTTGTTGTGCCCGTAATTCAAAATTAACAGGGCCATGCGCAGATTTCGAGTGGTTCGGCCATTTTCCTGAGTGATGTCGATCATCTCCGCGCCCGACGCGTCGGTGAGCGCGGAGTACGCGCCGCCGCAATACGCGAAGGCGTCAGTCAATGCCGTGATGAACTCGGCTTTCGTCGAGAGCTTCGTCAGGTCGTTGCCGGCATTCGGATTCTTCTCGCCCTTGGACTGCGAACACCAAAGATAGTTGTAGTTTGCCAGATGCCCTACCTGCTGCCCGAACGTGCGCACTTCCATCTGGGGGCCGGGGCGCAGTCCGTAATTCTCCTCCGGCATCTTTTCGGCGGTTCTGAGAATGGTGCCGCTGTTCCTGGTGAAAGCGTCGCGGAGCCAGGTGGACAGCGGATTGGCGGAAGGCTGCTGACCGGTCTGTGCCGCTGCATCGACTGCGCAGAGCGCCGCTAACAATACCACCGAGAGTCTGCCCATGGTCATCTCCTTCTTGCCGCAGCCGCCGGCGCGGCCGCTTCCAAGTGCGCCGCCACGTAGGTTAATACGTCGCCGCGCTCGCGTGCAAGCTCGGCCAGCCGGTCAAAGTCTCCGGCCAGCTCGCACAGTTGCTGAGCGGTCGGGCAGGCGATCTCGGAGGCGTGTGCGCCGGGAAGATGTTCGAGTGAAATCTCCAGCGCTTCCCGGTATCGCTCCAGCCGCACCAGGAGATTGACGAGGATCTGCGCCGGCCAGTTACCCGCTGTCTCCGTCTCCACCACTTTCTTTCGAAAGTGAGCGATATGCTGGTCGACATCCACTCCCAGGAGCGCCTGCACGAAGTGATCGTAGTCGACGAAGGGATTCTCAAACGGCGGCCGGCCAGGGAACTGGAAGTTGGCGGATAACCGCTTCCCGTACTCGCAGAGGTCATGAAATTGCCGCAGCGTTTCCGCGTCGGTGACTTCCGGACAATACTGCAAAAGGGAAACCACGTGCGAAGGATCGATATAGGAGCTGTACTCGCCAAACAGCCAGTCGCGGCCCTTGATCAGCTCGACGATACTGGTTGATCCGGACTTGTGGCCCTCGCGCTCTTCGATCGCGCTGTCGAGCGATGCCACCAGTTCGGAGTAGATGCTGCGCGCAAGCACGCGGATGCATTGCTCGCGGTCTTTCTCACCGCCGTTACCGCCGAAGTAAGTGAGCGCCCTGCAAATGCCAAATTTTTCGATCACGAGGTCGAGACCCTTCGCCGGATGGACCCCTTGCATAAAGGCGATCTCGATGATGGCGTCGACATTTTCGCCCGGTTCCACCTTTTCAATAGCCGCCGCTACACGCTGCACGTCACCCGTGGCGCGAAGATACGGCCACGCTTTGGGGATCTCGCCGCTCGCCAAGAACAAGTCGCCGGTTTCTTGCGCGGCCTCGACCAGAAATTGCTGATACTTCGCTTGAACGTCGGGCGGAAGAGCCGCGAGGTTCGGAGCCTGAATCAGCGGCAGCCCCAGGTCCAGGCGCTTTTTCATCAGCTTGGCTTCGAACAGAAGATGGTAGTCCTTGGACTCGCGGAACTGCCCGATCAGATAGTCCAAGCTGGTTGCCGGGTCTTCAGACTCAAGCATCGGTCCGAGCGCTTCGAAGGCAGGGTCAAGCATCGTGGTTCTCATCATATCAAGCCCTGTCGGCGGCTCTTCAGAAACGTTCTTCGCGAGACTGAGATGGGTGTTACGGCAGTTGGGTGGCTTGACGCGCCATTTGCCAGCCGGACGCTTGCTTCGCCCAGACAGTGGTCAGAAAAACATGGTGGGACACTGTTGGTGTAACGAACATCACATTGTGAGTGGTGATAACGGTATTTCCATACTGCCGGACTTTGGTGGTCTCAAACTTGATGGTTGTGTATTTGACCTTGCCGGTGATCCCTTTCAGGACGTCCGCCTTGGTTTCCATCGTACCGTTGGAGTGGAAATAAGTGAGGTCATCCGCCAACAACTTCGCAACCATAGCAGCGTCGGACTTTACCATCCCGTCGTCAAATTGTTTCTCCGCGGCGAGCACCGCCTTCTCATCGCCAGGCGTTGCCAAACCAGCGAATGCGGGCGCCGCAATCGCAATCAGTAAGGGGAGGGAGAGAAGCTTCATAGGTTTTCACTATACCAAGCCCAGTCCGCGGCTCTTCAGTAGGAGGATGGAAGGGGCCACTTAAACCTAGTGAAGGTCCTCGATGCGGAGAAACTAATCGAGTTTGGGAAAGGACACGCAGACGCTTTGGCATAGATGTAATGGCTGCCGCTGGTGCGCTGCAGAGACCATCCACGTGATTCCAGCATTCGAGCGAATGCCTTACCTGAGAGTGCCTTCACAGCGCCAGTTCAAGCGCTGGAGTCCAGGCGTAAGCCACCGGCGAGCGTTCGCGATGCCTTGATTCAGAGCGTCGCAGAGACGATGGCGCGAGCGAACGCAGCCTCCGAAGCGTTCAGCGCAATCATGGGCCAATTCCCTGGAGGCCTGCCATACGCGGACAGCGCCCAACGTATCCGCAGCGCCTCTCGCGAACTGTCCGTCGCTCGGAAGGAAATGATGAGGGCGCACTCGCGACTCGATGACTTTCTCAGCCGGCGAGTCGTTCCAAAAGACCTGAAGCGGAGCGGCTAATAGCTCGGAAATCTCTGTCGAGTTAGCATTCGACTCTTCCCCGGTCCGCGAACAGATCGTTAATATCGTTCTCCAATCGAGGCGAGAGTCGCCAGCCCCAACAAAGCGTGTTCAACGCGAAAGCCCACAAGCCAGCCGCCTTCCTCTTTCTTTTCGCAATAGACCACCTCGCCCAGGAGGCGATTATCGTCGTAGTCGATCGCCACAAGCGAGGCGTATTGGAGAGGCTGGTCGAGCCGGATTTGTACCCCGCCGCTGCTGAGTCGAGTTATCGCGAACGACGGGACGAGGCTTCATAGCTCCCATCAGGCGGTTGTCTTTTTTATCGGGAGAACCGGAGCCGGTTGGTCTCCCGCGTAAGGCGCTAGCTCGGTCACACGGGTCATAAAATCGAACGCGATGCGCTGCTTGCCAACGGCTAGGATAAAGCGCCTGGATTTTTCGTCGGTGGCAATCAAGCTGTGTTTTCCTTCTGTGATAGGGATGATCTTCGTCCGTTTCGTTATAGGAGTTTTGGGCATGCCGACAGCATAGGCTGATGCCATGAGAAGACGGCAAGTCCTCAATGCGTCCTTAAAGACCTTGTCATCACCGTATTGTGTAGGCGTGAGGCGAAGAGCCAAGACCCTGGAGGAGCTACGCGCTGATCTGAAGGCCTTTGAACTAGCCTACAAGCGCGAAATGGCCTGTTTCATGCGAAACGCCGTCGAACGCATGACGACGCCTGGAAGTGGCCGTCGTATACCAGCTAAATACAAAATGAAGCTGCCACGCCTGACTGGAACCGTGGTGGTACACGGCCCAGCGGACGGCGCCAGCGCCGTCCAACCTTTTCGGCGCCGCCGCCTTGGTCCTCGCATACAAAAGAGTCCTCCCACCTCATCGCGCGATACTCGGCGTCTAAGGGCTGCCGAGAACGTGGAACGTCGCCAGTTGCTCGCCAATGCTGTCGAGCGCTTAAGGGCTTTTCGTAATCACCTCCCTATGCCGGACAAGCTTCCAGCATTAGACGATACTACTGCTTGCGAAATAGTACGATCTTTTCAGGAGGCCGCACGTGCTGCATCTCAAAGGTTGAACCGCAGATTTAATGGATGATCCGAAGATGGGCCCGCTAGCATGAAACCAAATTTCGCGCGCGACACCCAGTTTGAAATTTTCCTGTTGCGTAAGGGAACGGAGAAGAAAAAAGCTCCCTCCCGCCGAGTGGCAAGAAGGAGCTTCCAACTAGAGAGCACCAACGCTGAGGAGAAAATCCCAAAAATGTTAACGGGTAGGCTGTTTATCCCGTTCGCGCTGACCCTGTTCGTAACCCGGTTCGTGACTCTGATCCCGCTGATTACGCTCAGTCCGACGGTTTTGGGGGTCGCTCGGGTTTAGCCCTTGCTTCGATTCTCGGTTCTGATGACCGTTCCCACGTATCAGCAAATGATCCACTTAGCGGTTTGTCGGCAACCATACAGGTAAATCGAATGAAAGGCGACATCCAGGCAGAGGGCCCAAGTTGCCGATAATGGTAAAAGTTAGTGCTTGGACGTTTAGTCAGTCAGCAAGAAGCCAAGCCGCCCAAGTCCATGCTGGGCGGCTCGAATCGTCAGTGTGCTGCCTTGGATGAGGCTGGTTGGATTTGCAATAACTCGACCAGGAAGCAACTCCAGCCGTCGTGGTTTCTGCAAGACAGTTCCCCTCCAAAGGTCCGCACAATAGCGCGCGACACAAACAGACCCAGCCCGGTGCCCACCACGCCGGGTTGGAACGGCTCGAAAAGGGACTCTGCGGCTTTTATGGGGGGACCATCGTTGCGGACGCGTATCACCACGCGCGGTCCCATCACGTACGCGGTTATGATGATGTGAGCATCGTCGACATCTTGCACGGCGCGGCGCGCATTGCCAATCAGGTTCATCAGAACTTGCAGCATTGCGGATTGGTCAGCGCGAACCTTCGGCAGATTGTCTTGTATTTCCCACAATACCTGGATTCCGGCATCCAGGCTTGGACGGACGACGAAAGCTACGTCGTCCAGGAGCGCGTTTACATCCACTTCGGTCGGGTTGCTGCCAGATACCGAACGCAGCTCGGCGGACGCAAACTCAGTAAGGCTTTTCACCAGCGTACCGAGAGCTCGAACATTGGAATTCGCAGCGAGTTCCGGCGCCTGTAAAAGCGCGTGATAATGCAGGGAAATTGCAGTCGACAGATTGCGGATCTCATGCGCCACAGCGCCGCTCAGAATGTGGGAACTGGCCAGAAGTTGCCTGAGTCCCAGTTCCTCATACTCCCGCCTTTGCTCGGAAGCATCCCACACGATCACTGACATCCGGAGACCAGCACTCGTCTGATAGCAGGATACCCAGACCTGGGCGTAGAAAACCGACCGGTCTTTTTGCAAGGCCCGCCCTTCCACCATCGTGCGTAACCTCAGCCGGGTACGTTGCATGCTGTCCGGGAGGACTAGAAACGGAAGATAGGTGAGGATATTTCCCCCCTCGATGGTTGCTCCTTCCGCGCCCCCGAACAGACGCCCAGCCGACTGGTTGGCGAGTAGAATGGTCCCACGGCCGTCCGTAGTAAGAATACCGGCAAGGCTAGTATTGATGAAGGAAACCCATTGTTCTTCTGCCTCCTGACGAAGAACAATCTGCCGCTGCAATTCCTCATATTGGGTCTCGGTGACGCGGCGGTTTCTATCGATCCGCGCAGCCAGAAGTCCGCCGACCACGAACACGGAGATCTGGATCAGGAATTTACTCATCTGGAGCGTGGGAGCCGAGTTCGGCGCAAACAATTGAGCCATGAGCGCGCAACCAACAGCAAAAAGCGGAACACCCCAGGATGGCAGACGTCCGCTCAACAGTAGGATTGGAACCAGGTAAAGGTAGCCAAGGGAAACGTCGGATACCAGCCAGTCGGCGGTTGCGATCGCCACCGTCAGCGCGATTCCGGCCCAGGTGAGCGGCCGGAAATCCGTTCGTAATCTGGTGGCCGAAGCGCTGGTAGCTGGGGCTCGATGCTCCGAAACTATGTTCACCTCGCTGCCTCGCCGCCTGAGTTTAGCATACAAAACTGGGGTGTGGCTCAACGTGTGGTTCTAGGCGAATGAATTACTTATGCCCGTAATTTTGCCCGCCGCCAAACGGTAACTTCTTACGAAGCTTCGGTGGCCTTGAGGGCGAAGTCCTTTCGGGGCATCGCCGACTAATTGGAAGGGAACGTGCCTCATCAGTCCGAACCTGATTGTGCAGATAACTTTGAATCGCCCCGTAAGGGAGAGGACTGTGCGTACACAGCACTATCAAGACGGGGTGCTTTGGGTTCCACTTGCGAAATGATTTTTTTTTATGAGAACATTCTTGAAATTGCAGTTTTGTTTTCGATGGAACTGATGTTAAGTGGTCCTAGGCCGTAGTGCCATGAAACTGGCAGACTAGGTAGGGGCACCTTCCGGTCTGTTCTTAAACAAGCTGCGCTGGGTATCTCCAGGGTTTTTCACTCCCTGTTCTAAGCGATCCTCTGGATTCCTCTTTGGC
The DNA here is from genome assembly GCA_963794595.1 of Bryobacterales bacterium. Taxonomy (GTDB): domain Bacteria; phylum Acidobacteriota; class Terriglobia; order Bryobacterales; family Bryobacteraceae; genus Palsa-187. The sequence continues at coordinate 618,318 of CAWCER010000007.1, read as the reverse complement.
ACTCCCCCGGCCAGAATGAAGCAGATGTTGGGAAGTACTAGGTGCCTGTCCGGTACTATGCCGCGAAGGTTGTTGGTACTAGGGCAGTAACTTACTGCTCGGGCGCTAAAGGTACAGCGAGAAGCGTCGTCAAGATTTGTAAGAGGTATTAAAAGCATGAAAACGCGAGCACTGTTCGCCAAGATAGCGAGCTTGAGCCTGCTGGGTTTTGGTTTGATGTCCCAGGTAGTCTGGGCGCAGGGAAATAGCGGGAAACAGAATTCCTTTATCCCTGGCCGGATACTGGTCAAGTTTAAGGACGGGGTGAGCGACGGGCAAGGGCGCGGTTTGCTGGCTGGAAGGAACGCTCTCAGCACAAATGTGATTCCTCAGCTTGGCGTCCACATTGTCCAACTGCCTCCGAATGCGAACGAGCAGGCTGAGGCCAATGCGTTCAAGGGCATGGCGGAGGTGGAGTTCGCGCAATTGGATCAGATCTTGGCGCCTTCATCGACTACTCCGAACGATCCCGATTACTACCTGGAGTGGCATCTGCCGCAAATCTCTGCTCCGAGCGCCTGGTCCGTGTCTGAGGGTACGAGCGTCGTGATTGCCATAGTCGACACCGGCGTCGACGGTACCCACCAGGATCTCTCGGCGAAAATGGTAGCCGGCTGGAACGTTGTGGACGGCAACTCGAATACCGCCGATATCAGCACGCATGGCACCGAGGCTGCCGGTACGGCCGCTGCGGTGACGAATAACGGGATCGGGACCGCCGGAATTTGCTGGGGTTGCAAGATTATGCCCGTCCGGGTTACTGACAGTACATACGGGTTCGCCACGTCATCGAATGTCGCCGCCGGAATCATATGGGCGGCGAGCCACGGGGCTCGCATAGCCGCCGTGGGATACGCGTTGACCGATGACCCGACGGCCACTTCCGCCGCACAGACCTTCTACAACGGAGGTGGCGTGGTGATCATGCCATCCGGGAACAGCAGCACCATTGACGCGAACCCGATTAACCCGTATGTCATCACGGTGGGCTCAACAGATACGAATGACGTAATCTACTCCTGGTCAAATACGGGGAATAACCTGAACTTGGTAGCGCCCGGTTGCAACCTCGCTGCGACATCGCCGAACAACGGGTACGCCCAGGTGTGCGGTACGTCAATGTCGGCAGCCATGGTGGCTGGCGTCGCGGGTTTGGTGCTGTCAGTCAACTCAGCCCTGGGGCAAGCGCAGATAACCAGCATTCTTGAGGCGTCCGTAGACCCTTTGGGTACCGCGGGCTGGAACTCAACCTACGGCTCGGGGCGCATCAATGCGCTCAAAGCCGTAAACAACGCCTCAAGTGGAGGCGGCCAATCGACGACCACGACCGCGTTGGTCTCCAGCCTAAACCCCTCGACCTTAAATCAACTAGTCACTTTCACGGCGACCGTTTCGCCAACCGGCGCGACCGGAACCGTGACCTTCATGGACGGGACGACGTCATTGGGTGCGGGAACTTTGAGCGGAGGCGTTGCGTCCTTCGCCACTACCGGCTTGTCGGTAGCAACTCATTCGATCACAGCCAAGTATGCCGGCAACTCCAGCTATAGTTCCAGCACGTCGTCCGCAGTTTCGCAGGTGGTGAATGGCGCCTCCAAGACCAGCACAACCACCATTGTGACGACGAACGCAAATCCCTCGGCCTCCGGGCAGTCAGTTACATTTATCGCTACAGTTTCGCCCTCCGCTGCGACCGGGTCTGTGACGTTCCTGGATGGCACCACAACGCTGGGTAGCGGGACTCTCAGCGGTGGCCTAGCGACTTTCGCGATTTCCACCCTGGCTACGGGAAGTCACTCTATCACGGCAAGCTACAGCGGAGACACCAATTACAACAGCAGCACTTCTGGGGCGATCACACAGACCGTGAATCCCCCGCCGCCCTCGATTACCAGCGCCATGAGCGCCACAGGCACTCAGAATTCGCCGTTTAACTACCAGATTACAGCGACCAACAGTCCAATAATCTATGGAGCGAGCGGCCTGCCCTCCGGCCTGTCGGTCAACACCGCATCGGGCATGATTTCAGGGACGCCGACCGTCTCCGGGACCTTTAACGTCACGATCAGTGCCAAGAATAGCAGTGGGACTGGGTCGGCTATACCGGCCTTTACGATCACCACTGGGGCACCACCGGCTCCCGTGATTACCAGCGCCATGAGCGCCACGGGCACTCAGAATTCAGCGTTTACCTATCAGATTACAGCGACCAACAGCCCGACCAGTTTTGGAGCTAGCGGCTTGCCCTCCGGCCTCTCGGTCAACACCAGTTCGGGCGTGATTTCCGGCACGCCAACCGGTTCGGGTAGCTACAACGTCACGATCAGCGCAGCCAATAGCGGGGGAACCGGATCAGCGACCCTGGCTCTGACGATCAACCCGAATGCGCCTCCTCCGCCCGACTTTTCGATTTCTGCATCACCGAGTAGCGCGACTATAAAATCCAACGGGACGGCGCAGTACACAATCACGGTTACTGGGCTAAATGGTTTCAACAACATGGTGAACTTCGCGGAGGCTGGGGGAGGGACCTCTTCATTCAGTCCGGCGACCATTGCCGGCTCTGGATCTACCACGATGACGGTTTCCGCTCAGAAGGGGAACTTCACTCTCACGGTCACGGCAACCAGCGGCACGCTCGTCCATACTGCCAAAGTTTCGTTGAAGGTGCACTAAGGGCGGTCAAATTCGGTCCACTGAAATAAATTGGCCCGCCGGTCCATAGGACCGGCGGGCTGGCTCTATCGAAGAGCGGGTGGGAAACCCCGCCCAGGGAAGTTCAGAGTAACTACTACTTCTTCTTACTCGTCGGGTAAATGCGACCCGCGCCGCATATCGGTTCGGCCGGAGTCGAGGTAGTCGAACAAGAGTTCTCGAACCCTGCCTTTTGGTCCTCCTGGCACTCCGTTACAACGTTGGGGCCTTGGCTTCCTCCATTTACGTTCGCCGGAATCGGAGTGTTTTCGAACATGCCCGCGAAGGCTGCCACTGCGTCACACGCCGCAGTCCCCGTCTTGCCCTGAGCGCAGGTTCCCCCGGCGCCGCAGCACGCGTTGAAGGCAGTCACGATGCCCGGGTCAGCGGCTCCGCAGTTCAGGCCGCCCAGGTTGGATACGGCCAGGTCCAGCGCCGCCGCCGTACATTGGAACTCCAAAGAGCCCGGATTGGTACAAACGTCGGCGACCGTCGACTGATTCGTTAACGCGTTGGTGTTAGTCAGATTGATTCCGCAGCTTTGGACGGAGCCGCCATTTAGCGCGATGATCGCGTCGGTGAGTTGCAAGTGGTGTTTCCAGAAGCCCGGACTCAGGCCGACGCAACCGGTGGCAACGTTACAGGTGGCCTCCGCGGCTTCGGGGGCGAGCGCCGGGCCGCCAGCCGTAGGAGTGCAAGTGACGCACGCCTCATTGCAGACGGTCGCAGTAGGGGTAAGCTGAGCGCTGGTGAATGACGCGGTCGTGTCACCAGAAACGATGAGCGGCTGGCCGGTTATGGAAACCGGCGTACCACCGCTAATCGGGCAGGTGGGAAGGGTGCCGCACGCCCCGCTGACGGTCTGGTCAACCACCGCGCAGCTCAGTTGAGCGGTACCCGTGTTGTTGACCGTCACGTCCGAATTGAAAGCGCTTCCGGTGCCCGGAGTGCAGGCCTTACTAACGGAAAACCCCTCGCTGGCGCATTGGATCTTCGCTATGTCGAATGCGGTAGCCCGCACGTCAGCGATGCCCTGCGCACTGCCGCTACAGGCGCAATTCATCGTAGCCTTATTACCCAACGACTCCGCCGTATTCAGGGCGACGCTGCACTCGCTGGCGGTTGTTGTTGTACCGTTGAAGGTGGGGTTGAGAATCCCACATGTTCCCGCATTAGCCGCCATCGTTGGGTTCAAACAAGTTGCCGGAGCGGTGCATTGGGCGTTGGTCGTGCATATTGTTCCGGAGGTTACGCCAGCCGCGAAAGGACCCTCACCCGTCGACAGAACCGTGGCACCTGGGGGGGCTACATACATATCCGACAGTCCCAGTCCGGTTATCGACCCATCGGGGCTGCTGCCTGAGCAGACGAGCTGGAGATTCCCAGTATTCTTGATGAAATACTGGATCGCTACCGGCTGGCCCACGCCACTGACAATTGCAGCGGAACAGCCGTTGGTTCCGTCTCCGTTGGCGGTCTCGAAGCCAACATCGGTAAAGGCTCCGCCGTTGCAGGAAACCTGCTTGTCTACCTGGACGCCGCAGCAGCCAAATGTTGCGCCATCGGTAGCTGTGACAGTCGGCGGAGTAGCGAGTGGCACGTTGCAGGTGCAACTAACGGTTGCCGTGTCCGGTTCGCTGCCTGGCGTCGCCGCCATGCACTCGGAAGGAGCGGTCGGCTCGCCCGTGAGGCTGAAACCGGAGGAAGTCGTGCTCGCTCCTCCGCTCGTGCCGTTGTTTGAAATGGGGAACACCGTGGTAATGCCGCTGCTGAGCTTCGTATTGCTCTCTCCGATGGTGCAACTGGCGAGAGTGATTCCACTGTCACTGGTGTTCTGCGCGGCGTAGCGGGTGAGAATGCCGCTGGTTCCGGCAACACCAGCCAGCCCGGGCGTACCGACGCATCCGTTGTTGCCATCGCCGTTAGCGGATTGGAAACCTTGGTCATTCCAAGTAGTGCCGCCGTCGCAGGAGATCTGCTTATCCACTTTCACTGCGCAAGCAAAGGTGAACGGCGTAAGCGTCGTTCCCACGCCGCCCGCGGACTCGCCGCTGTCGGCCGTCGCGGTGCCGGCGATCGATCCGCCCGTGGCAAGCGTGGTGGGAGACGAACTCGCACTTGTCGTTGGCAATGTGTTGACGGCGTAGCTGAAATTGATCGTACAACTAGCCCCGGCCGCGAGTGCTATACCACTGGGAGCAGTTAAGGTAAAGGTGCCGGACCCACTGACGGCCCAGGTGACCGCGCTTGCGCCGCACGCGCCGGCAGCGCTCGACGCCGCCGTAACCGTGATGACGCCGGCGTCTGGAGACGAGCAGGTCGTGCCCGGGCTTGGATTTACGGTACAAGCCGGCACCAGGAGAACCGTTTTGCTCAACGTCACGTTCTCACCAACGCCGCCACACGTGGCACTGTTAGTGAGCACTCCCTCACCCGAAGTGTACGAATTGCCCACGTGGATGGTGGGTTGACCAAGCGACATCCCGCCACCCAGGCTAACGATCTCGACGCTCGTCCCAGGACACACTGTCGCATAGGAAACCTGGCTTGTACTCACAACAGCCGCCAGTCCCAGAAGCCACCGCATAATTCTAGTTGTGCTGTTACGCATAATCTTGCCCTCTCCCCGTGAGGGCCAAGCACCGCCTTGACCCCACCTTAATTTCGTCTCGAAATTTTCCGACTACAATCCGCTGCCTGTCTTTTACTCGCAGGCTCTATCTACTGCCTATCTCTCCCGGCGCCAGCCGTAGCCAGCACCGCCTCGCGAAAGATAGGGCCGTTCGCAAATTGCACCCGCCATGAGAGATCGGAGGAGAAACCCCACAGCCATGCGGAACGGCCCCCACTCAACATCTGTGAGCAGCCCAAAATAACTCCTCGACTCTCGTTTTTGGCTGTTTATCGCGCTAGCGCCTCCTCCTTGGGCGGATTCAGCAGCCCATCCAAGATATCCGTAAATGCGCTCAACGGCTGCGCGCCACTCAGTTTCTTAAGCGCCATGATCTTTGTCGGATCCTTCGGGTCCGGATAGCCGAAGAAGAAGGTCGGGGTGCCCGTAACGCCCAGCTTGGCGCCATCCGCCTGATCGGCCTTCACCTTCGCCGTAAACTTGCCGGTGCTCATGCAGTCCTGGAATTTCGGCTGATCCAGGCCTAGCACCAAAGCGTGAGCCGGTAGCTCCTTAGGATCGAGCAGGCTCTGATTCTTAAACAGCCGCTCGTGCATTTCCCAATATTTGCCCTGATCGCCGGCGCATTCAGCCGCCTCCGCCGCCTTCTCCGCGTTGGGGTGAAGCTGCTCCAGCGGGAAGTTCCGCAGGACATACTTGACTTTGCCGGTCTTCACATAGTCGTCGGCAATTTTCGAATAAGTGTCATTGGCGTAACGCCCACAGAAGGGGCACTGGTAGTCTGAAAACTCGACCAGAATCACCTTCGCCTTGGCATCTCCCATCGACTGTGCACCCGCGGTAGTGACGTAGACATCCTCGAGCGGCGGCTGCTTGCCCATCAAGATGTCTTTGATGATCTTGATATTCTTCTGCATTTCCGTCTGGCTGGCTTTCATCGCTTCCACTTCTTTGCGAAGCGTGGTGATGTCGTTCGCCGATTGTGCAAAAGCTGCCGGTGCGGTCACTGCTGTTGCAACACATAGAGTCCATGAGAGCCACTTTGTCACACTTCTCTTATTCCGTTGCATTACGTCTAGTGCCCTCCTCCGGTCCATATTCTTGAAGCTAAGCCACTTTCACCCAAACAGCCCAGGATGGTGCTACGCCCCAACTCCGCTCCCTGGTGAAGCAACTTACCAACTGAATCCTAAATCGGGTATGTAAGAAGTAGAAGTCTATCTTTTGGAGGTTCTCACTATCTTTGGATAATTTTGCTTGTTTTCGAAAATTACAGAGCGTAATCGAATTGACATTCTCAACATTCGCTCACAAACTGATGCCAGCCGCAGAGCGATCTGCAGGATGGTTTTGGACGACAAGCAACGAATGACTCCGACGCCAGCTCCACATCGTATTCGCATCTGTATCTTGGAAGATCACAGGATCCTGAGTGAGGGACTCGCCATGATGCTCGGAGAGGAGCCGGACATCAAGATTGTGGCACTCTGCCAAAAGGTCGCGGATGCGGCCGATGTTGCGGTTTCCCAAAAAGTAGATCTGTTTCTGGTTGACCTGCGGCTACAAGGCGAAGAGGGTTTTGAAATGCTGGAGAAGCTCCACGGAATGGAGCATCCCGCGCGCGTAGTGATTCTAGCAGCGCAGGTGGAAGTTGCCGAACTTATTCGTTTGGTCAGCCTTGGAGTATCGGGAATCATCTTGAAGAAGAGCTCGCCGGGCGAATTATTGCGATGCATCCGCTCTGTCGCTTCCGGCGAGGTGTGGCTTGAGCAGAGCCATTTGAATGCCCTGCTGGGCGAGTTATCTAAGCCCCACCAGGACAAGTCAGGGCAGGCGCTGACAGATAGGGAAAAAACAGTCCTGCGCTCGCTGCTGCAAGGCTTCTCTAACAAGCAGATCGCCGAACGGATGCACATTCGCGAGACCGCGGTGAAGTTTCTTCTGCAGACCTTGTTCCGCAAGACTGGCGTGCATGCGCGGAGCCAGTTAGTGCGAGTGGCTCTGGAAAAATACCGCGAGGAGCTCGGGAGCTAACTTCAGCACTTCTGCCCTGTCCACTTCAAGACGGACCCTTGCAGTAGTCTGTTCAAGACTCGGCCCGCCGCAGTTGGAGCGCGAGTGCGTTTGGCAAGAGTACTTGGCCCATTTCGGCGGTTTAATTTGGCCCACCCCTAAGTTGTTGATTCTTCGGTGAGGCGGTTTTGGCCTCACCTTTATATAAGTCCAGTCGTCGAAGCGGTGGGAATGTGGGAATCGCGGAGCGATTTCCAAGGGCGGTGGGAAGGGTGGAAAACCTGGGTTTGGTTTTCCAGGCTTTCCACGGACCGTCATTTCCACGGCTTTCCGGTCAGTGCGGCTTGGCTCCCTTCTTTTGCTTCTCCGCGGTTCGGCGGAAGCGATACGATTCAGTGCCCGTCTCCAGGATGTGAGCGCGATCCGTGATGCGATCGAGCAACGCTTTGCACAGCCGTGCGTTGGGAATGACCTGGGTCCACTCGGAAAACGGCAAGTTTGTTGTCAGTACTACCGCCGCCCTCTCGGCGCGCTCGGCGACAACCTGAAACAGGAACTCGGCGCCGACCTCGGCCAACGGTACGTATCCGACCTCGTCGATGGCGATCAGATCGTAGCGGCTCCAACGTGACATCACTCGCCGAAGCTCTAACTTGTGCTTGGCCTCGACCAGTTCATTGACGAGCCCGGCCGCCGTGGTGAAACGCACGCGGCGTTTCTGCCGGCACGCCGCCACACAAAGTCCGGTCAGTAAGTGGGTCTTGCCGGTGCCGCATTCGCCGATGAACAAGACGGGTTCGGCGCGCTCGATGTATCCGCCCTCGGCCAGGTCGCGCATCTTCGCTGCGGTCACATTCGGCGATGCGTGTAATCGAACTCTTCGAGCGTCTTCAGGCGTGGCAGATGCGCTTCCCGGATACGGCGCTCAATAGTGTTGCGTTCGCGCTCTTCGATCTCGGCCAGAAGCAATGCTTCCAGATAGCCGATGTGGCTCTTCTTCTCGCGAATCGCCTGCTCGGCCAGCGTACTGAACTGCGAAGCGATCATCGGCATCCGCAGAGTCTTGCACTGCGCTTTGATGGTGGCCTCTTGCAACTGCGCCATCTGGCTACTCATCGCGCCACTCCCGCGCTGAGGAGCTGGTCGTACTCCAGCATCACCGGCAGCGGCCGGGCGTAGCGTTCCAGCACACCGATGTCGATGGCTTCACATTCGCTATGCCGCAGATCCTCCGCGTTCAGCAAGTGCTGGACCGCCGCGGCATCATAACAACTGCTGGACAGCGCCGATTCAACCGCCTCCTGCAGCTTTTGCTGTCCATGCTTCTGCGAGAGCTTGAGCAGATCGATCATCTGCCTGGTCCCGCTCTGTTTTCCGTGACGCACCATGAGTGCTTCCCAGATGCGGTCAAAACTCGGCGGCCACAGACCGGCCTGGCGTTTCTGCTCCAGCGGTTTCGATCCCGCCAGGGCGCCCGGCTTGCGATATAAGACATCCAGGTAATGCTCCAGATCGAGGATCTGTTGCTGCCGCCGGTAACAACGCTCATGCCGGGCCACGCATCGGCCCTCATACCAGAGTTCGATGGTGCTGGCGTAGGCCTTGGCTTGTACTTGCGCGCCCGCCGGCAGCGGCACTGAGTAGGTGTTGGTCAGCACCTTCACACAACCCAGTCCGTTCACTGTCGGAAAACTGGTTTGCGCCAGGTCCGCGCCCTCTGTTGCCAAAGCCAACAGATGCTCGCGCTCGATGACCATGCCCGTTCCCACCGACTGCTCGCGTCCGGCGATCACGTAGTCGCTTAAGCAGTGAATAGCACCTGAATGACGGCGTATCCGGACACAATCTTTCACGAAAGTTAGCGTCCGAGAGTGGCCGATCATCCGTGACCTATCTCTTCGCCCGCATCCATGCTAGGCCTAAGGCCCGTCTTACTGCCGATTCTCCTATTGGGCAATAGCGCCGAATAGACATCCCCACGGGCGGCGCGGCAAGTGAAGCCACCGTTCAAAATGCAAACGGCTTCCTGTTGACACATTCATCAGAAAGGGAAATTCACATGTCTCTAAGAACGGTACGTTTCTTTTTGATTGCGGCCGGCTGCGTGTTTGTAGCTGCCGCGCAAAACCAGCCACAAGCCTATGTCGTCGACATATGCGTAAAGGGGGCTCCGGGTAAGGGCCTAGAGACTAGCGCCTACATACGGGATGTATTGGCGAAAACAGCCCAGGTCCGCGTTGGCGAAGGCACTGCGGCCTGGTATCTGGCTCTAAGCGCCGTTGTGCCCGCGGGCTCGGAGGCGCGTTGCGACTATCGGCTCGTGACCGGGTACAAGGGTTTTCCGCCGGAAGCATCGGTGGAGCGGGCCGCAGCTGAACGGAAAAAAGCCGGTATCACTACGACCCCCGCCGAAAACGCGGAGAGGGCTAATGCGGTTGGGCACGCTGTCCGTACCGATTACTGGCGGGTGCTGGCAGATGTCGGACCGAATCTCGAAAAGGGTCAGTATGTGCGTCTTAACTATGAGAAACTCAAGCCAGGCCAGGCAGCTGAATACGTCAAGCTCCAGACCACCGGCTGGAAACCGTTTGTGGAGTCGTTGAAGGGTTCCGGTCTCGGATGGCACCTGAACGTGTTGTCGATGCCCGGCGGCACCTCTCAGCGCTACAGCGCCATGACTGTCGATACGTATCCGACATGGGAGGCTCTGGGCAAGGGTTGGCCCACCTCGGAATGGTCAAAGGTGCATCCGGACCTCAAGCCCGCGGATTATCAGAAGCAGGTTGCCGAAACGACCGATCGTGTTTCGGTGGAGGTATATCGGATTTTGGAGTCCATTCATCCGAAGTGACGACGGCTATTCACATTTGAAGCGGGCATCCGTTCAGTACAACCATAAAGTTGATCTGGCTATTCGCGCACCAGAAGTTATTCGACTATCCCGCCGATTGCCGCCGGGGTTGCGCTTGCTCGGATTTTGAAACTGTGAATCTGCGCAACTGACGCAACAGAGGTTCCGCCGCGGCTTTGACATTGTCGGCTGATGCGGCCAACTCGTGCTCGCGCCCCAATCGGACCTGGAGGAGCACTGACACCTCAGACGCTTCCGATTTCAAATCAGAAACTCTGTTGGCCAATTCATCGACTTCCTGTTGTGTCAGAGGCATTCTTTAGTCTAGCTAGGCATGCCATGTTGAGAATCCATGCATTTCCTATCGTTCTCAACGGCAGGAGCGGATTGCGCCCGAGTGACGGCGAACCCGTCAATTATTTTTTCTTCGGGGTAGCGTCGGACGATCAAAAAACTTTATGGAAGGGTTCCGGACCATCCGGAACCTATCAGGCCAGCCCACTGATGAGGTGGTTATCTGGGATTTCCGTCGCGCCAGTGGCCAACTTCTTCTTTGGCTTGCCCGTCGCCCTCTTTACGCGCCTAAAACATGCCAAAGGTCACGTGTTTGGATGACTTTTGGGACTTCTAACATGGGCAGATAATGGCGTTGTATATCGCGTGGTAAGCACATGAGCGAGATTCCTGACAGCAACGCCGTCTTGGCCCAATTCAATTTCCTTATGGGGGAACTTCTCCACGGAGGCATGCACCGCGGCAAATTTCGACCTTGGGAAATCGATCTTCTCTTAGACATCGAAGGTTGCACGCTCCGCGGCGCTGAAAAACGGAAACTTCTGTTTGAGTACCACAACGCAGTTCAGGCGTTGCAGGAGGGAGCCGACCTTCCCATGAGGTTTTCGGAGTACTTGGAGCAGCGAGAACTAAATCGCATCCAACGCATGCCCGTGAAGGGAACATCCAGCGCTCCGGTTAAATCCAAGAGGCGAGTACGCTAATTTACACCACCGCATTGTGGAAAGATGGCCGACGATACGGGAGTTATCCGGACAACACTTTTCTAGTGAGAATGTTAGCGGAAGTTCCTGCATCTATTGGCAACCTACGTCATCGCCTTGCGGCGTGGCGGCGCAGTTCGCTGGAGAAGTTCAGCAGCAGAAGATCACAGAGCCAGTGAGTGCCACGGCGGTGTTGGTGATGAAGCCGGTGTTCTCGATGCCTACATTCTGTGCGGCGGTAGAGCAGCGAATCTCGCTTCCAAGGGTTGACTGGGTGACGTACAAAGGGAAGCTGTGTCTTGTCGTGGTTTGCCATGACCACGATTGGTTTATTCTGGCGAACCACGAAGGTTAGACCATCCTTCTGCACATCCCAGGCTTAAGGCAGGATCTCTTTCAAGACGGATTATTTTTCGGATTCGGCGCAGGGTTCTCGAGGCAGGCAGTATGACGGGTTGGTCGGCGGTCGCATCATCAAAGACAAACTATGGTACTTCCGGTCGGTTGAACGTATCGCGCAAAATTTTAACATTCCGCACCCACAGATCTAGACTGGAGGTTCCAGCGGTTAACAGCCATGTGGGTCCGCCCCCCCACCGTTCGCACGACCCAGAAAACAAATTAGCTGAATGAAAAAGCCCACTCCGAATTGTGGGCTTGATTCTTGACACGCAGCAAAAGCCGATTCCTTCCTTCAAAGCGCAGCGAGAATATTATTTGCGCTAGCGATCAGCGCAGCGGCGTCTGAACGACTGATCTTCTTACCGGTTTGCGCATTGATCTCATGGATGAACGCGCCAAGATCGCCGATGGCGGTAGCGTAATCGCCGATCTGGATCGCGGCAATCGCATCTTGTAATTTGGAAAGCAGGCTAGTTTGTGTTCCATGGGGAAGACCAAAATCGACGACCTGAATTCCCAAGATGGAAACGGCAACATCGGACGGATCCAACCGGACGGCGAAGCCGGTACCATCCATTCCGCCCGCTGTGCCCACGATTTGACCTACATCGTTGATCGAGGAGGCGACGTTGATTTCCATGCTTGAGCCCGTCACCAGATTGTTCAGATCGTACATAACGCCGCCGGAATACAGGAATCCATGCGTCGCAAGTTCCCCGGTTGTGGTGGATCGGCCCACGATCTGGCCGGAAGTATTGATGCCTGTCGCTGAGCTGCTGTTCCCGCCCAAGGTACCGAGATCCTGCATCGGGCCCGTTGCGGTTGTCAGGAAAGCGTGGGCGGCATTGAACGGCACTGCGGCGGGATGATTATATGTCGAATTTCCGACGATCTGGCCCGAACTGTTAAGTGCATTAGCAGTCGAACTGATTTGCGCAGCCGTTGCTCCCGGACTTACTCCAAGAACTCCCAGGTCGAGCATGGCATGCCCTGGAGCCGCAAGAACGGCGTGCGACTCGGGAGTGGAGACACTAACCGCCGAACTCGAACCCACCACATCGCCCGCATTGTCCATCCCAAAGGCGAAGCTGGTCCTGCATTGGCCGAGAAGGGTGCCCAGGTTATCAGCCGGAACAATCGGAGAATTGGCGGTGGTCCGGTAAATATAACGGCCTCCAGTTCCAGAGCAGGTTGCAAAGGGAGGGACCAGCGCCGTGGAATCACCCGCGACTTGCCCGGAATCGTTAATAGCAAATCCGCGGGAAGTATTTGCGACTCCTGCCAAAATGCCGAGGTCATGGACGGTACCGTCCGTATCGAAGCGAAAGGCGTGTTGAACATTGCTACTGGCGCCATTGCTGACGACGAAGCCTGTGACTTGGCCCAGGGTGTTAATTGAGTTCCAAAGGACGCGACTGGTCGTCCCGCCAGGCGGCAAGGGTATCAGGTCGGTTACAGGATTGATCGGCGAGTTTGGCGCGGTGCGCCAGGAGCGATAGCCGACGCCGGCGGCCAGATTCGAGTTGCCAGTTACCTGCCCGGCATTGTTGATGCCAAGAGCGGAGATAGAAGTGGTAGAGCCGCCCGCCAAACCCAGATTAACCACAACATATTTGGGCTGCGCCACCAACGAAAGCGAGCCTAGGCAAACAAGCGTGGTAAATATTGTGAAGTTTTTCAATGATTTTCTCTATTCCCTCAGGAGCACGACTGGCTAGAATCGCCAAAAATAGACCCAACTATACCTCAGCTTGTGACTGCGGTCAAAAGAAATTTTGCGTGTCAGCAGGGATCGACCCGAGCGCAGGACGGGCCTTCGACATACTCCATGACCAGATATGGCGGATGTCGGTATGGTTGAGCGAGGCGATGGTGCGCGCATCGCGGGTGAAGCGCTCGGTGAACTGAGCGTTGGAGACTTTGATCGCGACGTCGCGACTCAGGCGGGAGTCGTGGGCGCGGTATACCTCGCCCATGCCGCCTTTCCCGACCAAAGCAAGAATTTCGTACGGGCTGAGTTTTTCGCCTGCGGAAAGCGGCATCTGAATGAGTCAGCTAAGTTTAGCTGATCAGAAAGCAAATAGCTCCCGGATGCGCCACACGGAAGCAATCTTTCAAAAAAATAGCTACCGGTTGCCGGACCAACCGGGAGCTATCTGGCCAATCCATTTCAAATGAGGCCGTTAATTGGGACTTGCCCCCGCTAGTGGATCGTTAGAGTCACTTTCCCGCCGCCATGCGCCGCTGCAGCTCTTCGAGCCAGTTCTGGACTACGGTAACACCTTCGGTCGAGCCCTGCGGCGGCGGCAAGATAAGGAAGCGCTGGCCATCGTCGGATACGTCGTAAACAAAGTTAGCGCCGAGTGTAGCCACCGGGCCGAACAGCGGCTTCACCTCGCCGACTTCGAGCGCATCGCCCTTGACGGTAACTGCGGCCGACATGAGCATTTCATCTGGCCCGATGTAAAAAATCTCCTTGCCGTCCCGCCTCCATCGCGGAAGATCCCCACCCGCTATCGAGATCTGGCGCTTGCCGGCACCTCCTGGAAAACGCGCCACGTAGACTTCACCTCTTTGGGACTCGTCCGAGATGTAGGCTATCCACCGTCCATCGGGTGAGAACTGGGCAGTACCCTCACTGAATGTCACCTGCGCAAACGGGAAGGGCTTGAGCGGCGCGCCCTGCCGTTCGGGCGTCAACGGGAGGACCCACAGTTCAGCCTTCGCTTTCGCTCCCATGAATGCGCGGGCTTCATATAGGAGAAACTTGCCATCCGGGGACCAACTCGTGGGCGCCTTGTCCAGGTTATCGGAATAGAGCAGTTCCTCGGCCCCCGCGCCATCCGAGGACTTGCGATACAAATCGTAGTGTTGCTTCCGGAGTGAAGCGAAGATGATGCTCCGCCCGTTGGGGGACCAAACCGGGCCAAAGTCGACTGCGGGATCGAAGGTGAAGCGGGTGCGCAGGCCGCTCGCGGCGTCGTAGATCCAGACATCCGTGTTGGCCGGAGTGCCGCCCGCACGTGTGGTCGCCACGCGTTTCCGATCCGGCGAAAATTGTAATTCGCTGATGCTGCCGGGTTCGCCCAACAGTCCCAGTTGCCTTCCTTTGCGGTCCACCCACGTAAGCTGTAAGCTGCCGGCGGAAAGGTTGCGAAATGCGAGCAAGCCGTCGGTGGAAGCGGAAAAATCCCCGTAAGAGGTTTTCCCTCGAACATCGATCTGCTGCTCCAAAGGGACGGCGTCTCCGATGGCAACCCCGCGCCGGGCATCAAACGGCTGGGCCATCAGAATCTCCTGCCGCATAAACAGGAGAAAGCCTTGGGAGTACACGGCTTCGGAATCGGCCTCACCGATCACTCGGTCCTCCTGCGAGGAGAGGTCGTCTAGGTGGATGGTGTTGCGGTTGCTAAGAGCATCGTGTGTCGCCGAATAGAAGAAATGGCGGCCATCGGGCAGGAACCACGGCAGGCGATGAGAAAATTCGCCGGTGCGGAGCTTTGTCACCGGGCTCACCGCGCCCCCACGCGCGGAAATGCGCAGGATCGGACTGTTGCGGGTTGGGGTGAATAGAATCACGCCGTCATTGTCTCTGTCGCCTTTATCCGAGGAGCTCCAAGTTCCGCCGCGCCCGCTAGCCGCATCTGCCAGTGTGAGCGCCGGACCGCCCGAGACCTCGATCCGCTTGAGCTTGCCGTCCGCGAAGAATCCGATTGACTCGCTGTCCGGCGACCAGAACGGATATTCGGCTCCCTCGGTCCCGACCAGCCGCTGCGCCGCCGACGAGTTCAGCGGCCGCACCCACAGTGGCCCGCCCGCCAAGTAATCCGAGAAAGCCAGATAGCGCCCATCCGGCGAGATCCGTTGGTTGACGTAGAGCACCTCCTTCTCCGGGAGGGGGATTTGGAAGCGCAGGCTGCGCCCCTGCGGCAGGTGCTCCCGGAAATGCACGAAAGCCAGAACAGAAAATGCGACTAGGAGCAGCGCCGCCAAAATCCACGGCACGAGGCTGCGCTTTTTGGTAATCGGGCCGACGGCAGCCGCTGGCGGAGCATCGGTTCCGGAGATCGCGGCCCATTCCAATTCCCGTTGAACATCCCTTGCAGATTGCCAGCGATCATCAGGTTCCTGTTCCAAGCAGCGCTCGATCACGTGCGTAAGCCGCTCCGGCAGCTGATCGAACTGCAGCACTTGCCCTTGTTCCGCCCGCTTGCCCGTCGCCATCTCATGGAGGATGAGACCAACCGCATAGATATCGGTTCTGGCATCGCACTCTTTGCCCTCGCGCTGCTCGGGAGCCATGTAGGCTGGTGTGCCCATCACCATATGAGTGCCCGTCAGCGTGAGATCTTGCGACGACTTCGCCAGCCCGAAGTCCAGCACCTTGATCCCTGACTTGCCGAGCATGATGTTGCCCGGCTTCAGATCTCGGTGCGTGATTCCTTTGGCGTGTGCGGCCGCCAGTGCATCGGCAATCTGCGCGCCGTAGCGAAGCGTTTCTCGGATGGAGAGCTTACCACGTTTCAAGCGCGCCGCGAGGGTTTCGCCCTCGCACAGCTCCATGACCAGGTAGTTCGGACCAACATCGTGCAGAGTGCAAATGTGCGGGTGGTTTAACGACGAGATCGCACGGGCCTCGCGGTCGAATCGCGCACTGAATTTCTCCTGCGAGGTCTTTATTGCAACCGCACGTCCCAGCCGCGTATCGACCGCGCGAAACACTTCGCCCATTCCGCCGGAGCCTAGCGGCCCTTCGATTTTGTACGGTCCAAGCTGGGTGCCTGGAGTCAGCATCGCAACGGTTGATCCGAGCAGGCTCGCAGCGTCTTCCCAGGCAGGATGATCGAGCGACGCTGCACCACTTCCTCGGGCGAGTAGCGATTCGACTTCTCGGCGTAAATCCGGGTCGGCTCGCGCCAGCAGCGCGGCACGCTCGCCCGGATCGCACTCCAGCGCTGCGTGGTAGAGTTTCTCGATCTGCTGCCAGAGTGAGGGGTCCATGACCGTTGGTCTTCAAAGTTTGCACTATGTTACTACGGTGGGACTGCCGCAACCACTCCGCCGGAAGGGTTGGTGGGAGCGCGCGCCGCCATACCGCCGTGGATTTTCTCTATATCGGTTGCAGTAAGGCGGAGTTGGCTCAATCATCGCAGCGTATTTCATCCTTTGCACGTTCCTCTCGCTCAGGTAAGCGAAAACGGGAAGGAAGAACTACAATTGGCCGACGATCTACCGTTTGATGGTCAGCATGCCGCCAGCGGGTAAATCGTGCTCCAAAAATCAATAGCTAGACGCCGTCCATGCCACATTTGGTTCAACTCGATTAATCCGTCAGGCAGCGCATAACTCCTGTATCGCGGCGTATCCGTCCATTACTTTTTAAAATACTTGGCTAGCCGTCGAAATGGCTCGCCGATCCGGCAGCAGTGGACCGTCGTGTGGGGCGGCAGGGGTTATTGGGCGTTGAGAAGAGATCGTGCTGGGATGGCTTTCGCGAGACAAGGCGTCAGGGGGCCCCGACATGGACGGCAGCACTACCGACTGATGTCAACGCTTCCAGCAGACCTGAGTATCGTCGCTGCGTCTTGTTGTTCGATACGGCAATACGCAGTGCCTTCCGTTGTCCGATGAGTACGACTAGATTCTTGCCCCGTGTAATGCCAGTGTAGATGAGGTTGCGCTGGAGCAGCATGTACTGCTGCGCCGCTAGCGGGATGACCACCGCGGGGAACTCCGATCCTTGCGCCTTGTGAACGGTGACCGCATAGGCGAGCGAGACCGCATCGAGTTCACCAAAGTCATACTTTACCAGTCGTTGATCGAACCGGATTGAGACCTCCTGTTCAACCGAGTCGATGATTTCAATCACACCAATGTCGCCGTTGAACACCTCCTTCTCGTAATTGTTCTCGGTCTGAATCACTTTGTCCCGTAATTGGAAGCGCCATCCGAATTTTTCGATTACCTCCTGGGGGGTCCGGGCTGGGTTCAGCGCCCGCTGCAGACTAAGGTTCAACTCTCGAACGCCCAGCGATCCCCGATTCATGGGACACAGCACCTGAACGTCCCGGATCGGATCAAAGCCAAAACGAATCGGTATCCGATCCTGAATCACGTGGATGAGGGTGGAAACGATCTGCTCGGGGTCGTCGCGCTCCACAAAATGAAAGTCGGAAGAGTCCTCTCCTGCAGGGGTAAGTTCCGGCAACTGCCCCGCGCGAATGCGGTGCGCCGAGGTGATAATCCTACTGTTCGCGGCTTGCCGAAACACTTCGGTCAGCCGCACCACCGGCACCGTACCGGAATCAATCAGGTCCTGCAACAACATCCCGGGTCCGACCGATGGCAACTGGTCTACGTCCCCCACCAGAACCAGGCCGGCCCGCTGTGGAACAGCCTTGAGAAGGGAGTGCATCAGTTGCACATCGACCATGGAAGTTTCGTCGATGATCAAGAGATCACAATCCAGCCGGTTCGATTCGTTTTTAGCGAACCGCCCGGAAGACGGGTCCACTTCCAAGAGCCGGTGGATAGTTTTCGCCTCAATCCCAGTGGATTCTGTCATCCGCTTGGCCGCTCGGCCCGTCGGGGCACAAAGAAGACAGTTCACGCCCTTAGCGCGGACGATACCCAAAAGCGAGTTGACTAATGTCGTCTTGCCAACGCCAGGTCCGCCGGTGATGATGATGACCTTGTTGTGGAGCGCCGTCTGCAGAGCCATACGCTGACTCGGGGCGAAGATCTTTCCGGTTTTCTTCTCGCACCATGCCGCTGCCTTTTCAAAGTCGATAGACGGATAGGGCGGAGGACCGGCAGCCAGGCTCTTGATCGCCAAGGCGATGCCACACTCGGCTCTCCGTAAATGTGGGAGGAACACCAGCGCCTCATCCCGGATCGTCTCCAACAGCAGAGAGCCGCTGGTTATCATGCGGGAGAGAGCCGACTCAACAATGCCTTCTTCGACCTCTAGGAGCTTCACTGCCTCCGCCTTTAGCTTGCCCAGAGGTAGGGCACAGTGCCCATCCGAGGTCGCCTCCAGCAGGACGTGATCGATGCCTGCGGAAGCACGGCTCATGGAGTTTTTCGGGATGCCAACGCGCTCTGCGATCTGATCCGCCGTCTTGAAGCCGATGCCGTAAATATCCTTCGCTAACGTATAAGGATTGCTGCGGACCTTTTCTACAGCGTCGTGGCCGTATGTTTTGTAAATCCTGACGGCGCGGCTTGTGCTGACGCCATGGCTATGCAGGAACAACATGATCTCCCGGATTCGCTTGCTCGCCTCCCATGCCCCGGTGATCCTCTGCCGACGCTTCGGTCCAATCCCGTCGACCAACTGCAAGTCGGCGGGTTTGTGTTCAATCGTGGACAAGACTTCAGCGCCAAACCGCTCCACCAGACGCTTGGCGAAGATGGGGCCGATGCCTTTCACCATCCCGCTCCCAAGGTATTTCTCAATGCCTTCCGCGCTGGTGGGAGCCACCGTCCGCAACGTCGTGGCCTTGAGTTGAAGGCCGTACTCTTTATCACGGAACCAGGTGCCCTCGGCGGTAATCCATTCCCCTGCGCTCACGGAGGGCAACGTCCCGACGACCGTCACAACATCACGGTGCCCGGAAGCCTTTACACGCAAAACGCAGAAGCCGGAGTCCTCGTTGAAATAGGTGACTCGTTCGATGAGTCCCTCGACTCGATCGGTGCTGGTACCCTGGCCCGAGGACAACGGCTCCTGACTCACAAGCGCCATTCTCGCACGCGAGGTTTGTGACGTCTGGCCTTGCGCCCTAAGGGCAAACGTGCTCAAACGGATCTGTGCGGTGGCGGCCAGCGATGGTCGTCCCTACCGCGAAAGCCATTTTTTGCAAGACCGCTCGTCGTGTAATTTCAGGTCAACGAGCCCACGCGCTCGCACGCTCAAAACTCCCAAGAGGTCCTCTTCGAGGAAGTGCGGCGTCAGTGCTGGCGGCAACTTTCAAGGGTCCTCGAAACCCGTATGTGGATAGTTTCCGGACTTGAGCGCCTAATGTTCGCGCGGATGATTATCCCGAACGTATATGGATCGGACCGGCCGGCGATCGTAAAAGTGACCTGACAAGCGAGACGCCCCTCCTTAACGCGATTCCGGCGACACTTAAACTATGGGCATTCTTCGGCTGGACTCCGTCAGCAAAGACTACGTGACGGAAGGCACTCCCGTTCCAGCTCTGCGCGATGTATCCCTTGAGGTCGAACGCGGTGAGTTTGTCGCGATCGCGGGCCGGAGCGGTTGCGGCAAATCCACGCTACTGAATCTCGCGGGTGCGATGGATTTCCCGACCTCCGGGACCGTTTTCATAGACGGCGTGACCACTTCGAACCTAGCGGAATCTGGTCTCACCAGGCTGCGCCGCGAAAAAGTCGGATTCATCTTTCAATCTTTTCAACTTCTGCCGACCCTGTCGGTGGTCGAAAATGTCGAATTGCCGCTATTGTTGGCCGGCCACACCGGTGCGCGCGAGTCCGCACTCGAGACGTTGCGGTGGCTTGAGATGGATTCCTATGCCGCCCGGATGCCCTACCAGCTATCCGGCGGCCAGATGCAACGCGTGGCGATCGCCCGCGCAGTGGTGCATTCCCCCCAGCTGTTACTCGCGGACGAACCAACTGGAAATCTCGACAGCACTACCGGCAGCTTGATCCTCGCATTGCTCCGCCGGATCGCCATCGAAAAGACCACCGCTGTTCTGATGGCCACCCATAGCCCCGAAGCCGCCACCATCGCCGATACCATCGTTCGTATGCGCGATGGCCGCGTGGAGGAAATGCTGCGGACAACGAATCCAGTCGGTGTGAATCGAGCCTAGCGTCGCCGCCATGCCGTTTCTCAAACTGTTTTACCGGCTGATTCTTCGCCCCCTCCGTCACGATACGCTGCGTACCTCGCTAACCGTAATCGCCATCGCTCTGGGTGTGGCGGCTGTGCTGGCGATCCAACTCGCCGGAAACGCCGCCGCGGGCTCCTTCCGTTCTTCCATGGAAACGCTCACGGGGGGATCTGCTCTCGAAGTCTCGGAAACCGGCGGACTTTCGCCCGAGATCCTCGCCGGCTTGGCCACGCTTCCCTACCCTCTCAAGCTGCATCCCCGTATCGAAGATTTCGCCGTAATAGCTGGTCGCCAACGCACCGTCCCGTTGCTCGGAATCGATATGCTGTCCGAATCGCTTTCGACGAATAGTTCCGGAGACAAGAGTGATGCCACCGTATTCGAGCGTAACGATTCTATTTGGGTCGGTAGCGGCCTCGGCTACAAAGTGGGCGATCACTTGACCCTGACGACCAACGACCGTTCCTCCGGTTATACAGTTCGCGGAATTCTCGGCGGCCAATCCGACGAAGTCATCGTCATGGACCTTGCGCAAGCCACGCGCATTCTTCGCCCCACCGGACGCCTGGACCGGATTCTGATCGAAGTGCCCGAGGATCGCTCCCCAGTAGCATGGGAGTCTCTGCTGCGCACGAAGCTTCCTGAAGGGATTACGCTCTCTCGCGAAGGCGCGCAAACGGACGAGAACCAACGCATGCTCGCCGCCTTCCGTTGGAATTTGAGCGTGTTGAGCTATGTTTCTCTAGCAGTCGGCGCGTTTCTCATCTACAACACGATATCGGTATCCGTGGTTCGCCGCCGTTTTGAAATCGGCATCCTGCGAGCGATCGGCGCCACTCGCGGTGTCATCATGGCTGCGTTTTTGGGAGAAGCGGCGGTCGTAGGCCTGGTCGGCGCGGTCGCTGGCGTCGCGCTCGGGCGATTGATGGCCGAAGGAGCGGTGAAGCTGGTCTCCGCAACGGTCGAGTCTTTGTACGTCAGCAGTCGACCTGGACCGCTTGCTCTCACGTGGGTGTCCGCGCTGCTTGCGATCGCGATAGGCGTGGGAGTCTCGGTCATCTCCGCCCTTTCTCCCGCTTGGGAAGCATCGCTGGTGGTCCCCTTGGAGGCCATGGCCCGCGGGCGGCGCGAACATCAGGCCCGGGTGCACCGGCGGCGGGACCTTATGTTCGCGGCAATACTCGC
The DNA here is from genome assembly GCA_963794595.1 of Bryobacterales bacterium. Taxonomy (GTDB): domain Bacteria; phylum Acidobacteriota; class Terriglobia; order Bryobacterales; family Bryobacteraceae; genus Palsa-187. Next base: position 596,640 of record CAWCER010000007.1, on the reverse strand, counting down.
GTGTAGCGCGTGGCTCGCGTCGCTTCAGGATCCCGTTGGCGGCAAACCCATATTCGGATACCTCTCCGCAGTCCTATTGATCGGGTCCTCGGCGCTAGCAACTCCAGCCCTTGTCTCCGCATTGTCGATCGCGACCGCCTCCATAGTGCGGCGCTTGTTCGGTGTCGAAGCACTACTCGCAACCCGCAGCCTCGCCGGATCACTGCGCCGTTCGTCCGTGCTGGTGGCGGCTCTGTCCACAGCCAACGCCGTGCTGGTAGCGATCGGCATCATGGTCGGCAGCTTCCGCGAGACCGTACTGCTCTGGATGACTGATCAGTTACGTGCGGATCTCTATCTCAGTCCGGCCGTCCCCGCCGCCGCGGACCGCCATCCCACGATGTCCGCCGATATTCCGGTGCGGCTCTCCGGCTTGCGTGGCATCGCAGCGGTGGACCAGATGCGCAACTACGAAATCAGCTATCAGGGAATGCCTGCCACGCTCGGAAGCATAGACGCCAACATCGCTGGGCGATACCAAACGCGGTCCTTTCTCTCAGGCGCCAGCGCGCGATCGGTGTTCCGCCAACTCCTGGGGACCGATGCGGTGATCGTAAGCGAGCCTTTCGCGAACAAGCATCACGTTCGTGCGGGTGATACGCTCAGGCTCCCCCTTGCCGGGACCACAGTTTCTTTCCGGGTGATCGACGTGTACTACGACTATTCGAGCGAACGCGGGTCCATCTTTATGGACCGGGCAACCTTGCTCCATTATTTGCCCGATCCCGATCCATCGAACCTCGCCGTCTATCTTGAGCCAGGCGCATCGGTTGAAGAAGCACGGCAAGCGGTGCAGGCAGCCTTGGCCGATCGTCGCGTATTCGTCTTCCTGAATCGTTCTCTGCGCGAACAAGGGATGCGCATATTCGACCGAACTTTTGCCATTACCTATGCGCTCGAAGCGGTGGCCGTCTTCGTGGCGGTGATGGGTGTCGGGGGCGCTCTGCTGGCACTCGTCATCGATCGCCGCCGCGAGTTCGGGCTGTTGCGATTCCTTGGCGCCGCCGACGGACAACTGCGCCGTATGATTTTGTTCGAAGCCGGTTTCCTGGGCTTACTGGCTAACCTCGCCGGGTTGATCCTGGGATTTCTTCTTTCTCTTCTCCTGATCCATGTCATCGATAAGCAGTCGTTTGGCTGGACCATTCAGTTTCACTGGCCGTTCGCGGTTCTGCTCTCCGCGTTGTCGATAGTATACATCGCAACCCTACTCGCTGGACTCTATCCCGCCCGCATCGCGACGCAACTCATTCCAATCGAAGTGATTCATGAGGAGTAAATGCGCGCTCGCCTTGTTGCTGGTCCTTCGCTTGTTCGGCGCGAGCGAAGAACCGTATCGGCTCGCTGTCCCCGGCTATCGATATCAGTTCCCTCGCGACCATTTCAACCACCCCGAATTTCAGACCGAGTGGTGGTATTACACCGGCAACCTGCACACTTCAGACGGGCACCACTTCGGCTTTGAACTCACCTTCTTCCGTCAGGGTGTCAATCGCGAATCGCGACCGGCACGACCGGTTTCGGCATCCTCATTGGTTTCCGATGTCTGGGACGTGCGTGACATCTGGATGGCGCATCTCGCGCTCAGTGATATCGATGGCCACCGGTTCTTTCACTCCGAGCGCTTGAACCGTTCGGGTGCTGGAATGGCCGGTGCGGATCAGGCGCAGGCGCGCGTCTGGAACGGGAACTGGCAAGTCCGTTGGCAGACCGATGCCGCGGCACAACAACTGCAGGCCGTGGCCGATCATTTCTCGTTTGAGCTATCCCTGAAATCCGCCAAGCCGCCTGTGATAAACGGCGTCAACGGTGTCAGTCAAAAAGCAGAGGGCCTGGGTCACGCATCCTACTATATTTCCCTGACGCGCCTCGTCACCAATGGCGCCGTCGTCATCGACGGTAAACGATTCGCGGTCGAGGGCAGCAGTTGGATGGATCATGAGTTTTTCACCCATCAGCTCGAATCGAATCAGACCGGATGGGATTGGTTCAGCCTGCAATTGGACGATGGCTCGGAAATCATGCTCTTCCGGTTGCGACGTAAAGACGGCTTCTCCGATCCCTACTCGGCCGGGACTTATCAGGACCCGCAGGGACGCACCGTTCACCTTACGGTCAATGATTTCTTGGTGACTCCTGGTAAGACGTGGACGAGTCCTGATACAGGTGCGTATTATCCGATCGAATGGAGCGTGCGCATTCCCTCCCTGCACATCCAAGCTGCGTTAACCACGAAGCTGCCGCAACAGGAGCTAACCGGCAAGATCGCAGCGTCTCCGGCGTATTGGGAAGGCGCCATCGATATTGCCGGCGCGAAAAGGAATCACCATCTGCAGGGCGTTGGCTACCTAGAGATGACCGGCTATGCGGGGCCCGTCGCGATCGACGGCGGAAGGTGACTTGGCCGCCAACGTACGACTGATTGTTACTCCCGTACAGTCGGCCCGGTGGCGCATCTCCGGATTGCTATCCGGGAGATGTCACCCAGAAGATGCTCGATGACTATAGGAAGAGGACGCGGCAGTAGGGGGGACGATGGCCTTGCGAGGAAGCGCGCCGCTAGGATCTACGCCACGCTGAAATTCGGCGACGCTCAGAGGCCCCGCACGAAATCGGCGATTTTGACTCCTAACGTGTCGGCGTTAACGAAGCGTCGATAGATCCACCGGCGCGCTGTACCGTTTGCCTTCGGAATCGACTATGATTACCAACGCCCGTTTTTGCTGCTGCTCCGGCGTAAGAAGATAGCCGAATTCGACGGAGAAGTCCGCCAGCAAATCGGTGCAGTCCCAGCTAACCTGATTGATGCTTCCCGAACCAAGCCCGAAGTTGTAAATCGCGAATATGCTGTACGTGTAGTACTGCCCAACGCAAGTTTTCTTTTCCGGCTTTGGAAAGAAGCCTTCCTTGGCAGGTTGTATATTCGCGCCGTCAATCTGCAAGACCATACGTGTGCTCCCGTCCGTGAAACGTTGGGTCAGGCGGCGGAACGGCCTATCCGAACCTAGGGGAGGCTTCGGCCCAATCGCATGCAGGTCGAGTCTCGCGAATAACAGGCCCGTATAAGGGATAGCAGAAAGATCCTTTTCGGATATCTCTCTCAGTTGTTGGTTGGCTTCCGCAACCCGAGCGGCCACTACGTGGTAGTCCCGATAGAAGGTAACGTATTTCCTGATCGCGTCTCTAGCCAAAGTGCCGTCTACCTTTATCCTGTTCTCCTTCAGACCGTTCTCTATAAACTGTTTCCGGGTGGCAAACTGCTTTCCGAGCGCGATACCTTTTGCCATCTCGTCCGGCGGGAAAGTTGATTCCGGCTGCTGGGCGGCAAGGGCAGCCGCAAGGCCGAGAATACAAAGTAATCGAGACCTGTTCACAGGCAATCTCCCGCCTGTGCTGCCCTAGAATCTAAACGTTCATACACGGCAGAGTGGATACGCACTTACAGCTCTTTCGGGCGCAGCCGGTAGTAGATCTCAGTGAGAGTCCTCGACGTTTCCACCTCGACAACCGTATCGCCCTTGGCGAATGTGCTTGTGATAGTGGCAGAAGCACTTCCGGGGTAACGCTCTTCCACATTGATCGGCTTTCCGTATGCTGCGGTGTATTCCCTAAGGGCGCACCGTCCAATCTGAGCGCCTTTTTCAACGTCTGCGTTCGAGAGCAAGACTCCCGTTAATCCGGGGCTGCCCGACTTAAAACCGAATGCCACGTGGAAGGTGGTACCGCAGAACGAGTGATCCATTTCCAGGGCTGCGCCCCCTTGATCGGCTGGTGTCGAACCCACTGTGACCTGATTGCCGAAAAGTGCTTTGATCTGGGATTTTGTCATGCCGAACTTAGTTCCGCCCCAGAATTGTTGACCACTGAGCGGCAAGCACAGCATGCCAAGGGCTAACGTGACAACTCCCGCACCTTTCATCGGGACCTCCAACATTCGCTATAGGTGTCCAAGTATAGTCCATTTTGGACTATTCGATCTTAGGCTGTAGCCTGATCTCGTTGCGTTTCGAGCGACACGGAACGCAATGGAAAAATCCATCCACTCGGCTCGCTACGCGGTTTTCCTGAAAGTTTTAAGGAAGGCGCGGCGAGACGCGGGCCTCACTCAAGCGCAACTTGCCCGCGAGATTGGCGAGACCCAGACGTTCGTCAGCAAGTGCGAGCGAGGGGAGCGGCGGATAGACGTGATCGAACTGCGGGTATTCTGTAAGGCGTTCGGTGTGAGCCTGCAGCAGTTTGTTTCGGGCTTAGAGCGGGCGATTAGTCGCGCTAAACGATCCTGACAAGGCCCGACCTTAAGAGATTTACAGTTGATCCCTTGAGATCGGCCACACACCTATAGTGCCAATCGTCGCCACCGGCTCCCACGCAAAATAGATGGCTGCGCGTGATAGGACGTTATCATACGCTTATGTACGAGCTCCCGCGGGTTGTTCCTGACGTGGAGGTTCTCTTGGCTCTTGAGCCGGAGGAGTTGGGAGCCAAGTTACTTTTCCTCCTTCGGAAGCGAATCATTCCTCGAAATATGTTTATGCCAGACAACTTGAACGCCGAGTTGTGGCCGTCGAGTACCCTTCCGGGTCAGCAGACTCCTTATGCGAAGGATCGGCGCAACGCAGTTGAACTTGCGCTGATGGAGGCGTGGGCGTGGCTTGGAGCGCAAGGGCTGATCGTCCCGGCCCCTGATACCAACGGTCGCAACGGGTGGCGTGTTTTGAGTCGCCGCGCAATGCGCTTTGAGAGCGAGGCTGAGTTCGCTCGATACGCCGTCGCCCGCATGTTTCCGAGGGAGGCGTTACACCGGAGGATCGCCGATAGCGTCTGGATGGCTTTTATGCGGGGAGAATTCGATGTCGCCGCTTTCCACGCAATGAAAGCCGTAGAAGTCTCCGTGCGGGACGCAGCGGGACTTGGAAACGACTTAATTGGTGTACCTCTAGTGCGAGAAGCCTTTTCGCCGGACAAAGGGCCACTCGCCGACGCGAGCACCGAACGCGGAGAACAAGTCGCCCGCATGGAGCTTTTTGCAGGAGCAATCGGATCTTACAAGAACCCACACTCTCACCGTGACGTGGACTTGAACGATCCTCTCGAAGCCATCGAAATCATTCTCCTTGCCAATCACCTGCTGCGCATCGTCGATGCGCGCGCAAAAGCCAAAGGCGGTAACACATGAAGACAATATGCCACCGACGATAAAGGTCAAATCGGTCGACGATATTGTGAGGAGACAGCGCGAATCAACTGCCGAGCGGATAGTCGCTCACTTCGGAAAGTCCCTGCCTGTCCTTCGCTTGCTGTGTTTTTTCGATGATGAAGATAGGCAAACGCTCAAGGATGAGGAAGGCGCGGCAAATCGTGGCTTCTACTCGCCCATAAGACCCGGTGGCCTATGGTGGCCGCCTGATTATCTTGCGGAATGCCTTGTGGTTGAGGGCCAGCTCGCCTTTGAACACCTTATCTATTTGCATGGGAGCACTTGTTCAAGTGAGTTGGGTCTGACGATGACTTTCGCGCACGAGTTGCAGCACTTCATTCAGTACAACACTATGCGGGGAGTCTGGGCGGCAAACCGGTTGGCGTACACCACGCTCAGGCATATGGAACCGCAGCAATTCAAGGCGTCCGGGCTGAGGGCTTGTGACATTCCTCATGAGCGCCAAGCAAGGATTGTCGCAAGAGGAGCAGCAGAGGGTCTGTTTGGTGCAAACGTGGTTGATCAGTATATTGAGGCGAAGATGGCGGAGCATGTTACCGAGCAGGACGCTGCTGACTGGGAATGCATTCGCGGACTCATCGCACAGGTTCCGTATGATCTGGCAGCTGAAACCAAATTGTTTTTCCAGCGGCTCAAGCCCTATAGACTCCAGCTTGAGCGCAGCCTCCGAGACTTCCATGGCGATGATCCGGACATAAAGGGAGTCAATTTGGACGCGCTAATCAGCGGAACTGTGTGAGCCCTCCTCATCACGCCCCACTGATTAGGCCGAACAGGTAAACCGAGATTTCGTGTTGATCTGAAAGCACACTCACGCGTTAAGCTTAGGGAGTTCCTGGACGCACATCCTCATGAAAGGCGAAGAAGATGAAACAGGCAGTCGCATTGTCAGTCCTCTTGGTATTAGGTCAGATCACATTGCGTGCGCAGTCCCAGGATGCCATTGCTAAGCAATTTGCCGGCATGTGGCGGCTGGTATCCAACCCGCAGCGCCTCGCTGACGGAACGACGAGGGAAGGTTTCAACAGCGTCGCCTACGCCATGTTTGACAGCAATGCCACTCACATGTGTTTCGTCAGCATGAATCCGAGTCGGCCGCGTTGGAAGTCAGAGACCGCGCCGACGCCGGAGGAAGGATTATCTGCGATCAAGGGCTTCGGCGCCTACTGTGGCACCGTCGAGATCCACGCGAAGGAGGGATTCATAATCCGCCATTACGAGATCAATCAAAGCCCCAACGCAGTGGGGAAGGTTACCAGACGCTGGTACACATTCCAAGGGCCAAATCGAATGTCATTGCGGATCGATCCGCCGGAACTCACCGCGCCCGTCGTTGAGAACACGTTGATCTGGGAGCGGGTCGGGAGGTAATCAGGGGCGTGAAGCCTCCCTGCTTAGACAGACCGAGCCGTCATTATGTGATAACGTGAGTCGTTCCGGTCGGAGGGAAAATGCTGCAACAGGCGTACCGAATCGCTTCGATATTCGCTTTATATGCCTCGCTCGCCGCGGCCCAGGGGCTCGCTCCCAGCAATCCGGCGCCCCTGACGAATGAAACGATCATAAGACTTGTCGCGTCTGGCGTCCCCATCGAAACAGTAGTCAACACGATTCGGGGTGCTAATTCGGTGACCTTCGGTTTCTTGCCTGGCGACCTCGATTTGCTCCAGCGGTACCATGTGCCTGACGACGTTGTTAAGGCAATGGCGGCGAAGTCTACGGGCAAGCCTATTCCCGCCCAGGAAGCCGTACAACCACTGCAGACCAGACCCCAGCAGACTCAAAATGGGACGGCCACCAAAAGGGCAGAGCCAGGACTTACCAACGAATCAATAGTGAAGCTCGTAAAAGCAGGCATGACCGAGGATGTTGTACTTGGGATGGTAAATACTCAACCCGGTCAGTATTCGCTCGGCACCGAAGACGTGATCGCCCTGAAGCAAGCAGGTGTTGGCCAGAAGGTGATTGCGGCAATGATTTCGAGGCCCGCAGCGGGGGGCGGCGGACTCGCCTCGAACGTCTCCATCCCTGACGCTCCGAGCACTGGCCTCGTTAATGAGGTTGGGATATACGTGAAGCGCGGCAACTCGTGGGACGAAGTTGTACCGGAACCAATCAATTGGAAAACCGGCGGAGTTGTGAAGCACGTTGCAACCGTTGGCATCGTTAAAGGTGACAGAAATGGCAGCCTTGCGGGGCCCGGAAGTCGCAATGTCATCACGCTGCCTGCGGAGTTCCTGATCTACACACGCGAGGCGGAGTCTTATGGCGAGTACATCTTGTTAAAGCTCCATCAAAATAATGATAGCCGCGAATTTCGCGTATTCACGGGAGGGGTCTTCCACGAAAAAGGGGGAGCGCAACGCGACTTAATCACTTATGATGCGGTCAAAGTCGCCCCCCGCACCTACCATTTCGTGCTGAAGGACATGGAGACAGGTGAGTACGGATTTCTACCGCCTAATTTGCTCACCACTACGAGTGCCTCCGCCCAGCTGGGCAAGATGTTCACCTTTAGAGTTCGTGAATAAATAGGTATCTCGCGGCCGCCTGACGGACCCAGATCGAGCGAACCGCTGGGCGGATCCATGGGATCAGCGCCATCTGGGAAGAGCCAGCGATGCGGACGAAACCAAGTTGCTGATCTCGCGCGACCACAAAGAAGGTACCGTCGCGTGGCCCCATGGCGCATCTGGGGCTGGCGGAGTTGACCGCGCGCTAGAGATGGAGTGTCGCACCGTCGCTGTTCTTGCGATACTGACAGCTTAGGGAGGAGTGTGTAATGCTGATTGCTGTTCATCCCGTTACAACGATGCTGCGCGGAGACGCGAGTTACAACCCGCGCGAGATCACCATCACACCACAGCCAGGCGGCGAGGAGTTGCTCACCGGAACCTTCGTGGACGACGGCCCTCGTGAAGGTCGCGCACGGCGCCCGAATCGGCCATTCTGGATCACCACCGGCGCCAACTTCGGAGCGTGGCAGCAGCTCAATACGCGGATCTTCCTCGCGCTCCAGAACGAAACTGGCGACGTAATCATTGCCGCACGCCCGCAGCCGCAGTACGTCCTGCTTTGCCCAACATGCCGCACGATCGTTCCCATCAGGCTGCACTCAGTTGTCGGCCATGGCCACATCACAGGCATCGAACGCGCGGGATGCGCCGGATGCGGCCGCGGCTTCACTGCGCCGGAAATCGAGCAACTGGGGACCTGGCTGTAAAATTGAGTGTTGGGGTCGCCAAGGGTTCCCGACTGGATCATTGCGGGCGCGACCTGCATTGCTGTCGTTTCAGCAATTGCGGCCGCGCTGTACGCCAAGCGCACAAGGGCAGTTACGGCTACGCAGCCTTCAGGAGACCACGTGGAGCAAGAGTCTTTAACAGATCTGTTGAACGAAATTCGGCAACGCGTGGAACATCTAGAAACCAGCCTACCCCGACGCGTGGATGCCATGGTGTCACCGGATTCAAAGCTGCCGTTCAAAGCACTGCTTTACCGCGCTGCGCTGATCTGGAGAATGGCCGAACTGAGCCGCGGCGCGTTCGAGAATTTTGAAAAAGACCGGCTTGCTTCCGCTCTCCTGCTGACGCGGGCCGCTGTCGAAGCATCCGCCGGGCTTTGGTTTCTTCATGCGAAACTGGAGGGCGCCGTGAAGGCCGGTACCCCGGGTGAGATTCACGTTTACTTGATGAAGCTGGTGATGGGTAGCAAGGCTGATCCCGCCGCGCCAGAAGCCCTCAATGTGATGAAATTTGTTGACAGCGTCGAAAAGGACGTCAAGGGCTTCCGCCACCAATACGACATCCTTAGCGAATTTGCCCATCCCAACTGGGCCGGAACGGCACTTCTCTATTCCAAGCCAGACCCACCTAACCTCTGGACGGACTTCGGCCCGAATATTCGCGGTATCGACGGCCCAAAGACCATCGGCGCCGTGAATCTCAGTGTTGCGTTGATGTGTTTCGAGCGAAGCTATAACCGGATCGCGGAAGTCATGCCGGCCTTCATTGAATTGTGTAAGGGCCGAGTGGACGAAGACGGCACTGAGCAGCCTGGAACGACCTGACTATCACGTTCGCATTCATTCCCAGCTGGCTCCCATGCCCGCGGTCGAGCGGCCGGAGGTGGCGACTTTTCTGACTCACAAGAAGTGAATATTATCAGGGGTCAGGTGTCGGAATCGATGGTGGCCCTATTCTTCCGGAGGAAGCTCCGTCCGACTCATCACTGCCACCATCTGTCTCCGATTCGGTTCCACGCTTGTTGCCGTGCTGCCTCGCAGGCCGTCGCCCCAACGAGCTAGATTCGCCACGCTCGCCAAATTCGCCGGCAGGTGGTGAAGCTCCTTGGATTGTAGCCACTCCAAATAAGTTTCCCAAACCTGCGCCTGCGCTAACTGGTTCCCCGCATTCTTGGCGGCGTCGAGAAATGTATCACGCTCCACCACCAACCTTCTAAGTCGATTGCGGGCTTCCTCGCGGCGAACTCGATCGGCTTCTTCAGCGGCGATTCGGATTTCCTGACGCTGCCGTTGTTCATCAAGCCAGAGTTTTCCTCTGTAGAGAATCAGTCCAATCATTCCGACGATGACGCTAGTTTCCACGCCGACGCCAACGTCGACGCCGCGGTTCCAGAGCTTGATCAAGTAGGACGGTTCAGCGGCCATGTCGATTGATCCTACCAAGCCTACGGCGTGTAGGCCGGCCGGATTCTGCGGTGATAGACTGACCCACAATGCAAACCACCGAGGAGCGGGCGGAAAAGAAGCGCCGGATGGCGGAGGCTAAAGTCGAAGCCAAGCGGATCAGGGAAGAAGCGCGCCGCGCCAAAGCCGCTGAATACCTGCGAATCCGAGAAGAGAAGCTCCAAGAGCGCCTCCGCAACCGGATAGAGCGTTCGTTCAATTTTGTGATCGCTGGTCTCTCGCACGAAGAAGACAAGCGACTCGCCAGGCCCGATCTGTAGTCGAAGCACGTGCGATGAGGGATTCAAAAGCGTCAACTGAAGATCGATGAGTTTCGAATCCCAGCGCTGCCAGCGTTTCAAATATTCAGGCGCGAAGAAACCTGCGATCCATTCGGTTACGGCTGTCTTTCCCGTACTGTTCGAGCCGAGAATCAGGTTCAGTTTAGCTAGGCGAATTCTTTGGCCGCTCTGGAAGATAGGGCTCTGACGGATTACAAGCTCGAAAAGCCAACCCACAGGTATAAAGAGGCCTTGCCTTTCGCGGCTAATTCGGGCTTCCTGCAAAGCCTTATAGGCGATTAGTTCTTCCGGCGGGTATGCAATACCACGGTTGTTGTCTATGATTGTGGCGTGATTAGAACACAACCAGATACAGTTCTCAGGAGATTTGAGTTCTTCTTCTGTCAGTCCGCCTCGCCCCCGAGGGCCATTCTCAGCGGCACTGTAAATGTGAGATGCCTTACCGCTTCGAGAGACCAATCCGGGGAGCGCCTCACTCGCCGTTGTCCGATGATCGCACGTCGGAAAACTACATTCATTCCCCGCTCGATCGGCAACCAGCTTCTTCGTGGAGTCGGAAAAATCAATGCGACTTCCCGTCCGAACCTCTGACATTGCGATCCTCCACCAAACTCAAGTAGACATCGAGTTTAGCCTATATTCGAGATATCGCGCTTCGGTCTATACCAGATCCACATGGCCGTATTGGCAAACCGTCGAAGTGACCAAGAAACGGCGTTTGGCGGGATCGCTCCCGTGAAGTCGGCGTCAAAAGCAGTTCGATCCCGCCGAGACAATGGGTGGGTCTTCAGCATCAGCCGCTGTGGTCTCCAGCAAGAACGGCAAACCGTGTCTGAACTTAAGCCGAACGATCTCACCGCATCGAAGCCGAGCCAGTTCGTCGAATAGATCGCGAACCGCCTGCTTCAATTCAAACTCGTCGGTGCTGGGGACGGTAGTTCCCCGGCTATCGGCGCCGAGTCGCGCAACACGCACAACTTTGACGCTCTGATCGAGAACGGGTTGTCCGTCCTGAATCGGCACGTGCTCAAGCCGGCCGAATTGATGCTCGATCATGATCCGCAGCAACAAGCATTGGGCGTCGGTCAGGTCTCGTGTCGTCCGACGCTGTGCCTCGGATTGTGGGCGATGCAATCGGGCAACTTTCGGGTTTCCTTTAATTCGTCGCATGATCACCCCCAAGACTCATTACCACGCGGAACGGGTGTCGCCGCCCGGTGCGGGGTCGAGGAATCGAGACGGTCACTGCGCCTGCCGTTGCTGCCGTAGGATCTACGCGGACGGTGTCCGACGATTCGCAGGAGCCAGTGTCGTAGGTTCTGAAGGTTTTCTCGACTTGTGCACGTCTTCATGATTTCGCTGCGTCCCTCCTCAACGACTTCTATTAATGGGTACAACTGGAACAGGAGCGAGGCGTGTGCTGCACGCGCGAGCTTGGTGCGTGCCGCAACGGGCGCGACGTGATCGAGTACCGGTCCCCGAGTTTGCTCCCGATATCTCCCGACACGCCCAGGAAATGTCGGGAACTGCAAGTTCCTAAATGCAAGCCTGTTAGACGCCAGTCCCGACATCCCTACAAGTCCCGACATATTTTTGGGCAGGTGGCGACTCAGAAGCATGGAAACGGGCCGTCGAGTTGCCTCAGTTAGCCAATTGCGGGACGCAAACACGGGCTTTCTACTGTGGGAGGTCTCCCTCTTTCTATATATATATGTCGGGAGTGTCGGGAGAGGCCCGTAATAATTGATCGAAAGTGGTCCCGACAGGCGTAAATTGATGTTGGGACATGTCGGGAGTGTCGGGAGTGGGGCGGCCTGCGTACGGGGCATCGTCAGTCCTGCTCCTCCACGCCGTTGAGGATGCTGCCCTTGATGCAGTAGAAATGGATGTCGTCTTTGCTGTGGTTGGCTACCGTCGTCTTGATCGTTAGCCCCCGTCCTTGCCGACGCAGATAGCCGCGCTTGTCGAGTGCTTTGAGGACCGTCTCATGGTTGTAGCCATTGGAGATTTCCTGTTTGAACGTCTCCGGCAGGCACAGAAACTCGATCCCACCATCCTGCGTGCTGCGCCGGAACCCGGCCCGTTCGCGCACCTGCGGGTCGGATGAACTCGACGCACCAAAGCCTGCGACGGTTACCCTGTGTCCGGCTACCATCTCAAACCGGCTCTGGCCATATCGCTCCAAGTAGAGGCGAACTTGCGAGATCATTTGCGACTCGTCGTGCACAACGTTCGTCCCGCCGCGCCCCGCGATCCACGATTGAAAGCAGACCAACACCTGCCTAGTCGCCTCTCCCGGTGGCCAGCCGGTGATGCCGAAATCTGTCGCCATCTCGCCCGCCGCTGCTAGGAGTGCAAACCGGGAGGCGGCGCGTTCCGCTTCAGAACTGGCTCCAGCGAGTTTGCATTGTTCGCGTAAATCGCTCCGGTAATTGTCGATGATCACCAGAAGGTCCTCTGGCGTGATCCCACAGAGTCGGCGCACAAATTCGCGGAATGGGGTCCCGTAGTATCGGAGCGCCGAACACCGCGGGCGCAGACTTAACGACCTTACCCGCAGAATCGACTTCCGGTTCCGTACCATGTAGGTCCTCGAATGCGCCCATGCCGCGCCCCGCGTCTGCATCGATGTTCAACAACCTCACTTCACTGCCGCCACGCGTCTTGGTACCGGCATGTTCGCTCAGAGTGGTCTCGCCGCTGGATAGGAGGATGACTCTCCATTGCGCAGTGCGGCGCGCGCTTCCATCTGGCTTCATTCTGGTTTTCGCGGTAGCGTTGGCCAGCATGTAAACTGCCTCGATGGCATCCTCCGGCCTGACATGCGCTAGTTCGTCGAGGGCCAGAAGCGCATCGTTATGTTCTGCGGCGCTTAATTCCAAAGCATTGGTTGTGCTTCTCCATGAACGGACATATCTCTTAGGACCGCCCCCTGCCACACTGCCCGCAACGGTTTGTGTCGTGGTCTTGCCTTTGCTACTGCCGGTGACGAGGTGAACACCGCCAGACTCGTCGCCTGTAGGTTTGAGCAATGGACCAGCGAAAGCACAACATACTGCTAGGACCAAGCGGGAGTTTCCAACACATCGCTCTCCGACGTGTTCTCGCCAGTCGTCGAGTGTTCCTGCCGTGCGGAATCCCTCAGGCTCTTCAGAGGACAGCGGCGCGTAGATCACTTTCATGCCATCGATCGCCCCCGTAGACCCGCGCTTTTTCTTAGTGAGCATCCCGTCTTCTAGGTCAGGCAGAACAAAGTACTGCTCGTTGAACCATCCGACTTGCTTGGTCAAATGCGCTTTGGGAGCAGCGGAGCTACGATCCCATACATACCGGAGAAACAGTCTTGGATCATGGATGCGAAGGCCGCGATCAACCAGCAGCCCGCAAACCTCTTTTCCTCCGTTCATAATCTGACTGAGAGGTAGAACTTCCTGTTTCTTACGGTGACGATCGTCCCGCCATGTGAGCACGACGCTGTAGGAATCCCCGCGAACGTCGCACAGGTTGCCGGTGATCTCGAACGCTCCTGAGATGTATCTTTTGTGCTTCTCGCCAGTTTCATCGCCAGCTTCCACGAGTTGGTAAAGGTGTGCCGGTTCAGCGTGAAATGGAGAAGAGGCGTTTTCCGTTAGTGTAAATTCCGCCCTTCGGGCGGGGATTTTCAAGGCATCTGGGTCTTTCGATCCGATGATGGGAAAACGAAGCGCGAGAAGCTGGTTCCCGCGCTTCCGGTCATCGTCTCGATGAGCCCGCCAGGGTATCCCTCGGCATGGTTGCATCCCTGCAGAGCCCGCTTCTGTTTCTCCTGGCAAAATCATTGTAACTCCGCGTCTCATGCGACCTGCTGGCGGCGCAGTTGACGCTGTGCGCGCGCCGCTTCCAACTTCCTGTCTCTGGCGGCGTGAATCTCAGCCTGCCGGCCGGCGAGCATGTCCGCCGGAGTCACGAACCCGATCGCGCTGTGCAGCCGGACCTGGTTGTAATGGTCCACATAGTGCTGGATCAAGCGGCGCGCATCTTCCGGGCTGAGCGGCGTTCCCGGTCGAATACATTCGCTTTTCAGCGATTTGTGCCAGCGCTCCAACTTCCCATTCGATTGCGGATAGTAGGGCGAAGTCCGCACGTGCGTCATACCAGAGATGCGGATGAACTCCTTGAAGTCCTTGGCCAGAAACTGCGGCCCGTTGTCGGAAATGATCCGCGGCCTGGCTTCCGGGTACCGCTCCTTGGCCCGCTCCAGAATGATCTCGATGTCGGTCTCTCTCATCGACTCACGCAAATCCCAGTGCACGATGAAGCGGCTGTAGCCGTCCAACACGCTGCACAAATAGTAAAACGTCCCGCTGATGTTGATGTAGGAAATATCGATGTGCCAATGCCCGTGCGCTTGTAACGGCTGCTCGAAGCCGGTCCCTTTCTTCGAGGCTTTGCCCTTCCATTTGCTCAACAGCCCCGCTTGTCCCAGCACCCGCCACACGCTGGACGGGCTGACCGCCACCACGTCTTGATCCAGCATCATGAACGTCAACCGCCGGTAGCCTTCCAGCGGATTCTTCAGATGAAAATCGATGATCGCCTGCTTCTCCCATTGCTCCAGCCAAAAGTCCCGGGGAACCCATCGTTGTGCTCGTTCACCTGGCCATACCGGTCGCGCCAGTCATAGAACTTGCTGGCCCGGATGCCGAGCCACTCGATGAACCGCCCGGCGCCAATCTCGATCTTGTCGGACCAGCGCCGGACGAAATCTACGATCTGATCCCGCACGTCGTGCGGCACCCAGACGCCGGTCAGAGTTCCCCAAGGCTTTTTTTTAACGCGATGTGCTCCGCCATCAGCTCCGCCAGGACCTCATCCTTGGTCTGGATCTTTTTCTCCAGATACTCGATGCGTTCCTGCTCGGCCTGGTGGTTGGGCCGGCTCTTGTGCTGGAAGGCCGCCGGCCCGTTCTCGAAGAACTCCTTCTGCCAGCGGTACAACACGGTCGGCTGCAGCCCCAGCTCGTCACACAGCGACGAAACCGGCTCCTTGTCCAATAGATGCCGCCTCAGGATGGCGACTTTCTCTTCTGCGGTGTAGTGCTTTCTTGGTTTCTTCAAGCGTTCTCTCCGTTATCTTAACGGTTGAACGCCCTCTCCATTTCCAGCTGAGGCGGAACAAAGGCCGCCTTTATCCACGTGAAAATCGCTGGTGGAGGATAACTGTGGCGGTGCTGGAGGCAGTGAGGGCGGCGACGCGGGCGCTGGCACTAACGATAACGATGGTGCTGGTATAGGTGCTACGGCGGGCGCTGGTGCTGCCGCTTTCTTCACCGCCGCGCCCACCATCTTCGCCACCTGCTTCTCCGCCTTTACCCGCTCCTCGCGTTCAATCGTGCGCGGGCGCGTATGCTGCTTGCCGCTGGGCTTGCGCACGGTACGATGGGGTGGTACTTTGGGGCTGGACATTGAAACACCTTTACTGGCGGGCCACTTCTGTATCTGGGTGTTGATGCGGTGGGGAGGCATAGGGCAACGCGCCACGACCATGGCATCGTTATCTACCTCATCTACCAACTGTCATACCCGCGAACACACGCTGCACGACGCTTGCCGGGATCCTAAGAGTGAAGTATTGTCGGCGGCGACCGATTCTCGGATGACCGAGGCGAAGCACCCCCGGCTCTTCCGCGAACCGCTTGCGGATGGTCGTGACGTGGAGTTTAGTCGCCTTTGCGAGTTCCTCAGGCGTGTAGATGACTTCTATTGGGATTGGTAATTCTGGCGCGTTTGGCATTGCATGGTCAGATTACTAGACCATGCTGGAATTTAAGGGAACCTCTAATTTTTGGGGTGTGCCGGTGCTTTCAAATTAGAGGTTCCCTTTGTGGCATCGTGGAGGAGTTTGCGGAGCACCCGCTCTCCCTCATCAGCAACACACCTTGTTTCCAAGACTCCGAATGCTTCGGCCAGTACCAACATGTCAGACACTTTTCCAGACCGCCGCCCCGTGTACTCAGGTCCGATATATCTATCCCACCAGCCAAGTGTCCGTTTCTGGATGGTGACTGGAATCCGGCGCTGCCGCTGACTAACGTTGACCTGACCTTGGTTCGGATCTTCCCATGAAGCTAGCTCCGGCTGAGGATAGTCAGGACCGCCGCCGTTAAGCCGTTGCCATTCAATCTCGACATTTTGGTAACGCTTCAGCATCGCCCGTGCCTCAGCAGACCAAACCCGAAAGGGCGCACGCTGGTGCGTTGTTCCGCCCGTAGGATTATCGAGGAAGTCGATCAGCGGGACCAATGCCTTGTGAACTGGCTTGCTCAGCCGAAGCAGGTCACGGACTAGCTTTTTGTTTCGGCGTAACGTCTCTACCTTCGCCTGCCGCAGCCCATTATTGAATTTTTGGTCTTCCTTAAACGATTGCTCCGCGTAAGCTACATACCAGGCGAATGCAGGGATCAGATCGGGTCTATGCAGACTAGCTTTCTCCGCCTGACACAGTCCCCCTTGAACACTTTGCCACTTAGCATACGTTTCAGGCAGGCACCAGGACGGTCGCCTCGGTGCTGGGGCTAAACTCGGTGCTGGTGCGCTCATTGGACTATAGAAACTGTATGATTATCCGGTCTATTCGCCGTCATGCGCTGGTGTAGGGGATCACTACTCCAGACTTTCTGCTGGTGGCCCTCAAGCCGTGTCTGCCGGTCCTTGATCCAGGCCGCGTAGCTTTTCATCGTGGTGGAAATGTTGGCGTGGCCGAGCAATCGAGCTACGTCTTCAATAGGGGTTCCGCGCAACAGGTGTTCCGCTGCGAAGTGATGGCGGAAATTATGCGGGGTGCGATGGGGAAGATTAGCAAGGTCGAGAAGTTTACGAAGCCTGCTGAACCATTTCGATGCTCTGGTGTGTTGTGATCCTGAGCCACTCCAAAAAAAGTAGGCCTCGCTATCGTGCGGCGCGGCCTGGAGCTTGTCCACAACCCACTCAGGCACCACCGTCCACACTTCGGCCCCGTTCTTCAAGCGGTAGGTCAAGATCGTGTTATCGCGGACATGAGCCTTGGGTAAACTCATCGTAGTCGAAACATCCATGCCGGTGTACCGCATGAGGTAGACGAACGCTTCTGTCTGCTTCGCAATGGGCTGTCCAAGACGACCATACTCGTCCGGCAAGTGGGGCAGCACGGCCCAGACGGCCTCTAGTTCCGCTGCCGTGAATGGTTGGCGCGGGCCAATGTCATTTGGCCAGCTCATCGCCTTAAATAAACCTTCGCCGATATTCTTAGGCGTGAAGTCGCAGCGGTTGCAGTATTTCAAAAACGCCGTCACTATGCCGAGGTCACGAATTTTAGTCCTGGTCGCGCCGGTCCAGGTCGAGCAGAAATCGGTAAGGTCTGGAAATTTGATTTCGGTGATGAACTGGTAGTTACGCGGCGCCGACTCCATGAAGGCTCTGAGCCTCAGCAATACCCGGTTGCTCTTCATGAAAGTGTCGTGCGATTTAGCCTTCTTCAACTTGAGGAAGTGGTCAATTGCTTCCTGGGTTGTAATGCGGATTATCGGCTCGATCTCAGGGGTCGGCGCTTCCATGTCGCGAATGATTTCATTCGCCTACGCCCAATCACGAACGCCGGTTTTTGTTCGGGGATCAATCAGGGCTTGCGGCTTGTACCGCTTGCCTTTGCCGTCCGTCCCCTCGAAGTGGATTGGGCAGGGCGGCTTCGAAGGACACTTACCGCCGGTGCGCCTGTTGTCGTAAGCGCATCCGGTTCGGTGGCGGCGGAAGAGGTTTATCACACCCGAATCCTACCACAACTGAGTTCACCTATAATTTACCTGCCTCATTAATTCTCTGTAAGTTATAGTTTCTTAAATGCGTAAATTTGGTGGAGGCGGCGGGAGTTGAACCCGCGTCCGAGAAAGTCAATCGCGAAAAGACTACGTGCGTTTCCGATTCGGTATTTTTCGTCCACCCCATGCGGAACCGGCAAGAGGGGGATGGCTTAGCCTGATTGATCTCGGCTTTCAGCTCCAGACGGAAGCCTTAGGCCTATCCTGCAAGATGACGCTCTTAAGACCCGTGCAGGCCCATGGCCTCAGAGCGGCAACCTAATTAATTAAGCTGCGTAAGCAAACTGCTGATTATTGGCAGTTGTTGTTTTCCGATCGTTTTACGGGAGCTCGGAACCCGGCACGACTTCCCACGACGGATGCAATCCCGTCGAATCCGTTGCGCCCCCTTTCTAATTCATTCTACCATTTGAGAGTTGACAGTCCCCACGACTACTCCGGAAACCGGAACTTCCGAAGGCGAACGCCTCGCGCCGCTCTACCACGTCGTCCTGCTCGATGACGACCAGCACACCTACGATTACGTGGTGGAAATGCTGGGCGCGCTCTTCTTCCTGCCGGTCGAAACCGCCTATCAGCATGCGGTGGAAGTGGATACGACGGGGCGCACGGTCGTCATGACGTGTGAGCGCCCGCAGGCCGAATACGGGCGCGATCAGATCCATGGTTATGGCGCCGATCCGCGCATGCCGAGGTCGAATGGGTCGATGAAAGCGGTGATCCAGCCGGTTTCCGCGGGTCCCGGCTAGCTATAGGCGTGGCCCTTTGCGAAACACGCGAGCCCGTGGTAGCGTGACCGGAGGATGCCGTCATCTCCAGTAGCGGAAGTATTCAATAGGGCGGTGCGGCTGGCTCTGCGAGCGGGGGCTTCTGAAGTCGACATAGACATTCTGACTAGTGGCGCTCGATTTCGAAGGCGGGCCCGCCCATCCGGTTGACCTGTCGAAAATAGACGCCCTGCTAGCTCAATACCGACGCGCGACCATCGAGCCGGCAAGCAGCGAATCGTTGGGCTCCAGCTACAGTTCCGAGTGGATCGGGTTATCGAGTGACGTGAGGGCGGTTATCGCTCCCTTTGGAGGATTCAATGCTATGACGATCGATTCGCTTCGAGCCGTTCTTCTCGCAGCCAAGAGCAACAAGTCTGACGCTGACCGGCATTCCTGACTTATTTACGCGTGGCGTTTCATGATCTGCGGCAGGTTCTGCGAAAACGCCGAGCGCGCCAGCACCATGTCGCAGCCGGCCTCCTGCGCCGCCTGTTTCAACTCGCCCTGCACGTGCGAGACATAGCCGAGCAAGCTGACCTTCTGCAGCGCCGGATCGGCTTTAAGTTTTCGAATCAACTCCACGGGCTCGACGCCTGTGAAGTTCAGATCCAAAATGATCAAGGCCGGATGTTCGGCGGCTTGATCCAGGGCGTCCCGCTCGCTCTTCACGAACGCGACACTCAGTCCGGCGCGCTTGGCGGCCTCGTTAATCTTAACGGTGAAAAAGAGATCTTCCACCACCGCCAGAACCTTCTTGGTGGCCATCGTTGTCATTGTAATTATTTAGAAATACCGCGGCGGGTGAAGTCCAATCCTAGCATGCTAACGTGAAACTACGTGCCCGACTCCAACCCTTTTGCCGACCCGCTCCGCTTCGAACGCCAGGTTCCGGAAAGCGCCATCGTTATCTTCGGCGCCAATGGCGATCTCACCAAACGCAAGCTGATTCCGTCGCTTTACCGCCTCGCGTATGAGCGGCGCTTGCCCGCCACGACCTCGATTATTGGCACTTCGCGCACGCCCCTCAGCGACGATGCGTTTCGCGGCAAGATGCACGATTCCGTGAAGGAGTTCCTGGAAGACAGCCCGTTTGACGAGGATCAATGGACCGGCTTCGCCCAAGGTCTGCACTACATTGCGGGCGATTTCAGCGACCCGAAACTCTATTCCGCCATCAAGGAAAAATTGACGGCGCTCGACCGGACCAACGTTCTATATTATCTCTCCACTCAGCCCAGTTACTACGGCGAGGTGGTGGAACGTTTGGGCGCAGTGGGATTGGGCCACACCACTCCGCAAGGCTGGCAACGAATCGTGGTCGAAAAGCCGTTTGGCCGCGATCTCGCCAGCGCACGCGAATTGAACGAGCGCATCCACGGTGTGTTCGCCGAAGCCGACGTCTACCGCATCGATCACTACCTGGGCAAGGAAACCGTGCAGAATATCCTGGCCTTCCGCTTCGGCAACGGCATCTTCGAACCGCTGTGGAATCGCCGCTACGTGAACCATGTGCAGATCACGGCCGCGGAATCGATTGGCCTCGAGGGACGCGGCGCATATTACCAGGAAGCTGGCGCGGTTCGCGACATGATTCAGAATCATCTGTTGCAAGTGATGGCTACGGTAGCCATGGAGCCGTCGGCGGTGTATGAGCCTAACGCTGTCCGCGACGAACGCGCGAAGCTGCTGCGCTCGATTCGCATTCTGCGCCCTGAGGAAGTTCCGCTCTACGCAGTGGCGGGACAGTACGCGGGCTTTCGCCATGAGCCGGGCGTCGACCCGGCTTCGCAGACTCCCACCTACGCTGCGGCGTCCTTCTATATTGACAACTGGCGCTGGGCGGGTGTGCCGTTTTATATCCGTAGCGGCAAGAAATTGCCTAAGCGAACGACCGAGATCGCCATCCAGTACAATACGGCGCCGCACGCGCTTTTCACTCCCGATGCTGGTGGCGTGACCATGCGGCCGAATCTTCTGATCCTGCGGATTCAACCTGAAGAAGGGATCTCCCTGCGATTTTTATCGAAACAGCCCGGCAATGGTATGCGCCTCCGGCCGGTGTCGATGGATTTCAACTACGGTTCGAGCTTCGGCGAGCGGTCGCCCACGGCCTACGAGACGCTGCTCGAAGATGCGCTAACCGGCGACGCCACGCTGTATACGCGTCAGGATATGGTGGAAGCCAGTTGGCAGGTGGTGATGCCGATCCTCGAAGACTGGGCCAACCGCAAGTTCGAATACCCGAATTACGATCCGGGCACCTGGGGTCCAGCGGCCTCGGATGAGATGCTGGCGCGCCAGGGTCACGTGTGGAGGAATAGTTGAACCCCGTGGCCACCGCCATCAATCCGGAAAAGATTCTGCGTGACCTGCGCGAGCTGTGGGCGCAACTCGCCAAAGAACAGGGCAGCGTGGGAGGCGTCCTGCGCGCCTGCTCGATGACCTTGATCGTGGTCGCCGAACACGACGATGCCGCAGATGCCGAGCTGGCCAGGAAAACCATCGGCGTGCTGATGCACGGGCATCCCAGCCGCGCCATTGTACTGACGCCGCGCGAAGGCGGTGAATTCAGCGGCCGCGTGTTCGCGGAATGCTGGATGCCGTTCGGTGGAGAGCAGCAGATCTGTTCCGAGGGCATAGAGATCACGGCAGACTCAGAACAGACTGATGAGGTCGCGCGGCTGCTGGTGCCGTTGATCGCGCCGGATCTGCCGGTGGTGCTGTGGTGCCGCGGGCCGCGCGCGTTCCTGGACCGGTCTCTCGACCCCTTGTTCCCGCTGGCCAACAAAATAATCTTTAACACCCGTGCGGTGCGTCATCCTAGTTCGGCGATCGAGTTTCTGCGGCGAATGCGCAAGGACGGCGGCAAAGACGGGGACAAAAACGGCCGGCAGGTGGCGGATCTGGCGTGGACCCGGCTCACGGGTGGCGCGAAGCAGTGGCCCATTTGATGGACGCGTGCCCCGGCGGATGGCTTGCGGCGGCCGGCGGCGAGGTCCGCATCGAATACGGCGGCGGCCGTCCGGGAACCCGGACTCTGTATTTCGCGCGGTGGATCGAGCGCGCTCTCCCCGGCGCGAACGTAACGCTGATTCCAGTTGACGGCGGACCAGGAGTGCATTCGGTGGTGTTCGCTGGCTGCGGCGCCGAGACATCCATTCGCCTCGGTGAGGGTTCTTCGCTCGAAGTGCGCACCGCGGAGCGCAGCTATTCGGCCGTGCTGCCGCCGGATTCCGAAGAGTGCCTGATGCACGAAGAATTATCGATCCTGGGCCGCGACCCGGTGTTCGATCGGGTGCTGGGATGATGCGATCTTCGGCAATTCGCAGACGCCGAGGCATGCGGCCACAGCCTGCGCCCAGCAAATTCTCGACTGGCTGCGCGAGGCGCTGGATAACCGGGCGCTGGCGTCGCTGGCAATTTCCGGAGGCTCGTCGCCTCGCAGGATGTTCGAGATCTTCTCGCACACCCGTTTCGAGTGGGAGCGCGTGCATCTGTTCTGGGTGGACGAACGCGCGGTGCCGCCCGACCGATGCGCAGAGCAATTTCAAGTTCGCCCAAGACGCCTGGCTGAGGCCCGGCAATTTCCCCGCGCCCAACATTCATCGTGTGCTTGCCGAATTGGACCCGCCGGACGCGGCGGCACGCTACGTCGAAGACATTCAGCAGTTCTTTGGTTTGGCCGCCGGCGAACTGCCGCATTTCGACGTGATGCATCGCGGCATGGGCCCGGATGCCCATACGGCCAGCTTGTTTCCAGGAGAACCGCTGATCGAAAACCGGTCGGGCATCGCCGCCGCCGTTTGGGTGGAGAAATTCAAGCAGTGGCGCATCACGCTACTGCCGGGAGTGCTGTTGGCCGCGCGTCACACCGCGTTGCTGGTCGCCGGCGCGGACAAGACCGCCGCGCTGCGCTCCGTGCTGCAACGAGCCGTTCGATCCGCTGCATTATCCGGCGCAGATCGCTTCAGGCCACGGGCACCGTCTGGTTTGTGGATGCGGCGGCGGCGCAGGACACCCACTAACACCAATCCGCCGCCGATAAGAGCCGCGCTCGAAGCTTCCGGCGTAGGAGTGGCTTCGCCCAGCTCGAAATCGTTGATCTGGAAGGGTGACCCGCCGCGTGAGCAGGACCGACGAATAATCTCGGTTAGCGGCGCGCTGCTGATGATTCCGAAGAACTGTACGGATCCGCCGCCGCTACGGGAGGACGATGTTGTAATTCGTGGCGGACACGTTGTGATCGCCGAGTTCTGCCCCAGGTATGGTATATACGGAGCCGTTGCAGACGTGTAAATTCGATGGCAACGGCGTAGGTATTCGCCGGAAGCGCGATTTCAATTCCGCTTCTGCCACCGCCGACGGATTGCACCAGCGCCGTTCCACTTAGGATCAGGTTGGCGGTGTTAGCGCCCGTTATAGCCGGTGAAGATCGTTCCCGTGGGATCGCTGTATACGCCGCTCACCAGATTGCCCCCGGCAAACGTCGCCGGGCGACATCGAAAACGTCAGGCCGCCCGAACCCGACGCGGTTTGCCAGACGGCGTAAGTGCCGTTGGTGCTGCCGCAGCCGCTCGAGCACGAGGTATAGCTGATAGTGGCGGAGGCAGGCCGCGCCAGTGCCGCCAGCGCCACCAGAAGGATCACTTTGGGGATTACTCGGACCGTCGATGTCATTTCGGGCTCTCCAATGGTGCAAAATGAACCCACCTACGGGCCGGTAAAGGCTCCGGTTCGCCGATTTGGGATTCACGTTGCTATATGGTTCCCGAAGGAGACCGATTCTCTCCGAATGGAACGCTAGGATGTGCCCGTACTCCATGCATGAGAAACACATGGGAGAACACCGGCCCTTTTGGGGCGCGTGTTCAACGGTAACGAGGTGTTTAGGCTTTGGCTACGGGCGGCGGCAACGCGCGCGCCGGGCAAGCCGACTTAAATCCGATCTTGCCGTGCGTTCCGTCGCAGAAGGGCTTGTTTTCCGATTGTCCGCAGCGGCACAAGCCGATGGTTTCGCGGCCCGCGAGATCGAACGCATTGCCGTTCACGTCGTAAATGGTGAAGTCCCCTTCGACGCGAATCGAGCCGTTATCGCGGATAGTGATTTTCGTTGGCATTTTTCTCATCGTAACAGATCGCGACCGCACTCCTCACGCTGCGAACCGCTTGCTGCACGCTGAGCGCACGCCGGAGCCAGCCTATAATGAGAGGCACCACATGATTCATCTTTCGAGCGACACCGGCGAACTGTTCGCCAACTCTTACCAATTCGCACAACGCCAGGTGCGGAAGCTGATCGAAAAGCATCCCATGCTGTACCCGCTGCACACCAAGGACGGGGAGTGGAAGCATGAAGGGCAAGTGTGGACCCACTGGTCCGACGGCTTTTTGCCCGGGATGATGTGGATTTTCTACCGCCACGCCGAGCAGGGTTCGGCGGACGCGAAATTCTGGTATGAAAACGCCGTGCGCTACACCGAACCCATCGAGCCGCGCAAGAAAGACCGCGACGCGCATGACCTGGGTTTCCTGTTTCTCTCCACTTACTACCGCTGGAACCGTCTGCACCCGGACGCGGCGCGGCGCGAAGTGCTGATCGAGGCCGGCCGCACGCTGGCGCTGCGGTTCAAGGAAAAGGGCGGCTACCTGCGTTCCTTCGTGGCGGACAATTCGGTGTTTATCGACACCATGATGAACGTCGGGATCATTCTTTACTCCGCGCGAGAGAGCGGCGACCGCAAGCTGCGCGACATCGCCTTGCGCCATGCCCGGACCACCCGGCGCGTGTTAGTCCGCGGCGATGGATCGACGGCGCATGAAGGAATTTTTGACACGGATACCGGCGAATTTCTGCACCAGACGACGCATCAAGGCTATCGCGGCGATTCCTGCTGGTCGCGCGGGTTGAGCTGGGCCATGTACGGTTTCACGACGGTCTACGAATATAGCCGCGACCCGCATTACCTCGAGACCGCGCAGGCCTGCGCCGATTTCTATATCACGCACTCGCCCTCCGATGGCGTGCCGCCGTGGGATTTCAACGCGCCCGCCGAGAACCGGACGCTGCTCGACACGTCGGCCGCCGCCATTTACGCGGCGGGGTTGCTGCGTCTGTGCCGCCTGGTGCCGGATTCGATGAAGGGGCACCTTTATTGGTCTACTGCCGTACGCATCTTGCGCTCGTTGTGCGAGAAGCATCTGGGCAAGTCCGACCCCAAGTGGGAAGGCATCCTCAAAGGCGGCGTTTATCACGTTCACAAAGGACTGGGCGTGGATGAATCCGTGATGTGGGGCGAATATTTCTTCTGCGAGGCGCTCGAACGCGTGCTGTGGTAGATGCTGACTTTATTCCACACCACCGCGTCGAACGAAACTTTATTCCGGACCTTGCTGGCGGAAATCGGGCCGGAGATTCCGGCTCGCCATGTGCTGGCTGCGGATCTGCTCGACCGCGCCACCGCCCGAGGGCCGCGTCACCGCCGAAATTGCCGCCGATGTAAAGGACCGAATGCGAGCCGCTCTCGACGATGGCGCGCGGATGCTGCTTTGCACCTGTTCGACTCTGGGCACCTGCGCGGATGAGATGAACGATCCACGAGTCGTGCGCATCGATCGGGCCATGGCGCAGCGAGCGACCGCGCAAGGCGGACGCGTCCTGGTGGCCGCGTGCGTGGCGAGCACTCTTGAACCGACCGTTAAGCTATTGCGCGAGTCGGCCCCGGAAACCACGCGAAATCGAAACCCTGTTGATGGCCGACCTGTGGCCTCACTTTCAGCTCGGCGAACACATGGTTTATTGGCAAAGGATCGCCGAGCGGTTGCGCGAAAAAGCCCCGGGATACGACAGCATCGTCCTGGCTCAGGCATCCATGGCAGGCGCGGCCGACCTGCTCCGCGATTTGCCGATCCCGGTGCTGTCCAGTCCGCGAATAGGAATGGAAGCCGCGGTCACAGCGTACCGGAATTTACGTTAGCGCGTCGTCGCCGCCGACGAAACGGTCTTGGAGCCGAAAACCGCTAGATCGATTGCGTCGGCCATCGCCTGGTAGCCCGCGTCGCTCGGATGCAGGTGGTCTCCCGAGTCGAATTCACGACGGAATTGCTTAGGATTGTTCGGGTCGCGCGTGGCGGCTTCGAAATCCACTACTGCATCGAACGCGCCGCCGGTCCGAATCCAGGTATTGACCGCTTCGCGCATCTCTTCGCCTTTTTCGCTGGAGTAACCCGCGCCCCCGTAAGGCGTCAGCGTGGCGCCCATCACTTTGATTCCGCGCAGGTGTGCGCGGTCGATCATCTGGCGGTCCGCCGCAATGAGTTCGGCCGCAGTCACGGCATTTTCGGGGAGAGCATTCGCGCGCGCCCCCTGGCCGATGTCGTTAATCCCTTCGAGCACAATCAGCCACTTCACACCCGCGGGACTCAGGACATCTTCGTCAAAACGCGCCAGCGCGTTCACGCCCGTGTTATCGCGCAAGATGCGGTTGCCGCCGATCCCTTGGTTCAAAATCGCAATGTGCGCGGTATCCCGATTGGCAGCCAGGCGGCGCGCCAGGCGGCTCGGCCAACTGCGGTCGGCGTCCGGAGTCGAGCGCGCGCCGTCGGTAATCGAATCGCCAAACGCAACGATGGCGTCGGCTTCCGCCGGCGCCAAAACCTCAATGCTTGACAGCCAATACCAGGACTGCGTCGTGATCCCATCCTCAATCGAAGACTGCGCCGTTGCATCTCCCGATTTCGAGATATAAGTCGTATGCAAGCCGCCAGTATGAATGGTAGGCGGACCGGAGGCCGCCGGAACGTAGACGCTGACTGCCAGCTCTCCCAGCGGCGGAACGTCCAGGTCCACCGGATCGCTCAGGGCGGAAGCGCCCGGCGGAATCGTAAAGCTGGGTTGCCCGCTAAACGTGAGCGCTCGATCCGAACCGGCAGCGATTGCGGAATCCTTCGCGCGAAGCGCCACGTGGACCGCGCCCAACTTCAGAGGCGTCGTTCCATAGGCGTTTGAAAACTGAACGCGCACGCGGCGGCCGCCGATACTCACCGGAGCGATCATGCGGATGGTTTGATTGTTGAAGCCGAGCTGAGCCTGCTGCGCGGCAGTAAACGGTTGTCCGACCGTAGGAGAAACGACGGGCGGCGCGGCACGATGCGCCGTGGCCCAGGTGGCCACCCAGTGTTCATTTTGGCCCTGCGCGAAAGCGATGTGCGCGGTAAATGCCGTGACGATGGCCAACGCCAACACGCGGCGACGAAGCAGATTGCAGGTCTTCATGGACACCTCCAGACGATGAGAATAAGAGGAGTATACACGATTGAACTGGATGCAACATCGCTACACTAGCAACCATGACGCTACGCAAAAAGGAAGTCCACCGCACGAAACGCAGCGGCTGGCTGCGCGCGGCGGTGTTGGGCGCAAACGACGGCATCCTGTCGACGGCGAGCCTGGTGCTAGGCGTCGCGGCTTCGCATGCGACTCACGGCAACATCATCGTGGCGGGAGTGGCCGGGCTGGTAGCCGGGGCCATGTCGATGGCGGCGGGCGAGTACGTATCGGTCCACTCCCAGGCCGACACTGAGCAGGCCGATCTCGATCTTGAACGCCACGAACTCAAGACTGACAACAAGGGCGAGCACCGGGAACTGGCGGCGATCTACGTCGGCCGTGGGCTGGATCCTGCGCTTGCAAAACAGGTGGCGGAGCAATTGATGGCCCATGACGCCCTGGAGGCGCATGCCCGCGACGAACTCGGAATCACTCCGCAGCAGACGGCCCGGCCGGTTCAGGCTGCGCTGGCTTCGGCGGCCAGTTTCGCGGTGGGAGCAGCCATGCCTTTGCTGGTTACGGCGATCGGCCCACCGGCATTTCTCATCTATCTGGTATCGGGAACATCTCTGTTCTTTCTGGCGCTTCTTGGAGGGATCGCTGCGCGTGTCGGAGGCGCGGGGGTTACCGCTGGCGCGATTCGCGTAACCTTCTGGGGCGCCCTGGCGATGGCTGTAACCGCAGGCGTGGGCGCCCTATTCGGAACGGCGGCCTGAAAAGTCATCTCGATAGCGTGCGCACAGATCTAGTAGTCCGGCAAAAGCTGATGCGGCGTGTCGATCCAGAAGTCGGGCGTCCAGCGCGCGAGTTCCTCGCGTTCTCCATAGCCCCAAGTGACCGCGCAGGTCGGGATTCCGGCGCGCCGTCCGGCTTCCATATCGGCGGCGGAATCCCCAACGAACAGGCAGTCTCCGGGACGCGCGCCCAGGACTTCTAGAGACTTGAGTAGCACGTCGGGCTCGGGCTTGGCCGGAAAGCCATCGGTCCCCTGTACGTGATCGAAGTGCTGGATCAGCGCGAACTGTTCGAGCACGATTCGTGTCGTGGGCGTGCCTTTGGTGGTGGCCGTGGACTTCCTGCCGCCCAGCCGCGCGAGAGCCGCGGCGACTCCCGGATAGACGGTAGTCCCAGCATGCTTGCGGGCCGCGTAAGTAGCGCGATACTCCAGCATCATCTGTTCGGCTTCGGAAAGTTTGAACCCGAGCTCCAGAAATTCTTCGATCAGATGACGCCCGATGTAGCGGCGCAGAACCTCGTGCGAGACATCGGTGCGGCCATGCGAGGCCAGGACTTCCGTTACCGCTCCACAGATGTCGGCTTGCGAATCGACAAGGGTACCGTCGACGTCGAAGACGTAGACCGGAAACGCCGGGATCACGATGCGTTGAGTCGCTTCCTCAGGCCGGCTGCGGGCCGCCTTCGAGCATGCCGGGGAGACGCCGCGGCGGCTCCGGCTTGATCACCTGCTGCGTGCCGTCGCCACTGGAAGATGGCGGTGGAGGAGCCGGCATGGCTTCGAGGGTCTCGCCGTCGATCAATTGCCGGACTTCGCCGCCGTCCAGCACTTCCCGCTCCAGCAGCGCGCGGGCGATGCGGTCGAGGGCGTCCGACCGCTTCTTCGATGATCTTGCGGGCGCGATCGTAGCCATCCTGCACCAGCTTCTTCACCTGCTCGTCGATGCGGATTGCGGTGGCTTCGCTGTAATCCCGATGCTGCGCGATTTCGCGGCCCAGGAAGATCTGCTCTTCGCGCTTGCCGAAGCTCAGCGGGCCGAGTTCGCTCATGCCCCACTCGCACACCATCTTGCGCGCCATATCGGTGGCGCGTTCGATGTCGTTGCCGGCGCCGGTGGTCACGTGATGCATGAAAATCTCTTCGGCGATGCGGCCGCCCATCAGGATGGCCATCTGCGCTTCGAGATAATCCTTGTCGTAGCTGTGCTTGTCGTCGAGCGGCAACTGCATGGTCAAGCCCAGCGCCATGCCGCGCGGAATGATCGTCACCTTGTGCAGCGGATCGGCGTTGGGCGTGAGGGCCGCCACCAGGGCGTGTCCCGCTTCGTGATACGCCGTGTTCTTCTTCTCTTCGTCGCTGAGGATCAGGCTGCGGCGCTCGACGCCCATGATCACCTTGTCCTTGGCAAGCTCGAAATCGAACTGCATGACGACCTTGCGATTCTGGCGGGCCGCCACCAGCGCAGCCTCATTCACCAGGTTGGCCAGATCCGCGCCGACGAATCCGGGAGTACCGCGCGCGATGGTCATCAGGTTCACGTCGTCGCCCAGCGGAACTTTCTTGGTGTGAACTTTGAGAATCTGTTCGCGGCCCTTCAAGTCGGGGCGCCCCACCACCACGCGGCGGTCGAAACGGCCGGGGCGCAGCAGTGCGGGATCGAGCACGTCGGGGCGGTTGGTCGCCGCGACCAGGATCACGCCTTCGTTGGATTCAAAACCATCCATCTCGACCAGTAACTGGTTGAGGGTCTGTTCGCGCTCGTCGTGCCCGCCGCCCAACCCGGCTCCGCGATGGCGGCCGACGGCGTCGATTTCATCGATGAAGATGATGCAGGGCGCGTTTTTCTTGCCTTGCTCGAACAGGTCGCGGACGCGGCTGGCGCCGACGCCGACAAACATCTCGACGAAATCCGAACCGGAGATCGAGAAGAACGGCACGTTGGCTTCACCGGCGATGGCGCGGGCCAGCAGGGTCTTGCCGGTACCGGGCGAACCCACCAGCAGCACGCCCTTGGGGATGCGCCCGCCCAGCTTCTGGAATTTTT
The DNA here is from genome assembly GCA_963794595.1 of Bryobacterales bacterium. Classification (GTDB taxonomy): domain Bacteria; phylum Acidobacteriota; class Terriglobia; order Bryobacterales; family Bryobacteraceae; genus Palsa-187. Next base: position 566,687 of record CAWCER010000007.1, on the reverse strand, counting down.
GCGGTTCTCGCAGGAATTCGATGATCTCCTGCAGCTCTTCCTTGGCCTCCTCGACTCCGGCCACGTCCTTAAACGTCACCTTCTTCTGCTGCGAGGAATGCAGGCGCGCCCGCGACTTGCCGAAGCTCAAAGCCTTATTGCCGCCGCTCTGCATCTGGCGCATCATGAACACCCAGAAGCCCACCAGCAGCACAAAGGGGATGGCGTTCATCAGGAGCGAAACCCAGTTTCCGCCCGCGTCCTTTTCGACGTTGACTTCAACGCCCTTGTCGATCAGCAGCGTGGTGAAGTCGTTATAGGTGTGCGGAACGGTGGACGTGAACTCGTCGCCGTTCTTATACTTGCCGTGGACGTCGCCGGTCACGCTATTGAGCGTGATCTTTTCCACCTTGCCAGCCTTGACATCGCTGACCAGAGCCGAAAAGTCCGGGTGCGCTCCCGTCGGCTTGGTATTCTTGATCACAGCAAAGACCAAGCCCACCAGCCCCAGCACCACTACCCACAACACCAGATTTCTCACGCTCGAATTCATGCGTTCTCCCCAAAAAATCCCGGCAAAAATTGCCTTCTATCCTACAGACGAGATAACCGCACCAAAAGGTTCAACTCTTCGGCGGCTCCGCTTCCCATACTCGCAGCACCGGACCGGGCTCGCGACTCGCGGCAAACTCCGCGGCGGCTCCGAACTTTCTGGCCCACAAGATCGTGTCTCCACTACTGATAATCGGCCACGACGGCCTTAACCAGGAGGGCACGCGCCCCACTTGGAACATTTCCTTGATCTTCAGATCCCGGTGCTGCCCCTGAGGACGGTAATGATCTCCCGGCTTCCACCCCCGCAATTCCAAAACCGGCGGGAGGCGCCGCAGACTTAACTCGGCTGCTTTTAGCGTAGCACCCTTTTTTGAGGCAAAAGCATGCGGCGCGATCTCCAAATGGAGGCAGTCGCCATCGGCCAGGGCGTAGACTCCTGGGATCGCCAGACGGGTGGCCGCAAGGTCGAGTTGGCACCGCAGCCCGCGCCACCCGAATCCAATCGAACGAGCGGCGGACATCGAGACCGGGCAGGCGTAAGCGGCCGTCGCCCTGGGCTTGCGCCGCCAGCTCCAGAACCCGCTCGACGTGCTCATATTCCAGACGCCGAAGATCGCCTTTCACTTGTGCAATCGCGCAGCGGATCAGCCGGCGGCCTACTGCGGCCGGGAGCGCGGCGAGGGCGGACGCGCGCAGTTCGATTCCTCCGGCGCGCGCAATTAGAATCCCGGCCGACAGATCGTCGATGTATGACCGCCACCACCGTTCTTCGTCGTGGGCCAGGCTCGCCAGTTGCGCGAGCGATTCGCCGATCCGTGGATTCCAGTCGCGGGCGAGTTGCGGCAGCAGCGAGCAGCGAATGCGGTTACGGGCGAAGCGGGCGATCGAGGTTGCTCGAATCCTCGCGCCAGGGGATGCCGCGGCCGCGCAGGAATTCGACTACCTCGGTGCGGGTGACGTCGATGAGAGGCCGGACGTATAGAGGCCGGCCGCCGTCGCCGTCCGTCACTGGATAAATCCCTGCCAAGCCGCGCAGTCCCGAGCCGCGCAACAGGCGAAAGAGCACCGTCTCGGCTTGATCGTCACGAGTGTGTCCCAACGCAACGCGATCGGCCTTCAACCCCGCAAAGAAAGTCCGGCGGGCGCGCCTCCCGGCTTGCTCCAGATTGTCCTTCGCGTCTGCGATGTCCGCGCTTGCGCGATAAAACGGAAGTCCGAAGCGCGCGGCCAGTCGAGCCACGAAACGCTTCGTCTTCGTCAGACTCCGCACCGCGAAGCTGGTGATTCAGGTGGGCGACGGACAGCGAGACGCCGAAGCCCGGCGCCAGTTCCAGCAGCACATGCAGCAAGCAGACGGAATCCGGACCGCCGGATACCGCGACGGCCACGCGGCTCCCGCGGGGCAGCATGTTATAACGAGTAATGGTTTTGCGGACCCGCTCCAGCACGGCCAACTCTTTCACTATTGTAGTGTTTAATGATGGATCCCCAGCTTCAGCAACGCGCGGCGAAAATTCGTCTGCTGCTCATGGATGTCGACGGCGTGCTCACCGACGGCCTGCTTTTTAACGTCCCAGCTCAGGATGGACAGATGATCGAGACCAAGGGCTTCAACGCGCAGGACGGCATCGCGCTGCAGTGGCTGAGATGGAACGGCATCCAGACGGGAGTCATCAGCGGGCGAGAATCGCACGCGCTGGAGGTCCGCGCCAAGCAAGTGGGCATGACGTATGTTTACCAGGGCCACATCGAGAAGATTCCCATTCTAGAAGAAATCATCCAAAAGAGTGGCTTCGCGCTGGCCGATATCGCCTACGCGGGCGACGACTTGACCGACGTTCCCATCCTGCGCCGCGCGGGACTGGCGTTCGCTCCGGCGAATGCGCGTGCGGAGGTCAAGCGCTGCGCACACCATGTAACCGCGGCGGCCGGCGGCGATGGAGCGGTGCGCGAAATCGCGGAGATCCTGCTCCAGGCGCAAGGCCACTGGGACGGGCTGCTAAAGAAATACGAGGTGGAGTGAGTGGCGACTCCGAAGATCGGCATTGAGATTCTTTCCGCCTCCGGCCCCGGGATTCTGCACGCGACCACCGGCGTGATTGCTCGGCATAACGGAAACATCACTAGCGTCGAGATCATTGAAGGCCAGAAAACTGACGGCGGCGAAAGCGGCACCGACCACACGTATTTCGAAATCGAGGCGCAGGGCGATCCCGGGCCCATGCTGGAGGATCTGCGGAAGCTTCCGATTGTCCGGCACGCAGACCAGGTGGAGACGATGGAAAAGATCTATGGGAAACGGATCATCATCGTGGGCGGCGGAGCGCAGGTGGGACAAGTGGCGATGGGGGCCATTCTCGAAGCCGATCGCCACAACATTCGCGGCGAGCACATCTCGATCGACACCATTCCTCTGGTGGGGGAGCAGCCGTTGGCCGCCGCCGTACGCGCCGCCGGCCGATTGCCGCGCGTGAAGGCCATCGTGATGGCGGGCTCGTTGATGGGCGGCGACATCGAGAACGCGGTGCGCGAAGTACGCGCGCAGGGGCTGCTGGTGGTGAGCCTCAACATGGCGGGCAGCGTTCCAGATGCGGCCGACCTGGTGGTGACCGATCCGGTGCAAGCCGGCGTCATGACCGTGATGGCGGTGGCCGATACCGCGAAATTCAGCGTGGGCCGGCTGACGCGCCGGGTTTTTTGATGCGTGTTCTAACGAACGTCCCGTTCAGGCGGCCAGAGCCTGCAACTCTGCGATTTCGCGGCGCAGTGTTTGCAGCTCCTGAAGGGCCGCCGCGAAGTCGCGGCCGCGGGCCGCTAGTTCGATGCGCTGGGCACACTCGCTAAGCGCACGGGAAGCCAACTGCTCGGCGGCTTCCGATATTTTACGGGATTCGCTGCCGAGCGTCGTTCCGTCGGCTTCGGCCGCGGCGGCTTCCAGGCGCTCCAGGCGCTCCGGCGCCAATTGGAGGAACACTTCCAGCAGATCGTTCGCCATCTCGGCGTCTTCCAGCAGCAACCTCGCCGTCGCGCCATTGCCGGAAGCGGGCGACGGAGTAGGCGTCTCAACGGCTTGTTCCTGCAACTGTTTCTCGATGATGGATAGAAGATGCGCCGGCTGGATGGGCTTCGACACATAGGAATTCATGCCCGCTTGCAGGCAACGCTCGCGATCGCCGTTCATGGCGTGCGCGGTCATGGCGATAATCGGCAGCCGGTCCCAGCGCGAGTTCAGGCGCACGATACGCGTGGTCTCCAGGCCGTCCAGCACAGGCATCTGCACGTCCATGAGGACCAGATTGTAGGCTTGATACGGCGTTGCCAGGCTCGCGTCCAGTTTCGATAGCGCCTCCCGGCCGTCACTGGCCACATCGATGCGATAGCCTTTCTTGCGCAGAATCGCGAGCACCACTTTCTGGTTCACCAGATTGTCTTCGACTAGGAGGACGCGCACCTCCGAGGGATTTATCTTTTTCAGGGCGACGCCGGTCTGCGGCTCCAAGGAAGACGCAGCGGATTCAGCCACAGGCGTCCAGGGCAGCGTGACGGTAAAGGTGCTTCCTTTTCCAACCTGACTCTCCACGTTGACCTTGCCGTCTTGCATTTCAACCAGCCGTTTGGTGATGGCAAGGCCCAGTCCGGTACCGCCGTATTTGCGCGTAATGCTGCCGTCGGCCTGTGTGAATTTTTCAAAGATCGCCGTGAGTTTGGCGGCTTCGATGCCGGCCCCGGTGTCGCTGACCGCGATCTTCATTTGGGCCGGTCCGTCCGCGCCCGCGGCGGTGGAGAGGCGCAGGCACACCCATCCGCGCTCGGTGAATTTGAGAGCGTTAGAGAGAAGATTGGCAGCGATCTGGCGCACGCGGAGCGGATCGCCAATCACCTTCCACGGGGCGCCGGCGTCGATTTCGAAGTGCAGCGCGATTTTCTTCTGCATGGCGCGCGCCTGGAAAGACTTCACGCAATCTTCGAGCACCGTGCGCACATCGTAAGGGATGGCCTCGATCATCATCTTGCCGGCTTCGATCTTGGAAAGGTCCAGAATGTCGTTAAGCAAAGCTAGCAGGGCATAGGCCGAACGCTGGGCGATAGCCAGTTCCTCGCGCTGTTCGGAGTTGAGCGAGCTGTCCAGCACCACCTCCAGCATGCCCAGCAGCCCATTCATCGGAGTCCGCAATTCATGCGACATGTTCGCCAGAAACTCGCTCTTGGCCTGGCTGGCCGCGAGCGCGGCGCGCATGGCTTTTTCCAGGTCTTCGGTGCGCTGGCGGATACGCTCTTCGAGAAGGTCGCGGTGCTGGCGGATCTCGGCCTGCGACGTGTTGATTTCCGCAATCATCTGGTTGAAGCTTTCGCCCAGATATTGGATCTCGTCATGCGTCGAACTGGTCTGAATCGGTTCGAATTTTCCTTCGCGCACCGACGTGATACCTTGCTGCAGAAGGGCCAGGGGACGCCCCAGCGCTCGCATGGTAAATTGCGAGATCAGACCGCCCAGCAGCACCACGATCGCGCACATCAAGATGGCTTTAGGCAGGTTAAAGGCGTGGTTGCGCACGTCCCAAAGAACGATTATGCCCACCATCCACAGAAACAGCAGAACGGTGAAGCGAGAGAACTTGGACGCCAACGAGCGGAAATTGGCCGGCTTTATTTCATCCACCTCTTCAATGGTGCCTTTTCCCCGGCCGAATCACCATTGGAAGTTGACCTTAGTACTCCTAAGGTTACCCTTTAGTTTTCATAGGACTCCGGGCGGCGATACCCTTAATTATTCCGGATTGTGCCAGCCGCCGACGTCGTCCGCCAGCCGTTCGGCTTCCGGTGGCCCCCAGGTGCCCGGATCGTAGATCTGCAAAGGCAAGCTCCGGTCCGTCACGCCGTCTACGACCGACCAAGCCGTCTCCACCGCGTCCTCGCGGACAAACAGCATGCCGTCGCCGGCGCATTGCATCAGTCAATAAGCGCTCATAGGGGCTCACGGCGCCGTCAATATCGAGCTTCATGACCGACAACTCGCTAGACATCGGCACGAGATCGAACCCCGGACGCTTCACGCGGATTCCCATGCTGACGCCGAACTCCGGATTTAGCTGGAAGCGCACATAGTTGGCCCCAAAGGGCACCCTCCACAGCGGGGACTCGCGCAACCGGACAACCACCTCGGTGGCCGTTACCGGCAGGCATTTCCCAGTACGAATCAGGAACGGCACGCCCGACCAGCGCCAGGAGTCCAGCTCGAGGCGCACCGCGGCGTAGGTTTCGGCCCGCGAATCGGGCGCCACGCCAGGCTCCTGATGGTATCCGGCGAATTGTCCGCGCACTACCGTGGGCGGCGTCAGCGGGACAATCGTGCGGAAGACTTTGGCCTCTTCGTCGCGCAGGGCATTTGGGTACAGGCTGGTGGGCGCCGCCATCGCCAGAAACCCGACCACCTGCAGCAGATGGTTCTGCACTACATCGCGAACCGCGCCCACTTCATCGTAAAATTTGCCCCGGCCCTGGATGCCGAACTTTTCCGCCATGGTGATTTGAACGCTGTGAATATAGCGCCGGTCCCAGATCGGCTCCAGAAACGTGTTCGCGAAACGGAAAAACAGAAGATTTTCCACCGCCTCTTTGCCCAGAAAATGATCGATGCGAAAGATGGAGTCCTCTGGGAAGACGGAGCTCACGATTGCGTTCAGTTCCTGGGCGGACGCCAGGTCGCGGCCAAACGGCTTTTCCACTACGACACGCGCGCCTTCGGCGCAGCCCGAACGGCCGAGGGCCTGCACCACCGCACCGAAGAGACTGGGCGGTATCGCGAGATAGTGGGTCGGGTGGCACGCAGAACCAAGCATCTTGCGAAGCTGCTGGAAGGTGGCGGGATCTTGGTAATCGCCATCGATATACCGCAGCAGGCCGATCAGCTTTGCGAAGGCCGAGTCGTTCACGCCGCCATGCTCGCTGAGACTATCGTGGGCGCGCTGCCGAAGCTGCTCCAGTGTCCAGCCGGCTTTCGCCACGCCGATCACCGGCACGTTCAATTCGCGGTGCATGACCATCTGCTGCAGCGCGGGAAAGATCTGCTTGTAGGCCAAGTCGCCGGTGGCGCCAAAAAATACCAGCGCATCGGACGCCGCACCCGCCGCAGCCGGGGCACGAGTCCCAGGAAGAGGCTGCATCTCTACGGCTTCCAGTTCGCGCGGAAGATGTTGAATTCGTAATTGCCTTTGCTCTGGTAGCTGGACGCGAAGATCAGGTATTTGCCATCCGGCGAGAACTCGGGGAATGACGTGAATTTGCCGTAATCGGTCACTTGCTCGAGGCCGCTGCCGTCCAGATTCATCAGGAATAGCTCGAAGTAGCCCGAATCGCACTTATTCTTGTTGGAAGCGAAAAGGATCTTCTTGCCGTCCGGAGTAAATGTCGGCGCGAAGCTGGCGCAACCGAAATTAGTGATCGTTTTGGCGTTCGAACCGTCGGCGTCGGCGATATGCACCTCCATCTTCATCGGCGTAGTCAGATTGTCCTTGAGCAGTTCGCGATACTTTGCGACCTTTTCCGGCGTGTCCGGTCGGTACGCGCGCCACACCATTTTCTTGCCGTCGCGAGAGGCAACCGCGCCGCCGTCATAACCTTCGGCCTTGGTGATTTGCTTCTTGCCGCTCCCGTCCTCGTTCATGGACCATATCTCCAGATCACCCGAGGCCAGCGATGTGTAGAGAATCTTCTTGGTTTTGAAATTGACCGTGCCTTCAGCGTCGTAACCGGGGGTGTCGGTCAGCTTCTTGATGATTTTGCCGGCGTCGGTGGCCAGATAAATATCAAACGTGGGATAAATCGCCCAGACATAGCCTTTGCTGCGATCCGGCGGCAGCGGGCAGGCGTCGCCGCCTTCATGCGTCGAGGCGTAAATAATGTGTTTATTGTCGCTGGTGAAATAGCCGCAAGTGGTGACGCCTTTGCCGGTCGAGACCATATGCTGGTCGGAGCCGTCGGCTTTCATGATGTACTCCTGATCGCACGTACGCCCGTCGCGCGTCGACTGGAAAATGATGCGCTTACTGTCCGGCGACCAGTACGACTCGCCGTTCGAGCCGCCCCGCGTGAGTTGGATGAGATTCTCGAAATGACGCGGGGGTTGCTGCGCAACCAGGGGCAGGGACAATAACAGAAGCGAGCCGGCCAGCAAAGTCTTCATATCGATCATTGTAGAACGCAAGGAGGTGATATCATTCTTGACCATGTATGCTCTGGCCCGCCGCCTAGCGCCCGTCTTACTCCTACTGGCGGCGAGCGGCGCTGCCCAGACCTACGCCTCTAACTGGGAAACTGTCAAGGCACTCACGCCCGGAACCGATGTGCGCATTTCCACTGGTTCCCGCACTGTCAGTGGCCGGATCTACCGCGCTTCAGACAGCTTACTAGCACTAACCGTCGGGAAAGCTGAGGAGTCGTTCGACCGGCAGCAGGTATTAACGGTGTCAGTCAAGAAGGGCGGTCATCGCAAAAGGAACGCCCTTATCGGCTTGGCCGTGGGTGCCGGCGCCGGACTTGGCGTTGGCCTTGCCACCAGACCCGGCCCGAATCAGCTAAAGGTCATTCCAGCCGGCGCGGTCGTGGGAGGGCTGACTGCTGCCGGAGCAATTGTGGGAGTCATCGTGGGCGTCGTCATCCCAAGCGGCGGCTGGCACGAAATCTACAAAAAGTAGGGACGCCTAGGGAAGGAGATCGTGCGGCGCCGAGCCGCTCAGGTGCGCGTAAAATCCGAGATCTTCGCCGGTCGAAAGCTTGGTCGCGTAGATGATCTGGAAGGTGTGCTCAGCGAAGTGTTCGACCACATGATAAATCGCCGCCAGCACGGTACAGTCGTAGCCTTGGTTTTGGGTGTGCTCCATGAGCCGCCCCGCAGGCAGCGCGCCCAACAGTGCGGCGGCTTCTTCCACCGTGGTCCGCAATCGGGCCAGCAACTCCTTCGCCCCGGGCCCGTCCTTGGCGGCGAACTCTGCATCGCGATCGCGCAGATCGGGCTGTCCGCCCACGCCGTGCAAAATCCATTGCCGGACGTTCCCATTCAGATGCAGCAGCAGATTACCCACTGCATTCTGGTTGGCGTCTGCCCGCATCCAGATCTGTTCCGGCGTGAGTTTCTGCACGCAGCTATCGATGCGGCCCATCAGTTGCGCCAGCTTTTCCGCGGAGAATGTCAGGAACTCAGTTTCAACTGTCATGATTCAGCGCTTCCATTTTATCGGCCCAGCGCAAGAATCGCATCAGTTCGCGCCGGTTGCGCCAGATGAACTGCCAGAAGTCGCCCGGCGAGATGCGGTCGGCGTGTAATCCGCAATAAGTCTCAATCCTCCACCGCAGATAGGGGCTACGCCAGGGAAATAGCCGGTACCCTTTCGAGAGCCGCCACATAGCGCCGAACATTTACCGTGAAACCGGACCCGGGTACCCTGAAACCGGGATCGGGAGACTTCGGCGCGCTATCGTCATGTGCTGCGGTCCGGTATCACTTATTCGCCGCGGCGTTGGCGTAATAGCCATTGCGGCTGCGAACCGTGGGATGCCCGGGAGCATTCACCGTAACGGAAATTTTGCGGAAAGTTCCATCCAGCGCCGTGTTGAGCGGCGAATACGCCAGCGTGTATTGATTGCGAATCTCGTGAGCGATTTCAGGCACTTCCTTGTCGACTTCTTCCAGATCCTTGGGATAAAAATCCATCGCGCCGGAGGCTAGTGCCAGATCGTGCAGGGCGCGCTTGGCTTTCTTGGACTCCCGCGGCTCCTCTTCGCTCAAGATGCCGATGGAATAGATCAGGACGTCGCTCTGCTGCGCCTTGCGCATCAGCTCTTCAAGATTAATGTTGCTGGTATTGTCGTTGCCGTCGGTGATCACCACCAGCACTTTCTTGTCCTTCTTGGCCTTATCCTTTAAGTAGTCCATCGACATGCTGATGGCATCGCGCATCGCCGTGCCGCCCTTGGTTTCCATGCGATCGAGAGCTTCTTCCATCTTCTTGATGTTGCTGGTGAAGGGCTGATCCAGATAGGCATCGTCGTTAAAATTCACGATGAACACTTCGTCCTGAGGATTCGATGCGCGCACCAGATTCAGCGCGGCGGCGGCCACGCGGCTCTTCTTGTCGCGCATGCTGCCGCTATTGTCGATGATGATGCCGAGCGAGACCGGGATGTCCTCGCGGCGGAAAATCTTGATGGGCTGCTCCACGCCGTTTTCCAGAACCTTGAACGCGGGCTCTTGCAGGTTGGTCACCAGCTTACCCTTCTGATCGAGCACGCTGGCATGCACCACAACCAGCCGGCTGTCGGCTGTAAAAACCGGGATCTCGTCCTGCGGCGCTGCCGCATTTTGTGCCGCCGGGGTGGACGGAGGCGTGGTCCGAGCCGGTTGCTGGGCTTGGCCGAAGGCCCCCAGCGCAACCAGCAAAAAAGCGCCCGCGATCCTATTGCGTCGGTGCATAGTATCCCGTCCGGAACATCGCGTGCAGTTGCGGCAGTCCCGTGGTCTTGACCAATTTCACTTGCACGCGCCGATACTTCCCGTCGCGCGTCATATTCTTGGGACTGTATCCCAGCAGGTACTGGTTGCGCAATTCGATTCCTATCTTGGCGGCCACGTCAGGGAGTTCCGCCAGATTATCTACCGCAAAATGCCGGCCGCCGGTCTGCTCGGCCATCTCCGCCAACAATCCCGGCCCGCTCATTTCTTCGACAGTTCGGCCCCGGGACGCTATAGGCTCGAAGATCCCGATGGCGTAAATCTGCACATCGGCTTCACGAACCGCGTTCTTTACCTCGGTCTCCGTGTAGCGGCTGGAATTGTCGCCGCCGTCGGAAATGATCAGGATGGCTTTGCGCGGGTTGTGGGCCTTCTTCATTTGATTCATCGCCAGGTATACGCCATCGAGCAACGCCGTGCGGCCCTTGGCCTGGGTAAATGTAAGACGGTTCTGGATCTCTTCCGTTTCCGAAGTGAAGGTCTGCACCATCTCCGGCCGGTCGTTAAACTCAATCAGGAAGAATTCGTCCTGCGGGTTCGCGGTCTTCATGAACTGCGTCACGGCTTGGCGCGAGCGCTGCAGCTTCGCACCCATGCTGCCGCTGGTATCGAAAACGATGCCCACCGAGAGCGGCGCGTCTTCGCTCGAAAACTGCGTGATCTCCTGATCCACTTTGTCTTCGGATAGTTTGAAATTTTCCTTGTCCAGACCAGTGACGAAGCGGCTCATGGGATCCGTTACCGACACCGGAATCAGCACCAGTGTGGTATCGACTCGTATGTCCGAGCGCCGGTCAGTAATCGATTCGTTGGGGTCCGCCACAGGGGTGCGCGCGCGGGGCTTAATCGAAACCTTCGGCTCTACTGTGCTGCCGGGAGGGGGTTGCGAAGCGCTCTGGGAATAACCGAAAGTGACGATCAAAGGAAGCGCGACGGCAAGAACGAGTCCGACCACAGGACGCATAGTCAACCAAAACCTGACCTCAGTATATCAGGGGGACCGCTGAGTCATCGTTCCAATTTTTTGACAGGAATGTAAAAAAGAAAATGCCGGTGAGTACTCGGAGGAAGATACTCACCGGCCGGTAACTGTTTCCCGAAGGTTCCAGTCCACCGAACTTTTGGGTGGGTCACCGAATCAACGGCAATCCAGCCCTAGAGAAAGAGACGTAGTGAGACACCGGAATGCCTCACAACTGGACAACTCGATAGTATCATAGCTGTACATTAAACCGGCCGCCTGGAGAGGCCCAAAACAGTCTTTTTTACTGCCTTTTCCCGCCTATCTTTCGATACAGCGCCGTCCTCATCATCGAAGAAGTTTGATTAATACGCCAGCTAGGCGATATCCCGCGAGGGCAACTCGTTGACGCGCTATACGCTTCGCTCTTTCTTCGTACAATGGAGGCAGTATGAGGGGGTGCTCCTTCGATCCTGTCTGCAGGCCGAAGGTGTATACAGCAGTTTTATCCAGTTCGAAACTCTCGGCGGCCCATTCGGTGGGATCGAGCGATAGCGGTGAGCTGGCCGGATACTCGACTGTAATCTCGCGAGCGTAACCAAAGACGTCATCGTAGCTCAGGTCGCGCGGCGCTGCAGCGTCGTCCCACAGCGAATGCAGGTTTCGGCCCGGCTCAACGTAGACATAGTTGCCGCCCGCGTCGCCTGTGGGTTGGGATTTCAGGAACCGGCTGGCGAGATGCAGCGGCTGGTGCGCATCGCCGGCCAGGTGCTCCAGCCACGGAAGATCGTAAGCGGCCTGCCGCGAATCGGCAGTGGCGATTTCGGCCAGCAAACGTGGGAGCTCGGTCATCAGGTGAGGAGGCCGCTGTTCGATAACCGGCGTGCCGTCCCCCGAAATCCCGGTATCGAAATAATGCCAGGTCAGGCGACGCATCATGTCGGGGAAGCCGGGCAGAAGCGGTGTGGGGTGAGGATCAGGGCTGGCCTCGTCATAGAACCGCATATCGTTGCGGAGCATGTCGGGCCACGGAGCCGCGTGAACAAAGGCGTAACGGGCAAGCGCGGCGGGATCGTTCTTGGCAACGTCTGCTCCTTGCGTGAAGATACGGTTGTAATCCGGATGATCCCGGATCATCTGGTCCACTCGCGGGCGAGCCCGCGGCGTAAGCCGCTCATACGCGATCTCCGCAATGATGGAGTGGGCCGAGTTATTCCAGGCCGAAGCCGGAAGCGCCAGAAGCAGCGCGGTGATGACCGAGGTGAAGCCGCGAAGCGGGAGCATGGCTATTTCTATTTTGCCGCGTGTTTGATGAGTTGCTCGGCGTGCCGCAACGCTTCCGGCGTGACGCGCTCGCCCGACAGCATACGGCCGATTTCGCGGGTGCGCGCCGCCGCATCCAGTTCTTCAATGCTGGTGACGGTCCGGCCGCGCTCGGCGTGCTTCTCGACATAATAGTGATGCTCGGCGAAGCCCGCGATTTGGGCCAGGTGAGTCACGCACAGCACCTGCGCCGAGCCGGCGAGCTTCTTGAGCCGCCGTCCCACCGCTTCGGCGGCGCTGCCTCCCACCCCGGCGTCGACTTCATCGAACACCAGCGTTCGCGGAATCGCATGCTTCTCGGCGCGCGCCGGTGCGATGCAGGTCTTGAGCGCCAGCGCGACTCGCGACAACTCGCCGCCCGACGCGATCTTTTCGAGCGGCTTCAACTCTTCACCCACGTTGGGCGAGATCAGGATCTCCACTGCGTCGGCGCCCGCAGCCGACCACTCCGCCGGTGCGACCCGAATCTCGACCCGCGTCTTTTCCATGGCGAGCGAAGCCAGCTCGCTTGCAACCGATTTCGCCAGGCGCCGCGCGGCCTCGCGCCGGAGTGTAGAGAGGCGGCCCGCGGCGGATTCGTACCCCGCGGTTACGGCCGCCACTTCCTTGGCCAGCGCCGCTCGCCGTTCCCCGGAGCTTTCGACCGCGCTCAGGTTCCGCGAGACGTCCTGATGAAACGCGATCACTTCTTCGAGAGTTGGCCCATACTTGCGGCGCAGCTTTTCGAGCGCCGCCAGGCGTGTCTCGATCTCTTCCAGCCGCGCGGGGTCGGCTTCCAGCTTCCCCAAATAATGACCCAGTGCGCGAGTCGCCTCGTCCACTGCGATGCGCGCGGGCTCCAGCGCCGTCACCACTTCGCGCATGCTTTCGTCGATGCGGCCCAGTTCCTCCAGGCGTTTCATCACCGTGCGCAACTGCGTGGCGACGCTTTCCGGGTCTTCGTACAGCGCGGCGTAGGCGGCTCCGGCCGTCTCCTGCAGGCGCACCACATTGCGCAGCACGCGGCGCTCGTTTTCAAGCTGGAGGTCTTCGCCCAACTGCGGATTCACCGCTTCGATTTCGTTGCGCTGAAAACTCCACAGGTCGGCCTGGCGCAGCTTCTCCTGCGCGGTGCGGTCGAGCTCGGCCAGTTCTGCCGTTGCCGCGTTCCAGCGCGTGTAGAGCGATGCAACTTCCGCCACTTGCCCGGATGCGTCCGCGAACCCGTCCAGCATTTCCCGCTGTACGCCCCCGGAAAACAACTGCTGCTGATCGTGCTGGCCGTGGATATCGCCCAGGCTCCGCGCTATTTCCTTGAGCAGCGCCGCCGTCACCGGGCGGCCGCCCGCGAAGGCCCGCGACTTGCCGTTGGGCAGGATCTCACGCTCGATGATCAGTTCGCCGTCCTCCGCCTCCACGCCCTCCGGAAGCCCGTGCGCCTCCACTTCGAAGATTCCCGCGATCCGCGCCCGCTCCGCGCCGGTGCGCACCATTTCCGCCGTCGCGCGCCCGCCCAGCAGCAGCGCCAGCGCATCCACCACGATCGACTTGCCGCTTCCGGTCTCCCCGGTCAGCAAATTCAGCCCGCGATGAAAGCGCACCCGCACCTTTTCCACCACGGCGTAATTTTCGACGGTTAGCTCCAGCAGCATGGGCGTCTACCGAATTATAAGGAAGTGGAGCCGTTCCCTGCCGAAAACATTTTGAACATTTTTTGTTTTACAGGCCCGGAGTCGCTTACAATGTAAAGCGGGACGAGAAAGGCAACCGGTTGATTTCGGAACACTGGATCGGCATCGTAGCGCAAGTCAATTTCTGGGAGATGGTCAAGAGCACGGAGCCAATCCCCATAGCCGTGATGGCCGTACTGCTGTTGTTTTCGCTGCTCTCCTGGACCGTCATCTTTTCCAAATTGTTCATGTTCCGCCGCGCTCGCCTCGGCCAACAAGAGTTTCCTGCGCGCTTTTCGCAAGGCGGAGCGCATGGACGCCATTGCCGCCGCCAGCCAGCAGTTCACTGACGCTCCGCTGGTCGCGATTTTCGATTTCGGCTACAGCGAAGTCCACCGCCAGGTAACCAAGCGCGGCAGCATCACCAACCCGGTGGCGCTCGAGCGCACCCTGCAGCTTGGCATCAGCGAAGAGATCTCGAAGCTCGAACGCAACATGAGCTGGCTGGCCACCGCCGCCACCGTCTCGCCGTTCGTCGGCCTGTTCGGCACGGTATTCGGCATCATCGAAGCTTTCCAGGCCTTGGGGTTGTCGGGTTCCACCAGTATGCGAACGGTTGCGCCCGGCATTGCGAACGCGCTATTTGCGACCGCGCTGGGTTTGTTCGCCGCCATTCCCGCAGCGGTCTTTTATAACTATTTCGGGAATAGCATTAAGGTGATGGGCACGCGTATGGAAGATTTTTCGCTCGAGTTCCTAAACGCGGCGGAGCGCATGTTCGAGGGCTAGCAGAATTCATATGGCTTTCTCGGTGAGTAACGGCAATGGAGCCAGAAGCGGATTCGGCCGGCGGCGCTTCGGCGCGGGCAACGGCACGCTCTCGGAAATCAACATCGTTCCCTTGGTGGATGTGGTGCTGGTGCTGCTGATCATCTTCATGCTGACGGCTCACGTGATGGAATTCGGACTGGAGATTAACGTCCCCGAAGTCAAGCAGGTGAAGGACACCAATGACGACCTGCCGGTAATCAGCATCACCCGCAACGGCAAGCTGTATCTCAACGAGAAGCCCATCAACATCAACCAGATCGCCACCGAAGTTCCCAAGCGCTTTAAGAACCAGAAAAGCGTTTACGTAATGGCCGACAAAGCCACGGTCTACGATCCCATCGCACAGGTCATCAGCACGCTCGATCAGGCGCATCTATCGGTGAAGCTGGTCACCAAGCCGCAGGAGAACTCCGGCCGTTGATGGAACAGAATTACCATCCCGACCTTCTCGACCAGCCCGAGCCGCTCAGCCGCGCGTTCATGGCCGCGCTCACTTTGCATGTAACGCTCATCGCTGGTATGGGCATCTATGGTTGGGTGATCTCGCATCACGAATCTTTCGGCGCGCCAGACGCCGGCGGCGGCGCTATCGGAATTGAGGCCGTGAAGTCGATTCCGCTGCTGCACTCCGGAGAGCAGAATCCGGTAGCGAACGACACCGAGTCGCAAGTGCCTGCAGCAACCGGCCAAACCCGTCGAACGGGAGAAGGAAGAGAAAGTCTCGCCCAATGCCGTAGCGCTCAAGATGAGAGAAGCGCCTGCCCGCGTATGTCGCGAGTGAACACCAGCATTTCCGCCCATTTAAGCAGATCGACGAGAATCAAGTCTTCGCCCAGCAGGCCCCGCAGGTGTCGAATCCATTGTTCTCGGCAATGCCCGGCTCGGGGCGCATCGGCACGGGAGCTAACACTACCCTCGGCACGCGCTTTGCCGGCTACGCCCAGCAGATCCAGCAACTGGTCGCGCAAAAATGGCACACCGGCGACGTCGACGCGCGCGTCCAGACCGCGCCTGTCGTGATCGCGTCCTTCGATCTGATGCGAGATGGCAGCATCCGCAATCTGCGCGTCGTGCAACAAAGCGGCATTTCCGCGCTGGACTATTCCGCGCAACGCGCCATACTGGAAGCAAGCCCGTTTCCTCCGATTCCTGCGGGATTCGATAAGGATTCGGCCCATGTTGAATTCACGTTCGAGTTGAAACGATGAAGACCAAATCTATCGCAAGGATTCTGACCAGGTGCTTGCTCGTGGCAGCCGCCGCGTCGCTCACTGGACAAGCAACAGGCGAAATTCAGGGTATCATCAGTTCAGCGCGGAGCGTCCCGCCATCGCCGTCGCCGATATGCGCGGCACCGGCGACGCGCAGCGCAACATGGACACCTTCAATTCCACGCTGTGGGATGAGCTGCAGAACGCCGGGATTTTGAAAATGGTGGCCAAGAGCGTCTACCCGCTTGAAGTCCCGCAGCGCCCGCAGGATTTCAAGCCGCCGGCGGTTCCCGTGAACGCGCGCCGCGGAACGCCGCCCACGCGCACCGGCCCCTGGCTGACGGATTGGTCCGGGCCGCCGGTGAACGCCAACTATCTGGCTTTCGGCTACACAGCGGTGCAGGATAACCGCCTGGTCTTGTACGGGTGGCTGTTCAACACCGGGCAGCCGGACGTTACCAGCGCCCAGGTGATCGGCAAACTGTATTTCGGTACGCTCGACGCCGACGGCGCGAAGAAGGTGGCCCGCGATTTCGCCGCCGACATCCTGCAGCAGTTCGGCGCCAAGAGCCTGGCCGGAACCAAGATCTATTTTGTATCCGATCGCACCGGCTCCAAAGAAATATGGTCCATGGATTACGACGGTTCGCATCAGCAGCGCTTGACGCAGTATAAATCCACGTCGAGCATGCCGGCGGTTTCACCCGATGGCAAGATGTTCGCGTTCACCACCTACGCCGGAGGCAATCCGCAGATTCGGATTCACTCGGTGGAGACCGGGCGCCGCCTGCCGTTCTACAATCCGGTTTCTTCGGTGGTCGAAACGCCGGAGTTTACGCCCGACGGCAAGCAACTGCTGTTCGCCACGGCACTGAACGGCTGGGTGCAGATTTGCATCGCGGATATCGACGGCGGCAATTTCCGGCGAATATCGAACGTGCGCGCGATTGAAGTGTCTCCGAAAGTCAATCCCAAGACCGGCACGGATATGCTGTTTATCTCCGGGCGCGGCGGCCGCCAGCAACTCTGGCATATGAACCTCGACGGCACCGATATGCAGCAGTTCACCACCGGGGAAGGCGACGTCGCTAATCCGGCGTGGAGTCCCAGTGGACAAATGATCGCGTTTGCCTGGACGCGCGGCTATGAGCCCGGCAATTTCAATATTTTCGTGATGGATGTCGCCGCCCGTAAACCGGTGCAACTGACGCACGGCACGGGGCGCAATGAGAATCCGTGGTGGGCGCCGGACGGGGTGCATCTGGTGTTCACTTCCAAACGCGGAAACTCCACTCAGATTTATACTATGCTGTCGGACGGCACCAATGTACAGCAGTTAACCACTCAGGGAAATAATATTCAGCCTGTATGGGCAAACGGAGTAAACTAACTCACAGATGTTGTTCACGGATTTACGGATAGGTCCATGCGTATCAGTCCGCAAATAAGTCAAGGAGGCACGTCAACGAAATGCGAATGAATCAGAGAACACTGAGTGCAGCGGTGTTCGCCGGAGTGTTAATGCTGTCGGTGAGTGCGTGCAAGAAGAAAGTGCCCGCGCCCCCTCCGCCACCGCCGCCCAAAATTGAAACCCCCGGCACCCCAGCGGCCCCCGCCGCGCGAATCACCAATTTCAGCGCTGAGCCGCGCGCTATTCAGACCGGGCAGTCTGCGACTTTGACGTGGGCCGTCGCCAATGCCACGGATATTTCCATCAACAACGGTATCGGTTCGGTGGCAGCCAACGGCACGCGCCAGGTGTTTCCGACCAGTACCACCACCTACACTCTGACCGCCAGTTCCGCGGGCGGGAACGATATCGCGCTCCGTCACCGTAGATGTGTCGGCGCCGCCGCCTCCGCCGCCGCCTCCGCCGCCACCGCCCAAGGTTTCCGGTATCGACATGTTCAACAGCGATATTGCCTCGGAGGGCGATGCTCTGTTCGACTACGATAAGAGCGACATCCGCGACGACGCGCGGCAGGTGTTGACGCATGACGCCGACGCCCTGAAACGCATCTTCGCCGCCGATCCGGCCTTCACCGTGGTGCTGGAGGGGCACTGCGATGAGCGCGGCTCGGCCGAATACAACCTGGGTCTCGGCGATCGCCGGGCCACGGCTGCCAAGGACTTTTTGGTGCAGCTCGGTGTGCCCGCCGAAAAGATCCGGACCATCAGCTATGGCAAGGATCGCCCCATTTGCACCGATGCCACCGAGGCCTGCTATCAGCGCAATCGCCGCGCGCATCTGACGCCGGCGCAGTAGCGTCGGAACTGTAGTGAAACGGGGGGCGGCCGCGGGTCGTCCCCTTTTCAAAAGGAGTTCGAGCATGAAGCTTTCCCGACTGGCTGCCCTCCAGCTGGTTCTATTGGTATGCTTGGCGGCCCCCAGCCTGTTCGCGCAGAAGCGCGAGGACATTCTTTCCATACAGCGCGATGTGGCGCAGTTGCAGGACCAGGTCAAGCAGTTGCAAACCTCGCAGGATCAAAAATTGGCGGAGCTTGAGAGCCTGATCAAACAGGCGCTCGACCAATCGAATCAGGCTTCCGCATCGATGACCGCGCTGCAGCGCACCCTCACCGACCGCCTCAACGATCAGCAGTCGAAAGTGGCGGCGCCCATTGCAGTGCTGGGAACCAAGGTGGATCAATCGGCCGACGATGTGCGCGCGGTGCGCGAGAACCTGGCGGCGTTGTCGAACCGGGTTGCAAATCTGGACAACAAGCTGTCCGATATTTCGAGTGCCGTGCGGACCCTGAGCCAGCCTCCAGCCGCGCCTCCTCCGCCTTCGAGCGGAGCCCCGCCCGCTGCCGGCGGCGCTCCCATTCCTCCCGCGGGTACTTCCGCGGAGAGTTTGTGGCTGAACGCCTTCCGCGATTACTCAAGCGGCCGGGACGATCTGGCCATGATGGAGTTCAACGATTATCTGAAGTACTTCCCAACCGCCGAGAATGCCGCGTCGGCGCAGTATTACGTCGGGCAGCTATACAATCGCGCGAAGATGTTTGACGACGCGGTCCAGGCCTTCGATGCGGTGCTTGAACGCTACCCGGATAATCCCAAGACGCCCGATGCTCTCTACGGTAAAGCAGACGCACTGGCCGCACGGCGGCCATCGCGCCGAAGCGGCTGCCGAGTTCAAGGATTTCCTGGACCGCTTTCCCACCCATAGCCTGGCCCGCAACGCTCAGGCGCAGCTACGCGATCTCGGAACCGCCGCCACCTCGCGTCAGAAGTAACCCCCGCGCGGCGTCGCTAGTAACTATCTCGGCTACTCAAGTAGACTGCCGACTACGACCATCTGGCTGCGTCATCCGGCGTCTGCCCTAGGGAATTCAGCTTTTCTCCAGAGTGACGATTATTCTCTCGCAGCTGCCTTGTGGAATTTGCTTTCAGAACATTTGGCATTGAGATGCAACGGGAGAAAATGCTTAGTCATCTCCTCGAAGACAGGCGATTCACCATCGCCCCTGCACAGTATTAGATGTTATAATCGGAGTCTATTGGCTGAGTTTCCTCTTGGTGAGGAAGCGCTCAAACGCAACCTCGGCTTTCCCTAAGCCGTTGATTCAGTGGGCCTGTGGCGCAGTTGGGAGCGCGCTTCCATGGCATGGAAGAGGTCGACGGTTCGAACCCGTCCAGGTCCACCAAAACTTTGAATCCGCGCTGCCCGCAGCCTGAACCAACGCTACTCTCTAACGACCGCTACTCGGGCGCTCCCGCCGAGGGTCCCTCTCAACCCGCAACATGGAGCAAACATCAAAAGACGCACCGAGCACCTGTAACTTCTCCGGTCATCAATGCGATGGACGGGAAGTATATTGAACCCTCTAGGGGTCCCGCGCGTCACAAAATGAGATCTGATGCGCGTAAGCGTTGCCCTCATCTTGCCGCTTCTTTGCTTTCTCGAAGGCATCCATGCTGCGGAACCTCTCGTGTGTCCCGGAGGATCCCCATTAGGCCGCTTTGAGTTGACAGTCGTTCCCCCGACAGGCGGCGCCGCTAGGAATTTGCGGGTCTTGAATCAACTCCTGCCTGGCTACAAGATTTCGTACCGTCCGATTGAAATCGACTCCCCGCAAAAAAAGAAGGCGCGTATCGCGCTGTTGTTGGTTCCCTCGGACCGATCCAAGATCGTTATTTTCGACCCAAGGGCAGCTGATCAAGCCTCCTTGTGGACCGTGCCGTTCCGGGCGGAATTCGCCAGTTTGGTTTGGGGCCCAGCCGGACTCGACAAGTCCAAAGTGACCAATCTCGTGACCAAGGACAACGAGTTGATCGGCCAGTTGGCGGATTACGCGGCAAAAACCACGGAGACCCAGGCGTTGATCCAAGCCATCACGCAGCAACAGGCGCTAGATACCGGCCAGGATGTGAACGCCGCAGTCACCGGATTTGCAAGCCGTTATCCTTCGGCAAGACTCGACCGCACGCAACCGCAGAGTGCGCAACTGAGTGTCCTATTGCACGGAGTGAATCCATCGCTGACGGCGTATGATCCCCTGGCGCAGAATCCGCAACAGCAAGCGGCCCAGGCGACCGGTCTCGCCGCCGTGGTTGCCGGTCTGTTCCTGGGAAGCGGCGTAGGGCTTGCGGCCAGCGGTGGCTCGGTGCTGGTCAACCTGCATAGTCTGCTGTTTCCTCGCACGGAGTTTCTTTCCGCGCTCGCACAGGGGGGCGCCCCCAGCACAGTCCCCGCGGACGAAACGGTAAAAGCGACCGGCCTTTGCGGCAGCAAAGCAGCAGTTGCTGCGCACACGGAATTCGCATTCTTGTGGGCTCTTCGCGTCCCCGACGAACCGGCGCCCAAATTGGCATTACCCGTAACGGAACACTTGCCGATTGGAGTCAAATCGAGTTTCCCGCTTAAGGTAGACGAGAGAGAGTGGAAGCTAGTTGCGCGAGTACAAAACTGGAGACTGGTTACACCGGACAACTCCTTGTCCGTTCCGGTCCCGGCGAAAGTGAACACTGCAACGAAGACCATCGAGCTCGACTTAACGAACAGCAAACTTAGGGGCGGCACATGGAAACTGGCAGGAAACTGGGATTGGGATCCGGTCGTAGTATCGGGCAATCTTGTCCTGCACGAGTTCTCGAAATTTGGTTCCGCGCATCTGACACCCGAGTCGCAAGACGAACTCATTTCAGGTGCGGGTGCGCCTTATCTTAAGCTCACTGGAGACGACTTTGAATTCGTTCGTAAGATCGAATACAAGAAGCAAGGAGACCCATTCGCCCAGCAGGTGTCTTTGCCCTTCCACCTGTCAAAGGAACCGTCTGCGGGTCCGGAACCTTCGCTCGAACTACGGCTGGAGCCAAAAAATCTCAGCGTCGGCAACTACGTTTTCCTGATCGCTCAGGCGGACGGAAAGGTCCACGAAACACCATTCAAAGTCCTTCCCGCGGCGCCATCGATTTCGGCAACTCCGCTCGTGCTGAATACTGGCGTTTCATCGCAGGGGATCGTCTTACACGGGACCGATCTTGATCGCATTGAAGCGATCTCGGCCGAGGGTGCGACGATTGTTCTCGGCGAGGGTGGAAGTGCCGGGGAACGCGGTGTCACAATCAATCTCGATCCCGGAGTGAAAGAAGGCACGCTGCTGGCACTGCGAATGAAAGTGAAGGACTTTGAGGATCCCATCGCCGTCGAAGATGCGTTACTGGTGGCTGGGCCTAAGCCGCTCATCACAACCGTACGTGAATCTTCACAGGGCAATCTTGGAATCGCGTTAAACCCCGGCGAAATGGCCGCAGGCTCCTTGGTCAGCTTCGAAATGCATGTCCTGCATGCACCCATAGTTTCGGCCGTAATTTTATCGTGTGAAAACTCGCCGTCGGGTGCGCAGGCTCTCAAGGTAGGGATGGGCGAGATTCGGCAAGATACGAAATTGACCCGCGAAGCGGCAGACGCGCTATTTCTATCGTTCCGCCCCGAGAGCGTGGGCCAGCCGGGATGTCCGCTCATGGGCACCTTGATGACGCCGCGAAGCGGAGAATCCGAACGTCGGAAGCTGGGAATCATCGTGCGCCCTCCGAAGATCGACTCGTTTCAGATGACAAACGACAAGGCGGGCGATACGTCCTATTTCGCCGTGCTGCAAGGCTTGGATTTGGAGACCATCGCGAAAGTGGGGTGGGACGCGCAGAATGGGACGCCCGTGGACTCTATTCCCGCCCCGGTTAACGGCCCAGGAGACCGAGAGAGTCTGCGCGTCGCGATGCCGTGGCCCGCGCCCACGCCGCACGCTCCTCTTTATGTTTGGCTGCGCGGGGAAGAACGGGGACGCCTGACGTCCGCACAGAACTGAATTAACGCCTGGAGACAGTGCGGAAGATGCTGCGGTACTCGATGCCTACCGGGTTTCGTGAACTAGCTTGGGCCGGACGAATGGCGGTTAGAAAGGGCTGCGTAACAGCTAGCGCCCTTGACGGCTAAAGGGCGTATACTCCGAGGGTGGAAGTTTACGAGAGCGAGAGCACTGAAATAGTATGGCTATTCCGCGCTCGTAGGCTCAGCTTCCCGGCGCGCATTCCGCCTTGGGTTCGGCGCTTGCGGATCCCATCCCAAGGCTGACTGCCGAACAGGCTACCCGTCTCCGTATCGTGATGTTGTCAAATAACGACATAGTGATGAACGAAATTGGAGGACGCGCCGTCGTTGAAAATTCAGAGTAGCGCCACTGGACGACCTCATCCAGCTTGCGGCGCGCAACCCGCCAGGAATACTAGCAGCGGGGATCATACTGGCTCTTTTCTTGATGTACAAGTTCAACCGACCAAGATAATTCAAACGTGTGTGAAAAATCGGCGATCGGTACTTTTCCGCGAATCACATGTTGAAACGTGAGGAAACTTTAGCCACAATTTTCACCACAGCTTCCGATATAGAAGTTACTTTGGAAGGCGATCAGAATAAGCTATGACGCGCCCCTCCGATCCTCGTGTTACACTTCGGTGAAAGGAAAAGGAACGACGCACTTGCGGTGTCGTTTTTTTTACTTTGCTGCCCTCGCTTTGTGCGGCGCGCTCACGAAGTTTGTTGAGCCCTTCGGCCCTGTTGCCCAGCCAAGTTGGCCAGAATTTTGTAAAACAAAATCACAACAGGTGCCTTGTGCGCCCACAGGAGAAATTTGCTCATGTCTAGACGATGTATCCCAGTTTTCCTTTCGCTCGCCGGGTTCCTCATATTCGCCGACCCATCGCGGGCACAGGGCAACTTAGGTCCGATTACGGTCGGCGCCGGATTGCAAGCCAGCTACACGGGCACCAGTCCCGCTGTTGGGGATTTCAACAACACGTTCGCTCTCAACCACGCCCGCATTTACATAAGCGGCCCCGTTGTCGAAGACATCAAGTTCATGTTTAATACCGACTACGACAGCGCTACCAACAAACTCACGATACTGGACGCGGTGGCGCAGATCGCCGTGTCACCCAAATTCAATCTTTGGGTGGGCCGTTTCCTGGAACCGAGCGACCGCGCGAATCTTTACGGGCCCTTTTACTCGAATGAGTGGAACGTATACACCGACGGCGTCCAGGACGGATATCCCTTCATCCATCAGGGCCGCGACAACGGCGTCGCCTATTGGGGGGACTTTTCCAAAGTAAAAGTCTCGGTTGGCGGCTTCGACGGCAAGTCGGCTACCGGGAAACCCGACATCATTGGCGCCGCTCGCATCCAGATCGATTTCTGGGATAAAGAGGACGGCTACTACCTCAACGGGACCTACTATGGCGATAAGAATCTGCTCGCAATCGGCGGGGCAAGTCAGCTTCAAGACGGCCACACGGCGTCCACCGTCGATTTCCTGCTCGAAAAGAAAGTGTTGAACGGCGGGGCGTTCACCATCGAAAGCGAGTATTCCAATTACAACCGGCTGGGCGGGTACGACGCAGCGTATGCCAAGAGCCAGGGAGCGTACGGGCTTGTCAGTTTCCTTTTTCCGAAAGTTGTTCCCATCGCTAAGTTCAAGGGCAAGTTCGAGATCCTTGGCAAGTATGCCAAGGCGGACTTCACGCACGGAGCAACGCCGAGCTACGACCAGAAAACCACCGAAGTCAATTTCGGCTACATCATCAAGCAATTCAACGCACGCGTGATTACGTTCTACAAAGACACCAGATTCAACAGAGCTTTCGAACCGAATTTCTGGCAGGCCGGCATCGGCTTCCAGATCCAGATGTAGGCCATCCTTACTCGATCTCAGACATGAAGGAGTTTATTCAGAATGAAGGAGTCAATTTTATGAAACGTAGCGCCATGTTTATGACCGCTGGGCTGCTGCTCACCGGACTCGCATTTTCCAATGTCGCAACGGCCCAGGACACCATCAAGGTCGGCGTGCTGCATTCACTTTCAGGCACAATGGCCATTAGCGAAACGACGCTGAAGGACACGGTGCTGATGATGATTGACGCCCAGAACAAGAAGGGCGGATTGTTGGGCAAGAAGCTGGAGGCAGTGGTTGT
Organism: Bryobacterales bacterium; assembly: GCA_963794595.1. GTDB lineage: Bacteria > Acidobacteriota > Terriglobia > Bryobacterales > Bryobacteraceae > Palsa-187. Next base: position 542,191 of record CAWCER010000007.1, on the reverse strand, counting down.
CGATCCGGCGTCCGATTGGCCGCTGTTTGCCGAGAAGGCGGCGCAATTGCTGGAAAAGGACAAGGTCCCTGTGGTGTTCGGATGCTGGACATCAGTCTCCAGAAAATCAGTACTGCCGGTTTTCGAGAAGGACGACGGCTTGCTGTTCTACCCGGTTCAGTACGAAGGAGAAGAATCATCTAAAAATGTTATCTATACTGGTGCAGCGCCGAACCAGCAGGCCATCCCCGCGGTGGATTACTTGATGAAGGAAGTCGGGGTAAAGAGGTGGGTGCTCGAAGGGACCGACTACGTTTACCCGCGCACCACCAACAAAATCCTCGAGGCGTACCTGAAGATGAAAGGCGTGAAGCCCGAAGACATTTCGATCAACTATACACCCTTCGGTTTCTCTGACTGGCAGTCTCGCGTCGCCGCGATTAAGAAGTTCGGCTCGGCCGGCAAGAAGACTGCGGTGGTGTCCACCATCAACGGCGATGCCAACGTGCCCTTCTATAAAGAGCTTGGCAACCAGAGGATTTCGGCGGAGGATATTCCGGTGGTCGCCTTCTCGGTTGGGGAGGAAGAACTCTCAGGCCTCGACGCCAGACCACTGGTTGGCGAACTGGCGGCGTGGAACTACTTTGAAAGCATCAACACGCCGGCCAACAAAGCATTCATCAATCAGTGGCATGCTTTCATCAAAAACCCGAAACGGACCACCAATGACCCGATGGAGGCGACCTACATCGGCTTCAATTTGTGGGTAAAGACAGTGGAGAAGATCAAATCCACCGAGCCGGAGAAGGTGATCGCGGCGCTTCCTGGTATGGAGACGCCGAACCTCACCGGTGGCATCGCCAAGGTGCTGCCGAATCATCACATCACCAAGCCGGTGTACATCGGCGAGGTGAAAGCGGACGGCCAGTTTAACGTGGTCTGGAAATCGGCGGGCGAAGTTCCAGGCGACGCTTGGTCCGACTACCTGCCAGGCAGCAAGGACATCGAAGCGGATTGGGTGGTGCTGAAGTGCGGAAACTACAATAAAGTCAACTAAGAAGTGTTCCGGACAGAACTACAAGTAATGAAAAACCTCCCGTCGGGCGGGCCGTGGCTCATGCTGCTGCTCGCCCTCTGGGGTGTCCCTGCACACGCCCAATCTCCCGCTGACGCGACTTTCCTGTCCACGCTCGGCGAGTTGCGGGAGGCATCGTACGACGACAAGGCTCGTATCGTCGAACGACTGAGCCAGACCGGCCATCCGAGCGTCCGCGCCGTTCTCACCGCGCTTCTGCAAGACCGCCTGTATTTCCGCAACAGCGATCAGAAGGTCTTTATCGCCAAGATGGCGGATGCCGATCCCCTCAATTTAATCGATCCGATTTCACTCAAAGATGCCGGAACCGCTTCTGCGGATTCCATGACCCAAATAGGCACGAACAATGGGTTACGGAGCATGTTGCGGAGTACCGTGGCGCACTTCGCGTTGTCCAGCCCGGACGTCTCGGTGCGATTGGACGCTGTGCGAGAGATGCAGCGGTCGCTGGACGAACCGACCGTCGCATTGCTACGCGAGCGAAGCGCTGTCGAAACGAATTCCAGGGTCAAAAAGGAAATCGCCACCGGTTTGGCACTCGCAGCACTAGACGGCTCGGATAGCAAAGCGCGTCTGGAAGCCATTGCCACGTTGAGCAAGAGCGTAGACCAGGATGTGAGAAACCGGCTGGCTCTCTTGCTCGCTAAAAATTCCGACGGAACCTTTGCCGAAAGCAACGGGAGTGTGCGGCAGGCCGCTGCCGGCGCCATCGCCACTATCGACCGTTGGCGCACCTTCTATTCGGGCATAGAGACCTTATTTTTTGGACTGAGCGTAGGTTCCGTGCTGGTTCTGATCGCCATCGGACTCGCCATTACTTTTGGCGTCATGGGCGTCATCAATATGGCTCACGGCGAGCTGATGATGCTGGGCGCGTACACTACCTACGTGGTCCAGACGCTGATGCCCGGGCACATCGGGATCTCGATCCTGGTGGCGATTCCCGCCGCGTTTATCGTATCTGGTCTCACGGGGGTCGCGATGGAGCGCACCATCATCCGCTTTCTTTACGGGAGGCCTCTGGAAACGCTGCTCGCGACTTTCGGCGTGAGTCTTATCCTGCAACAAACGGTACGTTCGATTTTCTCCGCGCTGAATCGTTCAGTGGTGACGCCGGACTGGATGAGCGGCTCGCTGCGCTTCAATGACGCGCTCGGGATCACCTACAACCGTCTCTATATCGTGATCTTCACGCTGATCGTCTTCTCCCTGATCTTGCTGGTGTTGAAGCGCACCCGGCTCGGTCTCGATATCCGCGCGGTTTCGCAGAACCGGTCCATGGCCAAGGCCATAGGCATTCGCACCGAATGGGTGGATGCCATGACGTTCGGGTTGGGATCGGGTATCGCCGGCGTGGCGGGCGTCGCGTTGAGCCAGTTGACCAATGTGGGTCCGAATCTGGGCCAATCATACCTTATCGATTCGTTTATGGTGGTGGTTTTTGGCGGAGTCGGAAACCTGTGGGGCTCGCTGATCGGTGGGATGTCGATGGGAATCGTCAACCAGTTGCTGGAGCCGTACGCCGGAGCCGTGCTGGCGAAGATTTTCGTCCTGGTAGGCTTGATTCTTTTTATTCAGGCTAGGCCCCGCGGACTGTTCCCGCAAACCGGCCGCGCGGCGGAGGATAAGTAGCGGTGCTTGGTCTCTGGAGGGGTAGCATGAGTGGCGATCGCGGAAGCACTTGGTTTCTCACCGTGCTCGCCGCAGTCGCCATCGTCGTTCCCTTGCTCAGCCAGGTTGTGCCCTCGTCATCCGCATTCCACCTCTCGGCCTACGGGATCACGCTCATCGGTAAGTACCTGTGTTACGGAATGCTGGCGCTGGCCGTCGATCTGATCTGGGGATACTGCGGCATTCTGAGCTTGGGCCACGCGGCTTTCTTTTCGCTGGGGGGCTACGCGATGGGTATGTATCTGATGCGTCAGATCGGCCCAAGAGGCGTGTATGGTAATCCCATACTGCCCGATTTCATGGTCTTTCTGAACTACAAAGCCCTGCCGTGGTTCTGGTATGGCTTCAACCATTTCCCGTTCGCGGTTCTGATGATGCTGCTGGCGCCGGGCTTACTGGCGCTGGTGTTCGGATGGTTCGCTTTCCGATCGCGCGTGACTGGAGTCTACTTTTCGATCATCACGCAAGCGCTGACCTACGCGCTGATGCTCGCCTTCTTCCGCAACGACATGGGATTCGGCGGCAACAACGGATTCACCGATTTCAAGGACATCCTGGGCTTCGACCTGCATTCGGATCGTGTTCACGTCGTGCTGCTGGTGATTACCGCGCTTGCGCTCGCAGCCAGCTACCTGGCTTGCCGGACGATTGTCGAATCGCGGGCGGGACGGGTGATCCGTGCCATCCGCGACGCCGAAAGCCGAACCCGGTTCCTAGGATATCCCGTCGAAACCTACAAGGTGTGGCTGTTCGTATTTTCAGCCCTGATCGCCGGGATTGCCGGCGCGCTGTACGTGCCGCAAATCGGGATCATCAACCCCAGTGAGTTTGCGCCGATCAATTCCATCGAAGCCGTTATCTGGGTCGCGGTCGGAGGCCGGGGCACGCTGTACGGCGCGATTATTGGCGCGGTCCTGGTGAACTATGCAAAGACCTATCTCACCGGTGCGTTTCCAGAAGTATGGCTTTTCGCGCTGGGCGCATTATTTGTGCTGGTGACCCTATTCCTGCCGCGCGGGATTATCGGCCTGATTTCGGCCAGGGTGAAACACAAATGACCGGCTGCGAATTCCCGCCGCCCGCCGCAAGGCGGCAAACCCACCGTATCGGCGCCGCGATTAAGACATGAGTGCTCGCGACAATAGGCTCTATCTGGAGAATCTGACCGTCAGCTTCGACGGCTTTAAGGCGCTCAACGATCTTACCCTCTACGTCGAACCGGGCGAACTGCTCTGCATCATTGGCCCCAACGGCGCCGGTAAGACTACTATGATGGACGTCATCACCGGCAAAACCCGCGCGGATTCGGGAACCGCATGGTTTGGCAGCGAAATCAATCTGCTGCACATGTCTGAAGCGGAGATCGTCGCCGCCGGAATCGGGCGAAAGTTCCAGAAGCCGACTGTGTTTGAGCAGTTGACCGTGTTCGAGAACCTGGAACTCGCGTTGGCTGGGGACCGGTCATTCCTGAAAATGCTGAGTGCCCGTATCTCGGCGCCACAACGCGAGAGAATCGATGAGGTGCTTCGAATCATCGGCCTGTCGGAGCAGCGCGAGGCGCCGGGAAGAATCCTGGCTCATGGCCAGAAACAGTGGCTCGAAATCGGGATGCTGCTCATGCAAAATCCGGAATTGCTACTGGTGGATGAGCCGGTAGCCGGCATGACTCCGCACGAGATCGAGCGCACATCCGAGCTACTGTTATCGTTGGCGGGCGCGCACTCGATCGTGGTTGTGGAGCATGATATGTCCTTCGTTCGGTCCATTGCCCGGCGCGTGATCGTGCTTGCACGAAGGCCACGTCATCGCCGAAGGCGATATGGACAAAGTGCAGAACGATACTCGCGTCAAAGAAGTCTATCTGGGAGTGTGACCGTGCTGGCAATCAAAACCCTCAACCAGTTCTACGGTGGCAGCCACACCTTGTGGGATGTCGATCTGGACGTTACTCCCGGTTCGCGCATGTGCCTGATGGGCCGCAACGGTATGGGGAAGACAACCTTGCTCAAATGCATTATGGGCCTGCAGGGGATCACCTCCGGCGATATCACCTTCGACGGAAGCGATTTGGTAAAGCTGCCCGCTGAGCAACGCGCCCGGCTGGGCGTTGGCTACGTGCCGCAGGGGCGTGAGATTTTTCCGCAGCTCACGGTAGAAGAAAATCTGCGCGTGGGTCTGGGCGTGCCCAAGAACGGCCCTCGTGCGATTCCAGATCGTATTTACCAGCTTTTTCCCGTGTTGAAGCAGATGCTGAAGCGGCGTGGCGGCGACCTTTCGGGCGGACAGCAGCAGCAACTCGCCATTGGCCGCGCCCTGGTTCTCGAACCCAAGCTGCTGATACTGGACGAGCCCACCGAAGGGATTCAGCCCAATATCGTCCATGAAATCGGGGACATCGTGCTGCGGCTGAATAAGGATGAGAGGCTTACCGTGCTTCTGGTCGAGCAAAAACTACCCTTTGCCCGGCGCGTGGCGAGCGAATTCTGCATTCTCGACAAGGGGCGCCGCGTCGCCGCCGGCTCCATTGGCGAATTGACGGACGAAATCGTGCGGGAACATCTGAGCGTGTGACGTTCCGGACCTAGTGTGAGTGCGAGTGCCGCGCGTGGTGATGATGATCGTCCTCGTCGTGGCTGTGCAAGTGTGGCGCGATAGCAGGCCGTCCAGACGCGGTTAATCCGCGCGCGCGTTGTCCGTCGAGCCAATCGATCACGCGATCCAAGCCCTCGCCCGTCTTCAGATTTGTGAATACAAATGGCAAGTCCCCGCGCTGGCGCTTGGCGTCGCGGTCCATCACTTCAAGCGAAGCGCCCACGTGCGGGGCCAAGTCGATTTTATTGATCACCAGCAGCCCGCTGCGGCGAATTCCGGGACCGCCTTTTCGCGGAATCTTGTCGCCTCCGGAAACATCAATCACGTAGATGAAGGCATCCACCAGTTCAGGACTGAACGCCGCCGCCAGATTGTCACCTCCGCTTTCGACGAAGATCAGCTCCAGCCCGGCATGCGCCGCCTCTAATTCATCAATAGCATCGAGGTTCATGGAGGCATCTTCGCGAATCGCCGCATGCGGGCAGCCTCCAGTTTCAACGCCCAATACTCGATCGGCGGGAAGCGTGCCTTGGCGCACCAAAAACTCGGCGTCTTCCTTGGTGTAGATGTCGTTGGTGACTACGCACAAATTCACGTGCGGCCACAAACGCTTGCTCAGCTGGTCCAACAGCGCGGTCTTCCCGCATCCCACGGGTCCGGCAATTCCCACTCGATACGCTCTCATCAAGAATCTCCTCAAAACAAAAAATATCGTTGCGCCAGTGGTAGCACTTGGGCCGGCTCGCAAGTCAATAGCTCTCCGTCGGCGCGCACTTCATAAGTCTCGGGATCGACATGGATGTGGGGCGTCGCGGAATTGTGGACCATGTCTTTCTTGCCAATCTTCCGGCAATGGGCTACCGCCACCGCTTTCTTCTTGAACCCCTGCTGGACGCCGCGAGCAAGCGAAGCTTGCGATACGAAGGTGACCGAAGTCGAGGCAGTCACACCTCCGAACGAGCCGAACATGGGCCGATAGATCACCGGCTGCGGCGTCGGTATGGACGCATTGGCGTCCCCCATTACGCTCCAGGCGATGAAGCCGCCTTTGAGAATCATCTCCGGCTTCACCCCAAACATAGAGGGCTTCCACAGCACCAGATCCGCCAGCTTGCCGGGCTCGATCGACCCTACCTCATGAGCGATGCCATGAGTAATCGCCGGATTGATCGTGTACTTCGCCACGTAACGCTTCACTCGAGCATTGTCGTTGCGCGCGGAATCCTCGGGCAGCGCGCCGCGCTGTGTCTTCATCTTGTGCGCCGTTTGCCAGGTACGCGTGACCACTTCGCCGATCCGTCCCATGGCCTGCGAATCGCTCGAAATCATGCTGAACACCCCTAGATCGTGCAAAATGTCCTCAGCTGCGATGGTCTCCGGGCGTATGCGGCTTTCTGCGAAAGCCACGTCCTCGGGCACCAGCGGATTCAAGTGATGGCACACCATCAGCATGTCCAGATGCTCTGCGATCGTATTCACGGTGTAAGGCCGGGTGGGATTTGTCGATGACGGGAGGATATTGGGTAACGCGGCGATGCGAATGATGTCCGGCGCGTGGCCGCCTCCGGCGCCCTCCGTGTGATAGGTATGAATGACACGGCCCGCGATCGCCGCAATTGTGTCCTCGACAAAGCCCGCCTCATTGATGGTGTCGGTGTGGATGGCGACTTGTACATCCATATCATCGGCGACGCGCAGACACGCATCGATTGCCGCTGGAGTGGTGCCCCAATCCTCATGCAGTTTCAGCCCGCATGCCCCCGCGCGCACCTGTTCGGCCAGGGGTTCGGCGGTGCTGGCGTTGCCCTTCCCGAGAAATCCGAAGTTTATCGGCCACGCGTCGGCGGCTTCGAGCATGCGCGCCAGATTCCAAGCGCCGGGCGTGCAGGTGGTCGCGTTCGTCCCCGTAGCTGGCCCCGTGCCGCCCCCGATCATAGTGGTAATCCCGTTCGAAAGCGCCTCATAAATCTGCTGCGGCGAAATGAAATGGATGTGGCTGTCAATGCCACCCGCGGTCACGATCAGGTTCTCGCCGGCGATGACTTCTGTAGAAGCCGCCACTACCAGCTCCGGGTCGACCCCCTGCATGGTGTCTGCGTTTCCGGCCTTACCTACCTTGACGATTCGCCCATCGCGGATTCCGATGTCGCCCTTGACGATGCCCCAGTGATCGATGATCAGCGCATTTGTGATCACTAAATCCAACGCGCCTTCGTCGCGCGTGGCTCGCGCACTCTGCCCCATCCCGTCGCGAATGACCTTGCCGCCTCCGAACGTGATCTCATCGCCATAGACGGCAAAATCTTTTTCCACTTCAACGATCAGCTCGGTATCGGCCAACCGCACTCGATCGCCCGTGGTCGGCCCATATAAGTCCGCGTAGGTTCTTCTGGGAATCGCGAGGCTCATCGGTTCCCCTTGCCCTGATGGCCCAGCACCAGGCGCTCGCCGGCGAATTCTACCAGGCGGACCTCCTTCTCCTCGCCTGGCTCGAACCTTACCGCAGTGCCGGCCGGGATATTCAAGTGCATGCCGCGAGCCGCCTCCCGCTCGAAATCGAGCGCGTCATTCACTTCATAAAAGTGATAGTGGCTGCCCACTTGGACCGGCCGGTCACCCCTGTGGCGCACCACCAGCTTGACGGTCTTCCGGCCTACATTGGCCTCGATAGGCCGGCCTTCGAGAAAATATTCACCGGGTTTCATCGCACTCCACTCATTGGATCGGGTCGTGGACTGTTACCAGCTTGGTGCCGTCGGGGAAAGTCGCCTCCACCTGCACTTCGTGGATCATTTCCCCGATGCCCGGCATCACGTCGCCGCGGGTCAAAATATTCGCTCCCAGTGTCATGATTTCTGAAACCGCTTTGCCGTCCCGAGCCCACTCCAGGATTTCCGCGGTGAGCAACGCCAGCGCCTCCGGATAGTTCAGTTGCAGGCCCCGCGCACGGCGTTTGCGTGCCACGTCGGCGGCGACGAAAATTAAAAGCCGTTCCTGTTCGCGAGCCGTCAGATGCATAACTCTGCTAGTAGACCTTCCTAGGAAGAATGGCGTCTTCGCCCGTTAGAAACCGCTTGGCGATCGACCAAATTGCGGCGAGCGTGGCCGGTACATCGCGAGCCGAAAAGCTCAAGCCCCGAACGGCGATACCGTCGGCGACCAACGTGCTCGCTCCCCATATCATAACCCCGGGCCTAGAGTGAGCGCTACAAAAATCATTCATTTGGGACTCAAGCTCGCGCCATTTCGAGGAGGGTACTCCCTCCGAGCACGCATAGAAATTTGCGATGTGCGTGTACGGACCCAGGCGCGCCGCCGAATCCAGCGGGCGCTGGACCGGATCCAACATCAGGTTTTCAATCACCAGAGGGCGGTAGCCGGAGCGCAACTCCGTCTGAATTCGCAAACTGTCGAACACAAAAGTTTCTCCCATCGCTTGGCGGCCTGGCGCCAATACGTCCCAAGCGAAGAGCGTGGCGCACTTCGCAAGCGAAATCGAGGTGTATTGACGATGGCGCGATCCAGCAAATGGAATCAGAGCATCCGGCAGATATTCGAGCAATGCTCCTTCGCCGACTTGAATCTTGACATGTTGTTCGGAATCCGGGGCTCCCGCGCGATGACGATAGAGCCGCGTTGCGCCGGTCGTCGTTACTTGCGCCACGCTCTCCGGCCCGAGGTTTATCTCCAAATTTAAACGATCGCCGGAAAGAATGCCGCCCGAGACATTGTGGAGATGAACGAGGGAACCGCCGTTGTCCTGGCTAAACCCGCGCACCACTCGCCAAGGAGGCTGCTGCGTGTCCACGTGCACGCGCGTGCGGCCTTCCTCTGACTCGAAGCGAACGGCAAGGCGTGCCGCTAGCTGATAAACAGCCGGGTTTCGAGCGAGCCGTGGCGCATGGACGCCAGTTCCGGCAGCGGGGTGAAGCATCCAATCTCCTTGTTCTCCGAGGCAAGCACCGCGGCGGTTATGGCTGGCTTTCAGATTCCAAATCATACAACTGGCGGCGATCTGCCCGAGCGGCATTAGACGCTGGCAGGCAGAGATGAGTCCCGCCAAGGATTGGCGCAAATAGGCAGTTGTGATCGCCTCCTCGGCGATGCCAAGGTGTCCACCTGCAAGACCGAAAGCGATTGGATAGCTTAAGTTATCGGGGACCATTACCGCTCCCAAAAGTGCGTTCACCAGTCGAGAGAAACGGCGCCCCAGTTTCAGCGCGGCCTCGCGCGATTCCCGTGCGACTCTGCGCGCGCCAAACTCGTCGTTCAACAATTGCGGATTCTCGCCGCGCCGTGCTCGCAGAACAAAGGCGGCCTCCAGTACCCCGGCTTCGGAAAGATAGTCGCGGAAAAACGACTCCGCCGTCTCAGCGCCCAAGCAACCCTCTTCGGCGAGCATCTCCAGGCCAAACGAATGTGCTGCCGCTCCAATCGGGAACCCTGAATCCGCTAACTGCAATAGGTCGAGAAGGGTGTGCAATTCATATCCATGATAATACGTTGGAGAATCAGACCGGCAGCGACATGCAATAGGGTGTCGCAGAATCGTCACGCCCTTTAGGCGGCGCTGTGCTCCGCAAAACTCGGTCCTTTGGACTGGATTCCTACAATGAGACAGTCGTGATCACCACACTTTGCAGGGAAAGGGACTGAGGGGTCAACCCCACTTTAATGTAGATAAAAGTGTAGCTGCCCAAAGCCTCCAACTTCAACAAGATTCCTCAAATCTCAACAGGTGCGCCGTATCTCCTTGAAACAGAAGCCACTGATTTTTCAGCGAACGGCCGGAAACTGCCTTGGGCGCAGGAAGTCGCAGGTTCGAATCCTGTCGCCCCGACCAAACCACATTCCTTTCAGGAGTTTGGCGCACTCAGAGGAACCGCAAAGAGCAAACCCGCTGTTATCCCGTGAAAAATGCAGGTGACCGGTGTAGTATGTTGTTGCGCGCGTTGAGCCCGCTGGCAAGCTGTTTCCTCCACGTGGGACCTCCTTGGAAGCCCCGACCCAGCGCTGACGGGGATGGTAGCAGCGTTTGGAGCAATTGCGGGTGGGTACTTCTCTGCTACGATCTTTGGATGTTGAACTCACGGGTCAGGCGGTGTTTTTACCGCCACGATTCGCTAGTGAAGGCATCCACTGCGCAATGGGCATGAGCCTTGAACTTATAGAAAAGCAGCTTGCCACCGATTGGCCTTATCTAACCAGGAACGCGTAAGCTTGCTCAATCAAAACGGCTTGAGATGCGGAAAGCTTTGTTGAACCAAAATATTGCAAGCGTTGCTGCATCCGGCTCTCTCGCCCGAGACGAATTTGCGGAAGGCAGCGACGTCGATTGGACCCTCCGGGTAGAGGCCAAGCCCGAAACTCTTGCTGAAGAAAACGCCAAGCTACTGCTCGGCCTGTGCCGTGCAGGCCGACTCTACGAAATTGAACAGTGGATCGCCACTGGCCGCTCACTGCGGACGCCAGGGAACCTCAAGAAGAGCCCTCTAGATGTCGCAGTCGAGCATGGATTCCACAGTCTTGTTGAATTACTCGCCCGTAGCGAATGTGATGCATCCATAAAGAACCACGCACTGGGTCGCGCGGTCGCGAAGAAGCGGTTAGATTTGGTTCAGTTACTCATCAGACTTGGAGCCGATATCAAGGCGGTCCCGTTTGCTGATGTCCTGCTGACCTGGGATCCTGCTGTGATCCGAGTTTTTGTGGATAACGGAGCAGATGTGATCACGGGTGCTCCGTTCGCGGTGGCCTTCGCGGAACGGATTCGCACCGCCCTCCGGCCTTTTGTCGAATACAAAAAAGCACATCCAGAACTCGTGGACCAACTGCAACGACAAACCGACAGAGCGCTCCGATACTTCGCTCGTGAAGGAGATCTCAAGTGGGTCAGCCTCATGCTGTGGGCTGGGGCGAATCCTTATACTCCTGGACCAACCGTCTTTGACGAACACGAGGACGATCCTGACTGCCACACCACTGCCTTGCGCGAAGCGTGTTACAAGGGCAACCTGGAAGTCCTCAAGAAGCTCAAGCCAGAACGGCAACCCGACGAGCTCGGCGAATTGCTCTCGTGCGCCCTGTTTTCAAAAGGCGACGATCTGCTAGGCTACCTTCTCCAGCTAGGGGCCAATCCTAACAACAAGTCGAATGGCGGATCCGCGGCGCTCGATTCTTGCTTCTGGCACTTGGGATTCGAGGGTTCCAATTTCTTCGACCGGCACGCGCAGATTCTTAAATATCAAGCCCACAGAACCTTGGAAACGCTTCGCGTGCTAGTCGCTCATGGTGCCTGCTGGAGGCCTGACGACAAGTACCAAATGAATTCGGTTAGAAAGTCGCTTTATAGATGTGAGCCAGCTGTTACTGTGGAAATAGTCAAAATTCTAGCGCGGCAGCAAGGCGCATCTCAGGAAACGCTGGAGGAGCTGTTAGCGCCTCCCCGCATGCGACAGCATCTCGCGGCCCTCGGTATCAATCTACATACCGCCGCAACAATGAGATCTCGAGCGGCACAAGCGAGCCATCGCTAGCCGCTCTTTTGAGTTCGCCAAATGGGCTTAGGAAACCGGAAGGGAGCCGGAGGTTTCCGATAGGAATACGACCAAGTTGGTTCGTCCGGCGGCTCCAGTTGGCAGTCGACGATGGACTCAGGACTTTCCTTGAGCGGGTCAAGGCGATCAGCCTGGTTCGCAGCCCACGTCAACCAATCACCAAATGGTGTTCCGGGCTCCGTGGCATGGCCATGTTGCGAACCGGCGTGACATGCCGCCGAGATGAACGAGCGCAGTTGCTCCGCCCGAAGCCAGTCGGCCGCAGCGTGACGCAGGGCTCGCACCTTCGCCTTTTCCACTTTGATTGCTGCTAGCAGTCGATCACGCTCTTCTACTCTCTTCTGGCGTTCCCGAGCTTCCGCGGCGCGCCGTTCCTCTTCGGCACGTCTGTGTAGAGCGATTCGCATAAAACCGGCTAGAACTTTCGGAATGAGGTCTTCCAGTTGTGTGGTCTTCCCACCTTTCCATCGCTTCTTGTGGGTGCCCCAAATGTCCCACACTTCAATCAAAAGCTTGCCCGAGGGCTTCCTATTTACCGGCGGCTGCGCGCCGTATTTCAGGACGCGGTCGACCAGACCTCCTGAGGGCGCGACTGACGCCTCAACACGCTCCACCTGCTCTGCTAAACCGAATTTGATCGTTTGTCCGCAAACGGTAGCTGTGGTTTGCTCACGATGTCCGTTGCCCACCGAGACACTGAACCCCTCGAGCTCGATTACGGCGACAAGACCCGCCATAACTCGAATCGCCCGGTCGAGGCTCGCTCGCGAAACACGAATGTCCAAAGACTGCTCGGCGATCCAGAGGATCCCATGAGGATTTTCGTTGGCTTTGGCCAGCTCGGCGCGAGCCTGGAGAATCAAAGGATGCGACAGATCACCCCGTCTGAGGGGCGCTTCGCCACCTGATCCTTCCAGTCTTGCTAACTGAGCCCGTTCGTCATCGGTCCCCAATTCCTCCGTCGCCGGCTGTTCCTTCGGCGGAGATGGTTTGTTGAGCAGCACCTTGTCCTTCTCCTTTACTTGGGGAAGAGGCGCTTGGGTAACCTTCTGCCCTGCTTGCTTCTTCGCCCAATAGCCGCGCCCTGGCAGTGGGATTTTCAGCTTGCGACACACCTTCGCCAAGCCAACGTCTGAGATGCCGTACTTTTTTGCCAAGGTCCACATTGGCGTCGACCATACCTCTTGATAGAGTTCGTCCCTGTTCCAAAACTGATCATCGGAGTTCACTCCGCAATCCTCCTTCTTTAGACGATTATCCAACTCGATTGCCGGATGAAGAGCCCCAGCCAAGGGGGGCCGACGGACTTGAGAATGGCTTTGTGTGTTTGGAGGTGGGAGGTATTCCCGCCATCTACATTTTTCGCTACACGTCCGTGGGGTCTGATTCCATCTCATATCCGATAGCGCGATATCCTTTCAATCGCTTCTCGTACATTCGGCTAAGCATCGGAACCTGCGCATCGACGTAATCGAACACTCGAACAACCTTCTTTCCATGATGAATCCGATGCAACCGCCCGACGTATTGCTGCAGCGTGCCGCGCCACGAGATAGGCATGGTGAGGAACAAAGTGTCCAGTCTTGAGTCGTCGAAACCCTCGCCAATATAGCTTCCGGTTGCGAGCAGAACCCGCGGTGTCTCCGTCGGGAATCGATGGCCAGCTTCTCCACGGCGGCTTGTCGTTCCTTCTTGCGCATGCCGCCCTTCAAGATGAACACGTGCTGAATTTCGGAGAGGCCGCTGGCCAACCGCTCAAGGTGGTCTGTGCGATTGGTGAGCACGAGCGGAGTGCGGCCCTCGCGAACAGCTTGGATGATATCCGCGACGATCTGCCGGTTTCGCTCTTCGTTGGTCACCAATGCGGCATAGGCGTCTTGAATTGTGAGATCCGCGACCTCGGGCGGCATTCGGAAACCAGTCTGTCGCGGCAAGACCAAGTGGCGAAACGGAGAGCGTTCGGCGGCCTCACGGGCGCTCAAGTTGAACCGAATCGGTCCGCACTGCATGAAGATGATCGGGTGATGTCCGTCCTTCCGAGTCGGCGTTGCGGTCAGGCCGACGATGAACTTTGCCTTGACCTGCCTCATGACCTGTTCGAAGCTGAAGGCGGTCAGGTGATGGCACTCGTCGGCAATCACCTGCCCGTACTCGGCAACGCAGTCCTTCACTTCACCTTTACGTTGCAGGCTTTGAAGTAAGGCTACATCGATCAATCCAGTCCGCTTGTCCTTGCCGCCAACAAACCTGACCGATGGCTTTCGGCGGAAGATCCAGAAACAGCCGCAAGGCGAGCGCGCCATTGTTCCAGTAACTGCTCGCGATGGACCAGGATCAGCGTATTGACTGCTCGATCGGCTATCAACTTGGCAGCCACCACAGTTTTGCCGAACGCGGTCGGTGCGCACAGGACGCCTTCGTCATGCCGCAGCGTCTGGCGTATGGCCTCGGCTTGATCATCACGGAGATTTCCCTGAAAGTTCACCTCAATGGGCTTGCCGGCGTAGCGTTCGTCGCGAATGCCCACTCGGATGCCATGCTCCTTCAGTAGTTCGCTCACCTCCTGCAAGCAGCCTCTTGGCAAGGCGAGATGTTGAGCAAACTCTTCGCTACAGGAAATGACGCGCGGCTTATCCCAAGTAGGGAGGCGCATCGCTTGGGCTTTGTAGAACTCCGGATTCTGAAACGCCGCGACCCGGATGATCCGGTTGAGCATTGGCTCGGGGAGATCTGCCTTTGGAACGAATATCAGATTGCTTCGTACGATCTCGACGGAGTCCGGGAACGGCCCCGGGATTGGTTTCTCACTCTTCCTTCTTGAAGGCAGCAGAGTCCAGGGCGCACCGTCCGCGTCGTCATCGGTCATTGAGAGCTTGACGCCCATGACCTGACCCCGGCGTGTTGCGTCATTGACGATCCATTCCACTTGATCGGCCCCGACTCGCCGGATTGAGAGTAACAATTGCCATTGGTCTGGGTACGGGCGAAGGTCGTCGTCGACAAACAAGCTATTGCCGTTTTGCCTGGGCATCCACTGAAGTGGAAGCGCGATTAGGTTGCCGAAGCCCCCCTTTGGCAAAGTGTCCTGGTTTGGAAAGAAGCGGTCGTAGGAGTCGAGACCCAGGTGGTGGCGACTCTCCATGGTTTGTGTGAGTAGAGCACAACCCATTTTGCGGGCGAGAACGGCGGAAATCGGCGACTTCGAAGAAGATCCAAACATGACCGCCATTTCCGGATCGTGACCGCTCCAGATAAGCCGGAATTCCCGCACGTTTGCAGGTCGCGAGGAACGCCAACGAATCTTCTTGCCAAGTCGCCTTGTCGAAGTCAGCCGCCAGAAGCCAACAGGTTTCATCGACGAGAAGAGGATAGATCCCGATCGTCTTCTTGCCCGTCAAATGTTGCCGAATGACTTCGTCGGTTACAGCGTAGAGAGTGCGGGTTTCCCGATCGACTTTCTTGTGATCCTCCGGGCGACTGGCAAGCACCGCCTGCCAGTCCTTCTTGCCTGCGGGGCGATAGGCCCACGTTCCATCCTTCATGCGCCATCGCTCCGCGTAGACGTCCTCCCGCCCGCGGAACAACGATCGAAACAGCGCAACCTTGGCCGGGTTGTCCGACAACGTTCCAACTTGGGAGATATCCGAAGGCGCCGGGCAGGCATCGTTCGGTTGGTAGATTGCAGCGCCCTTACTTCAGGTAATGGGATGGAATGCTGTGCGAGGATCGCTTTCAGTTGGCGGACTTCTTCCCGAAGGCGCTGGCCCTCTGCAAGGGCGCTTTCTAGTCTGGCTCGAAGATCGCGCTGATCTTGCATGAAAGCACTCTGCGCAACAACGGCACGCGGTCAGGAATGTTCGGGGTTGATTACCGAGAACCCCTCCAGTCCGGCAACCTCACAGAGTACCGTATCTGCCGCGACAAAATGATCCACCAACTTCTGATTCCGCAATTCCAGCGCCACCGCGAGTTGAAGAGCGTCCAGGGCACGAAGACGCGAACGCGTAACGCTCCACCAGCAATTCGGGCGCATTGAATTGTTTGCGCAACAATTCAGCGCAACTGCCAGTGTCTTGGATTGCGCCGCCCGTGGAAACAGGCAATCACCACAATCCGCGTCTCTTTCACGAGGAAGAATATCCCATAAGGGAATCGGCGCACGCCGGCGCGCCGCCGTCCCTTTTCGACGACCCCATAATGCAAAGGGGCCACAGCAACCTTCTCGATAGTATCCGCCACCGCCTCCGCGAACCGCTGCGCAAGTTCAGGACGGATACTTTCGTACCGCGCCAATGGTTCTTTTAGTTCTGCGTCCGCCTCAGGCAGCCAAACAACCGGAAGCGTCACTGTCTCTTAAACAGGTCGGCCCTGACTTGCTCCCACGGAATGACATCCGAAGGATTCTTCTCATATTTGGCAACGCGATAGTCGAGTTCAGCCCGCTGTTCATCCGTCAGCGCGAGTGCCTCCGATTCAAGGCTCTCCCACAGCACGTCAAGCAACTCGAATTTCTCTGCTGCGGAAAGGCTACCGATTTCACCCTGTAAATTGCTCATGGAATCACCTCATCTACCCTACGAAACTAATGGGCTGCGCAGGCCCCGCGCTCAGCAATAACTTCAGCGGCCATCGATTCGGGGATTTTGGCAAGCCGCCGCCGTACTTCTTCCAGACCCGGAGCACGATCCGAGTCCCTCAGTTCCTTTTTGATCGTTTCAATGTAATCGACAGCCAAGCTTGACCGGCTTGGAGCCGCAACCGCGACGATGCTGACGAGAACGTGCTCATGTGCCTTCAAATCCAATGGCTGCAGGGGCCGCAGCACACCATTCTCATACACGGCGTCAACCTGGAGCGGCATGCCACTATTGTACAGGCCGAAGCTCATGCGCTCCGAGTTCGATTTGTAAGGTGTTGCGAGTTGAGGAAGTTGACAGCTACGATTCTGACTACAGAGCCCTACTTTCTCTGTGGACGATTGCTAGCAACGCTTTTAGAATGTGCGTTGTGCCAACAGGAAATGGGGCGCGTTCCGCTTCCTTGGGCGCAGGGGGTCGGGCGTTCAAATCGCCCCGCCCCGACCAACCTAAACAAGTCATTTTGCAATGCCGGGTTTCGGCCCGTCTAGAGGGCACCTGTAGAAAATTGTGGCGTTTTGGAGTTCTTGGAGGATCCGTGCAGCTACAAAATTGACTACAGTACGCTGGGGTGCCGGTTTTTCCGCGCAGACACTCCGCTGTTATTCGAGCACTCGAAATCCTTCGCACCGGCGAGCGCCAGCTTATGGAGATCGTTCTCGTGTCCGCTTGCAGAGCTATCTCCCGGCCCTCTTTTGCGCCGCCTTCGGACTTGCTCCTGCGCTTCAACTGATACATTCGCTTGTCGGCTTTTGCGAGCAGTGTTTCCACATCGCGGCCATCCGCCGGGAAAATCGCCACTCCCACGCTCATCGAAAGGCAGGGCTCGTCGCTCACGATTTCGCCCGCCGCCACGGCTGCCGCCCGCAGTCTTTCGAGTTGAGGCGAATAGTCTGCCGGGAAATCGGGAACCACGATCACGAACTCGTCGCCCCCCATCCGCGCCACATAATCCGATCCGCGGCAGGTTTCGCGCAAACCCTTGGCTACGCATTGCAGGACTTCGTTCCCCTTCAGGTGTCCGAAACGATCGTTCACCTGCTTGAAGCCGTCCAAGTCGCAAACCAGCACGCCGACTCTGGACTGGTCCCGGCCGGCCCGTTGCAATTCTTGGGTCAAGTGAAGCGCCAGCGCTCGCGCATTTGGAACGCCGGTCAGGTGATCGGTGGCTGCCGATTCCTTCGCATCCTGGAACCGCAGCGCGGCTTCGATCGCCGGTCCGATCTGCAGGCTGGCGGCTTCCAGAATACGGAGATCGTCCTGACTGAAAGCGTTTCGATCCAGGTGATAGAGCGTAATCACTCCGGCGGTTCCGCCTTTGCCCTCGAATGGCACCGCCAGCGCGGTCTGCAGGTTATTCAGGACCAGATGAGTCGTTTGCTATAGCAGCATTCGATGGACATGTTCCCGTTTACAATGGGGCGTACGTGCTGCGCAACCCAGCCGGACAGTCCTTCGGTAATCGGGAAAGGCTTTCTTGTTGAATAACGAGAGATGTGCGCCCAGGAAATAGATCGGTTCGAGATGTTCCTCGCGGCGGACATACAGCCCCAAGGTGTCGAAGCTGATCTTCTGGCCCAAACACTTGTAAATCACGGAGGCGACTTCATCCAGGTGGGTGGATTGCGCCAGGTCGGAGGCCAAGGCCCGTAACAACTGAGTTTCCTGTCTGGCGGAAACGATCGGTTCGAGAATATCGATCTTCGGCCTTGGCTTTCGATTCGGCCTGCAAGCGGGAGGCGAGGTTGGCGATGCCTTCCGCGGGAGAAGCCGGCGTGCGTCGTTCGATTGCAGCGGAGCATCCCCGACGGTGCCCCGAGCGCAGGCGGTCCAGTTCGATGTATTTTTGTTCCAGAATCGCGATGATCGCGGGATCGTAGCTCTTGCCCGACTGGCGGCGAACCATATCCATGGCTTCGTCCAGCGGCAGCGCGGCTCGGTAAGGCCGGTCGGAAGCGAGAGCGTCCAGGCAGTCGACTGCCGAAAGAATGCGCGCGCCGATGGGAATTTCCGTTTCCTTGATGCCCAACGGATAGCCGCTGCCGTCCCATTTCTCATGATGCGCCTTGACGATGTCCGACACCAGATCGGGGAAGTGCATGCGTTCCAGCATGTCGGCGCCGATCACCGCGTGAGTCTTCATCTTTTCCCATTCCGGCGCCGTCAGCGAGCCTGGCTTGAGCAGAATATGGTCGGGTATTCCGAGCTTGCCGATGTCGTGGAGCATCGCGGAAATGTTCAGCGCCTCCAGCTCCGGCTTCGCTCAGCTTCAGTTCGCGGCCTACGCCAGCGCGGAAATCTGCACCCGCCGCAGGTGCATGTGGGTGGTCTGGTCCCGGGCGTCGATGGCGAGAGCGAGAGTATCCAGCGTGTTGCGATGCAATTGCGCGAATTCCTCTTTGCGCTCCGCCAGAGAGGCCGTCCACGTCCGGTAACCGCGGTCGAGCGTGAACAGCAGCGGAAGAGCGATGATGGCCGGGTGGTAACCCGTGCGAACACCCGCGCACTGGACCAGATACGCAAAATAGGCCGTGGCGATAAACCATGGCAACAGCGGCCGGCATTCGGCGCGGTAGGTATCGATGATCGGCTCCTTTGGCTTGGTCAACAACATCACGGAAAGACCGCAGTTTATCATCAAGACGAACGCGCTCGCGATAATGGGCGCGGGGAATATCGCGTTATCCGTCAATCGACAGGATGGTTTTGTAAGTAGGCTGCGCCGCGGCCAGCCCGATGGTGACGCTTGCGATCGCATACAGCAGGCGGCGGATGTCCCGGGTGCTGCGCAAGGCCCGCGCCTCGCGCAAGAGCGTGATGCTGACCGCGATGAACAGCAACTCCGGCAGACTCAGATCTCCGATGCCCAGCAACAGGAAAAGAAATCCGGCGGGCAACACACTCTGGCTGGACGTCAGCCGCAGGCCGAACGCGGCCACGTTGGCGCACGCCAAATAGATCAAGAACCGGCCTGGACTGATCGTGATTCGCCAGCGCCAGAATGACGATACAGGCGAGCACGCCGATCACACCGTAAACCACGGCCCACAGCCGTAATTTCCGGTCGCCGGCCGGCGGTTCCTCGGCGCGATATTTAAAGTCGTCGTCTCTCCAAACCCGGCGAACTTCCCAGTCGGTGGGATACTGGGTCGCTAGTGATTTCTTGGGCGGGCTGAGCAACCTTGAAATGTTCATACCAATTCCTTCGAGAATTCATCGCCGCACGCCCGCCGCAAGTGGGCGCATTCGTTCGGCTCAAATTCAATTGGTTTGACTAAAGTCGTGACTCTCTCCATGCTCGCCGGGAGACTCGCCCCGGCATTGTTTCCGGTCTTTTTCGGGATGGAGAACATCCGCATTGGATACAGACTAGCTCCCGGTCGAGTAGCCGTAATGAAACCAGAGGTTCAATATGGGTAGGTACCGACGGTCTAGCTGTTTCTAGTGGACTTAGGGCGGCTCTAAGTAGATGCTGGGATCGAACTCTCAGTGAAATCGCGGAGAGCAGCTCAATCCCCGACGTTTGCTCCCAAAAACAACCCCCGAAAACAGCAGAGTAAGTCTCGAGCCAGCGTGGCCAGTTCCATCAACGGCGCCGCGAGCGCCGCAATCCAACGCGAAGCTCTATCGCTTCGCTTTTATATCCGGCCTGGCGTCGGGAATAAACCCGTCGCGATTCGGCATCTTGACCTTGGGCAGAGTGTCTTTGTCGATCACGTCGTTCTCGCCGACGATGCCGTTCAGGTTTAGTACAAAGCCCACCAGCGAATAGATTTCGTCGGCTTGCAGCGTGCCCGGCTGATCGTAGGGCATCGCGCGGCGGATGTAGTCGAATACCGTGGTCGCGTACGGCCAGTAGCTGCCCACTGTCTTCACCGGCTTGGGAGTATTGATCGTTCCCTTGCCGCCCACCAGAGCAGGGTATTGGCCCTCGCGCCCCTGGCCCTGATCGTTATGGCACACCGCGCACTTCTCTTTGAAGATGTCTTTGCCCTTGGCGGCGGTTCCGCTGCCCGCCGGAAGACCGCGGCCGTCGGGGAACACCGTGATGTCCATGGCCTTGATCTTGTCTTCGCTGGCAGGCTTGCCGATCCGCGGCTGCTGGCCGAGGGCGGCGACGCTGAGCAGAACCGCAATACTAAACGCCCTGCGCAACATGCGACACGCTCCCATCGGCTCGCACATACCAGACCTTGATCTGATTGTTGTGATAGCTGTAATTGCGGCCGCGCGCGGCCAGCATTTCGTCGCCAGTGGGCTGCAAGTAACCGGTCTCGTCGGTGGCGCGCGATTGCAGAGACGCCGCGCCGCCGTCCCACTGCCCACGGCATGCGGAAGCGCGTGAAGGCTTTGGTGAAACCGGCTTGCTGCAATTCAGCGTCCTTCCAAGTCTTGCCGTTATCGACCGAAATCTCGACGCGCTGGATCTTGCCGCGCCCGGACCACGCGAGACCTGTGATCTCGTATGTGCCCGCTCCGCCCGGCATCTTCTGTCCGCCTGCCGGACGCGTGATCACCGACTTCGCTTCCAGCTCAAAGCTGAACTGGCGAGCCTTGCCGTCCGGCAGCAGGTCAGTGTAGTAAGCAGTTTCATGAGTCGTCATTGCCGGCCCGTCGGCGACGTTCAGCCGGCGCAGCCATTTGGTGTTGGTGTTGCCCTCCCAACCCGGCAAGAGCAGACGCATCGGGTAGCCTTGCTCGGGCCGGATGGGCTCGCCGTTCTGCCCGTAGACGATCATCGCGTCATCGAGCAGCTTCGCGATCGGGATGCTGCGCGTCAGCCGGCACGCGTCGCCGCCCTCGGCGATCACCCACTTGGCCTCGGGCTTTACTTTGGCCTCGCCCAGCAAGAGCTTCACCGGAACGCCGGTCCACTCGCTGCAACTCGCCAGACCGTGGCTCTGCTGCGGATCGGCGCCGAGATTGCCGGAATATTCGCTGCGGCCGTTGCCCGAGCATTCGACGAAATGGATGCGCGATACCGATGGGAACCGCTTCAGGTCTTCCAGCTTGTAGACCAGCGGCTGCTCCACCAGGCCATGGATCAGCAGCTCGTGGTGTCGCCGGATCGATATCCGGCACGCCCGAGTGATGCCGCTCGAAGTGCAGCCCGGAAGGCGTAATGATTCCGTAGGAATCCTGCAGCGGGGTGCGCGAAGAGCCCGTTGATGGAGTCTTGCTGTCCGCGGGCGGAAGCAGGCGCGCCGACGTATCGTGCGGCGAGCGGCTGCCGTGCTTCGACAGCGGAGCGCCGATCAGCGAAGGCGTCTCCTGTTTAGCGCTGTTGCAGGCGGAGAGAGCGGCCAGGCCGGCTCCAAGGGAAAGCACATTCCGCCGGCTGGGATCCATCTTTTTCATGGTGTTAAGAATATCACGATGGTCCCGGTGACAAGCGGCGCAAGATCAGTTTTCTGCATCTTTCCGGCGCTATCTGCTTCTAATATTGATGGAAACGCTATCCCTTTGCGTTGACAGACTTTGCAGGGGATCTCTACAATCAAAAGGTATCCACACATGGTCCCCGTAGCACCCAAAACAGCCATCCAGTCTGCGCATTCGCTGCTGGGCCAAATCGGCAACACTCCGCTCATCCGTTTGGCCAAGGTCGACGAGGACTTGCCGGGCGTCGAAATCTACGCCAAAGCCGAGTTTTTCAATCCCGGCGGATCGGTCAAGGACCGCGCCGGATTGAACATGATCCTCGAAGGCGAGCGTTCCGGCAGCCTTGACCAAGGACCATGTTCTGCTGGACGCCACCAGCGGCAACACCGGCATCGCGTATGCGATGATCTGCTCCATCAAGGGCTACCGCGTGAAATTGTGTCTGCCGGCTAACGCCTCGCATGAACGCAAACAGATCCTGAAGGCGTACGGCGCGGAGATGGTATTTTCCGATCCCGGCGAAGGCTCCGACGGGGCCATTCGTCTGTGCCAGCAGGTTTTTGCGGCGGCCGAAGAGAAATACTTTTATCCCGACCAGTACGGGAACCCGGCCAACTGGCGCGCCCATTTCGAGGGCACCGGCGCGGAAATTATCCGCCAGACCGACGGCCGCGTGACGCATTTCGTTACCAGTATGGGGACCAGCGGAACTTTCACCGGTACCTCGCGGCGGTTGAAGCGCGACGTGCCCGGCGTCAAGTGCATCTCGGCGCAACCGTCATCGGGATTCCACGGTCTGGAAGGTTTGAAGCACATGCCCACCGCCATTGTGCCGGCCATCTATGACCCGACGCTCGCCGATGATAACCTTTGGATTGAAACCGAAGACGCCTACGCGATGACGCGCTGGCTGGGGCGCCACGAGGGCTTGCTGGTGGGAATGTCGTCCGGCGCGAACGTTCACGCGGCGCTCGACGTCGGCAAAAAACTGGCCGCAGCGGGCCAGAGCGGTGTCGTGGTCACGATGCTGTGCGACGGCGCGACCAAATATCTGAGTGAGTCATTTTGGAATGATTAAGATCAATCAGGCGGCTTGGGATGCCATGGTGGCCCACGCCGAAGCGAAATTTCCCAACGAGTGTTGTGGGGCGATGATCGGATCCATCACTGGCGATATGAAGGATGTCACGCTGGCGCAGCCCCTCGAAAACGCCTACTCGGGCGCGCAGGGCGCGCGCTATGAGCTGCGACCCGAAGATCTGCTCGAAGCCGATAAGAAAGCGCGTGCGGCGGGGCTCGATCTGATCGGCATCTTCCACTCGCACCCGGATTGCGACGCGTATTTCTCGAAGACCGATCTTGAGAACTCGTGTCCCTGGTATTCGTTCGTCGTACTCTCGGTGAAGGGCGGCAAGTTCGACCACGCCAATAGCTTCCTGCCCAACGCCGAACAGACCGCTGCTGAGAAAGAAGAATTGATATGGCCAAAGTCCTGATCCCGACGCCCCTTCGCCAGTTCGCCGACAAGCACGATTCGGTGGACTTGACCGGCGCAACCGTCGCCGAAGTGCTGGCGTCGCTGACTCAGAAGTTTCCCGATCTGCGCAAGCAGCTTTTCAATGACGAGGGCAAGATGCGCAGCTTCGTCAACGTCTATTTGAACGACGACGACATTCGTTATCTGCAAAAGGACGCGACCCCGGTCGCCGCCGGCGACACTTTGTCGATCGTCCCGAGCATTGCTGGAGGTGTGTGATGGCTGTGGCAACGCCGCCGGTCGCTGAAAAAGCGACGACTCTGAACAAAGACGAAATTCTGCGCTACTCGCGCCACTTGATCCTGCCTGAAGTCGGCATGGAAGGGCAGCTCAAGCTGAAGAACGCCAAAGTGCTGATGGTGGGCGCGGGCGGGCTCGGCGCGCCGCTGGGCTTGTACCTGGCCGCGTCCGGCGTCGGCCGCGTCGGCATTGTCGATTTCGATGTAGTCGATTACACCAACCTGCAGCGGCAGGTCATTCACGGCACCAAAGATGTCGGCCGGAAGAAGCTGGATTCCGCCGCTGATTCCATGCTCGACATCAACCCGTACATGACCGTCGACAAGTTCGACACCGCCATTACCAGCGAGAACGCGCTCGACATCATCAAAGACTACGACATGGTGGTCGATGGCACCGATAACTTCCCGACGCGCTATCTGATTAACGACGCCTGCGTGCTGTTGAAGAAACCGAATGTCTACGGTTCGATCTTCCGATTTCGAAGGCCAAGCCACCATCTTCGCCTACCCCGGCGGACCGTGCTATCGCTGCTTGTATCCTGAGCCGCCGCCTCCCGGTCTGGTTCCGAGCTGCGCCGAAGGCGGCGTGCTCGGCATTCTACCCGGCACCATCGGATTGATCCAGGCCACCGAAGCCGTGAAGCTGATTCTAGGGATTGGCGAGTCGCTGGTCGGAAGACTGCTGCTCTATGATGCGCTGGCGATGCGTTTCCGCGAGCTGAAGCTGCGCCGCAACGTGGAGTGCCCGGTATGCGGCGATAACCCGTCGATTCATGAACTGATCGACTACCATCAATTTTGCGGGGTCCCGAACCCTGCGGAGGCAACGCCCGTGGCGGAACAGCAAGCCGGTTATATGTCCGACACCGAGATCGACGCCGTGGCCCTCAAGGCACGCCTCGATCGCGGCGACAAGTTCCAGTTCATCGACGTGCGCGAGCCCAACGAATATCAGATCGCGAGCATTCCCGGAGCCAAGCTGATTCCGCTGGGCGACGTCCCCAAGCGCATCGGCGAGCTCGACCCCAACACCGAAGTGATCGTCCATTGCAAGATGGGCGGACGCAGCGCCAAAGCGGCGGAGTTCCTGCGGCAGTCGGGATTCAAGAACGTGAAGAATATGCTCGGCGGCATCACGGCATGGAGCGATAAGATCGACCCGTCGGTTCCCAAATACTGACAGACGAGACTTCAACATGGAGCCCATTAATCAATCGGGAGATGTATATGCCAGCCGCAAAAAGCGCATTGAGGCCGCCTTACAGGCGTTTCGTGCAGAGTTCCCCGATGCAGACTACGGACGCGTCCTCACCAAAGATGAAGAAGAGGCGATCCTTGGTTTTGGCCCATTCGGAGTTTGAGTTAACTCACTCATAACGCAGCGCGATCAACGGATCGATGGTGGTCGCCCGCCGCGCCGGCACGTAGGCCGCAGCCAGCGCAACCGCGGCCAGTATCGCCGCCACCACGCCAAACGTCGACGGATCGCCGGCTTTCACGCCATAGAGCAAGCTCGCGATCAAACGTGTCAGCCCCCACGCCAGCGCGAGGCCCAGCACCACTCCGCTGACCGCCAGCTTCATTCCCTGCGCCATCACCAGGCGCAGCACATTGCTCCGGTTCGCGCCCAGCGCCATACGGATGCCCAACTCCTGGGTTCTCTGCTGCACGGCATAAGACATCAGGCCGTAGATCCCGATGGCCGCCAGCACCAGCGCGACTCCCGCGAAGATGCTCAGCAGCAGCATATTGAAACTCTGCCGGGCAACCGTATCGGCGACGACTTGCTCCATCGTCCGCTCCCGCGAAATGGGAATCTGCCCGTCCACTGCACGCAGCTCCTGCTCCACCGGAATGCGCATCGTCATCGGAGCCGCCGCGGTGCGAACCGCCCATGAAAGCGGGAGGACACTATTGGCCAGAGTCGTTAAACCCTCCGGTACCTGGCTCTGCGGGATGTACATCACGCCGACATCCGCTTTCTTCAATCCGTTTTCGCGCACCGTGCCCACAATGCCGACGATCTGCCGCGGAGGATCGTCGAACTGCGGCCCCAGCCCTTTGCCGATCGTGATCACCTGGCCAATGGGATCTTCACTTTTCCAATAGCGTTTTGCCATTGCCTCATTGATGATCACGACCCGGCTGGAATTGCCGGAGTCGGTCACACTGAACAACCGCCCGCGCAAGAGCGGAATCTTGAACACTTGAAAGTAGTGCGGCGAAACGCTGCGCCATTGCTCGTCTCCGTTGTAATCGCCCTTAGCGGGAGGCTTGCCCGCAATCGCGAACGGCAGATCGATGCCGCCCTCGATGGGGAGCACAATGGAGGTTGCCGCCGCTTCCACGCCCGGAATCGCTTCGATGCGCTGAACAGATTGCGTGCTGAAGTTGTCGACCTTCGCGGTGGTGGTGTAGTTGCCGCCCGCTAGAGAGGTCTGCAGCGTGAGGACGCCGCGCGGCTCGATACCCGATTTCGCGCTTTGCAGTCCGGCAAAGGTTCGGATCAGAAGCGCCGCGCCCACCAGCAGCACGAGCGCCAACGCAACCTCGCTGACCACGAGAAGCGATCGCACTCGATTGTGTTTCAGTCCGGTTCCAGAACGCCCGCTCGATTCCTTCAGATTCGAGGCCAGATCTGCCCGGGATAACTGCAGCGCCGGGAGGGTCCCAAACAGCAACCCGGTAAGCAACGCCGTGCCCATCGTGAATGCGGCCACCCTCCAGTCGAGTAAAGGAATGCTCGTATGATTCCCAGCCGCATTGGTGAGTCGCGGAAGGTTCCCTGGCACTAGAGTTAGCAGTTCGCGCACGCCCCACGCTCCTAGCCCGAATCCCAGGACGCCGCCCAGGAAAGCCAGTACCATGCTTTCGGTCAGCATCTGCCGAACCACGCGCGCACGAGTCGCGCCCACCGCCCCGCGGATCGCCAGTTCGCGTTGTCGCGCCGAGGCGCGCGCCAGCAACAGGCTCGCGACATTGGCGCAAGCAATCAGCAGCACTAGCCCGACCGCTCCGCTCAGCACCAGCAGCGCCGTCCGCACGTCGCCCACCAGAGCATCCCGCATCGGAACCACCGCGACGCCCTCGTTGGATCCATCCATTGGGATAATCCTGCGGAACTGTTCCCCCGCCGTTCTTGCGCCTGGCCAGCCGCGTACGCCCGGTTTCAGGCGTCCCGCCACGCTCAATAGTGTCCCTGTTGTGCTTTCGGATCGGCCTGCATGGGGAAGCAGAACGTCGGCCTCGGGTCCGGCTGGAAGCCGGGGGCAGGACACCGATCACCGGAAAGGTGCGCCGTTCAGCAGAATCGTATGCCCGATGATGCTGCGGTCTCCGCCGAATCGCAACTGCCACAAGCCGTAGCTGATCACCGCCGCTTGGGGTCCCCCGGGCAGGTCTTCGTTCTCGCTGAAGCTTCGGCCGGCGGCCGGCGATACCCCGAAAACCTTGAAGTAATCGGACGAAACGTGTGCGGCCTTGATCTGATCGGGAGGATCGCCAGCTCCGAGGTTCATACCCAGCGTACTGGAGTTATAGAGGGTCATAGCCTCGAATGCCTGATTGCGCCGCCACGCCATGTATTTCGGTATGGAATTGGAATAACCGACGCCGTTCGTGAACTTCCGTCCCAGCATCATGATGCGATCCGGCCGCGGGTAGGGCAGTGGATCGAGAAGAACCGCATTCACCACTGTGAAAATCGCCGTGTTCGCTCCCATCCCGAGGGCCAGTGCGGCCACGGCGACAGCCGTGAAGCCGGAGTTCTTACGGAGCATACGAACGGCATACCGCAGATCTGCCCAAAGGGTCGGCATATGAAATATAGGACGAAGGTATTCCGGATTTGTTCCACGGAAAGCGCGACCTTGCCGCTTGCGGGTGGCGGAGCGGCGATCTGCGTAAGTTTCGTGGGCTCCTCACTTAGCGGCGTGGCGATTCCCGATCCCGGATGTCCTCCGGTATTGCTAGAGCGTGCTTCGATCGCTCGATACCTTGATTGGATTCGTCACCGTGTTGCTGGTGCTGAGCCTGGCCGTCACCATGCTGACCAGTGTGCGAATTTCCTGCGTTCGTTCCCGCCATCTGCGGGAGGGAGTACTGGACGTGTTCCGCCAATTGGGTTGGGGGTTCGTCGGCGATGGCGCGGAAATCCTAGCACACAAAGTGGTGCGCTCCAAAGACGCCATCACTCGCGAGGAACTGATCGAAACGCTGTTGGTGCTGGCGCAGAAAAACACCGAGCTGAAAGACAAGATCGCGGCCCTGGCGCCCAATTTTGATCCGCAGATGCTTCTGGCCCATGTGCGGCGCACGGCGCTGGAGCTTTCCGTCGAGCGTCCGGACTTGGCCGCCGCCGTGGTTCGCGGTACCGCCCTCGCGCGGAGCCCGCTGGCAGGTCTCGCGAGCGAGGTCTTCGGCGTGTTCGACTCGACGATGGATCGCGCGTCTGTGAAGTTCACAGCGCAGAGCAGGAAGCTGGTGGCGATCTTCGGAGTCGCCGTCGCGCTCGCGCTGCCGCTGGACACTTTCGATTTGCTGAAGCGTCTGGCGCGCAGCGATTCAGCCCGGGAGCACGCCGTCGCACTCGCCCAGACCTTCGCGGCGAATCAATTGGCCTTGGACTCCACACCGCAGGACGTGCGCCTCGCCGCCGCGAAACTCCAGGCTGCAGAAGTCATCGTGGTGCCATCCAGTCGAGCCGAGTGGCTCGCGCGCTGGCAGCAAGTCAACTGGGCTGGCGTAGCGGTCAGTGCTCTGTTGCTCACTTTGGGCGGGCCATTCTGGTTCACCGTACTCAAAGATCTGCTCAGACTGCGCTCTGCGGCCGCGAGTCAGGAGTCCCAAGACCGCGCGCAGCGGCAGGCGGCACTCACCGATTCGCCGCCGCCCGCGAGCGGGGAGCAAGGCGCCTTATGAACGTCGTCCGGAAGCCCTGCTCGCTCAAGAACTTTATGCCTGGGCGCCCTGGCGGGTTGCGGCCGGCGGCCATCGTGATTCACATCTCCGAAGGAACGCTGGCCTCCGCCGACGCTTGGTTCAATAACGACGCTGCTGTGGTATCGGCCCACTACATCGTTGGGCGCAGCGGCGAAGTGCACCAGTATGTCAGCGAGGAAGACACCGCCTATCACGCGGGGATCCCCGTGAATCCGACGTGGCGACTGCTGCGGACGCATGTGAATCCCAACTTCTACACAGTCGGTATTGAACACGAGGGCCGGGCGCAGGATCAGTGGACGGATGTGCAGTACGCGACATCGGCCGAGCTTGTGAGCGAAATCGCGCGGCGCTGGTCGATCCCAATCGACGCCGATCATATCGTGATGCATCGCGAGATTCGCGGCAACAAAACTTGTCCCGGCT
Source organism: Bryobacterales bacterium (assembly GCA_963794595.1). Classification (GTDB taxonomy): domain Bacteria; phylum Acidobacteriota; class Terriglobia; order Bryobacterales; family Bryobacteraceae; genus Palsa-187. The sequence goes on along the minus strand of CAWCER010000007.1, from coordinate 513,131 downwards.
TCGTCTTCAGCCGGGACAAATTGTTGTCGTTAATCGCAGCGCTTACTTGCCCGAGTTAAAGCGCTTCTCGGCTGCCGCCCAGTTCACCACGCTCCACCACGCGCCGATATATTCCGGACGCCGGTTCTGATACTTCAAGTAATACGCGTGTTCCCACACGTCCAAACCGATCACGGGGAACTTGCCTTCCATCAGCGGGCAATCCTGGTTCGCCGTCGAAATGATTTCGATGGCCGATCCGCTCTTCACCAGCCACGCCCATCCGGAGCCGAAACGAGTAGCCGCCGCCGCGTTGAACTTTTCCTTCATGGCATCGAAGCTGCCGAACGCGCCGGTGATCGCCTGCGCCAGGTTGCCCGACCGGGGCGCCGCCCGCGCGAGGGCCCAGAATGGTCCAGAACATCGAGTGATTGTAATGGCCGCCGCCGTTATTGCGCACCGCGGTCTTGATCGCATCCGGCACAATGGCGCAGTTGTTCGCGAGCAGTTCTTCTACGGTCTTAGACGCCAGTTCCGGCGCGGATTCCAGCGCCTTGTTCACGTTCGTGATGTAAGCCTGATGGTGTTTATCGTGGTGGATCTCCATGGTCTTCGCGTCGATATGCGGCTCCAGCGCATCGAAGGCGTAAGGCAGTGCGGGTAGGGTAAATGCCATTTGTTGATCTCCTGATCTCAGTGTGACGCGTTTTCGTAGGCGTCGGCAATGCGGAACATCGTCGATTCGTCGAAATGACGCGTTATAATCTGCAAGCCCACCGGCAAGCCGTCGGCCGTGAGCCCGCAGGGGACGCTCATACACGGAATTCCGGCCAGATCGCCGGTGATGGTGTAGATGTCGGACAAGTACATCGAAATCGGATCCTTCACCTTCTCGCCGATTTTAAATGCCGGGAAGGGCGACACCGGCGCAACGATCGCGTCCACCTGTTCGAAAGCTTGCGCGAAATCGCGCGCGATCAGATGACGGACCTTCTGCGCCTTCAGATAATACGCATCGTAGTAACCGGCGCTCAGGACATAAGTTCCCAGCATGATGCGGCGCTTGCACTCATCGCCGAAACCTTCTTCGCGCGTCATGCGATACATGTCGGACAGCGTGTTCGCGCCGGCCGAGCGCGTGGTGTAGCGCACGCCATCGTAGCGCGCCAGATTCGCGCTGGCTTCCGCCGTCGCGATGATGTAGTAAGCCGCCACCGCGTAGGGCGTGTGCGGAAGTTGGATGTCGCGCACCTCGCAGCCGAGCTTCTTGAGGACTTCAACGGCGGCCGTCACGCGATCGCCGGTCTCGCTCGCCAGGCCGTCGAAATATTCGCGCGGCAGTCCGATTCTCAACCCTTTGATGTTGCCGTCGAGCGCAGCCACATAGTCTGGCACAGGCGCCGACGCCGAGGTCGCGTCCATCTCGTCGCGGCCCGCGATCGCCTGCAGCAGGCGCGCGGCATCGCGCGTGGTTTTTCCGAACGGCCCGATGTGATCGAGCGAGCTTGCGAACGCCGTCAACCCGTAGCGCGACACGCGCCCATACGTCGGCGTCACGCCGCTGATCCCGCAGAACGAAGCCGGCTGCCGGATGGAGCCGCCGGTGTCCGAGCCGAGCGAAACCAGCGCCGTCTCCTGCGCCACCACCGCCGCCGATCCGCCGCTCGATCCGCCTGGAACGCGGTCCAGAGCCACCGGATTCCGCACCGGCCCGAACGCGGAATTTTCGTTCGACGATCCCATGGCGAACTCGTCGCAATTGGTCTTGCCCAAGATCACGCCGCCGGCTTGCTCCAGGCGAATCACCGCCGTGGCATCGTACGGGAGGAACATAATTCGCCAGCAGTTTCGAGCCGCACGTGGTCCGCAGCCCGCGCGTGACGATGACGTCCTTCACCGCGACCGGCACGCCCGCCAGCGCTCCCGGATCTTCGCCGCTGGCAATCTTCGCGTCCACCGCGCGCGCCGCGTTCAGCGCCCGCTCCGGCGAAAGCGTCAGGTAAGCGTTGGTCTTGGGATTTTCCGCTTCGGCATAGGCCAGCGATTGGCGGGCCAGTTCCTCGGCGCTGAACTTCTTTGCCAGCAAGCCGGCGCGGATCGAATCGATGCTGAGTCCGTAAAGCGGGCTGCTCATCGTCTCGATCACCCTCGGCACCTTGTAATATCCGCCGCTGGTCACCGGAGCGTTCGCCTACCGCCTCGGCATTCGAAAGCGAAGGCCGCTCGCGATCCTCGCGCAGAGTCGCGGTCTCCTCCGCGTCGAACAATACCTGCGCCATCGGCTCGACGTCGGTGGTGTCGAGTTCGTTCAGCTTGTCGATGTGGCTCAGGATTCCGTCCAGATCCTGCGCCATGCGCGCCACTTCGTCTTCGCGCAGCGCCAGATTTGCCAGATCCGCCACGCGCCGCACTTCCTGCTCGGTAATCTTCACGCCGTTTCCTTCTTCTTCGATTGCCGGTAGAGCATTCCCATCACCGGATCGTGAATTCCTTCGATGCTCCCGGCAGGACGCGCCGTCTCCGCCCGCTGCGGCGCCAGCCGCCGGGGCATGGGCCGAAAATCGATCTCCGTCACCAGCGCCTCGCCCAATTCCTTATGCAAATTCCGCAGCAGAAACTGGCGAATGGTGTTGAGCTGCCGTTGCCACACGATGTCTTCCACTTCCACCACCAGCGTCCCGCGCACCAAGTTGGTGGGGCGCGTTTTCGCGGCAGTGTACTTGCCCGCCGCCACCGGCCAAGCCATCTGCGCGCGCGTTTCCGGATCGGTGATGCCCGGCGACACTTTCATTTTTCTGACGAGACGGCCAGCGCGTTCCATGGTCTCCATTTGTTTCGGGGGGAATTCGATTTTAGCATGCCGGGAATGTTATACCTGACTCTTGCCCCAACTTGTCTTAGCTTCGCAATCTCCGCGCCGCCGCGAGTTGTTGTCGCGTCGCCGGATTCCATCTTCTCCGTGCGCGCGAAGCCGGTCGAAGAAGTGCGGGTCGCCGGCGAAGAGTCCAGTCGATTACGCGCGGCGTCTGGCGCGCGACAAGGCGGAAGCGGCTTGGGAAAGCCTCGGCGAAATCGTGCTGGGCGCCGACACCATCGTCGTCATCGACGAGCCAGGTTCTCGAAAAACCGGCGGACGCGGATGACGCGCGCGCCATGCTTCGCCTGCTGTCCGGCCGCGACCACACCGTCATCACCGGCATCTGCCTGCGCCATCGCGATGGCAGTCATCGTGGATCACTCGGCCACGCAGGTGCGCTTCGCCGCGCTCACGGAATCCGAAATCGCCGACTACGTCGCCAGCGGCGAACCCTTCGACAAGGCCGGCGCCTACGCGATTCAAGGACTGGCCTCCAAATTTGTCGAGAGCGTCAACGGCTGCTACTTCAACGTAATGGGATTGCCGCTCTCACTGGTGTACCGCCACTGGAAGTCGCTAACTGCGGCCGAATAGGCCCTTCCATTTGCGCATCACCAACTCCACCAGATTCGCGATGATCGCCAGTCCCAGCAGTCCCGGCCACAATTGCAGCGTGGATGCCAGCGTGCGCCCGCCCGCGTCGAACACTGCTTTAGGAGCCGGTTCGAACCGCCCGCCCGTGAACTCGGCCACTTGTTTTAGTAAGGTCTGGTTTGAACCGTATTCGGTGAGTTCCACTTCCGGCCGGTACAGCCCCACTTCGGGGAACGCCGGAGTATCCACCAAAGGCCGCACACGGAACAAGCCTTGGCGCGAGCCGATCTGCAGCCTTCCGCGATACACGCCCGACGCCCACTTTGATCACGTCCATCTGCTTCTTGAATCCGTCGGAGCCGATCACGTAAATCGCGGGAATCTCTTTCGGTTCGTCCACGCCTTCGCCCAGCCGGTAGTTCGCCACCAGATCGCCGTTGGCGCTGTCGTACTCGACGGTTGCCTCGCCCGCCTGCGTATGCGGCAGCAAGTCGCGGCTCAGATTGCTCCAGAATTTGTCGAAGCCCTTCCAGTGAATCCAGCTCGCGGCCCAGCGTGCCTTGGCGTCCGACGTAAATACCGCGGAGCGTCCCAGTCCGTACTGCCAGCGCACCAGCAGCGGCTCGCGCTTATCGAAGCGCAGAATCGTTTCCGCGGTGGGCTTCGCCTCAAAGCGCACGTAACCCTTCAACGGCGGAGCCGACTCGATATTCAGCCCGTCCAGGATCTCGGTCTGCATGGCCACCTCAGCGGACAGCGGCTTCTCCACCGCCGTGGTGCCGGTGTGCTCCATCACGTCGCGCAGCACGATCTGCTCCAGCCCGGCCGGGTCCTTGAGGAAATAGAATTTGCCGTCGGCGATATTCGCCACCATCTCCAGGTACTCGCGATGGACGTCCGCGCCCAGCCCGATCGTGGAAATGGTCACCTGATGATCCTTGGCCTCGCGGGCCAGCGCGTAGCTGTTGCCTTCTTCGGAAATTCCATCCGTCAGCAGCAGGATGTGGCGGTAAGTGGCTTCCACCGGCAAGATTTTCTGATACGCCTCGGTAAGCGCGGGCGCGATTTGGGTTCCGCCATCGGCCGTGATGCCCGCGATCAGCGAGTTGATCGCCGCGCGGGTCATCGGCCTTGCGGATCGGCACCACCCAACGGAAGGAGTTGTCGAAAATCAACACGCCCACTTGATCGATGGGACGCAGATTGCTCACCAGTCCGGTCGCCGCCGCGCGCGCCAGCTCGATCTTCGGCCCTTCCATCGATGAGCTCTTGTCGAGGATCAGCACCACTACGGTGCCTTCGGCCGATTGCGGTGGCAGCAGCTTCGCGGGCAGCGCGCGATCCAGCGCGTCTTCAGTCTTCTTCTTCAGGTCGTAGACGTTGCGCTCGCCGCCGATCACCAGCAGCCCACCGCCCTGCTTGACGTACTTCTCCAGATCCGCCTTGCGCGGACGCGGCGATTTTCTCCAGGTCCCAATTGTTCAGGACTATGAGTTGATAGTCGGCGAAGTTAGCTTTTTCTATGCCGTCGGTCCGTGTCACCTCGAATTGGGCCGCAGTCAAAGCCCCCGGCAACGCATTGTCGATGTTCGGCCGGATCGGTCGAAACGTACAGCGCTTTCGGACGGCGCAACATCACCGCCTGGTCCACGTGCAATTCGCCCGCGCCGCTGGTGCGCACCGCGATCGAGAGATCCAGCGCACCCGCCGTCTCGATGTTCGCCTGCATGCGAATGGGATTGACGCCTGCATTCAAGGCCACCGTTGTTACTCCGAGAGAACGGCCCTCGGCCGATAGCTCCACTTCCGCCTGCGTCTTTCGCGGCGCCGACACCGCGAGATCGATCGCGAACGGTTCTCCCGTGAACGCGTTGACCGGCAGGCTCACGGATTCCAAACGCAGCGCCGGCCGGTCGTGCCCCGCCATCGCGAAGGTATCGATCGGAATTCCGGATTGCCGCGCCTGCCAAGCCGCGCGCGCGATGCTGCCCTTGTTTTCCTTGCCGTCGGAAATCAACGCCAGCCGCGGCAGCATTCCGGAGGGCAGGGAACTCACCGCTTCGCGAACCGCCGCTTCCAGATCCGTCGAACGCCCGTCGCTGCCCGAAGTCAAGCGCAGTTTCCACGGCTTCTGGCCTTCCGTCAAATCCGCCAAGCGAGTCGAGCGTGCGAAGGGAACCACGCGCAGCGCATTGCTGCCGCGCGCCCCATCCAGCTCCGAGACGACTTTCGATGCCCGCTCCAGATCGCGTTGCGTCACGCTGGCCGAGGTGTCCACCAGCACGCCCACAGCGACTTTCGCGGTCGAGATGCTCAAGCGCGGCTGCGCCAATGCCAGCAGGATCAGGGTGAAGGTTGCGATCTTCAGCGCCAGGCCCAGTCTGCGTGGCGTGCGCCGGTATTCGAAATATCCCCAGGCGAGAGGAATCCAGGCGAGCGCCAGCACCCATGCGCGGTCGAAAGTCATGACGCCTTCCTCCGGCGCAAGCGCTCGACCAGACTTAGCGATGCGGCCCGCGGCTTGAGACGCACGATTTGCCTGCGGCCGTAGAGTATCCAGTCCGCCAGCAACCCGAGCCCGCCTGCGAGTGCCAGCCAAGGCCAGGGATTCGGAGCCGATGAAGATTCGACCAAGCCGCGGCGCACACCGCGCGCCACATCCGCGGGCGGACGCCAGGTGACATCGCCGACGTCGGGCAAAGTCAATGAGTAAACCGTTTCACGGTCGCCGGTGATCACGCGGACGTTACCCGCCGCGCCCGCGAAGAATTGCAGACGATTGCCTTCGATGGTGAAGGGCAGCGGACGTTGATCGTCGCCCAGTACTTTGACGCTCGCGGGGTTGACGCCTTTGTCCAGCGTCACATTCACCGTGCCCACGGTTCCTGCCTGCACGTCCGATCGGCGGAACACTTCGGGAGCCATCCAGCGCAGCAGATTCGCGATCAGCAGCGGCGTCGCCAGATCGTATTTCATGGTCGAGCGCACCGGATCGAAGCCCAGCGCCGCCATCTTCACCGCCCCCGGCCGCTCCACGATCACCGGGCCCTGCGCCGTCTCCGCCACTGCCTGATCCCCGGGAGCGAGGTTGAAGACCTCGGTCGAGGCCAGCTCCACATCCTTTGTATAGAGGCCCGCGCCGAGCGCCGTATCCTGATGCCAGCGATCCAATTTCACCTTGGTAGCGGTGGAGCGTATCGCGAACGGCGATCCCGCCGGCGGCTCGATCCAAACCGACGCCACGTTCTTCGGCGCGTCCTTGGGAGCGAAGCGGTCGAATACGACGATGTCCGCTGCGGCTTGCGGATCGTACTTCGCGGGAAGCTCGAACGTCGCCTGGACCAGGGGGTTGCCGGTCAGCAGAGGCTTCAAGAGATCCGGTTCGGGCGAGTACACCGCCACGCGCAGCGTTTTGCCGACGGGCACTTCGATAACCGCGGTGTCATCCTGCGGAAACGCATCGCCGCGGCCATTGGTTGAAGTAATCCGCGCCTCCAGAAAGCCCGCCGCCTTGGCGTGAAACAAAAAAGTCGCCTGAGTCGTCGAGCCGGCAGCGAGTGTCATGGTTTTGCTGCCCGCCGCGACGCCCGCGAATTGCAGCAGCAGCGTAATCTCCCGGGGCAGCGATCCGTCATTGCGCAATTCGACGAACGCTTCCCAGGTGTCCGCACTGGCAGGTACCCCTGCCGTCGAAGTCGCGCGCCGGACGCTCAACTTGCGCAAACCCACATTTTCGCCGTTCGATGGAATCGAGATTACTCGCAGGTTGGGTGGCACCGCCAGGTCGGTATCCTGTTTCGCGATACGGCCGGCGCCCACGAACACGATCTCGCCGGCTTTCTGCGACTGCAGTCGCTGCGCCTGTTGCGCGAACTCGAACGCCTGCTCCAGATTCAGCGCGGACGTGCTCGGACGCGAGCGCCGGATGGCGTCCGCCACCGCGTTCTTATCCGAATCGAACTGCGTGACCGGCGTCGCCAGGGCATCGGCGCGCACCAGCATCACGCGATCCAGCAGCGGCAAAGACCTGACGTAAACCAGCGCCGCGTTCTTGGCTTGATCCAGCAAAATGCCTTGCCGCGCGCGCGCGCCCATCCACGCCGAAGTGTCCAGCAGCAGCACGTGATCGCGCGCCGCACCCAGGTCGCCGATGCGGGGAGCCGCGATCGCCAGCAGCAGCAACAACATGCTGAGCAACTGCAGCAGCATGCTCCACGGCTGATGAATGCGCCGCTTGTGCTGCAGCTCTTCGGGCATCTTTCCCGCCGTCCAGAACCGCAGCGTGGCCACTACTTGCCGGCGCTTGGTCCGGTCGAGCAGGTACAACGCGACGATGCCCGCGGAGATAATCCCCGCCAGCGCCAGAAACTCGCCGAAACTGAGGTTTAGAAAATTCATGGCCTACGCAATCGCGCCGGCGCGTACAATCGGTCCGAAAATCGCTTCTTCGATCGGAATAGACGTCGGCAATCCAACATACCGCCCTCCGTTGCGCAGCGCCACATTGCGCAGTTGCAGCGCGTAGTCGTCGAAGGCCGTGGTGTACGCGGCGCGCGCACTGTCGTCGAACGCCAATTGCACGCGGGTGCCGGTTTCGGCGTCTTCCAGATCCAGCTCGCCGTCCCAGGGCGGTTCGCGATCTTCATCCGCCCAGACGTGGATCAGAATCATCTCGTGGCCGAAATCCGCCAGATATTGCAGGGGTTTTTCGCAGCCGCCGTCGTCCAGAAAATCCGAGATCACGATCACCAGGCCGCGCTGCGGATAGCGTGAAATGAAATCGCGGGTGACATCGATGAAATGCGTCGCGCCGCCGGGCTTCAACGCTTGCAGGTAATTCGCCACCGGCTGGAAACGCTGCCGCCCTCCGCCCAGCCGCAGCGGGTCTCCCAGCTTTTCGGCGAACGGCTGCAGATAGATGGAATCCAGGCGCACCAGCGACACGTAGCACAGCGCCGCCGCAAGTTTCCGCCCGTAGTCGAATTTGGAAAGCGCGCCTTTGCCGCCCGCTGCGTCAATGCTTCCGCCCGTGAGCATCGATTTGCTGATGTCCACCAGCACCCGCACCGGAATCCGCGGCTCCAGTTGGAACATCTTGAGGAACATCTTTTCCAGACGCAGGTAAGCGCGCCAGTTGACCGCACGCAGGTCGTCGCCGTCATAAAACTGGCGGTGATCCAGAAATTCCTGGCCGCCGCCGGCGAAGCGCGAAGTGTTGTGCCCGCCCACCGCTCCGGGCAGGGATTTTTGCCACTGGATCGCAAGGCGCTCCAGTTTTTCGAGCAACGGAGTGTCGATCAGCGGCCCGTTGTCCGGCACTGCCTATACCTTGGCGCCCGCCTGGGTTGCCATCACGCTGGGGATGATCTTATCGAGAATCGTCTCCGGGGTTTGCCCTTCGGCGTGCGCGTCGAAATTCAAAATAATGCGATGCCGCAGCACCGCCGCCGCCACCGTCTGCACGTCTTCGATCGCTAAGATGCAGCCGCCCGCGCATCAAGGCCAGCACTTGCCCGCATTCCACCAGCGCCTGCGCGCCGCGCGGCGAGCTGCCGAAGCGGATGAATTTCTTCGAGAGCGCGTGCGATTCCGCGGTATCGGGCTGCGTCGCCATGACCAGATCGATGGCGTAACTCTGCACGTGCGGCGCGACCAGAACATGGCGGCACACGCGGCGCAGCTCCATGATTTCCGCGCGATCCAGAATCGTCCGTAGCTGCTCTTCTTCCTTCTGCGTGGTGCGCGTGACGATGGTGCTCAAATCCTCGCGCGACGGATAGCGCACCAGGATCTTCATCAGGAACCGGTCCAGTTGCGCCTCAGGTAATGGATAGGTGCCCTCCATCTCGATGGGATTCTGCGTCGCCATCACCAGAAACGGCGCTTCCAGCTCGTGGGTGGTGGTGCCGCTGGTGACGGTGTGTTCCTGCATGGCTTCGAGCAGCGCCGATTGCGTCTTGGGCGTCGCGCGATTGATTTCGTCGGCCAGAACCAGGTGCGCGAAGATCGGGCCGGGCTGGAAGCGCAGGGCCTTGGCGCCGCCTTCCGTGTCGATAATCATGCTGCCGACGATGTCGCCGGGCATCAGATCGGGCGTGAACTGAATGCGCGAATACTTCAGATGCAGCACGCGCGCGAGGGTTCGCAGCAGGGTGGTCTTGCCCAGTCCCGGCACGCCCTCCAGCAGAACGTGACCTCCCGCCAGCAGGCAGATGAGAACGCCATCCACCACTTCCTGCTGGCCCACGATCACTTTCCCGATTTCCTCGCGCACCCGATTCAGTTGTTGGGTGGCGAGCTGAAGCGCTGCGTCCGGTTGCACGCATTATATGATAGCGCAGGGTTGGCGAAACCCTTGCTCTGCCGAATGGAGAATTAAAGCGGCACTTTGGCCATGAGTGCAGCTATACTTCAAGACAGCATGGAAGTATACAAGAGGGAGACTCGAGAGGTGATAAAGCGCTTCCTCGCCCACAGGATCAGCTTCCCTGCTTGCGTGGCTGCCCTGGATGCCGCCTTTGCCGATCTCGTGCCCAGCCTGACTGGCGAACAATTTGCCCCTCTTCGTGCGCTGATACTGCGTCAATGCGATTCTACTTTGCCGAGGTCGAGAAATCATCCGCCATGCTCGCGGAATGCACCGCCAAGCCGCTGCCGCTGAAAAAGCGCTTGCGCTTAGCGTCTCAGGGAATTGTTGAGCATACGGCCCACTTGACCTATTTGAGCGCCAAGAGTCTTCTCCTCAATGCGGCGCAATTCGGTTACGGTCTTGCCAGTTAATTGAAGACCTGCTTCGTCAGGCCAGTCTAAATGCGTCCTCACTACTTTTCCGGAGGCGTTCCGCCGCGCCTGTACCCACCCAGCCCCCGAACCCCTGCCAAACGGCAAGGTCAAACAAATGTCCGGCGACGCATAATAAAATAGGAACGTGGGCCTTCGTGCGCTCCCGCTGATACAGACACTATGTGGATTGTCCGGCTAGCTCTTCGCCGCCCGTATACCTTTGTCGTCATGGCCGTCCTGATCGCCATCCTCGGCGGAGCGGCCATCCTGACCATGCCGGTCGATATTTTTCCCTTTATCGACATTCCCATCGTTAGCGTGGTGTGGCAGTATACGGGTCTGTTGCCCGACGAGATGGAGAAGCGCGTCGTTACCAACTTCGAGCGCATGCTCACTTCGAACGTCAACGACATCGAACACATAGAGTCGCAGTCCTATAGCGGCATCGCTGTAATCAGAATTTACTTCCATCCCAACGTCCAGGTCGACATGGCAGTGGCGCAAACTACCGCCACCATGCAGATCGCAACTCGCCAGATGCCGCCTGGAATGCAGCCCGGCAATGTCCTTAAATTCGATGCTGCCAGTGTGCCCATCCTGCAATTGGGTCTTTCGAGCAAAACCCTAAGTGAGCAGCAAATCTTCGATCTGGGCCAGAATTTCATCCGCACGCCGCTCGCAACCGTGCAGGGCGCGACTGTTTCTTATCCGTTCGGCGGCAAAGCGCGGGCGGTAATGGTGGATTTGAACCTGGATGAGCTGTACGCAAAGCAACTGGCTCCCATCGATGTATCGAACGCGCTGAATTTGCAGAATCTGATCCTCCCGGCCGGTACTGCCAAACTTGCCGGAACGGAATATCAGATCAAGGTCAACAGCAGCCCGCTGGCGATTGCGGATTTCAATAACATCCCCATCAAGACCGTGAATGGGGCAACTGTCTTCATGAAGGACGTGGCGCAGGTCCGCGACGGCTTTACGGTGCAGCAAAACATTGTTCGGACCAACGGGAAGCGCGGTGTTCTCATGACCATCACCCGCAACGGCAAGGCCTCCACGCTGGACATTGTTGCCGCTGTAAAGGCGGCGCTCCCCAGGATTCTCGCCACGGTGACGCCGGAACTGAAGGTGGTGACGCTAGGAGATCAGTCGGTGTTCGTGCGCGCTTCCATCACCGGCGTGGTGCGTGAAGCTTTGATCGCCGCCGCCCTCACCGGGATGATGATTCTGCTGTTTCTGGGGAGCTGGCGCAGCACGTTGATCGTATGTATTTCGATTCCGCTGTCCATCCTCGCCTCGCTGTGCATACTGAGTCTTTTCGGGCAAACCATCAACGTCATGACGCTCGGCGGGTTGGCTCTGGCCGTCGGCATATTGGTCGACGATGCCACCGTCGCCATCGAGAATACGCATCGTAACATCGGGATGGGCAAGCCGTTGGTACGGGCGGTGATCGATGGCGCGGCGCAGATTGCGATTCCCACGTTTGTCTCTACCCTGGCGATTTGCATCGTTTTCGTCCCGGTGCTGCTGCTCACCGGAACCGCAAAATATTTATTCACGCCCATGGCCATGGCGGTGGTCTTCGCGATGCTGGCTTCCTACCTGTTGTCGCGCACCCTGGTTCCTACGATGGCGCATTACCTGCTCCGCGCCGAAATGTCGATGTATCAGCTCGGCGGTGAAGGCGAAGGCGCTGGAGGCAAGGGTCACTTCTGGAGCGTTCACCATTGGTTCAATGGGTTGTTTGAACGGCTGCGCTTCCGCTATATCGGCCTGCTGGATTGGTCTCTGCGGCATCGGGGGCGTGTTCTCACCGCGTTCGGCTTGGTTTTCGTAGCTTCGATGGGTCTGGTATTTCTGGTGGGCGAGGATTTCTTCCCCACGGTCGAATCCGGTCAGATGCGTCTGCATGCGCGGGCTCCGGCCGGGACGCGCATAGAAGAAACGGAGGCGCGCTTTTCCCAAATCGATCGCGAGATCCGCCAGCAGATTCCGCCCAGCGAGATCGACACGATCATTGACAACATTGGAATCCCCAATAGCTTCACGAGCCTGGCGCAGGGCGACATTCCGACCATATCCGCGGCGGACGGCGAGATTCTGATTTCGCTGAATCCGAAGCACGGGTCGACGCGGGATTATGAAGTGTTGCTGCGGAAACGCCTCAATGAGAAATTCCCGGACACCACGTTCTTCTTCCAGCCGGCCAACATCACGAATCAAATTTTGAACTTCGGACTGCCCGCGCCGATCGATCTGCAGGTGGTGGGCCGCGATGAAGCTGCCGGCTATAAGATCGCCGAAGCGCTCGCCGTCAAGGTCGCGCGAATTCCAGGGGCCGCCGATGTGCATGTGCATCAAGTGGTGGACCAGCCCGACATTCGTATGACCGTGGACCGTGTGAAGGCTGCACAGATGGGCTTGACCGAGAGGGATGTGAGTGGCAATGTGCTGATCTCGCTCAGCGGCAGCAACACGGTGGCGCCGAACTTCTGGGTGAATTGGGCCAACGGCGTCAACTACAACGTCGCGGTGCAGACGCCCCAATACAAAGTGAACAGCTTGGACGCCCTGTTGCGGACGCCGGTTACAGCAGGAAATATCGCCGTCAGCTCCACGACGGCGGCATCGCAGGCCGGCGCGGCGGGGGCAGGGAACAACTCGGTGGGGACGTCTCCCAGCGGCGCGTCGCAAGCCTACGGAAACCCCGGAGCCATCGCGGGCAACACGCAGCTTCTCTCCAACCTGGTTACTTTCACCCGCGGCGTCAGCCCGGTGATCGTCAATCACTACAATGTGTGGCCGGTGTTCGATGTGTACGCCAATGTGGACCGGCGGGATTTGGGCGGAGTCGGGACCGCGGTGGAAAAGATCATGGATCAGGAACGATCCCATCTGCCGCGCGGAACTACGCTCGATTTGCGTGGTCAGTACGAGACGATGCAATCGTCGTTCTTCCGCCTGGGCCTCGGAATGGTGGTTGCCGTGGTGCTGGTGTACTTGCTGATGTCCGTGAACTTCCAGTCGTGGCTGGATCCCTTCATCATTTTGACTGCCTTGCCGGGCGCGATGGCGGGCATTTTGTGGATGCTCTTCGTCACCGGAACCACGCTCAGTGTTCCGTCGCTGATGGGCGCGATCATGTGCATAGGCGTAGCCACCGCCAACAGTATCCTGATGGTGACTTTTGCTAATGACGAGCGGGCCTTGGTGCCATCTGCGCGGGAAGCCATGCTTTCGGCGGGCTACGCCCGCGTCCGTCCGGTGCTGATGACGGCGATCGCCATGATGCTGGGGATGCTTCCCATGGCACTCGGCTTGGGAGAAGGCGGTGAGCAGAATGCCCCGCTGGGACGAGCGGTAATCGGCGGCCTGTTGTTCGCCACGGTCACCACCCTTTTCGTTGTCCCAATTGTTTACAGTTATCTGCGCACAAAACCTCCGGTGGATCATGAGCGGCAACTGGAAGAAGAGGAGCGGAACGACTCTATCGATTCCGAGTGGAATTGGACGAAACCGTACTTAAGCATCTGATGCGATATACCGAGCCAAATCAGCCCGAAGAAATTACCGCGCCCGGGAGCGCGGAAGAACAACTGCGCCTGGAAGTAGAAGATCTCAAGCGGCAGCTCCGCGAGCAAAAGGGCCTGACCCACGGCGCCCCACATGGCGTGACTCCGCATGCGCCCGAGAAGCCCTGGAATCCTTCCGCCGTCACCATATGGTCGCTCTTCCTGGGCGCGATTGTCCTTATCGTGGTGGCGTTTTTCGCCGGCTACATTCCGCTGCAGAAGCGCAACGCCGTCATCGGCGCGCAGGCACAGGAACAAGATGACGCGCTGCCGCGAGTGGAAGTGATCGAGGTGGGGCCCTCCTCGAAAGTCAGCGAATTGCAGCTGCCGGGTAGCATTGAAGCCGTGACCGAAGCTCCCATTCTGGCGCGCGCCGATGGCTACATCCGCCGCCGTTTAGTGGATATCGGCGATCATGTCACCGCCGGCCAGCCATTGGCCGAAATCGAAGCGCCGGAACTCGACCAGCAGGTGCTACAAGCCAAGGCCAATGTGCAGCAGGCCCAGGCGGCACTCGATCAAGCGCTTGCCAATGAACAGCAGGGCAAGGCCAATCTGGAGCTGGCCCGCGTCACTGCCGAGCGCTGGGGGAGCCTGGTGGCGCAGGGGGTGGTTTCGAAGCAGGATAACGATCAGTACCAGGCCCAGTACCAATCCCAAATTGCCGGAGTGAATGCGCTAGAAAAGGCCATCTTGGCTCAGCGAGCCAATATCGCAGCCGCCGAAGCCAATCTGGCGCGCCTGAATGAAATGCAGGGCTACCGTATCGTGAAGGCGCCCTTTGCGGGAGTGATCACTTTGCGGAATGTGGATGTCGGCGCACTGGTCAACGCCGGCAGCACTATGCTCTACCGCATCGCGCAGACGGGCACCCTGCGCACCTATGTCAACGTGCCGCAGAGCAACGCGAGTTCTATCCACGCCGGGCAGAAAGCACTGGTTAGCGTTACCAATCTTCCCGGACGCACGTTCACCGGCACGGTTGCGCGCACCGCGGACTCGCTCGATCCCAGCAGCCGCACTTTGCTGGTGGAAGTGCAGGTGCCGAATGCGGATGGCGCGCTGATGCCTGGCATGTACGCCCAAGTCGATCTAAGCAACTCTCGGGCGAACATGCCCCTGCTGATTCCCGCCGAAGCGCTGATGGTCCGCGCCGATGGCACGCAGATCGCGGTGGTCGGCCCGGATTCCATCGTGCATCTGCAGAAGATCGTGATCGGCCGCGACTACGGTGACCGGCTGGAAGTGCTGCAAGGTCTGCAAGTCGGCGATCGCATCATCGCCAACCCCGACGACAACGCGCGCGAAGGCGTGAAAGTGGATGCAGTCGAGGCCGCGGACAAGGCAGCGATTCCGTCCCCTGCACCACGCGCCGGAAAATAGTTGCGCCTGCGAAGGATCTAACTCGCCTTCAATAAGACCGCGGTGATGTTATCCGGGCCGCCGTACTCTCGCGCGAGAGCTACCAGTTTCTGGCATTTAGTCTTCGAGCGAACCGTTCCCCGCCAGGACCTCTGCGATGCGTTCGTCGGGAGCCACGCCATGCAGCCCATCGCTGCACAGCAGAATCTGCGCGCCGGGCGACGGGCGCACGCTATAGTGATTCACCCGCAGTTGCCCGGAGACGCCAATCGCCATGGTCAGCACGTGGCGCATCGGATGAATCTTCAGCGTCTCCTCGTCCAGTCCCAGCCGCCGCCCGACCTCGTTCACCCAGGTCTGATCGTCGGTGATCGGCTGCAGCTTGCCGTTCTCAAACAGGTAAGCCCGGCTGTCGCCCACGCTGGCGATAAACAGCTCGCGGTCGTTTTCGACGGCGGCCACCAGCGTAGTGCCCATGCCCTCCATCGCCTGATCGGAGTCGGCTTCCTTCATCACCCGCTGATTGGCTTTGGCGAAGGCGTCGAGAAGATCGTCGGGCGAGGTGGGAGGCGCGGCGGCTTCGAGCGTATCGCGAACCGTTTCGACCGCCAGCCGCGACGCATGTTCTCCGGCCTGCGCGCCGCCCATGCCGTCCGCCACCACGTACAATCCGGCCGAGGGCAGAAGCAGGAAGTAGTCCTCGTTGTTGGTGCGGACGCAACCTGGGTCCGAAACTCCGAATGACTCAATCATTCGCTCACCGAATTATACAAACCATAGGCTTACCGAATTATACATAGCCCGAAAGGCTGGGGTGGAAACCGTGGACGCCAGTGCGCCTCACGGCTTACCCGGATTTACCAGCGCCTTCAACTGCAGGTAAGCACGCTCTTCGTAATTGTTCTTCAGCCGCTCCAGCGTTTCCAGGCGCGCGTCGTTGAGCCGCGTGTTTTGCTTCTTCAGGCATAGGCCCAGCATCAAGGTTGCCATGTCGTCATCCGGCTGCCGGTCGAGCACCGCGCGAAAGCGGTCGGCGGCGGCGGCGAAGTCGCCCTTCTTCCACAGCGCGTAGCCCAGATTGAAAATGTATACCGGATCGTTGGGATCGCCATCCAGCGCCTTGCGGAAAGAATCCACCGCCTGCGGCAGACCCTGCCGGTTCTGCGCTGCGCCCAGATCGTTATAGACTTCGCTGAGCGGGACCACGTCGGCCACCGTCTGGAACGCCTTCTGGGCTCCCGCGAAGTCGCCGGATTGGAACAGCGCCAGCCCCAGCAGGAAGCTGGCTTCGCGAAAATGCACGTCGTCGGGTGCGATCTTTTGCAGCCAATCAGCGGCCTGCCGGTATTCCTTGCGATCATAGTGCAGCCGTCCCAATTCGTAATCCGGATGGCCGAAGCGCGCGTCCAAATGAGCCGCTTGCAGGAAGAACCGCTCCTGTTGTTCCGGCGAGTGCGCCAGCAGGCCGCGCACGTAATTCTCCTCCGCGTCCAGGCGAACCGGCGGCCGCAAGCTGCGGAAATCGGCTTCCGGAGGAGCCAGCCGCGGCGTCAGCAACACCAGCGCGCGCCACGCCAGATGCGCTTCGAGCGCAGGCAGGTCCTCCAGATTCCCGCTCTCGATGAACTCGGAGCTCTGCTTGAAACGGCGACGGTCGAAGATGCGCGCGGTGATCTTCAGAGAGCCGTCCGCGATGCCGTGGGCGGCGGCCGGATCCGCCAGGAATTCGAACGAGCCGTAGACCACTTGTTCGGCATCCAGCGCTTCGCCGATCTTCAACATGGATGCCTCGGTGAGGATGCTCAGCGGGCGCAAATTCAACTGGCGATAAGCCTCTTCGGTTTCCGCGCGGGATGGCGTCACCGCACCGCGCGAGCCAATGGCGTCGCGCACGGTTTCGGCGATGCTCTCGCCGATCCAATCGAGCGAGGCTTGCGCCGGATCAGCGGCCGAGGTGCGGTTGGCAAATGGCAGGACCGCGGCGGTGTCGGCAAACACCGGGGCCGTGACGAACATCAATAAGCAGACCGCGAGCCGCATGAAGCGCATCAAGATTCAGTTTAGTGTACTGGCCGATCACGCAGCGCGTACTCGATTTGAACGGCAGCGCCGGCGAAAATCTCTGCATCGTCGCCAAAGCCGTGCAGCCAGCGAATTTCCGGGTCGCGCCGGAACCACGTCCGCTGGCGCTTGGCGTATTGCCGCGTCTCGATGATTGTGGATTCAACCGCTTGCTCCAGTGTGATCGCGCCGCGCAAATGCAGCAGAGCCTGCTTGTAGCCCAGCGCTTCGAACGGCTTTTCGCTGCCGCTCGCGCCGGCGGCTAGCAAACCCTGCACCTCTTCGAGCAAACCGTGTGTGAACATCGCCCGCGTGCGGTCTTCCAGGCGCTGCTGAAGTGCGGCGCGATCCGGATCGAGTCCCAGCTTGATCACCGCATATCCTTCGAGCGCGTGAGCTTCGGCGGACGGCGGCAGGGCCTGCCGCGTCAGCAAACGTACCTCTAGCGCGCGCATGGTTTTCTGAACATCGTTAGCGTGGATGCGACCGGCGGCGCTGGGTTCCAGCCGCTTCAGAAGGCGATGCAAGCTCCCCGGACGAAGCCGTTCCCGTTCCACGAGACGCTCGCGCAGGCGCTCGTCGCGTCCCGGCAGCGCCGGGAGTCCTTCGAGCAGCGCCCGTAGGTAGAAACCGGTGCCGCCCACGACTACCGGCAAGCAGCCGCGCCCGGCGATTTCGGCAATCGACTTGCGCGCCTCGCGCGCATATTCGCCGGCCGAGTAACTTTCCTGCGGCGTAAGCACGTCGAACAGATGATGCGGGATCCCGCGCCGGTCGCCGGGAGGCGTTTTCGCGGTACCGATGTCGAAGCCCCGATACAGTTGGAGGGAATCGCAGTTGACAATTTCGCCCCCGAATTGCTGCGCCAGGCACAGCGCGAGTGAGCTTTTGCCGGAGCCCGTGGGTCCAACGACGGTCGCAAGAAACATCTAGGTATACTATAAATGGCGGTAAAAATAGCTCAGGCCGGCGAAGGTGGTTCCATGCGAAAAGCTCTGCTCATCACAGCGATTGCGAGTGTCATTGGAAGTTCCGCCTTACAGGCGCAGGCGCCGGCTGCCACGCCAAAGATCGACAAAGCCTCCGCCTATTACCACTACACCCTGGCTCACATGTACGCCGAGCAGGCCAGTATGTACGGCAACCGCGGCGACTACGTCAACAAGGCGATCGACAACTACAAAGAGGCCATCAAGGCGGACCCCACCGCAGCCATGCTGAGCGAGGAGCTTTCCGATCTTTATGTCCAGTCCGGCCGGTTGCGCGAGGCGCAGGCCGACGCCGAGGACGTGCTCAAGCAGAATCCCAACGACTTGAACGCGCACCGTCTGCTGGCGCGCATCTTCACGCGCCTGGTAGGCGACGGACGCTCCGGCAAAGTGGACGAAACCATGCTTCGCCGCGCCACTGAGGAGTATCAAAAGATCACGGTTCTGGCCCCGAACGATATTCCGGCGTGGCTGATGCTGGCGCGCCTGCAAAAGGCGGCGGACAATTCGGTGGACGCCGAGAAGTCCTATCAAAAGGTTCTCGCCATCGAGCCGGATAACGAGGACGCGCTTACTGGACTCGCGCTGGTCTACTCCGACCTGGGCGATAACAAGAAGGCGGCGGAACTGCTCAAGCAGTTAGCCGATAAGAATCCTTCGGCCCGCAGCTTAACCGCGCTTGCGGCCGCCTACGAGCAGATGCGCGACTTCAAAGCCGCCGCCGGAGCGTTGCGCCAGTTGCTGGAAACTAATCCGGCGAATGATCGCGAAGTGAAGCGCAATCTGGCGCAGGACTTAATGCTCTCGCAGGATTACGCGGCGGCGCTGACGATTTATAACGGGCTGATCGCGGACGATCCCGCGGACGCCCAGTCCTATTTGCGGATGTCGCAGATCTATCGCCAGCAGCGGGATTTCCAGAAGGCCCGCGAGGCGAGCGATAAAGCCAAGGCCGCCGAGCCCAATTCCATTGAGATTCGTTACAACGAAGTCAATATCCTCGAAGCCGAGGATCGGGTTCCGGAAGCCACCAAACTTTTGAAGGACATCCTCGACAGCACGTCCAAGAAAAGCTACAACCAGGCCGAGCGCGCGAATCGCGTGGCGCTGCTGGAGCGCCTGGCGGGGTTGTACCGTTCCGTCGATCAGAGTCGATCCGGCCATCGATGCCTACCGCGAGATGGCCGATGTCGATCCCGCGCTGGCGTCCCGTTCGTCCGCTCAGGTCATAGATGCCTATCGCGCCGCGAAGGACTTTCCCAAGGCCCAGCAAGAGGCGGATGCGGCGGTCAAGAAGTGGCCCGACGATCGCCTGATTCGCACCACGCGGGATTCTCTGCTGGCGGAAATAGGCAAAGTGGACGTAGCCGCCGCGGATCTCAAAAAACTGCTCGACGGCAAAGCCGACGACCGGGACACCTATATTGCGTTAGCCAATATCTACGACAAGGGCCAGCGCTGGAACGACATGGGCAAGGCGCTGGATGCCGCCGAAAAGCTGTCGGATTCCGACGAAGACAAAGAGGGCGTCTGGTTCATGCGCGGCGCCATGTATGAGCGCATGAAGAGATTGGACAAGGCGGAAGTGGAATTCCGCAAGGTCCTCAAAGCTAATCCGGACAACGCCGGCGCCATGAACTACATCGGTTATATGCTGGCCGACGCCAATCTGCGGCTGGAAGAGTCGCTTGGCTTGATCACCAAGGCCCTCGACATCGAACCCGGCAACGGAGCTTATCTCGACAGCCTCGGCTGGGTGCAGTTCCGCCTGGGCCGCTTGGACGATGCCGAAAAGAATCTCCGGCTCGCGCTCGAAAAGACTCCGCGGGACCCCACCGTCCACGATCACATGGCGAATGTGCTGATGAAGGAATCCAAAGTTAAGGAAGCCGTGTCGCAGTGGGAAACTTCGCTCAAAGAATGGGAATCCAGTTCGCCTGCCGACATGGAGCCGGATGAGATCGCGCAAGTGAAGGCGCAATCTAGAAGCGGCCAGAGTGCGCCTAGCGCGCGAAGTTCCACGCTAGTAAACGGTCTGTAATTCCAATTTAATGAAGTTTGGGCAAACTGGCAGAATCATGCGCACCTGGATTCTATCGCTCTCTTTGTGGGTGTCGTTATCCCTGTCGTTATTCCTATCGTGGTCCATACCCGCAGTGGCGCAGCAGCCTGCCCCTCCACCGCGCGCCCCTAAGCTGGTAGTCGCCATCGTCATTGACCAGTTTCGTTACGACTATCTGACGCGCTTTCGCTCCGAGTACACCGGCGGATTGAAGCGCCTGCTCACCGAAGGCGCGGACTTCACCAACTCGCGCTATCGCCATTATCCGACCGTTACCGCGGTAGGGCATTCCACGTTCCTTAGCGGCGCGACGCCTTCCACGAGCGGGATCATCGGCAACGAATGGTGGGATCGCACCACCGGCGCGGTGGTGACCAGCGTTTCCGATCCCCAGACCCGGCTCGTGGGCGGCAGTGGGACGGGTTCTTCGCCCTGGCGCCTCTTGCAATCCACGATAGGGCGACGAACTGAAGGCGTCCGGCAAAGGCGGCAAGGTAATCGGGATTTCCATCAAGGACCGCGCGGCGATTCTGCCCTCCGGCCACTCCGCCGACGCGGCGTATTGGTTCGATAGCGGCTCCGGAAACTTCGTCAGCAGCACGTATTACTTCGCGACGCTGCCGCCCTGGGTTGCGGACACCAACCAGCATCATCTTGCCGACAAATATGCGGAGCGCGAATGGATGACGCATAAGATGCCCGCTGCGGGCCCGAAGCTCTATCAGGAGATGGAAGCGACTCCCTATGGCAATGAATTGATTCAGCAGTTTGCACTGCGCGCTCTCGCCGCCGAGAAATTGGGCACTACTACCGCGAAAACCGATCTGCTGACCGTGAGTTACTCCGCCAACGATTACGTCGGGCATCGCTACGGGCCGGATTCCCCGGAGGTCCACGACATGGCGCTGCGCGTGGATAAGCTGGTGGGTGAGTTGCTCCAAGCCGCCGAAGCGCAGGCCGGCGCGGGAAACGTGCTGGCGGTGCTGACCGCGGACCACGGAGTCGCGCCGCTCCCCGAGGAAAATAGTAAGCGCAAGATGCCGGGCGGCCGCTTGAATTTCGAGCCGGTGCGGGCGCTGCTGGAATCCCAATTGACGGCCAAATTCGGCGGATCGCATTGGGTTCTCTATTCCTCCGAGGCCGGCATCTACTTAAACTTGCAGCCCAAGGTGGACCCGGCGGAAGTGGAAGCCGCGGCCGCCGCCGTTTTGCGCGCCCAACCGCACATCGCACGCGTCTACACCCGCACCCAATTGCTGAATGACGCGGTGCAGTCCGACGCCGTGGGCGCCGCGCTGCGCAACGGTTTCAACGCCGAACGGTCCGGAAGCGTGGTGATCGTTCTGGAGCCATATTGGATACTCGCCGCCACCGGAGCCACCCACGGATCGCCGTACGATTACGATACCCACGTGCCCATGCTGTTCCTTGGTTCGCGCATCAAGGCGGGGCGTTACGATGCGAACGTCGCGCCCAATGATATCGCCCCGACGCTGGCGACAATTCTCGATATCGAGACGCCCAGCGGCAGTTCCGGCCGCGTGCTCACGGAAATGCTGAGGTAAAGATATTGAGGCAGGATTGCGCCCGCTTCGGCCGGCGCCCTCGCTCCCGGCTTGGGACAGGCTGCTAGAATAACCTGATAGAGGAGTCTGCGTATTCATGGTGAGATCTGCGTTACGATCGGCGTTTCTGCCCGCCCTGCTGGCCTGCGCCGCCGCTGTTCTATCCCCCGCCACCGCCTCGGCGCAGTTGAAAGTCGGGATCGTCAATTTTCAGCAGGCCCTAATGGGAACTGCGGAGATGAAAAAAGCGTCCAATGACATGTTGATGAAATATAAGCCGCAGCAGGATCAACTGGAGACGCTGCAAAAGGAACTGAACGAAATTCAGGCCAGGCTGCAGGATCCCAAGACTACGCCCGCGATGGCCGCGGACTTGCAGGCCGACGGGCAGCGCAAGCAGCGCGACGCCAAGCGCATCACCGAGGACGTGCAAGCCGGGGCGGAGGCGGATCGCAATGACATTCTGCGGCGCGGCACCGAGCGCATGACGGAAGTAATAAAGAAACTCGCGGATGAAAAGGGGCTGGACGTAGTGGTCGACTCGGCCAATATCGTGTTCTTCAAGCCTACGCTTGAGATCACTCAGGAAGCCATCGCCGCTTACGACAAGGCTTATCCTCCTAAATAAAGCCCATGGCTGGATACCTGGATGAATTCGGAGTAGCTGACGCCCGGCGGGAGCGGCTCCGCAAGCGCATCATCCTCTGGGGTCTGGCGGTGGTGATTGTCGGGACTTCAGCGTTTTTCTATTTTCGAAATTGGAGCGAGGAGCGGGCGCTCGACCACTTCATCGCGCTGCTCAAGCAGCAACAGTATCAGGCGGCCTACCAGCTTTGGCAAACGCCGGATACCGCCAAGTTTTATCCGTCCCAGAAATTCGCCGAAGATTGGGGCGCCTCGGGCGTTTACAAGAATGCCGGCGCCTTGCAGGTGCGCACAGTGGACTCCTGCGATTCCGGCGTGGTCTTCGACATGGCGTATCCCGGCGCCGACGACTTTGGGCTGTGGGTCGAGCGTCAGAGCAAAGTCATCAGTTTCGCCCCGTGGACGCGCTGCCCCGGCCCGCATCTCGAGATCTGGCGATTCGTCAAATCGCACTTTGGCGGCGGCAGTTAAGCCGCTTCGGGATCGATCAACTAGAATTCGCCGTAACCGATCGTGGACTCACGCAGCCGGCCGCTGGCGCGGATCTCAACCCGCGGCAACACCGACTGCTTGAAATCCGCCGCGCTCACCGTCAAGGAATACACGCCGACGGGCAGTTGCGCAAGCAGGTATTCGCCGGAGTTGTTGGCGGTCGCAGTAAACTTCTGCCCCGTTTCCGGGTGCTCGGCTACGATCATCGCGCCGGGGAGCAAACTTTTGGACGCATCCTGCACGCTGCCCGAGAGTTCCCCCCGTATTCATTTGCCCAAAAGCAGCAAACACGCCAAGAACGAGCAGAAGCGTGGTGAGATAAACGGACCCTATTCACTAATCTCGCTGAAGGCAAGTCTGTCGTAATTTGCGCCCACGGCAAGTCGGCACGCGATCCGCCGAACGACATTTTTTACAGACCGCTTTGAGCCTGTCACGCCGTTTGCGGGGCATGATACAGTGAGGGTTTCGCTTTTAGGGACCATCTTTGCAGATTTTTCTTCAGGGGAAGCTTTTGGGCGTCGAAGACTTCCTGCTGGCGCCGGCCGGCGGGGAGCGCGACCACGCCTTCACGGGCCGCTCCCACTGGGTCAGCCTGCTAGGCGAGATTCTGCCCCGGGCTTTGCTGGCGCAGCTGGGACTCGCTAAAATTCTGCTGGGTTCCAGCGGCGGCGGTCAGTTCCTGGTGCTGCTGCCGGAAGAAGTGCGCGCGTCGGCGGATGCGTTTCTCGCGGCTGCGGCACGGGAAATCGCGGCGCTCAGCGACGGGTGGTGTCAAACTGATCTGGAGTGTCACTGAGAATCTGGGTGACTGGAGCGACGTCCGCAAACGCCTGCACGATCAGATGAACCTGCTTCGCGGCACGCCTGCCGCCGGCCTAACGCTCAAAGACTTCGCGATGAGTGGACAGGAATCGGCGGGCGATGCGGAAACTTATTTCGCCAGTCAGCTCGGCTGGAAGCTGCGCGACGCGGAAAGCGTCGGCTGGTCGCCGGAGACACCCGGACGAATAGTTGTGGGCGAAGGCAAACACGTCTGGAGCCTCACCGGGTCGCAGGAATCGCTGCCCTTCGCGCGCCATGCCGCACCCAATGACGCGGGCACCGAGCCGGCTTCCACCGACTACGCTGGCATCCCGCGCCGCCGGTCTCGGCACCTGGGGCGTCCTGCGCGGCGACGTGGACAATTTCAGCATCCGCATCCGTCGCGCGGAGAGCATCGAACAACACATTCAGCTTTCCGTGATGTACAAACAATTTTTCGCAGGCGAGCTCGAAGTGCTGTGTTCCATGCCGGAGTTCTGGCGCAAGGTGACGGTGATCTATTCCGGCGGCGACGACTTCGCGGTCTATGGCGCCTGGGACGCCCTGATCGGACTCGCGCGCGAAATGGAGCGCCTGTTCCGGCGCTTCACCGAAACCAACCTGACCGACTTCGCGGGTCCGGAGGGCAAGACCATCACCATGGCGCTCGCGCTCGCGCCCGCCGAAGACGCATCGCTCGGATCGGTGTTCGAGGAAGCCGGCCGGCGTCTGGAAGCGGCGAAATCGTCCGACAAAGATTGCATCTGGCTGCTGGGCCGCACCCTCGAATGGAAGCAGTTCAACGACGCGGCCGAATTGAAGGATCTGCTGCTGCGCATGGTGACGGATTTCGGAGTCTCCGCGCAATACTTGAAGGACCTGTGCGGGATCTACCGCGAGACGCAATCGAAAATGTCCAAGCGCCAGGCGCGCAAAATGGGCGGCGAGCGGCCGTGGCGGTATCATAGACGCATTCGCCGCATCCTGAGCGCCGCGCGGCCGTTTTCTGGACCCGCGCGTGGCGACTACCAGAAGGCGCGCACCGCGCTGATCGCGGATCTGATCGGCAGGAGCGCGATCACCGTGAAGTTGCGTCCCGCCGGCAGAGTAGCGCTAGAATGGGCGAGATTGTCAGCGGAAGCGTAAAAGGAAGAACTGAATGTCTGATGATGTGCAACCGGAAATGACCGTAGCGGCGGAGACGCCCGCGCCTGAACCCGCGGCTCCAGAGCCGCTCGCGCCTGAAACGACAGTGGAAGCTACGGCAGCAGCGTCGGTGACCGAGGTGCCCAAGCAGTCGGCTCCCAAGCCGGAGGGCCGTCCACAGGGTCAGCGTCCGCAAGGCCAAGGGCAGCCGCGGCGCGAGGATCGTCCGCCTCGTCCCGAGCGTAGCGGCGGCGCGCCTCAAGGCGGCGAGCGCCGTGAAGGTCGCGGTGGCGAGCGTGGCGATCGTCCCCCCGGCAATCGGCCGCATGGTGATCGTCCCGGCCCAGACAGAGGAAGCGATCGCGGCCCGCGCGGTGACCGTCCCGGTGGCGGCCGGCCCTTCGAAATGGCGCCCGAGATTGAACTTGAAAAACTGATCTCCGACAGCCTGTATCTCGACAACCAGGCGCACGCCGTCGTCGCCCGCATGCGCGATATGGATTCCGGGCACCAAGAGCCAGCTCCGCCGCTTGTATAACGCGGTGCGGCGGGCGGTGCGCGCTCCCGAGAGCGAACGCCAGCATCACTTCGTCATGTTGCGCGCGCGCCTGGCCTACACCATCGCGCGCCACTCGCTGCGCAGCCTGGATGCGCTGGAGCGCCTGCTGTTGCAGGTCACGCGCCGCAACGACGCCCGCGGCTATGAGCGCTTCAAAGATTTATTCGAAGCGATTGTCGCTTACAACGAATAGAAGACCAAGAGGAATATGAGCACACACACCGCCCAGACACAGTTACAACTGGTGGGCAAGCTGATTCTGTCGGGCGAGCTGCACTGCGAAACGGGATTGCACATCGGCGCCGGAAAGGGCTCGCTCGAAATCGGCGGCGCGGATAATCCGGTGGTCAAGGACGCCTTCGGCCTTCCTTATATACCCGGCAGCTCGCTGCGCGGCCGCATCCGTTCGCTGCTCGAAAATGCGCTCGGCCTGACCACGCCCGCCGAGCTGGTGTATCTGTCCAAGCGCAAAGGGCAGGAGGTCCGCATTCATCAGAGCGACCGCCCTGACGACGAAATCTGCCTGCTGTTCGGCCGCAATCCGGGACGCATGGACCGCGTGGCTGGGGAAGCGCTCGACACTCGCGCGGCCACTCCCGCGCGCCTGGCGATCTACGATGCGCCGCTAGATGCCGCCAGCATCACCGCGCAGATGCGCGAGAATCTGGACGACGAAATCACCGAAGTAAAAAGCGAAAACGCCATCGACCGCATCACCTCGCAAGCCAACCCGCGCACGCTGGAGCGGGTTCCCGCCGGCGCGCGTTTCCATGTGCGCATGGTGCTGGATGTGCTGTGCGAGGAAGACAAAGCTTTGGCCGCGCGGCTGATTGAAGGGCTGCGCCTGCTCGAAGACGATGCGCTCGGCGGCGGCGGCTCGCGCGGCAGCGGACGCGTGCGTTTCGCGAACCTCAAGCTGGTCTGGCGCAACCGTACTTTTTATTCGACAGGCGGCGCGGAAACGGAATTGGCGTCGGCCGCGGATCTCACGGCGGTCCAGGCGCTGGCCAACGACGCCTTCTTCGGCGAAAAACTGGCGAGTTAAGCATGCCCTCTGTTTTGGTTCGCCTGCGGCCCACCGGGCCGTGGCGCATCGGTCCTGATTCCGGCGATCGCGATCGCGTGGAGCGCATTTACCACAGCGACGCGCTCTACTCCGCCGTCTGCGGCGCGATGGCGCGTCTCGGCACCTTGAATGAATGGCTGGACGCGACCGCGCGGGCCATCGATCACGGCCGTGAGCCTGCGGTGCGCTTCAGTTCCTGCTTCCCGTTTCACAACGAGACTCTCTATGTGGTGCCGCCGCAGCACCTGTGGCCGCCTCCGGCGTCGTCCAAGATTCGCTGGAAGGGCGCGCGCTTTGTGCCCTTCGCCGTGGTCGAATCGCTGCTCGCGGGGAAGCCGCCGAGTGAGGATGCCTGGACCGTCGATGGCGAGAGCGAATGCCTCATGCCCGCGACCGCGACCGCCGGGTCCACTCTGTTCCGCGCCTCGGTCCGATCCAGCGCAGCGGTGGATCGCAATGGCGACGCCGCGGCCTCGCACTCCGTCGCGTGCCTCGAATTCACCACCGGCAGCGGATTCTGGTTCATCGCCGAATTTGCCGACGACGCCGCGCATGAAACCCCGGCGCATGAAAAATGGAGTGAGCGCGTCAAAGCCGCCTTCCGCCTGCTCGCCGATTCCGGATTCGGCGGCGAGCGCTCCCGCGGGTGGGGACGGTCGCAGACGCCGGAGTTTCGCGACGGCCCGCCGCTCATCCAGCCCCCTGCCTCCGAAATTGAAACCGGCCATTGGATGTTGTCGCTATTCCATCCCGCCGCCGGCGACGCCGTCAATTGGCAGCGCGGCGATTATTCGCTCACCACTCGCGGCGGCCGCGTCGAAAGCGAATCCGGCTGGGGCCAGATGAAGAAGAACACCCGCATGGTGGCCGAGGGCTCCGTGCTGGTCTCCTCCGCGCAGCCGCGCGGGGCCGCCGCCAACGTCGCGCCCGAGGGCTTCGCGCATCCCGTCTATCGCGCCGGCTTCGCGCTGTCGCTCCCGGTGCCTCTGAAAGTTCCCGCATGAAGTACCGCGTCACATGCCTCACGCCCACGCTGGTCGGCGACGGCCAGAAGCTTGCGCCCATCGATTACATGGTGTGGAAGGATCACGTCAACGTGCTCGACCAGCGCCGCATTTTCCGCCTGCTGGCCAAAGGGCCGCGCCTCGAAGGCTATCTCGCGCAGCTCAAGAAAGCCGACAAGCTGGACTTCGCCTCGTGGGGCGGATTCGCCCAAAATTTCGCCGGCCGACGCCTGCCCTTCGAACATGCGAGCTCGATTCCGTTTTATGAGCGCGCCCCGGCGGCGGAATTATTCATCCCGACTTTTGCCACCAACGCCAGCGGACCCTACCTGCCTGCCACCGCGCTCAAAGGAGCGCTCCGCACCGGTTCTGTATTCGATCGCTGGACCGAGAAACACCGTGCGTGAACTAGCCGAGCGCGTAGAAGACCGCGTCCCGCGCTACTTTGCGACCCGCGCCGAGGATGCCGTGCTGGGAGGATCGGGAACCAACCGCATGCGCCGGGTATCGGTGGCGGATTCCGGCGTAGTCGCCTACTCCGGCATGAAAGTTTATCTGCTGCGCACCGCGACTCTCATCGCGCGCGGCGAAGGCCGCTTCGAACTCGGCTGGAAATCCGCGCGGGGCTCGGTAGACGCCAAGCGCGTCAACGACAGCACTCCTTTCTTCGCCGAGATGGCGGCGCCGGGAACAGCGTTCGACGGCGATTGGCGCGAGCGTTCCTCCGGCGACCGCGTCAAAATGTTCCAGGCCTCGAACCGTTACGCCGAGGGACAGATCCAGCGCCATCGCGAATATGCGGAGCGCACGGGTATGACGAAGCTCGCCGCCAAGCTCGACCAGCTCGCCGCGCGCCTGGCCGAAGTCCGCGCCAGCGATCACGCCTGTCTGCTGTCGATCGGCTGGGGCGGGGGACTGCTCGGCAAGTCCGCGTATCTTAAGACCGAAGACGATTCCTACCGCAAGATCCTGCGCCAGATGCCGCTCTACCAGCGCGCGATCCAGACCGGCATGCCGTTTCCCAAAACCCGCCGCGTAGTGTTCGAAGGCAACCAGCCCGCGAGCCTCCCTGGCTGGGTGATGCTCGAAGTTGCCTAGGCCTTCCTCGGCAAGACATGGCTCGGTGCCTGTTTTCGATGGTCGCGTGTGATAGCATTCTTGGAATGCAAACCCCCAGAATTAGTTTCGCCCTTGCACTCGTCGCCGCGGTCGTGGGAGCCCAAAGCGCCCCACCCGAGAAGATCGTGGCCACCAACTCCGAGATCATGGCCATGGTCGCCAAAGCCAAAGCCGACCGCAAACCCAACCAGCCCACCTTCGCGCAACCGCTGCTGGCGCTCGCGCCCTATGGCGCCAATCTCGAATACCGCGCCGCCGTAGGACCGTCCTCCGTTCACACGAAGTACGCGGAATTCTTCTATGTGATCGATGGATCGGCGACATTGATGACCGGCGGCAAGCTCGTCAACGAGAAGCGCAATGGCAACAATTTTTCCGGCACCGCTATCGAAGGCGGCTCGTCACGGCCGGTCTCCAAAGGCGACTTCGTGATCGTTCCGCCAAACACGCCGCACTGGTTTAGCGCCATCAACGGCACCATCACACTGATGTCGTTCCGCTTGCCGATGTAACAGGTGCGCGCCTGGTTTGCGGTCACCGGGACGGCGGCGAACTGTATCTCGCAATCTCCCCGCGCTTTGCAGATGCAAGGCGGCGCGGCGGCGCGGCCTCTCGCTTAACTTGTGGACAAGAGTCCTGGGTTCTGCCATTGGAAGCCAGGTCACGGGACGGGGAAGAGTACTCGAGTCCACTCCTCGTAGGCGTCATGTGCGATGGCCGAATCACGCGCGTTACAGTGACCCACGCCGTTGCGGGTTAACAAACGGATCGAGGGCCCTCTAGTAGATCTTTCGGAATCGGCAGCGCCTTCTGAATGGGGCAAGGCGATGCGACGCCATAGGTGCGTCAGCACCGTTACGGCAACGCTACGCTTAAATTCCCTCCACCGCCAGCATCTGCGATTCGGCTGCGCGCAGGCGCAAGTCCTTCAGCGGCTGGTATTCCGGATCGCTCAGGAACGCCTTCAGCGCCGCCATATCGGGAAACTTCAGCAGAACCACGCGGCCCGGCGTCCAATCGCCTTCAATAAGTTCCGTTGCCCCGCCACGCGCCAGATACTCACCGCCATGCTTGTGAATCATCGGCGTCACGCCGCTCCTATACTCCGCATACGCGGCCTGATCCCTCACTTGGATGTTGACAACAAGATAAGCAGCCATAGCCCAAAAGTATACTGTTCCAAATGGTACTAAAGTACCGGGGAGGCCGCGCTGGAATGTGCCTTTAGGGTCATGGGATTGCATGCTAACATCGATATAATAAGAGACGAGAGAGGGAATGATCCCTCCGAGTGGACCGTTAGCCAGGCCGACATGTACAATGCGTTCTTTGGTTTTACCGAGAGCCCTTTCAATTTAAGTCCCGATCCTGCGTTCCTTTTTCGCAGTGAGCAGCACGAAGAGGCGCTCGCGAATTTAATCTACGGCGTGCAAGCCCGCAAGGGTTTTATCGTGCTCGCAGGCGAGGTGGGCACCGGCAAAACCACCATGCTCGAATGCCTGCGGGATTATCTGGAATCCCAATACATCGAGTTCGCCTTCCTGTTTAATTCGCGCGTCAACTGCGAGCAGTTTTTTGAGATGATCGCTTACGATCTGAACCTGCCGTGCGCGCGCACCTCCAAGACCGAGGTGCTGTTCGCCTTGAACCAGCTTCTGGTGGAGCAGGCGCAGTTGGGGCGGACCGTGGTTCTGATCGTCGACGAGGCGCACAACCTCGAATGGGATGTGCTGGAGGAAATCCGCCTGCTGGGGAACCTGGAAAATCGCAATGGAAAGCTATTGCAGATCATCCTGGCCGGGCAGCCCGAGCTGGACCGCAAACTGGACGCGCCGAATCTGCGCCAATTGAAACAGCGCATCGTGCTGCGCACCAATCTGCGACCGTTTACGCTGCGGGATGCAGTGGAATACATTCAATCGCGTCTGGAAAAGGCCGGAATGCCGAACCAGACGGTGTTCTCCGAAGAGTTGATGGCGGAAATCCATCTGCGCGCGCAGGGCACGCCGCGCCTCATCAATGCGATCTGCGACAACCTGCTGCTGATGGCGTTTGCCGAAGCGCAAAGGGTCTGCACCAAGAAGATGCTCGACGAGATCTCGCAGGATCTGCGCCTGGAATGGCCCGGCAGCCGCCGTCCGCGTTTCCGGGTGCAAGACGAAAGCCTCGAGCGGGCGCGTTCCTAAAAGTTGCGTCCCCGCCCGTCAGACAAGCCCCTAAAGGCATCCTCTTATAGAGCCGATTGACGGCGTGGGATGAGGGAGCTCGGGCTGCAGCCCCCGCCAAACGGTTTGGCTGCGCTTCGAGGACTGGAAAGCACCGTAGACTAATGGACAACTCGCTGGCCGCCCTCGCCGACAAGGTCGCTAGTGGTTCTCCCAGCCACCTGCAGCGCCTGGAATTCCTTATCAGCACCGTACCGGTAGTCATCCACACCTGCAAGGCGGAAGGCGATTTTAGCGCGACGTTCGTTAGTAACGGCGTACGCGCTTTGTGGGGATACGAACCCGAAGAGTTCCTAAAGAACAATCGGTTCTGGATTGACCGGCTACATCCGGAAGACGCGGATAGAATCATCGCGGGACTGGGAGTCGTGCTGACAGCGGGTCAGTACAGCCACGAATACCGTTTCCGAACCAGGAGCGGCGAGTATCGCTGGGTGCGGGATGAACTCCGCCTGCTGCGAGGGCCGGCGGGCGAACCGCTAGAAGTGGTGGGCCATTGTTTCGACATAACCGAACGGAAGCAGTCCGAGGACACGGCGGCATTCCTGGCCTCGATTGTGCAGTCGTCGGAGGATAGTATCGTCGGAAACGGCCTGGATGGGACCATTCTCAGTTGGAACGCCAGCTCTGAGCGGTTTTGGGGCTATACCGCTGAGGAAGCAATCGGCAAGCACGTCAAAATTCTGTTTCCGTCCGAGCGGGTTCAGGAGCTCGCGAACAACATTGAGAAGATCCACCGCGACGAACCGATCAAGCGTTTTGAAACCGTGCGGGTGAGAAAGGACGGGAGTCTGGTCGCGGTCTCCGTTATCCTCTCGCCGGTCAAAGACCCGCATGGAAAACTGCTGGGCATAGCGGCGATCTACCATGATTTAACCTCGCGTAAACAGGTCGAAGATCAACTCCTGGCGGCGAAGCAGGCAGCGGAGGCCTACGCAGCATCGCTGCGCGTAAGTGAAGAGCGCTACGCATTGGCGACCCAGGCCACCTACGATGGAATTTTCGACTGGAACCTGGCAACCGGCGCATCCTACCTTTCTCCGCGTTTCAAGCAGATCCTTGGGTACTCCTCGGATGAGTTGCCGAATGATTTCGCGACTTTCATCGGCCGGGTCCACCCCGAGGATCGTGAGCAGGTCAGCGGAAGGATCTCCGGAAACCTTCCAGAGGCCGGGACCGAAACGTTTGAGGACGAAGTCAGAGTGTGTTGCAAGGGCGGCAACTTCCGCTGGGTGGCCTCGCGCGGCCGGCTGGTGAGATCTCCCGCAGGGAAGCCGATGCGCTTTATCGGTTCCATTCGCGACATTACCGTGCGTAAGGAAGCAGAAACGAAACTGGCGGCCAGTGAAAAACGGCTTCGAGACATCCTGGATTCGCTGTATGGATTCGTGGGACTTTATGCGCTTGATGGCACAGTATTGTACGTGAATCGCACTCCGCTCGAAGCGGCCGACGTGCCGGCCGAAGATATCGTGGGCAAGCCCTTTTGGGAAGCGTACTCATGGAGCCATAGCGCCGAGGAACGGGTGCGTCTTCGGACCGCGATAGCCCGTGCGGCTGGCGGCGAAATGGTGCGGTATGAGGCCAGCGTTCTTATGAAGGGCGGCCGGCAAATCATCGTAGACGTAGCCTTCGGCCCGTTACGCGATGAGCAAGGCCGCATTGTCAACGTCATCGGGTTCGGGGTGGATATTACGGCCCGCAAGGAGGCGGAGGCACGCCTGCTGCTGGCCATCCAGGTGGCGGAAGTTGCTAGCCGGGCCAAGAGCGAATTTCTCGCCAACATGAGCCACGAGATCCGTACGCCGATGAACGGCATCATCGGCTTGACCGAAGTGGTGCTGGAGTCGGCCCTGAACCCGGAGCAACGCGAATACTTGGGCTTGGTGAAATCCTCGGCCGACTCTTTAATGACCATCATTGGCGACATCCTGGATATTTCCAGGATTCAAGCTGGGAAAGTGATTCTGCATCCGAAGGAATTCTGGATCCGGGATCTGGTGACAAAAACTGTTAACGGATTTGAGAAGGCCGCGGCTGAGAAAAACCTCCAGATTACCTTTGATATTGATCCCGAGATTCCGGACGTGCTGCTGGGAGACCCGGACTGCCTGCGGCAGGTTCTCAGAAACCTGCTTGGCAACGCCATCAAATTCACCTCGTCTGGCGAGGTGAGACTGAGTGTCGAGACATCGGCCGAGAGCTCCGATCATGTGCTGTTCCGGGTTGATGACTCGGGGATCGGCATCTCTCCCGATCAGCGGCAACGAATTTTCGAGCCATTCACGCAGGTGGATGGTTCGTCCCGCAGAGAATTCGGAGGCACGGGACTGGGCTTGGCGATTTCCGCTCAATTGGTGGAGATGATGGGCGGAGAAATTTGGGTGGTGAGCGACGGCCGATCCGGAAGCACGTTCCATTTTAGCGCCCGCCTGAAATCGGCAAACGCCACGACGGAGGCCGCGAGTCACGCCCTCCCAGCTCCGGTGCCGGAATCCGCAACCGAGCAGAAACAGGCGGCGTCCGATGAGCGCCGCAGATTTCCACGCTTCAGATCGCGTGACGCCGTCAAGTTGCATTTGTTGAGTTCGGCTTCACAAGCCTGCATCGACGTCCAGGTGCTGAATGTGTCGAACGGCGGCTTGAGGCTCTGGAGCAGCCAGTCCCTGGATGCCGGGACATTGGTGGAGATTCAGCGGGGGGACGAAATTGCCGTGGCCAGCGTGCGCTATTGTTGTCCGGCGGACGATGGGTTTCACGCCGGCGTAACGTTTCGAGGCCACTTCGATAAGTTATAACCGCGCCGTAGCGGGCACGCACTCCAGCTTATTTCGCGGGTGCGGCCTCGAAGCGGATCTGCCGCAGCCGTTCGGCGTCGCTTGAGAGGTCAGCCTTACCGGATGGGAATTTGTTGGCGTTCAGAAGGTACGCGACCAGGTTGGCGTTCTGTTCCCGGCTCAAACTTCCCGGCTTATCGGCGGGCATGGAGGTCTGCATCTTGTCGAACAGATCGCCGACCGTCATTCCATCCCAGTTCATTGTGAAGTCGGAGCCAGTCAGCGCAGGCGTTTGCCCTTTGCCCTGTAGTTGGCCTCCATGGCAGGACGCGCAAGCGGTTTGGTAGAGCGCCGCCCCGCGCCCGGCCTGCGCGTCTGAGTAGACACCGGCCCAGACCGATGACGGCGACTGCGCCGCTGCCAGTCCGAGCATAAAAGCCACCGCCGATATGATCTTTATGTTCCGCGCCGGCCTCATAGCCCCATGATAAAGTAATGGACGAGCGCGGCTGAGAGCACTCACGCCTGCCACGCGCCAACGCCCCGCTGAGGAACATGCCATGACCCCTTTGATGAATGACACGTGGATGAACTGCCCCTGGATGAACCGCCCGTGGATGAACCGCACTCCCGTGAGCTTGCTGAACCGTTCCGCACTCGTACTGGTTCTGATTGGCTGCGCCGCTGGAACGCTGACTCCGGCCGTGGGCGCCCCCGATACGCCCGCCTGCGATCCAAACAACGGCGGGATCACGCTGCCCGCGGGATTCTGCGCGTTTGTGGCCGCCGATGGCCTAGGTGAAGCACGGCACATCGCGGTGGCCCCCAATGGCGATGTATACGTTGCGCTCATGAATGGCGGCGTGGCCGCCCTGCGCGACACCAACGGCGACGGCCGCTTCGAGATGAAACAGAAGTTCGGCAGCACCAGCGTCACGGGCATCGCGCTGCGCAACGGGTATCTCTACATCGCGACGCCTAATACAGTGCAGCGTTATAAGATGACTCCCGGGCAGTTGAAGCCTGCGGGAGAGCCCGAAATTGTGGTCAAGGATCTGCCAGGCGTGTCGCAGCATGGCGACAAGGGCATTGCGTTTGACGGCAAGGGTTCACTTTATGTGAATGTGGGAGCGCCCTCCAACGCCTGTCAGACCAGGGACCGCAGAGAGGGCGTGCCGGGCCAGGATCCCTGCCCCATCCTCAATGAGCACGGCGGCATCTGGAAGTTCGACGAGAATAAACTGGGCCAGACCCAAAAGGACGGCTCACGCTTTGCGACGGGACTGCGCCAGATGCCGGCCATCGCCTGGCACGACGGCGCGCTATATATCGCGATGAATAACCGCGATTCGCTCGACACCTTGTGGCCCGGAAAGTTCACGGCGCAGGAAAACGCCGAGCGTCCGGCGGAGCCGCTCTATCGCGCGGTCGCCGGTTCCAACTTTGGCTGGCCCTATTGCTTCTACGATTACGGGCAGAAGAAGTTTTTCCTCAATCCCGAGTACGGCGGCGACGGGAAAACCGTGGGGCGCTGCACCGAATTCACTCCGCCGGTGGCGGCTTTCCCGGCGCATTGGGCGCCGGTCGACCTCATGTTCTATACCGGCACGCAGTTTCCGGCGAAGTATCGCGGCGGCGCGTTCATCGCGTTCCACGGCTCGTGGAACCGCGCGCCGCTGCCGCAGGCCGGCTACAACGTGACGTTCCAGCCATTCGCGGGCGGCAAGCCATCGGGAAACTTCGAAGTCTTTGCGAGCGGTTTCCCGGGCAAGATGCCGCTGATGAATCCCAACGACGCGGTGGCGCGGCCGGATGGCGTCGCGCAGGCGCCTGACGGATCGCTTTATATCGGCGACAGCGAGAAGGGCAAGATCTGGCGCGTGCTGTATCGCGGCGGAAAATAGGGCGGCATCAGACGCCACGCTATTTCATCGGCGGGATAAAAGCAATCGTCCGCGCGAAGAACCAGCACAGGAAGAACACCACCGGCAGCATCACCATCAAGTACAAGGTGGTGTAGCCCACCAGATCGCGGGCCTTCAGGCGTAAAATGCCCAGCAGCGGCAGCATCCAGAAAGGGTTGATCAGGTTGGGCATCGCCTCGGAGATGTTATAAATCTGCACCACCCAGCCCAAGTGGACCTGGTGCGCGATAGCGGCCTGCAACACGTAAGGCGCTTCCACAACCCACTTGCTGCCGCCTGAGGGGATGAACAAGCCCAACACCGCCGAGTAGGTAGCCGCGAGCAGCGCGAAGGTGTTGTGTGTGCTCGCCGATGTGAATAGATGCGCCAGCTTGGCGGAGAGTCCGGTGCCGGCGATCATGCCGAAAATCATGGCGTAGAACGGAAACTGAATCAGCACGCCGCCGGTGGCCGGGATCGCATCCGCCACCGCGCGTACGAAATTCCGCGGGCGCCAATGGAGCAGCAGTCCTACCGTGAGGAACATCAGGTTGTAGGTGTTGAGGTCGAGCGCGGCCAACGCTCCCTGCGGTGACGTTCGGAACACGTTCACCAGGTAGCCCAGCAGCAGCGCGCCCACCAAAATCGTGAGTATGGGACTGAACTCCAGCCATTCGCCCGGCTTGGTGTGGCGTTCGCGCGGCTCCGCCGGCGGCTTAAAGTGCAGGCCGTAACTCTCGGCGGTGTGTGCGTTCGCGGCGGAAGGCACTGAGAGATAGGCCACGATCCCACACACAATGATGACGATCAGTGCGGTCAACATGCTCTGCCAGAGAAAAAGCGTTTGGGTGAGCGGGATGAGTCCGCTGATGGCGAAGAGCGACGGGGGCAGGGAAGACTTGGTGGCCATCAGCATGGCCGCGGAGGACGACAACCCCAGCGCCCATACCGAGCAGTTGCCCAGGTAGGCGGCGGCGCCGGCGGCGCGATAGTCCATGCCCTTGATGCGGCCGGTCATTTCGCGGACCAGGAAGCCGCTGATGATCGGGCTGAGTCCCCAGGAGATCAGGGAACTGGTGGTCGCGACGAATGCGACCAGAGTGATTGCTCCGCGCGGAGTGGTGGGGATGCCGGCCAGCCCATGGATCGCGCGCCGGACCAGGGGCGTCGAGGCCACCACG
Organism: Bryobacterales bacterium; assembly: GCA_963794595.1. Taxonomy (GTDB): domain Bacteria; phylum Acidobacteriota; class Terriglobia; order Bryobacterales; family Bryobacteraceae; genus Palsa-187. Next base: position 476,382 of record CAWCER010000007.1, on the reverse strand, counting down.
TAGCCGCCGATGATGATCATCACCATCTGCATGGTGAAGGGCACCAGGGTCCAGAAATTCCTCCCGGCTTCGATGCCGAGCTGTGTCGGGCTTTCGCCGGCGAGGACGCCCAGCGCGTACACTACCAGGACACCCAGGAAGGCGAAGACCAGAGGATCGGGGAACCAGCGCTCGCTCCAGTTGGCGAGGGCCAATCCCATGCGCGCCACGCGGCCGTCGGCTGTCGTTAAGCTCACTTTCGGCAAGTTCACTTTTTTGGCGGCTTGCATGGATTTGGCGTCTCACCATTGTATGCCTTCATCCGCGCAACCTTGCCGCAGTCTGGCCCCACTCTCGCCACAAAACGCGGCATTCAGCCGATAGATTAGGTATGGACCCCACGCAAGAGACTGCGGCGCAGTGCATGCGCGAGGCTCGCGAGCAGCGCCAAGCCATCATTTCCGCGTTGTACCAGCAGCGCCGTTTGCACCCGGGCCAGCCGGGCATCACGCTTACCGACTTGGAGCAGATGTTGAAGATATCGAAAGCGGAGCTGGAATTCAGCCTGTGGTATCTCACGGAGGGCTCGTTCGTCAAGCGGACCGATAACGGCACGCATTCGATTACGCTCAAAGGGGTGGATCTGGCGGAAGACATGATCGACCGGCTGACCATCTAAAATAAGATAGGTGTTTGACGCCCTCACAGCGGTGGTTTCGCGGCGGCACGCACTGGTGATCGCCCCCTTGGCCCTGGGTGGCGCTGCGGTGGTCTTGTCGCAAGTTGGCCGATCTCGCGGCGGCAGCGAGAACATCGACGTAACCATCGTTGACTTCGACGACGCTGGCCGCAAGCTTAGCGTGGCCATTCGGAAGAAGGTCGTGCGTTCCGACGGCGATTGGCGGCGTCAGCTCACACCCGCGCAGTATTGGTCGGCGCGCCGAGGCTCGACCGACACGCCATTTACCGGCACCTATTACCAACTAGAGACCGCGGGTTTATTCCGCTGTATCTGCTGTGGAAACGCACTATTCAGCTCGTCCACCAAGTTCGATTCCGGCACCGGCTGGCCCAGTTTCAGTGCGCCTATTGCCGCCGAGAACATACGCACTCAGACCGACAACAGGCTGTCGATGGAGCGCGTCGAGGTCCTGTGCCGGTTGTGCGACGCGCACCTGGGCCATGTGTTTGACGACGGACCTCCGCCCTTGGGCTTGCGCTACTGCATCGACGAGTCGGCGCTGCGATTTGTGCCGATCCCTAGTTAAAGCCCCTCAATAAGCGCATGAACTCGCCGATAGAGGTCTCCGGGAGGGCGTGTGGACTCAGACTCGGAAAGACGGCGGTATCCCCGATCAGAAGCCACTAAGAGCTCAGGCAAAGCTCCAGGTTGACGGCCGCGAAGTTACGCTGGTGGACTTCAGCAGCAGCGGTCTGCGGATCGAATTGACCGGCCGTTTGGAGCCCGGCGCCGCCGTTCAGGTTAGCGGCGAAATCGAGGGTTCGGCGGGGCGGATCCGCCGTCGGAGGTCCATGCCAGGTCGCGATGGTGCTCGGAAGTGGGCGGGGGCCTGTTCCATGCTGGATTGTCCTTTGAGCATGCGTCCGACATTCCGCGCGCGCCGGTGGAGATGCTGGGGAATGGCGTCGACCACTATGAAGCGCTGCAGGTGAGCCGCCGCGCCGACGCGGATACCATCCGCCGCGTGTATCACCTGATGGCGCAGCGTTATCATCCGGACAATCGCGAAACCGGCAACGAGGAACTGTTCCGCCATATCGTCAAAGCGAACGAAGTGCTGTCCGATCCAGCGCGCCGCGCCGCCTTTGACCTCCAGTTGGCATCCCACGACCAGGCCCGCCTGCACTTGTTCGAAAACTGGCAAGGCACGCGGGGCGTGCAGGCGGAAGTGGTTAAGCGCCAGGCCATTCTGCGCTTGCTCTACAACCAACGCTTCACGGATGCAGAGCGGCCATGGATCGTGCTGCGCGACTTTGAAAACCTGATGGGCTGCCCGCGCGAACACCTGGAGTTCAGTTTTTGGGTCCTGCGCGAAAACAAGCTCGTGACGCGGGGCGACAATGCCCGTTACGAGATTACCTACCAGGGAGTGGCCGCCGTCGAAGCGGAAGAAGCCAGCGGACAGCCGCCCGCGATTTTCCCTCTTCTTACCGCGCCGCCTCATCTGCCGAACTAGCCCTCGCGTTATTATCCGCGCTCCGGGGTGCAGGCAGGTAGAATCGGAACGTGAAGCCATTCTTTATCGGGATGATCCTGGGCTGGATTGTGCTGCCGCTAATCGGACTGCTCTACCTGCGTTTTGCCTATGTGCCGGTGGCGGTCGATGGGCCAGTGATTCCTTTCGAGTCGTTGCTCGCCGGGACGGCGGTGCAGGCGCGGATCGCACGGGATGCTCCCAAAGTGGCGCCCATTCCGCCGAGCGAGGATAATCTGCTCGCCGGGGCCAAGATTTATCGGGACCAGTGCGTCGAGTGCCACGGATTGCCTGGGGGCACACCCTCGGCAGTTTCCAAAGGCATGTACCCGCCGCCGCCGCAGTTTTTCGATCAAAAAGTAATGGGCAACGATCCGGTGGGGCAAAATTACTGGATCGTCGCCAACGGCATCCGCCTGACTGGGATGCCGGGGTATCGCCAGTCTCTAAGCGACCAGCAGCTTTGGCAGGTGGCCCAGTTCCTGTCGCACCGAGGAGTGCTGTCGGCCACCACTAGGAAACTACTTACCGCGAAATGACCCCAGGGCCTACCGTTTGCTGGATACAATATCCAGAAATTAGTAGAACTAGCTCTGTGTCAGATCTAAGTGCCATAATATCAATTAGAAAGATGTGCCAGGAAAATGGCTACTGGTTTGCTAGCGTAATTCCTGGAGGAGTGCGCTAGTCGTGTGCTAGGTCTGCCGGATGAAGGAACTAAGGCAACAGCTCGTTGGTGCACTGCTGGTGATCATCACCGTGGCGGCCGTCATCGCGGCTGCCATTAACCTTCAACAACAGAGCAAATTTCACCTGCCTGACGACGGCGTCACCTGGCTCGATCAGAGCCAAGGCGCCGAACAGAACTCGGCGGTAGTAGCCGTATTTGTCGCCCGCGACAGCCCCGGCGAGAAGGCCGGAATCCATAAGGGTGACCGTCTGGTATCGATCGCCAATCTCACAATTCAGCGGGCGCTGGATGTCACGGCGGTGCTGGCGCGGCTGGGTTCCTGGAAAAAAGTCGAGTACCAGATCCTGCACAACGGGGTGCAGGTTCCCATCAACCTGATCATCGGCGAGGCCGATCGCGATTCGACCGTCTTCTACCAGTACGCCGTCGGCGCCGTATATCTGGCGATCGGGCTGTTCGTGTACTTCCGGCGTGGAAGCGCTCCGCGCGCCCAGCTCTTCTTCATGTTGTGCGTGGCGAGTTTTGTGTTGTTCACCTTCCACTACTCGGGCAAGCTGAACAATTTCGACAAAGTGATTTATCTGGGAAATTTGGTGGCGGGGTTCCTGGCGCCCACGCTGTTCCTCCATTTCTGTTGTGTATTTCCGGAGCCGCAGAAGTGGATTCGGCGGCGCGGTTCAGACCCCCTCGAAGCGTCCTCTGGCCTGGTGCTGCTGCTGTACCTTCCGGGACTCGCAATGCTCGCCATCCACCTGGGTTTTGTCTACGGCTGGGTGACCACGGCCGCGCCGATGCTCGAAATGCGCTGGCTGCTGGATCGCGTTTGGCTGGGTTTCCTGTGCGCGATGTATCTGGCGGGAGCAGCGGTGCTGACTTCACAGTTGCGGCACGCCGACGATCCCGTGGTCCGCCGCCAATTGACCTGGCTGCGCAACGGCGCGGTAGTCGGTATCGTGCCCTTCGCCGCGATTTACGTGGTGCCGTATTTGATGGGCGTGGTTCCCACGCATGCCATGAACCTGGCGGTGTTGTCGCTTCCGCTGATACCTCTTACATGGGCTTACGCTATTCTGCGCTACCGGCTGATGGACGTCGACATCATTTTCCAGGAAGGCTATGTCTATACGCTGGCAACCTTGTGCGTGCTCGCCATCTTCTATAGCGTGATCTTTTCAGTCAGTAAGACCAGTGACCTGAGCGGTACGGCAATGGTAGCGCTGATTCTGATCGCTGCCTTCGTGTTCCAGCCGATACGCAAATGGATTCAGGAACAGCTCGACCGCTATTACTTCTATAAAGACCGCTACGATTATCGCCGCACCCTGATCGAGTTTGCGCGCGAGCTGGGATCGCCCGCGAACATGGGCGAGATGCTCGAAAGCGTAGCCGACCGGCTGATCCGCACGCTGGGCATCAGTCACGTGGCGTTCTTCGTGTGGAATGAAACGGAGCAGAAGTTCCAGCTGGAGATGGCTAACAATCGCCAGGGCCGCAAAACGGAAAATGCGCCTTACGGTTTGGATCTCGGCTTTCTGACTCCGAATCCCGGCAAGCCCTATCTGTTTTTTGAGCGCACTCGCAACATGCTGGACGTGGTTTCGCACAAATGGCCCGCCGGCGTGCGTCGTTCGATTGCTGAACTGGATCTGACCTATTATTTGCCCTGCGCCGCGCGCGGCCGCACGATCGGCTACCTGGGAGTGAGCCGCACCGAGACCGGCGATTTTCTTTCGAGCGATGACGTGGAATTGCTGGTCACCCTTTCGAGTTACGTAGGAATCGCCGTCGACAACGCGATGCTTTACCGCTCGCTGGCCGGCAAGGTGGAAGAGTTCGAGCGGCTGAAGGAATTTTCGGAAAATATCGTGGAGTCCATCCACGTCGGCATCCTGGCCGCCGATCTCGACGACCGCGTGGACAGTTGGAACTCGCAGATCGAAAGGCTTACCGGGATCTCGCGCACCGAGGCCGTGGGCCGCAAGCTGAGCGAACTGCTGCCGGAAGACTTGTGCGAGGCGCTGGATCCCTCGCGCGCCGCGGGAAGCGTGCATAACATCTATAAATTCGTGCTGCGCCCGGATGCGCCGGGCCTCAATACAGTCACGCTCAACATCGCCGCCGCGCCGTTGATCGCGCGCGACCGGGCGCACATTGGCCGGCTGATTATCTTCGAGGACATCACGGATCGCGCGGAACTGGAACGCCGTCTGATGCAGGCCGATAAACTGAGCTCGATTGGACTCCTGGCGGCCGGCGTGGCGCACGAAGTCAACACACCGCTGGCGGTGATCTCCACCTACGCGCAGATGCTCGCGAAACAGATTTCGGGCGACACCGAGAAGGCCCCGCTGCTCGAGAAGATCGCCAAGCAGACTTTCCGCGCCAGTGAAATCGTGAACTCGCTGCTGAATTTCTCGCGCACCTCGACCACGGAATTTGCCATGGTGGATTTGAACAAGGTGATCAGCGAGACAGTCACGCTCCTGGAGCACCAGTTGGGCAAGGCCCACATCGAGGCGAAGCTGGCGCTCGATGAGAGGCTGCCGCGCATCCGGGGCAATCCCGGAAAACTGCAGCAGGTGTTTCTCAATCTGTTCCTCAATGCGCGCGATGCCATGGAGAACGGTGGAACCTTGGCTGTCCGGACCGCACGATCGCAGGACCGGCAGGTGCGGGTCACGGTGGCCGATTCCGGCGCGGGCATCGCGGCCGAAAATCTTACGCGCATATTCGATCCGTTCTTCACCACCAAGTCCGCCAAGAAAGGCACCGGCCTGGGGCTTTCGGTCAGCTATGGAATCGTGAAGGAGCATGGCGGTGAAATTGAAGCCGTGAGCGACCTGGGCGCCGGAACGCGCTTCGAGCTTTCGTTCCCGGAACCGGCGGTGGAAGCCATGCCCGCACCGCGAGTGGCGCGTCCGCGTCCCGAGCCCACCCCCGTGCATGCGATATCGACCGCCTCGACGTCCGCGGCTTCATCCGTTTCCTCGTCTGCTGTTTCCTCCCCTACCGTTTCTTTGCCAAGCGGCGCCGTGGCACAATCAAAGATCATCGTCCAGTAACGATCGTCCAGTAAATGGCCAGTATTCTTCCCGATCTCCCGCCGGATGTCTCGACGCCGGAAATGACGCACGGTCATATCCTGGTGATCGATGACGAGCCGGATATCCGCGAAAGCCTGGAGGTGTTGTTATCCTCCGAAGGCTACCGCGTGGAGCTGGCCGCCAACGCCACCGAGGGACTGAAACGCCTGGAAGGGTCTACCTTCGATCTGGTGCTGCTGGATCTCATGATGCCGGACAAGAGCGGCATGGAGGTTCTGGAGGAAATTCGCGTACGCGACCGCGAGACCCCCATTTTCCTGATCACCGCCTACGGATCGGTGGAAGTGGCGGTCACGGCGCTCAAGCGCGGGGCCAACGACTACTTTTCCAAGCCCTGGGACAACGAAAAACTTCTGATCGAGATCGACCGCATGATCTCGAAGCGCCGGCTGGAGCGCGAGAATACCGAGCTCAAACGCGCCCTGCGCCAGCGCTACAGCTTCCCCAACATCGTCGGCAAGAGCGAGCGCATGCTCAAGATCCTGGACTTGGTGGGCCAGGTGGCGGCCTCGCGCGCCACCATTCTGATCACCGGCGAAACCGGCACCGGCAAAGAGCTGATTGCCAATGCCATCCACGCCTACTCGGTGCGCGCGGAGCATCCGTTCGTTCCAGTGCACTCCGGTTCAGTGCCGCCGGACCTGCTGGAATCGGCGCTGTTCGGCCACGTCAAAGGAGCCTTCACCGGCGCGGTGGCTTCGCGCAAGGGCTATTTCGAAACCGCCAACCGCGGCACCATTTTCTTCGATGAGATCGGCACCATCTCGCTTGAAACCCAGACCAAACTGCTGCGCGTCATCCAGGAGCGCGAGTTCATGCCGCTGGGCTCGACCGAAACTGTTCGTGTCGACGTGCGCATCGTGGCCGCCACTAACGCCGATCTGAAGAAGCTGGTGGAGGAAGGGCGCTTCCGGGAAGACCTATATTACCGGCTCAACGTGATTAACCTGGCGCTGCCGCCGCTGCGCGAGCGCAAGGAAGATATACCGGCGCTGGTCGAACACTTCTTCACCAAGTACTGCCGCGAGAACGACAAGCTGCTGGATGACAGCGGGCGGTCCCGGCTCACCTTCGAGCCGGAAGCCATGCAGATTTTGATGGACCACGCCTGGCCGGGCAACGTGCGCGAGCTGGAGAACGTGGTCGAGCGCGCCGTGGTGCTGGCTTCGCAGCCGCCGGTCCCGGTAGACGTGCTGCCGGAACATCTTCTCGAATCGAAGGGCATGCGCATCCGCCGCGACGAAAGCGGCCATCTGCCGGCGGACGCGTCGTTATTTGAGATCGTGGCGGATTATGAACGCCGCAAGATTATCGAACAACTGGAGGCGTCCGATTGGAGCCAAACGGCCGCCGCCGAGGCGCTGCGCATTCCTCTCTCGACGCTCAACCAGAAGATCAAGCGCCTGAACATTGATGTGCGCAAACGCTCCGGGGCGTAAGTTCGCGCAATCACTTCTGGTTGCACGGGTACTTTTCCTCAAAAAGACACTTGCTTTTCTCTGTGACTAATGGAATGTTATGTTCATGGCCAAGCGGAGGGACTGGGACATTTTATGGGTCGTGCTAATCGCGGCTCTCTGCTGGGGTGCGCTGTGGGAGCACGAGCCCCTCAGTGTGTGGGTCAGCCACGCCTGGAGGAACAGGCCACGTTTCTAGGCTGGCCCGAGAATGCGTAGCCTGCGGAACTGGCGCTTCGCCATTCTGCCGATGGCGCTCGGGGTTTGGCTGCTGGGCAGCCAGGCTGCCGCCCAGCGGGCCGCCACCGAGCACGATTCTTTCCAGTTCGTGATTCTGGGCGACCGCACCGGCGAGACTGAGCCCGGCGTGTATGAACGCGTCTGGCAGGAAGCCGCCGCCGAGGATCCCGCCTTCGTGCTCACGGTCGGCGACTCGATTCAGGGATTGAGCGACGCCACCGCGGAAGCCGAATGGCGGCAGCTCGAGCGGATCCTGATACCCTACCGGCGCTTCACGCTTTATCTTACCCCCGGAAATCATGACATTTGGTCGGCGCGTTCGGAGGCGCTGTTTCGGAAGTATGCGGCGCATCTGGCGCAGTTGCCCGATCGGGCGCAGCCGCCCCATCTGCCGCATTACAGTTTCGACTACTCACAGGCGCATTTTACGATCCTGGACAATAGCCGGTCCGACAGCTTTTCGCCTGAGGAGTTGCAATTCCTGCAAATGGACTTGCAGGCCCACAAAGATCAGCCCGTCAAGTTCATCGTCTCGCATCGCCCCTCGTGGCTGATCGATGCGATGTTTCAGAATCCTCGATTCCGGCTGCACGAGTTAGCGAAACAATATGGCGTCCAGTATGTCGTCGCCGGCCACTTGCATCAGATGTTGGACATCGATTTAGAAGGAGTGAAGTACGTCTCGATGCCTAGCGCCGGTGGGCATCTGCGTGGCACCATGCAATATCGCGACGGCTGGTTCTTTGGATACGCTCTGGTCGTTGTGCACGGGCAGGCGGTGGATTTCCATATCAAAGAGCTAAAGCCTCCACTGGGACAAGGGCGGGTGACGGAACTCAAAGACTGGCGCAAGGCCGGGGGAGGCCGCTAGGGTGTCGCATCGGGTTCCGCGGAATCGGCCGGAGATTTCTCAACGTAGCCGTCACAGTTTAGGACCGGCAGCGCCGGGTATTTCGGGAATCGCGAATCGATAAACGACAACTGGCACAAGTAGAAAACGGATTGTCGATCCGAGCGCATGACCTTGACGTTCGTGCAGCTGGCGCACAGTCCCGCGGAAACAGGCATGGTAAATTTGAGTATAAAGTATAATTATTCAGTAGGATGAATATTTAATCATGGCGACTCTAGTTGGAATCGTAGGTTTCCGAGGATACAGCGGCGCGGAGCTGGCCGGCATCCTGGAGAAGCATCCGCAGGTTGAGCCCGTGCTCCTGGAGCATCGCGACGCGGAGGACCGGCCGCGGCCCATGGGACATGTGGGGCCCCGCCGCGAAAAGTTCTCTGCGGAAGCAGTGCGCGACGAGGGACTTGCCGTGGTGTTCCTTGCGACGCCGCCGGAAGTGTCGATGGAACTGACGCCGCCGCTGCTCGAGGCCGGTGCCAAAGTGATCGATTTGAGCGGTGCGTTCCGCCTGGGTACCGTCGAAAATTACCGGCGTTGGTACAAAGAGCCGCACACCCAGCCGGAACTGTTGGCCGAGGCGGTGTATGGCTTGCCGGAATTCTATCGCTCGCGGATTCCGGGAGCGCGGCTGGTTTCAAACCCCGGCTGTTATCCAACGGCGGCGAACCTGGCGATCAAGCCGCTCGTCGAGTCCGGCGTGGTGGTCCGTGAGGCGGGGATTGTTTGCGATGCCAAGTCCGGCGTCAGCGGGGCCGGGCGCAAGCCGTCCCTCAAGACCAGTTTTTGTGAAGTTGCGGATAATTTCTCGGTTTATTCAGTATTTAATCACCGGCATGTACCCGAAGTTCTGCGCACCTCGGGGTTGGACGAAGGCGAGCTGAGCTTCACGGCCCAGTTGCTGCCGATCGACCGCGGAATTCTCGAAACCATCTATTTTCGCGCCCGCGGCGTGAGTTCGGCGGAGGATCTGCTGGCGATCTATCGGAAAGCGTATGCGGACGAGCCGTTCGTGCGCCTCTATCCCGCCGGGCAAGCGCCGGATCTGCGCGCCGTCACGCGCACCAATTTCTGCGATATCGGTGTTTATTATGACGCCTCGGCTGGCCGCGCGGTGGTGGTTTCCGCTATCGACAATCTGGTGAAAGGCGCAGCCGGCCAAGCCGTGCAGAATATGAATCTGCTGCTGGGATACCCCGAAACCGCCGGACTCCTGACGAGGACCGCGTGAGGCTGCTGATCAAGCTGGGTGGCACGCTGCTCGACGACGCCGAATCGCGCGAACGGCTGGCGCGGGAGATCGCCGGTGTGGCCCGGCGGGAGGAAGTGGTGGTGGTCCACGGCGGGGGTAAGCAGATGACACGCTTCCTGGCGGAACGCGGCGTGGAGAGCCGTTTCGTCAACGGGCTACGCGTGACTACCGACGAGGTAATCGATGCCGTCGTCAAGGTATTTGCCGGGAGCGTGAACGCCCAGCTAGTGTCGTCCTTTCGGGCGGCGGGGGCGCGGCCGGTGGGTCTCAGCGGCCTGAGCGGCGGACTGGTGGATGCGGTTCCGCTCGACCCAGCATTGGGGCACGTGGGCAAGCCGGTGGCGTCCGACGGCCGCCTGTTGGAACTGCTGGTGAAGGACAGCTATCTGCCCGTGGTGGCGTGCGTGGCGGGAGACGCGCATGGTTCCATGTTCAACGTAAATGGCGACCAAATGGCCGTTGCGTGCGCACAGGGTTATCGCGCGAATCGTCTGATTTTCCTGACCGATGTCGAGGGAGTTCGCGATGCGCATGGCCAGACCTGCGCACAACTCACCATCGAGGAAGCGCTCCACTTGGTCGCTTCCGGCGTCGCTACGGGCGGCATGCAAGCCAAGATTGAGGCTGCCGTAAGCGCGTTGCAGCAGGGGGTGGGGGAGGTGCTGATCGCTCCTGGGGCGCATCCCGGTATCGTCGAAGCGTTGCTGTCGGGCGCTCCTGTTGGAACCCGCTGCAGTCCGGCTTAATTGGTCGGCGTTATTCCCTGCTATAGTCGAAACAGCAGACCTGAATTATCTATGAGATTGTTTTAATCATTTCGCCACTATCATCTAGCGAGTCTGAGTCCGTGCAGCCTTGGATTCGCACCAGATTTAGTAGCTTGCAGTTCGAGTATACTTGCGACGGGACCGGTTCAAAGTAGGCGAATGCCTCGGGAGGGACCATGAAAGCGCAGACCGTCGATATAAGAGAGTCCGCTGGGAGGATTCTCTGCTGCACGATCTTCCGCCCGAGCGGCCGAAAATTATTGGGCAAAGGGCACGTCCTGAACGAAGAGGATGTGAGGTCGCTCGAAACCGAGGGACTGGGGCAGGTTTGGGTCACCGAACTCGAGGATGGAGAAGTCGGCGAAGACGAAGCGGTCAGCAATGCGGCCCAGGAGATGGGTTGTGGCTGCCTTGAAATCCGGCTGGCGGCCGGCGGCCGGGCCAATCTATTCGCCACCGAAGACTGCTGCGTGCTGGTGAACGACGAGCTGCTGAAGCAGATCAACTGCATTTCGAGTGTAGTGATCGCCACCGTTCCCAATTTCACATTTGCCCGCGCGGGCCAGCGCATCGCCACGGTGAAAAGCACACCCTTCGCTGTGTCCCAATCCCAACTCGAAGCGGTGATCAATATCGTGAAGGATCGCGGGCCGATTCTGCAGGCCAGACCTATTCGCAACCCTACGGTGGGAGTTTTGTACTCGGACCCAGTGCATGGAGACCGTGCGCGGCAGTTGTTTGAAAACATCCTGCGGCAGCGCCTGGAGCGTTACGCCGCGACTCCCAGTTTCATTCTGTCGTGTACGGAAGAGGAAGACGCCGCGGCGCGCAATCTTCAGCATTTGCTGCGGGCGAAACCCACGGTGGTGCTGGTAGGATCGACCACGGCGCCGGCCGGTCCGGAGGATGTTATTGGCCGGGCGATGACCCGTATCGGGTGCCATCTCGAACGCTTTTTGGCGCCGGTGGAACCCGGCAATTTGCTATTGCTGGGTTATAAAGATGAAATTCCGATCGTTTCCGCACCGGGCTGTTTCCGTTCCGCGAAGCCGAATGTCGTCGACCTGATCTTGCCGCCCATGCTGGCCCGCTACCATGTTTCCGGCTGGGAAGTGGCGTGCATGGGACACGGCGGCTTGTTGGGCTGAGCCCGATCGTATCTTCCCTGCGACCGGCGCTTTGCTCTTCTGCTCGAATGTGTCAACATTTGAGTAATCATGAGCAAGCCCAGGAACAACAAACCACTTTCCCGACGCCAGTTCATTGAAGGCACCGGCGCCGCCCTGGTCGCGGCGACAGCCGTTCCCGCGCTTCGGGCGCAAAGCTCCTGCCGCAGATACCGCGGGACCCAATCGCGCCACCATACATTTGACCGTCAATGGCGCCGGGAACGCTGTCGAAGTGGACGATCGCTGGACGCTGGCCGAGGTACTGCGCGATCACCTGGGGCTCACCGGCACCAAGCTCGGCTGCGATCGCGGCGAATGCGGCGCGTGCACCGTACACATCGACGGCAAGCCCATGTACTCGTGCAGCCAACTGGCGGTGTGGATGGACGGGCATGCGATCACCACGGTGGAAGGCCTGATACAGAATGGCAAGCTCGATCCGCTGCAGCAGTCCTTCATGGATCACGACGCGCCCCAGTGCGGTTTCTGTACCTCCGGCCAGTTGATGAGCGCGAAGGCGGTGCTGGCCGCGCACCCGCACGCGACGCGCGAGCAAGTCCGCGCCGGCATGACCGGCAACATCTGCCGCTGCTCGAACTACAACCGCTACGTTGCCGCCACGCTAGCGGCCGCAGCCGGGACCACCGGCAATCCGAAGATTACGATCATCGACAATGCCGCGGGCGAAAACGTACAGCCGCTGAAGACCCTGGGCCGCGCGACCACGCGCATCGACGCCCGCCAGCGCGTGACCGGCAAGGCAACGTATACCAGCGATGTCAGCGTGCCGGGCATGCTGTACGCGCGAGTGCTGCGCAGCCCGCATCCCCATGCACGGATCGTCAAGATCGATGCTTCGAAGGCGCTGGCCATGCCCGGTGTGAAGGCCGTGGTCTCACACGAGAACTGCGCGTTCGTGTGGGGCGCGGGCTCGGTCGCGGGTGGACGGCAGTATGTGGAGGAAGTCAAGAAGATCACCAAGCAGCGCCGCTACGCGTTCAATAATCCGGTGCGCTTTGTGGGCGAGCCCGTCGCAGCGGTGGCGGCCGTCGACCGGCACACCGCCGAAGAAGCGCTGCGGCACATCGCGGTGGAATATGAGGTGCTGCCGTTTGTGCTCGAACCCGAAGAAGCGCTGAAGCCGGGAGCGGTGCAGATCTGGCCCGACGGAAATCTGTCGCTGGATATCAAGAATGAAGCCAAGCCGATCGCCGAACGGCGCGGCAATATCGAGGAAGGCTTCCGCAATTCCGCGATGGTGTTTGAGGACCGCTACACCACCGCCTTCGTGCACAACGCGCAGATGGAGCCGCGCGCCAGCCTGGCCGTGTGGGAGGGCGACAAGCTCACCATGTATACGCCCACCGGCGGCATCGCCAATTGCCGCACCGATATGGCGCGGGATTTGGGCATTCCGAAAGAGTAATGTGCGCGTGGTGTGCCAGTACATGGGCGGCAACTTCGGCAACAAGAATCAGAATCAGGATGCGGACCTGATCGCGGCGACGCTGGCCAAACTGGCGGGCGCGCCGGTGCGGCTGGAGCTGTCGCGCAAGGAAGATTTCATCGGCATGCATGGCCGCTGGCCGACCGTGCAGTATTACAAGGTCGGCGTCAGCCATGACGGCGCGCTGCAGGCGCTGCAACTGCGCGGCTATAGCGGCATGGGTCCGTATCGGAAGAATTCGGGCGCGATCGGCGGCGTGGAACTGTACCAGGTTCCGCATCTCGAAGCGCTGGTGTATCCGGTTTATACCAACAAGACGACCTCCGCGAACTTCCGCGGGCCGGAGTTCCCGCAGGGCTTCTTCGGCATTCAATCCATGATGGACGACGTGGCATTCAAGCTCGGCATGGACCCGGTGGATTTCGTGCTGAAGAACATGACGCGCAAGGCCAACGACGAAACGCCGTACACCAACTACACGCTGGAGGATTGCATCCGCCGCGGGGCCGAAGCCTTCGAGTGGAAGAAGCGCTGGCGCGCGAAGCCCGGCTCCGATGCCGGGCCGGTGAAGCGCGGCGCGGGGTTCGCGTTCCTGGCTTTCCGCGCGGGATTGGGTCCGAGCAGCGCTGTCATGGACGTGGATTCGAACGGCCGCTATCGCGTGCACGTGGGCGTCACCGATGTCGGCGGCGGCGCGAAGACCACGATGGGGCTGATCGCGGCCGAAGCGCTGGGCGTGCCGCTCTCGCAGGTGGAAGTGGTCTGGGGCGATACCAGCCGCTGCCCGTATTCGGTGGGCGAGTCCGGCAGCCGGACGACGATCATGACGGGCTACGCGGTGACCCAAGCCGCGCAGGACTTGAAGCGCCAGATCGCGGAAAAGGGGCTGCCGAAGGGCGGCGACCTGCTCACCGCAACGGTCGACGCCAACCCAACGATCGCGGCGGCAAAGTGCGCAGTTCCTACGGCGCGCATTTCGTCGAGGTCGAAGTGGACACCGCCGTAGGCCACGTCCGCGTGGTCAAGTATCTGGCGGTGCACGACAGCGGGCGCATCGTGAACCCGCTTTCGGCCAGCGGCCAGATCAAGGGCGCGGCGACCATGGGGATCGGCATGGCGCTGCATGAAGAGCTGCTTTACGACCCGCGCAGCGGGCAGGCGCTGACCGCCGGCTACTACGGACACCGCGTACTCACGCATATGGACGCGCCCGAAATCGAAGTGATGTTCGTCGAAAGCGACGACGGCTACGGCCCGTTCGGCGCGAAGAGCATCGGCGAAGCGGGCAAGCTTCCGGCAGTGGCGGCGGTAGGTAACGCCATCTTCAACGCCACCGGACGCCGCATGAAAGAGCTTCCCATTCGCCGCGACAAGCTGGTAGGAGCATTCGCATGAAAGCCTTGATCAATCGAAATCCCGCGCGATCTGCGGCAGGCCGTGACCTTCGCCGAGCAGGCGCGGGCCAATGGCAGTCAGGCGATGATCGCCGGCGGCGGAAGCGATCTGCTGGGCATGGTCAAGGACCGGATCGTCGCACCCGACGTTCTGATTCATTTGAGAGCGATCAAGGGGCTCGATCAGGTGACCGCGGCCAATGGAGCCGTCAATATCGGCGGCCTGATTACGCTCGACGCGCTGAGCCATCATCCGCTGATCCTGCGCGACTACGCCGTGCTGGCCGAAGCCGCCGGAAGCGTGGCGACGCCGCAGATCCGCAACGCCGGAACGCTGGCGGGCAACGTGTGCCAGCGCCCTTGGTGCTGGTATTTCCGCAACGGATTCCCGTGCTTCAAGGCCGGCGGCAACACCTGTTTTTCGATCACCGGCGAGAATCAGTTCCACGCCATCTTCGGCGGCGGTCCCAGTTTCATCGTGCATCCGTCGGACACCGCGCCGGCGCTGGTGGCGCTGGACGCAAAGTTCCGCATCGTCGGGCCGAAGGGCGAGCGAACGATTCCAGCGGCGGACTTCTTCGTTTTGCCGAAGCAAAACGCGGCGCGCGAGAACGCGCTCGGCGACGATGAAGTGCTGGCGTCGATCGAACTTCCCGGCAGCGCGCCCCGGCACGCGCAGCACATATCACAAGGTGCTCGACCGCGAAGCTTGGACCCACGCGGTTGTGTCGCGCGGCTATCGTGCTGGATAGATGGAGCAAAGACGTCTGCCGCTCCGCGCGAGTGGTCCTGGGAGGCGTGGCTCCGATTCCATGGCGCGTCCCCGAGGCCGAGCGTCTGCTGACAGGACAGCGCGTCACGCCGGAGCTTGCCGCGAAAGTTGGCGCAAGCCGCGGTGGCCGGAGCGACGCCGCTCGCGAAGAACGCCTACAAAGTTCCGCTGACTCGGGAGATCGTACAGCGAACCGTGTTGGGCCTGGCCACTCGCGCTTGAGCCGGGCTCACTGCGGTGCGAGCGTTCCGAGGTACGCCGAGATCGAAATGATGTCGTCCTCGGTGAGGTTCACAACAGCTCTCTTCATGAGCGCCGCGTTCACGCCCGCGCTCGACCCGTTCTGCATCTGGATGAGCTCCCGCGCGATATAGACCGGCTGCAGTCCGGCGATTCTAGGCACCTCGCCTAGGCCCTTCAACTGATCGCCGTGACAGATCGCGCAGGCTATAGTCTTGCCGCTGCCGCCGGTCTTCACCAGCGCCTCTCCGTTCGCGATGTTGCCGGGGGGAACATAGGCCAGGAAGGGCGAGTGCGGATCGCGATCGTTGGTTCGCTGGGGATCAACCGGAATCTCGATGATGCGATGGCCGATAGGCTCCGTGCCGCCCTCGGGAGATAAAAGCCGGTGGCGGCCCCCGGTGGCGACATACGTTTTCGGCGGCATGGCGCTTTCGATGACCCTCACCCACGGGATCGGCTTCAATGCGGCGAAGTACTCGGCGGATTTCCGGACGTCCTCGTCGGACGTCGCCTTGGCGATCGGACCCATGCGTAGATCGTCTTTGCGTGCGCCGGATTTAAAATAGCGCATCTGTCGCACAAAGTACTCCACGGGGAGGCCCGCCAGATCGGCCGATTCCGGGTGCCCTTGTCCCGACATCAGATGGCAGGAGCCGCACGCCATGGTCGTCGCGCCGCCTTCACCGGTCACGATGCTGGGCGCGGGACCGTGCTCGTCAGGAAACCAATCGGGCGGATGCGCGTTGCCTGCGATCTTCCAGGCCTCATACACCTTGCTGCTGCCGGGCACACGTACCGGTCCGTTAGCGGGCGTACTGGGCGGCTGTACTTTATCCGGGATGTTAAACGCCCACGCAGGCAGGCCGTTGGGAACCGATAAAGGGGTTTGCGCGACCACCAGAGTGGATAAGAGCAAAGCGATAGGTAGGGGCTTGTTCCGGGGGATCATGCGGGCCGAATCGATAAAAGTAAGTATACACCTGAGGGGCAGTCGGAACGTCACAATCGCCCGATGCGCAGGACGCGGTTGATTGGAGCTGAGTTCGCGCCGTGCGGCCGCAGCCGATTCTTCGCTTCAATTCACGAAGCGGATTGGGCGTGTTTTCCAGAAGATCACCTTCTCAATCTTGCATCTGCATATCTTTTCCGTCTATGCTATCGGAAGAGACGAGATGACGGTTACAAGTTTCAATCAGCTTCTCCGCAAACGCGTCGCTCCCTCTTTCGTTTCTATTCCGGTTATTCAGGCTCTAGGTCTATGACCGCGTGAAAGAGTTCTTATCATAGCCGAACTTCTGGCGAGCCTTTTTGCGGCTGAATCGCCAGTCGATCTTGATCTTGTCGCGGTTGATCTTCCGGTTCCAGGCGTGGGCCTCCCGTTGAAGCAGGTCCAGAGTGGGGATTCTGCGCTTTCCGAGACACTGCCGGGCGAAGAGACTGATTTCGATTTCGGCTTGGTTCAGCCAGCTCCCGTGTTTGGGAGTGTAGTGAACCGAGAGACGGTTCCAGAGATAGGCGCCTTCTACCTCACCGAAGTAGTCGGTAAGGGTCTTCCGGCAGTGGATGTTGAGATTGTCCATGACCAGGTGGATCGTTCGAGCAAACGGATAACTGGCGATGATTCGATTCCGTATGCGGGCCAACTCGGGCGCTGAGCGATCCGGGGTCGGAAAGGTAAAATGCTTGCCCGCCTTGGGTTCCACGGCGCAGAAGACGTTCGCGGTTCCGCAACGTTTGTACTCGTTATCGCGTTTGGCGACTTGGCCCGGACGCGCCGGGAGGGGTGCTCGCAGATCCGAATGGAGAGAGACAGGTTTTTCGTCCAAGCAAACCACCGGCTCGGCGGCACGATAGGGTTTCTCATAAACTGCCAGAACGTCTTCCATCTTGCGGAGGTACTCGGCGTCCAGGTCGGCGATGCACCACATTTTTTTCCCGCCACGGCTTCAGGTCGTGGCTGGTCAACAAAACCCGGATGGTCTCGCGCCCCACTCGCGGAACCAGTTTCCGCTTCACGGCTTGCTCGGCGATCAGCCGGACCGTCCACCGCGCTTGTCCCTCGGGAGGCTGACTACAAACCATCGCAATGACGCGCTGCTTTTCGGAGGCATTCAGCAACTCCTGGGAGCCACGTCCCTGCCGCTCATACAAAGCGCCCTCCAGGCCGGCCTCCTGATAGCGATGAGCGATCCGCCGAACCGCCTGGGCAGAGAGATGAACAATACCAGCCACCACGGGTGCGGTCTGGCCCGCCGTCAACTGCTCCAGGGCAATGGCCCGGAGCACCACCCGAACCTGTTGAATCCCGGCCCGAAGAATCTCGCGGACTGCTTTCTCATCTTCCCGGGACATCTGAAATTCGATGGGGCGTCTTGACATACCCCAGTATAGGCCAAAACATTCTGAATCGGAAATGCTTTATGACCTCTTTTCAGGCGGTCACAGACCTAGCAGCCATTATTATTGAGGCCGGCATTACCGGCCTCGCCTGAATAGCCCAATTCCTAAAAGTTAAGGATCTTGGCCACTGGCGAGGAAACAAACCTCGAACGGCGCCTTTTTGTGTTTTGGAACGGCTAGTCGGGTTCTTTGAGAAGTTCAGGTTATCTGGAGGGATTGAAGGCTGTGAGCTGTAGAAGATTGCACGGTGAATCACACTTTTTGCGAAATTGCGGAATTCACTTCATGGCGTTATTTTGCATTGCGATTTCAACTGGGCTTGCGCAACCTCTCGCGGGAACGATTCAGGGCACCATTCTGGATGATACCGGCGCTGCGATTCCCGGAGCAATCATCACCGCGACTGGACCGCGGGATACCTCTAGGCTCTCCAAGTCCGCGGCCGACGGCCGGTACTTGCTGAATGGTCTGGAGCCAGGAGCCTATATTCTTCAGGTCACTTCGCCGGGATTCGTGCAGCGCGACCCCGTCCAGATCGGTATCAACGGGAATCAAGCCACCGTCAATATCGTGATGCGGCTGTCAGTTTCCAGTGAATCCGTCACGGTTCACGAGGACCTGTCGGCGGTGGTGACCACCGATCCCGACGCAAATGCCAGCGCCACCACCTTCAAACAAGAGGGTCTTCATGCACTTTCTGACGATCCCGACGATTTGGAGTCGGACATCCGCGCGCTAGCCGGGCCATCGGCTGGATTGAACCCGGCAAACATTTATATCGATGGTGTGGCGGCGGGTGATGCCATTCTGCCTGGTAAAGCGGCGATCAGCGAGGTGCGGATCAACCAAAACCCGTTTGCTCCAGAGTTCGACGAAATGGGATTGGGAAGAATTGAACTGATCACGAAATCAGGCGGCGACAAATTTCGAGGAGAGACCCACTTCAACTACGGCAATGACATCTTTAATTCACGAAATCCGTACGCAGCGGAAAAGCCGCCATTCGATCTGAAGCAGTATGGCGGAAGCCTGAGCGGCCCTATTAATCGGCGCGCATCTTTCTTTGTCGATGCGGACCGGCGGGTGGTGGGTAATGGCGCGGTTATCAACGGCGCTATCCTCGACCCAGCCACGCTGGCTATTATCAATCCGTACACGCAAACCTTTGTGAGCCCATTTAGGCGCGTCCGTATCGGTCCGCGCCTCGACGTGCAACTGAGCCCCAAACATTCGCTCACGGTCCGCTATGGGCTTACCCAGAATGACAACGACAATACCGGAGTCGGCAACTTTGCTCTGGTCTCGCAGGGCGCGAACATCCATCTTCGCGAGCATGCTTTGCAGGTGACGGAAATTGCGACCCTGGGTGCAAACATCGTCAACCAGACTCAATTTCAGTTTCTTCACCAGTATCAGACCCATCAGGCCACGGATCTTGAGCCAACCCTGGAAGTGCTGAATGCGTTTACGGGGGGTGGGGATCCCGACACGTTTTCAAGCTACATCCATCATCACTTCCAGATTCAGAACTATACGACCATCGCGGCTCATTCGCACACGATAAAGTTCGGCGTCCGCCTGCGTGCGCTTTCGATCATCAGTGTCTCGCAGTCTAATTTCCTCGGTACCTATGTTTTCGGAGGAGCTTACGCTCCGATCCTGGGGCCCAATAACGCTCCCGTCGTCCCTGGAATCTTATGCGACGCCGATGTCCCCACTGTGGCAGGCTGCGAAACAATCAGTTCGATCGAGCAATACCGGCGCACGCTGCTATTTCAACAGATGAACTACTTACCCGCGGAAATACGCGCGCTGGGAGGGGGCGCTTCTCAATTCTCCCTGAATGCAGGCACACCGCTGGAGAGAGCGGGCGGCGTTGATGCGGGCTTATTCGCAGGCGATGACTGGCGTATTCGTCCGAACCTTACCGTGAGCCTTGGTCTGCGCTTCGAGACGCAAACCAACATCCATGACCGCGCCGACTTCGCACCGCGGATCGGGTTTGCGTGGAGTCCCGCTGGAGGCCGCAAGGGCGCGAGTACGAGACTTGTGGTCCGGGGCGGCTTTGGAATTTTCTACCAGCGCTTCTCAGAGCTCGATCTGGTGACGGTGCAGCGGTACAACGGCATTGATCAGCAGTTTTTTCAGGTCACTAATCCGGATTTCTATCCCTCCATTCCAAGTCCCGCGGCGTTGCTGTCCGGGCAGAATCAGGTTGTCGACACGCTCAGCCCAACCCTGCGGGCACCGTATCTCCTGCAGAGCATGCTGAGCCTGGAGCGGCAATTTGCGCGCAGGACGACGCTGGCGCTGACATACGTGAACACTCACGGCCTGCATCAATTTCAAGGGCGTGACATTAACGCTCCGTTGCCGGGCACGTACACCGGTGCGCCGGGGAGCGGTGTG
Organism: Bryobacterales bacterium; assembly: GCA_963794595.1. Lineage (GTDB taxonomy): Bacteria > Acidobacteriota > Terriglobia > Bryobacterales > Bryobacteraceae > Palsa-187. Next base: position 455,938 of record CAWCER010000007.1, on the reverse strand, counting down.
CTGCCTTTTCCGAGCCGGGGACCCGTCTACGAGATGGAATCCGGTGGATTGTTCAATCAAAATCAGATGATCGTGAACGTGAACACGCAAGCGCGCAAGAATCTTGCGCTGTTCGGTTCCTATACATTGAATTATGCCCGCAGCAATACTGACGGACTGAGTACGTTTCCGGCGAACCAGTACAATATGGCGGGTGAATACGGACCGGCGATCAATGATATTCGCCACCGCGTATCTCTCGGCGGAACCGTTACAACGCTGTGGAAGCTGGAATTCAGTCCGCTCATTATTCTGCAGTCAGGCGCTCCTTTCAATATCACGACGAGTCAGGATATTTACGGAACGGGACTGTTGACGGCGCGTCCTGCTTTTGCCGCCGAGCCGAATCGGCCCGGTTTGATCGCGACGCCTTATGGACTTCTGGATCCCAATCCGGTGCCTGGTGAAAACCTGGTTCCGCGCAATTACGGAAGAGGCCCGGGTCAGTTTGCTGTGAATTTGCGGCTTGGCCGGACCTTCACATTTGGACCAGAAGCGAAGTCCTTCAGCGGCGGCCGAGGTGGCCTGCGCCGCCTGGAGAATCACAAGTTCACGCTAACCCCGGCGATTTCCGTTCGTAATCTGTTGAATCACGTCAATCCGGGGCCGGTTATCGGCGATGTCAACTCCCCTCTGTTCGGCAAATCGAACCAGCTCGCCAGTGGAATTGGAGCGTTCGACAACAGCGCCAATAACCGGCGCCTTGAATTTCAGTTGCAATTGGGCTTTTAGCGGCTCAAGGACGCGCACGGGCGTGCTCCGCCGGTCATGGAACGGGCCTGAAGGGTTGCGAGCTGGAGTTCCGCTGCGACTTCCCCTATTGCCAGCCGCCGCCCAATGCGCGGTAGAGCTGGACTACCGCCTGCAACTCCTGAAGCCGGAGCTGAGCAAGAGTAAGTTGGCCGCCGAATAGATTTCGCTCCGCATCCAGCACCTGAAGATAGCTATCCAGGCCTCCGCGGTACCGAAGCGTGGAAAGTTGAACGCTTTCCGTCAGCGCGGTCACCAGCTTCTCCTCTTCGATCCGCTGCTCGCGAGTATGATCGTGAACGATGAATGCGTCCGACACTTCACGCAGCGCACCATAGATGGTCTTCTCATACGTAATGAGCGCCTCGCGCTGCTGGGCCTCCGTGAGCCGTACGCCGGAGCGGAGACCCGCGTGGAAAATGGGGATCAGGGCCGACGGGCCGATGCTGGCCATACGAGCTGGCGCGGTGAATAGACCAGTAAGCGCGCGGCTCTGTCCCCCCAGCAGCCCGGTAAGAGAGATCTGCGGAAACAGCAGCGCCCGCGCCGCTCCGATTTGGGCGTTCGCCGCGATCAGGTTTTGTTCGGCTTGGCGAATATCGGGACGACGTTCGATCAGTGAAGATGGCAATCCCGCTGGAAGCTGCGGCGGAGCTGCGATTTGATCGAGAGACTTGCCGCGCGGGACGTCATTGGGCGCGCTTCCCATGAGCAGGCTGAGCGCATCTTCGCTTTCCCCAATTGCCCGCTGCGAACTGGCGATCTGCGCCGTGGCCGTGTACAGAAATTGCTCCGCCTGGTGCACATCCAGAGCATTGGCAGCGCCCCGGTCATGCCGCAAGCTGACTAAACGAAGATTATCGTTGGCGATATCGCCGGTTTGCCGGCTGATTGCGAGCTCCAGATCCTGCTCCCGCAGCCCGAAGTAGGTGTTCATCACATCGCCGACCAGCGAAAGCTTTACGCCGTTGCGCGCTTCTTCGGTAGCCAAATATTGCGCTTTGGCGGATTCGTTCAGGCGGCGCAGGCGCCCCCATAGATCCAGCTCCCAGTTGAGATCGCCCGTGGCTTGAGTATAGCTGACATTGACACTGGATCCCGCGGGGAAAGGAAAGGCGCCGATGGTCGAGGAGCGGGAGGCAGTGAACTGGGCCTGCGCGTCGAACGTAGGCCATAGATTGGCGCGCACAATTCCGTATTGAGCGCGAGCTTCGAGAACACGCTCCGCGGCGATGCGCAGGTCGAAGTTTTTTTCCAGCGCGCTCGTGACGAGTTGCTTTACGGTATCGTCCTGGAACAGATCGAACCACTTGGTCTCCGCGAGCGAATCCGGTGTGGCAGCGGTGGATGTGTCTCCGGTGGGCGCGCCCCGAAATTGCTGCGGAGTCGCCACTGCGGGACGCTTATAGTTGGGGCCCACCATGCAGCCCGCCAAACTCAGGGCGAGTGCCGCCACGACAAATACCGTATATTTCATTCGGCAAACTCCGGTGCCGTGCCGGTAATCGGCTTGGGACCCATGCTTGGCCCGGAGCCGGGCTTCGGAGCAGTGCCTGGGTCGGGCGCAGCGCCCTTGCGCCGATCGACCAATGTCTCGATCACATAGTATTGAACCGGAACTAGGAAGACGGCGATCAAAGTCGCCGCGAGCATCCCACCAAACACCGCGGTACCAAGTGAGCGCCGCGAGGCGGAGCTGGCGCCCGTCGCTATCACCAGCGGCACCACGCCCAGGATGAAAGCGAAGGAAGTCATGAGAATCGGCCGCAGCCGGAGTTTCGCGGCGTGCATAGCCGCGTCGCGGAATGACATGAGTTCCTGCTCGTGACTATCCTTGGCAAACTCCACGATCAATATCGCGTTTTTGGCCGCGAGTCCGATGAGGGTGACGATACCAATCTGAGTGTAAATATCGTAGGGGTAATTGCGGATGTACGCAGCCAGCAGAGCGCCGAATAAACCGAGAGGCAACGCCAGTAACACCGCGAAGGGAATGGACCAGCTTTCGTAGAGCGCCGCGAGGCACAGGAAGACCAGCACGGCTGCGAACCCGAAGATGAAGCCCTCGTTCCCTTGCGCCAGCTTCTGCTGATAGGTGGTGCCGGTCCATTCATACGAGAAGCCCGCGGGGAGCGATGCTGCCGCCACTTTCTCCATGACGTCCACCGCGACGCCGCTGCTGGTACCCGGCGACGGGCCACCCAGAATCTGGATCGCGGGGAATCGGTTATAGCGGTAGACCACGTCGGGGCCGGTGGTCGGCGTGAGCGTAACCACGGTGCCCAGCGGCACCATGGTGCCATCCGCTGCGCGGGTATAAAAACGGTTGATGTCGGAAGGCTGATTGCGATAGGCGGTTTCTGCCTGGATGAGCACTTGCCAGGTATGGCTGAACGCATTGAAGTCGTTCACGTAGAGGCCGCCGAGGAAGGTTTGCAAAGTATTGTAGGCGTCGGTCACCGGCACGCCCAGGGTTTGCAATTTGTCGACGTCCATTTTGAGGTCGTACGCCGGCACATTGCCGCGGAAAGTGCTCAGGACGTTGGCCAGTTCCGGCCGCTGACGGGCAGCGTCCACCAAGCTGTCGGCCACTTGCCCCAGGCGCTGAATATCGCCGCCGGTGCGGTCTTCCAGCATGAACTGGAATCCTCCGGTGAGACTCAAGCCGAGGATCGGCGGCAAGCCGAACGCGAAACTGAATGCCTCGGGAACCTGACTCAAACCTCGCCCCGCCGCCGCGAGAATCGCGGGAAGCTGCTCATCGGGTGCCTTGCGCTCGTCCCACGGTTTAAGCGTAACGATGACGGTGGATACGTTAGAGCTGCTGGTTTGAGTAGCGATATCCGTGCCGCCCAGAAGAAAGTAATGTTCCACGCCGGGCAGGTGCGCGATCACGTTTTCGACCTTCTCGGTAGCCAGGGAGTTGCGCTCGATGGAGGCGCCGTCCGGTAAATGGACCGAAACGAAGAAGGCGCCCTGATCTTCATCCGGCAGGAATCCGTTCGGAAGCTTCTTGAACAACCAGCCGGCGGAAACCCAGAACACGGCAAGTATCATGAGCGCCACCGCAGAGCGCCGGATCAGCATACCAACGCCCGCCAAATATTTATTCGTGGTCCACGCAAAAGCCCGGTTGAAATGTCCGAAGAACCATCCCAGCGGGCCACGGGAGGTCTTTTTCTGCGGCCGTAAAAGCAGTGTCGCGAGCGCGGGGCTTAGCGATAGCGCGCTGAACGCCGAAATCAGCACCGACGCCGCGATGGTCAAAGCAAATTGCCGGTAAAGCTGGCCGCTGATGCCGCCGAGGAACGCAACCGGGATGAATACGGCGGCAAGAATGGCCGCGATGGCCACTACCGGTGCGGACACTTGGTCCATCGCACGCATCGTGGCTTCCCGAGGCGGCATGCCGTCATCCATATTGCGCTGCACGGCTTCCACGACCACAATCGCGTCGTCGACCACGATGCCGATTGCAAGCACCAGGCCGAACATACTGGTGATATTGATGCTGAAACCCAGCAGCGGGAAGAGCGCGAAGGTTCCCACCACGGCCACCGGCACGGTGAGCAGCGGAATCAGCGTCGCCCGCCAATTCTGCAGGAATATAAAGACCACCAGAATGACCAGGCCGATCGCCTCAAGCAAGGTGATCACCACGTCGGTAATCGCTGTCGTGACGAAAATAGTGGAATCGTAGGGAATGACGTAATCCACACCCGGCGGGAAGCTCTTCTTCGCCTCCTCCATAAATGCCTTGACGCTCTTCGCGGTCTCCACCGCGTTGGCCCCCGGCGACAAATAAACGATGGTGTTGCCAAACGGCTTGCCGTCCAGGCGGCTGAAGCCGGCGTAGTTCTGCGCGCCCAGTTCTACGCGGCCAATATCGCGAATGCGCAGCAGCGAGGCGTCCGGCAGCGCGCGCACAATGATATCGCCGAATTGCGCCGGATCCGTCAGTCGTCCGGGCGCATTAACTGCATACTGAAAATCAGTGCCGGGCGGCGCGGGCGCTTGCCCGGTTGAACCCGCTGGATTCTGCCGGTTCTGCGCCGTGATGGCGTTACTGACGTCGGTGGCCGTAATGCCGAGTTTCGACATCTTATCCGGATCCACCCACACCCGCATCGAATACACCAGCTGCGAGGCCAGCCGCGTGTCGCCGACGCCTTGCAGGCTGCCGATCTGATTCAGCAGATTGATCTGCGCGTAATTGTTGAGAAATAGCGAGTCATAGCGCCCATCGGGCGACACCAAGACCGACCGCCATCAGAAACGCGCTGGATACTTTCTTGACCACTACTCCCTGGCGTTGCACTTCCGGAGGCAGGCGGGGCAGAGCGATATTCACTTTGTTCTGGGTCTGGACGGTTGCGATATCTGGATTCGTGCCCAGCTTGAATGTCACCAGAATGGTGATGCTTCCGTTATTCGCGCTGCTGGACAGGAAGTAGAGCATGCCGTCCAGGCCGGCGAGCTGCTCTTCGATCGGCTGCGCGACAGTCTTTTCGAGATCGAGAGCATTGCTGCCCAGGTAGGTGGCCGTGATCTGCACCACGGGCGGCACCACTTCAGGAAAGCTGGCGATGGGAAGATTCGGGATCGCGACGCTGCCCAGGATGACGATCACAATCGCGATGACGATCGCGAATACCGGCCGGTCGATAAAAAATCGGGCCATCGAAAATCAGGCCCCCCGTTTACCGCTGAGCGGATCGACATAAGGACTTGGATGAACCGTCATGCCCGGGCGGACCTTGAGCTGCCCTTCCACGATCACGCGTTCTCCCGCATTGAGCCCTTGCTCGACCACCCACGCGTCGCCTACTCGATCGGAGGTGGTGATGGTTTTCAGCTGCACCTTGTTATCGGAATCCACGGTCAAGATTGTTTGTGTGCTCTGCAACTGCTGGATCGCGCGCTGCGGAACCAGAACCACGTTCTTGCGAAGGTCGGTTTCAAAACGCACTTTGCCGAACTGGCCGGGGAGAAGCACATGCTGCGGATTCGGAAAACGGGCCTGCAATTCCAGCGTGCCAGTCTTCGGGTCAACCTGATTGACCGTATTCTCAACCAGGCCCTTGTGTGGAAACTCGCTGCCGTCGGCCAAGACCAGGGTGAGTTCCGACCGGGTCAGGTTGCCGCGCTTCTTGAACTCCAGATACTCGGTCTCCGTCATCTTGAAACGGACCCAGATCGGATCGAGCGGAACAATAGTCGTGAGCGGTTGCGGCGAAGTTGCATTCACCAGGCCGCCCACCGGCACCTGCGTGTCTCCTATCAGACCGCTGATGGGCGCCCGGATGGTCGCGTACTCGAGGTTGAGCTGTGCCGTCCGCACGGCGCCGCGCAGGGCTTCCACTTTACCTTGCGTCGAGGCGATCTGGGTTCGGGTTGAAAGCCTGGCCTGATCGACATTCGCCTGGTTTGCCTTGACGTTCGCCTCGGCGGCGCCGAGCGCGGCTACCGCCGCATCCAGATCCTGCTTCGAAGCAGCGTCCGCCTTAACCAGAGGCGTTAGCCGATCCACGTCCTGCTGCGCTTTGACCAGATTCGCCCGAGTGACGGCCAAGTTGGCCTGGGCCTGCAACAGCGCTACCTGCTTCTGGGCGAAGTCTAGATCGGCTTCGCTTTGCGCCAGATTGCCTTTTGCCTGATCCAGCGCTGCCTCATAAGGGCGCTTGTCTAGGACAAACAGTATGTCGCCGGCCTGCACTTCCTGCCCCGGCCGGAACGACCATTTTTCAATATATCCATCCACTCGCGCCCGCACGTCAACTGTATTACGAGCATAGGTTTGCGCCGGGTATTCCGAAAAAATCGGCACGTCTCCGGCATGCGCCGTCGTTACGAGTACCGTCGGCGGCGGCGGTGCAGCGTTCTGGCTGCGTGCCTCCGAACTGCACCCGGAAACCAAGATCCAGGGAAGAAGAATGAGGGCAAACAGGGCGGCTGCTAGGGGCGATAAATGTGTCGGTCGATGCATAAACCTTGTGAATGCTTAGCTCCCAGAGCGCGCGGCCTTCCGATCTTACGTGGTTAGATGCGCGTGGTGGCCAAACGGATGCTTCTATTATCGCTGGTCCGCCAGGGGGACGGAAAGCGGGACGCTTCAAGCTGTCCGCTGCCTGATTTTCTTCGCCGATCATGCGATTCTTAAAACGATGTCTTCCCTCGATGCTTTGACGCCGGTGCCGCTGACATTGGAAGGTTCGAGCCTGCTGCACCAGATGCTGCGCGTGCGCTGGCCGGAATGGCGTGGGCTGCCGGCGGTGCGCCGCGACGAGATTTTGAACCAAGCCGGGGCTGCGCTTCAGCAGATGGAGAGCCAGGGCAGCGCGCTATTCTCCCTGCTGGGCCACAAGGGCGATCTGATGCTGGTTCACTTCCGGCAGGACTTCGAGCAGTTGGGCGAGGCGGAGCGCGCTCCTGCAAAAATTGCCACTGTGGGATTTTCTGGAGCAGACCTCATCCTACTTATCGGTCGTCGAACTGGGATTGTATGAATCCACGGCGAAAGTTTATAGCGGGCTGACCGAGCGTGGAATCGAGCCGCACACGCCGGAGTGGAACACGGAAATTCAAGAGACGCTCGCCCGCCAGCGCCAGGCCATGCATCCGCGATTGTTTCCGGAGATGCCGGCGCACAAGTACATTTGCTTTTACCCGATGGACCGGCGGCGCGGCGAAGACAAGAACTGGTATCAGCTTCCTCTCGGAGAACGGCAGCGGCAAATGGGCGATCATGGCGCCATCGGCCGGCGCTACGCGGGGCAGGTGAAGCAGATCATTTCCGGCTCGATCGGGTTCGACGACTGGGAGTGGGGCGTCGACCTGTTCGCCGAGGACCCGCTGGTGTTCAAGAAGCTGATCTACGAAATGCGCTTTGACGAGGTGAGTGCAGTGTATGCGCTGTTTGGCGCCTTCTATGTCGGTCAGCGTACGCCGGCGGCTGAGATCGGAAAGCTGCTGGCTTTATAGCAGCGGCCTTATTTTTTTGCGGTCAATTCTCGCGATTTGGCTTCATCGGCTGCGCTGCCAGCTTTATCGCCCGTCGCATTTCTGGCGATGCTGCGGTTGTGATATGCGTTGGAATACGCGGGGTTGAGCCGAATAGCTTCGTCGAGATCGGCTAGTGCGCGGGCCGTGTCGCGCATCAAGTGGTAAGTGAAGCCACGCGCGTTGTAAGCCAGCGCGAGATCCGGCTGGGCTTCGATAGCGGCGCTGAGTTCGTCAATGGCCTGCTGATAGTGGCCTTGGTACAGCAGTTCGCGTCCGCGCTGGTTGTGCAGAGCGGCGGATTTCGGATCGGCATGCCGGGCAGCGGTAGCCATTGGCGCCGCTGTGGGCTCTGGCGACGCCGCTGGCGCTGTGGCGATTTCTTCCGCAACTTTGACAGTGGTCTCCGGCTCTGTTGTTTCTGCCTCGGTTGCTTCTGCCTCTGCTTTCGCCTCGGTTGCTTTTGCCTTCACGACAGGAGCGGGCGCGATTTCCCGCCGCGCCTTGGCCAATACGTCACGGGCTTCCTCGTAATCGGGATTGAGATGGACTGCCTGTTCCAGATCCTGGACTGCTTTTTCGTATTCTCCCAACAGGAAATAGGCGCTGCCGCGTGCGCACCAGGCTTCGGCGAGTTCGGGTTTCAAGCGGATCGCCGCAGTACGGTCGGCGAGTCCTTGAGCGTGCAGTCCGAGAGCGTGATAACTTCCGCCCCGAGCAAGCAACGCTTCGGCCGATTCGGGCAGCAGGCGCACGGCCGTCTCGCGATCCGCCAGAGCTTCGCGATTTCGACCCTCCGCCGCGTAAACGGTGGCGCGCGCCAAGTGAAGCTGCGCGTCATTGGGCGTCAGCTCCAGCGCGCGGCTGAAATCCTCGATCGCTTTAGCCGGGTGGCCGAGCTTAGCGTAGGCCGCGCCGCGCAGCACCAGCGCCCTGCTGTTCGACGGCTCCGCGCGCAGGCTGCGCGTCAGATCCTCGACCGCCGAAGAGAAATCGCCGGCCTCTCCGTAGGCGAAGCCGCGCTCGATCAAAGGGCCAGCTGCGCCGGGTTGAAGCCGCACGGCCTGATCGAAATCGTCAATGGCGTCGCGATAGCGGCCGAGCATTGCCAGGGCTTTGCCACGTCCCATCCAGGCGTCCGGATTATCCAGACGCAGCTTGATGGCCTGCGCGTAGTGCGACAGCGCCTCTTCCACGTGTCCGGCTTGGACCAGGTCAGCGGCAAGCCGTAAGTGGTCGCGAGACGTCGCGGGATCCGCAGCCAGCAACGTCAAGAAGACCAAGGCTAGACCGCTCATATAGCCAATATCGGTTAGAAAAATGACGAAGTATTAGGGTGCAGTTTTCCGCCGCAACCGGCGCCGCACGGGGTTAGCGAAGGCGGAGATGGCCATGTTCACTTCGTTCACGCCCAATGCGCGGCACATCCCATAGAAGACCAGCAATCCGACGGGCAGCGAGATCGCGACATCCGCCAGTCGAGCTAGCTGGGAAACGCCCAGCCAGCTTTCGACGCCGTGGCTGGAGAGGGCTGTTATCCCTGCCATTACCAGCGACGCGATCAGCACTTTGCCGATTCCCGCGGCTAGCTCGCGTCCATGCACGCCGCCAATGCGCCGCCGCAGGATTTCAAACAGCAGGAAGAAGCCGAACAGCGCGACCACCGAGGTCGATAGCGCGAGGCCCGCCTGGCGCAGACCGGCGAGGCGGATCATGCTTTCCGCCGTGACGAAGTTGACGACGATGGAACCGAGGCTTACCAGCATCGGCGTGCGGGCATCCCCCAACGCGTAGAACGCGGGGTTCAACACCTTCAGCGCCGCGTAGCCCGCGAGTCCGATCGCGTAGCAGGAGAGTGCGACGGCAGTTTGATGCGTGTCGTAAACCTGAAAGCGGCCGCCCTGATAGATGGCGCCGATGATGGATTTGCCCAGCACCGCCAAACCCACCGACGATGGCAGAGTCAGCAGGAAGACCATGCCCAGGGATTTCGACAGCGTGCGCCGGAATTCATCCATGTTGCCCGCCGCGGCGCTGCGCGAGATGGAGGGCAGAGTCGCCGACGCCATTGCGACGCCGAACAGGCCCAGCGGAAGCTGCATGAAGCGGAACGCATAGCTCAGCCAACTGACCGGTCCATCCATGCCACGCACTGGATCGACGATGGTGGAAGCGAAGTTGGTATTCACCATCACGTTGATCTGCACGGCGGCGTTGCCGAGAATCGCCGGCACCATCAGGCGGAAGATGCGCACCAAACCGGGATGCTTCCAATCGAACGCCGCGCGGAAGTGGAATCCCAGGCGATAGAGAGTAGGCAATTGCCAGGCGAGTTGCAGCGCTCCGCCAAGCACCACGCCGACGGCCATGCCTTCTATGCGCGTCAAATGCAGCGTCGGACCCAGCCAGATTCCCAGCACCACGCCGAAGAACACTGAGCCGAGGTTGAAGAACGTGGACGCCAAGGCCGGCACGCCGAATTTGTTGGAGGCGTTCAGCACCCCCATGGCCTGCGCGGCAAGCGCCACCAGCAGCAGGAATGGAAACATGATGCGCGTCATCCTGACGGCTAACTCGAATTTCCCGGGGACGTCGGCGTAACCCGGCGCCATCAGGTGCACCAATTGCGGAGCGAAGATCATGCCCAGCCCGCATACCATGCCCACTATCAAAATCAGCGCGGTGGCAACCAGGTTTACCAGGCGCGCGGCGGCGTCCTTGCCGCGATTGGCTCAGGTATTCGGTAAAGGTGGGAACGAACGCGCTGGACAAAGCGCCTTCGGCAAACAGGTCGCGGGTGAGGTTGGGAATGCGGAATCCCAACATGAAGGCGTCATAGATCAGCCCAGCGCCGAACAGGCGGGCCATCACGCTTTCCCGCACCAGTCCGGTCACGCGGCTCATCAGCACCGCTATTGAAACCACGCCCGCCGAACGAACGACGCTTTCGCTTTGACCCGAGCCGCTTCCAGCGCTGGGGCCGCCCCCGACGGCGCCCGGTTCGGGAGCGGTCACACTCCCGGCCACTGCGTCATTGCCCGTATTGTTCGAAGAAATGGGCAATGGTCATGATCCCGGCGTAATAGTTCGCCACTTTATACTTCTCATTAGGCGAGTGCAAACCATCGTCGGGAAGTCCGAATCCCATGAGGATCGTTGGGATCCCCAGGTATTTCGCAAAATCCCCCACGATGGGAATCGAGCCGCCACTGCGAATGAAAACCGTTTCTTTCCCAAGGATATCCCGAAAAGCGCTGGCTGCCACGTGAATGGCGGGATGATCCGGATTCACCATGATGGCGGGTCCCCAACTAAGCACGCGGACTTCGGTCTGAATCCCGGCAGGCGTGTTATCGGCGACGAACTTCTTATAGGCGGCGATGATCTTCTTGGGATCCTGATTGGGCACCATCCGCATGCTGACCTTCGCGGTGGCGCGCGCGGGAATCACGGTCTTCGCGCCGGCGCCCGTGAAGCCTCCGGCGATGCCGTGGACTTCGAGCGTGGGCCGCGCCCACGTGCGCTCCAGAACCGAATAGCCCGGCTCGCCGGTGAGTTGTGTCGAGCCAACCTCGTTCTTGAGGAAATCCTTTTCGTCGAAAGGCAGGTGTTCCCAACTGCGCTTTTCGGTGGGCGTGGGAGGCGCGACGTCGTCATACATGCCGGGGATTTGAATCTTGCCGTTGGCGTCTTTCATTTTCGCCAGCAGTTCGATCAATCCGAAAACCGCATTGGGTGCCGCGCCGCCGTACATGCCAGAGTGCAGATCGCGCGCCGGGCCGCGGGCCTCGATTTCCGTGTAGATAAGACCGCGCAGACCGATGCATAGCGTCGGCAGGCCTTCGGCGAAGAGCTCCGTGTCGGACACCAGCGCAACATCGGCCTTCAGCTTAGCGGGATTTTCAGCCACGAACTTGGCCACCGACTCGCCACCCACTTCCTCTTCACCTTCGATCAGGAATTTCAAATTGACCGGTAATGTTCCAGTGGTCGAGAGCAGCGCCTCGACGGCCTTGATGTGCATGTACATCTGGCCCTTGTCGTCGGCGGAGCCGCGCGCGTAAAGATTGCCATCGCGCACCACCGGTTCAAAGGGCGGCGAGATCCATTCCTCCAGAGGATCTGGCGGCTGCACGTCGTAGTGCCCGTAACACAGCACCGTGGGCTTGCCCGGAGCATGCAGCCAGTCGGCGTAAACCAGCGGATGCTTCGCAGTGGGAATAATCTCGATGTTTTCGAGACCGGCGGTCTTCATACTGTCGGCGACGAACGCCGCGGCGCGCCGCACGTCGGGGACATGCTCGGGCAGGGTACTGACGCTGGGGATGCGCAGGAAGGTTTTCAGCTCGTCCAGAAGACGGGGCTTATTTTGTTCTACGAAGAGGTCGGTGGCTTGGGACACACACTATTATAAGGCGACCCCGGGCAACTTTATTGAAGGAATCTATGGACTGGTAGAACTCTTCTTGCCGGCTAACGCGATGGCGGCGCCCGCTCCACCGCCGGCGACCACCACTATGATGGCGACCTTGGCTCCGGTTGACATACCGGTCTTGGGAGCCGTGACCGGAGCCTGCGCGGGAGCGGCTGCCGGCTGATTCGGCGCGTTCCCGGCAACGGGGTTGGTTACCTCTGTCTGTGCGTCCAGCGCCGCGGCCACGCTCAAGCAACCGCCGGTTTCTTGCAGCGTCACGGTACTGGCATTCACTAGACCGGAGGCGGCGGCGAGCGCAGGACGGAGTGAACTGGCAGCGCCGGTGATGGTAACGCGATTGCCCACCTGTGCAGCCAGATTGTCGCCTCGGATTTCCAAAACTTCCTGCGTATTCTCATCTTGCAGCAGGAATCTACCGTCCTTGGAAAGCAGGCATCCCGTGCGGGTGACTACGCCCGCTGCTGCTTGCATCGCGAAGTCCATACGGCGGCCTGTGGGGATCGAAGCCAACACTAATCCGGCGCGGTTTGCCACTCGGGCCGCGCCGCTCAGCGCCGTGACTTCGACGGCTCCGCCGGCCAGCCAAGCCACGCGTACCCGACTTGCACCCGTCGCCGAGCGGATCGCCAGGCCGCCCGCGGTGACCTGATAGTCTTCCGTCGCCGACACCTGACCAGTGCCTTTGGTCAGAGTCAACTGACTCTCGCCAACCGTTGCGCTCGACCCCGACGCGAGTTGAATTTTCACGCCGTTGCGCAGCGCCGCTTCCGAGGACGCCGCGCCGGTCTCGATCTTTCCACCGTCGAACAGCGTCGCATTGCCCCAAACTTCGGAGCGATCCAAGATAAAATGTCCGCTCGCTGTGACCACGCCGATTGCCGGCGATTTCGCAACGTTGGATGTCGCGGCGAAACCGTCCGCACTCAAATAATTGACGGTGAGAACCGAAGTCAGAATCGACGTGACCACTCGCGCTCTGGTATGCACTGGACCAAGTATACTTTTGGTTCGCACTTTTCACCAAGAGAAATTATCGTAATTCAGGTGTATTACGTGAGCCGTATTCTCGCTGTTGCAGCGTTGTTTGTTTTAGCGATCGCTGCTGTCTACTCCACTCGACTGGCGCTTGCGGATGCTGCATTTCGCAAGCAAACGCCGCAGTCGGTGGCGCGCGCGCTGGAGATTCTGCCGGATCGCGCTGGCTATCTGCTGTTCCGCGCTCAGCAGATGGATTACGATGGCGAAAATTCAACCGCGCTTCTGGAGCACGCCGCTCGGGTGAATCCACTGTCTTCGGCGCCTCGAATACGCCTCGGGCTCGCAGCCGAAGCGCGCGGGGATTTTTCGGGCGCCGAAAAGTGGCTGCTGGATGCGGCGAGTGTAGATCGTCAATTCGAACCGCGCTGGACGCTCGCCAATTTTTATTTCCGCCGCGAACGGGCCGCCGAATTCTGGAAGTGGATGCGGGCGGCGCTGGAGGTCTCCTACGGAGATCGCCGCTTGGCTTTCGATCTGTGCTGGCGAATGACCCAGAATGCGCAGGAAGTGTTGACGCGGGCCATCCCAGACCGGCACGAAGTCCTGGCCGCGTATTTGTATTACGTGATGGATCTGCATCATGAAGCAGCGGGGCCGGCGGCGCTCAAGCTGGCGCGGTGGCGTGACCCCTCCGATGTCGCCGAAGTGGAAACCGCGTGCGATCTGCTCATCGATGCCGGAAAGTTTGCCGATGCGCGTGACCTGTGGCGGCAAATGGGACATGCGCAGACCGGATTAATCCCCAACGGCGATTTCGCGGAGGAGCCCAGCGGCCACGGTTTCGACTGGCGTCCGTCACCAGTCGAGGGCGTTGCCTATGTTCCGCTACCGGGTTCTTACCGTATTACGTTCTCCGGGAAGCAGCCGGAATCGTCCGACCTGCTGCGTCAGTTCGTAGCGTTGCAGCCGGGCAAAGCGTATTCGCTTCGGTGGGAAGCTCGAACCCAGGGATTCGCGTCGCCCTCCGGCATTGAGTGGACTGCCGGCGTGACCCACGCCCCGCTTGAGCCTGCGCAGGATTGGCGTTCTGGAGGCATCGACTTCAAAGCTGAAGCCGCGTTCCTGCCGATTACGCTCGCCTACCATCGGCCCACGGGTCAGGCGCGCGCCGAAGGATCAGTCGAGATCCGAGCGGTTTCGTTAGTCGAGAAGCAGCTTAATCGATAAACCCGACCTGTTGCAGCGAGGGCTGTGGCTCGGGTGCGTCGAAGTGCGTGAGGATGCTCTTGACGCGTCCGTTTTCCAGCACCACTCCGTAAGGCGGCGAGGTGAACACGAACAATTTTCGCAGCAGGGCCGAGTCGGTGGAGGTCTTCGCCACCAGTTTGGTGTCGTGCAGGAAGGACGCGGCCAATTAGGATCGACGGTGGGCAGACCGATCACGGTCACGTCTTTCTTCCAGCCATACGTCGCCATGTGGTCCGCGGCCTCCTCGCAATGGCTGCAGTGGGGATCGTAAAAAAAGAGGAAGATGTTGCCTTGACGGATATCGAACGGCTTGCCGTCTACCGTGATTGTCTCGGGCACCTGAATGCCGCTCTGGTGAATGGTGTTGTAGCCCAAGCCGGCGCCCGCCAACACTGAGATCGTTACCAGCGCAATGATCGGAAAACGCAGGCTCGACGGCTTACGCGAGAACCAGGCGGCGATGAGAGCGGCCGCCGAGTATCGCTCCGTCCTCTGGAAAAAAAGCCGGGTTCACGGCGCGCTTCAGCCACGGGAAGCAACTGCAATCGCGCCCAACCAACGCCTGATAGCGCAGCCCGATGTATCCCATGAATGCTACCAGCAGCGCTGCGATCAACCATGCGCCCCAGCGGCGATAGCGCGGTATCAACACCAGCAGCCCCCCCAGTGCTTCGGCGATTCCCAGCAGGATCACCAGCGGCATACTGGCCCAAACCGGGCACCAGCAGTTGCTCGAACATGGTCTGCATCAGGAATGGCCATCACCATTTTCGAGATGCCCGTCGCAAGAAATATGATGGCGACGCAGACCGCCGCGATGTGTGCCGACGATGTTTTTCCACGCGGGCAGGTCGAGGCTGCGGTCGCCGAAGTTGGCGGTAGTGGTAGCGCTCATACCTGCAATTCTAGCCGGATTCAGGGCCTCTGTGGCGAAATACGTGTCAGAATAGCTGTTTGACCTTTCGCAAATTGCGGGTTCCCGCATCCAGTGCCAATCTTGGACCCGCCTTTGATGCGCTGGCGCTGGCTTTGGGCGTTTATCTGGAATGCCGCTTCCGCCCAGCGGACCAACTCGCCATTCACGTGGCCGGCCGCGATGCGGCGTCAATCTCCAGCGGCGAAGACAACCTGATCTGGCAGACCGCGGTCCGTATTGCCGGCGACTTGAAGCGCACCATGCCGCCGATCGAGCTGCACATCGGCAACAGTATCCCCCTCGGCAAAGGACTCGGATCGAGCGCCGCCGCGCTCACCGCCGGTGTCGTGATCGCCGATGCGATGCTGGGCCTCGCGCTGGTCGCGCGGGCGCGTGCTGGACGAAGCCGCTCGCATCGAAGGGCATCCGGACAACGTCGCCGCATGCGTCCACGGTTCGATCGTCGCGAGCGCCACGGACGCGCGGGATGTCACCCATGCCGCGCGCCTCGAGTTGCATCCGAAGCTTCGGCATCGCCGTGGTCGTGCCGGATTTCCTGCTGCCGACGGTGGAGGCGCGCCGCGTCCTTCCCAAGACGTATTCGCGCGCGGATGTGATCTTCAACATCCAGCGCAGCGCGTTGCTGATTACGGCGCTGGCCACCGGAATTACCGACGCCTTTCCCACTGCGCTCGAGGACCGCCTGCACCAGCCCTATCGTGCGCCGCTGGTGCCGGGGCTCGACGAGATCATCAGGCTTGCGCATGAAAGGACTGCTCGGCTGCGCGCTCAGCGGCGCCGGTCCGTCGATTCTGGTGTTCTACCAGCGCGGTTACGAACACGTGTGCCAGTCCGGTGCAGCACGTTTTCACGGCGCATGGAAAAGACTCCGAAGTCATGTTGACCGAGTTGGCGACCAGCGGCTACGAACTAAGCTGAAGATTCATGTCCCCACCCAATCGCCTGGCTCACGAAAAGAGTCCGTATCTTCTGCAGCACGCCCACAATCCGGTGGATTGGTATCCCTGGGGCGAAGAGGCGTTCGAAAAAGCCCGCAGCGAGAACAAGCCCATTTTTTTGTCGGTAGGTTATTCCACCTGCCACTGGTGCCACGTGATGGAGCGCGAATCGTTCGAGAACGAAGAGATCGCGCAGGTTTTGAACGAGCACTTCGTGCCGATGAAAGTGGATCGCGAAGAGCGCCCCGACGTGGATCGCATGTACATGCTGTTCGTGCAGGCCTCCACCGGCAGCGGAGGATGGCCCATGTCGGTGTGGCTGACGCCGGAGCGCAAGCCCTTTTTCGGAGGCACGTATTTCCCGCCCGACAATCGCTACGGCCGGCCCGGATTCCGCGCCGTGCTGGAGCGTCTCGCCGAAGCCTGGCGGCAGGACCGTTCGCGCGTGGAAGATCCGGCGACAAGGTGATCGAGCAGCTTCGCGAATACGCGAGTCTTGTAGCCTGGCAAGGCAACGCCGGGGCGCGAGGTGTTGGATCGCGCGTTCCAGGCCTTTCGGCGCATGTTCGATCCGCGACTCGGGGGGTTCGGCGGAGCGCCGAAGTTCCCGCGGCCCAGCATCCACAATTTCCTGCTGCGCTATTACGCGGAAACGGGAAACGAAGAAGCGCTGGAGATGGTGCTCACGACACTGCGCGAGATGGCGAAGGGCGGCATGAACGACCAGATCGGCGGCGGATTTCATCGCTACTCGGTGGACGAGCGCTGGTTCGTTCCGCACTTCGAAAAGATGCTGTACGACCAGGCGCAGCTTGCGGTTTCGTATCTGGAAGCCTTCCAGATCACGCGCGACGGGCAGTATGCGGCGGCGGCTCGCGACATCTTCACCTATGTGCTGCGCGACATGACCGATCCCGGCGGCGGTTTTTATTCGGCGGAAGATGCCGATAGCGCAAGCGATCCGGCGCATCCGCACGAGAAGGGCGAGGGCGCGTTTTACGTTTGGCGCAAGCAGGAGATCGAGGACGCGCTGGAGCCGGGCGCCGCCGCGATGTTCTGCTATCGCTACGGCGTCGAAGCCAACGGCAATGTTGAGGAAGATCCGCACGGCGAGTTTCGCGGCGCCAATATTCTCTATCAGGCGCATACGATCGAGGAAACCGCCGCGCACACGGGCGTGACTACTGAAGAAGTCCGCGCGGAATTGCAGCGGGCATCGGCCAAACTGCTGGAGATTCGCGCTCGCCGGCCGCGGCCCTTGCGCGACGACAAGGTGCTGGCTGCCTGGAATGGCATGATGATCTCGGCGTTCGCCAAAGGCGCGCAGATCTTGAACGATGCCCGCTACGCGCAAGCGGCGCGCGCCGCGGCGGATTTCCTGCGGCGGCATTTGTGGGACGACGGTCGCCAGATTCTGCAGCGCCGCTATCGGGGCGGGGAATCGGCCATCGACGGATTCCTGGACGATTATGCCTTCTGCGGGCTGGCGTTGCTCGATCTGTATGAGACCACCTTTGAAGCCCGCGATTTCGAATGGGCCGTGCGTCTGGCGGAACGCGCCATCGAGCTATTCGAGGACGCGGAGAACGGTGGCTTCTTCAGCACCGCCGCAGGCGCGCCGGACGCGCTCGCTGCGCCTGAAAGACGATTACGACGGCGCCGAGCCTTCCGGCAACTCCGGCATGGCGCTGCTGCTGCTGCGCCTCGCGCGCATGACGGATCGCGCCGATTTTCGCACGGCCGCCGAACACACTTTGCGCGCCTTCGCATCGCGCATGGAAGAATCGGGAACCGGTGTGCCGCAGATGCTGGTGGCGCACTCCTTCGCTCTGGGCCGTCCCCAGGAAATTGTGCTGGCCGGGCCGCGCAACGATCCCGCATGCTGGATATGCTCGCGTCGATCCGCCGCCGCTTCCTGCCCGGCGCCGTGGTGATGCGCAGCGAACAGAGTTCTCTGCCGATGCCTGCGCTCGACGGCGCCCCCACCGCCTACGTCTGCGAAAATTTCGCCTGCAAGCTTCCGGTTACCAATGCGTCCGCGCTCGACGAGTTGCTAGAATAGCCGCTATGGAAAGACCAGGAGCAACTACTCTAAAAGGCAACCCCTTGACGGTTCTCGGGCCGGAATTGAAAGTCGGCGACAAGGCTCCCGATTTTGAAGCAGTGGACAACGGATTGAAACCGGTGACGCTCGCGACCACCGGCAACGGCGTGCGCATTTTCAGCGTGATTCCGTCACTCGATACGCCGGTTTGCGACGCTCAAACCAAGCGCTTCGAGGAAGAAACCGGCAAGCTGCCCAACGTCAGCATTTATACCTTCAGCATGGACCTGCCCTTCGCCCAGAAGCGCTGGTGCGGCGCGTTCGGCGTGGATCATGTCAAGATGGTGTCGGATCACAAGACCGGTTCTTTCGGCCAGGCTTACGGCACGCTCATCAAGGACCTGCGCATCCACAGCCGCGCGATTTTCGTGGTGGATAAAGACAACACCATCAAGTACGTCGAATACGTCAAGGAAGTGGGCGATCATCCCAATTACGAAGCGGCGCTGGCGGCCGCTAAGGCCATCGCCTAGCGCACAGCCGGAGATCGCCGCCGGTCGTTTTGGCTTCACTTTTTGCACAGCCTCGGACGGCGGCTGTTCTCCTCTTCCCCATGCTCCGTTTCGCCTATGTCTGCGAGTTCCTGCTGGCGCTGCTTACGATCTCGGTAGTATGGGGCCAAGTTGGCGGCCAGGATCATCTGGACCTGATGCCCTGGTACGACAAGTTCGTGCTGATCTTCGACGCTGGCGCTGGTTACGGTGGTCGGAACCGTCGCGGCGGTCTCGCGGGAGCGTGCGTGGAACGGGATTTCAATCGCCTGTCTGGCGATGGCCCTCCTGATCCTGTGCGCCATGGGCGCGATAACGTATTATTATCACGTGCACGAAGATCAGGACCAGGATACGGATAACACCGCCGGTGTGGCCTATACAGGCCCGCATCTCGCCGGGGAGGCGCTGAGCGTGACTGACGCGAAATTCGGAACCTGGGTGGTCCCGGAGAGCCCGGTCGATGTCGAGTATTCGCTGGTGGTTATCGATGAAATCCGTCAGGTGGTGGCGGATGGTTTCCAGCGCCTGCAGCGCGGCGGGATCGAGGTTGGCGGCGTGCTGTACGGCACCCGGGAAGGCCGCATCGTTCGCATCCTGGCGATGCGTGAAATCGCCTGCGAACATGCGCGCGGCCCCACGTTTCATCTTTCCGACAACGATCGCGCAGCCTTGACCGCGCAGCTCGCGCGCGACAAGGAAGACATGCGTCTGGAAGGCATGCTGGTGGTGGGCTGGTTCCTGTCGCACACGCGCAGCGACGTCACGCTGCAGCAGTCCGATCTGGATACCTACAGTGCCTTTTTCCCGGAGCCTTGGCAGGTGACCATGGTGGTGCACCCCGGCCGCGCGGGCGCCATGCGCGCCGGATTCTTTGTGCGCGAGCCCGATGGCACAGTGAAAGGCGAACGCAGCTATCAGGAATTCAACTTCCCCGACCGTCTGGCGGGAGTGCTCGACCGCGCGCCACGCGAACGGCGTCCTCTCATGGATCCGCCGACGGCCGACCGGCTCCCCACCGCTCGTTACCCCGTGGCGCCCGATGCGCCCAGTTCAATCGAGACAGGTCCAATCGAGACATGGGACCCGCGCGAGCCACGCGATGAGCCCCCGCGCGCGCTTCGACGCGCCCTTATTTGGACAGCCGGCTCGCGCGATTCCTCAATACTCTCCCTATCCGAACACCGGGCGCAAAATACCGTGGGCCATCATTGGCGTGGTGGTGGCAGCGCTGCTAGCGGCGGTAGCCGGAATGAAGTACTTCGGCCCGCAATTGAACGCGGAGCCGCTTTCGCTGGGGATGATTGAACAAAATGGCCAGTTGCAGATTCAATGGAACCGCGCGTCCCGCACCATTTTGAACGCGACCGGCGGAACCCTGGAAATTGTGGACGGGCAGGACAAGCGCGACATCCCCATGAACCGCAGCGAGCTCGCGCAAGGCAGTTTCACGTATGCGCGGCAAACTGGAGACGTGCAAGTCCGCCTCACGGTAACTGGTTCGGGCGAGCAGCCGATGGTCGAGGCGTCCCGGTTCCTGGGCGCGGCCCCACCCCCCGCTCCGGGCGATACCAATGAGACGGATACACTCAAGGTGGAACGCGATGCGCTGCAGGACGAAGTCACGCGCTTGCGCCAGCAATCCGGACAGCAGGCGGCGCGCATCCAGCAGTTGGAGCGAACGCTCTTGATCCTGCAAAGCCGTCTCGGAATCGCGACCCCGGCGCGCTAGCGGACCCCTGCTAAAGGACGGTGCTAACGGGCGGCACGGCGCGGAGCGGCCCCATGGAAGGTGCGCTCCAGATCCTGTTCGGGCACCGTCAGAACCACTCGCGTCACCGGTCCGCTGGCGCTGACCTGGGCATTTTGCAGCGCCGCCGCAGGAGTGCCTTTCACCATGCCGGAGACCAGCTTTAACATGCCCGCCAATCCCTGAGCTTCGGTGGCGGAGTGCGTCAGCGCTTCCGCGGACAGAGTCAAGCCGTCGGTATCGAAATGCACGCCCACCCAGCTTTCGATCACGCTCTGCAAAAGAGTCGCAGGGTTAAAGCCGCCCGTGGTACCAGCGGGTATCAAATCGGTGAGCGGAGTTACGGTGGCGAACCACGCGTCGTGAGTGGCGCTGGCGTCCACTGCCTTCTGGAACAACGGTCCGGCGAAAACAGCTAAAGTAGCGCGGCGGTCAATCACGTCGCGAATCGCCGGCTCGCTGCCGATCGCAAGTGTCGAGGCATCCAGGAATGCGAAAACCCGGGCGTGACGCTGCTGCGGGGGTGTAATCATCGCGACGCCGCGGTAGTCGGAAACCTTCGCACCGAAGACGGTGGCGAGCGCTAGAACTTTGTCGGGTGCGAACGCTCCGCTGGCCAATACCAGTGCGTCCGAGCCATCGCCGAAGGGGCCGGTACTAGAGCTCGCCACCAGGATCTCGCGCAGATCGCGCTGCAGTTCGAATCCGGTCGCGGCCCGGAAGCGTATCATCGCGTCGTTCTGCGGCAAATGCGAGATCGCAAATTGGCCAAACGGAGACGCCAGCGTTTGCTGAACCTGGACCCCATACAGCACCTTGGCCTCGGGCATCACCAGTCCCAGCAGGTTGGGATCTACAGCAGCGCCGACCGTGGCCGGCAGCAGAAGCGCTAGCGCCGGAACGATTGCGAGACGATTCATTCGGGCCTCCTGTACCATTCTACGGGGCCCGGGGTCGAAGAGTTCCAGAAACTCGCACCGCGCCCGATTTCATCGAACGCCAGGGCCTAGGAGAGCGCCGGCTCGACGGACCGCAGAAGGCTATTCGCCGACCTCGGAAGTGCCGATCAATCACCGTGGAAATGCGATCGACGACCGCGGACGGCCAGCCACCGCGCGAAGGTGCCGGCCTCCGGCGTCCAGCCGGCACCGGTCCAAAACGTGTAAACTATAGTTAACTGTCTTGTTGAAAGCGGAGCTATCACCGAGCGCCTCCCTCCCGGAAGTTCACGGGAGCGTCCAGACTACGCACGCCACCGTGTTCCGCCGCATGCTGGCGTTCGCCGGCCCCGCTTACCTGGTGAGCGTCGGCTATATGGACCCCGGCAACTGGGCCACCGACCTCGAAGGCGGCGCTCGCTTCGGCTACCGGCTTCTGTGGGTGCTGGTGGTGTCGAACTTGATGGCGATCCTGCTGCAAACCTTGGCCGCCCGCCTGGGAATCGTCGCCGGACGCGACTTGGCGCAGGCCTGCCGCGAATCCTATTCGCGCCGCGTCTGCAATGCGCTGTGGGTACTGTGCGAGATCGCTATCGCCGCCTGCGATCTGGCTGAAGTCCTGGGCGCGGCAATCGCGCTGCGGCTCCTGTTCGGGTTGCCCCTCATCGCGGGCGTATTGGTGACGGCGCTCGACACGTTGCTCGTGCTGTGGCTGTCGCGCTATGGCATCCGCCTGATCGAGGCGGTGATCTTAAGCCTTATCGCCATCGTGACTGGCTGCTTCCTGGTGGAGTTGGTGTGGGCCAGGCCCGCATGGCACGAGATGGCGGCTGGTCTCTTGCCGCGGATCAACAATAGCAGTCTATACGTAGCAATCGGCATCCTGGGCGCCACCGTGATGCCGCACAATTTGTATCTTCATTCCGCGCTTGTGCAGACCCGCCGCCTGGGACGCTCGGTCGCCGAGCGCCGCGAGGCTTGCCGATTCAACCTGTTCGATTCAGTGCTGGCGCTGAACGGCGCGCTGATCGTCAATGCTGCCATCCTGGTGCTCGCGGCTGCGGTGTTCTTCAAACACGGCATCCTGGTAACTCAGATCGAGCAAGCGCAACTGCTTCTGACTCCGCTGCTGGGCACGGCGCTGGCCGGCAGCCTGTTCGCGGTGGCGCTGCTAGCGAGCGGCCAATCGTCCACGCTTACTGGAACCTACGCGGGACAGATCGTGATGGAAGGCTTCCTGAACCTGCGGTTGCGTCCGTGGCTCCGGCGCCTGGTGACACGGGCTCTCGCCATCATTCCCGCGGTGCTCACGATTTATTACTTCGGGGACGGCGGCACTTTCAAACTCCTGATCCTAAGCCAAGTGATCCTCAGCATGCAGCTTCCGTTCGCCGTCATCCCGCTCATCCGCTTCACCAACGATTCCCGGCGAATGGGCGAGTTCGCCAATCGCGCCTGGGTGCGGATACTGGCCTGGAGCGCCGCCGCTGTTATCGTCGGTCTGAACTTATGGCTGGTCGCGACCACCATCGGGCCCTGGATGGCGGAAACCGCATGGCACGCCTGGCTGGTGGGACCGCCGTTGGCGGCGGTCCTTGCTCTGCTGGCGTTCGTTTCTTTCGGCGGGACCGCGACGCCCGTCACTCGCATCCGGACCGGGGATGCCCAAAGTAGCGGTCTGGCGGTAGCGGCCGCCCTCCCAGTACCGCATTATCGCAGCATTCTGGTGCCGCTCGATCACTCTGCTCGCGACCGGACGGCGCTTGCTCACGCCGTGGCCATGGCGCGTTCGCACGGGGCTTCACTACACCTGCTGCATGTGGAAGAAGGTGTCACCAGCCAGTTGTTCGGCGCGCTTTCTTCGACGGAAGAAATTCTTTCCGGCGAGCAATATTTCGGCGCCATCGTACAGTCACTCGCAGACGCGGGTATTTCCGCCGAATTGACGATTCAACACGGCATCAGTCCCACCGACGCCATTGTGCAGAAAGCCCGTGAAATCCAGCCGGATCTCATCGTCATGGGAGCGCACGGCCATCGCGGATTCAAGGATCTGGTCTTCGGAAATACCATCAACGCGGTTCGCCACCAGGTGTCGGCGCCGGTGCTGGTGGTGGGCGCCGAGCCGGTCCACAGCTAGAACGCTTCCAGCTCAATCGTCCCCTCTGAGAACTTGACAGCGCGTCCCGCGATCGAGACACGGTCTCCGCGAAGCCCGCACCACAGTTCTCCGCCGCGCTGGGATCGCTGGCGCGCGAACAGTTTGGTTTTGCCGAGCCGCTCGGCCCAATAGGGAATCAGCGTGCAGTGGGCCGACCCCGTTACCGGGTCTTCATCCACGCCCTTCGACGGCGCAAAAAACCGCGACACGAAATCGCAGTCCTTGCCGGGAGCCGTCACGATTACCGCGAAACAGTCGAGCGAAGCCAGCTTTGCCATGTCCGGCTTCAGCGCCAGCACTTCTTCTTCGCTCCCGAAAACGCACAAGTAATCGCGCGCCTTGAGTACTTGCCGCGGCGCCGCCCCCAACGCCCGCTCCAGCGCAGGGGACTCCGCGCACGGCTGCGGAGGCCGGGAGGGGAAGTCCAGCGCATAGAGGACAATTCCGTTCTCCGAGATCCTCTCCACCCCGAGGTCGCCGCTTTTGGATTTGAAGCTCACCCTCTTTCCCGCCACTTCGCGGCGCAGGTCGAGGATCACATGCGCGGACGCCACCGTCGCGTGGCCGCAGAGATCCACTTCTACCTCAGGTGTAAACCAGCGCAGCTCGTAATGTCCGCCGCGCGCAACATAGTATGCGGTCTCGGAGAGATTATGCTCGCCCGCGATGGCTTGCAGCGTGGCATCCGGCAGCCACGATTCCAGCGGACAGACCGCAGCGGGATTTCCTTCGAATGGCCGCGTGGCGAAAGCGTCGACATGGTAGACCGGGATTTTCATCTCTCCACTTTACCGAAGCCGCGCGCCAGCAGTAGGACAGGCCGATGGCCTGTCATTCCCAATAACGACAGGTCATAGACCTGTCCTACTGAGTATCAGGCAGCGTCGAACAGACATTGCTGCTCGAAGCGCCGCGGCCCGAAGCGTTCGAGCTCGGTGGGGAAGCGCCGCCGCAATTCCTTGGGCGCCGCCGCCACCTGTCCATTCAACAGGGACTGCAATTGCAGTGCGTTCACCACGCTCTTTGCCTCGGCGTCATTATTGAACACGACGAAAGTGGCTTCGGCGTAGCGATTGATGCGTTCGATACGCTTGGCCCATTCTTCCAGCTCCGCTTCCGAGTAAAGATAATCGTGCTGGCGCAGCCGCGCTGGGGACTGGCGGTCAAAAGCTCCCAGCGAGTTCTTCGGGTTCCGCCCATGCAAGCGCACATAGCCGATGCCGCTGGTCAGATACGCCGTGGGCGGCATGGCGCTGGTGTACTCCGGCTGGTCAATGTTGCAGAAACCGATGTGGTAGTCGAGGAAGGTTCCGATCGCCTCCTCGGCGAGCCAACTGGCATGCCGCATCTCGGCCACCAGCGGAAACTCGTGAAACGCGCGGCGCAGGCGGATGAGAAACTCGCGGTTCTCCGGCGTGAAGCGGAAGGCCCAGGGAAACTGCATCAAAATCGCCCCGAGTTTACGCGCTCTGAGCAGCGGCCACAGACCTTCTTTGAACTCGGCAATCGATGGCTCTTCTAGCGCGCGTCCGTGAGTGAAGCATTGATGCAGTTTTGCCGTGAACTGGAAGTCGGGATTCGCTTGCACCTTCCTCATCCACAGCTTGACCACCTCAGGCTTAAGAGGTTGATAAAACGAACTGTTAATTTCGACAGTATTCAGTCGGCGGGCCAAAAATTCCAGGGAATGATAGCCCGGAGGAAAAGTCTTTGGATAAACCACACCTTTCCAGTGTTGGTACGACCAGCCGGCTGTTCCAATGCGAGGGGAGGTAGACATGGGAGAATCTCCGTATTCGCTATTTCTTCGCTAAATCAATACTAGCGAATAAAAGGAGAAGATGTCAATAGTAGATTCGCTCTTTATTCTCCTTCTAGGACGGCCACAACCAAGCGATGTTCAACTCCATTTCAGCCGATCTCATTGACAAGACATTCGTTTACGTGCGAAAATCCAACCGCATGTTGAGATGCCCTGTCCGTGTCAGACAGATCAGGTTCTGGTCGGCGTGCGTGCTCTTCGCTTGTAGTGCCCTCCCGGTCTCAGCGGGCCGCCCCGTCCTAGCGCAGTCGCAGCGCTGCGAGGAACTGACTCGGCTCTCGCTGCCAGGGATCGCAGTCCGCTCCGCTACTCCGGTTGCTACCGGAATGTTCGGCGCCGGGGGGGTCGCCGCGCGCTCGGTCCCCGCGTTTTGCCGCGTCGTCGGCACGGTTCTTCCGGAACTCGGCTTCGAAGTCTGGTTGCCCGCGCAATGGAACCACAAGTATGTCGGAGTCGGCAACGGCGGCCTTGCCGGCAAGATCGTCTATACCGCCATGTTTAATCCGGTGAACCGGGGCTATGCAGTGAGCAGCACGGACACCGGCCACGTTTCCAATGGCGCCAATGACGGAAGCTGGGCGCTGGGCCACATGGATCGCGTCATTAACTACGGCCAGCGCGGCGTGCATGAAATGGCGCTAGCCAGCAAGGGGATCATCCAGGCTTATTACAGCGCGGCGCCGGTGCATTCGTATTTCCAGGGCTGTTCCTTCGGTGGCCAGCAAGCGCTCACCGAGGTGCAGCGCTATCCCACCGATTTCGACGGCGTCGTCGCGGGAGACCCGGCCAATTGGTACACCCGTCACTACACCGGCGGACACATATGGATCGCGGATGCGGTCGAGGGCGATGGCTGGCTCCCTCCCCACAAAGTGCAAATGCTCGCCGACGTGGTCAATGCCGCTTGCGACGTGCTCGACGGCGTGAAAGACGGCGTGTTGAACGATCCGCGGCGCTGCCATTTCGATCCCGCTTTGCTGCAATGCAAAGCCGGCGATTCACCCAATTGCCTGACCGGAGCTCAGGTGGCTGCGGTGCGCAAGATCTGGGCCGGTCCGCGCGATGCCGGAGGCGAGCAGCTTTATCCCGGCCTGGCGCCGGGCGGTGAAGCGGGACCGGGCGGCTGGGTGCAGTGGGTGACAGGCGCGGCTCCGGACCAGGGCGCGCACATCGAGTTGGGTCTGCCATTCATGAGGAATGTGGTCTTCGACAACCCTCAGTGGAATTTCCGAACGTTTCACTTCGACCCGCCCGCGCCTGGGCTTGAGAGCGACGTCACATACGTCGACGACAAGGTCGGCCGCATCTTCAATGCTGTCGATCCGGACCTGCGCCCCTTTCGCTCCCATGGCGGAAAGCTGATTCAATATCACGGCTGGTCCGATCCCGATATTTCGCCGTTCAACAGCATCAATTACTACGAGAGTGTAGTGCGCAGAACCGGCCGCAGCGGTTTGCATCGACACCAATGCCTTGCGCGACACCAGGGAATTCTACCGCCTGTTCATGGTGCCAGGCATGCAGCATTGCACCGGCGGTCCGGGGACGCCGCGCTTCGACGCGCTCACCGCGCTTGAGCAATGGGTAGAGCAGAACAAGGCGCCCGAGCAGATTACGGCCTCTCACGTCACCAACGGTTTGATTGACCGCACGCGTCCGTTATGCGCCTACCCGCAAGAAGCCAAGTATAAGGGTTCGGGCAGTACCGACGACGCCGCGAATTTCGTCTGTTCGCTTCCCTGACTGGTTATGGCCACCATCCAGCCTAGCCGCCATGTCTTGGTGTGGGTGGACGCTGAGTTCCTCGAATCCGAAGGGATGCTGCACATCCTGCAGGAATCCGGCGTTATATCCGGCGGGGAAGCGGACTGGGAAAAGCTCGTTGCCGCCGCCGAGGACTCTGGCGCATTCGCGCTCGGCGGGATGCTAGTCGAATCCAACCACGGCGCCGGCGTCTGGATATCACCGCCCAACACGCCGGGGCTGGAGATCATGATTCCCTGGCATTTTGTCCGCAGTGTAGTCACCGCCTCGGAGAATCTTCAGAGTAAGATGTTTGGGTTGGCGCGGGCCGGCGCCAAGCTGAGTCCCGCGGATTAACCGCCGCGCGCGAACCGCCTGCTCTGTGGTATTTTACAATCGCATGCAGTTTATTTTGTGGTTCGTATTAATCATCATTACCGGGCTTTGTTTTATTGGTTTGACGATGATCCTCCGCGGCGCGCGCCTGGAGTCGAAATTGCGCCGCCGAAAAGCGAGCGTGCGAAAGTGGCTGCAGTCGGAAACGGTTGTGCGCGCGCGAAGCGTGAGTGCCCGCGCCCATTCCAGTTGAGGATGGGGCAGCGCCGTGCTGCGAATGTCGTCGTTTTTTTACCCCGCGCGTCTTCGGAATTTGCTCAGAAGTCCCAAGGTAGTCTCCATGAGTGAGGACTCCTCCAGACCGCTCAATTTTCGCGCCAAAGCCAGGCAGCCTTCTCCGAAGGCGCTATCGCTTGCCACCAGCCGCGATTCGACGATTGCGTCGCGTATACGCGCGTAGTCGTTGGGCAGAGCTGCAAAGATCGAATGACCCAATATTTCCTCGATCTCCTGCACCGGCAATCCGCGGCGCTCCTGGCGATTGAGAATAATTTGGACCCGGTCGGACGCTACGCCGAACTCCTCCAATTCCGCCAATCGCTGGATGGTCATCTGCAGGGAGGGCACCTCCGGCGTGCAGACCAGGAAAACGCTGTGCGCACAGCGCGCCACTTCCGCCGAAGCCGGGTTGACCACCTCGGGTAGATCGGCGAAAACGAAGTCGTACTGCTTCTGCACAAAGTGCAAGAGCTGATAGTAGTCGGCCCAACCCGGTTGCGTTTTCCGGCCGCCTGCTTCCGCCAGCAAGATATGCACCCCGAAAGACTCCACATACTGCTGTTGCCAGGACAGTGTGGTCAAGCTGGCGGCGCCGGTCAAGGCCTGCGGCAGGCCGCGGTGGCGCTCCAGATTCAGCATGATCGCGAGCGGCCCCGAGCGGCGGTCCGCTTCGAGCAGCAGAACCTTTTTTTGTAGCTGGTTGGCGAGGGCCGCGGCCGTGTTCATGGCGATCACCGAGCAACCCGCCCCCGCTTTGGCAGGCAGAAATGCCAGGATATTTTGATTGTCCACCGGGTGCTCGCGGTGCAGCGCCTCGTAGACTACTTTCTCCAGTTCCAGGGAGGAAAACGGCAAGGGCAGCAGATCGGCGATGCCGGCCTCTTTAAATTCCGCCTGCTGGGCAGGAGTCGAGGAAGCGACAAAACCGACGACTACCGCGCGCAGGTCGGATGCCTGAAGGAAGCTGGCGAAGGCGGCCGCGCCGCCGGAATTCTCCTCGGAATTGGGCCTTTTCCATCCCGTCAGGTCCAGCAGAACCACGTCCGGATTAAGCCGCTTCAGGGATTGGAATAGATCCACGGCCGGTGAATCTTGCCTGCCCTTGATCGCCAGATTGTATTGGCTGGACTCCTGTACCAACTGCTCGATGCAGAATTCGCTGTCGGGATTCTCGGTGTATAGAGCCAGGCTCAACATAGATAGATTGTCTGCGCGCTCCCGCGGCTAAGTAGTTATGGAGATTCAGTAGCAGTATCGGTAATGAGCGCGGGTTTCAATAGGTTAGGTCAGCCACTCCCCAATCCTGGGGTAAAGCTCCAGCCGGGAAACTTAAGTACCGTTGCCACAACGGTACATAGGCTCCATGGACATGCAGGGGCTCGTGGTTTCCAATGGCTCATGGCCAGATGCAATTCCTGTTTCGGCGTTGTCACGAAGACCGATTTGGCTTGTTACTTGTGCGGAGAGCCGGTACACGCAGCTAGGCCAGGCTGGCACTTTCTGTTGCGGACCTGGACCAAACTCACATTGCCATCGATAAGGCGTAGGAATGTTAAGATATGCAATCGTATAGTGGCGCCGGGACGCCCCAGGCCTTCTTAAACTGAAGCCGCGAAGGCTGCGTGCGCGTTTTCCAGTTGCGAAGCGTCCCCGCGCCTATCCGGCGCGTACCGGCCGCCTACCGAGGCCGAACCAGCAGCCTCCGATGGACCGGAAGTCCGAGCAACAGATTGACGAACAAAAACACCAAAGACGAGCTACGCACGACAACCTTCATGGGGGAGGAATCCTTCGGTCCGTTACTATATCAGAACTACGACCCCCGGATATCGACGCCAGATCCCAGTCGCGAATTGGGTAGCGATAAGCCTGACGGCATCCTAAGGCAAACGCCCGAGCGCTTGCTAAGGTCTTCCTTTTTGCGATCTAGGAGCTAGTGGCGACCCGGGTCCGCCGATCTAAGAACTACCTGAAGTCGGGCTCACGTGACGATCGATGGAGGAGCGAAATTGTTTCACAGTATAGTCATTTCCCCCAATGCGAAGATGCGGGACCAGTTGGCGTCCGCTCTACAGGCGACCGGGGAGGTCACCGTCGCCCGCGCGATGGACCGCTATCCGGCTGCAATCGATCTGGTGCGGACTTTGCGAGCGCACGCAGTGGAGTTGTTGTTCCTCGATTTCGGGTCGATTGAGAAAGCGCTTGAAATCGTCGAGTTGCTCGAACGTGAATCCAGCCATGTGCAAATTGCCGCCTTCCACCAGGACATGGATCCGGTGGTTCTGCAGCAGTCCATGCGAGTGGGCGTGCGCGAGCTTCTGGTGCAGCCGTTCGCGCGGCAGGCGGTATTCGAAGCGCTGGGGCGCATAAAAGGCTTACTGGACCGGCGTCCGGTGATCTACGACGCCAGTAACCAGATTTTTTCTTTCCTCCCATCGAAAGCGGGGGTGGGTACGTCGGTGATCGCGTTGAACACCAGCGCAGCGATGGCGCGCAGAGCCAACACGAGAGTATTGCTGGCCGACTTCGATCTAAATTCCGGAATGATGCGATTCATGCTCAAGCTGGGGAACCAGAATAGCGTCCAAGATGCGGTCGAGCGCTCCGAAGAGATGGACGATCACCTGTGGCCCCAGATGGTAACCGAGGTCAATGGAATGGATGTGCTCCATGCCGGAGGCGTGCGGCCGAATATACGGATCGAGCCGAGTCAAATCCGGCAACTAGTCGGGTTCGCTCGGCGTCACTACCAGGTCCTATGCTTCGATCTCTCCGGCAATCTAGAGAAGTATTCCCTCGAGTTGATGCACGAGTGCAAGCGCATCATGCTGGTGTGTACACCGGAGATTCCATCCTTGCACCTGACACGCGAGAAGCTGGCTTTCCTCCGGGAATGCGATCTTGCCGACCGGGTATCCATCATTCTGAACCGGGCGCACAAAAAAGCACTTTTCAACATTCAGCAGGTGGAAGACCTTCTTGGGCGAGCTGTGGATCGAACATTCCCCAACGATTATCAGGGAATCAATCAGGCGGCCGCGGAAGGAACTGTGGTAGCGCAAGCGTCCCCTATCGGTAAAGCCACCAATGAGTTCGCAGAGACCTTGCTCCAGCAGGGGCAGCCGAAACCGCCTGGCGAAAAGCACAAGTTCCTGGAGCATTTTTTCACGGCTTCGACCCTGGCGCCTAGTCGTCATTGAACGCCAGGTAGCAATGCCAATGGCCCGCTCAGTTCGGTGACTGGTGACCGCGCCCGCTCTCACGAATCAGAGCGCCGGTTTTGGCTGCGGCAGGAGATTAAATTAAAGTCCCGCTCGCAGCACCATTCATGCCATCTTAGATCGGCATGGGCTGGTGGCCAGGGCCAAACGGTCTCGAACGCGCACGGAAGGCACGCCGCTGTCCTCTGCACCTGACGCCGAATGCGTTTTGGTGCACCGACTATAAGGGCGAGTTCCGGCTGGGCAACCAGCGCTACTGCTATCCACTGACGGTTATCGATCGCGCTTCCCGGTATCTGCTATCTGGTTATTTTTATGAATGAAAACTTTGCAGCCGCCCCACAACCCCTTCGGCGCAAATGTGTTACGTCTCCGGTCCGGACATTAAGAAACTGGAGCTGGCGGAGGGAGTTGAACCCCCGACCCTCTGATTACAAATCAGATGCTCTACCAACTGAGCTACGCCAG
This sequence comes from Bryobacterales bacterium, assembly GCA_963794595.1. Classification (GTDB taxonomy): domain Bacteria; phylum Acidobacteriota; class Terriglobia; order Bryobacterales; family Bryobacteraceae; genus Palsa-187. Next base: position 424,301 of record CAWCER010000007.1, on the reverse strand, counting down.
CCTGCTTGATTGATATTAACATGCAGGCGCCGCGTCACAGCTCCAAATTGCCGTGATAGAGCATGTCCCGCAGCGTGAATCTGCACTTCACTTCCAGCGGACCCACCTTGGTGACAAACGTCACCTGCTTATCTTCTGGCGTGATTGGAAGCACCCGCGAAAAATAGTACAAAGTTCCGGCGGGCGAGAGCGGCGTGCGCGGCGCGATCTTCACCCGCTGCAGTTCGAGCGGATCGTCTTTACGTTCCAGCCTGGTGCTTTCCTTTAAGACATCCATTTTTTGCTCGCGCTCGGCCGCGCTGTCGTCGTCCGTTGGCACGCTCGCACCGGGAATGTCTCCCACCAGAGCGATGACGTAGTTCTCATCTACATCGGCCGTTTTGTGGGCCTTCATGGCGTCCCGAACCGGCAAGGCAGATTCCCATCGAACCGTCGCGCCCCATCCTTTTATGCCGTCCACGGTTGGGAGCGACTTCCCGTCTGGGGACTCGTACCGGCGGCGCCCGTAGGCTCCCCCTGCATACGGCGCCGACGAAACTCCCTTATGGGTCGAGCTATCGAAGATGGATGCATCCTTGGCCCATGGCGACTTGGTCAGCATCTGCTGAACTTCATCCTCGGTCCAGTCCGATGGCTTTTTATCGTTCCAGAAATCCTTGGCCCAGCCGTATGTGGCGGCAGCGAATCCCAAACCGGTTACGAAGGCTCTTCGGCCGATTGTGCGTTGGCCCGTGAGATGAGTCATCATCGTGAATCGACGCACATGGTGAGCCGCGGGTTACGTCGCGGCGGAGGCGCACACGCTCGCGGCTACTTGAAAATATCCCTGAGGCGCCCGAAGAAGCTCCGCGATTTCTTGGCGGGCTCCGGCTGCGGAGGCGTGGCCGGAGTGATTGAAATACTGGTCACGGGCGCGGGCGCCGCCGCGGATCGTCCATTTTCCGCAACCACCGGATTTCGTTCTGCCGTTGCGGGCGCTACCGGGTCCCATCCCGCCACCTGCGTTCGCGCGCCGCCATGCAGCTTGCAGGCTTCGACCGGCTGCGTGCCCGCGATAAACACTTCGCTGCGCACCTTGGGGCAACCGGGCGTAGCCAGCAATCCGTTGTCCGCGTCGATGTCGGCCGTCACCACGCCCTCGGGCGCTTCGAACTCGTGCACGTTGCGATATTGGCGATGCTGGTGCGCCCGCTTCATGAACTCGGTCCAGATCGGGCAGGGCGCTGCGCGCGCCTTCGAGTTTGAAGTCGCGGTTATCGTCGAAGCCCACCCACACCACGCAGATCAGCTTGGACGTGAAGCCCGCAAACCAGCCGTCGCGCGACGTCCCGGTCTTGCCGGCCGCCGGCAGCATGAATCCGCGCCCGCGCACGCCCGCGCCTGTGCCGGTGCGCAGAACTTCTTCCATCATGTTCACCATCAAGTAGGCGACGCGCGGATCGATGGCCGGTTTATCCTGCGGCTGATCCTGGTAAACCGTGTGGCCCTGCTGGTCGCGGATGGAATCGATGTAGCCGGGCTTCTTCAAAATCCCGCCATTGGGAAATACCGTATATGCGCCGGCGATTTCGATCGGCATCACTTCGTAAGCGCCTAAAGCGATGGCCGGGGTGGGCTGGATGTCCAGATTCAGGCCCACGGCGCGCGCGATTGCCGCCACTTTGTCGTAACCCACCATCTCGGCGACCTTCACAGCCGGAATGTTCATCGAATGCGCCAGCGCCTGCCGCAAGGTCACGGTGCCGGAGTATTTACCCTCGAAATCCGCCGGCTCGTACGGCTTGTCGTCATACATGAAGGTGGTGGGCTCGTCGACCACGGTGGTGGCCGGCGTGAGCACCTGGCCGCCTTCCTTAAGCGCATCGCTGAACGCCGCCGTATACACGAACGGCTTAAACGACGAACCCGGCTGCCGCTTGGCCACCGCATGATTCGACTGGCTGGTCCCGTAGCTGCGCCCGCCCACCAGCGCTTTCACCTTGCCGGTTTCCGCGTCCAGCACCACCAGCGCCACCTGCGCCAGCGGCATTTCATCGGTGCCATATTTCTTGCTGCGCCGCTTCCACTGGGCGTCGGTTTCCTGAATGCCGATGCGCACCGCCTCCACCGCATCGCGCTGCAGATTCATATCCAGCGTGGTATAGACCCGGAACGAATTGTTCTGGAAATCGTAATCCTGAAAACGATTCTGCAGGGTGTCGTTCACCAGGTCCACGAAATACGGAGCGTCCGTCGATTCCGACGCCCCCTGCACCACATGCAGCGGCGAGGCGGCCGCGTCCTGATATTCCTGCTCGGTCAGATAGCCGTTCTCGCGCATGGCCTTCAGCACCACGTTGCGGCGGTTGCGGGCGCGGTCGGGATAGCGGAACGGATTGCGGCCCACCGGCGCCTGGATCAGTCCGGCCAGCAGCGCGGCGTCGGCCGCGTTCACGTCGGCCAGATCCTTGCCCAGATAAACGTTCGCGGCTTCGCCAAAACCGTGAATGCCGAAGCTGCCCTGGTGGCCCAGATCGATGGCGTTGGCGTAATCCTCAAAGATCTGTTCCTTGGTGAGCTGCTGCTCCAGATGCATGGTGATCAGCGTCTCGGGAATCTTGCGGCGCCATCCCCGCTCCGGCCCCAGCCACAAAGTTCGCGCCAGTTGCTGCGTGATGGTCGACGCGCCTTGAATACCGCGGTGGCCCTCCACGTCCACCATGATGGCGCGCGCGATGCCGATCGGATCGAAGCCGGCGTGCTGGAAGAAGTGCTTGTCTTCGGCCGAGAGCACCGCATTCACCATCACCTTCGGAATATCGGCGAAGTGCACCAGGCGCCGCTTCTCGCGCTTCTGGTCGAACAGGTTGGTGATGGGCTCCGGCTCCAGATCGTACTCGGTGCGCTCGGTGTGATCGCGCAGCGAAATAATCTGCGTGACTTTGCCGTGATCGATCTTGATCACCGCGCCTTCGTTATCGTAGGCCTCCGGCCCGGGATTGATCTCCACCGCATCCGGCCGCACGTGATACCAGCCCAGCCGGTTGCGGTTCGACTCCGTATAGCCGGTGCGCCGCAGATAATCGGCGATTTCATCCGGACTCGGTCTGATCTCCCAGCATGACCGGCTGCGGAGCGGCGTAGAGCATGGAGGTGTTGGCGAACGGGCCGTTGCGCAGCTTATCCTCGATGATCTTCGCGTACTTGTGGTAGTAGAACGTGAAGACGCCCACCGACACCGAGCTCAGCACCAGGAACGCAATCAGGAACGCGCGACCCCACGGATTCGTCAGGAAACGAACCAGCAGTGAGCGTTTTAAAGGCGGGGGCTTATTGGCCACGGAGGTATCCGGTCATCGCGATTCGGTCATCGCTTGGTTTCTTCGAGGGAGTACAGTTCTTTCCAGATGTCTTCGTTGGGCTTCCAGTCGGGATTCTGGTGGCCGGTGATTTGCAGCTCGTCCACCTTTAGGGTACCGTGCCCGTAGAGGCAAATGTACTCGGTCTTGGGCGCGCCAAAGAGCACGTGGGTCCAGGAACCGGTGTGGACCGGCATCCGCAAACGGCGCAGGCAGGTGCGGCAGCGGTAGCGCTGGTCGAGCACGATCAGCCACAGCAATCCAGCCCCGAACAGCCAGAACACCAGCATGATAAAGGTGTAATTGAGGTCGGTGACAAACGGATCGCGGAAGCGCATGTGCATGAAAGTTTCTGGCGCCGGCATCACCGCCGCCATCAGCCGGCGTGTGCCCCAGAGGATTCCCGCGGCAGCCACCAGCTTCGCAACCAGGTAGGCCCAGTACCTCATACGTCCTCTCTAAGTGTGGCACATTCGCGCGCCAGTATTTGCGTCAATTTATAAGACGCAATACCGGTCGGATTGTTCCAAACGTTGCCTCCCACTTGGTTTCCCGGACCCTGAGGCCATGGAAGTACATTTCACGCCGGAGCAGGAAGCGCAGCTTGCGCAATTCGCCACGAAGGCACGGACCGGCGCTTGGTGAAAGACGCCGCCTTGCGTCTGCTGCAAGAGGACGCCCGCCTGGAAGAGATGTTGCGTTCCTGAGAATGGCGTATCCGCGGGACTCCCGCCGGCGCAGCGGACTTGCAGCACGTAAACGACTACCTTAGAGAACACCATCCGCGTTACCGCCAGCCGACCATGCGGAAACTGTACGAGGCCGTCCGGGCGTTGAAACGATCGCCGCAATGTGGCCGCTTAGGACGAGAGGATGGAACCCGAAAGTTCTTGTTCTCTCCCTTGCCGGACATTGCTGCTTATTGTGTCACCACGGAGAGCGTCGAGGTCGTTCGGATATATCACACCGCCCAGGACCGGCCGCTATTGCTCTAATCCCGTTTAGCGGCCCATCCCAATCAGGTTGGTGGTTTTCAACCAGTCCGACGCGTATGCCTCGACTCGCTAACTCCTTGTGAATCAAAGTCCTCCGTTTGGCACCAAGCTTGCGACAAGGAGAGTCGGATCGTGGATGCCATGAGACGGCTCATCACCCCAGTTGCCATTTTGACGCTCGGCCTCACGGCTGGGTTTCTGGCATGGGCGCAGCCGTTTCCGCAGGGGCAGTATCCTCCGTCGCAGGGTCAACAGGGCCAGCCGCCTCAGGGTCAAGATGACCCCGCCGATGCCGCCGAGCATGGTGTCGGCCGCCTGAGCTTGATCAACGGCTCCGTCAGCCTCACGCGCGGCGATTCGGGCGAGTCCGTCCCCGCCAGCATCAACGAACCGCTGGTTACCACCGACCGCGTCATTACGGGCCAAGGCTCGCGCGCCGAAATTCAGTTCGACCCTGGCAGCATGATTCGCCTCGCCGCCAACACCGAGGTTCGCATGGGCGACCTCCAATACCATCACTACCTGGTGCAAATCAGTGAGGGAACCACTCTCTTCCGCGTGCTGCAAGACACCGATGCGCGAATCGAAATCAGCACGCCCAGCGTTTCCGTGGCGCCGCTGCGGGCCGGCATCTATCGCGTGACCGTTCGCCCCGATGGGTCGAGCGAGATCACGGTGCGGGCGGGCGAAGCCGAGCTGAATTCTCCTTCCGGTTCGGAGCGCCTGCCCGCGGGCCAGACCATGTACTCGCGCGGCCCGGTCGACAACCCCGAGTTCAGGAGCGCCGCCGCGATTCCCTTCGATGAGTGGGATCGTTGGAACGCCGATCGCGATCGCTTCTTCGAGCGCGCGCCGGATGTCTCGCGCTACGCCGGTCCGGATATCGAGGGCGCGCAGGAACTCGCCAACTACGGCCGCTGGGTCTGGGACCCGCAGTACGGCTACGTCTGGGTGCCGAATAACGAGCCGCCCGATTGGGCGCCTTATCGCGACGGCAGCTGGCAAGATGTCGACTACTACGGTTGGAGCTGGGTCGGTAATGAGCCTTGGGGCTGGGCGCCGTATCACTACGGTAACTGGTATCGCGCGTCGTTCGGATGGGCCTGGTATCCGGGTGCGATCGGGCCGCGCCATTACTGGAGGCCCGCCATGGTCGGCTTCTTCGGATTCGGTGAGCCCGGTTTCGGCGTCAGCCTGGGATTCGGATACGGCAACGTCGGATGGGTGCCCCTCGCCCCGTTCGAACGCTATCGCCCGTGGTACGGCCGCGGTTTTGTCGGTGGCCGGAACGTAGCTATCGTGAACAACACCAACATCGCGAACATTTACCGGAATGCCCGTTTCAGCGGAGCCGTCACCGGCCGTGCGGGCAGCGGACTTCGGACGGGCCGGCGTGGGCCGCAATGCTTTCGTGCGCCCCAATTCGGCGGAACTTGCTCGCGCCGGAGTGGTGAGCGGCGGAACGCCGTTCGCCCCTTCACGTACGGCACGAGGCTATGGCGCCGCGGGTGCAGCGCGGTTTAATAATCCCAGATCGAGGATCGATCGGGAATGTCGTTCGGCTTGACGGCCCGGCGAATAACGGCGGCTGGCGGCGTCTCGAATCGCAACCGGGCGCGCCCGCGGTGGGCGGCAATCGGCCCGATGTCCGCACGTTTTCGTCGCAGCGGTCAGCGCCGCAGCCAGTGCGGATCAGCCCCCAGATCGTGAACAACCGTTTTGAGTCGCAGTCTAAGTCTAATGGCAGAGAGTTCGGAAACTTCGGCGGACCGCGGCCCGGCGGTTTTGGTGCGCCGCCCGCGCGGCAGGCGGCTCCGGCGAACAGCGCGCCACGCGGGAATCCCGGGTATAATCGCGCCCCGCAAGGTGGCGGCGGAGGTGGCTATCGCGGCGCTCCCCGATCTGGCGGCGGAGCCCCATGGCGGCGGTGGTGCGCCGCACGGTGGTGGCGGAGCCCACGGCGGCCACGGACGATAGCCAACCAATAACGATCTTCCCTCGGCCCGGTAGAGCAACATTTTCTACCGGGCCTATTTTCATCTCCACCCAGCCTCAACGGCGAAGCTCTCGCCGCCTCACGCCGCGAACCGGTTTCTCGCCACGGCAACGATTTCCGGGCGACCGGCATCGCCGTCCCGCGCTTCTGATATAACTAAAGGTCGAATTGGCCAGGAGATCCCATGAAAACTAGCGCCCTGCTTGCCCTTGTTTTCGGAGCGGCCTTGATCCGCGCCGCCGATTACCCGGCCCCCGTCGAAGGCGACTGGGTGGTCCGCGACTTCCGTTTTCACACCGGCGAAACACTGCCCGAACTGCGCCTGCACTACTTCACTGTGGGCGCGCGCAGCGGCGAGCCGGTTCTGATTCTGCATGGCACCAACGGCACCGGCCGCGCATTTCTGCGCCCGGATTTTGCCGGCGAACTTTTTGGGCCCGGCCAGCCGCTCGACGCCGCCACCCACTTCATCATCCTGCCGGATGCCATCGGGGCGGGGAAATCGTCGAAGCCTTCCGACGGACTGCGCACGCGTTTCCCGCAATACGACTATGACGACATGGTGCAGGCGCAGTATCGCCTGGTGAAAGAGCATCTCGGCGTCGGACACTTGCGGTTAGTGATGGGCACCTCCATGGGAGGTATGTTGGTCTGGGTCTGGGGCGAGAAATATCCGGACTTCATGGACGCGCTGGTGCCCACCGCCGCCCAGCCCACGGCAGTCGCGGGCCGCAATTGGATGATGCGCCGGATGATCGTCGACCTCATCCATAACGATCCGGAATGGAATGGCGGCAACTACACCCAGCAGCCGCGCAGCTTGAAGCTGGCGCAGGTATACTTCAGTGTCGCCACCAGTGGCGGAACCCAGGCGATTTACCGGGCCGCGCCCACGCGCGAGAAAGCCGATCAGATCCTGGACCAGCGGCTGGCGCAGACCTCGAACGCCGACGCCAACGATGTGATCTATCAGATGGAAGCTTCGCGCGACTACGATCCCGCGCCTCTGCTCGAAAGCATTCAGGCGCGGGTGCTTGGCCATGAACTCGGCCGACGACGAACGCAATCCCGCGGAGCTCGGCATCATGGAACGCGAAATCAAACGCGTAAAGCAGGGCCGCTATGTGCTGATTCCAACCGGTCCCGAAACGCGCGGCCACGGGACCATGGGTATCGCCAAATTGTGGAAACAGTATCTGGCGGAGTTTCTGCAGCCGCCGGTGCAGGCGTCGAAGTAGCTTAAGCCACCGCCGCCATGATCCGCGGCCCGGCGGACCCCACTTCGCGGCGATGCGGAAGGCGATTTTCCACCAACTCAGCCATCGTTTCGGCTAGCGTTTCGGCCAGCGCAGCGGATGCTTCCTGATAATGAGCCGCGAAGCGCCGGTGCATCGGGGCGCACGCGCTATTGGGATAAATTTGCACGAACAACTGAGCCACCATCTTTCCGGGCAATCCCTTACAAACGGCGGCCAAATGCCGCGCGGTTTCGGCAGTGCAAATCTCGCAGGTGAGTCCGACTTCGGAACAGATCTGGGGGATATTGTCGTTGCTCAGTGGGTTCATGTAGAAACTAGTATGCCCTGGACCTAGTCCTAGGCATAGGGAATCTAAGGGGGTTGGTACAACCTCTTTTGCGGGTATCGTCGAGGGTGCTAGGCGGCCGTCAGCCCAGGCCGCGCCGGCGCCCCTGCGGCAAACCTCGGGCTGCACGGCGGAAGACTTCCCGTCCGCTGCTATCCTGAAGCTTCCTATGGATCAAAACCAATTGCGCGCGCTGCTCGAAGAGGTGCGCGCCGGAGCCGTCGATATCGACGCCGCGCTCGACCGCCTGCGTCACCTGCCCTTCGAAGATCTGGGCTTCGCGAAAGTCGATCACCATCGCGCGCTGCGCCACGGCATGCCGGAGGTCATCTTCGGTCCCGGCAAGACCGCCGATCAAATCTCGTCGATCGCCGCGGCCCTTTTAGCGAAAGCGCGCAATATCCTGGTCACCCGTATCCCGCCGGAGATCGCCGAGCGCTTGCAGCAGGAGCACCCCGAAGCGGAATACTTCGCAGCCTCCCGCTCGCTGCGCGTATGGCGCGACCGCGCGCTCCATGGCAAGGGCAAGATCGCCGTCGTGTGCGCCGGAACCAGTGACCTTCCGGTGGCCGAAGAAGCGCAAGTCACCGCCGAAGTGATGGGCAATGAAGTCGACGCCATTCACGACATCGGCGTCGCCGGCATCCACCGACTGATGCATCATCGCGAACGCCTGGCCGAAGCCCGCGTGGTGATCGTATGCGCCGGCATGGAAGGCGCGCTGCCCAGTGTAGTGGGTGGATTGGTGATGGCGCCCGTGATCGCGGTGCCCACCAGTGTCGGCTACGGAGCCAGTTTTCATGGGCTGGCGGCGCTGCTCGGCATGCTGAATAGCTGCGCCAGCAACGTCACGGTGGTGAATATCGACAACGGCTTCGGAGCCGGTTACGCTGCTAGCCTGATCAATCGCTTGTGAAACTGCGGCGCTTGTGAACTGCGGCGCTTGTGAAACTAAGCCGCGCCAGCCACGCGAGCTCGCAGTTCCTCGGCCGAAATAGAAAACGCGAAGACTGGTTTTTGCATTGCATTGTCCCAGCGGTCCACGCTCCAGTGGACGCGCAGATGGCGCATCTCGGGCTGGCTGGATAAATCCATCAGCAAGGAGTATGTTCCGCAGTAGGATTTCTTGGGAAACACGGCCAAGCGCTGCCAGATCGAGCCATCGCGAGAGCCATGGATCGAAACCTCCAGCGTTTCGCGTTCCAGGACGCGCGTGATTCCCAAGGTGAGCATCAACATTCGCCCGGTGGATGCCTCGAGCGCGATTTCGGAACTGTGGCCGTCTTCGCGAACCACCGTCTCGGGGAGAGCAAATACCGGAGTCATGGCGCCTCCTTCTCAGCGCGGGCTGAAACGATCTGCTTCAGCGTCGCACGTTTTTTACCGAAAGGGAAGCAGCAGAAATCAGAAAAACACCAACCCGCCGAAAGTGATTCACTCAGATGTGATAAAACTCAGGACGCGGCCTTCCGGCGCGCGAAAGTTGACCGAAAAATGAATCCAGCGCAAGCTGCGGACCTCTCAACGGATGTAACGAAAATGCCATGAATACGCGAGCTGCGCGTGCGAGCGGTGCGCGTCCCGCTACCCGAGCTGCATCGCACCGCCAGCGGTGCAATCACCGAATCGCCCTGGTTTCGATCGACGCGATCGCCGATGAAGGCGTCGCCGGCCATGCCATCGTTCGGCGATCAACGATGGCAAAAATCCCAGTGGGCCGCGGCGCCGGTGGTGGCTTTGCAATCGACAGCGTAAACGTGCCGTGAGACTCCTGCGAACGTATCGGAGAAAGAGCCCGCGCCCGCCACGATGGATCGGTTCTCATTCAGAACGCGAATCGTTTGTCCGGCGGCCAAACCCTCTACTGCGAAACTTCCGTTAATATTTTCAGCGCGACCATTCGCCGAAAGGATATAGGCAGTGTTCGCCGCCGCATCGAAGCGCGACATCGAAGCGATTCCTGCGGGCGCCTTGACGAGAGCGTCCAGCTTGTCGCCGAAAATGGCGTTTTTCAACTGCCCAAGTTCACGAAAAGCCTGCTGCGCGGCAGCCAGCTTTGCGGGATCTTTTTTGAAGGTCTCCCAGGTGAAATAGTGAATGCCGGTGACTCCGGCGATGATGGCCCAGTACGCCTTGGGGACAATCAAGGGCGCATCGATGTCATCCTGCGCCAGCCAAATCGGCTTAGTCCGTATGGAATTGAAAAGATTCACCGCGTGATTAAGGGTGGCGAAATCCGTCCCATAGGGTTCGGCCATCCAAATGTCGGAGGCATCCACATAAGGCGCAATATCACCGCCGCCGCCGTATGCTCCCATCTGGAAATCCGACACATCTGGCAGGGCGGTTGCCGACTTCAGCGACTTGTGCTCAGCGACGAGAACAGACGGTGCGACATGGATCCATTTGACCCTGGGATGATCCGGTTCGTCCGCCAAGAACCAAGCGATATTGGCAAGGTGAGGTGCGAAAGTTTTCGCGATCGTGGAAAATATTGCTGGGGTTTCGAGCCGGGAGGCAGTGTAAGAGCCGGGCACGAAGGTCATGCCTAGCTCGTAGACCTGGTCCAGGTAACTTTTTTGGCGGGTGTTGAAGCAGTCTGCCGCGCTATGCTGAGCCAGGCCGCCGTCGACGGTGTTTGCGCCCGACTTCGCGACCTCAGCCAAGTCGTTATAACCCACGTCGAAGAATCCCAGGGAGAGAAATGGTGCTCCGTCGACTAAAACATTTTGGCCCGCGATCTTCACGTCGCGCTGACCCGCGTGCAGGGGCTGATACTGGGTTGCAGTCCGATCGGCGAACGTGAGCGAGACATCGTCGACGCGCAGCCACGATTTATCGGCGTTAAAAAAGTAATATACGGCGTAATCCGCCTTGGGAGCAGCCGTGAATTCAAGCCTCGCCAGGTGCCACTTGTTGTCGCAGTCAAAGTCTTCGGTTACGTTCCCCTCGGCAGCGTCCGGGACATGCATAAAAGAGTGCGTTCCGGATGGGCACTTTGCATAAGCGCTTAACCGATATTTCTTGCCGGGCTGAACCGGTATCTTGTCGGAATAGATCGCCGCCTTGATGCAGTCGGCGCCCTCGCAAGCGATTTCTGCCGAATATTCTCCCGAATGCGCGTCCGTGGAAAGGCGGAACTTATAGTCTCCCGCCCAATCTTCCTTTCCCCACATCCAATGGGCGTAGCACATGGTTCCGGTCTCAAAGCCGCCGTTGTTCAAAATGTTGTTTTGAGCAAACGCCGCGGAATTGGCAATCGTTAAGAGGAGGGACAGATGGGCGGCGAGGGATCTCATGGTCTTCATTAAAGCACGCCTGCTTCACGCCCCAGCGGGTGGGATCGCCGTGCAGTTCACAGACTAGAAATGTCGAACTGGAATCGTGGGTTTGTAACCGAAGTTATAAGCCCTACGCTTGCTGTCGTCCAAGCGCAATCCAGCATCGGTACTGATATTGCACACGAGGTAGTGGGACATGGGATCGGATTGCTCATTGCCGGCGGCAGGTCCGGAATATTGACCACAACGAGGCTCATTTATGAACACCCGTTGCCCAGTTCAGACTGGAGAATCTTCGATATTGGAGGGCCAGCCGGAAATTTGAGCTGGGCTGGTGTTTGTTTTCTTACGCAACGACAAATACGCCGAGCAGTTCCGGCACTGAGGCTATTTCTCTGGACCAGCATGGTCTTCAGCCTGTTCTGGGAGTTTGGTTATCTGATGAAATGCGGACTCACGGGCCAGGGAGACGCAATGGCGCTCATCTGGGGATTAGCGCCTGGCTGGGTTTGGCGAGACCTGATGATCGTAATTGGTCTCGTCCTTTATCGCGGAGCCTCATCACTCGCAAGTTCCGAGTTGCATTTCGTGGTGAGCGCGAAACTTTCGCAATGGCGCTCTCGCGTCATTCGTCTGCTATTGATTCTTTGCAGCGCCGGCGGTTTGATCGCGTGTGCCGGTCCGATCTTCGATCCACGCGGACGGATGGAGATGCTGTACTCTGGAGCACTAACCGGCGTCGCGTCGTGGGTGGGGCTCTTCGCCGTGCCATCTCGCTTTCCGTCGTATCCAGATAAGAACTTCGAATCGGTGAGTCCCATCGGGCGCAACATTTCCTTGATTCTCCTGGCCGTGGCCGCGTCGGCTCTCTATGTAGCAATCCTGGGCCCGGGCATCCCCTTCTCGCTGTGATCGGCGGACGCAACGTCTTCCGCTTAGACCAGCGCGGCGATGCGTATTTTGATGTCCAGCTTCCCGCGCAGCGTGTTCATCATGATGCATCCGCGGTCGGCGATCTCGACCAGCTTCTCGAACTGTTCGCGATCCGAATACTTCGCGGTGACGTTGAGCTCCACCGACGTGAAGCGTGCCGGAGATTCGGCGAGCGTCCCGATCACTTCCGTCTGGGCGTCGGAAACTTCGGCTTGCCGGCCTTTGATCGCCGCCAGCAGGTTGCTCATGAAGCAGCCGCCGATCGCCGCCAGGAACAATTCGCCGCCCATCGGGCCTTGATCCCCGCCGCCTTTCGCTGCCGGCCTGTCGATCGCTACCTTATGTTGGCGGATGGCAGCTTCCGAAGTGGAAGCCGAAGTCTGGTGAATCGCAATTTTGATCTCGTTTGCCATGATGTCTCAAAGTTAGCAGAATCCGCGTCATGCTTCCGCCGCCGGCGACACATCCACCGAAACGCTGATGACGTGCTCGCCGCCGCCGAGAGCTACGCCCTTTACCGGTGTCACGTCGTAGTAATCGCGGCCCCACGCCAGCGTGACGTGGCGTCCGCCGGGCATGGTGTTATTCGTGGGATCGAAACCCTGCCAGCCCAGCACCGGGCACCACACCGAAACCCACGCATGGGAGGCTTCCGCGCCCGTCAGATTCATGTCGTTGCGCAGGTACCCGCTGATGTAGCGCGCCGGCAGATCCAGCGAGCGCACGCAGGCGATCATCAGGTGCGCGAAATCCTGGCACACGCCGTGACGCGTTTCCAGCACTTCATCAATCGGCGTTGAAATCGTGGTCGCGCGCTTGTCATATTGAAAGTCTTCAAAAATCCGGCGCGACAAATCGTTGGCTGCATCCAGAATCGGGCGACCGGGCGTGAAAGAGGGCGCGGCGTACGCAGCGAATGGTTCGCCCACCTTCACCAGTGGCGATTCGAACACAAACTGCGAAGCCTCGAAATCGTCCTTGAACGCGCGCTCGCGCACCTCTTCCCAGGGCGGCGATATTTGCAGCCGAGGCGCGCTCGAAGGCTCCAGATCCAATAGGCAGCGCGAACTAATCGTGAGCTCCCGATGCGGCTGGCTGATCGAGAACATGGTCACCGGGTTTCCGAAATAGTCCGTGCCGCTGGTTGAAAAATCGGGCGCGGGGTCGATGCTCAATTCGTAATCCAGCACCGTCTGCCCAGGGGACGGCCGCGGCGTCAGATGCGCCTCGGAGTGGCAGGTGGAGACGACATCGCTATATAGGTAGCGCGTGGTGTGACTGATCTGGAGCTTCATGGTTTTCAGGACGCCGTCAATTGCCGCGATTGCGGAGAATGGCTGAAGTAGGCCCGGGTCAGAGTTTCGGAGAGCTTGACCAGGTCTTTGATCAGCCGCGTGAACAGTGGTTCCAGGGCAGGGGAGCCGGCGGCGCCGTCCCGCACCAATTCCCGGACATCGGCGAGCTGCACGCCCGTAAGCAGCGCCAGCGCCATGCGCGCCTCGGCCGGGCGCCGGATCGAAGTGTGGCTGGCGGGAAGCTGGTCGATGTCTTCCTTCAGCCGCGCCAGTTGAAACGCGATGGACCGCGGGTTGGCCTCGTCCGCCAGAAGCAGGTCCAGCACCAGATCGGTCTGCAGCGAAGTCAGATAGCGCGAACGATAGGTGATGGAGCTATCCGCGATTTCGAGCACCGCTTCGAGCACTCCGACATCCGGCGGCGTCTCACTCGCCAAACTAGTTGCGCAGCAGTTCCGCCATCTGCAACGCCCGCTCCAGGCGCCGTCCGATGTCGAGGAAACGCCAACCATCGCCGCGCGTCATACCCTCCATCACCAAGCCGGCGAAAGCGGAGAGCGTAATGATCGCGTGATTCAAGCGGTCCTGTGCCGCGCCCACCTGCATCATCTCGGCGGAAGCGTGTGTCGAAAACTGCTGGTCGAGCTGATTCAAAATCAGCCAGGCATCCACCGAAATACGATCGCGCAATAGCCCCGCAACCTGGCGGACCTGGTGAATGCTCGACGCCAGGCCGGCCGGATCGTACATCATCGCGATCAGGTCGTATTCCGGCGTGTTCTCGCCGCTCCGCTCGGCCAGGAATCCCATGGCCTGCAAGACATGCAAGACCCAGGTTCAAGCCGGCAGCGCGCGCGATGTCGCCTTCCTGGAATACCCGGCCCAGCGTGGCGCGGGTGATGCGCACCACCGCTTCCACGCGTTCCGTGTAGCGCCCCAGCCAGAACAGGTTATCGGCCACGCGGCTCGGCAGATCGAAAGTTGCGCGGCTGACCTCCAATGGGTGCGTGGGCGGCCGCAGCAAGGTGAACTCCGGCGCTGGTCCGTCGCCCAGAACCCACGTGTCCTTGCTGCCGCCGCCGCGCTGCATCGAGACCACCATATTGCTCAGCGAGGCCGAGATGCGGCTCAGCCCTCCCGGCATCACCAGATAGCTGGAGCCGGTGCTCACCGCAAAAACCCGCATGACGAGATGCCGCGGCTGCAGCGCTCCCTCTTCCCACACCGGGACCGTCGAGAGCGCCACATGCTCTTGCGCCACGTAACGTCCGGGACGCGCGCGCATTTTTGCGATCAGCCGCTCCCGTTCCGCTGCGCTGAGTTCTTCGCCGAAGATCGGATCTCCGCCGGTGCCAGGGAAGGACGGCTTGATCACCAGTTCTTCGAGGTGATCGACCGCGTAGCTCAGCGGCTTCTCCTGGCCGCACCACCAGGTGGCCACCGTCGGCATTTTCAAATCCTCCCCCAGCAGTTGCTTGCACAGGCCGGGCAGAAACGCCGCATAGGCTGGGGACTCGGCGAGTCCCGACCCCAGCGCGTTCGCCACCGCCACCGTTCCCGAGCGCACTGCCTGCACCAAGCCCGGGACACCCAGCATGGAATCCGCGCGCAGTTCCAGCGGATCGCAGAAGTGATCGTCCTGCCGCCGCACGATCACGTCCACCGGCAGCAGGCCGCCCAGCGTTTTCAGAAACACGCGGTTCTCGCGCACCGTGAGATCCGCGCCTTCGACCAGCGTATAGCCCAGATAGCGCGCCAGGAACGCATGCTCAAAATAAGTCTCGTTGTAAGGACCCGGTGTGAGCACCACGATGCGTGGATTTTCCCGGTTCACCGGCACCATGCGCTGCAGCGCGTTGCGGTACGCCTGAAAGAAATTGGCCAGGCGGCGCACATGCGAAGCGCGGAAAACATCCGGCATCACGCGCGTGGTTACCAGCCGGTTTTCGAGCGCGTAACCCGCCCCCGACGGCGCTTGCGTGCGGTCCGCCAGTACCCACCATTGCCCGTCGGGCGAGCGCGCCAGATCGGCCGAATACATGTGCAGGAAGACGCCGCCTTGCGGCACGATGTCCCAGCAGGAGCGCAGGAAAGCCGGATTCGGGAATACCAGCTCGCGCGGCAGCAGATCCTCGCGCAACAGCCGTTGCGGTCCATAGAGATCCGCCAGGATGGTGTTGAACAGCATCGCCCGCTGCGTAATCCCTGCTTCGATGGCCTTCCACTCTTCCGGATCCATCACCAGCGGAATGGGATCCAGTTGCCAGGGACGCGCGTTATTTTGCGGATCGCTGTAGATGTTGTAGGTGATGCCGTTGTCGTGAATCAGGCGGCGGCCGTCGTGCCAGCGTCGCGCCAGGCCGGGATGTCCCATGCCCGCCAACGATTCGGTGAGCTTGCGCCAGTGCGGGCGAACTTCTCCATTAGCGCCCAGGACTTCGTCGTAAAAGCCCTGGCTCGCAGCGTAGGGCCACGCCGGATCGAGCTTTGCCGGGGCCTCGGTCTTCGAGCGATTCATTGCAACATTCCCACCGGCTATACGTTTCATTTAGTGTGCCACACTAAACTCAAAATCCACCAGCCCTCAAAGCGCTGCTCAAAATCCTCCTGCTGCTATATAGCCCGGCTTGGCCTCCGGCGCGGGACGCCGCAGATCCAGCGTGAGCGGAAATTCCGCATCTTCTTCGGCGGCGGGCACGGTCATGGGCCCCGGCGTGTGGCCAAACGCGAAGAATCGCGAGGCCCGCCGCGCCTCCGCCTCGTTGGCGTTCACCGGGAACGTTTCGAAACTGCGGCCGCCCGGATGCGAGACATGATACGAGCAACCGCCCATCGACCTCCCTGTCCAGGTATCCACGATGTCGAAGATTAATGGCGCATGCACTGGGATTGTCGGATGCAGGCACGATGGCGGCTGCCATGCCCGGTATTTGACGCCCGCCACGTACTCCGCCTGGCGGCCCGTGAAGTGGAGCGGAAGCCTGCGCTTGTTGCAGGTGACGACGTAACGCGAACTCGTCAAGCCCTTCACCTTGACCTCCACCCGCTCGACCGAAGAATCCACATAGCGCGCCGTGCCGCCGGGGGCGCCTTCCTCGCCCAGCACGTACCAGGGCTCCGTGGCCTGGCGGATTTCGAGATGGATGCCGGCATGATGCGCGCGTCCCAGCATCGGATAGCGGAATTCGAAGTGCGGCGCGAACCATTCGGCTTCGAACGGATAACCCGCGCGCTTCAAATCGTCGAGCACCTCCCCGAAATCGCGGCCGATAAAGTGCGGCAGCATGAAGCGGTCATGCAGTTGCGTCCCCCACGCGATAGGCTGTTGCCTGTAAGGTTCTTTCCAGAACCAGGCGATTAACGCGCGCACCAGCAATTGCTGCGTCAAGCTCATGCGCGAGTGCGGAGGCATTTCAAATCCGCGCAATTCGAGCAGCCCCAGCCGGCCCGTGGCCGAATCGGGCGAATACAGTTTGTCGATGCAGAATTCGCTGCGATGGGTGTTGCCGGTCAGATCCACCAGCAGATGGCGGAAGATGCGATCGACCAGCCACGGCGGGCACTCGCCTTCGCCGCGATTCGGAATCAATCCGAAGGCAATCTTCAATTCATACAAGCTGTCGGCCCGCGTCTCATCGATGCGCGGCGCCTGGCTGGTGGGCCCGATGAAGATAGTGGAGAACAGATACGACAGCGCCGGATGATTCAGCCAGTATCCGATCATGCTGCGCAATAAATCGGGACGTCTCAGGAAGGGACTGTCGCCAGGCGTCGCCCCGCCCAGCACGAAATGATTGCCGCCGCCGGTGCCGGTGTGCCGTCCGTCCAGCATGAATTTCTCGGTGCCCAGTCGCAGCCGGTGCGCTTCTTCGTAAACCGCGGTGGTGTTGTCAACCAGCTCGCGCCAATTCTTGGCCGGATGAACATTCACCTCGATCACGCCGGGATCGGGGGTCACTTTGATGTGCTCGATACGGGCATCATGCGGAGGCGTGTACCCTTCAATCACCACCGGCATATCGAGCTGCGCGGCGGTGTCTTCGAGCGCCGCCAGCAGTTCCACGTAATCTTCGGCGCCGTCCACCGGCGGCATGAATATGTGCAGACGCCCGCCGCGGGCTCGACGCACAGCGCCCGGCGCACGATCCACGGCGCGGATTCGCCTACCTTCGGTTTACGATCGCGCTCCGTCCCCTTGCGCGATGTCGCTGGCGGCGAGGCGATCGCGACTCCGCGGGCAGGAACCGGCAGCGGTGCGAGCAGCACCATTGGATCCGGCGCATGAACCTCCGGCACATCCTTCGGATCTACCCATGGCAAGCTCGGCAGCGGCAGCCGCAGGCCCACCGGGGAATCGCCCGGCAGCAGATAAAGCTGCTCCCCGCGCAGCATCCACAATCCGGTTTGCCATTCCGGGCCGGACTTCCCCACGCCGCGCTGGAGCGGCAGCACCATGCCCACCGGCGTATCCAGCCCTTGCTCGAACACGCGGCGGATGCGCTCTCGCTCCAGCGGATCTTCCACTTGATTTTTCGCCGGAATCGACGTTGATCGGAAGTTGCCGCTCCTGATGCAGATGGTAGAACTGATCTTCAAACGCGGGAGTGACGTAACCCGGATTGACGCCGAGCCGCATCGCCAGCGTTTTCGCGAATTGCTCTGCTTCCTTCACGCCGAAGGCGTAATCGACCTCGTCGCGCGCCAGCAGCTCGCGATTTTCCCACAGCGGCACGCCGTCGGTCCGCCAATAACAAGCCAAGGCCCAGCGCGGCAGAGGCTCACCCGGATACCATTTGCCCTGCCCGTAATGCAGCAACCCTCCGCGGGCGAAACGCTCGGCCAGACGGTCGAGCAAACGCCCCGCCAGCAGCCGCTTCTCCGGACCCAGCGCCGCGGTGTTCCACTCCTCGCCTTCCATGTTGTCGATCGACACGAAGGTCGGCTCGCCGCCCATGGTGAGCCGGATATCGCCGCTGCAGATCTCACGGTCCACCTGACTGCCGAGCGCCAGAATGCGCTCCCATTGCCGGTCGGTATAGGGCAGCGTGACGCGCGGATCTTCGAGCACCCGCCACACCGCCATCTCATGGGCGAACGTGACTTCGCATGGGTCCACGTTGCCCGAAACCGGCGCGGCCGTGGACGGCTCCGGCGTGGCCGCGAGCGGAATGTGCCCCTCGCCTGCGAACAATCCGGAGGTCGGGTCCATGCCCACCCAGCCCGCGCCCGGCAGATACACTTCGGTCCACGCGTGCAGGTCCGTGAAGTCGCTGTCCGCGCCCGGTGGACCATCCAGCGACTTGATGTCGGGCTTGAGCTGAATCAGGAAGCCGGACACGAAGCGCGCCGCCAATCCTAAGTGCCGCAGAAGCTCCACCAGCAGCCACGCGGAATCGCGGCAGGAGCCGCTCTGCAACTTCAAAGTGTCTTCGCTCGATTGGACTCCCGGCTCCATGCGGATCACATACTTGATCGCCTGTTGCAGCTTTTGATTGATGCCGACCAGGAAATCGATAGTCGTCTGCGGCGTCAGGTCGATGGTCTTGAGAAACGCGGCGAGCTCAGGTCCGGCCGGCCCGACGGCCAGGAACGGAGTCAGTTCGTGCTGCAGACCAGCCTCGTAGCGGAAGGGAAACTTTTCGGCGTAAGGCTCCAGGAAGAAGTCGAACGGATTGACGACGGTCAACTCCGCCACCAGATCCACTTCCACCGTGAAGTTCCGTACGCGCTCCGGAAAAACCACGCGCGCCAGATAATTGCTATGCGGGTCCTGCTGCCAGTTTAGGAAGTGGCCCTTGGGTTCGATCTTGAGAGAGTACGCCGTAACCGGCGTGCGGCTATGCGGCGCGGGCCGCAGGCGGATGACCTGGGGAGAAAGTTGAACCAGGCGATCGTAGGTATAAGTGGTCTTGTGGTGTAATGCGACGCGGATGGGCATGCCGGAATCAGTCCGCGTGCGCCCCGGCCGCCTGGCTCACCGGCAGCGGTGTTGCAAAATCGTTGAGGATGCACGAGTCGACTGTATTCATTTTCTCCTGTAAAGAGTCCAAGTATTCGTGCAGGCCGCCGGCCAGGATGCGCTCCACCGGAGTGAAATCCAATTCGGCCCGCAGCAGGCCCATCACTTGTTCGGAGGGGTACACGAAAGAACCGATAGGGCTGCCGGTGATCGCATGCAGGGATTCGTCGGCGCTGTGTACGCAAAAGCGGATGGAGCGCGGAAACTCGCGGTCCATCAGCAGAAAATCGACGATCTCGCTGGGCACGATCCGTCCATGTTTTTTCCGGTACATGCTGAAGCCGCTCACCGATTTCAGAACCGCCGACCAGTGGATGTCGTCGTAGGGCGTCCCCACCACGCGTGTCGAGGGCAGCAGGATAAAGTATTTGACGTCCAGGATGCGCGACGTCTTGTCGGCGCGCTCCAGCTTCCTTCCCAGCCTGGCGAAGTGCCACGCTTCGCCGTGCGACATGGTGGCATCCGTAATGCCCTGGAACAAGTGGCAGCCCAGCCGGATCGAGCGTAGGATCTCGTGGAGCTGGCGCGGGTCCGGCACGCGCCGCTGCATTTGCATGTCCAGGTACATGCTGTTGACCTGGGTCCACATCTCCGAAGAGATCGCTTCCCGCACGGAACGCGCGTTTTCGCGGGCCGCCCGCAGGCACGAAGCGATGGAGTTGGTGTTGGCCGCATCGTAGGTCAGGAACTCGATGACGTTGGCCTGGGTCGCCTCGCCGAATCGCTCCTTGAACTCGGCGGTGTCGCCGCTGGTGTCGATCAGCGGCTGCCACTGCTGGTTGGGCTCCATCGGCAGATCCAGCTGCAGATTCAGATTCACGCCGATGTAGCGCGCGACATTCTCGGCGCGTTCAATATACCGCGCCATCCAATAGACGGAGTCCGCCACGCGGCTCAGCAGAGGCGGGGTCTCGGGCATTAGCGCGCCTCTCCTGCGGGGGCCGCCAGAACCCAGGTGTCTTTACTCCCGCCGCCCTGCGACGAATTCACCACTAGCGAGCCACGGCGCAGCGCCACTCTTGTCAGCCCGCCCGGCAGCACCTTGATGTCCTTGCCGTAGAGAATGTACGGCCGCAAATCGACATGGCGCCCTTCGAAGTGATCGTCGATTACGGTGGGCACGCGCGATAACGCCAGCGTCGGCTGAGCGATATAGTTACGCGGATTCGCGTTGATCCGCCCGGCGAACTCCTGACGCTCCTCGGCGGTCGAGTGCGGGCCCACCAGCATGCCATAGCCGCCTGCTTCATTCGCCGACTTCACCACTAGTTTGTCGAGATTCTCCAGTACGTGCTGGCGATCCTTATCGCGCCAGCACAGGAACGTCGGCACGTTGTATAGAATCGCCTCTTCGCCCATGTAGTAGCGGATCATATCGGGAACGTAAGCGTAGACCACCTTGTCGTCGGCCACTCCGTTACCCGGCGCATTCGCCAGCGCGACTTTGCCCGCGCGATAGGCGTCGAGCAATCCCGGCACGCCCAGCAGCGAATCTTCGCGGAAGGCCAGCGGGTCCATGAAGTCGTCATCGATGCGGCGATAGATCACGTCCACCTTGCGCAGGCCTTTGGTGGTGCGCATCCATACGGTATCGTCCTGTACCGCCAGATCCCGCCCCTCGACTAATTGAATTCCCATCTGCTGCGCCAGGAAACTATGTTCGAAGTAGGCGGAATTGTACATGCCCGGAGTCAGCAGCACCACGGTGGGTTTGTCGGCGGCTCCAGGCGGCGCAATCGATTCCAGCATTTCCAGCAAATTGCTGGGATAGTCGTCCACCGGACGCACTTGCAAGCCTTCAAATACCTGCGGAAAAGTGCGCTTCATCAGATCGCGGTTTTCGAGCACGTAGGATACGCCGGAAGGCACGCGCAGATTATCTTCCAGCACGTAGATATTGCCGTCGCTGTGGCGCACCAGGTCGGTGCCGGTGATGTGGCACCAGATCCGCCGCGGCGGGTTGATGCCGGCGCACTGCGGGCGGTAGAAAGTGGCCGAATAGATGACTTCTTCCGGAATGATCTTGTCCTTCAGAATTTTTTGATCGTGGTAGATGTCGTCGATGAACTCGTTGAGCGCGTGAATGCGCTGTTTGAGGCCGCGCTCGATCCACTCCCACTCCTCGGCGCGTACGATGCGCGGAATCAGGTCAAAGGGGAAAATGCGCTCGGCTCCGGCGGAATCTCCATAGACGTTGAAGGTGATCCCCATCTGCAGCAGCAGGCGCTCGGCCGCCCGCTGGCACTGCAGCAGTTGCCCTTCTTCCAGCGATTCGATGGTGTCCAGCAGCAGGCGCGCTTCGGGACGCACCACTCCGGCATCGTCGAACATCTCATCCCGGAACCCTTGGGTTTGATAAGAATCAAACCGCACTTCAGGACCTCCTTTTACGGTCCGCTCGAGGCCACCCGGCGCTCACGGCCGGAAAACAGGAGGCCGGCCGCGGCTGATTGGCGTGGCGAAAGCGTCCGCCCTAATACCGCGTCGTGCGGACAAAACAGGGTCCTTCCGTCTGCTTGGACTGGAGTTCATATTATAACCGATGAAGTGTCTCCTGCCGAAGCCAGACTACTCTTCAGGACAGGTTTGTCACGCGCCACGGCGACTGGGCGTCCGCCGATCTGTGCGTAACGTTTCCGCCTTCGATCCCCTCTAATATTTAGAGCTGCCGTTGAGCCGTCTCGACAGCGGCAGGGGAGTTGTAGTGCACTAGGACAAGCGATAGACGCGACTGTTCCCTCCGTGGGGACGCGCAAGCCTAAGCCAGTTTGTCATTGGGCTAAAAGGCCGTTGAGGCACAATGTTTCGGAGGCGGTTAGAAATCTTACTCATTGGTCTCCTGATGGGGACCTCGGCGGCGCGCGCCGGCATGGCGCTTCTGCTCGAAGAGCCATTTGGTCAATTCGGCGGCATGACCCCCACGGGACACGCTGCAATCTATCTCTCAAGAGTGTGCGCCGCCTCGCCCGTCAAATTGCGCCGCTGCAACCAGGGAGAACTGGGAGCCGTGATCAGCCGCTATCATCGCGTCGGGGGATATGACTGGATCGCGATTCCGCTCATCCCGTACCTATACGCCGTGGATCGAGCGGAGCAAATTCCGCAGGAAGTTGGCGACGGTGACGTCGCATCGCTGCGTGACGACTATCGGCGGCGGCACCTCGAAGAGATCGTACCGGATACCAAAGACGGAATGGCGCCCGAGGGAGATTGGATTCAACTGGTCGGCTCCGCCTACGACCGGACCATCTATACCTATGAGATTCGCACGTCGGAAGATCAGGACGACAAGTTCATCCAACTGCTGAATTCCCGGGCGAACAACGTTAGCTTCAGTCTCCTGTCGCACAATTGCGCTGATTTCGCGCGCGAAACTATCAATTTCTACTACCCCAAAGCCGTGCATCGCAGCTTAATCGCCGACGCCGGCATCATGACTCCGAAACAGGCGGCCAAGTCTTTGGTGCACTATGCCAAACGGCATCCCGACCTGCGGTTATCGGGTTTCGAAATCCCCCAGGTTCCCGGAACAGTGGAGCGCAGCCGCCCGGTGCGCGGCGTCTTGGAAGCCTTGGTCAAGACTAAAAAATATATCCTGCCGCTCGCCCCCCTTGCGCTCTTGCATCCTTATTTTGGCGGAAGCTTGGTGGTCGCCTGGATACAAGGTGGGCACTTTAATCCGCGCAGCATCGTTGGCAATTCGGGTCCCGCAAGCGAGCCAGGAGTGATCGCCCGGTTTCAGAAATCGCAAGAAGACGCTTCGCCGGCGGCTGTTCGGGCCGACTGACTCAATCGGCGTCTCCCAATGGTGCCCCCCCTAATTGAATTGACCTGCTGAACCCTGGAAATCACCTCGGCGATCCTAGCAAATGACGCGCGATTTCGCGTCGCGCAGACACACAAATCGTCTCGAACAATAATCGCGAGCCTCAACCGAGAGCATCGAGTGCCAAAAGGCAGTGTCGAGTCATTCCAGGCCGCGACACAATATTTCTACGCTGGCGAGTCGGTATTCGGCGTCGCTGAATCGCGGGTAGCGAGGTTTGACGGAGTTGATCAAAAGAAGTTACAACCCGAAGGGTATTTGCCTGTAATCTTAGCGTCCATAGAATCGTCTATCAAAAAACACTTTCGCAGGGTCATGTGTGCTTCAAACACTAAATGCTTGGACATGTGGAGGATAGAGCGTTCATGAACATTCTTGTGCTGGGGGGAGACGGCTACTGTGGTTGGGCGACAGCGCTATATTTGTCAGCCAAAGGGCATAAAGTATCCACTGTAGACAACTTCGTGCGGCGGCAGTGGGACCATGAACTGGGCGTCCAGACCCTGACGCCGATCCGGCCTCTTGCCGAACGGCTCAAGGCCTGGGGCGATCTCACCGGCAAGAATATCGAGCTGCTGGTCGGTGATGTGACCGATTACGACTTCCTCGCTTCCGTCATCGAAACCAGCCAACCCGATGCCGTGATCCATTTCGCCGAGCAGCGCTCCGCGCCGTATTCGATGATCGACCGCAAACATGCGGTTTCGACCCAGGTCAATAACGTCGTCGGCACTTTGAATCTCCTCTTTGCCATTCGTGAACTGCGCCCCGACTGCCATCTGATCAAGCTCGGAACCATGGGCGAGTACGGCACGCCGAATATCGATATTGAGGAAGGCTACATCCAGATTGAGCACAATGGGCGCAAGGACGTGCTGCCGTTTCCCAAGCAGCCGCCTTCTTTCTATCATCTGTCCAAGGTCCACGACAGCCACAATATCCTGTTCGCTTGCAAGATCTGGGGGATTCGCGCCACCGACCTCAATCAGGGCGTGGTGTATGGAACCTTGACCGACGAAGTGGAGCTCGACGAGGCTCTCATCAATCGTTTCGATTACGATGAAGTATTCGGCACGGTCCTGAATCGCTTCTGCGCCCAAGCGGCGGTCGGGTACCCGCTCACAGTCTACGGGAAGGGCGGGCAGACCCGCGGTTTTCTGGACATTCGCGACACGGTGCGCTGTATCGAAATTGCTTGCCTCAATCCGGCGGCACGTGGCGAATGCCGCGTGTTCAATCAATTCACCGAGCAGTTTTCGGTGCTGGAGCTGGCGCGTATGGTGCAAGCCGCGGCGCGCAAGATCGGCATGCCGGTCGAAATCGACTTCCTGCCGCCCCCCCGCGTCGAGGCCGAATCGCACTATTACAACGCCAAGCATTCGAAGCTGATCGACCTGGGCTTGCAGCCCCATCATCTTTCCGATTCGCTGCTCGATTCGCTCATGAACATCGCGATCAAATACAGTGACCGCATTGATTCTTCGCTGTTCCTGCCGCAGGTGGAATGGCGCAATCCGCGCAACCGGCGCCGTCAAGGCGCGCGCTCGCTGGCCGCGGTCTCTTCGGGTGAAAGCGTGATTTGAACGCAGATTTGGAGAATCCAACGGTACCTAAGGGCGACCGCCAATGAAGATACTCTCCACCATGTCGTCCTATTGGTTTCTCGGAGTGGCCGCGATCCCGTTCATCTACCACCTGATCGTGATCTTTAGTTCCTGGCGATATTTTCGCGCCGCCAAGCGTTCCGCCGCGCACCCGGCCTTCACTCCTCCGGTCAGCATCCTGAAACCCATGCGGGGTGAAGATCCCGGCGCTTACGAAAATTTCGCTAGCTTTTGCCGCCAGGACTACCCGCAATACGAAATTCTCCTGTGTGTCGATCCCGACGACCAGACTGTGCTGCCGATAGTCGAGCGGCTGCGCCGGAATTTTCCGGAACGGACGATTCGCATACTTTATGGCTCGGGCCGCATCGCAACTAATGACAAGGTTGCCAAGCTGGCGCGTCTGGTAAGTGAGGCGCAGCACGAATTTGTTGTGATCAGCGACAGTGACGTTCGCGTCCGGCCCGACTATCTGCGCCAGGTCACCGCGCCGCTCGCCCGCCCCAACGTAGGGGCTGTAACTTGTTTTTATGTTTCGGTGGAAGATAAATCCTTTACCGATCGTCTGCAGAATGTCGGCATGATGTCGGATTTCTATCCGGGCATCCTCGTTGCCTGGCAGTTGGACGGAATCAAGTTTGCGTTGGGCCCAACCATCGCCACCACGCGAACCCGCCTCGCCGCATTTGGCGGCTATGCCGCGATTGAAAACCGTCCCGCCGATGACCTGCTGGTCGGCCGCTTGATTGCCGAGCAGGACTATGAGGTGGTGCTGCTCCCTTATACGATCCAGACCGTCGCCGACTATGGATCGTTCCGCGAACTGCTGCATAAGCGCCTGCGCTGGATCGTGGTGATGCGCAATCTGCGCCCCGCAGGCCACTTCGGTCTGATCTTCACACTGGGGCTTGCCTGGACCCTGGCTGCGATTGCGGTTCATCCAACCGCGCCGGTAATACTGGGCTTTGTCGCGGCCTATCTGCTTTTGCGGGTAGTCATGACCGCGATCATCGCGGGATGGGGTCTCAAGCAACCGGGCTCCCTGAAAAACATCTGGCTGATTCCAGTCTGGGATGCGGTGGCGTGCGCCATCTGGCTGGTCAGCTTTTCGCGCAACAGTATTCGCTGGCGCGGCGCCGACTACTACATTCGCGAGGGCCAATTGGTTCCGGTTGCCTCGTCGCCGCAAGACCACCGGGCAGCCGCATAACCCGCGCGCAGCCGCATTACCCGCGGGCGGGCTAGCGCGCCAGCAGCACAATGCCGGCGAGCACCACCAGCGCCCCCGCGGCTCGCCTCGCTCCGACCTGTTCCTTCAATACCGCCTTCGCCAGGATAGTCTCGACGATAAAGCTCCCCGCCGAAGCCGGCACCGCGAAGCTCAATGGCGCCGTCTGCACCAGCGCCATAAAGCTGAAGAACGAGACCGCCAGGCACGCGATGGAAAGAATCAGATACCGACGGTGCGCGATGGTCTTGAGCAAACTCGCGAGTCCGCGCCCGTCTACCGGCTGCGGCTCCAGCCGTTTCATTTCGTAGCTCTGGAGCAGATCGCTGGCCGCCGTCGCCGCAATCACAATCGACAATAATAACCAGGTCATTTCGATTCGCCCCGCGTCGTATCTGGCGGCGTCGAACCCACCAGCGCCACGCCAAGGAAGATCAGTGCCGTCCCCACCCACCGCTCGGGAGTCACGTCCTCGTGAAGAATAAACTTGCCGAGAAGCGCGGCGAAAACATATCCCACCGCCGTGAGCGGCAAGACGAAACTTAAATCCGCCACGCCCAGGATCGCCATTCGCAGCAGCATCGCCAGGATCAGCATCGCGATGCCCACGGTCACCATGGGACTCACCATCGCCCGCAGATAAGGCAGCGGATTCGCGGCGAGCGTTTCGGGGAAATGCTTGGTGCCCCAGGCTAGCGACAAATTTCCAAAGGCGCGCAGCAGCACGAAAACACCCAGCAGCGAATATGTTCTGTAGGCCATGTGGCGTGGTGTCCGCAGTGTAGGGGCGCGATGCTCGACTTGGCCTGGAGCCATCCTCACATTGTAAAGCCCGGGTCCTCTCGTTACGCCATCGCTGGCTGCGATTATTTAGCGAATTGGCCGAACGGCAAGGTCCCGCCCGCTTTTCGCCTTCTATAATTAAGGGAAATGTGGATCGTCAGGATCGCGCTTAATCGGCCCTACACGTTTGTAGTGCTCACGTTGCTGATCCTGCTGATCAGTCCGTTGGTGATACAACGAACCCCTACCGATATCTTCCCGGACGTGAATATCCCGGTGGTGGCCGTGCTCTGGAATTACGCTGGCCTCAACGCGGAAGAGATGGAGGAGCGCATCACAACCGTCTTCGAGCGCAACCTCACCACCACCGTCAACGACATGGAGCACAGCGAGTCGCAGACCTATAACGGCAAGAGCATCATCAAGGTCTACTTCCATCCCAACGTCAAGATTGAGATGGCGGTGGCGCAGATCACGGCGCAGGGGGCTTCCGCCGCCCGCCAGATGCCGCCTGGCACCATTCCTCCGTTCATTCTTGTGTACAACGCTTCCAGCGTTCCCATTCTTCAACTCGCGCTTTCTGGGCGAGGACTCTCCGAGCAGCAGTTGTTCGACTTCGGAGTCAATAACATTCGGACCCGCCTCGCCACCGTGCAGGGCGCCGCCGTCCCTTACCCTTATGGCGGCAAGCAGCGCCAGGTGATGATCGACATCCGGCCTGATCTGCTGCAGGCCAAGGGACTCTCGCCGGCCGACGTGGTGAACGCGGTGAGTGCGCAAAATTTGATCCTGCCCTCGGGAACTTCAAAAATCGGGCCGCTCGAATACGAAGTCGATCTGAACAGCAGCCCGCGGCGCGTGCAGGAAATCAATGACCTTCCCATCAAGGCCCTGAACAACACGACGCTGTACATCCATGACGTCGCGAATGTCCGCGACGGTTATTCGCCGCAAACCAACATAGTGCTGCGCGACGGCGCCCGCGGCGTTTTGATGACTATCCTGAAGACTGGCCAGACTTCTACACTGGAAGTGGTAAAGCAAGTGCGCGACGCGCTGCCTGCCATTGCCGCCGGACTCCCGCGGGAATTGAAGATCGAGCCAATCGCGGATCAATCCATATTTGTGCGCGCGGCGGTCAGCGGAGTGGTCCGCGAGGCGATTATCGCGGCCTGTCTCACCGCCGCAATGATTCTGCTGTTCCTCGGCAGTTGGCGCAGTACCATCATCATCGCGATCTCGATTCCGCTCTCGATACTTGTGTCCATTTGCGCGATGAGCGCTCTGGGCGAAACCATCAACATCATGACCCTCGGCGGATTGGCGCTCGCGGTCGGAATTCTGGTCGACGATGCAACCGTGGAGATCGAAAACATCCATCGGAACCTAGTGACCATTCCCGAAGTTGTGCCGGCGATTCTCGAAGGCGCGCGGCAAATCGCCGTGCCGGCGCTGGTCTCCACCCTGTGCATCTGTATTGTGTTTCTGCCGATGTTCCTGCTCACCGGTGTGGCGCGTTATCTGTTCGTCCCGCTGGCCGAAGCGGTGGTGTTCGCGATGCTGGCCTCATATCTGCTGTCGCGAACCCTGGTTCCCACGCTAGCCATGTACTTGTTTAAGCCGCATGTCCACGAGGAGCGCGCGCCCGCGGCCTGGAATCTCGCCGGCCGGTTCCAGATGGCCTTCGAGAAACGACTGGAGCGAATCCGTAATTCATTTCGCGGAATGCTGGCCGCCTGCATCGCCCGCCGAGCTGTGTTTATCCCGCTTTTCCTGGCGGCGTGTGCGGCGACCTTCCTGCTCGTCCCATGGCTGGGCCAGGATTTTTTCCCCACCACTGATGCGGGACGTTTCAATCTGCACGTGCGCACCAAGACGGCCACGCGCATTGAGGAATCCGCCCGCACGAGCAGCGAAGTGGAGGCGGCAATCCGCGAGGTGGTCCCTTCAAATGAGATCGCCAGCCTGATCAACAACATTGGACTTCCCTACAGCTCCATCAATATGTCCTACAGCACGTCCGCCCCGATCGGGACTATGGACACGGATATTCTAGTGACCTTGGCCGAGAAGCACCGGCCGACCGACGACTATATAAGGCAGCTGCGAGAGCGCTTGCCGCGCGAATTTCCCGGCGTGCTGTTCTATTTCACGCCCGCCGATATCGTCACGCAGATTCTGAATTTCGGATTACCGTCGCCCATCGATATTCAAGTGGTGAGCCAGGATTCAGACGCCGCTCGCCGGTTTGCCAGCAACCTTCTGCAACAGCTTAAATCCGTCCCCGGCACCGCCGACCTCCACGTGCATCAGCCCTTCGATCAGCCCCAAATTCATATCCAAGTCGACCGCACCAAAGCCATGGAAAGCGGGTTCACGCAGCTCGATGTAGCCACCAACGCGCTGATTTCGCTGAGCGGCAGTTACCAGACAACGCCGGAATTCTGGCTGGATCCCCGCACTGGCATCAGTTATAACATCACCACCCAGACGCCCCAGTTCGCGGTCGCCTCGTTCAACGATTTGCGAAACATTCCAATATCGTCGGCGGAAGGCAAAAGCTCCCAGCCCGAAATTCTGGGCGATGTGGCATTGATGAATCGCGGCGCCGGGCCGGCCGTGGTTTCACACTATGACATCCGGCGGGTGGTGGATATTTTCGGTTCCGTGCAGGATCGCGATCTGGGCGCTGTGGGCCGCGATATCACCAGGATCGTCGACGCCAATCGCAAGAAACTTGCGCGTGGAATGACGGTTGCGATCCGAGGACAGTATGAGACCATGCAAAGCTCGTTCACCGGACTGTTGGGCGGCCTGGCGCTGGCTATCGTTCTGGTCTATGCGCTGATCGTGATCAATTTCCAATCCTGGCTGGACCCCTTCATCATCATCACGGCGCTGCCCGCCGCGCTGGCGGGAATCGTCTTTTTCCTTTTTGCTACCCATACGACTATCAGCGTTCCGGCATTGATGGGGGCCATTATGAGCGTCGGCGTCGCCACTTCGAACAGCATCTTGGTGGTAAGCTTCGCCAAGGAAAGGTTGGAAGCAGGCGAGACCCCGGCGCAAGCGGCGCTGGATGCCGGCTTCGTCCGCTTTCGGCCGGTGCTGATGACAGCTCTTGCAATGATCATCGGAATGATTCCCATGGCGCTCGGCTTGGGCGAAGGCGGCGAGCAGAATGCTCCGCTAGGTCGCGCGGTGATCGGCGGTCTAATTTTCGCGACGGCTGCGACTCTGTTCTTTGTGCCAACGGTATTCAGCCTCATGCATCGCCGCCGCATTGAGTTGACTCCCAACTTATAATGCTTCGTACTTTTAAGACAATTCTCATCGTCATCGTGGTGATCCTCGCCGCGGGCGCCGTAGTGGTCCGCGGAATCCATTCGCGCGTAAATGCCGCGGCCGTGATTCGCGAAAGGACCGTCGAGCTGGCCATCCCGTCGGTGTCGGTGATCCATCCCAAGTTCGGAAATTTAAGGGACGAGATTGTGCTGCCCGGAAACATTCAGGCGTTTATCGACGCGCCGGTGTATGCGCGAACCAGCGGCTATCTAAGGAAGTGGTACACCGACATCGGCACCCGCGTGAAGAGCGGGGATCTGTTGGCCGAGATTGAGTCGCCCGAGGTAGATCAGCAACTTTCTCAAGCCCGGGCCGATCTCACCAGCGCTCAGGCCAATATGAAGTTGGCTGAGATCACCATGAATCGCGACCTGTTGCTGATAAAGACCGATGCAGTCGCCCATCAGGACGTGGATAACGCCGTGGGCGCCTTTGAAGTCGATAAAGCCGCGGTCGCGTCGCAAACCGCGAACGTCAAACGCCTGGAACAAATGGTCGCGTTCGAGAAGGTTTATGCGCCCTTCGATGGCATCGTCACCGCGCGTAATACAGATATTGGCCAGCTTGTAAATGCCGGCAATGGTGGTGCCCCTCAAGAGCTCTTTCGCGTTTCTTCGGTGGACAAGCTGCGCATTTTTGTTAGCGTCCCGCAGATGTACTCGCGCACCGCAGTCGAGGGAGTCAACGCCGACATCACGCTCACCGAGGCGCCCGGCCGCCATTTCGCGGGCCGAATTGTGCGAAATACCGGCGCCATAGATCCCTCTACCCGCACGCTTCTCACCGAAGTGGACGTGGATAATTCATCGCGTCAACTGATGCCCGGAGCCTATGCCGAGATTCATTTGCGGCTCCCGGCTGCCACCCGTGCGCTGCTCGTGCCGGTGACTTCCATGATTTTCAGATCCGAAGGATTGCAGGTCGCAGTGGTGCGCGCCGATACAGTTGAAATGGTTCCTGTCACCGAAGGGCGCGATTTCGGAACCGAAGTAGAGATTACCAGCGGCATCACCAGCCGCGATTTGGTAATCGTCAATACTCCCGACTCGCTAACGGCGGGCGCCAAGGTGCACGCCGAATTAACCAGCGTAACTACGGCGCCGCGTTAGCGGCATTCGTAAGCTTAACCGGCTGCACCATCGCGCCGTTTCCGGCCGAATCCCACGCCGCGAAGCGCACCCACTTCTTGCCGTCGGCCGAAAACGGAATCTGGAACCGGTGGCTCCCGAACGCAGGGAGCCCGGTGGCGGAAATGACCTGCCGGCCGGTATGCCGCCCGTCACCCCAGACCACCTCCACGAACTCCAGCGGAAACGTCCACTGCACGTCCGCCACGATAGTGCGATGGCTGTCAGTTCCTTCGACTGAATAGGAAGGAATCAACACTTCGCCCGATGTTACAAAATAATCCCCATGCTCCATGGCGTTCACGATCGAACCCCACTCTCCCGGCGGCGGCAGCGTATCGATTTTCACATAGTTGACGGGATTGTTCGCATAGACGTCATCGCCATATCCCTGCTCATAAACTTCCGAAATGGCCTGGATGTATTTGGGCGGCGTTGCCTTGTCGGCCACCCAGTTGTTCATATCGTCGAGCAGCGGCAGGCAACGGTATTCACACAGCCGCTGTTCCGATCCATCGAGTCCCATTCCCCAGCGAAATCCAATCCCGCGATAGTTCGCATCCAGAAAGTGAGGCGTATCTTTAATGCCATCCGGAAAACCCGCCGACCCTTTGGAACGCGGATGCGGCATGTAGATCAACATGTTTTCGCGGTGTGTCATTTCCATCATGTCGGCAGTGCTGCCCAAATGATAGATCTTGCCGTACTTGGGATCGTTTTCAACCAGCGGCTGGCCCGCGGCGCGTCCTTGAGACCAGAAAGTCGGGTGCGATACCAGCACGTCCGAATGTCCACCCAGCGCACGTGAGACGGCACCACGCATCATTTCCGAGTTCGGCATCACCACGAAGTCCTGATTCGACTGTAGCCGCGCGGTCTCGTAGTAATTCGCCATCGCTTGAAAAGGATCGCCGCTCGCCTTGGCCTTGCCGGCGCGATTGCCGCTTTCCTCCTCGCCCTCGCTCGGTCCGGCCTCGCCGCCTAAAGCCGCGCCCAATCCGCGAGTCCAGTGGAACCACTTCGGATCGTCCACTCCAGCTGAGCCTGGAACATATCCGCCCCCGTCAATTGGGGCGACGATCTTGATTCCGGCTGCCTTCATCACCTCCAAGTCGGGCACTCGCGCGCCTGGTCCGCCTGCTTGCCGCGCGCGTCTGACTAGGCCCATGTGAAAGTGCGTCGCCATGACCTGATACCCCGGCAACGGTTTGAATCGATCGCCCCGCGTGAACGCGAGTGCCGAATCAATCCCGCGCCGAGCCGCCTCCGCGCTGGCGTAGAAATACACTGGCATCCGCTGCCACGTTCCTGGACGCGCGCTCAGCAGCGCGAAGTTCTGGCTGCGATCCTCGGAGCCTCGATCTTCTTGCGCCACGCTTTCTTCGCGCTCGGCCTGCCTGATGCCGAATGAGTAGGACGATTTGCTGTCTTTTCGGTACCAGTTGTAGCCCAAGTTGTAATCGACCTCGCGCGCCCAGAAGTAAGTGTGCGGCGGCGGAAATGCCGCAATCGATCCGCCCGGCACTTGCACAGCCAAAATGCGATTGCTGGTCTTCACCGTCACCGCGCCGCTACTCGACCCATCCGCAAGGCCGTGTTCCTGCCAAGAATTCTGCGAGATCGCGCCAGGCTATTTTCGTCGCCGGTTGCATTTCCACGCCCTTGACGCCCGCGTCATATTTATAGGCCACCGACGGTTCAGCAGTCTTCGCAATGATTTCCTGACGAATCAGGCTGGTACCCTTATAGACCGTGTATTGCAGGCGTCCGGCGAACACGCCGAGTTGCACTCCAGGGAATGACACCTCGATGCGCGCGCCATTGGTCGCAATCTCGCAGCCTTGCGCATGATAAACCGCCGCAGTCCCGCCTGACCTCCTCCGGTTTGCGCGGCAGCCCCGGCTGATTGAGAACGCCCCGCTGCGGCGGGGTCGTATTATTGTGCGCCGATTCGCCGCCCGGAATATTCAAAGGCGCATCCCAGAAGGCCTCCCACTTTTCACGATCGACCACTTCCTGTGTGATCTTCACGCCCAGCCCAGCCAGCGGATCGAGCTGCTGATTGGTGATCCGCCGCAGTCCCGACACCACTCGAAAATCCGGTGCCGCGTGAATCAGCAGAGTGGTCCACGCTCCGCCCTGGCGCTTAATCGCCAACTCTTGCATAGTCGGGGTGCCACCATTAATCGTCAAGCCGGAGCCGCAGTTCCTGATGATTGTCTCCGTCCCATGTGATGACCGCGGCGTTATCCGCAACCGCGGCGGTCAATCCCGGCGATGCCTTATAGTGCGCCAGACTGCACGTCAATGGATCGGCATGAAGTCGCGGACGCGATAACGAATAGGTACACAAATTTACATGACATCACGTACTATTGTGCACCCTGCCGCGCCGCAGGTCCCAGCACCACTTTTCCCGGGAGCGCGTTGGTCATTTTGCCTTCATCGATAACCGGCACGCCGTTCACCAGCACGAAGCGCATTCCGTCGGAAAGCTGGTTGGGGTTGTCGAAAGTGGCGATATCGCGAATCGTCTCCGGATCGAAGACCACGATATCGGCCCACATCCCTTGCTTCAACACACCGCGGTCCGCCAGCCGCATCTTCTGTGCCGAGAGCGCGCTGAATTTGCGGATGGCGTCTTCGAGCGTGATCGTCTTGTCTTCGCGGACATATTTTCGCAGCACATGCGGAAAAGTCCCATAAGCCCGCGGATGCGGATGCTCTTTGCCGAGCAGGCCGTCCGGAGCCGTGCCCTGCGAATCGTTGCATATCGAAACCCAAGGCTGCCGCAGCGCCAGCGCGACATCCGGCTCCGCCATCGTAAACATCGCGACGGAAGTGAACGCCGAATCCTCGATCAGCAGATCGAACACCGTATCGATCGGATCCTTGCCCCACAGCTTCGCGATTTCCGCGATGGTCTTGCCTTGGATCGGCAGCAGCTTCGGATTCTGCACCGCGCCGATGATAATCGATCCAGGACCCGTCACCTGCTGCCATTCGTTATTCCAATCGCCGCCTGTGCTCTCCATCTCTTTGCGAATGCGCGCGCGTGCCGCCGGGTCCTTCAGCCGTTCGATCAGACTGCGGTCGCCGCCATCGTGCGCCCACGGCGGAATGATGGCCGAAAAAGTGTTGAAGCTCGCGGTATAGGCGTAGGTATCGGCGCCGATATCCACTCCCGATTTCCGCGCCTGCTCGATGCGCGCCACGATCTCCGGCATTCGCCCCCAGTTCGCTTTACCGGCGGCCTTCAGGTGCCAGATCTCCACCGGCAGGTAACCTTCGCGTCCGATCCGAATCGCCTCATCCAGCGCCGGCAGAACGCCGTCACCTTCATCCCGAATATGGGACGCATAAATTCCGCCCAACTTGCCCGCTTCCGCCGCGAGCGCGATCAATTCGTCCGTTTTCGCGTACATCGCCGGCGCATATTGGAGCGATGTCGATACCCCCACCGCCCCATCGTGCATGGCGTCGCGCACCAGAGCTTTCATGCGTTCGAGTTCAGCCGCCGTTGGTGCGCGGTTGTCGTCCCCGATCACCACGCGCCGGACCTGGGTTGCTCCGACATAAGTGGCCAGATTGATCCCCATCCCCTGCTTGCGCAGCCTGGCGAAATACTCGCGCAGCGTCCGCCACGTGGGCTGGACACCATAATGCTCATAGGTGACGCGATCCGCCTTCACCAGGTCATCGGTGATGGGAGCGATCGTGTTGCCTTCGCCGGTGATCTCCGTGGTGATGCCCTGATAAATCTTGGAAGGGAGGTGCGGGTCCACCAGAATCGTCAGTTCCGATTGCCCGAGCATGTCGATGAATCCGGGCGCGACCACCATGCCGTGTGCATCGATAGTGCGCTTCGCGGAAGCCCCATCGAGTTTGCCCAGCGCGGCGATTCTTCCTCCGCGAATCGCGATATCGCCCGAGTACCATGGCGATCCGGTGCCATCGATGATGTGGCCGTTGCGAATGACTACGTCGTAGGGAACGGCCTGGGCGTGCGCGGCAGGAGCCAGCAGCAGGATCGCGAGCAGAAACCGCATACAGGCAGTATATGCCGATTCTACTGAATAGCTCCAAGTCCCCGGCGACTCGCAGAGTACAATGCCATCGAGGCCACCAGCAGATTGGCCACTACCACCGGCAACGCGTGGATCACCACTCCATAGATCACCCACAGAATCGCCGCTCCGCCCTGCACCCGGCGCAGCGCGACCGGATGCTTGAACAGATACGAGCTCGCGAATACCGCCGTCGCCACCCAACCAATCCAACTGACGCTCATTGGACTCCCGCCTCTGTGCCGGCCGCAGGCGAGCTCACGTTCGAAATTCGCAGAGAATCCGTGCGCACCTTGTCCCACTCCTGTAACAGCAATCCGTGCGACTCGAATAACGTGCGTATCCGCGTGGAATCCCATCCCAGAATTTCTTCCAGAATCGGAATCAGCACGCTCAAGGCGTCATCGCTCAGAATGGTTCGCCGCGCAATCTGCGTGATGTATTTGTTTTCCGATACGGCGATGGTCAGCCCGTCCAGCCGGTTCACATGCAGCATCACGTGAACATCGGAGCTCCCGTCGCCCACATACACGATTCGATTGTGGCCAATGGGAAGCTGCGAGCGCAGCTCTTCGAGCACCGCCACCTTCCCGTAGCCCGCCGGAACGCGGACGATCGACTCGATCTCGCCCGTCGATTCGTCATACCGGAAGCGGGTTCCAAAGATATGGTCTTCCGGCACAATCCCCGCCAGCGCCGACTTGATCACTTCTTCGGGCGCCGCCGAAACCACGTAATAGGAGAAATGGTGCCCGTCCAGATCGGCGAGCATCCGCGACAACAGATGAATGTTCTGCTTCAGGCGAATGCGCTTGCCCGCCTCGATCAGATGATGTTTTCGCACGCGCCGGAATTCCGGATCGTGCTGCAGCAGGTAAGCCAGTTCGCCGCCTTGCTGCACCAGATGGATCTGCGACAACCCGTTGATCTTCTCCAGAAACCCCGACATACCCAGCATTTCGCTCAGCACCAATCCCGAATCGTGAAAGCTTAAGGTCTGGTCGAAATCGCTGATTAACAAGTACTGCTTCAAACTTGGTTCTTTATCCTGTAACATTTGTCCGTCTCCTTGTTCTATGGATAGAGTAGCGATGTAACGTGACAATTCGCCTACTAATTGTTTTAAGGAAAGCGGCAGACGTTGCCGGCCGTGGGATCCCCGTTCGTGGGACTACTATACTAGTTTAGATGCTTTTCTCTCGCCCGTTGTTACTTCAAAATTACAACCAGCCTGAATTGAGTGAGTTAGCCAAGCCCATCGGAAGCGTAGCGTGCAGTATCATGACTCAATGGGATTTTGCATCCGTCTATCTCTCTATCGGCCAAATGATGTGGCTCCTTTATGCTGCTCTGCTCCTCGCGGCCGCAGCGTCCGCAGCGGACGTAACCATGTTCGTCGGCACGTACACCAACGCGCAGAGCAAAGGCATCTACAGCCTGCAGTTTGACGAAGCCTCCGGCAAGCTCTCGGCGCCCACGCTCGCCGCGGAATCGGAGAGCCCTTCCTTCCTGGCGATGCACCCCAGCGGCCGCTACCTGTACGCGGCGAATGAACATCCTTCCGGCCCCCCCAACGCGCCCGGCACCATCAGCGCCTTCGCGGTGGATGGCAGCAAACTTAAGTTGATCGACATCGTTTCCTCGCGCGGCGCCGGTCCGTGCCACGTCGCAGTCGATCGCACCGGACACTGGTTGTTCGCCGCCAACTATGCCGGCGGAAGCATCGCGGCGTTTCCCATTCAGGCCAACGGCGCGCTGGGCGAGGCCTCCAGTTTCTTTCAGCACACGCTGACCAGCGTCGATGCGCGGCAGAAAGAGCCGCACGCGCACATGGTGGTTCTCTCGCCCGACAATCGCTTTCTCCTCGTTGCGGATCTCGGCGGCGACCGCGTATTCGTCTACCGCTTCGACGAACGCTCCGGCAAATTGACGCTGAACGATCCTCCCGGCGGAATCCTGCCGCCCGGCTCCGGTCCCGCGCCACATCGCATTTTCGCGCGACGGGAAACTGCTCTATGTGCTCAGCGAGCTGAAGGATACGGTTACCACCTTCCGCTGGGACGCCAGCAAAGGCACGCTCGAAAGCACGGATTCCCTCTCGGCGCTGCCCGCCGGATATACCGGCCCCAAGAGCGGCGCGGAGATCGCAGTGCATCCCAGCGGAAAGTTTCTCTACGCCTCCAACCGCGGCCACGATAGCATCGCGATCTTCTCCATCGCCGCGGATGGCAAGCTGTCGGCATCCGGCCACGAGCCTACCAGAGGCAAGACGCCGCGCAATTTCGCCATCGATCCGACGGGCAAATTCCTGCTCGCCGCGAATCAGGATTCGTCAAACATAACGGTCTTTCGTATCGACGAGAAGACCGGAAAGCTAACGGCCGTCGGTGATCCCGTGGCGGTTCCGACGCCGGTCTGCATCTTATTCGCGCCGCGGAAGTAACGCCCGTGATACGATTCACGGCATGGCTAGAAAACGCCGTGTAACCCGCACCCATGTGGTCGCTAACCTGCCCAATTCTGTCGAGTTGACCAAACTCAACAGCCGCAACTCCATGACGGTCGAAATCCGCACCGGAGATCTGCTTCTCGGAACGCTCGTCATGGGACGCGGCAGCGTGCAGTGGTGGCCTCGCGGTAATAGCGTTCACGCCCTCAAGAAATCCTGGAAAACTTTCGCGGCCATGCTCGACGAACATATGTAGGACGTGCGGTCACGCGGCCGCCCGCGCCTCAATCTCCCGCCTCTGCTTCACATCGCAGATCGACGCACGCCCCTCGCGCAAACCACCGCGTAGCGTATGGGCGTGAGAGTCGGGTCCGCCCACTGGGGAGCCCGGCCGCAAGTGTGCGGGAGTCTCGAGCTCCCCCGTCGTTGCAAGATCAGTGGGAGGTCGCGGAGTCACCGCAACTCCGTCCCCCTCGGTAACGGCCGTACGGGTCGTGGATCACGGGATGTGGTCTCAGGGGTTAATGCCGGCTTAGGGCGCGCCCATTAGTAATTGAGGTAAAAGGAAACGAATTAGCAAAGTTCGGAGCAAGCGGGAGCAATCGTCGCGAGCGCAGCAAGCGTCAATCCAGCACCAAGCGCATCTCGTTGGTGGGTTCGAAGCCCACCGATTCGTACAGGTGGCGTCCTTCTTTACTGGCATGCAGGATAACTACGTCTACGCAATTCGCGCGGCACCAGTCCAGAGCTGTATTCAGCAACATTCGCGCCAGCCCTCGCCTGCGATGCGCTGCCTCCGTGTACACGTTGATAATGTTGCCGCGGCGCAAGCCGGTGCCGATCACATGCGGAGGCCAATCCATCAGCCATAGCCCCAGGCCCGCGGCTACCGATCCATCGGAGGCCATCGCCAGCCAGCCTAAATATTCGCCAGTGGCCATCTTCGATTCCAGCCACGGTCGGTACGCGCTCGTCATCGCCTCCAGCTTCTGCGGATCGTGTTTGCCGATATCCAGGAACATTCGGTGCCGGTGCCCGGCAATGATTCCGGCTTCTTCCAATGTGGCGAGTCGAATCGAGTACATCGTCAGACTCCCAGCGCCGCCAGCTCCTGCAGATCCAGCCGGCCCGTGTAGATCGCCATGCCCAGCGCGGCATGGACGTTCATCGCCTGCAGTTCGCGAATGTCATCCATCGTCGTGATGCCGCCAGCCGCCGTGATCTCATGCCGCGTCGCCGCGCGCAGACGCCGGAACCAGTCGAGATCGGTCCCCTGCATCATGCCCTCTTTGTCCACATAGGTGCACAGAAAGCCGCCGCAGAAAGGCTCCAGCCGTTGAATCACTTCCTCGGCCGTGAAGTCGGTCGCCTCCTGCCAGCCCTTGACCACGATCTTTCCGTGCTTCGAATCGAGCGCAATCAGAATTCGCTCCGGGCCCACCGCCGCCGCAATTTCTTCGATCACCGGAGTAAACGCCGCAGTGCCCACCACAATCCGATGCGCCCCTTGATCCAGCAATCGCCGCGCGCGATCCGCCGTACGCACGCCGCCGCCGATGCGGCACTTCGCGCGCGATGCCAAGCAGTTCGACCAGCGCCGAGTTCTCGCCGCGCCCCATCGCCGCATCCAGATCGATCACCTGAATCTCCGGGAACGCCGCAAACCGCCGCAGCATTTCGAGCGGAGCATCGCCCTCCAGCGCCTTATCGCGACCCTGGACCAGTTGCACCACCTTGCCATCCATCAAATCGATGCAGGGAAGAATCACCGGCGCACCTCGACTCCATGCTCAGCCAGAAATGTTTTGAGATCGCCCACCGTGTAGGTGCCGTAGTGAAATACCGACGCCGCCAGCGCCGCGTCGGCTCCTGCATGGCCCGCCAGCACTTCGACAAAATCCTCCGGCTTTCCCGGCGCCCCCCGACGCGATCACCGGAATGCGCGTGGCGTTGCGCACCGCCGTGGTCAGCGCACAATCGAATCCCGTCTGCACGCCGTCGGTGTCCATCGAAGTGAGCAGGATCTCGCCCGCACCCAGTGCCTCGCCGCGCGCGGCCCACTCGACGGCGTCGATCCCTTCGTCGTGACGCCCGCCCTTGGTAAAAACATTCCATCCGCCGATCCGCACGCCTGCGAGCATCGATCGCCAGCACCACCGCCTGCGCGCCGAACTCCTGCGACAATTCACTGATCAATTCCGGACGCCGCACCGCCGCCGTATTGACGCTGACCTTATCCGCGCCCGCGTGCAGAATCTTGCGCGCATCGTCGACTGTGCGGATGCCGCCGCCGACCGTCAAGCGGGATGAAAACCTCACGCGCCGTGCGCGCCACCACGTCGACCATTGTGTCGCGATCGTCGCTCGACGCCGTGATGTCCAGAAACACCAGCTCGTCCGCGCCCTGCTGGTTATAACGCGCGGCCAGCTCCACCGGATCGCCCGCATCGCGCAAGTTGACGAAATTCACGCCTTTGACCACGCGCCCGCCGGTCACGTCCAGGCACGGAATGATTCTCTTTGCGAGCACCTAACTCTCCACGAAATTGCGCACGATCTTCAATCCCAAGTCGCCCGATTTCTCAGGATGAAACTGCACGCCGCAGACGTTGTCCTGTTCCAGCACCGCCGTGTAGGGGACCGAATACTCGCAGATCGCCGCCGTCGCCGGCACCACCGGCGCATAATAGCTGTGCGCGAAATAGACGTAGGGCTTGTCGCCGGTATCGCGCAGCAGCTTCGATTCGCGCACGCGCTCCAGTTGATTCCAGCCCATGTGCGGGATGCGCATCTCGCCCTGGAAACGCTTGACCTCGCCCGGATAGATTCCCAAGCCGCGCTCTTCCGGAGCTTCCTCGCCCGACGTGAACAGCGCCTGCAATCCCAGACAGATTCCCAGGAACGGCACGCCGCCGCGGATGCTTTCGATCAACGCGCCGCGCACGTCGAGTTCATCCAGCGCCCGCATCATCTGCCCAAAATGCCCGACGCCCGGCAGAATGAGCTTGGTCGCTTGGCGAATGGCCTGCCGCATCGCGGATCAGTTCGTATTCCGCGCCGATCGCGCCCAGAGTATTCTGCACCGAACGCAGATTTCCCGCGCCGTAATCGAAAATCGAAATCACAACAAAGCCTCTCTCAAAGCAACCCCTTGGTCGATGGCAACTGATCCTTCAATCGCTGATCCGTCGAACACGCATACCGCATGGCCCGCGCGAAGCACTTGAAGATCGCCTCGATCTTGTGATGATTCGACCGTCCATATAACACCTTCGCGTGCAGATTCGCGCCCGCGTGATTCACGAATCCGCCGAAGAAGTCTTCCACCAGTTCGGTCTGCAGATCGCCCACCAGCCGCACTCGCACGCGATCCTGATACACCAGCGCCGGCCGCCGCCGAGATCCACCGCCACGACTGCCAGCGTCTCGTCCATCGGCAGCACGAAGTAGCCCGCGCGATTGATCCCCTTGCGGTCCCCCAGCGCCTTTGCGAACAACTGCCCCAGCGCGATGCCGACGTCTTCGACGGTGTGGTGCTGGTCCACATCGAGATCCCCGGTGGCTTTCAGCTTTAAATCAAATCCGCCATGCTTCGCGAACAACTCCAGCATGTGATCGAAGAAGCGAATACCGGTGGAGATCTGATAAGTACCCTGGCCCTCGATCGTCGAGGCTGCCGCGGATCTGCGTTTCTTTCGTGATGCGCTCGACCGACGCCTTGCGGATTTTCATAGCGCTCCCTCGATCTCGTTGATGTTTTCGAGAATCGCCACGGCATTCTCCTGTTGAAACAAGCGCAATCAATTCGTCGCGCTTGGTGTGCGTGTTCGCCGCGATCCCGATGAACGGCACATCGGCCGCGCGGGCGCAGCGCGCGTCATCTACGGTGTCGCCGACGTACCAGAGTTTCGCGTCCGGCTTGCGCTGCTGGATCGTCAATAGTCCCTCGGGCGCAGGCTTCGCGGCGGTCACGTCGTCGGCGCAAATCATGGGATCGAACTTCACGCACGGGGCGAAGCGCCGCAACGTAATATCCGCCTCGTAGCGCAGACGGCCGGTGAAAAGCGCCAACCCATAGCGCTCGCCCAAGCGTTCGAGCAGGCCCGGCTGCGGAAACCAGCTCTCACGAGTCACCAAACCGTTGCCGTTCTCGCCCAGGAAATATTCGTTGAACTTCTCGATCACGGTGTCGTAGTCGATCTGCATCCCGAAGTCCGCCGCGATCTTCTGCGAGAGCGCCCAGTCATTATTCCAGCCGCCCTGGTTCTTGTAATCCTGAATCGCGTCGCGGCTCACTGTCTTGCCCGTGAAAAATCTCACCGTCTGAACGATGGACTCGCGATAGGACTCGGTTACCTCGGCCAGCACGCCGTCCATGTCGAACACGATTACCGAGTCCACAGGGCCTCCAGCTCGCCGAGGAAACGCTCGATCTGCGCACGATTGCCGATGGTGACGCGCACGCATCCCGGAATTTCGTAGCTGCGGTCGCGCA
This sequence comes from Bryobacterales bacterium, assembly GCA_963794595.1. Taxonomy (GTDB): domain Bacteria; phylum Acidobacteriota; class Terriglobia; order Bryobacterales; family Bryobacteraceae; genus Palsa-187. Next base: position 381,936 of record CAWCER010000007.1, on the reverse strand, counting down.
CCAGGACGCCGCGCTCGCGCAGCGCATCGCGAATCGGGATCGCGCGGTCGCCGGCGCGGAACAGCACGAAATTCGCCTGGCTGGGATAGAACGGAATCCCCAGCTTGCGCAATCCTTCGTACACCATCTCACGCGCCGCCAAGCACTTCTTCCACATAGTTCGCGATGTGCTCGCGATCCTGGATCGCCGCGCGCGCCGCCAGCGCCGCGAGCATATTCACGCTGTACGGCGATTGCGCCTTGTGCATCCAGCGAACATTCTCGACCGACGAGAACAGGCATCCGCAGCGCATCGCCGCCATCCCGAAGACTTTCGAGAACGTCCGGCTGACAAACAGATTCGGATACTGGCGAACCAATGGCAGCGCAGTCACGCCGCAGAATTCGAAATAGGCTTCGTCGATCAAGACGGCGGCTTGCGGGCGCAGCGTCGAGAATCCGGCGGATCGCGTCCACGTCGATGCCGGTGCCGGTCGGATTGTTGGGATTCGCAATCAGGATCGCCTTCGTCGCCGGGCGAATCGCGGCGATGAACTCTTCGAGCGGAAACGCCAGATCTTCCGGTGCGTAGTCGATCTCGCGGACGCTGGCGCCGGCGAGCTCCGCGTAAAACCGGTACATCGCGTAGGACGGCTTCAGCAGCAGCACGTCGTCGCCGTCATCGACAAACGTATTGATCAGCACCTGAATGGCTTCGTCGGTGCCGTTTGAAAGCAGCAGTTCTCCCGGCGCGACCGCGAAGTAGGCGGCCAGCTCGCGCATGGCGTCGACGTATTCCGGATAGACCGTCAAAGCGTCCGCCGACAGACGTTGCTTCAGATATTCGATCACCTTCGGCGAACAGCCGACCGTGTTCTCGTTGAAATCCAGGCGCAGTTTGCCCTGGCGTCCGCCGGTGGGCGGATGATAGGGCGCCATCTTCTGCACCGCGGGCCGCGGCGTCAGGCCTTTACTCATGCATCGCGACGCACCTCCGCCGATCGCGCGTGCGCTTCCAACCCTTCGGCGCGTGCCAGCGCCGCGATCGCCGGCGTCAGCTTCGCGAGTCCTTCGCGGCTCAGTTCCTGCACGGCAATCACCTTGACGAAATCGGCGGCCGAAAGCCCGCCGCGCTGCCGCGCCGCACCGGAAGTCGGCAACACGTGATTGGGACCGGAGGCATAATCGCCCGCCGATTCCGGACTCGACGCGCCCACAAACACCGCTCCCGCATGGCGGATCTTCGCGAGCAGGCTGCCGTCATGCAGCGCCAGGTGCTCCGGCGCAAGCGCGTTGGACATTTCGACGGCTTGCTCCAGCGTATCGAGCACCACGATGGCGCCGTTGGTTTCTATGGACGGCCGCGCCACCGCCGCGGTGGGCAGCGTCGCGAGTTGCGCGTCCACTTCTTTGGCGACGGCATCCGCCAAACTTCGGGATGTCGTGAGCAAGAATTGCCGACGCGTCCACATCGTGCTCGGCCTGCGCCAGCATATCGGCGGCGATCCAGCGCGGGTCGCCATCGGCCGCGATGATGACGATCTCGGTCGGGCCCGCGACGAAGTCGATCCCCGTTTCGCCCGCGATCAGCTTCTTCGCGGCGGCAACATATATATTGCCTGGACCCACGATGCGATCGACCTTCGGCACCGTCTCGGTTCCATACGCCAGTGCCGCGATGGCCTGCGCGCCACCCATGCGGAACATGTGCGTGACGCCCAGCCATTGCGCGATGCCCATAATCTCCGGACTGGGATTCGGACACGCCACGCAGATGGTCGCGACACCAGCCACCTGCGCCGGGATCACCGTCATCAGCAGCGTCGAGGGCAGGGGATAGCGGCCCGCCGGAACATAAGCGCCCATGGCGTCGAGCGGACGCACGATCTGCCCCAGCCTGCGGCCGTCCGGGAAATCGGTGAACCATTCGCGCGGAAGTTGCAGCTCGGCGTACTCGCGGATATTCTTCGCTGCCGTCTCGACCGCTCTCGCAAACGCCGGCTGCAGAGTTCCGCGAACGTCGATGCGGACGCTCGAGCCTTCGAAGCCGTCGAACTTGCGCGCGTATTCGAGCAGCGCCGCGTCGCCACGCTCGCGCACCGCGGCGAGAATCGGCGCGACAATGCGCTCGGCTTCTTCCAGGCGCACGGTCTTGCGCTCGATGAGCGAACGCGCATCTTTGGCTGTGAGTATCCGGATCATTACATTATGATTTTGTTCAACGGATATTCGACGATGCCCTGCGCGCCCGCCTCCTTCAGCCGCGGAATAATCGTGCGCACGGTAGACTCTTCGAGAATCGTATTCACCGCCAGCCATCCTCTTCGCTCAGCGTCGAAATGGTCGGGCGCTTGAGCGCGGGCAGCACCGCCAGCACCGCATTCAGGTTGATCTTCTCCACGTTGAGCATCAAGCCAACCTTGCCCAGCGCATTGATCGCGCCCTCCAGCAGCATCCGCATATCTTCCAGCTTCCGGCGCTTCTCCGGGTCCTTCCAGGAAGTAACGTTGGCGATCAACTGGGTGTTGGATTCGAGCACGGTCTCGATGATGCGCAGCTTGTTGGCGCGCAGCGAAGAGCCGGTCTCGGTCACTTCGACGATGGCGTCGGCCAGCTCCGGAGGCTTGACCTCGGTCGCGCCCCAACTGAACTCGACTTTCGCGCTGACGCCGTTGCGTTCCAGATAACGCTTGGTCGCGGCAACCAGTTCCGTCGCGATGATCTTGCCTTCGAGATCCTTCACCGATTTGTAGGGCGACGCCTCGGGCACCGCCAGCACCCAGCGCACTTTGCCGAAGCTCTGCTTGGCGTAGATGAGATCGGCGACGTTCTCGACCTTGGCTTCGTTCTCCTCCACCCAATCGCGGCCGGTGAGGCCGGCATCCAGCACGCCGTCTTCGACGTAGCGCGCCATCTCCTGCGCGCGGATCAGCATGCACTCGATTTCGGGATCGTCGATCGCCGGAAAATACGAGCGGCTGCTGGTGGTGATCTGGAATCCGGCGCGGCGGAACAGCTCCACCGTGGCGTTTTCCAGACTGCCTTTAGGAATTCCAAGTTTGAGTTTCATGATTTGTAGACCGCGGCGGGATCGTAGGTCCGCTCCTCGCTGACCTTCCACTCGCCATTTTCGAGGCGGCGGAAAAAGCAGCTCTGATAGCCTTCGTGGCACACGCCCGGACCGAGCGCCTCCACCTTGACCAGCACGGTGTCGAGGTCGCAGTCGGTCGAAATATCCTTGACCACCAGGCGATGGCCGGAGCTCTCGCCCTTCAGCCACAGCTTGTTCCGCGACCGGCTATAAAAGGTCGCGAAGCCGGTCTCCACCGTCTTGCGGAAGGCCTCTTCATTCATGAAGCCGACCATCAGGACGCGGCCGGTCTGGTGATCCTGGATCACCGCCGGAAGCAGTCCGTCAAGTTTTTTGAAATCGAGTTGCATATTTTGTAGCCCCAAAAAGAAAACCCGCCAGGATCAACCGGGCGGGCTCTCGAAACGATCTTGAATCGGTTTGTGATTACGAATGAGCCCGTCGCGGCGTAGGATGCCCGTGGTGATGATGGGGTCCGTGATGATGGCGGCGAGCGACGAACATGAAACACCAATATAGCACAGCCTCGGCTTCCAATCATTGTTCTGCAAGCCTCAGCTCTTCGAACTGCGTTCCTGCGCCGCCACTCTCCGCAGCAGCGGCGGAATGGTCAAGCCCTGCAGGAAAATGGACGAAGCGACCACGGCAAAACTGACAGTGATGATCTCTTCGGCGAAGGGCATGTCGGCAGGGAGCCCCAAGGCAAGCGCCAGCGCCAGCGCGCCGCGCAATCCACCCCAAAACAATAAATTCTGATGTCGCCATTCTACTCGCAACGAGGATCGCGAAAACAGCCAGCAGATCGGATAGACCGCGAGAGCGCGGCCGAGAATCACTAGGATGATGGCGGCGGATGCCGGGAGCCACACGGGCGAGAACTTCTGGTGCGCCAGGTGGAGTCCGAGTAACAGGAAGATGAAAGAGTTGGCCACGAAGGCTGCGTACTCCCAGAAGGCCTCCACCGACTCTCTTCCTTTGCCTGTGATCGCGCCCAGCGGGCCGATGTTGCCAAGCATGATCGCGGCAGTCACGGTCGCGAGGATGCCGGACAGATGAAAGTGCTCCGCCAAAAGGAAGGAACCGTACGCGGCGACGGTGGTGAAGGTGAGTTCGATGAGATGATCGTCCGTCCTTCCGGATAGCAATAAGATACAGCCAGCCACCAATGTTCCGGATGCGATGCCGCCTCCGACGACGACGACCAGGGTTCGCGCGACTTCAAACATTGAGGAGGGTTGGCCGATGGCCAGTGCGACGGCGATGCCGAACGCGACTGCCGCGGTTCCGTCGTTGAACAGGCTCTCGGCTTCCATCAGAATGCGCAGGCGGCCGTGGATTCCGCACTCCTTGAAAGCGGCGATCACCGACACTGGATCGGTAGCGGCGATGAGTACGCCAAACACCAGAGCAGCGAGCCAGGGCCATCCGGCTACGTAATGCATTCCCACGGTGGTGAGCGCCGCTGCCAGCAGAACGCCTGCGGTAGCCAGCAGCAGGATCACCGGAAGATCGCGCCGCAGCGGTTTCCAGGAAAGCTGGAACGCGGCTTCAAACACCAGCGGGGGGAGCAGGGTGGTGAAGATCAGGTCGCGAGTGAGCGGCAGCCCGGCCGAATACGGCACAAAGGCCAGAGCGATCCCGGCCAGAACCAAACCGACGCTATAAGGAATGTGCAAACTTCGGGCGAGGACTCCCACGATCGCGGCGACCAATAGCAGGAATTCTGCGATTTCAATGGTGTGTCCCAAAGTAGGCTCTCGCCCAACGCTTATTGGCTCAGCGCCTGATCCAGGTCGGCGATGATGTCTTCGATCGCCTCGATGCCGGTGGAAATGCGCACCAGGTTGTCGCGAATGCCCGAGCGCTCACGATGCTTGGGCGAAATCTCACGGTGTGATGACATCGCAGGGTAAAGCATCATCGTGTGAACGTCGCCCAGCGAGGTCGCGCACACGATCATCTTTAGCTTTTCCATGAAGGCAAAAACTTCCGCCTTGCCCGCGTCCTTCAGCTCAATCGTCACCATCGCGCCGAAGAGATCCGGCGGCAGCAGGCGCTTCACATTCGCGGCGTCGGGATGCGACGGATCGCCCGGAAAATAAACTCGCTCGATTCTGGGATGGGTGCTGAGCCACGACGCCAGCCGGCAGGCGTTGGCGCACTGCTTCTCCATGCGCAGCGCCAGCGTCTTGATACCGCGCATGGTCAAATACGCTTCGAACGGACCGAGATTCGGGCCCAGAACACGCAGCAGAGTGGTCAGCGTTTCGAAATTCTCAGAGTCGGAAATCACCAGGCCGCCCAGCACGTCGCCGTGCCCCGCCAGATATTTGGTCGCGCTGTGGATCACGATGCTGGCGCCGAGTTCAAGCGGCCGCATCAGCATGGGCGTGGCAAAAGTGTTATCGACGATCAGCGGCGCGCCCGCGGCCCGCGCCATCGCGGCGATCTTATCGAGCGCGCAAACGCGCAGCAGCGGATTGGTAATGGACTCAACCACCACCGCACCCGGCTTGGTCGCCTTGATCGCAGCTTCGAACGCCGCCAGATCGGACGCATCGGCAAAAGTGGTCTCGACGCCCAGCGCGCCGAAGACCGTCATCAGCATATTGGTGGTGGCGCCGTAGAGCACGTGGCCTGCGACCACCCGCTTGGGCCGATCCACCAGCGCCGCCAGCACCGCCAGATGCATCGCCATCATGCCCGGAGGAACAGGCCAGCGTGCCGTGGCCGCCTTCGAGTTCATTCACCAGTTCCTGCAGCGCGCTCACGGTCGGATTGTCGTAGCGCGCGTACGCCGGCCCCTGCTCTTCGCGTCCGAAGATCGCGGTCGAGCTGATCCATCGATTCGTAGGCGTAGCTGGACGCGGTATAAATCGGCGTGGTGACCGGAATGAAATTGCCGGCCTTCTTGCGGTCGCCTACGTGAACGGTTTTGCTTTCGAACTTCATGATCGCTTCCAGCGGACTCCCTCTTTTGTATCTTCCAGGATGACGCCCTGGTCCGCCAGTCCGGCGCGGATCTGGTCGGCGCGCGCGAAGTCGCGGGCTTTCTTGGCGGCAATGCGCTCGGCGATCAGGCCGTCGATCTCGGCATCCGACAGGCCGCCTTCCTTGGCGGACGGCTCCAGCACGTCGAAGATCGAGTCGAATCGCCGCAGGAATTCCAGCGCCGCGATGGCGTTGCCGGCCAGGAACTCACCCGCATCCATCGCGCTGTTGGTGTCGCGAATATATTCGAACACGGCGGCCAGCGCTTCGGCGGTATTGAGATCGTCATCCAGCGCTTCGTCGAAGGCTCTGTGCAGCTTCACGAGTCCGCGATCTCCAGATCTCCGTTACTGCCGTCGGGGAACTTCGCCGTTTCCAGGCGCAGCTTATAATTGCGCAGGCGGTCGATCGAAGTCGCCGCGGCCTTCAGTCCATCGAAGGTGAAGTTCAGTTTCTTGCGATACGGCACCGACGCCAGCAGGTAGCGAATCGCTTCCGGCGTGTAGCCTTCCTGCAGCAGATCGCGCAGCGTATGAAAGTTGCCCAGCGACTTCGACATCTTCTGCGCATCGATGCTGAGGTGCTCCGCGTGCAGCCAGAAGCGCGCGAAAGGCTTGCCGGTGATGGCCTCCGATTGCGCGATTTCATTCTCGTGATGCGGGAACGTCAGGTCCACGCCGCCGGTATGGATGTCGAGCGTCTCGCCCAGATACTTCATCGCCATCACGGAGCACTCGATGTGCCAGCCGGGCCGGCCCTCGCCCAGCGGAGTCTGCCACGCCGGCTCGTCGTCCTTCTTGCGCCTTCCACAGAACGAAGTCGCGCGCGTCGGCCTTATCGTATTCGTCCATGTCGACGCGGGCGCCGGAGCGGATGCCGCTGAAATCGTTGTGCGAGAGCTTGCCGTAGGCCGGAAACTTGGCGATGCGGTAGTAAACCGAACCGTCGCTGATATAGGTGTAGCCGCCCTCTTCGAGCTTCTGAATGGCGCTCACCATATCGTGGATGTGATCGGTGGCTTTGACGATGTGTTCCGGCCGCTGCAGGCGCAGGGCCGCGGTGTCTTCGAGGAACGCCGCGGTGTATTTGGCGGTGTACTCGTAGATGGTCTGGTGCGCTGCGCCGGCGGCGCGGATGATCTTGTCCTCGATGTCGGTGATGTTCATCACGTGATCGATCTCGAAGCCGCGCGCCGCGAGCCAGCGCCGCAGGATGTCCTGAAAAGTGAAGGTCCGCAGGTTGCCGATGTGGACGTAGTTATAGACCGTCGGCCCGCACGTGTACATGCGCACCACGTTGCCGTGCAGCGGGGCGAAGGGCTCCACTTTTTGAGTGAGGGTGTTGTAGAAACGCAGGGCCATAGCGAGACGATTCTTTCCATCGTAGCAGCCTGTGGCGCGGGGCCGGGTTGAAATGGATCCGGAGGCCCTGCGACAATACAACTAAGTCATGAAGTCACCAGTTCGCTCCGTCTTCGACTTGAGCCCAGCCGAAAAGCTGCAACTAGTCGAAGATTTGTGGGATGACCTGGCTTCGAACCCCGATGAAGTGCCAATTCACGATTGGCAGATAGCAGAACTCGCACGCAGGGAGGCCAATCTGCAGCGCTACCCAGCTTCCGTCACGGACTGGGAAAGTGTGAAGCGCCGTGTGCGCGGCCTGAATCGCCGCCGCTAGGCTCGTTCTCACCGCCGAAGCCGATCAAGACATCGAGGCAGCCTATTGGTGGTACGAGAATCAGCGGCCTGGTCTCGGAGAAGAGTTCTTCCGGTCTCTCGAAGCTGCTCTGGATATTATTCGCAATCTCCCAGAACTTCGTGCGCTTGTGAATCGGAAGTACAGGCGAGCTCCGTTGCGGCGCTTTCCCTATTGCGTCTTCTACAAATTCGATGGGGCAACGGTAACGGTGGCTTATCTCTCCCATACTGCACGCGATCCGGCAAAATGGCGGACGCGTCTTCCTTGAAAATGCGGTCTACTTTGGTGCGCCTGGACTGCTCCCTACGCGCACTAGGTGCTCACCGTCGAATTTGAAATCGACGCGATAGGTCTTGGTCGGAGGCCGAAAATCAATACCGATGCGATGCGGTGAGACTTGCTGATCGGTACAGGCTTTAATCTGTGCAACCGTCATGTCTCGCTCACCATGGCGACCGAACACGGACAGTCCGCGAAAAGTTCCATTGGGCGCCGTCTGAAACTGGACTCTTTCTATAGATGCGCGCGTAATGTGAACCGGCTTCGATTCGTCTTGAGGATTCCAGCCACAGGTAGACGAGTTATCGAAGGCGCTGAAAACGGTTCCTTCCTTCCCCCGCAGTATGACGTTTGAGGGCATAAGTAGATCTTCAATATAAAGATCCGCCCATTCATAGCCCTGTCCCCCGAGCCCGCCGAGGCAGATTAGAATCTCGCGTCCGCTTTCGAGTTTCCCTCGATGACACTCGCCTGTCGGGACGCTTCCCTTGTACCAAAGCATGATCCATTTCCCGGATTGCCTGGTGAGAAGGATCGTACCGCTGTAATTGTTGTAGCCCCCTTCGCAACCCGCCATCGCGAGCGCTGCATCATCGCTGTGCGGAGATAAGAAGTGCCCCCGTATGAGCGATACCAGAGTCCCATCAAGCTTGTCATCCTTAAATGCCGAGGATTCTGGGCATGTCTCCTTACACTCGATATCCTTCCCCGCCACCACGTGCCCCGGACACACCGCTTCCAACAATTCGGCGCCACCTGCTTGCTTGGGGTCTTGCGAGTCGTCTGGGAACACCGGCTTCGGCGCGCCGGCCGGCTGAGCCCAAGCGAGGGCAGTCAGCAGAAAAAGCAGTAGCCACACGCAGTCGATCTTACAATAGTTCGTCACCCCTACAATAGTTCTCAGTGTTCAGTTTTGAAATTCAAGCCACCTGTCCGCATACCGGGGCGCGGGCGGGGATTTTGCATACCGCTCATGGCGACATCGAAACGCCCGTCTTCATGCCGGTCGGGACGCAGGCCACCGTCAAAGGCCTGCTGCCGCGCGATCTGATCAACGACCTCGACGCCAAGATCATCCTCGGCAACACCTATCATCTCTATCTGCGGCCCGGGCACGAGACCATCCGCCAGCTCGGCGGGCTGCACAAGTTCATGAACTGGCCGCGGGCCATCCTCACCGATTCCGGCGGCTTCCAGGTCTTCAGCTTGAGCGGACTGCGCAAGATCACCGAAGAGGGCGTCATGTTCCAGTCGCATCTCAACGGCGACCGCCACATGTTCACGCCCGAGTCGACCATCGACGTCCAGCTCGCCCTCGGCAGCGACATCATGATGGTGCTCGACGAGTGCCTGGAATATCCGGCGAGCCACGAAGCCGCTCGCGTGTCCATGGACCGGACCGTTCGCTGGGCCCGAGCTGCGTATACACACTATCGCCGACCACGGAAATGACGGAAACCGAGCGCTGCTTCCCCATCGTCCAAGGATCGATGTACCCCGATCTCCGCCGCGCACTGCGCCGAGCAGCTTCTCGAACTCGATGCCGATGGCTATGCGATCGGCGGCCTCTCGGTCGGCGAGCCGCGGGCGCTGAGTCTGGAAATGACCGAGATCACCACGCCGCTGCTTCCGGCGGACCGTCCGCGCTACGTGATGGGCGTCGGCATGCCGGAAGAGCTGCCCGAATACGTGGCGCGCGGCGTCGACATGATGGATTGCGTACTACCGTCGCGTAATGCTCGTAACGGGTACTTGTTCACTACTTTCGGGACGCGTGGTCATCAAGCAGGCCCAGTATAAAGAGGACGCGCGGCCCGGTGGATGAGGCCTGCGCCTGTTATACTTGCCGCAACTTTTCGCGCGCCTATCTGCGCCACCTGTTCCTGGCGGGAGAGATGACTTTCTCCACTCTGGCCACGCTGCACAATCTGCAGCGGTACCTTGACATCATGCGGGAGATCAGGCAGGCTATACTATTCGGGAAGTTCCCTGAGTACCTGAAGGCGCGCCCGCGCAGAACCAGGTAGATGCGTCCGGCTAAGTCCAAGATCGTCGTAAATTCCAGATGCAGTTTTCTCGGCTTCATTATCCTTGCAGCAGACGGCCGCCAACCCGGTGGTCAGCTTTTTGCCGCTGATCTTCATCGTGGCCATTTTCTACTTCCTGGTCTTCATGCCCATGCAGAAGCAGAAGAAGCAGCAGGCGCAGATGCTGGCGGATCTGCAGACCGGCAACGAAGTGCTCACCACCGGCGGCATCGTCGGCACCATCGTCAGCATCACCGGCGACACTGCTGATCCTGCGCGTGAAGCCTGATAACATCAAGTTGCAGCTTGCGCGCAGCGCCGTCGCCAGCCTGGTGAAGCAGGAGTCCGCGATCGAAGAAAAGAAGTAAATCACGGGCTGAATCTCATGACAAGACAATCTCAAAATCAGGATCCTGGTGATCGTCGTCGTCATTCTGGTGTGTATCTACGGCATCATCGGCCTGCCGACCTCGAAAGCAGCAGCTGGTCGACAACTGGCAGAAGAACATCCACCTGGGACTGGATCTTAAAGGCGGCAGCCAGCTGGTGCTCCAGGTCCAGATCCAGGACGCCTTCAAGGCGGAAGCCGATACCGTGATCCAGCGCCTGAAGGACCAGCTCGGCACCAAGGCGACATCGTCTACGCGGACATGAGCCGCAACGATCCCCAGACCATCCAGGCCGCCGACACTATCCAGATCAACATCAAAGGCGTTCCGGCCACCTAGGCGGGCGACTTCCGGGCGATCGTCAACGATAACTTACAGCGGCATCTGGATCCTGACGCCGGTCAATCCGACCGATTACCGCCTGACCATGAAGCCCACCGAAGCGCTCAAGCTGCGCGCGGACACGCTCACGCAGAGCATGAACACCATTGAGAAGAAGATCAACGCTCTGGGCCTGGCCGAATCGAGCGTGCAGCAGCGCGGCGGCAGCACCACCGAGTCGGAAATGCTGGTGCAGCTTGCCGGGCGTGGACGATCCGGCGCGCGTGAAGCAGATCCTGAAGACGGCGGCCATCCTGGAGCTATACGAAGTGATCGGCGGGCCGTTCGCCTCGCGCGAAGAGGCGCAGGCCAAGCAAGGGCGGCGTGCTGCCGCTGAACAGCCAGATTCTGGGCGGCGCGTGCCAGCGGCGGCGCTCCGGCGGAGTTTTACATCTTGTCGCGGACGCCGGTGGTGACCGGCCGCGATCTGCGCGACGCCAGCCCCGGGCAGGATCAGAACGGGCGCTGGGAGACGCGGTTTCGTCCTGACCCAGGACGCCGCCAAGCGGTTTGAGCGCTTCACCGGCGCGAATATCGGGAAGCCGCTGGCGATTGTGCTCGACAAGAATGTCCTGAGCGCGCCGACGATCCAGAGCAAGATCAGCGATAACGGCGTCATCACCGGCATTGGCACGCCATGACGACGCGGCCGACCTGGCGCTGAATCTGCGCGCGGGTTCGCTGCCGGCGGGCGTCGAATATCTGGAAGAGCGTACGGTCGGCCCGTCGCTGGGCGCGGATTCCATCCGGGCGGGACTGTATGCGGGCATCGCCGGCGTGATCGCCGTGGTGTTCGTGATGCTGATCTATTACAAGAAGAGCGGCATCAACGCCACCCTGGCGCTGGTGCTGAATGCGATCATTCTGATCGCGGCGCTGAGCTATTTCGACGCCGTTCTGACGCTGCCCGGGAATCGCCGGCGTGATTCTGACCATCGGTATGGCGGTCGATTCCAACGTGCTGATTTTCGAGCGTATCCGCGAAGAGCTGCGCGCCGGGAAGGCGGTGGTCGCGGCGGTGGACGCCGGGTTCGGCAAAGCCTTCCTGACCATCATCGATACCCACGTGACGACCGTGGTTTCGTGCGCGTTCCTGTTCCTGTTCGGCACCGGCCCGGTGAAGGGATTCGCGGTGACGCTGGTGATCGGTTTGATCGCCAATCGTGTTTACCGCGGTGTTCGTTTCCCGGACGATTTTCGACTGGGAGCTGGGGCGGCAGAAGCAAGTAGTAAGCGTTGAGCATTTGAGGCGCTTTGAAGTTTTTTGGTGATATTGTGGTAACTTGGAAAGCCGTTGCGGTTGGCGCAGGGAACTTTTGTACGCTCGCACGGTGTCTATTGAAGGCGAGCGAAGAAGTCTCGGCCGGTAACCGGCTCGATGGAATTATTTAAGAATACAAATTTCGATTTCCTCGGCAAGAAGTGGCCGTTCATCATTGGCTCCCTGATTCTGACGGGCGCCGGATTGATCAGCCTGGCAGTGCATGGCGGCCCGAACTACGGCATCGACTTCAAGGGCGGAGCGCTGATGTACCTTCGTTTCAATCAGGAGCCGCCGGTGCAGAAGATCCGCTCGGCGCTCGAAAGCAAGATCAAGGGCGAAATTTCGGTGCAGCAGATCACCGGAAAGCCGGAAGTTCTGGTGGGCACCGAGATCCGCGATGAAAAAGAGTTGAACGCCAACCGCCAGATCATTGAAGATACCCTGCGGGCCACCTTTAGCGCTCCGGACGGCAAGCTGGATCTGAACAACTCCGCCGCCGATCAACTGGCCGACAAGCTGCGCGAGCCCCTGCTGCAAGCCGGCGTGGCGCTTTCCGAGCAGGAATTGCAGGACGTGGTCAAGGATATTGAGGCCTTCCGGGCCTCGAAGGGCGGCATTGTTGAACTCGCTCGACCAGCTCTCGGGCGTGAAGGGCGTGACGCCGCAGGTTCTGGCAGCCGTGAAGCAACAGTGCGCGCTGGGCCCGTTTACGATTCTTTCGGCCGAAGTGGTGGGGCCGAAGATCGGCAAGGATCTGCAGCGGCAGGCGATTCTGGCCACGCTGTACGCGCTGGGCGGGATGCTGGTGTATATCGCCTTCCGCTTCGAGTGGATTTACGGCGTGGCGGCGGTGGTCGCGGTATTCCACGACACCATCATCACCATCGGATTGTTCTCGCTGTTCAATAAAGAGATCTCGCTGACCGTGGTGGCGGCGCTGCTGACCCTGGTGGGTTATTCGATGAACGACACCATCGTGGTGTTCGACCGGATTCGCGAAAATCTGAAGCTGGTGCGGCGGGAGTCGCTGGACAATATCATCAACCTGAGCGTGAATCAGACCTTGAGCCGGACCATCTTGACCAGCGGCCTGACATTTCTGACGGCGATGTCGCTGTTCTTGTTCGGCGGCCAGGTGTTGAACGGCTTCTCGTTTGCGCTGGTGGTGGGAATTTTAGTGGGAACGTATTCGTCGATTTTCATTGCCAGTCCAATCCTGGTATTCTGGCAGAACTTCGTCGATTCGAGAGGATCGAAGGCCCCGGCGCCGCCGGTCAAGCCGGTTAGAGAAGTTCCGCAGAGGACGGCTGGAAATCGCAAGGCAGTGCGGGGATAAGCGGCGGCGTGGAAAGGAACGAATTCTATGGCAATGTTTGATCAAACCTTCGTTGACGGCGTGGGGAAGACTCATAAAAGCTGGACCGTGATAGCTGTCATTCGGGGTGCAGTTCGTGATTGTAGCGGTCTTGATTCTGATTCCGCTGATCTATACCGACGTGCTGCCGAAGGCGCAGTTGACCAGCTTGCTGACGGCGCCTCCGCCGCCTCCGCCTCCGCCGCCGCCTCCGCCCCCCGCGCCGGTAGTGAAGATTTGAAAGTGGCGCCGCGCCAGTTCGACGCCGGGCGGCTGATGGCGCCGCATGAAATTCCGAAAAATGTCGCGATCATCGTCGAGGAGCGATCGCCGCCTTGCCGATGCGCGTCGCGGTGGCGGTCGGCGTCCCCGGCGGTGTTCCGGGCGGACTGGGTGGAGTGTGGGCGGCATCTCGGCGTGGCGCCGCCGCCTCCGCCGCCTCCGCCGGTGAAAGCGGTTCCAAGCCGCAAACCGGGCCGCATGCGGGTCGGCGGCAATGTGCAGGCGGCGAATCTGATCAAGAAGGTGACGCCCGGCATATCCGCCGCTGGCCAAGCAGGCGCGTATTCAAGGGACGGTGCGGTTCACGGCCATTATCGGCAAGGATGGCACCATTCAGAATCTTCAGTTGGTCAGCGGCCATCCGCTGCTGGTTGCGGCCGCGACCGAAGCGGTGAAGCAATGGATTTACAGGCCGACTCTTCTTAACGGCGAGCCGGTGGAAGTGATCACTCAGATTGACGTAAATTTCACTTTGAGTCAGTAAGTCCGAAGCGGGCGTCTCCGAGTGCCCGCTTTCAATTTCAACTCGCAGGAGAAAATCATGGTTTTACAGTTGCAAGTCTGGGCATTCATGCTTCTTCAGGAAGCGCGGCGGACGTTAGTTTCGATCCGCGCTGCGATGTGGAACCAGATGGGCTGGCCCGCCAAGCTCGTCGTGATCACGCTGTTCATCATGTCGGCGTGGTCGATCGGCGTCATGATCGATCGTGTGATCGCCTATAACGGCGCGCGCAAGCAGTCGCGGCAGTTCGCTCCGGCCGTGGCCGGCGCGCTGCGCGAAGGCAAGCTGGATGAAGCGATCAAGATTGCCGACCGTTATCAGCAAGAGCCACCTGGCCAAGGTTGTCGTGGCCGGTTTGCAGGAATTCCGCGCTCATCAGATGAGCTCGGATATTTCGGGTGAAGAGATCGAGGCGTCCAAGCGCGCTCTCGAACGCGCCGAGGCCATCGTGCACGCCGAGCTGAAGCGCGGCATCTCGAGCCTGGCAACCATCGGTTCGACCGGCCCCTTCGTGGGACTGTTCGGAACGGTGCGTCGGCATCATCAACGCGTTCAAGGGCATTTCGACCGAAGAAGTCGACGGGTCTGGGCGCGGTGGCGGGCGGTATTTCGGAAGCGCTGGTCACCACCGCCGTGGGTCTGTTCGTCGCTATCCCCGCGGTCTGGATGTACAACTATTTCTCGGGCCGCATGGAGGCGTTCGACGTCGAGATGGGGAACTCCAGCTCCGAGCTGGTGGACTACTTCCTCAAGCGCACCCAAAAAGCCAGCGCCGGGAAGTAAGTTAGCGGTAGTTTTTGCGAGTTGAAATTCGGCGCGCGCCGCCGGGCTTAGGAAGCGGGCGGCGCACGCCGGAAATGGCCGCGCGGGGCAAGTAGCCGGCGTGGCAGGCGACAAGGAGTATTTATATGAAACCACCCAAGGCACCCGAAGTCACGTCCGACATCAACGTCACGCCGATGGTGGACGTCATGCTGGTGCTGCTGATCATCTTCATGGTGATCACGCCTATGTTGACCAAGGGCGCGCCCGTGGTCATGGTGAAGGCCAAGAACCCGATCGCCATGAAGGACGCCGATAAGGAAGACGCCATTCTGATCGCAGTCACGCGCAACGGGGAGGTCTTTCTGAGTCCCGGCAACAAGCGCATTCCTGTGGATGAGCTTGCCGGCAAGGTCCGCGATCTACAGACCAACAAGCTGGACAAGACGGTTTACATCAAGGCGGATATGCGCGCCAAGTACGAGAAGGTGGAAGACGTGGTCGACAACCTTCGCGCGGCGGGCGTGGATCAGTTGGGTTTGTTGACGGAGCTGGCCGGCGCCGAAAAGAAAAAGCCGGCAGGCCAGTAAGTTTTTAGTTAGATGGTTCGCAAGTAATAAGGAGAATTTCTATGGCGATGGCAGTGGGTGGGGCAGGTGGCGGTCCGAAGTCCGACATCAACATGACTCCCCTGATTGACGTGCTGTTGGTGCTGTTGATTATCTTCATGGTGATTACGCCGCTGACGCCGCATGGCCTGGAGGCTCTGGCGCCCCAGCCGCCGCCGCCGAACGCGCCGCCGCCACCGCCCGGACAGGACCGCACCGTGGTCATCGTCATCGATAAAGACAAGTCGATGAAGCTCAACCAGGATCCGATCCAGGAAAGCCAACTGGGAGACCGGCTGACTGGAAGTCTTCAAGACGCGCGCCGAACGAGTGGTGTTTGTGAAGGGCGATCCGGATCTGGATTTCCAGACGGTAGCGCATGCCATCGACATCGCGAAGGGCGCGAACATGGATAAGGTCGGTTTGATGACGCCCAAGGCCGAAGCTGGCCAGTAAGCGAAAAGGGAGAATGAAGTCAATGTTACGGAAAACTACTCTCCTCGGGGCCGCCCTTGCTGGTGGGCGCGCTGATCCTGCTGGGCACCGGGTGCAATCAACTGAAGTCGCGCGACGACTTGAATAAAGGCGTGGCGGCGTACAAGAACGCGAAGTATTCGGAGGCAGTGGACGACTTCCAGGAAGCCATCAGCCTGGACCCCAAGAATCCGAACGCCCGCGTGTATCTGGCCACCGCATACATGATGCAGTGGATTCCCGGCGCCGAATCGCCGGAGAACGTGCAATTTGCGTCCAAGGCCAAAGACGAATTCGGCAAGGTTCTGAATCAGGATCCTAACAATGCTGTGGCGCTGGCGTCGCTCGCATCGCTGGCATTTAACGAAGCCGATCCCCTTCCGCTGGATCAAAAGATGGCGAAGCTCGACGAAGCCGCCGGCTGGTATACCAAGTTGGTCACCGCAGATCCGAAGAACCGCGACGGCTATTACAGTCTGGGCGCGATCGCGCAGAAAAAGTTCTATCCGGCACTCATGACCGCCCGCGTGGATGCCAACATGAAGCCGGACGAGCCGGGTCCGCTGAAGGATAAGAAGGCCAAGGCTGAACTGTCCGCCAAGTACTCGCCGGTAATCGATGACGGGGTTAAGAATCTGCAGAAAGCCCTGGATATCGACCCCGAGAGCGACGACGCGATGGCCTATATGAACCTGCTGATTCGCGAACGCGCCGACTTGGCCGACGACAAAGACGCCTACAAGAAGCAAGTGGAGGAGGCCGATACCTGGCTCCAGAAGGCGCTCGATACCAAGAAGGCCAAGCAAGAGAAGGCGGAAAAGAAGACCGCCGGCGGAATCGTTCAGGAATAGTAAACCGCACCGCTCGGGAACAGCAAACCGCAGGCCAGCCCCGCGCCGAAAGAGCGCACGGCTGGCCTTTTCCTTTTTTACAATTTTTGCAGGAAGCGGCGGTGGACGCGTGTGTCACCGGTTAGTTCCGGATGAAATGTCGTGACCATGTTGCGGCCCTGCTCCACCCACACCGGGTCGCCGTTATACTGCGCCAGCACCGTGCTCCCCGGGCCCAGGCGGCGGATGATCGGCGCGCGGATAAACACCGCCTCCAGGTCGCCGCCCTCCGGCATGGGAATGCTGGCGATGCGGCTGTCGATCTGGCGGCCATAGGCGTTGCGTTCGACGGTGATATCCATCAGGCCGAGGCTCGGCTGCGCGGGATGCGTCACTTCGCGGGCCAGCAGGATCGCTCCGGCGCAACTGCCGTAGACCGGCTTGTGCTCGCTGAAGCGCTTGAGCGGTTCGGTCAGCCCTTCCTCGTCCAGCAGCTTCAGCATGGTGGTGCTTTCGCCGCCGGGGATGATCAGGCCGTCGCAGCGTTCCAGATCGGCAATGGTGCGCACTTCGATGGCATGGCCGCCGGCGCGCTCCATCGCTTTGCGATGCGCTTCGAAATCGCCCTGCAGGGCGAGAACGCCAGCGGTTTTCGGCGCGTTACCAGCCACGCGTCTGCATCAGTTCGCTTTCGGGGAGCTTCGAAATGTCCAGGCCGCGCATGGCCTCGCCCAACTCCTCGCTGGCTTCGAGCAGCTTGACGGGGTCCTTGTAGTAAGTCGCCGCCTTGACGATGGCGCGGGCGCGCTTGTCCGGGTCCTCGGATTTGAAGATGCCGCTGCCGACGAACACCGCCTCGGCGCCCAGTTGCATCACCAGTGCGGCGTCCGCGGGAGTGGCAATTCCGCCGGCTGAGAAATTCGGCACCGGCAGCTTGCCGTTGGCCGCCACCCACTCGACCAGTTCGAGCGGCGCGCCCAGATTCTTCGACTCATGCACCAGCTCTTCGTGGCCCAGCACCGTGAGCTGCTTCATTTCCTTGACGATGGTGCGGATGTGGCGCACGGCCTCGACGATATTGCCCGAGCCCGCTTCGCCCTTGGTGCGGATCATGGCCGCGCCTTCGGCAATCCGCCGCAGCGCTTCGCCCAGATTGCGCGCGCCGCACACGAACGGCACTTTGTAGTCGCGTTTGTCGATGTGGTGCTCTTCGTCGGCGGGCGTCAGCACTTCGCTTTCGTCGATGTAATCGACGCCCAGCGCTTCCAGCACGCGGGCTTCGGTGAAGTGGCCGATGCGGGCCTTCGCCATCACCGGAATCGACACCGTCTTCATGATGTCGCGGATGATGCTGATGGACGCCATGCGCGCGACGCCGCCCTCTTTGCGAATGTCGGAGGGCACGCGCTCCAGCGCCATCACCGCGCAGGCGCCGGCTTTCTCGGCAATCAGGGCTTGCTCGACGTTGGTGACGTCCATGATGACGCCGCCCTTCAGCATCTCGGCCAAGCCAGCCTTCAGGCGGAATTCTTCGGAAAGGTACATGTCTACTACTAGTATGGCGGCTTCGGGGCTGGAATTTCAAACGGCCGCGCGGCCGAAGCGGTCGCGAATCGGGCCGCGAATTGCTTAGCGTTTCGGCCGGTTGTTGCTACCATAAGAGATTCCATGCTTCGCTTTGAAACCGCAGGAGAATCTCACGGGGAGTGCCTCGTCGCCACCTTGACCGGCCTGCCCGCGGGGGTCCCCATTTCCGTGGCCGCGCTCGACCGGGAGCTGTGGCGGCGCCAGCAGGGCTTCGGGCGCGGCGGGCGCATGAAGATCGAGACCGACCACGCCCACATTGTCAGCGGCGTCCGCCATTCGCAGACCATTGGCTCGCCGATCGCGATCCTGATCGAGAACAAGGACTGGAAGAATTGGACCGAAGCGCTGCCCGTAGAAGACGCGGAGGGCGCCGAGAGCCACAAGAAGCCGGTCACGCGCCCGCGTCCCGGTCATGCCGATCTGGCGGGCGCGATCAAGTACAATTTTCAAGACGCGCGCTATATTCTGGAGCGCGCCAGCGCGCGCGAGACGGCCGGGCGCGTCGCGGTGGGGGCGCTGGCGAAGGCGTTCCTGGCGGAGTTCGGCATCGGCGTGCTGAGCCATGTGATCGCCGTGGGCGAAGCGCGAGCTGGAACGGCCTGCGGCCTGGGAAGAACTGGTCGCGCTCAGCCAGCGCGATGAAGTTCTGCTGGGTTGCGTCGATGCCGAAGCCGAGCAGCGCATGAAGGCGGTGGTCGACCAAGCCTATAACACCGGCGACACCGTCGGCGGCGTCTTCGAAGTGGTCGCGCACGGCGTGCCGCCCGGCCTCGGTTCGCATATCGCCTGGGACACGCGGCTGGACGGGAAGCTCGCGCAGGCCATCGTTTCGATGCAGGCGGTGAAGGGCGTGGAGGTCGGCTTCGCGGCGGAAGGCGCGGCGGCGTTCGGGTCGAAGGTGCAGGATACGATCCACTACGATCGCGAGCAGCGCCACTTCACGCGCGGCGCCAATCGCGCCGGAGGCCTGGAAGGCGGCATGACCAACGGCCAGGACGTGCTGGTGCGCGGCATGCTGAAGCCTATTTCGACGCTGCGCCGTCCGCTCGAAAGCGTGGACCTGGCGACGCGCGAATCGGCGCTGGCGGCCTACGAGCGCAGCGACGTGGCGGTGGTGCCGGCGGCCGGAGTCATCGGCGAGGCGATGGTGGCGCTGGTGCTGGCGGGCGCGATGATCGAAAAATTCGGCGGCGATTCGCTGGGCGAAGCCAAACGCAACTACCAGGGATATTTGGAACAGGTGAAGAACTTTTAGGACGGCTTAACAGGGATGATTTATCCGATCGTAAAGTACGGGCAGCCGGTGCTCGAGAAGCGCGGCGAGGACATCACGGAATTCGATACGCCGGAACTGCACCAGCTGATCGAGGACATGTTCGAATCGATGTACGCGGCGAAGGGTGTCGGCCTGGCCGCGCCGCAGATCGGCGTCGGCGAAGCGCCTCGCGGTGATCGACATCACCACCGGCGAAGATCCGGCGCAGAAAATCGTGCTGATCAATCCGGAGATCGTGAAGACCGAAGGCTCGCAAAAAAGCGAAGAGGGCTGCCTGAGCCTGCCCACCTTCCGCGAGCAAGTGGTGCGCCCGCTCAAAGTAACCGTCGTCGCCCAGGACGCCAAAGGCAAACAATTCGAGATGGCGGGCGACGATCTTCTGGCGCGCGCCTTGCTGCATGAGACCGATCACCTCAACGGCAAGCTGTACATCAGCCACATCAGCGCCCTGAAGCGCGACCTGATCCGGCGCAAGGTTCGCAAGCTGCAAAAAGCCGGCGAGTGGGAATAGAAAAGCTGTGAAGCTGGTGTTTATGGGCACGCCCGCGTTCGCCGTCCCCAGCCTGGAACGCACGGTGGAAGCCGGTCATGAAGTGGTCGCTGTGTTCACGCAACCGGATCGTCCCAAGGGCCGCGGGCAGAAGGACGCCATGTCTCCGGTGAAGGAAGCGGCGCTGCGGCTGGGACTCGCGGTGCATCAGCCGGAACGCGTGCGGCGGCCCGAAGTGGTCGAACAATTGCGCGCGATGGCGCCGGAGGCGATGGTGGTGGTGGGCTACGGGCAGATCATTCCCAAGGCGATTCTGGATATTCCGCCGCTGGGAATCATCAACGTGCACGCGTCGCTGCTGCCGAAGTATCGCGGCGCGGCGCCGATTCAGTGGGCCATCGCGCGCGGCGAGACGTCGACCGGCGTCACCACCATGCGCATCAACGAAGGTCTCGATACCGGCGACATGCTGCTCAAGTGGGAGACCGCCATCGGCCCCGAGGAAAACGCCGTCGAACTGGGCCAGCGCCTGGCAGTAGCGGGCGCGGACTTGCTGGTGCGCACGCTCGCCGAACTTCCCGACGATCCGGCCCGAGCCGCAGGACGATTCGCAGGCCACCTACGCGCCCATACTGAAGAAGGAAGATGGCAAGATCGACTGGCAGCTTTCGGCTCGCGAGATCCTGAACCGGATTCGGGGCTTCGAGCCGTGGCCCGGCGGCTATGGGTTTCTGCGCGGACAGCGTTTGCAGATCTGGAGCGCGGCGGCTGGCGATCAAAAGTTGCCGCCGGGAGCGCTGCGCGCTGTGAATCGCAAGCTCTATGCGGGATGCGGGCGCGAGGAATCGATCGAGTTGCGGGAGGTCCAGTTGGAGGGGAAGAAGCGCATGCCGGCTGCGGCGTTTATGAACGGGTTTCCACTGAGTGGTGAGCGAGGTGCTGCTGTGAATCTGCCGCTAGGGTTTCGCTACGCGGCGGCTTACGCGGGTCTGCGCAAGATCAAGAAAGACGATCTGGCGCTGATCGTATCGGACACGCCCGCGGTGGCGGCTGCGGTGTTCACGCAGAATCGCGTGGCGGCGGCGCCGGTGGTTCTGGCGCGCAAGAATCTGCGGGCTTCGCGCGGCAAGGCGTGCGCGATCCTGGTGAACGCCGGCAACGCCAACTGCGCCACGCGGACCGGCGAGCAGGTGGCTCTCGCGACTGTCGCGCGCGGCCGCCAAGGCGCTGGGCGTCAAACCGGAATACATTCTGCCCGCATCCACCGGCGTGATCGGCGTTGAGATGGACGGCGGCAAAATCGTCGACGGCGCTTCCCGAGCTGGTGGCCGGGCTCGACGCGGCTAATTTCGAGGCAGTAGCGGCGCGCCATCCTGACCACCGATCTCGTGCCCAAGACGGCGTTCGCGGAGATCAAGAGCGGTCGCAAGATCGCGCGTATTGCCGGCATGACCAAAGGCTCCGGCATGATCCAGCCCAATATGGCGACCACGCTGGGCTTCGTGGTGACGGATGCGGTGGTCTCGCCGGCGGTGCTGCGTTCCGCTCTCAAGCGTGCGATCGATCGCAGCTACAACCGCATTTCGGTGGATGGCGACACCTCCACCAACGACACCGTCGCGGTGCTGGCCAACGGAGCGTCGGGCGTGAAGCCCGCGGCCAAGGCCTTCGAGGCGGCGCTGACCGGCGTGCTGGAATCGCTGGCGCAGCAGATCGCCCGCGATGGCGAAGGCGCGCGTAAGCTCGTCACCATCGACGTTGAAGGCGCGGCGAACGAGAAGGCCGCGGAGAAAATCGCGCGCAGCATCGCGAATTCGCCGCTGGTGAAGACGGCGATTGCGGGCTCCGATCCCAACTGGGGCCGCATCCTTTGCGCCGCGGGGTATGCGGGAGTGGCGTTCGATCCGCGCAAGGCGGATATCGACATGCAGGGCGTGCCGGTGTGCCGCGGCGGTCTCGACGCCGATTTTGACGAGGTCGAATTGAAGCGCAAGCTCGACCAGCCCGATTGCTCCATTCGCTTCGCGATCCGCGGCGGCGGCAAGGGGCGCGCGCGCTTCTGGACCTGCGATTTCACCGAGGGTTACATCCGCATCAACGCCAGTTACCGGACATGATGCTGCGCACCGCGCTCCTGCTGCTCTATTGCGACGCTCGCTGCTGGCGGATACCGCAGCGGACGTGCTGAACGTCTTTACGTCCGCCGCCGAGGGGCTGATCAACGACGATTCTGCGTCGTTTCTCGACAGTTTCGACCGCAATATGCCGGGTTACGCGGCGTTGCAGAACAATGTCGAAGGTTTGCTGGCGGCCTATGACGTTGGCGCGACCATCGAAGAGATCACCGATGAAGGCGACGACCAAAAACGAACCGTTGAGCTGGACTGGCTTCTGATCCTCCAGCAAAAAGGCGCCACCAACAGCCCGCAGCAGACGCGGCGGCAAGTGGTCAAGTGCACCGTCGAGCGTCGCGGCAAACAGTGGAAGATCACGGCGCTGGAACCTCTGGATTTGTTCAAGTATTAGCCGTTAGAGCGAAACTTCCATCGGCATTGCCAGCGGCGGCTCGATCAAGAAGTTGAGTTTCTCCATACGCGCCAGCGCGGCGCGAATGGCGGATTCGCTGGCGGGCTCTACCGTGATCACGAACGGCAGATTCGCGGCATCCTCATCCGGCAGTTGCAGCACCGCTTCGATCGAGATCTTCTCCGCCGCCAGTGCCGCCGCGAGTTCGGCGATGATCCCCGGGCGATCCCGTCACCCGGAAGCGCAGATAGTAAGCCGAGCGATTCAGCGCGATCGGAATCGGGCAATATTCCCCCAGCCGCGCATGCGCGAAGGGAGAAACCCGTTCCGGACTGCCCGACCGGATCTCGCGCGCCACGCGCATCAAGTCGCTGACGACTGCAACGCCGGTCGGGTGCGCGCCCGCGCCGCGCCCATAGTAGAACGTATCCGCGCCATATTTTCCACGCACCCAGACTGCGTTGTAAGCGCCGCGCACGCTCGCGAGAATCGTCGATTGCGGGATCAGAGATGGACGCACCGACAGCAGTAACCCCTCGGGAGTCTGGCGCGCGAGGCACACCAGCCGAATGGTGTGATGCAGCATGTGCGCGTAACCAAAATCGATCGGCTCAATGCGGCGAATCCCCTCGGTGAAGATGTCGGAGGGCACAATGCGCTCGCCAAACGCCAGCGCGGAAAGAATCGCCAGCTTGGAGCGCGCGTCCAGACCGTCGACATCGGCGGAAGGATCGGCCTCCGCATAACCGGCGGCTTGCGCCTCCGCCAGGACCTTCGCGAAATCCGCGCCACGCTGCTCGATCTCGGTGAGGATGTAGTTGCAGGTTCCGTTCAGAATCCCGTAGAGTGTAGTGACGCGATCGCCCGAAATTCCTTCGCGCAGCACAGCGTGAATCGGAATACCACCGGCCACGCTGGCCTCCATCGCCAGATTGATGCCGGACGCGATGGCTCGGTCCCATAGCTCGGCGCCGTGCAGCGCCATCAACTCCTTATTGGCCGTCACTACCGATTTGCCCGCAGCCGCCGCGGCCTCGATCACCTCACGTGCAACCGTGATTCCGCCGACGAGCTCAGCGACGATCTGGATATCGGGATGCTCCACCACCTCGCGCCAATTCGTGGTCCGCAGCGGAGAACCGAGCGCCGCCGGAAGTTTCTTGCCGCTCACATTGCGGCTGCACACGGCGGCTACGCGCAAGGGAAAACCCAGCTTGAGCGCGATTTGATCGGCGTTTTCCGCGAGGATATCGAGCGTACCGGAGCCGACGTTGCCGAGTCCGACGACTCCAAGATTCACTGGCTGCATAAGGGGTTCTTTCTATTTGACCACTAAGCGGAAATCCATCACCAGCACGAGGGCGTCGGGCTGCACCCGCACGTCACGCAGATCGAAGCTGGCCAGCTCCCGCTGGTAGAGAGGCTTGGGCGAAGCCTGCGGCGGTGGTTGCTCCAGCATGTGACGCGCCTGATCGCGAACTTCGATTTTGAAATCGCGAGAGAAGCTGCTGATGAGGGCCTGGCGGACGCGGCGGATGTAAAACGAGTCGCGGGGCGTGGAAACCTTAACATCCTTGAACGCCAGCGCGCCGTTTTTCACGATTGGCGACGCGATCATCGTGAAATCGAAGGAGTCGCCGAGCCCCACGCAGGCTCCCATCATATCGAGCGCGGTGCGCCCGCTGAAGCGCGCCGAAACGCGCAGACGCCCATCCGCTGCGCCTACATGAGGCGATTCCAGATAGGCGAACTTGCATCGAGTAGTCTTGATTCCCGCGAACGTAAAGGCGGCCATCCTGCGAGAAGAGTTGGTCGGCGATTATGCGCTCGATGGCCGGATAACGCAGTTCCAATTCCGCGCCCCATGCGGGCCTGACTGCCAATAGTATGAACACGAGCGAAGTTAGCCCCGGGCGGGTTACGCGAAATAGAGGAATGATTCTTCGCGTGATCACTTTTCGGTGTCCGTCATGTGAATAGTTTCCTGCTCGGGGTATTGTGGCATTGTCTGTTATCCGAAATTCGGAAGTACGCGCACGGCAGAAGGTACGGCAGGTTTAGCGCTTCTGAAGGTAGGCGATTCCGCCAGCCTGCAAACCCAAACCGTATCCGGCGCCGAACAGGACCGGAGGAAACTGGCCAAGATCGTTCTGCCAGAAAGCGCCATCCATGATGCCCTCGCAAAACTCCAACAGGTTGGCGTCGTGCGTATAGAAACGGCCACCCGCTTGGAGGACGGGCCAGAGATTGCGCAATATGTCGCGAGTGGAGCCCACCAGGTCTGCGTCTCCGAAGATCAAAGCGGGACGGATCTGGCCATCTCGCAGCAGCAGCGGCAGGCTATCCGAAAAGAAGCCCGGGACAAACGTGCAGACCTCAAAATTCCCGGCCCGGCGCACGTTTGCCTCAACTACTTCCCGGCGGCCCGCATACTCCCCGGCGCCAAATCGCTGAGGAGAACCCGAATGGGCGTCGATAAAAGCGCCATCGGTCCCGATTGGCTGGGGCAAGCCTTCGAAGCTATCGCACACATAGAGCCGCCGGCCCGTTGCCGCCGCCACCAAGCTAAGCTTCGCAGAGCTTCCGCCCAAATAACTGCCGCACTCCACTATGCTACCCTCCGGCGCGCTGTTGAGCAGAAAATCCACCATGACAAGCAGTCCCTTGCCTGAATGCAGGCATTTCACTTCCTTGTCGACGCGGCGAAACCTTCGCAGCAAGTCCTGGCGTAAAGATCTCTGCTTCGAGTCTTGAGCGCGGCGGAGGAACCACTCGTGGCAATAGAGGTCCATCGCCCGTTGCCATCCCCACGCCGTGAGATTCATCGGATTTCCTGTGCCGGATGGATTTGGAGAGCGCGGAAGGAACGGAACATTTAATATGCCGATGGAGAGTTCGTGTCCGGCTTGTTAAGCCAATCGCCCGACGAAAGAACTTTACAGGCGGACTGCGATCTCCTGCGTCTCGATGAGTGTAGCATGGATGGGCAATTCCCCATGCGGGAATTCCGGAGATCAAAAGCAACGCCACGCCGGCGCGAATCCGAGTCATGCGGTTTGTATTATTGTAGGGGATGCGCCGCGCGTTCCTTGGGCGCAATCGACGAGCGGTGTGTTACCCTGGAGCGTTTACCCCACTATGGCTGTGACTCGCGAGAAGTCCCAATTGATGAGCGCGTCCGAAATCGACCGCACCCTGGTTCGCCTGGCGCATGAAATTCTGGAGCGCACCGAAGACCTGAGCAAGCTCGCGTTTATCGGGATCCGCCGCCGCGGCGTGCCCTTGGCCCAGCGCCTGGCGCAGAAGATCGAAGCGCTGGAGCACCGAACAATACCAGTGGGAATTCTCGACATCAGCTTGTACCGTGACGATCTGTCGACCGTCTCGCAGCAGCCGGTGCTGAACTCCACCGACATTCCGTTCTCCGTCACCGGCATGGATGTGATCCTGATGGACGACGTGCTTTATACCGGCCGCACGGTTCGCGCCTCGCTCGATGCGCTGTTCGATCAGGGACGCCCGGCGCGCGTCCAGCTCCTGGTTCTGATCGATCGCGGCTGGCGGGAATTGCCGGTCGAAGCCCGCTACGTTGGCCGCACGGTGCAGACTTCGGCCAACGAAATTATTGAAGTGAAGTTTCAGGAAATTGACGGCATGGAGAAGGTGCTTTTAGTGGAAAGAGTCGATTAGGGAGGCGCCATGAAGGGCCTTCTGGGCATCGAGGAGTTGACGCGCGAAGAGGTGCAGGCGATCCTGGACCGGGCGCGGCATTTCCAGGTGGGTCCCGGGGCAGCGCTTCCGCAAATTCGATTTGCTGAAGGGGCGCATGGTGGTGAATCTGTTCTTTGAGAACTCCACGCGTACCCGCACCAGCTTCGAACTCGCGGCGAAAGGTTTGGGAGCGGACGCGGTTTCGATCACGGCGCAGGCGTCCAGCGTTTCGAAGGGCGAATCCCTGGTGGACACGCTGAATACGCTGGGAGCGATGCGGCCGGACGCGATCATCATGCGCCACTCGGCGTCGGGCGCGCCGCACTTTCTGCAGCGCCACCTTGGGATTCCCATCATCAACGCGGGCGACGGCACGCATGAGCATCCGACGCAGGCACTGCTCGACGCGCGAACCATTCTCGATCGCGGCAAGTCGCTCGAAGGCTTGCGGGTGGCCATCATCGGCGACATCGCGCACAGCCGGGTGGCACGCTCGAATGTGTATTTACTTTCCAAGTACGGCGCCGATATCGTGCTGTGCGGGCCGGCATCGCTGCTGCCGATGGAGCTGAAGCAGCTTGCGCCGGGCGTGACGCTGACCACCGATATGGATGAAGCGATTCGCGATGCCGACGTGATCATGATGCTGCGCGTTCAGTTGGAACGGCAACACGAGGCGGCATTTCCCGCCGGCGAATACTTCCCGTTCTACGGGCTGCGGCTGGAGCACCTGAAGCTCGCCAAGCCGGATGTGATCGTGATGCATCCTGGGCCGATCAATCGCGGCCGGGAGATCTCGTCGGAGGTCGCGGATTCGCAGCGCTCGGCGATTCTGAACCAGGTGGAGAACGGAATTTCGGTGCGCATGGCTGTGCTCGAACGAGTCCTAGGTGGAGATGCCAATGCCGGCGCTGCTCATTAAGAACGGCCGCGTGATCGATCCCGCGTCGCGCCATGATGCCGTGGCAGATGTGTGGATCGAGGACGGAGTCATTAAGGGCGTAGGGGCCAACTTGTCGCCGGCGGGAGCGGAAGTGTTCGATGCCACCGGCTTGATCGTCGCGCCAGGCTTCATCGACATGCACGTGCATCTGCGCGAGCCGGGCTTTGAGCACTCGGAGACCATCGAAAGCGGCGCGCGCGCGGCGGCGGCGGGCGGATTCACATCCATCTGTCCGATGCCCAATACGTCGCCCGTGAACGATAGCCCAACCGTCACCACCTACATCATCGAAAGAGCACGGCGCCACGCGGTGGTGAACGTGTTTCCGATAGGCGCCATCACGCGCGGTAGCCTGGGCGAGGAACTGGCGGCGATCGGCTCGATGCGGCAGGCGGGGGCCGTGGCGATCTCCGACGACGGCCGTCCGGTGATGAACGCCCAACTGATGCGCCGCGCCATGGAGTTCGCGCGCAGCTTCAAGATGCCGGTGATCAATCACTGCGAGGATCTGCACCTGAGCGCGGGCGGCGATATGCATGAGGGCGCGGAATCCGTCCGCCTGGGATTGCGCGGCATCCCTGGATCTTCGGAAGACGTGATGGTGGCGCGCGACATTCTGCTTGCCGAGGTTACCGGCGCGCGCTATCATGTGGCGCACATTTCTTCGCGTCACTCCGTGGAAATGGTTGCATTCGCGAAGCTCAAAGGGCTTTCGGTCACATCGGAAGCGACGCCGCATCATTTCACTCTGACCGATGCCGGCATGATCCCCTACGACAGCAACTATAAGATGAAGCCGCCGCTGCGCTCGGCAGGCGACGTGAACGCGGTTGTCGAAGGTGTCGTCAACGGAGCTATCGACGCGATCGCGACGGATCATGCGCCGCACGCGGGCAGCGAAAAAATGCAGGAGTTTGAGAAGTGCCCGTTCGGTATCATCGGACTCGAAACCGCGCTGGGCGTTGCGCTCGAACATCTGGTTCATAGCGGGAAAATCAAGATCACACGCCTGATCGAAATGTTCACGGTCAACCCGGCCCGGATCTTAAGCATCCCGCGCGGCACTCTCGCCGTGGGCGCGACCGCCGATGTCACCATTTTCTCTACTGACCGACCGTGGACCTATGACGTCAACAAGTCCCTCTCTAAGAGCCGCAACTCGCCGTTCGACGGAGTCTCTTTCCGCGGCGGCCCGGTGACGACGATTGTCAACGGCAAGATCGTCTGGCAGGCCTGAACGGCGGCTCCCGGTCGCTCCCGTAAATATGGGAACATGGTCTTGTGAAGACCACTGTGGAAATCCCCGACCCGGTATTGCGCAAGGCTAAGGCCCAGGCCGCCGAACGCGGGATACCCTTGCGCCAATTCGTGACCGAAGCCGTCCAGGAAAAACTGGCTGCGGGAAAATTGGACGATAAACCGTGGATGAAGGCCATCGGAGGATTGCGACATCTGCACGATGAAAACGTGCGCATCCAAAAATTGATAGATGAGGAATTCGAAACGATTGACCCAGAGGAATGGGATTGATCGTCGATACCAACGCGCTTTCGGCAATCGCCGACGAACAACCCGGCATTCGCGTTCTGCTGGCGAGCACCAGACTAGTAGCGATTCCCGTGATCGTTTTAGGTGAATATGGGTTTGGGATCGCGCAGTCTACCCGTCGCAGCCACTATCAGAAGTGGTTGAATGAGAACATTCCGGGATTCGGCATTCTTGATATTACTCGCGAGACCGCCGAAAACTACGCGGCACTGCGGGTGGAATTAAAACGTGCGGGAACGCCCATTCCCTCGAATGACCTGTGGATCGCCGCTCTTTGCCGTGAGCACCGCCTTCCGGTGCTGAGCCGCGATCGTCATTTCGATCGTGTTCGCGGATTGCGCCGCCTTGAATGGTGAATGTTCAGCCCCTGGCCGCGCGGCATTCATCGCAGGGACAGATGCGGCGGAAATGGTCGAATGAGTAGATGCCGGTCTTGTGCCCGTCCGACCAGTCGATGCGAATCGCGTAGCTGCCCACGGCTTCCACTTCATTCATCCGCAGCTTGGGTTTGTACATCGGAAACAGCTCGCCGCCCTCGTAGTTGGATTTCTGCGGCGGCGTGCCGTGGGCTCCAGTGCAGGTGGCGCAAGGGCATTCGTCGCGCAGGTAGGCTACGCCATATTCGCTATGATGCTGGTCTTTCCAGTCGATCTTGATGCCTTTGGACTTGGAAATCGCGATGTGCTCGGGCTCGTTGGACGGGTTACTCACAGATGCGGCTCACTGATTGATTCTCTCGATGTCGCGCACGCCGGAGATGCGGCGCACGGCGGAAACCACGCGCTCCAGCTGCTTCTTGTCGCGCACCTCGACGGTGACATCGATGATTGCGCCGTCGGTGGCGCGTTCGTCGTCGCCGCGGGCTTCCAGGCTGCGGATATTGATCTGCTCGCCGAACAGCGCCTGCGTCAGTTGGTTCAGGATGCCGGGCCGGTCCTCGGTGTGAATCAGAAGCTTCACCTGGAACGTCTCGGTCGCGGCGCGCGCCCATTCGACGTCGATCTTGCGCTCCACTTCATACATCAGGTTCTGGACGTTAGTGCAACTGAGCGAATGCACCGCTACGCCCTTGCCGCGCGTCACATAGCCGACGATGGCTTCGCCGCGAATCGGATTGCAGCACTTCGCGCGATACACCAGAAGATCGTCGATGCCCTTGACCTTGATGATCAAGTCCTGATCGCTGCCCGGTTGCCGCTGCGCCGGAGCGGCTCCGGCAGACGGTTCGGGACCGGGCGCGGCCTGCGGCGTCTCCGGAGTCACCTGATCCGGCGCCAGTTTCTGCAGCACCTGGCGCGCGGAAAATTTGCCGTAGCCCAGCGCCGCGTGCAGGTCCTCGATCTTGCTGACGCCGTAATCCGACGCCACCGCATTCATCTGCGCTTCCGTGATCCGGCTCAACGCCACGCCAAACCGGCGCGCCTCGCGCTCCAGATACTTTTCGCCGATCTCGATGGCCTTCACGCGCTCGGTAGTGTTGATGACGTGCTTGATTTTGTTGCGGGCGCGCGAGGTCTTGACCAGCGCCAGCCAGTCTTTGCTCGGCAAGTGGCCGGATTGGGTGAGAATCTCCACCACGTCGCCGTTGCGCAGCCCGTACTTCAACTGCACGATGCGGCCGTTCACTTTCGCGCCGGTGCAGGTGTTGCCGACGTCGGAGTGGATGGCGTAAGCGAAATCGATCGGCGTGGCGTCGCGCGGCAGGGTGATCACGCGTCCCTTGGGCGTAAAAGTATATACTTCTTCGGGATACAGGTCAACCTTCAAGGTCGACATGAACTCGCCGGGGTCGTGCATTTCGCGCTGCCATTCCACCAACTGGCGCAGCCAGGTGATGCGCTGGTCGTCTTCCGCGCCGCGCCGCCCCTCCTTGTATTTCCAGTGCGCGGCGATGCCTTCCTCCGCCACGCGGTGCATCTCCTCGGTGCGGATCTGCACTTCGAAATGACGGCCGCCCGGACCCATCACACTGGTATGCAGCGATTGATACAAGTTGGGCCGCGGGATGGCGATGAAATCCTTGATGCGCCCCGGAATCGGATGCCACTCGTTGTGGATCACGCCCAGCGCGGCGTAACAGTTCTTCACCGAATCGGTGATGATGCGCACGGCGAGAAGATCGTAAACCTGATCCAGGCCGATCTTCTGGCGTTTCAGTTTCTGGAACACCGAATAGGCGCGCTTCAGGCGGCCCTCCACGCGGGCCGGAATGTTTTCGCGCGCGAGCAGCTGCTCCACCGTGTGCTTGATCTCTTTGAGAAACCCCTCGTTGGCGTCGTGCGCGGCTTCGAACTCCTTGAGCAGTCCCGTGCGAGGCTTCCGGTTCCAGGACGCGGAACGCCAGATCCTCCAGCTCGGCGCGGATTTTGCCCATGCCGAGGCGATGCGCGATGGGCGCGTAAATCTCCATGGTCTCGGCCGCAATGCGCTCCTGCCTTTCGGGCGAGAGCGACCCAATCGTGCGCATATTGTGCAAGCGGTCGGCCAGCTTCACCATGATGACGCGGATGTCGTTCACCATGGCGAGCAGCATCTTGCGGACGCTCTCGGCCTGGCGCTCTTCGCGCGAGGCCAGATTCAGCTTGCTCAGTTTGGTGACGCCGTCGACCACGCGGGCGACATCGTCGCCGAATTCCTTTTTCACTTCGGCGAGGGTGGCGGTGGTGTCCTCCACCACATCGTGGAGCAGGCCGGTTTCCAGGCACACCAGGTCCATGTGCATGTCGGCCAGTTGCAGGGTCACCATCAGCGGATGCACCATGAAGGCCTCGCCCGAAACGCGCCGCTGGCCGAGGTGGCGCGCTGCGGCGAACTCGAAAGCTTTGCGGAGAGCGGTCAGGTCTTCGTTCGGCCGCAGGGCATGCACCCGCCGCTCCAGCTCGGCGTAAAGTGGGCCGACTTGATCCGCCACCGCAATCTCGGTCTTCGCGGTCTCTCCCGGGGCCGCAGCTTCGCCCTGGCTGGCGGGGGCCGCGGGGATATCGACGGCCTGGGTCGAATCGGTCATTCCTAACACTAGTGTAACGGACGGCGTCAAATGAAAGCGCCGCTCCCAGGGTGCAGGAACGGCGCAAAAACGTTGTCCAGCCGGCGGATTCCGGCAGGATGGTTACCTATTTCAGTTTCGAGAAGTCAGTGGGATCCATGAAAGTGGAGTCCACTTTCTCGACGATCTTGCCATCCAGCTCCGAGGCTTTGGATACCTTCTGCCACTCGGGATCTTTGCGGAAGGCGTCCCAGTTCTTGGTGGCGGCCTCGCGGCTGGGGTGAGCCAGAATGTAGATCAATTCGTTGTCTTTGAGCGGAGCGTCTTCGGGCGTCCAGTAACCCACGCTCTTCATGTCGTGCCGGTTGAAGATGGTAATGGTGTGGTCGCGGAAGCGCGAAAGCAGCGCCGGCAGACGGCCGGGGAAGCGTGTGATACATGCGAAGTTCGTAGACCCGGTTGCTTTGGGCCTCGACCTTCGGGAGCGCGATGAAACGCGCGGTGAGCCAGGAACCTGCCGCGAAGGACAGGGCGGCGAATGCGAAAACACGGAACCAGGTGAGTTTCATAGTTCCCGATTGTAACAAGTCGGCCGCAGCCTTGCAGCCGTTCGGTCCGCGCGATGGAGGCGGAATCCGCTCAGGCCTTTTGGACCCGCCGGAGCATGTATTGATCCGGCTTAAGCGACCCGTCGCGCAGTTTCTTCCAATCGTCCTGCACATGGATGAGGCGGCCGCTGATGTGATTCGACTGTTCGGAAGCCAGGAACAATGCCAGCTCGATTTGTTTGTCGGCCGTGGTGCCGCCGGTGAGGCGGATCTGCTGGGACTCTTCGAGTTCCCGCCAGCCGGCGCGCTCGCCGGCCGCGAGAATCTGATCTGTCATATGGGTATAACTGATACCCGGCGCCATGCAGTTGATCTGCACATTGTGGTCGCGCACCTCGTCGGCGACGCTCTCGACAAAACTGACCACGGCGGCCTTGGTGGCGGCGTAAAGCGCCAGGTTGGGCCGGGCCTGCGAGCCGGCGCCGCTGGTGAGCACGATGATTTTGCCGCTGCGCCGCTGGATCATCCCCGGCAGCACCGCGCGGCACACGTTCATGACTCCCAGCAGATTGGTGTCGATCGTCTCGCTCCACATCTTCGGATTGGTATCGACAAAAGGTCCGATGGGGCCCTGGATCGCCGCGGCGCAAACCAATACCTGCACCGGGCTGCCGAATTGAACCCGCATGCGCTCGACCGAGGCCGACACCTGTTCGTAGTCCGAGACGTCCGCGCGGATGCGCAGGGCGTTGCCTCCGGCGTGTTCGATTTCGAGCTGGCACAGGTCGAGCTCCGGCTTGCTGCGCGCCAGCAAACCCACGCGAGCGCCGTTGGTGGCGAACCCCATTGCCAGACGTTTGCCGATGCCGCGCCCAGCCCCGGTCACCAGCACAGGGACAGTTTTGAAAGAGTGCACAACATCACGGTAGTACAAATCCGGCGCGGTAGTATGAATCAGGGCGAAGGGCAGTGGATGAGGCAGGGAGGAAGCGCTGTTCGGAGCGAAATCTCAGAGCGTCGCGAGTTCGGGAAGCAGAAGACGCGCGTGCGCCTCGATAAGAACCGTCTCGCCGTTGTCGAGCAAATAGCGCCCGCTGATCCGCGAGGCTGCCTGTACGCCGCGGGTCCGTGCCAATTCGTTGGCGCCCAGGAAGAGCACCGCAAATTCCTTGTGACCCCAGCGGCCCACCCGGTCGCGATAGCGGAACTGCGTCGAGAGTTTGCCCGCTGCCATGCGCAAGATCTCGTCGCCAATGGGTCCGTCCAGTTGGAATAGCTAAAAGCGAAAACACCGCGCCGTGCAAGGTGTGGGCTTCGATCTGGCGTTCCAGCTCCTGGCGGTTGATCACGCCGGTGACGTCATCGGTGCTGGCCGCGCCCGCCAGACGCTGGTCGAGCTCGATCATCTGCTCGCGCATCTTTGCCGCCATGGCGCCCGCTTGCTGGCTCATATTGTCGACCAGGCCCGCGAAGCGCCGCGGCTTGCAGCGCCATCACTTCGCGAAAGCTCTTGGCATCGGTCGGGTACGTGGCCTTCTCCATTTGCTCGGCGAATTTCCGCAGGCGGCTGCTATAAGAATTCCTGGCGCTGGGTCAGGTTTTCGACGATATCGCCCAGGGCCAGGACTCCGCGCTCCAATTCCAGGCTGCGCTTGATTCGGACTTGCGTTGGCGACTGTCGCATAATCCTTCAGATCGTCTTGCAGGACTTGAGCGCTATCGGCGATCGCCTCCCGCGTAGCATCATAAGACACTCGGGAGAGCAAGCTGTGAATGCGTTTGCGGTAGGGGCCGCCGACTTCCGGGAAGCTCTGTTCGAGGCAGTCCGCGGTAACGCCCATGGTGGAGAGGTACGCAGCAACGGCGTTGGAGAGTTCCCCCAGAAGGTCGCGTTCAATCGCGGGACTCATATACCCAATTCTGCCTCCTAGAGTATTACGAGGGAATCGGACGAATACTTTAGTGCTATTGCCAAAATACCGCGGATTACGCTTCGGGCTGAATCTCGTAAGTGGTTACAATTTGAGCAGTTGGGCGCACCGTCGCCACGGCGCTGCAATACTTATCGGTAGAAAGAGCTATCGCGCGCTCCACCGATTCCGCCGATATATTGCGTCCACGGATGACGTGCTTGAGTTCGAAGCGCTCGAAAGCGCGCGGGTGTTCTTCGCGCCGCTCGGTACGGATCTCGACATGGTACGCGGTCACTTGTTCGCGCTTTTTTTGGAGGATGGAAATGACGTCGGCCGCAGTGCAGCTTCCCAAACCGGTGATGAACAATTCCAGCGGACCGGGCGCCGCTCGGCGGCCTCCCTTCACATCGACCGCGATGGCGTGGCCGCTGGGGGTGGTGGCGATAAAGAATTCGTCACCGGCATACTGGATGATGGTGGGAGGCGCGGGATTCATGCTTTCACCAATAGCACACGTTACACTGTAAACTTGCGATGGCCGAAATCCTGACGCTCGCGCACATTCAGAATGCCCGGCAGCGCATCGCGCCTTGCGTCCGCCGCACTCCGCTCACGGCCAGCGCGGCTTTGAGCGAGCGCCTCAAGACCAACGTTTACGTGAAGCTGGAGTTGTTTCAGAAGACCGGCTCGTTCAAAGTGCGCGGGGCTTTCAACAAGGCTCTAGGGCTGAGCGCCGAGGAGCGGGGGCAAGGACTGGTGGCGGTGAGCGGCGGGAACCACGCGCAGGCAGTGGCGTACGCCGCGCGGACCCTGGGCTTTGAAATCCGTCATCCTGATGCCCGAATCGACGCCGGCAAACTACGTCGACGCCACGCGCGGCTACGGCGCGGAGATTCAATTCGCCGCCAATGTCGGCGCGGCCTTCGCGGAAGTGGCCGAATACGAACGCCAGGGCTGGGCCTATATTCATCCGTTCGACGACCCGGTCGTGATCGCGGGGCAAGGCACCATCGGTCTCGAAATTCTGGACGACGTGCCGCAGGTCACCGACATCGTTGTCAGCGTGGGCGGCGGCGGATTGATCGGCGGCATCGCCACGGCGGTCCGTTCGCTCAAACCGACGGTGCGCGTGTGGGGCGTGGAGACGGAGGGCGCGGACTGCATGTCGAAGTCGCTCGCCGCGGGACATGATCGTTACGCTCGAGGCGATCACTTCTATAGCGCGCACGCTGGGCGCGCCGGCGCCTTCCGAAATGACGCTGGCGATGGCGCAGAGCCTGCTCGAAAGCGTCACGGTTGTGTCCGACGCCGAAGCCCTGGCGGCGCTGCGCTTCCTGCTGGAGCGTTTGAAAGTGCTGACCGAACCTGCCGCGTCCTGCACGCTGGCGGCGGCCGATCGCCTGAAGGATCAATTCTCCAAGGAGCGCCACGTGGTGCTGGTGTTGTGCGGCGGCAACATGCCGTTCGAGGATCTAGCCCGGCTGCCGGGTGCCCAGGCCCAATAGCACGCATCCGGCGAGGATCAGCGCGAGGCCCACGAACTTGCCGCGCGTGAAGGGCTCCTTGAAAAACAGCCGGGACCACACCATGGTCCAGATGTAACCCGTCGAGACCATCGGGAACAGGATGCTCAGCTCGCCGTTCTTCAATCCGATGATGAAGAATACCGAGGACAACAGGTAGCCGGCGATGCCCGCCGCGAGCGGCCAATTCGTGAACAGCGATCGCAGATTCTTCTCCAGGCGTTTGGAGCCGGCCTTGAGTCCCAGCGCGCTAAAGCTGCCGATAAACGCCCCGAACGTCACCAGCGCTATGGAGGAAGCGGGCGTGGTCATTTGTGGGCTCCGCTTCCCAGCACGCGCAACGCCGGCCATGATGGCACAGATGCCGGTGATTTTGTAGACGTTCATGATCTCGCCGAAGACCACCACCGAGAGGACCGCCACCCACACGTAGCTGAGCGAGATCAGCGGATACAGCACCGAGAGTTCCCCGTGACGGAGCGCCAGCACCATCAGCGCGGCGCCGACTCCGTATAGGGCCATGCCGCCGAGCAGTGGAAAGTTGGTCAGGAGGCCCGCGAAGGAGGGGTTGCAGCTTGAGTTGAATGGTCCCAAACTTCAGCAGCACCTGGGCGGCCGCGGAAAGCAGCGTGAACACCACGATCATCAGCAGCGAGCGGCGCTTTTGCTCAGTGGTGGAAGCAGTCACGGAAACTTCATTCAGAATAACGGAATCCGGCGGAGGGGGAGTGGTGATTGTGGGCACGGTGGTTTCGGGAGCGATCACCCCTTAGATCGGCGAGAATGGCGAAGTTCTTTACTCGCCGCTCCTCCCCAGCGGC
Organism: Bryobacterales bacterium; assembly: GCA_963794595.1. Classification (GTDB taxonomy): domain Bacteria; phylum Acidobacteriota; class Terriglobia; order Bryobacterales; family Bryobacteraceae; genus Palsa-187. Next base: position 345,153 of record CAWCER010000007.1, on the reverse strand, counting down.
TTGACCATTCTTTACTCGCCGCTCTGCTGCAGCAGCTTGGCGACCAGCGCGGTCCAGCCGGTCTGATGGCTGGCGCCCAGGCCCGCGCCGTTGTCGCCGTGGAAATATTCATAGAACAGAGGATAGTCGCGAAAGTGCGGATCGGTCTGAAACTTCTCGTTTCCGCCGAACACCGGGCGCCGGCCTTGATCGTCGCGCAGGAACAGCCGCGAAAGGCGGCGCGAGAGCTGGGCCGCCACTTCGCCCAGATGCATATGCTGGCCGGAGCCGGTGGGAAATTCGACCTTGAACTCCTCGCCGAAATAAAAATGGAAGCGCTGCAGCGATTCGATCAGCAGATAGTTGATCGGGAACCACACCGGGCCGCGCCAGTTGGAATTGCCCCCGAACAGGCCGGTTTGCGATTCGGCCGGTTCGTAGGCGACGCGATATTCGTGCCCGTCAACCTGAAGCTGGTAAGGATGGTCCTGGTGATATTTGGAGACCGAACGGATGCCGTGGGGCGAAAGGAACTCGGCCTCATTCAGCAGTTTTTCGAGGACGCAGCGGAGGCGCCCGGCACCCACCAGGCTCAACAGATGGCGCTCCTCGACGCCATGGCGCATGAGCGGCGCCAGATTCTGGCATAGATCGGGCCGGTTCGCGATAAACCAGTTCATGCGCTTTTCGAAGCCCGGCAGGGATTCGATGAGAGTGGATTCCATGGTGTCCACCGCAAACAGCGGGATGACACCGACGACGGAGCGCACGCGCATGGGGATCGATTGCCCATCCGGCAGACTCAGGCGGTCGTAGAAGAATTCGTCGTCCTCGTCCCACAATCCTTCGCCGCCGATGCCGTTGATGGCGTGCGCGATATAGAGGAAGTGCTCGAAGAACTTGTTGGCGATGTCCTCATAGAGCATGTTGACCTTCGACGCCAGCTCCAGCGCAATGCGCAGCATGTTCAGGCAGTACATCGCCATCCAACTGGTGCCGTCGGATTGCTCGATGACGCCGCCGCCGGGAAACGGCTTGGAGCGGTCGAACACGCCGATATTGTCCAGCCCCAGGAAGCCGCCTTCAAAGATGTTGTTGCCTTCGGAGTCTTTGCGATTCACCCACCAGGTGAAGTTCATCAGCAGCTTATGGAAGACGGTTTCAAGAAATTCGTAATCCGGGCGGCCGGTGAGTTTCTGGTCGATGGTAAACACGCGCCAGCAGGCCCAGGCGTGCACCGGCGGATTCACGTCGCCGAAGGCCCATTCGTAAGCCGGGATCTGCCCGTTGGGATGCATGTACCATTCGCGCAGAAAGAGTTTGAGCTGCGCCTTGGCGTTGTCGGGGTCGACCAGCGCCAGCGGGATCATGTGGAACGCCAGGTCCCAGGCCGCGTACCACGGGTATTCCCAGTTATCCGGCATCGAGATGACATCTTCGTTGTAGATGTGCACCCAGCCGGAGTCGCGTCCTTTCAGGCGCGATGCGGGTGGCTTGGGCTGGCCGGGATCGCCCTTGAGCCAGTCGGCGACCACGAAGTGGTAATACTGTTTGGACCACAAGAGTCCCGCGAGGGCTTGGCGCTGCACGCGCTTGCCGTCTGCCGAGAGCGTGTCGGGCGCGAAGGAATAGAACTCGTCGGCCTCGGCGATGCGCTCGGCGAAGACGCCGTCGACGTCGTGAACCAGACGCGACGCCTCAGTGCGCAGCGTGAGGCGCAGGCGGATGGTCTGGGTTTGTCCGGGCGCCAGATTCAACTGGTACCACGCGCATGCCTTGGTGCCGCGTTCCGATGGATTCACGGCGTCTTCCTCGCCATGAATCACGCGCCGATGAAACGCGTCTTTCCCGAAGCCGGGTACGCCGGGCGTGCCGTCCCAATTCCACAGGGCCTTGGTGTCGGTATCGTTTTCGGTGAACAGAAGCTGCGGGAAACCATCCATGCTCAATTGATAGGCGCCCAGCTCAGGTTCCAGGATCTCGATGCTGGGAGCGCGCCGTGGAATGCGGGTGAGCGGAACAGCACGGGTTTCTCGATGATCTTTCCCCAGGACCACTGATTGCGGAACCACAGGGTGGGCAGGACGTGCAACGGGGCGGCGTCCGGCCCGCGATTGGTTACCGAGATGCGGATCAGAATGTCGTTTACCTCGGCCTTGGCGTACTCGACGAACACGTCGAAGTAGCGGTCCTGATCGAAGACGCCGGTGTCGATCAGCTCAAATTCGGGATCGGCGCGTCCGCGGCGCTGGTTTTCCTCGAGCAGGCGCGCGTAGGGAAACTCAGCCTGCGGATATTTGTATAGGCACTTCATGTAGCTGTAGGTGGGAGTGGAATCCAGGTAGTAATAACACTCCTTCACATCTTCGCCATGGTTGCCCTGGTCGCCGCTTAAACCGTACAGGCGTTCCTTGAGGATGGGATCGCGGCCGTTCCACAGCGCCAGCGCGAAGCACAGACGCTGGTGGTTATCGCAAATTCCAGCGAGGCCGTCTTCGCCCCAGCGGTAGGCGCGCAGATGCGAATGCTCGAACGGGAAGTACTCCCAGGCGCGGCCGTCGGCGCTGTAATCCTCGCGGACCGTGCCCCAGGCGCGCTCGGAAAGGTAGGGCCCCCAGCGCCGCCAGTACTGTTCGCGCCGGGTGTCGGCGATTAAGCGAAGCTGCTCCGCGTTCATAGGTTGATTCTAGCTGGCGGGAAAAATTTCAGATGCGAAACGCTCCGCGCACCAACTGGAGCTGCGGACGGCCGGAGAGAAGAACCGTAACGACATCGCAGCGGACACGCTCCCACGGCGTATCGGTCTTGCGGGCGTAGGCGCGGGCAACGCGGCGGAGGTGGGCGCGTTTGTCATCGCCGATGGCGCGTTCGGGCGGTCCGAATTCGTCGCTTTGGCGCGCCTTCACTTCGACGATCACTAGCGTGTCGCCCTCCCAGGCGATCAGGTCGGCTTCGCCATTGGCAGTGGCCAGTCGGTAGTTTCGGGCCACGATGATGTAGCCGGAGTGGCGCAGAAAGCGGTGCGCTAGATCTTCACCACGGCGGCCCAGAGCGAGATTCGGGGTCCAGCGCCGGCGGCGTGCAAGGTGGCGGAGCCAGTCGGAGAAAGCGCCTAGCATCGTCCAATTAGTAGACTTGGGGCGCTAGAATTCTCAAATGTAGGGTACCATATATGGTAGATGACGAAGACCACTGTTTATCTAGACCCGGATCTCGCCCTTACCCTTCGTCAACTCGCGACTAGCGAAGGGCGCGCGCAGGCGGAGTTGATTCGCGAGGCGCTGGCTGAATACGCCCGGCGCAGAAAACGGCCCGCAATACCGGGGATCGGCGAATTCGACAGTGGACATACCGACACCTCACAGAAGGCCGAGCAAATTCTGCGCCGCGCGGCCGGACGCGGCAAGTGGCGATAGTTGCCGACTCGGGAGCGCTGTATGCGCTCTATGACAAGCGCGATCGCTACCACCGAGCGGTACGAGAAGTGCTGCAGGCGGAAGACGGCCCCATCCTGATTCCCGCAGCGCTACTAGCCGAGATCGATTATCTACTGCGGGTGAGAATCGGATTTGCCGCCGAGCAGCGCTTCCTTGAAGGCATCGAAAAGGGAGCGTTCACAGTGGAAGCGTTCACCATTGAGGACGCTGCATTTTGCCGCAGGTTGCTGGCTCGCTATACGGATCTGGATTTAGGTTTAGCAAACGCATCCGTGATCGCGACAGCGGAGCGGCTCGGCATCAGGAAAATCTTGACGGTGGACGAATGCGATTTCCGGGCCGTTCGAACTTCAAAGGGTGAGTCGTTTGTGCTCCTGCCGGCCGATGTTTAAGGTAAGGCCTTCAGCCGCCACTCGATCACTTTGCCGCGCACCACGTAGCACAGATAGTATTCCCAGAAGCGGCGGAAGCGCGGCCACGCGTTGATGGCGAATTCGAAGCCCAGGTATCGCCACAGGGCCAGCAGTTTGACGTGCACCGAAAGTTCTTCGAAGCGCGCGGCGGAGTAATAGGCGTAGCCGCCGTGTTTTTCGCCAAAATAGCGCAGCGAGAAACTGTTCAGGTGCCAGCGGTGGGTGGGATCGCAGAAGGAACTGAAGTCAGTGTAATGCGGCGTGACGATCAGCGCTTCGCCGCCGGGACGCAGGAGGCGGTGGAATTCCTCCATGGTCTTGATTACGTCGGAAACGTGCTCGATCACGTGAATGGCTTGCAGTTTGTCGAAGGACGCGTCGCGGAAGGGGTAGGGAAAACGGTCGAGATCGCAGAGTACATCGGCGCGGGTGGCGGCGTTGCGGTCGATGCCAATGGCCCCCGAAAGTTTGTTGATGCCGCAGCCGACGTCGAGTATCCGCACAGAATGTGATTGTAGCGTCTAGGAGGTCGCAAAGGCGCGCTGACCGGTCATGGACCGGTCCCACCACCTGTAGGACAGGTCCATGACCTGTCGTTCCGAGGCGGCAGGGTCGCCAGGTTTGGCATTCCACTTGCCCTATCTAAATGCATGATATCACTGATTCCGAACTCCGAGAAGGCATCAGTTGATAGTAATGCACTAAGATTATTGCATCCTGAAGCACTCATGTGTTATCTTAGGCATAACGGCAGGCGTATATGGACTTCAACCGATTCACTGAGAAACTGCAAGAGGGCTTCCGGTCGGCGCAAAGTATTGCTTCGGCTAGGGGGCAGCAACAGATTGAGGTAGAGCACCTTCTACTGGCGCTGGTCGACCAGGAAGGGGGGCTGGCGCAGTCGCTGTTTACTAAGGCGGAGGTGTCTCCGGCGATGGTGCGTCAGAAGCTGGTGGAAGCCCTGGACAAACTGCCGAAGGTTTCCGGGTCGGCGCCGGGCGTCGATCAGTTGTATCTGACGAAGCGGCTGCAGGACTTGTTGGAGCGGGCGGAAAAAGAAGCCAAGCGCCTCAAAGACGACTATATTTCGGTGGAGCACGTTGTGCTGGCGGCGACCGGGGAGAAGGTCTTCCGCGACTTGGGCCTCACCGAGCAGCGGATCATGCAAACGCTGCAGACCATCCGCGGGGGGCAGCGCGTGACCACGCAGAATCCGGAGGCGACGTACGAGTCGCTCGAAAAATACGGCAGCGACCTGACCAAACTGGCGGCGCAGGGGAAGCTCGACCCGGTGATCGGGCGGGATGAAGAGATCCGGCGCGTGGTTCAAGTCTTATCGCGGCGGACGAAGAACAATCCGGTGCTGATTGGCGAGCCCGGCGTGGGGAAGACGGCTATCGTCGAAGGTTTGGCGCGGCGGATCGTGCGCGGAGACGTGCCAGAGGGCCTGAAGAACAAGAGAATCGTCTCGCTGGACATGGGCGCGCTGGTGGCGGGCGCGAAGTTCCGCGGCGAGTTCGAAGAGCGGCTGAAGGCGGTGCTCAAAGAAGTCCAATCCGCCGAAGGCAACATCATTCTGTTTATCGACGAGCTGCATACGGTGGTGGGGGCGGGGAAGGCCGAAGGATCAATGGACGCCGGCAACCTGCTGAAGCCCATGCTGGCGCGCGGCGAGCTGCATTGCATCGGCGCGACCACGCTTGACGAATACAGAAAGAATATTGAGAAAGACAAAGCGTTAGAACGACGCTTCCAGACGGTATTGGTGGATCAACCGTCGGTCGAAGACACCATTTCGATTCTGCGCGGCTTGCGCGAGCGCTACGAGCTGCACCACGGCGTGCGGATCAAGGATTCGGCCATGGTCGCGGCGGCGGTGCTGAGTAACCGCTATATTGCGGACCGGTTCTTACCCGACAAAGCCATCGATCTGATCGATGAAGCGGCGGCCAAGACGCGCACCGAGATCGATTCAATGCCGGCTGAGCTGGACGAGATCACGCGGCGGCAGATGCAGCTCGAGATCGAGCGCGAGGCGCTGAAGAAGGAAACCGATAAGGCCTCGCGGGAGCGGCTGGCCAAGCTGGAAAAGGAGCTGGCGGAACTGAAGACCAGTTCGGCAAGTTTGCGCGCGCAGTGGCAGGCGGATCAGGAAGCCCTGAAGAAGCAGCGCGAAATCCGCGAGCAGATTGAGCAGACCAAAGTCGATATCGAGCAGGCCGAGCGGGCCTATGACCTGAACAAAGCGGCCGAGCTGAAGTACGGCAAGCTGACAGGTCTCGAAAAGCAACTGGAAGCGGGCAAGATCTTCGACCGCGCTGCTGAAAGAAGAAGTGGACGAAGAAGACATTGCGCAAGTGGTGAGCCGCTGGACCGGCATTCCTCTATCCAAGCTGATGGAAGGTGAAGTCCAGAAGCTGACGCATTTGCCGGAAGAGCTGCATCTGCGCATCATCGGGCAGGACGAAGCCGTGGATGCGGTTTCAGACGCGGTGCTGCGCGCGCGCGGCGGATTGAAAGATCCCAAGCGGCCGGTGGGCAGCTTCCTGTTTCTGGGGCCGACGGGTGTAGGCAAAACCGAACTGGCGCGGGCGCTGGCGCAATTCCTGTTCGACGACGAGCGGGCGATGATCCGCATCGATATGTCGGAGTATCAGGAGAAGCACACGGTTTCGCGGCTGGTGGGCGCGCCTCCGGGATATATCGGCTACGACGAGGGCGGGCAATTGACGGAAGCGGTGCGGCGGCGGCCGTATTCGGTGGTGCTGCTGGATGAGATTGAAAAGGCGCATTCCGATGTGTTCCATGTGCTGCTGCAAGTGCTGGATGACGGGCGGCTGACCGATGGGCAGGGGCGGACGGTGGATTTCAAGAACACCATCGTGATCATGACCTCGAATGCGCCCAAGGATCAGTTGCGCAATATCTTCAGACCGGAATTTCTGAATCGGGTGGACGAGATCATCACTTTCCACAGCCTGACCGATGAGCAGCTCAAGAAGATCGTGCTGATTCAACTGGAAGGGTTGCGGACGCGGCTGGCCGAGCGGCACATCGCCATCGAACTGTCGGATGCGGCGGTGGAGCATCTGGTGAAGGTGGGCTACGACCCGACCTTTGGGGCGCGGCCGCTGAAGCGGGCCATCCAGAAGGAAGTGGAAACCCCGCTGGCGCGCCGGCTAGTGGGCGGCGAGATCCGCGACGGCCAGAAAGTGCACGTGGATCTAGGCAAGGATCACGAACTTACCTTCGGAATAGAATCGGTGGCGCATGCTGAAGCATCTTAAGTAAAGAAGAGGAGACCAAAATGAGCGAGCTCGAAAAAATTCGCATTCTGCCGTTGCTGCCGCTGAAGAATTCAGTGTTGTTCCCGGGGCTGCTGATGCCGCTTTCGGTGGGGCGCACCTCCTCTCTGGCCGCCGTCGAGGCAGCCGTTGCCACTGAGGACAAAGAAATCATTGTGGTGGCACAGCGCGACGCCTCCGCCGATACGCCCGGCGCGGCGGACCTGTTCACTATCGGCACGCGCGCGGCCATCCGCAAAGTCGCACGGCCGAAGAATGACCATATCGACATCCTGGCGTTCGGGCTCGAACGGGTGGTGATCGTCAAGGTAAACGAAGAAGGCGGGCATTTTTCGGCGCGCTATCATCCGCTGCCGGCGCCCGACGATTCCAGCCGCGAAACCGAAGCCCTGACGCTGTCGATCGTTGAAATGGGCAGCAAGTTCATGGGGCTGATTCAATCGCCGCAGGCTTCTCCGCAGGAGCTGGCGCGATTGTTCACGTTCCAGGAAGATCCGCTGCGGCTGGCTTATACCGTGGCATCGCTGATGAACCTGGAAGCGGTGCGGGAACAGGCGCTGCTCGAAGCCACCACGCGCGTCGAAGCGCTGCGGCTGGTGCACGGCTGGCTGTCGCACGAAGTCGAGGTGCTGGAACTGCGCAATAAGATCACCGAGGATGCGCGCGGCGAAATGTCGCGGGAGCAGAAAGAATACATCCTGCGGCAGCAGAAGAAAGCTATCGAACAGGAATTGGGCGAGAAGAATCCCGATCAGGCGGAAGTCGAGCAGCTTCGCGAGAAGCTGGCGAAGGCCGATCTGCCTGAGGACGTCCGCAAGGAAGCCGACCGCGAGCTGGGACGGCTGGAGAAGCTGCCGCCGTCGCAGCCGGAGCACAACGTGATCCGGACCTGGCTCGAATACGTGATCGAGTTGCCGTGGAACAAGCGCAGCGAGGACAGTCTCGATCTGGCCAAGGCGCGGCAGGTGCTGGACGAAGATCACTTTGGACTCGCCAAAGTGAAAGAGCGCATTCTGGAGCACCTGGCCGTGCTGAAGCTGAATCCGGAAGCGAAGGCTCCGATTCTGTGCTTCGTGGGCGCGCCGGGAGTGGGCAAAACTTCGCTGGGGCAATCCATCGCGCGCGCGCTGGGACGCAAGTTCGAGCGCATGAGCCTGGGCGGCTTGCATGACGAAGCCGAATTGCGCGGGCATCGCCGGACGTATATTGGGGCGCTGCCGGGCCGTTTATTGCAGGCCATGCGGCGCGCGGGATTCGCCAATCCCGTGCTGATGCTGGACGAAGTCGACAAGCTGGGCCGCGATTTCCGTGGCGATCCCGCGGCGGCGCTGCTGGAGATTCTGGATCCGGAACAGAACAAATCGTTCCGCGACAACTATCTCGACTTACCGTTCGATTTGTCGAAGGTCATGTTCGTGACGACGGCGAATACGCTTGGATACGATTCCGGCGCCGCTGCTGGATCGTATGGAAATCCTGCGGCTCTCCGGCTACAGCGAAGAAGAGAAGTCGCAGATCGCCCGGCGCTATCTGATTCCTCGCCAGCTCAAGCAAACCGGCTTAACCGAAGAGCGGGTGCAGATCACCGAACCGGCGTTGAAGAAGGTCATCTCCGCCTACACGCGCGAGGCGGGCGTGCGGCGGCTGGAACAGGCCATCGGACGGCTGACGCGCAAGGTAGCGCTGAAGGTCGGCGAGGGCGAGGCGGGGCCGTTTGAGATCCGGGTGGGAGAGATTGAGGAGATGCTGGGTCCTGAACCGTTCTCACCGGAGCAAGCACGGCGCGAATTCCCCGCAGGCGTGGCGACCGGCCTGGCGTGGACCGAATCCGGTGGCGATGTCCTCTACATCGAAGCGACCTTGCTGCCGGACGGCAAGGAAGTCACCATCACCGGCCAGTTGGGCGAGGTGATGCAGGAGTCCGCCAAGACGGCTCGCAGTTATGTCTGGAGCCATGCGGCGGCGCTGGGGATCGATCCTGCGAAGTTCATGAACTCCGGACTGCACATTCACGTTCCGGCGGGGGCGATTCCGAAGGATGGTCCGTCGGCGGGCGTTACGATGACGACGGCGCTGGCCTCGCTCTATGCGGGTAAACCGGCGCGCAGCGACACCGCCATGACCGGTGAAGTTACACTCACCGGCTTGGTGCTGCCCATCGGCGGCGTCAAGGAAAAGGTGCTCGCAGCGCGGCGCGTGGGCATCAAGCGGGTGATTCTGCCACGCGGCAATTCGAAGGATCTGCGCGACCTGCCGGAAGAAGTCCGCAAGGAGATGGAGTTCATCTTCGCGGATCGTGTTGAGGACGTACTGCGGGCGGTGGTGCCGGGGCTGGTGATGGCTCCGGCTCTCGCGGCATAAGAGTAGGACAGGTCCATGGCCTGTCGTCAGTAATAATTTAATGACAGGCCATGGGCCTGTCCTACTGAATTCGGTAAGATGGCGTCATGAAGACGCTACGCTTGATGACTGCGCTGGCGCTGTGCGCGAGCGGAGTATGGGCGGTCGAGCCCACTGTCGCGGAGGCCAAGCAATTTCTCGACAACGCCGAGAGAAGGCTGTTCGATTTGAGCCTGGAATCGAACCAGGCCAGTTGGATCCAATCCACCTACATCACCGATGACACGGAAGCCGTCGCGGCCCGCGCCAACGAGCGCGCCATCGCAGAGGCTGTGCAATTGGCGAAGGGCGCGGTGCGTTTCGACAAACTCGCTCTTCCCCCGGATATCCGGCGCAAGATGCACCTGCTGAAGGTTGGTCTGGTGCTGGCGGCGCCGGCGGACGCCGCGGAAAGCGCCGAGGTCACGCGGCTGGCGGCATCGCTCGAAGGAACCTACGGCAAGGGTAAGTATTGTCCGGAGACTCAAGCCGGCGTGGCGAAGCCGTGCATGGACATCGAAGCCATCACGCGGGTAATGGCCACCAGTAACGATCCGGCCGAGCTGCTGGACGCCTGGCAAGGGTGGCGGCACATTTCACCGCCGATGCGGAAGGATTTCCAGCGCTTCGTGGAGTTGTCGAACAAGGGCGCACGGGAGCTGGGGTTCAAGGATACGGGGGCGATGTGGCGGTCGAAGTACGATATGTCCGCCGACGATTTCGCTAAGGAAGTGGACCGGCTTTGGGAGCAGGTGAAGCCGCTGTACGTTTCGCTCCACAGTTATGTGCGCTGGAAACTGCGCGAAAAATATGGCGATATCGTGCCGGCGAGCGGACCGATTCCGGCGCATTTGCTGGGAAATATTTGGGCGCAGGACTGGTCCAACGTATACAAGCTGCTGGCGCCCGCCGATGCCGACAAGGGTTACGATCTCACGGAGATCCTGAAGAAGCGCGATATCAAGCCTGTCGATATGGTGCATTACGGCGAAAACTTTTTCAAGTCGCTGGGATTTGCGCCGCTGCCGCCGACGTTCTGGGAGCGGTCCATGTTCACCAAGCCGCGCGATCGTGACGTGGTGTGCCACGCCAGCGCTTGGGATATCGATTCGCTGGAAGACGTGCGCATCAAGATGTGCATCGACACTACCGAGGAAGACTTCACCGCCATTCATCATGAATTGGGGCACAATTTCTATCAGCGGGCTTACGACAAACAGCCGTTCATTTTCCGCGATAGCGCCAACGATGGATTCCACGAGGCGATCGGCGACACCATCGCGCTTTCCGTGACGCCGGAGTATCTGGTGAAGATCGGGTTGCTGGACAAAGCACCGGACGCCTCGAAGGATATTAGTTTGCTGCTGGCGCGGGCGCTGGAAAAAGTGGCGTTTCTGCCGTTCGGGCTGATGATCGACCAATGGCGCTGGAAAGTGTTTTCGGGCGAGATTCCGCCGGATCAATATAACAAAGCCTGGTGGGATTTGCGCCTGAAGTATCAGGGTGTGGCGCCGCCGGTGGCGCGCAGCGAGCGCGATTTCGATCCCGGCGCGAAGTACCACGTGGCGGCCGATGTGCCGTACACGCGCTACTTTCTTTCCTACATCATGCAGTTTCAATTTCACCGCGCGCTGGCGAAGGCGGCGGGTTGTCCGGCCGCGGGGAGCAACACGCCGCTCCATCGGTGTTCGATTTATGACAGCAAGGAAGCCGGACGGCGCTTGAACGCGATGCTCCAGATGGGCCAGAGCAAGCCGTGGCAGGACGCCATGTTTGAGCTAACCGGACAGCGAACTCTCGACGCTACCGCGATTCTGGACTACTTCGCGCCCCTCCAGAAATGGCTCGACGAGCAGAATAAGGGCAAACCAGTCGGCTGGTGAGCGAAAATAGAAGCATCCAACATGACAGGTTCCGAAGTTCGCCAGAAGTTCCTTGACTATTTCTCTGCCCGCGGGCATCGCGTGGTGCGCAGCTCGTCGCTGGTGCCGGCCAACGACCCGACGCTGCTCTTCACCAACGCCGGGATGAATCAGTTCAAGGACGTCTTCCTGGGGCAGGAGCAGCGGGATTATACGCGCGCGGCTTCGTCACAGAAATGCGTGCGGGCGGGCGGAAAGCACAACGACCTGGATAACGTCGGCTACACGCGGCGGCATCACACGTTCTTCGAGATGCTGGGGAATTTCTCTTTCGGTGATTATTTCAAGAAGGACGCCATTGCCTATGCGTGGGAACTGATCACGAAAGAATACGGACTTCCGAAGGACAGGCTCTACGTCACGGTTTTTCGCGAGGACGACGACGCGGAGGATCTGTGGCAGAAAGTGGCGGACGTCCCAAAGGATCGCATTTTCCGTTTAGGCGAGAAGGACAACTTCTGGCAGATGGGCGAGACGGGACCGTGCGGCCCGTGTTCGGAGATTCACTACGACTTCGGGCCTGAGGCGGGAGCGGGGAGCTTTCCGGACGATCCCGGCGAACGCTTCGTCGAGATCTGGAACCTGGTGTTCATGCAGTATGATCGCGATGCGCAGGGCACTCTGAATCCGCTGCCGCGGCCGTCGATCGATACCGGCATGGGGCTGGAACGTATCGCGGCGGTGAAGCAAGGCGTGTTGTCGAACTACGATACGGATCTGATCAAGCCCATCGTGCTGCGGGCAGGCGAGTTGATCGGGTGCGCCCTTGGCGAGCAACCAGCTACCGATACGGTGTTGCGCATTAACGCTGATCACGCGCGGGCGACTGCGTTTCTGATTCACGACGGAGTGCTGCCGTCGAACGAAGGGCGCGGCTATGTGCTGCGCAAGATCATGCGGCGGGCGATGCGGAATGGCCGGATGGCGGGGGCGACCGATCCATATCTCTACAAACTAACTGGATTCGTCGCGGAGCATATGCGCGACGCCTATCCGGAGATGATGGAGAGCGTGGGGCGGGTGGCTCGCGTGGTGAAGGATGAAGAGCATCGCTACGCCACGACCTTCCAGGTAGCCGAACGAATCTTCCAGGACGAGGCCAAGGCTGCGGCAAGCGGAGTGTTACCAGGTCCGGCGGCGTTCAAGCTGTACGACACTTACGGACTAGCGCTCGACGAGCAGGAAGACATGGCGCGGGAGTTCGGTTTGTCGATCGACCGCGAAGGCTTCGCGGCAGAGATGGAGAAGCAGCGGACGCGCGCACGGGCAAGCTGGAAAGGCGCAGAGAAGGCGCAGGCGCGTCCGGAGATTCAAGCGCTTCCTAAGACCGAGTTCCTCGGACGCGAGACGCTGGAGGCTCCGGCGAAAGTGGTGGCCGCGCTCGACGGTGAAATCGCGCTGGATCGCACGCCGTTTTATGCGGAGGCCGGTGGGCAGGTTGGTGACACAGGCGTGTTGGTTTCGGCCACGACAGGTGACACCGTGGCGGTGGTGGAATCGGCATACAACGGCGCTCCTGGTAAGACTGTTCACAAGGTGAAGCTGCTGGGGCCGGTAAAGGTGGGCGATGAAGTGATCGCCAAGGTGGACGTGTCCGCCCGCGAATCGACGATGCGCAACCACACCGGCACCCATCTGCTGCACGCGGCGCTGCGCCGGGTCTTGGGATCGCATGTGAAGCAAGCGGGCAGCGTGGTGGATCCGTCTCGCCTGCGCTTCGATTTCACGCACTATACCGCGATGGACCGGCATGAGATCGCGGAAGTCGAGCGGCTGATGACGCACGAGATTCTGGCGAATCGCGTGGTGCATACCGACGTGATGGATCTGGATCAGGCGCTATCGACCGGAGCCATGGCGCTGTTTGGCGAGAAGTACGGCGAGCACGTGCGCGTAGTGTCGATCGACAGCTTCAGCAAGGAATTGTGCGGCGGCACGCACGTCTCGCGCACGGGCGATATCGGCATCTGCAAGATTGTTTATGAGGGCAGCATCTCGGCCGGCGTCCGGCGGATCGAGGCGGTCACCGGCGAAGAAGCGCTGCGCCGGTTTCAGTCGACGCAAACCCAGCTTGCCGGGGTCGCGAGTCTGGTGCGGGCTTCGGACGGCGATTTACTGGAGCAGTTGGACAAGCTTGTCGCCAAGGAAAAGTCGCTGGAACACGAAGTGCAGCAGCTCAAGACCAAAATGGCGCAGGCCCAGGCGGGCGATCTCGAAAACCAGGCGCGCGAGATCAAAGGAGTAAAGGTGCTGGCCGCGCGCGTGGATGGCTTGGACCGGCAGCAGATGCGCACACTGGTGGACTCGTTGCGTAACAAGTGGAAGACGGCGGTGGTGGTGCTGGGAGCCGCCGAGGATTCCAATGTTTCGATTGTCTCAGGCGTTACGAAAGATCTGACGTCGAAAGTTCATGCGGGCAAATTGGTGGGCGCCGTGGCGCAGGCGGTGGGTGGCAAGGGCGGTGGACGGCCCGACATGGCGGAGGCCGGCGGCAAGGACACGGGTGCGCTGGATGGCGCGCTGGCGGACGTGTATAAGAGCGTCGAGGGGATGCTTTAGACCGTGGCGGAGATCACGTCTGCACTCGACGCAGTCATCGTTGGCGCGGGGCCGACGGGCCTGGCTTGCGGCATCGAACTGAAGCGGCGCGGGCTCAACGCGGTTCTGATCGACAAGGGCTGCGTGGTGAACTCGCTCTATCACTACCCGACCAACATGGTGTTTTTCACCACGCCAGAGCTGCTCGAAATCGGCGACATCCCGATGACTTCGCTCAACGAAAAGCCAGTGCGCGGGGAAGCGCTCAAATACTATCGACGCGTGGCCGCGCACTACGGGCTCGACATCCGGCAGTATCAGCACGTCGAAAAGATCACGGGCGAAGACGGATGCTTCGTCACGCATGTGGTCGACCGCCTGGGGTGCCCGCGGCAATATGAATCGCAAAAAGTGATTTTGTCGATGGGTTACTACGACGTACCGAACAAGCTTCACATTCCCGGCGAGGACCTGCCCAAGGTCATCCACTATTACAAGGAAGCCCATCCGTATTACGATTCCGACGTGCTGGTGATCGGGGCCAAGAACTCGGCCGCCATCGGAGCGCTGGAATTGTGGTGGTCCGGGGCGCGCGTAACGCTAGTGCATCGCGGCCCGGGGATTCACGACAACGTCAAGTATTGGATCAAGCCGAATATCGAGAATCGCATCAAGAACGGCGAGATTCCGGCGTATTTCAATTCGACCGTCGCCGAAATCCGCGAAGACTCGGTGCGACTACGCACACCGAAAGGCGAAGTCACGCTGAAGAACGATTTTGTCTTTGCGATGACCGGCTACCGTCCGGACACGAAATTTCTGGATGCGCATGGCATCCATTTCGATCCGGCGTCGGGGCGGCCTTACACGGACCCGGAGACGCTCGAAAGCGATCGCAAGGGGATGTATCTGGCCGGAGTGCTGGTGGCGGGCATGCACACCAACGAGATTTTCATCGAAAACGGGCGTTTTCACGGCAAGAAAATCGCTGAAGCGATCGCCGCGCTGTCGTAAACGCACAACGTAAACGCACAACGTAAACGCACCGCTAACGGGGGCGCGGCCGGGAGCGCTGCCAGCGTCCGTGGCTGGCTGACCTTAGTTGGTCTTGGCTACGGTGTTCTTGGGCGCGGCCTTCGCTGAAGTCTTGGCTGACGCCCCTTTCGATGAAGCGGAGCTTTCCTTTACCACCTTGTCGAGGATGTTGCGCAAGGAACCTGGTTCCTGCAGTTCCGGAGAGCCGGTAGCCGCGCTTTGCGCCACGATGTTGCCTTTCTTATCGATGATGGCGACTTGCGGAACTACCCAGCGGTCGAGTACCGAGAGGCCCAGGTAGCTGACTACCTGGTCGCGAGTGGCGTAGCCGACCGGGAAGCCGACATTGAATTCCTTGACGAACTGAGCCGCCATGGCGGCGTTGGCATCGTTAAAAACCGTGCCCAGGAATCACGACGCCGCGCGGGGCGAACTCCTTTTGGAGCTGGGTGAGGTCCTGCGCATAGCGCTGGCAGTGGGGACAGGTGGTGAACATGAAAGGCATCACCACAATCTTGCCCCGCAGGCTGGAAAGCAGGACTTGCTTGCCGGAGGGTTGGGTGAACGTGAATTCCGGAGACTTGCGCGGCACCGGAGGAGTGGCAAAAGCCGAAACGGTGAGCGCCACAAACGAGGTAACAGCCAGGACTCGCATAGCAAGGTTTCGCATAAGTTCAGTTTACCTCAGACCTTCTACGGATTGGACGGACGTGCCGGAAATCCGTACCGTGAAGCGGCCCGAATCGCCAGTGCCGGAGACCTCAGTGGGGGTTGCCGATTTCACTTCCATTTTCTTCCATTTTCCCTTGAGAATGCGCTGGTAGAGCACGAAGTAGGCGCGGGCGGATTCGGGCGAGTCCCACTGCGAGACATAGGAGAGCACCGGATAGTTGTCCTTCTTGTGTTCGTAGAGGCGGAACGAGCCGCCGCGCCAATGGCGGGCCATTTCCGTGCCTTCGCGCTCGCCGACGTATTGGCGCAACAGCACGGCATGGTCGAATTCGCCTACGGCGCCTTCCATAACGGCGCGGAACTGGCCGGCCTGCTGTTTGCCCACGATTTTGTCGATGCCCAGCGGCTCGACTTCGACAGGCGCGGTCTTATCGAAGTAGTCCGTGGGATGAAGAATCTGTTGCGTGCTGCGTCGGCGCCTGCGCGAAAACCGCCTCGAACGCATCGCGGCCCATCTTGCGGTAGACCGCATCCTGGAAACGCGCGCCCTGGTTGTAAGGGAACAGCAGCGATTCGCGCATATACAGCGGGGTCTTGTCGAGCACGGGAAATTCGGGGTTGTCGCCGCTTTCCTGGGTCAACTGGTCCAGCAGCCGGAGCGGGACTTCGCCCTTGCCTCCCGCGCGCTTGGCTTCGTATGCCCAGGTGAGCCAGGTGGCCTGGCCTTCCATAACAGCTTCGCGGGCGGTGGACGCGTCGGAGTCGGGCGAGCCCTGGTTCAGGTACTTGCCGAGGGAGTGCTGCTGGTCGGCGAGGGCATGGGCCAGTTCATGCACCAGCGCCATCTGCTGCTCTTCGCCGGCCGGGGTGGAGTCGATGATGTAGAGGCGCTTCTTCTTATAGTCGTAGAAGGCGGCGGCCTGCTCGCCCAGCAGGTCTTCGGTCTCACGGCCGAGGTTGAAATCCTGCGGAACCAGGCCGAACATCTTGAGCGCGAGCTCTTCGGCGCGCGTTTCCTTGTCGTGGGAGCTGTCCTTGATATGCGACGACAGATAACGCTGGAACTTATCCTTGCGAAAGGATCTCCGACGGGACCTTTCGCTTCACGGGCCAGCCGGTGATTTCCGCCAGCGTCGCTACCATTTGGTCCATCTGGGAGAAGACGGCGGGCGGGGTAATCGCGGGCGCGGGTTCCGCGAAGGCAGCGGCTGCGAACAGGAACACGGCAACGAGCAGTCGGCGGAACATTAGACGCCACCAGCGTATCACGCCGCCAGTCGCAGCTTGTCGGGAGCGATGGCTAGTGGCGTGTGATCACGACGCTGCGCCAGCCGGCATTACCGGCGGCGTCCACGGCGCGAACCGTCACCGAATTGTTGCCCACGAGGAGCGGGATCGCTGCCGACCAGGCAGTAGTTCCGCTAGCCACACCGGCAGTTCCGAAGTTGGTTGCCCAGGAGACCAGCGTCACTCCGACGTTGTCGCTGGCAGTGCCGGAAATGATGACGGAGGCGGCGGTGGTGGACATGGTTCCGGTTGAGGGAGTGGTGATGGTCAACGCCGGCGCGGTGGTGTCGATGGCTTCCGCCTCCGGAACCGCCCCCGGAACCAGTCGTGGTGAGGGATTGCCGTGTGATAGTCACCGATTGCGAGATGTGGCTGGCCGCAGTGGAGGCCGTGATCGTAATGGCGTTCCCGCCGATCACCAGCGGAACGTTGACGATGCTCCAGGCGGATGCGAGTCCCGCGGCGGTGCCGGAAGCGCCGCCGCTCGACGACCACGTCACCGCTGATGACGCCGGTCCCGCCGGCCGCCGATCCCGACAAGTTGACGCTCGACGCGGTCAGTGGTGGAAGCCACTGCGTTCACGGTCAGCGTCAGAGGGGGTGTTGGGCCGGGCCCCGGAGGCGGAACCACGGGCGGGACGGGGGTGATCGAAGTTTGCGGGGCATAAAGCGTGAGGATAGCGGCGACATCGGGCGCGGCCAAAGTGGTGACCATTTTGTAATAGGGATACATGACGGCAGTGGGATCGTCGGAATGCCCCAGGCCAAGCGCGTGACCGAGTTCGTGCAGCGCCACGCTGAACAGGTCGGTGTTGACGCCGATGTGCCAGCTCTCGGAATCGTCAAAATGCATGTCGCCGGCAATGGGTTCGGGGTTGGGCGGCGCTGGGTAGAAAGTGTGGGCCAGAATGCCGCCGGGGCCGTCAAACGGATAGCCGTCACCGTGGTCATACGCGGCGAAAACGACATTCACGGTAGCGGAGCCGAAGTTGTTGGCGCCGGGCTGCCAAGTAATCGCGGCCACCTTCGACCATTCCGCCATGGCGCGCTCGATCTCGGCCTGCGCGGCGGCGGATCCAAGCTGCGCGGTCATCTGGCTAAAGACGTAACTGACGGTGGCCGACGCCCAGGCCGGGGCCATCCCAGCCATTGCCATAGGTAGGAATGGATTGCCCGGTGGGGCCGTTGGTGGTGAGCGCCCCGGCATAGTAGCGGGCGGGAATGTTGAGAATCAGCTCGCGGGATGCCGGAAAAATATAGGCCACTTCATCCAGCAGAGAGAGGGCGGAGAGCGCTGCCGCGGCTACGGTTCGGTTCAAGATGGAACATCAAGTGGGACGGATTGAGGTCGGGATTGTCCAGCGGGATGAGTCCCAAATTGAGAAGCGTGCCGCGAGCGCGGTTCATATCGGTATCGGGGTGGAATTCCACTATGAAATATCCACGGTGATGGAACAGCTCCGTCCCCGGACGGTACCGCTCCCCAGGCCAGCGGCGCAACCATCGACGCGATGAGCGGACTAATCTTATTCCTCGGACTAATGGGCGCGGCATAGTTGACGCCCAGCGCCGCGACGTCGGTCGGCTGCGCGACGATGACCAGCAAGCCGTTATCCGGCACATCGCCAATCACCTGGACGCCTTTTTCGCGTGAGTTCTCTCACGTACAGCGGCAGTGGGATGTCGTGGAAAGTGCAGCAATAAGTGTCCGGCGCCGTCGGGATTGGGACTGGCGATTTCGGTGACTGTCGCTGCCGGATCGGTTTCTACATCCCCGGTCTTGAGATGCATTACAGATTGGCCTGAGGAAATAGCAACGAAAAGATAGCAGATCGGAAAAAGCTGTATTGCTCGAACCATATTCCTCTCATCGTCTTCCGATGAGAGAATCGCTCCCGAAATAGTACTCACTTGCTATAAGGCTTTGCCTATCCCATGCGTATTGCACTCGTTATTCCTGTTTTGGCACTGGCTCTGAACGGCCAGACTCCGGGCTATCTGATCAGCACGGTGGCGGGAAGCGGCTGGATCGGCGATGGCGGTCCGGCCACCCAGGCGATCTTGCGGCAACCGGGCGGCGTCGCGGCGGATGGCAACGGCAATATTTATATCGCGGAAACCGGCGGCAATCGCGTGCGCAAGATGGATCGCTCGGGCGCGATCACTACGCTGGCTGGAACGGGTGTGGCGGGTTTCAGCGGCGATGGCGGCCCGGCTGCGCAGGCACAACTGGCGTCTCCCTATGGCGTGGCGGCCGACATTCTCGGGAACGTCTATATCGCCGACCTGGGCAATGCGCGGGTGCGCCGCGTGGGGCTGGACGGCAACATCACTACCGTCGCGGGAGGCGGCACGCTCGACCCCAGTGCCGCGAATGAGGGCATGCCCGGCGTGTCCATGCGTTTGCTGGCTCCGCGCAATCTTCTGGCGGACGACCAACTCAATCTTTATATTTCCGATTTCGCCGGACATCGCTTGTTCCAGCTCTCGGCGGATGGTCTGCTCACCACGGTTGCCGGCACCGGCGCGCCCGGATATCTTGGGCGATGGCGGCCCGGCGGCCGCGGCGCAGCTCGCTTTTCCGGCGGGCTTGACGATGGGATTCGACGGATCGCTGTATATCGCCGACAGCGCAAACCACGCGGTGCGCCGGATTTCGAATGGCGTCATCACCACGTTCGCTTCGGCGGGAACGCCAGTGGGGCTGGCGCTGGATGTCCTTGCAACCTTGTATGTGGCCGACGCGGAGACGGGCACTGTGCTGCGATTTCCGCTCAGCGGCGCCTTGCCGCCTCTGAATATTCCCGCCAGCGATGTGGTGCGCGCGCCGGACCTGAGCCTCTATTTTGCCGGAAAGCGCCGCCGGTATTGTGCAGCGCATCCCGCTCTCCGGAAGCATTGCGCTAGCCGCCGGCGGAGCGGACCCTGCGCGCGGAGATGGCGGGGCCGCGACCGTAGCGCTGCTGAACCATCCCAGTGGAGTAGCCGCGGACGCTTCCGGCAACCTATATATCGCCGACCGCGACAATCATCGGGTGCGGCGCGTGGCGTCCGATGGCACCATCACCACGATCGCGCCCAATTTCGCCTGGTCCGCGCCCAGCGGAGTCAGCGTCGACGCAGCGGGTAACATTTATGTCGTCGACACCGGCCTCAAGCAAGTCGTGCGGATCGCACCCGCGGGAACGGTGCAGCCTGTCGCGCCGAATCTGCTGACTGCGCCGGTGACCGCGGTGGCGGACGCGCTGGGCAACATTTATATTGCGGACGCCGGCGCCGGCAACATTCGCGTGGTAGACGCCGGCGGGCGCAGTCTCCACGCTGGTCGGGAATTTGTCGGGGCCGCATGGGCTGGCGCTCGACGGCGCGGGCCATCTGTTTTTCACCGAGCAGGACGCAGCGCGCGTGCAGCGTCTCGACCTGGTCACAGGCAGCTTGACCCAGCTCGGCGCCGGCACCTGGAGCATTCCGCGCGGCATTGCGGTGGACGCGGCGGGCGATGTGTTTGTCGCCGATACCGGACAGCAGCAGATTATTCGCGTCGATTCCGCGGGCGACGCGGCGGTGGTGGCGGGAATGGCGGCGCCCGGTTTCTCGGGCGACGGCGGAGCCGCGGCCAGCGCGCAATTGAATTTCCCGTGGGACGTCGCCATCGGCCCAGGCGGTGTGCTGTATGTCGCCGATCTGGAGAATGATCGCGTCCGGCTCCTGACCCCGCAAACCACGCCACCGCCGCGGCGACAACGATTTCAGTATTAAACGGAGCCAGCCTCGCACCCGGGCCGGTGGCTCCCGGGCATGCTGCTGGTAATCCGCGGAACCGGCATTCCCGCCGCGGATGCGGCCGACACCATCATCCTGATCAACTCGATTCTGGTCCCGATACTGGCGATGGACGACACCCAAATCCAGGTGCAGGCGCCGCCCACGCTGGCAACTCCCGACGACGCGCAGATCGTGATCGTCCATCAAGGCAGCATCGCCGCCATGATCGACGTCGCTACCGCGGCCGCCGCACCGGCGCTGTTCCCGATAGATCCGCAAGCCGTCAAAACGGCTCCCGGAGCAATCGTCACGTTATATGGAACCGGGCTCGGCCTGGGCGATTTGCCGGTGTCCGCCACCATCGGCGGAGTTGATGCAGAGGTGGTGTCGCTCGACCCATCGCCGGGCTACACCGGCTTGTTTCGAATCGATCTGCGCGTGCCCGCCGCGGCGGTGCCGGGACTCGCCGGCGTGGTAGTCACCGTAGGCGGCGCCACCAGCCAGGCGGGCATCAGCCTCACCGTTCTGGCTGCCGTAGTCTAGTACGGCATTTGCCGCTTGGTGAACTTGCGGCCGATCTCCGCCGCCTCTGGGTTGGCGGGCCCGATCATGACGCCTTCCTTAATCATGTCGACCACGTCGCCGGGAGTAAACGAGTTCAGGAAAAACAATTTGTTGGCCTTGCAGGCAGCGAAAACCCTGGCCCGCGCCGCTTGCATCCGAGGATCCTGCACCGGGTTCGGCCCGCGAACCCCCAGCGACAGAGCCATGTCGCCTGGACCCCACTCGGCAAAAGCAATGCCTGGAACCTTCAGGGTCTCCTCGACGTTTTCCAGCGCGTACTTGTCCTCGATCTTCACTCCCAGCAGCAATTCGCCGTTGGGATTCAAAGGCCACGCGTCGGCTTTATCCAGATACTGTTCGCCCGAGATGCCCCAGATCTTCGCCGCCGTCGGAGTCCCGTGGGCCCCGCGCCGCCCTTCGGTGAGGCCTCTATCCAATCCTTGTTTGTGGATCGGGAATCGTACGGCCTCGACAAATGCCCGCGCCGCGTCCAGCGAATCCGCGTGGGTCAGCAGGATCCCGTGCACCCCGGTCGCCAGCACTTGCTGGAACATCCAGGCGTTGGCGCGCACCGACGCTCCGTCGAGCCCGTTGACCGGCACGTTGACGATCACGGCCGGCGTGCGATGTCCGCTCTTGGTCGGGCCGCCCGCCACCAGACCTTGCATGTATTCCGACAGACCTTTGACGTCGAAAGGCGCGTGCTCCATGTCGTAGCTGATGTAATCGGCATAGGTCTGGGCGTCCTTCTTGCCCTGCTCGAAACTTCCGTTGGTGCCGGAATGCGAGCCGGTGTAGTAGATCGGCTGCCCCTCTTCCAGGAGCTCGATCGCGCGGTTGATGTGCTTGGTCTTGGGCAGCTCAGCGGCGGCTATGAAGGCCACGCTGGCAACCAGACCGAAACCGGCCAGCATCGCGGCCAGCCTGACTTTCGTGCTTCCCATCGACATAGGTGGAGTTCTCCTTTTGAACAGCAAACAGTTTAGTCGAAATTTCGGACGGGCGTAAGGGGCGGGGGCTGCGGGGCTATGGCAGCAAAGCACTCGCGCACCGGGCGGGATCCTCTAATCCGCTGATGCCGCCTTTTCGAATGAAGCGCGAGGACGCTGAGGCCGTGCTCGCATATCTGAAGTCACTCTGAAGCACTCCACAAAGCACTTGAGACGGTCGACGGGCGGAAGCCGAGTTTTGTCCGCGCCTTCCAGCCCGCTTAGAGTCGTACGATAAAAAGTGATGCATCTGCCTTCAATCGAAACGTTCTATCCGTATATCTTCAGTCTGATCCGCGTGGTCGTAATCCTAACGGTCGCGCTCATTGGGTCCCGGATTTCGGGACGCATCATCCGCGGTGTGCGAGCGCGCATCGTCGCCGTGATGACAAGGCACGCCGCCGACCGGTCCGAGGCGGTCGAAAAACGTGCAGCCACGATCGGCGCGTTGCTGCGGAAAGTGGTCACCGTTCTGATTTGGACCATGGCAACCATCATGATCGTAAAAGAGCTCGGCTTCGACGCTGGTCCGCTCCTGGCCGGGGCTGGCGTCGCCGGACTGGCGATCGGCTTTGGCGCCCAGAACCTGGTACGCGACGTCGTCAGTGGCCTCTTCATTCTGCTGGAGAACCAAATCCGCGTCAACGATGTGGCGGTTATAAATGGAACGGGAGGGCTAGTAGAGCAGGTCAACTTGCGCACGATTGTGTTGCGCGGCCTGGACGGTGTTGTCCACATCTTTCCGAACGGCACGATTACCACCCTCTCAAATATGACGATGGATTACTCCTACTATGTCTTCGACATGGGCGTCGCTTACAAAGAGGATACGGATCGAGTGGTAGCGACGATGACGGAGGTCGCCGAAGGGATGCGAAAGGAGCCAGAGTTTGCGGCGATGATTATCGAGCCGCTCGAAGTCCTGGGAGTGGACAAATTCGCCGACTCCGCTGTCATCATCAAGGCCCGAATCAAGACCAAACCCATCCGTCAGTGGACTGTGGGCCGCGAGATGAACCGCCGCCTCAAGAAGAAGTTCGACGAGACCGGCATCGAGATCCCGTTCCCGCACATGAGCCTAAACTTTGGCGAAGCGAGCAAGCCGATCCAGATTCGATTCGACAAGGAAAACCGCGAGGAACTCAAGGCCATCATTCGCGAGGTATTGGCGGAACACCGGACGTGACCGCCGAAGAAGGTGCCGGAGCCGGCCACCGTGTATCGTGAACGCGATTGGCTGAACTCAAACCAACCATGCGCGGCTGGTATACACGGCCAAGCTTCGCGTTACCTACTCGGAGGAGAGGACGCGACCGACAGATCGCGCCCCTTCCTCGGCGATGTGACGTCAGGAAGCTGACTTGGAGCAGGGGCTAACGGAGCCCTTTGAAGAACTATTCTTTGACGCTGGCGACCGTGATGGTATCGCCCTTCATCTTGCCAGTGATGGTTACCTGCTTACCAGCCAAGGGCACTACCTTCGCCTGATCGGCGATCTTGTAGATTTTGCCCTCTTCGGTGACCAGAACGGCCGGAGATCCGCCCTTAATGCACGTTGTGGCACACTCTACGTTGCCCCTCATGCCAGGCTTCGCGGAGCACTTCTCATCGATGATGTAGCCTTTGAACTCTGCTGCCATTGCAACGGTCGAAAAGCCCGCTACCAATGCGAGTGCCAGGATTGTTTTCTTCATGGTTTGTTCCTCTCAGTGAATCGGATTTTCCATTCCAGGTTCCGTGTTACCCCATCAGTATACACCCGCCTCAGGCACGGCACATTGCGGCGCGGGGCGCTCGAAACACCACAACCGGCGTGATATACTGCTCGCCGTGAAGAAACAGTCCCTCCTGCGATTTGGCCTGTGTCTGGTTTTGTTGAGCGGCATCTGGATCGCGCGCACCCAACAGCCGGCTCATGGAGATTTGAAGCTGAACAAGATCCGGGAAAATATCTATGAGATCTCGCCGGTACCGGAAGTGAGCGGGGCCGGTGGAAATGTCACGGTGGTCGTCACGCGAGATGGCGTGATTCTGGTGGATGACAAGTACGACTACGATCACGATGGCATCTTAGCCAAGGTAAAGACGCTCACCGATAAGCCGATCCGTTACGTCATCAATACGCACCAGCACGGGGATCATACCGGCGGAAACGCGAAGATGCTGCCGATGGGCGTCCAGTTGATGATCTCGAAGCAGGCGCGCCTGAATATGGTCCAGCTCAAAATGCCCGGTGTGCCGCAGATTTCATTTGAGAACAATCTTCAGGTAACTCTCGGCGACGACACTGCCGAAGCGTTTCATTTCGGGCGAGCTCACACCAATGGCGATTCCGTGGTTCTGTTCAGAGCCCAGCGCGTGTTGTCGACGGGCGATATGTGCGTGCGCGGGGACGCGTTTCCCCCGCTCATCGACTACTCAGCGGGCGGAAGCATCATGGAGTGGACCAAGACGCTGGATAGCGTCCTGAAACTAGATTTCGACACCATCATTCCGGGACACGGACCTGTCGGCACCAGACAAGATCTAGTGGAGTTTCGGAACCTGCTGGAGAGAACTCGCAACCGCGTTCACGAGATGAATGCCGCCAACAGGAGCAAAGAAGAGATCGGAAACATACTTCTGTCCGACTTCCACTGGACTCCGGAGCGCCTCAAAAGTTCACTGGATGGAATTGTCGCGGAAATGCGCTAGGTCTTCGGGGCGGGTGCAGCTCTAGAATGAGATCATGCCCGTGCCCTTCAGCGAAATCTCGGGTTCATCGCCGCCGGATAAGCCGTCGGAGTCCCGCAGATGGCTGAAGCGAAGGGTTCCTCGGGAGCAGTTATACCGGCTGGCGCCGGTTAGGCCGCGGCGGAAACGTTTCGGCACGGTGGAATTTCCGGAACGCGTGCGGCACGTATTGCGCGCTTGGTGGGCTTGGTTGGCGGCGGCAATCGCACTCGAATGGGCGGGCCACCGGGTCTACGCTATCGCCGCCGGCGCGGTGGCGTTTTTCCAATACCACACCTCCGCGCAAACCCATCCCGGCGTGTATCCGCTCGAAGCGGATCTCGACGTGGACTCGACCGAATTCAAAAATACTATCGAAGGCGTCACGGGAATGCCGTTTGTTTCGGGCAATCATGTGGAGATTTACAATAACGGCGACGAGTTCTATCCCGCGATGCTGGACGCCATTGAATCGGCCGAATGGTCGATTACCATGGAACACTATATTTTCTGGGATGGAGAAGTGGGACGCCGCTTCGCGGAAGCGCTGGCCGAAAAATCACGCCAGGGTGTAGAGGTCAAGTTGCTGCTGGATGCGATCGGCTCGGCCACGCTGGGTGGAGAGATCTTTCGCATCCTCGCCGCGGGCGGATGCCAGCTTGCCTGGTTCCGTCCCATTCACTGGTACACACTGCACCGCGCGAACCGGCGGGACCACCGTAAATCGCTGATCGTCGACGGCCGCATCGCGTTCAACGGCGGCGCTGGGATCGCAGATCACTGGCTCGGTTCGGCGGCGAACGCAAGTGAATGGCGCGATATTCAAGTCGCCGTTATCGGCCCCGGCGGCGCTGGCGCAGCAGAGCGGTTTTGCAATCAACTGGCTGGAGACCACCGGCGAGATCCTAAGCGGCGAGCATTTTTTCCCCGAGCCCCGTTCCGAGCAGGGCGAAGGCGGGGGTGTGAAAGTACAGACCATCCTCAGCGCACCATCGCTCGGATTAGGTGCGGTAGGGACCATGTACCTGGCCGCTCTGCAGTGCGCCAAACGGGAGCTGCTGATCGCCAACCCTTATTTCATCCCAGATGCGCGCGTGATTGAAATGCTGGCGGGGGCCGGGCGACGCGGCGTCGCGGTGAAACTGATGCTGGCGGGCGAACACATGGACTTGTGGTGGGCGCGTCAGAACGGCGTGCGCCTCTACGGACAGTTGCTCGAAGCGGGCGTCGAGATCTACGAATTCCGTCCCACTATGCTGCACCAGAAGACCATGCTGGTGGATGGCGTGTGGGCCACCATTGGGACCGCCAATTTTGACAATCGCTCCTTCTCGATGAACGAGGAGATTAATCTGTGTTTCCACGATCGGGCCATAGCGGAAGAACTCCGCGTCATTTTTGCGGCTGATCTGGAGCGCTGCGACCGTATTAATTTCGACCAGTGGCGGCGGCGCGGCCTGTGGTCGAAGATCAAGGAACAGTTCGCATCACTGGCGGCGGATCAGGCCTGAAGGTCATGCGCAATTTCCGGATCGCCACTTATAACATCCACAAAGGCCGCGGCATGGACGGCCGGGTGCGCATCGACCGCATTTTGCGCGTGCTGCGCGAGATGGAAGCGGATATCGTCGCGCTCCAGGAAGTGATCAATCATGAGGAGCGGTTGCCCCAAGAACATCAGGCGTGCTATCTCGCCGAAAAGCTAGGATATTTCTACAGCGTGGGCGAAACCCGCCGGCACCGCGACGCCGTGTACGGTAACGTGACCCTCAGCCGATGGAAGTTCGACAAGTCCCGCCACATCGATCTGAGCGTAGCCGGACGCGAACCCCGCGGCGCATTGCGGACCGACATCAGTGTGGGCGGCGAGAGTTTGCATGTTTTCAATGTCCATCTGGGCACTGCGGTTCGCGAGCGCCGCGCCCAGGCTCGCCTGATCGACGAACATCTGCTCAGGGCTTTGGATGTTCCGGGCCATCGAATCGTCATGGGAGATTTCAACGACTGGAATCACGGGCTGGTGACGAAGACCTTGGCGAGCGAGTTTCACTTGACCGACCTGGCCGCGCATCTGCCCCGCACCCGCGGTTATCCGGCGCTGCTGCCGTTGGTGCATCTCGATCACATCTATCTGGATCACGAGTTGCGGATCGAGCAGGCTCGCTTCCACCGCAACCGGCTTTCCTTAATGGCGTCGGATCACCTGCCGCTGGTGGCCGAAGTCGCGTTCCGCAAACCGCGTTGAGGTTTTAGGTTGGATATAATCTTCGGACAGGGAGATAACATGAAACAAATTCTTGCAACACTGACGGCGATCGCGGCTTGCGCCGTGATGGCTACTCCGGCAGGGATGCCGAATACCCTGACGGGAAAGGAAAAGGCCGCAGGGTGGAAATTGCTATTCGATGGCAAGTCATTGGATCAATGGGATCTCAGTTCCAGCCCCAAAGCCGAATGGAAAGCCGTTGATGGCGCTATCGCAACGGACGCTACAAAAGGTGGGACTTTATTATCGAAAGAAGATTTCGCCAACTTCGAGTTGAAGCTGGAATTTCGCACCACGGATAACGTCAATTCAGGCGTGATGCTCCGTAACCCCCGTCCGGACGCGAGCAAGAAGGGCGGTGGCGAAGGCTATGAGGTGCAGATCCGCGATAAGAACCCAGGCCATTACACGGGTGGAAGCTATCTGACCGGCAGCCTGGTGAATGTCGAGAAAGCTCCTGCCGACGTCAAGATCGTCAGCGGGCAATGGACACCACTCGATATTACGGCGGATGGCGACCACTTCGTGATTCTCTACAACGGGCGGAAGGTAGTGGATGCCCACGATACCAAACTCCAGAATGGAGCCATCGGATTGCAGTGGGCACATCCGGAAGACGCGCCGGGAACGAAGGTGGAGTTTCGCAACATCAAAGTCAGGCGGCTGAAATAACGGCCCAGGTGGTCCGCCGGACAGCGTCAGAGGGTATAGGTGGGTCGACCTGGCAGTTTTGAAATCGAAACCTGGGGATAGGTGGACACCCGCTCGACAATTTTTGTCAGGCCGTCCACATCGGCACGAGTGCGCATGATGCGCTCCAGCGTGTGGCAATGCGTGCAGTTCGTGATAGAGGCCTTTTGCTGCTCTGTACCAGGCAGGCTCGCAAACCACTCCGCGTTTGAGAGCTGCGACGTAGGGTCGGAGGCCTTGCGAAGTTTCAGATCGGCTGTCGTCTGACTGGTAGTGACTTCCGGCGTGCTTGAGCTCGCAAGGATGGGGGTGCAGTTCCAAGGCGGTATCGCGAAGTTCGACAGGAAGACTGAGAAATTCCAAACCTGGAGCCTTCCGCCGGAAATCAACGCAGATTATGTCCAGGTCAATCCGGTGAGTCCGGAACACGCGCAGGTGGATGGTAAGGTCTGGTTGCAGGACCCGGGCACCTACACGGTGTTGCGGCTGGATCTAAAGACCCGCAAGTTCGAAGTTTTCACACCGTATCGCATTCCACGACCCAACATTTACGAGGTGATCTCCGATGCGCAGAACAACCCTTATTTCACCGTCATGGCAACAATCACGGGGCGTCGATTGTAAAAGTGGAACCGTTGAACTGAACCTATTGCATCGCCAATCGTTTTTGCATCTGCTCCAACGGGACGCCCTTGGTTTCGGGAACCATAACCATTACCCAGATGAGTTGCAGCACCATCATCGCGGCGAAGAATAAGAACACGTAACCTGGCGGGAATACCGAGACCATCTTAGGGAAGAACGTGGTCAACAGCGCCGCGAAAATCCAATGTGTGGAGCTGCCTAGCGTCTGGCCCTCGGCGCGATGGCGGTTCGGGAAGATTTCAGAAATGAAGACCCAGATCACCGCGCCCTGACCGACGGCATGCGCCGCGATGAACGCAAAGATGCACACCGGCACAATGCTGTAGTGATTCGAAAAGAACGCCCAAGCCGTCAGCCCCAGCGAACCGATGTAGCCGAATGAGCCGATAAACAACAAGGTACGGCGGCCCAACCGGTCAATCAGCCAGAGTCCAACGAAGGTGAAGATGAGGTTGGTCACGCCGATCCCAACCGATTGCAGTAGCGCGGCCTTCGCGGCCAGCCCGGTCAATTCAAAAATGCGCGGGGCGAAGTAGAGAATCGCATTGATGCCGGAAAGTTGATTAAGGAACGCGATGAGAAAGGCCAGCATAATGGGAGTACGAAGCTGCCTGGTCCAGAATCGGCCCTTTGAGATTTTCCGATTGGACGCGGCCAAGATCGCGTCGGCGTCGCTGGCGATCTGAGCTTCGGAAGCCTTGGGCTCGATGAGCCGGAGCACCTTCATGCCGGCCTCGCGATCATTCTTCTTGCCGAGCAGCCAGCGCGGGCTTTCCGGCAGGCCGAAGCACAGCAGGACATAGGCGAGCGACGGAAACGCGGCCACGCCCAGCATCCAGCGCCAGGCATTTTCCCCGATTCCGGCCAGCAGCGCGTTGGACAAAAATGCCATGAGAATTCCGAAGACGATGTTGAATTGAAACATCCCCGCCAGTCGGCCGCGGTACTTGGGTGGCGCGATTTCGGAGATATAAAGCGGCGCAGC
Organism: Bryobacterales bacterium; assembly: GCA_963794595.1. Lineage (GTDB taxonomy): Bacteria > Acidobacteriota > Terriglobia > Bryobacterales > Bryobacteraceae > Palsa-187. The sequence goes on along the minus strand of CAWCER010000007.1, from coordinate 315,570 downwards.
CACCGTCGAGATGCCGATACCCAAACCGCCGATGACGCGCGCGGCGATGAAGACGACCGGGTCGTTTGCAAGGGCTGAGCCAATCGCGCCAACGATATAAAGGATGCCGATAAACAACAGCGTGGGCTTGCGTCCGAAGCGGTCGGTGGGCCAGCCGCCGATCAACGAGCCTAGCACCGTGCCGTACAGGGCCGAAGCCATGACGAACCCGTGTACTCCGGCGCCCAGGCCCCACTGCACCTGAATGCTTTGTTCCGCGCCGGAGATGACCACGGTGTCAAAGCCAAATAAAAATCCCGCCAGGGCGGATGTGATGGACCAGAGAAGGATGCGGCCGTTCATTGGATCAGCTAAGTGTACCCGATGCGGGCCGCGCACATAGTAGGATGGTTCAGTTGCCGGGACTCACATGAGACTAAACGCAAACCTATGCTTGCTTCTCTGCGCGGCTTGGGCGGCGGCCCAGCCCGTGGTGCTGAAAACTTCGACGATCCTCGACGGCAAGGGCAACGTCTTAAGAAATCGCTACATCGTCATTGAAGACGGAAAGATTCTGCGGATTTCCGGCGGCGGCGAAAAGGCGACCTACGATCTCTCCGGTTTGACCGTGATGCCCGGCTGGATCGACACCCACGTCCATTTCGCCGTACACTTTGATGCGAACAACCGCATGGAGAGCGGCGGTGCCGGCAGCAAGGAAGCTCCGGAACTCAGCGCACTGTATGCGGAAGCAAGCGCCTATGCGACCTTCATGGCCGGTTTCACAACCATTCAGAGCGTTGGCGCCGAAGTCGACGGACCGGTTCGCGATCTGATCAACGCAGGCCAGTTGCCGGGTCCGCGAATCCTCACATCGCTGCGGGCGATTTACGCGAACACCGGCACTCCCGAACAGATCCGCGCGTTCGTCAGGAAAGCGAAAGCCGATGGCGCCGATGTGATCAAGCTGTTTGCGACAGCGTCGATCCGCGATGGTGGAGCGCAGACTATGTCGGACGAACAGATTCAAGCAGCATGTGGCGAGGCGACGGCAGTCGGCTTGCGGTCGGTGGTCCACGCGATTGCTTCCGGCGGAGCCAAAGCTGCGGTGCTCGCCGGCTGCAGCTCGATTGAGCACGGGGTGCTTCTGGACGACGAATCCTTGCGGTTGATCGCCAGCCATGGCTTGTACTTCGATCCTAACTTCTTGGTGTTTCACAACTACATCGATAACAAGCCGAAGTTTCTGGGAATCGGGAACTACACGGAAGAAGGCTTCGCGTATATGGAAAAGGCCATCCCGCAAATGTCTGATGTATTGAAGCGAGCCATGGCACTGCACCTGAAAATTGTGTTTGGCACGGATGCGGTAGCCGGTTCCCACGGCCGCAACGCGGAGGAGTTTGTGTATCGCGTAAGGGATGGCGGCCAGCCGGCGATGGACGCGATTGTCAGCGCAACTTCTGCGGCCGCTAAGTCGCTGCGGTTGGGAGCCAAGATCGGTTCCATCGCGCCGAATATGGCGGCGGATATCGTGGCTATTGACGGCGACCCGCTTAAGGACATCACGGCGGTCCGGCGTGTGGTGTTTGTGATGAAAAACGGCAAAGTTTACAAGAACGTCGCCCGCGCAGCTTCGAAATAGCCTCATGGATCTGGGTCTCAAGGATAAGGTCGTACTTGTCACGGGAGGAGCGTCGGGAATTGGCGCTGCGATTGTGCGCGCCGTGGTGAGCGAAGGGGCCGTGGCTGTCATCGTGGATCGCTCCGCGGAGCAAGCGAACGATCTCCGGACCGAATTGCAAGCGGCAGGAGGTAAGGTTCACGTGGTTGCGGTCGACCTGACGGCGGCGGAGAATTGCAAGCAGGCCGTGGAGCAAGCGCTGGAACGCTTCGGAAGGCTCGACGCGCTGGTCAACAACGCTGGGGTGAATGACCGTGTAGGCCTGGAGCGCGGGAATCCCGCGAACTACGTCGCGTCCTGCAGCGGAATTTGCTGCACTACTACAACATGGCGCACTACGCGCTGCCGGCGCTGAAAGAATCTCGCGGATCGATGGTGAATATTGCCTCGAAGACGGCGATCACGGGGCAGGGAGACACCTCGGGTTACGCCTCGGCGAAAGGCGCGATCCTCGCATTGACGCGCGAATGGGCGGTGGAGCTGGCGCCCTATGGCGTCCGCAGCAACGCTGTGGTTCCCGCGGAAGTGATGACGCCTCTTTATCGCAGATGGCTCCGGACATTCCCCAATCCAGAGGAAAAGCTGGCCGGTATCGTCTCGCGGATTCCCTTGGGTAAGAGGATGACGACGCCGGATGAGATCGCGTCCATGGTGACGTTTCTGATTTCCGGCAAAGCCAGCCACATCACCGGCCAGCATCTGTTCGTCGACGGCGGCTACGTGCATCTGGACCGTGCGCTGCCATGACAATTGCGAATACTTCCGGTTTCTCCCCCGCCGCGGGCGCCCCCGAATCCGTTCCACTCACCGAGCGCAAGTACATCCTGCCGCTGGTGCTGATTACCAGCCTGTTTTTCCTCTGGGCGCTGGGAGTTAATCTCAACGACATATTGATTCCGCATCTGAAAAAAGCGTTCCGGCTGACGGATCTGCAATCGTCCCTCATTCAAACCGCATTCTTTGGAGGCTACTTTCTGGCCGCGCTTCCGGCCGGGCGGCTGATGGAGCGCATCGGTTACAAGAAAGGAATTCTGACTGGCCTCGCCCTGTGCGCCACCGGCGCATTGCTGTTCATCCCAGCGGCCACCATTCTGGTCTACTGGTTTTTTTTGCTCGCGCTGTTCGTGATGGCTTGCGGACAAAGTTTTCTCGAAGTCGCGGCGAATCCCTACGTCACAGTTCTGGGTCCGGCGGGGTCGGCCGAGCGTCGATTGAATCTGGCGCAGTCTTTCAACGCAATGGGCGCCGTGGTGACGCCGGTCATAGGCGCGGCGTTCATTCTCACGAATACGGAGTCGCAGTCGGCGCAGACGACCGAGGCGAGCACGGTGAGAATCCCGTACCTGATCATCGCTTCCATTTTTCTGGCGGTGGCGGCGATGATTCACTTTACGAAGTTGCCGGAGGTGCAGGACGACGCTCCTGAACCGCAGCGGCTGAGCGAGGTCTGGAAGCATCCGTATCTGGTGCGCGGCGTGCTGGCGCAGTTTTTCTATGTGGGCGCTCAAGTCGGAGTGGCGAGCTTCATCATCCGCCTGACGGAATATCTGGTGCCCGGCACAGCGGACAAGGCCGCGTCCAGCTACTTGAAGTGGCACCTGCTCGGGTTCATGATCGGACGATTTGCGGGTTCGGCCATGATGAAGTACATTCCGGCGTCGCGGCTGCTCGCGGCATTCGCCGTGGCCTGTCTGATCTGCGTTAGCGTGGCCCTCGTAACCACGGGGAGCATTCCAATTTACGCGGTGGTACTGATCGGCTTCTTCCACTCGATCATGTTTCCTACCATCTTCGCGCTGAGCATCAAAGGTCTCGGCGCGTATACCAAACTGGGGTCGTCACTGCTGGTGATGTCGATCATCGGCGGGGCGGTTCTGCCGGTGACCATGGGATATGTTTCGGACGCGACCAATATCCAGCGCGCACTGATTGTTCCGCTGGTGTGCTATGTATACATTTTGAGTTTCGCCGTAAGGAGACATGAAGCATGAAGCGGCGCTACTGCCTGACGCTGGACCTGAAGGACGATCCAGAATTGATCCGCGAGTACCGGCGGCATCATCAGGCGGTGTGGCCGGCGGTTACGGATAGCCTGCGGCAGGCTGGGATTCTCGACCTGGAGCTGTATCTATTGGATACGCGGCTGGTGATGATCCTTGAAGTCGATGAGCGATTTTCATTTGAGGAGAAGGCCCGGATCGACCGTGACAATCCCAAAGTGCAGGAGTGGGAGCAGCTCATGTGGAACTTCCAGAAGCCATTGCCAGGGGCCAAGCCGGGCGAGAAATGGATTCTCATGGAAAGCATCTACAAGTTCGAGGTGAAGGCGTGAAGGGAATCACGCGGCGCCTCCCGCCCTCCACCTGCGCTAAAGTAGCGATATTGTGAGATTACAAACCGTTCAGCAACTCGCGCAGCAGGCTTTGGCCTCCCAGACCTTTACCCGTGGCACTAGCGTTCCACGGCGCCCCTTCGGACGGGCGGCGGAAAGCGTTTCTCTGCTGTGCCTCGGCGGCTGGCACGCGGTCGCGAAGCCGGCGCTGGAGAAGATCGACGAGCGCGAATCCATCCGCCTGATGCATGCCGCCATCGATCTGGGCGTCGATTTCTTCGATAACGCCTGGGAATATCACGACGGCTATGCGGAGGAGGCCATGGGCCGCGCGCTGGCGATCGATGGCAAGCGCAAGCAAGTGTTCCTGATGACCAAGAACTGCGAGCGCGACTATGACGGATCGCTGCGCAATCTGGAGCAGAGCCTGCGCCGGTTCCAGACCGACTACTTGGATCTATGGCAGTTCCACGAACTCTCGTACGACAACGATCCCGAGTGGCTGTTCGAGCGCGGTGCGGTGCGGGCAGCGGTGGAAGCGCAGCAGGCAGGCAAGGTGCGGTACATCGGGTTCACGGGACATAAGGATCCAAGGATTCACCTGAAGGCGCTGGGGATGCCCCACGCGTGGGACGCCTGCCAGATGCCCATCAACGTGATGGATTCGCAGTACCGCAGCTTTCTCAACCAAGTGGTGCCGATGTGCCATGAGAAGCGCGTCGCGGCGATCGGCATGAAGAGCTTCGGGGGTGGATGGCCGCGCGGGCGCGTTCTCGAAAATATGAACGTCGGTGCGGCGGACCTGCTGGGATTTGCACTCAGCCAGCCGGTGACGAGCCAAGTGGTGGGCGTCACCACCATGGAACAGTTGCAGTTCGCGGTGGATGTGGCCCGTACGATTCCGATGCCGGAAGAAGCCCAGAGCGCGCTGATGCAGCGGGTCCGCGTGGAGGCGGGCGACGGGCGCTACGAAAGCTTCAAATCCACGAACGAGCACGATGGGCCGCATCACCGCCGGCAGCACGAATTTGCGCTCGCGCGCCCTTGAGTCCGGGCTTGCGCCGGGAGCTGCACAGCGGCTTCTTCGAGCTGCCATGGCGCTGGGACATTTTGCCGGAATGACAATACACGCAAAAACGTCGCGGACGCCTTTCAGCATCCGCGACGTTTTTAGACCAGAATGTCTGATCGCTTAGGCCGTCAATAGATCAATCTCGGACGTGCTGTCGCCAAATTTCTCGATGTGCACGCCGAAACGGTCGATCAGCGCCAGCATGAGGTTCGCCAGTGGCGTTCCCTTTGCGTACTTGAGGTGACGATCTCCCTTGAGCTGCAAGCTCTTGCCGCCCACTACGAAAACCGGAACGTTGTAGTTGTTATGGACGTTGCCGTCGCTCATGCCGCCGCCGTAGAGCACCGCCGTATGATCCAGCAAAGTACCGTCGCCGTCCTGGATCGAGTCCAATCTCTTCAGATAGTAAGCGAGCGTGTCGACGTGATAGTGGTTCAGCTTGGCGTAGGCCGCCATCTTTTCCGGGATGTTGTCGTGGTGTGACATCGAGTGATGCGCCTCCGGCAAGCCGATCTCGGGATACGAGCGATTGATGTTTTCGCGCGCGATCATGAACGAGGTGACGCGGGTGATATCCGCCTGGAACGCCAGCACCTGCAGGTCGAACATCAGCTCGGCATATTCCCGGAAGGTCGCGGGCACGCCCACCGGCTGCGACGGCACTTCGAAGTTGCTGTTGGTCGATTCGCTCTTGGCGACGCGCTGCTCGACATCGCGCACAGCGTCGAAATATTCGCCCAGCTTGGCGCGGTCGCGAGCGCCAAGCTTCCTATGCAGATCGGAGATTTCCTCAGTGAGGCCATCGAGAATACTGCGGTCTTCGTCGGTCCGGGCCAGGCGTTCTTGGGCTGTGGCGCCGATGCCGAACATGCGCTCGAAGACGAAACGCGGATTGGTCTCGGTCGGCAGAGGGCTGGTCGGCGATTTCCAGGCCAGTGAGTTCATATACGCGCAGGCATAGCCGTGATCGCACGCGCCGACGACATCGTTGCGGTCGACCGAAACTTCGAGCGAGGAAAGCTTGGTGTCCAAGCAGATCTTGTCGGCGATATATTGATCGATGGTCTTGCCGGCACGCACGTCGGCGCCTTCGGTCTGCTTGGGATGCGCGCAGCTCATGAATGCCGGCGCAGCGCGCGGATGCTGCCCGCCGACGTCGCCTTGATCCGTCGCCTGGAAGTTATCCAGGCCCGTGAAGACATTGGTCCGGCTCCGAAAGGGTTCGAGCGGCTTCAATGTCGGCGAGAACTCGAACCCGGCGCCCTCTGTGGCTGGGGTCCACTGGAACATGTTCGCTCCGTTGCCGAAGTAGACGGCGGTGAAACGAGGGGCCCCCTTCGATTGGGCCCGCATGGCCGGAATCATAGCATCGAGAAGCGGTAATGCCACCGCTGCCCCTATCCCGCGAATGAACGTCCGGCGATGCAATGCTGTCTTCGTAATCACCATCTGTCAACCTCCTGCAATAAGCAAAAATATCAGATTTTTCTATTCCGTGCTCACCTGAGCCGTTCTCATTTGAAACGGTGTACTCGTCACAATCGCCTGAATCAGCGATTCAAACCGGTAGTTATCGGGCGCCGCGTCACGCTTAATCTGACGGACCGCGGGGTAATCGGTGGCATCGAGGCCTCGCCCCAGTGCATAAGTCAAGAGCCTCTCGGTGACGGTGGTCACGAACTCGTCGGAATGCTTCCGCAGCACCTGCCGCAGTTCCGCCGGCCCGTTGAACTTAGTGCCATCCGGCAGCAGCCCCACCGATCGACGCGTGCGCCGGACGCATAGATGTCTCGCCACTCGCCGATCGCGTCGAAGTTTTCGAGCGCGAAGCCCAACTGGTCCATCTGGGCATGGCAACCGGCGCACACGGGATTGGCGCGGTGCGCGGCCATCTGCTCGCGCATCGGCAGGACCTTCCGCGGATCTCGCTCCTCTTTCAGAGCGGGCACGTTCGCCGGCGGCGGCGGGGGCGGCGCGCCGAACACATTGTCCAGAATCCATTTTCCGCGAAGCACCGGCGAGGTCCGATTGGCATACGAAGTCGCCATGAGAATCGAGCCCTTTCCCAGCAGGCCGCGGCGGGGGCTGTCGGCCGGGAGCGCCGACCCGCCGGAATCGTTCGCCGCTCGACGCCCGGGATTCCGTAGTGCTCGGCCAGGCGCTCGTTCAGGAATGTATAATCCGCATCCAGCAGATCGATCACGCTGCGATTCTCGCGGATGATGCTCTCGAAGAATAACTCCGTTTCCTGCTCGAAGGCCTGGCGCAGGTTGTCGTCGAAGTGGAACAAGATCTCCGGACTCGGCTGATGCGTTGACACATTTCGGATGAACAGCCACTGGCCCTGCGAAATTGTCGACCAGCGCCTGCGAGCGCGAGTCGGCCAGCATCCGGCGCACCTGCTGCTGCAGAACCTCGGGCTGATGCAGGGTCTTCTTTTCCGCGATTCCCAGCAGTTGGTCATCGGGAATGCTGCTCCACAGGAAGAACGACAGCCGCGACGCCAGTTCCAGATCGCTGATGCGATAGGGCGCATGGTCCGCGAGGCCCGCCGGCTGATCCTCGAAACGGAACAGGAAGTTGGGGCTCACCAGAATACTGCGCAGGGCCATCTCGATTCCCGACTCAAATCCCGCGCGGGCCGAGCCGCCGCGGAATGAAGCCAGAGGCGCCTGAAGATCGGCCTCCGTCACCGGACGCCGGTATGCCCGCCGAGCCAATGTCGAGATGATCTTCGTCGCGCACGCCTCGTCCTTCGCCGATTGAGGAGCACACAGCAGAATCCGTTGGCGGCTCGGTGTTTCAGAGACCGCCGCTGTTCCGGACTGAGGACCCGTCACCGTCAGCGTCGAAAGTTTCGGCGGGCCCGCCGGGTTCCGGTAGTTTTCACGCCGTATGGACGGGTCGAACAAATCCTCGACGTACGCCTCGGTCTTCGCGATGAAGTACGCCTGAATCAGATGCTCGCCGGCCTTTACCGGCACGTGGAACGTAAGCCCCTCAAGGACCTTCTTATTCAGCTCCTGTTCGGCAGCGCCACCCGCGTTGGGTCCTTTTTTATGCGCGAACTCGGGGCCGCCGATTGTACCCGCCCAAACCTTGACGTCATCCAGCCGGACCTCGACCTGATGCACTTCCGCGGTGATGCCCTCGAACCCGCCGGCGACTCCGCTTTCCTTCGGCCGCATTTCAAACAAGTACTCGCCGTCGGCCGGAAAATAGTGGCGCACGGCGAGTCCTCCGCGCGACCCGAATGGCAGCTCGTCGCTGACGCGGACCGCCTGGTTGCGGTCGGTCGGCACAAAGAAGGTTTCAGGCGTCGGCAAGCCGCGCGGCCGCGAGAGCGCCATCTGACTGATCTTTGCCGCCGCGCCGAGGTAGCGTTCCGTCAACGCCGGCGACAGTGTCAACGCATCCGCATTATTGTCGAACCCGTAGCCAGCGGCGTCGGCGGGCAGCATGGAAGGGGCGTCGATCTCCAGCGCCAGCAGATCGCGGATGGCGTTGCTATATTCAGAACGGTTCAGGCGTTGCAGTGACGGGTGGCCGGGGTTGGGATTTTCGAGCGCAGCCTGATCCAAGTCCCTCTCGATTCCTGTGACGATGTTCTCGGCGGTCGCCTTGTCCGGCCGCGGCATTTTGGCCGGCGGCATCGCCCCAGTTCCCAGCTTGCGAATCACCTTCTCCCACTTCTCAGGATTCTTGCTCAGGTTCACCAAATCCAGCGTACTGAGTGCGAGGCCTCCTGATCTTAACCTCTCGTTGTGGCACATGAAGCAGTATTTGCTGAGAACGGCCTGGCGCTCCGCAGCGGGCGAAGTTGTTGCAGGCGCGGGGGCCGCCGAAGCAGCTTGCTGCGGGTCGCCACGCAAATTGAAAGCGACGGCGACGAAGAAACATGCTCCAGCAACAGCCGCGACCAAACGGGATCTCATCGCTTGGCCTCCTCGGGCGGCAGCTTGTCTTCGGGGATTAAGTTCGGGCATAAATTGGGACACGGTATTTCTTTCGCTCCGAGTTTCCGCAGCAGCTCGGCCGTCTGCGGCATGGCGGCGAATGAATTGCCGTACTCCACACCCTCAGCGATGGTCAGCGGCGTTCGTCCGCTCTTGTCGACCACGTCGAGTTTCGCGCCCTTGTCGAACAGATACTGAACTACGCTGTTGGCGCCCCGGTACGCCGCTGCGTGCATGGCCGTCTCGCCGGTGTCGGCAACGAAGTTGACGTCGGCGCCCAACTCTTCCACCAACATCTTGACCGCTTCCAGTACCTGTTCCTCGCTGGCACGGTCCTGATTCGAAGCCCACGAGATGCCCGCTGCCGCCATCAGCGGCGTGATGTTAACTCCGGTATTGATGTTGGGATCGGCTCCCAGCTTGAGCAGCAAGCGCATCGCGTCTACGTCGGCCACTTGCGCCGCAAACAGAAAAGCGGTTGCGCCTACAAGCCGGTGGCGATACCTTGCGCCCGACCACCTGGGCTCCATGTCGGTATTCCGTCCGTTGACGTCAGCGCCGTGCGCTACCAGCGATTTAATGATGCGCAGCCGGTCGACATTCGCCGAAATGAATTCATCGCTGATGTGCCAGTTCGCGACGTGTATGGCGGCCTGCAGCGGTTTACCGAAAGTGTTGTTCCTTCCGTTGCCGCCCTCGCTGCCAACATCGCGCATCTGGTCGTGGAAGGAGGGTGTCTTGAGCACGATATTCTGCGGCTTTGCCCGCATGCCTTGCACCGTCAGTACGGTCGAGCCGCCTTCAGCATTCGGGTCCGCTCCCTTATCGAGCAGCAAGTCGACGATATCCTCATACCCGTTGATGATCGCTACCAGCAAGGGTGTGGCCAGATCGGGCCGCTTCTCGTTCACGTCGGCCCCAGCCGCCAGCATCGCCTTCACGGAAGCCATGTCGCCTTTTCGCACCGCGAACATGAAGGGCGTCGTTCCGGCGTTGGATCGCGCCTTGATGTCGGCTCCGAACTCGATCAGCGTCTCAATGACGGGGGCGTGCCCTTCGGCGGCCGCCCACATCAGCGCCGTCTGTCCGTTCCACCTCTCCTTCGCATTCAGGTCTGCGCCGGCCTTCGCTAGCACCTTCACGGCGTCCACGCTACCGGATCGCGCCGCGTACATCAGCGGCGTTTCTCCAGCGTCCACGAAATTGATAGGATCGTTCGGCTTGGCGCCTGCCTTGAGGAGTTGCTCGATGACGGCCGCACCGCCCTGCTGGGCAGCGAGCGCCAGCGGAGTGACACCGAGGTCATTGCGCGCATTCACGTTTGCGCCTGCGCGCAGCAGCAACGCCGTCGTGTCGGAATCATTCAGATAGGCTGCCCAATGCAAGGCCGTCGCACCATCGCTTTGCGGCGCGTTGACATCGGCGCCACTCTTGATCAGGGACGCAACCGCCTGCTTTTCGCCGCGCTCAACCGCATCCGCCAGCGGAGTTGCACGACCCGAGCCCGCGATGCCAGCGCCGGCGCTAACCAGCAGGGACGCGAGCCCCAGTCCGAACACCCAGCGGCCGCGTGCGATGCCGAGCCTTTTTGTCATCATTGGAAGCAGTCTTGGCTCCTAAAACTAAGGTTTCTAAACGCCTTAACTATTATCAGCGCGGCCGGAGTTGAGGGCAAGCCCCCCATTTGGCAGGTGCATCATTCGCCGCAGGCCACTACCGGACCGCGACGTTGCGAACTTTCGTCCACCGCGATTTGCCGCCTGGACCTTCGATATACAGATTCACGGTATATTCGCCGGCCTTTTTGTACTGATGAATCGGATGCTGCTCCGTCGAGCTAGTGCCATCGCCGAAATCCCAGCGCCAGGAAGTGATTTTGCCGGTGGATTCGTCCTGGAAAGCCAGCAGTCGGCGATCCATGTCCAGAATCTTGAAAGACCAGTGGGCGTCGATGGGCTTTTGAAACTTCGCCTCCAGCGGCATCAGGCGAAAGGCGACGAGTTCATCGGCATTCCCGTACATATGCTCAGTGTGCGAGAGATTCCAAAATCCCTTGTAGTCTTTTTCTTCCGGACCATCGTAGTCGAGCACCGCCCAGGACATTCCGATCAGCTTGTTTTCGACGAGTTTCGACACCACCGCGCGCTCCGGTCCGTCGGCGGGCGCGTAGTCGAAAGGCGTAATCCAGAACTCGAGAATGAGCTTGCCGGATTCGCCGTGCTTGAAATTGTAGTTATAGGCCGCGTTCGCCCACGGCAGTTCCTTGATCCACGGCTGAGCGCCCCAGACGAACGCCCAGTCGCGTTCCGGCGCAGGCGTGAAGATGTGATAGTTCTGTGCGTGCACGCCTTGCAATTGGAAGAACGCATCGTCGCCGATCAGCTTCGAATTCGGTTGCAGCGCGGTGATCAGCGGGCCGCCCGAGAGATCGCCGTCGACCACCAGCTCAAAGATGTCGTTATGGCGGCTGTGATCGTCGAAATCCCAAAAATTATCGTAGGCTTCGTACAAGAAGTACAGGCGATTGAGACCCCTCACCCAGCCGACTTTGACCTTCACGTCGAGGTCTTTCTTGTCGTAGTTGAAGCCGCGCCCTTTGACGGTTTCCTTAAGCTGATCCATGCCGATCGCATAGGATTCGGGAACCATGGCCCAATCTGACGGGTCGCCGTCGATGCGCGGGATCTTGTCGGCGGGGAACTGGAAAATCTTGTATTCGACGCCGGGGCGGGCGAGGGCGAAGCCGTTGGGAGAGAGTATGAACAACAGCGCGACGGCACCAACTACGAGCGCGATTCCATAGGTGATTTTCATAGATTCTGGGTCAATTCTACGCTATGCCGCGCAATCCTAGAGCACGGCAAACGAGATAGATGTCCCGTTTTCAGTAAACCACCCGTTGCTTTCCGCCCAAATCACTCTTCAGAATGTTTGTTTTCTTGCCGAAGGATAGGAGTGGCGTAAGACCCCTTCAGGAGCCTGCTGGCAATGAACAAATCCTGGCACCGCAAGTCTATTTCCCGACGGAGCAAGCTCCAAGTGGCGCTCTTGACGGCCACTTTAATGGGCGTCTTCTTGCCGACCGCGACGGGCTGCGAATGCGCACCCCGCCACCCCCATGTGCGGAGTATGCGGACACTGAGATGATTTTCCTCGGGACGGTGACGGAAATACCTGGAAAAGGACTTTTCCGAATGCGAATCGACAAAGCCTACAAAGGCGTCGAAGAGAAAACAGTAGTTCTGTGGGACAGTGGCATGTGTGACGGCCCCACACTGTCGGTCGGTGAGCAATACCTGATGTACACGAGCGACGATGGGACCGGCTATCTTCGGGCCCGCGGATGTACACGCAGCAGAAGCGTCCGTTTTGCGAAGGAGGACTTAACTTTCCTCAATGGTCTCTCCAACGCGCCTGCTACGTCGACAGTCTTCGGGGAGGTTACTGTGCGATCGGGTGGCATATTCAGCGAAGGCAAACGCGCACCGGGGGTAGCGGTCGAGATTCAGGGAGTGGGGCAGACTCGGAAGAGTACTACCGATAAGGACGGGCGGTATTCGTTTTCCGGGCTTCCTCCAGGGTTCTACAGCGTAAAGGCGAGTCTAACGGGCTTCAGGCAGAGCGCGACCGAGACCGATGATCCTGTGCAAGTGGACGCTCGCGGCTGCAGAGTGCTGGATGTGGTCCTCCGTCAGAACTGGAATGGAACCCTTCGCGGACGCGTCACGCGCGCGGATGGTACGCCTGGACCAGCGTCGATTAATGTGGACCTGATCCGAGTAGACGGCGACCCGCCAGTTCGAAAACGCGAACTCCTGATCGGATTCACAGTGCGAACGGACGAGCGCGGGGAATACGCGTTCCATGGCCTTCCTCCCGGACGCTACAAGGTCGTGTTGAATCTCTATAGGCCGCCCACGGCAGAAAATCCGTACCAAACCCTGTATTGGCCGGCGGCATCCACAGAAGGGGCGGCTTCACTCATTGAGATAAACGCAAAAAGCCCGTCGCAGCAATGTGACTTCCATTTGCCGCCACCATTAAAAAGCACCGCGATCAAAGTGGTCGTGTTGCTTCCAGATGGGACACCGGCCAGGGATGCACATGCGAACATAGCGGCTCAGATGAACGGCGTGTTCAGCTGGGCGGGACAGGCTGTGACGAATTCGTCCGGCCAGGTCGCGTTTGGAGCCATTGAAGGTTTAGGGTATACCGTGCAGGACATATTCACCCGCGAAGCTAGAATGGCTTCGCCCGTGCACTTTTCGTCGGCTGACGGAGTTCAACCCATAACGATTCGATTAGCGGAAAAAGAACAGTGACACGCGGGCGGCGCGGCGGCTCTTGGACATGTCAATAATTGACAATTATTGTTAATGGCGGTATCGTTCGTGTATGAACGTGAATCTCGGAACCGTATTCGACCAGTTCGTTGCCGACCTCCTCAAGACCGGCCACTACCAGTCCCAAAGTGAAATTCTGCGGGAAGGTCTGCGGCTTCTGAAAGAGCGTGAGGAACTGAAGCAATTACGGCTCGCCGAACTGCGCAAAGAAATCGCAATCGGCACCAAACAGGCTCGCCAAGGCAAGCTGATTGACGGTGAAGCGGTCTTTGCTGAAATCCGCAAGAAGAGTCAGGAAGCCCGCCGCCGGCGTGCATGAAATCGTTTGAAGTAACCGAAGCGGCCCGCACGGACCTTCTCGAAATCTGGGATTACATTTGCGCTGACAACATCGATGCCGCCGACAAGGTGGTTGATCGGTTGCATGACGCTTTCGCTAAGCTTGGCCGGAACCCGATGCTTGGTCACGTGAGAGAGGACTTGGCCGATTCGGAGCATCGGTTTTTTCTAGTCTATTCCTACATGGTGGTTTACCTGGCCTCCCAAAAACCTATTCAGATCGTACGTGTTCTGCATGCGGCGCGTGATGTGCAAAGTATCTTGGAGTTTTCACCGGACGAACGGTGAGACAATAGCCCCGATGCGGATCGCAGCGCGAGTCAGCCTGATTGCTTGGTTCATCCCGATGCTGGCTTTCGGCCAGTCCAATTTCACCACCGCGGTCAAGACCGGCGAAGGCGTGCCGCGATTGCACAGTCTGTTGGCGAGCCGGCACGGCGAACTCATTCTCGAACACTACTTCCACGGCACCCGCGCCACTAGTTATGAAAATGTGAAGTCGGCATCGAAGAGCGTGATTTCCGCGCTGGTCGGAATCGCTATCGACCGCAAGCTGCTGCCCGGAGTGAACGCTCCCATCGCTCCCTATTTCCCCGAGCTATCGGCCGCGAATGCCGACCCGGCGAAGCGCAAGATCACCATCGAAGACCTGCTCACCATGCGCTCCGGACTGGTCGACACCAACCGCGGTTACGGCGCTTGGGTGCGGAGCCCTAATTGGGTGCGCTACCTGCTGACCCGTCCCCTGCAGCAGCAGCCCGGCGAGCCCATGAACTACAACACCGGCAACACGCATCTGCTCTCGGCCATTCTCACGAAAGTGAGCCGCAGCGACACCTGGACGTTCGCGCAGAATACGCTCGCCGCGCCGCTCGGCATCACGCTCGCCAAGTGGCCGCGCGATCCGCAAGGCGTGTATTTCGGCGGCAACGACATGCTGCTCACGCCGCGGCAGATGCTGAAGTTCGGCGAGTTGTATCTGCATCGGGGCCGCAACGGCGATCGGCAGATCGTGCCTTCGGCGTGGGTGGACGCGTCATGGACGCCGCGCACCCGCTCGCTGCGCAGCGGTCACGAATATGGATACGGCTGGTGGATCACGGAACTCGCCGGGCGTCCGGTCGACTTCGCGTGGGGCTTCGGCGGCCAGTACATCTTTGTAGTGCCCAGCCTGGATTTGGTGGTGGTTACGACCTCGTCGGTTGCGCTGGGTGACGACCGGCGCGAATACCGCCAAGAGTTGTTCGACATCGTGGAAAAAGACGTGATCGGGGAGATCGAGAAAGGGATTTGACTAACCGGCGGTTCATGGCCGGTTAGTCCTGGAATGCGGCGTGACCGCAGCGGACGTTACTTGCCTTTCAGTCCATCGCGCCAAGCGATTACTTCGAGTTCGCCCCGGACGGCGTCCTCGACGCGGATTACCGGGTGCACCTGAAATACAAATGCAGGGAGCATCGAACAAAACTTGTGAATCGTTACTGGATCGTCGCAGTCCATCAACATATGTCCACCCCACTCGCCCACACGTATGACGAAAAACTCTATTTTGAAATTGGAAGGCGCCTTCCACTGGCCAAACACCTCGAGGATTCGCTTCTGGGCATTCTCATACTCGATAGGCGAGCCTTGCGGACGTTCGAACCAGCTGATTATGTATTTCATTTGTTCTCCCTCGGAAATGGTCTGACCACTTACAACCGATCAGTCTACCCTTCCGGCGTAACGGTATGCTCGGGGACCCGAACTTACTTGCTGCAACCTTTTTTGGTTTCCGCAAAGTCGTCGAATAAGCGTCCAGCATTGGCGCCCGCCAGCGTTTCCATGCGGTGCGGCTGGCCCTTCTCGACGGTGTAGCGCGCGACTGTTCCTTTGGACCGTAGGAATTCCGCTTCCTTCTTCATCTCCGCGTGCCACATGTATTCGTCATTCTCGCCAACGTACATGAAGACGCACATCTTTGAAATAGCTTGAAGTTTGGCCACGCTGGGCTCCCACATATAGCCAGGGAAGGCGGTAATGGACAAAAAGTATTGAGGATTCGCCGCTGCCACGTGAAATGCGGCGATTCCCCCGTTGGATGGTCCGGCGATATGGAACTTGTTGTCTTTTATCTTGTAATCGGCCAGGATCAGCTTTAGAAACTCGCGGGAAAATGCGAGCCCCTTCGTCAAAGAACAACTCGCCGTCCGGCGCGGCCGGAGCGACCACAATGTAGCCCCGCTTTTCAGCCTCCACGCGGAAATTGCGGTTGAGAACGCTGTCCACGGTGGGCATGTTTTCCGGACCTCCGCCGAAAGCGAGAATAGCCGGATAAGCCTTCGCCGGATCATACTCGTTGGGCAGAACGACTTTATACCGCACGGTGACTCCGCCCACCTTCGTAGTTTTCTCCAGCACCTCCGCCTGAACCGGCTGGGTTGCGAAAATCGCGACGGCGACCCCCGCGCAAAACAGCGGCATCCACTTCGATCTTTGGTTGCTTCATTTGGGATGGCTCCTTATTTCGGCACGGCACTGGCGAGGCCGGCGATAGCTGCCCCGTTGACGCGCGCCACATTGGCAGTGAAAGAGGACGAAACTCTGTCTGGTGTGTCTCCCGCAGTGTGCTGCGAAATCAAGTTTTCCGAGGCCGAGGTCAAACGCACCGCGGCGAACCCATTCTGCTGGAATGGTATCTGATCTCCCCCGCGGGTGTAGCGATCGCTGCGGAGAATCAGTTCGATCTGCAGCGCCGGGACATAGCGCTGCGCCGCGTCCTTAATGTAGCGGGCCAGATGGCGCGAAGGCGAGTCGGCGGGCTCCGGGGAGTAGATGCGCAGCCGATTTCCGGTTTCGCCCGAGCCGCCGGTGTCATCGTCAGCGCCGCCGATATCGTTGAGCGCGATGCCAGTGCCACTGGATGGTTCGCCGACCACGTCGGAGCCGACGATGTCATTGTTGAAGACCGCCTCAATCTGCTCATGGCTGGCTTTGGCTCGCGAGGCATAGCGGGCGCTGCCGACGAATCCGAGTTCCTCGCCTGCGAAGGCAACGAATACGATGGTCTTGCGGAAATGGTATTGGCTCATGACGCGGGCGAGTTCGAGGACGACCGCGGTGCCGCTGGCATCGTCATCGGCGCCGGGTGCGGGCGCTTCGGCCGCTTTGTCGCCGGTCGCGCGAAGATTGATCGAATCGTAGTGAGCGCCCACGATGATGCGCTTTTCCGGCTGGCGGTGCCGGGCAGCACAGCGACGACGCTGGCGACGTCGGTGACGCCTTTCTTCTCGATGTCGTAGGAGACTTCGAGCCGCGGGCTATAACTGTGAAATTGCGCGAAGATCCAGCGGCGCGCGGCTCCGATGCCACGCGTCTTCTGGTTCGGATCCGAGTAGTTGCCGCGCGTCTCAAAGCCGGCGAGAGTCTTGACCGCGGCGCCGATGCGGTCGGGTGAGATTTCCGCAACTATTTTCTTGATGGTCGGGTCGGAGGCCGCGTTCTGCGCCGGCAGAGCGGCCGCGATCAACAGCAGGACTGCAAGTGATCTGACTTTTCTCACTTTTCTCATATGACAGCGGGGGACCGCCCAGCCACACGGCCGGAAGGGAAGACGCAGCACCCATTCTATTTCACCCTGCGGGAGCGGTTGCCAGGGCCTCTTGGCGCTTACTTCCCGCGGTGAGCCACAGCAGTAATGCGAATACGAAACCCAGCGTACTCATCGCGCCAAAAAAAGCCATCATCGGCTGGTAGCCTGCTGGGTTCAAGGCACTCGCGCCGGCCCTGTCGTTGAGCCACCCGGCCACTAAATTGGCGCCAGCAATGCCCGCGTTCTGCACCACCCACATCAAGCCAAGCGCCGTGCCGAAGCGCGCTGGGGATACCAGCTTGCTCGTCAGCGGCCACATGACGGCCGGCACCAAAGAGAAGCTCACACCGATGAGCACAGTCGCGATCCACAGGCTCCAGTGAGTCAATGCCATGATGGCGATCGCTATCGGAAGCAGCAGGGCGCCGAATGCCAGCATGGGAGCGTAGCGCCCGATTCTGTCGCACAACCAGCCGAACGCCGGAGTGGCGAATATGGCGGCCAGAAAAACGTAGCTGTTCATTGCCCCGGCCGCGGCCAGGCTGAGGCCATGCGCGTGCTGGAAATACTTGATGGAAAAAGTGCTCCGGAACGCCAGGATTACGGCATACCACAGTACGCATAGGACCAGCAGGAACCAATAGGCGGTCCCGAAACGCAGCAGATCGCGAAGCACGAAACGCTGGGCGGCATTGGGTTCCGCGGCTGCCGCATTTCCGCGCACTCTGCGGTCGATCCACCAGTAGACCGCCGCCGCGGCGAAAGAAGTTGCCGAAAACAGCCCCGCGATGACCAGCGGCGGCTGCCAGCCCTGGGCGTAGGCGCGCGCGAACCACGACGGCGACATGTCCGCGGAGAATGATCCCGCGCGGCTGATAGCGAGGTTCAAGCCCATCGCCAAGGCGAGATTGCGGCCAGTGAAGTACTGCGCAATCGCGGTGAGTGTAGAGATGCTGAACGTCTCCGCGCCAATGCCAAACAGCAGCCGGCCGGCGGCCATCTCGGTGAAGCCGGGACTAAAAGCGGTTAGCACCGCCCCGGCGAGACAGACGCTTGTAGTCCAGAGCATCACGCGTGCCGCGCCGAAGCGATCGACAAGCACGCCACCGACTAGGACCAGCACAACATTAGGCAGGCTGTAGATCGCATTGAGCATGCCGATCTGCGTGTCACTGAAATCGCGCTGGCGATGGAGCAAGTCCGCGATCGGACCGATCGAGTCGTAGACGTAGAAATTCCCGTAAGACGCAGCGGTAACCAGTACGAACACCAGCCAGGAAAGGTTTCGGCCTGGGGTGCCTTTCAAGGACGGGAAAACCATGCGCCGAGTCTAGCACTTTGATAGCTGGTTTCTGCGGAGATAAGCGGCTTCCGCGAGCCCGCGCAGGGCGATCCCGCGGAAGCGGAAGCGAGTCGTGCCGCGCACGGATTGTTCTCCGTTCACCGGACCGGAAGACGGTGCCTGTCCTTACTTCACCCTACAGGCAAAGTTCGCCGCGTCATCTGTGCTGCCAGTCCCCTTGTAAACCGCGACCTTCGGATACGGACACAGCGGGTGCGTGCGCTCCACTTTATCGCCGTCGTAGCGCGACGCGACGATGGAATCGGGGGTTTTCCCTTGCTCCACCCACTGTTCCAGTGCACCGATCGCGTCGAAGCGGTCCGTGCCATCGCCGCCCCGGCAATGCCCCATGCCAGGAACCATGAACAGGCGGTAGGAGTCGTTCACCTTACTCGCGCCGGCCAGCGTATCTGCGACGCGATTGTAGTAATTCACGCTGTTCTGCGGCGGAATCAGGTTGTCGTTCCAACCCTGGTATTGCAGGAGCTTCCCGCCGTGGCTGAAAAACGGTTTGAGATTCGCATCGGTGGCATTTCGCGCCTGAGTTTCACGGTCGAACAGCGCGACGTCGCTGTCGAAATTGAAGGTCTTGTAATCCCAGTTGGGGTCCTTGAAGACCCCGTTTTTTAAGCCGGTCAAGATGAGTTCGGGCGGTTTTGCGCTCGCGGCGAATCCCCAGCCTTTCTCGCTGCCCGGTTCAAACCCTGGAAAGATGGGCTCCTTCGTGCGCGGATTCGTGGCTGGGCTGTATATCTTCCGCGCACTCTCAACCTGCGCCGCCGTCAGGCAGTCGGGCCCATCCGCGCCCTTGCACAAGATCACTCCCGGATCGAATTTGCAGTGCGTGGGATCTTCCAGGATGCCGTCCTTCACCCCATCGTTCGCATCGCACGCATTGAGCGCCGCTTTTTGGATCACTGGAAACTTGGAGGCGGGAATGAAGCTGGCCTCATCCTTATGAACGGCCTGCGCGATCCATACTGCTTGCAGGGCGCTGCGGGGATTGTTGGCGGGCGCCCCGGCGATCACGCCATCAAAATCGGCCGGGTAGCGCTGCAGGTCTTCCAACCCTTGGCGGCCGCCGGTGGAGCACCCGTTCCAATAGGAAAACTCCGCGGTTCGTGAATAATATTCCGCGACGATGGCCTTCGACTTCACCACCATTTCGTGAACCGCGCGGTATCCGAAGTCGATGATCTTTTCCGGATGCCCCAGCGCATAACTGCCGTCGTCGCCCTTGCCTTCGTGACCGGTATCGGTGGACGCCACGGCGTAACCGAGCGTGAGCGGCAGTCCCATCTTGTGATAGTAGATTTCACCCGCCTGGCCGCCATTACCGATGGCCATGAACTTGCCATTCCAGGCACCCGGCGGCGGAAGCCAGACTTCGATCTTGATTACCGAGTCGCTGGTTAGCCGCATGGTTGCCGCCACGCGGCAAAATGCCGGGAGGTTCCCGTATGCGACGTCGCCGGGCTGAAGCTTCAGTGAAAAAGAAGCCGGCGGTGCGAACGCGCCCGGCGCGACCGCGGCCGCCATCGTGATCGCAGTTTGCGGCAGGGAGATCTTGGAAAGATCGTCGCAAGTGTTTGCGGCCGTCGCCGCAGGCGGCAAATGTAAAAGCTGATGCGGTCAAGAAGGTGAGTTGGTGACTTCGAAGCCTCGTCATTCTGCTTCTCCAATCAGTCTAGGTATTCCCGGACGGACAGAAAAAAGCTTAACGCAATGTAGCGCGCTTTGCTTGATCAAGCTATTCCACCCGGCGACGCCTGGGGTACCTCTACGCTAGGCACTGTTCAGGATAATCCCACTCGCCTGGATTCAGCTTGCGACATAAATCGCACCTGTGCACCCCGACTTGGCCGATACCAGTCTTAGAGATGATTCGCTTATTCCTTTCGAGCACAAAGATAGCAGAGCAGTCTCGAGCGTGGGATTCGACCGGAACTCTGCAGATTTGTAAGGTTGCCGGAGCGGGCATCGTCGAAGGAACGAACTTCACGTTCAGCGTGGCAGGAACGCCGGTCACCGTTCCTGCCGGTCTCGCGCCGGGAGGTTCTTGCGGACAGCCGCTGGTATTGCCGGCCGGTCCGGTAATCGTGACGGAGACTCTTCCGATCGGAGTTCAGTTGACGGCCGTCAACGCCGCGCCGGACGGATCGCTCGTGAGCAGCGACCTGGCGGCGGGCACTGCCACCGTGGTGGTCGGCGCTGGAGGACAGACAGTGGCGACCTTCGTGAACGCAAGGACTCTCCCTCCGTTCACCGGATTTCTGCAGATTTGCAAAGTCGCGGGCGCCGGCATCGTGTCCGGAACGAATTTCGTATTCATGGCCGCCGGCACCCCGGTGACGGTTCCCGCGGGCCCTGCGCCGGAGGGATCTTGCAGCGCAGCGTTCCTCGAACCATCCGGTCCTGTGACCATTGCAGAGACCTTGCTCTCCGGCACAGTATTGGCGGCGGTCAGCAGCTTGCCGAACGGGTCGCTGCTGGGCAGCAATCTCGCTGCGGGCGCGGCTACCGTCGTGGTCCCCGACGGCGGCCAGGCGATCGTCACTTTCTTGGACGCCATTCCGGCCGAGCCTACCACGGGATTCCTCCAGATTTGCAAGGTTGCCGGTGCGGGCATCGCGGTGGGAACGAACTTCACATTCACGGTTGCGGGAACTCCGGTTACTGTGACGGCAGGTCCTGCGCCAGGGGGCTCTTGCAGTGCACCGCTGGTGGAAACAGCCGGTCCAGTGATCATCCTGGAGTCACTGCCCTCCGGCACCACTTTGACAGACATTTCCACCTTGCCGGCCGGGTCGCTAGTCAGCAGTAATCTGGCGGCAGGCAGCGCTATCGTCACTGTCAATGGCGGCGGGCAGACCATCGCTACTTTCCTCGACGCTGTCATTCCCGTCCTTCCGGGAACCGGCTTTCTTCGAATCTGCAAAGTCGCGGGAGCGGGCGTCGCCGTGGGGATGCCCTTCACCTTTAGGGTCGCGGGAAACCCATTAACGGTTTTAGCCGGTCCGGCGCCGGGCGGCTCCTGCAGCGCGCCCTTGGTCATGCCAGTGGGCGCCATCTTGATTGCGGAAACCCCGTCTCCGGGTACGGCATTGAGTTCGGTTTCGACTTCGCCAGGCGGATTGCTAGTCAGCAACAATTTGACCGCGGGCACGGCGACGGTGACAGTGAATGCGGGGGCGCAGACCATTGCGACATTCCTGAACATCGTTTCCGCTAATCCCCTGGGCACTCTCGAGATCTGCAAGCTCAGTGGAGCGGGTGTCGCTCCCGGCATGAGCTTTTCTTTTAACGCCGGCGGAACTCCGATCACGGTTCTGGCGGGATCGTGCGTATCGGCGGCAGCCTTTCCGGTTGGTACCTCCGTCGCGGTGACCGAGACGCCCTCTGTGGGCACGACCGTGTCGGCGATCAGCGTGCTTCCGGCGGATCGCCAAGGCACCGTTGATTTATCCGGGGGCGCAGTCAATGTCACCATCGGAGCGGGCCTGACCGAGGTGGATTTCACAAACACAGCGGGCGGAGTAGGCCTGCTGAAGGTATGCAAGATCGCCGGATCGGGCGTCACGCCTGGAACCAGATTCTCGTTCGCAATGGGTGCCACCAGTTTCGTGATTCCGGCCGGATACTGTGTCCAGAACGGCTTATTCCCGGTGGGGACCGTGGTCACGATCTCGGAGCTGGTTTCCCCGGGGACCGTGGCTTCGGCGATCAGCGTTCTTCCGGCAGGTCAGCAGGGGACGGTCGATCTCAGCGCGCAGACGGTGACCGCCACCATCGGCGTAGGTGTCACAGAAGTTTACTTTACGAATGTGAGCAGGCGAGAATAATGAGCTACCGATTATCGTGGCGCGCAATCCAAAGCGCAGTCGTGTTGATTTATCTTTCCGGCTACGCTCAAGCTGGTCTTATCGAGATTTGCAAGGACGCTAGTCCGGTGGGCTCTTTGAGCGGTCTTTCCACCTTCACCATCGCCGGACAACCCGGCACGGTGCCGGTCCTGGTGGGCGCATGCTCGCCCGCGATCCAGTTGCCGGATGGATTTGCCACGATTTCAGAGCTCCCTCAGGCCGGTACGACTTTGATCGGCGTCTCGACGTTTCCGGGCGACCGGCTGATTAGCTTCGATGCGGCCACCGAAAGCGCCGTCGTGCTCATCGCCGCGGGCGACATCTCGACGCAGACGGTAATTACCTTCACCAACGCACCCGTCACGGGCGTCCCCGAGCCGGGGACTGGGTGGTTGTTCGGCCTCGGCTTGACGCTCGGGGCCTTCCGCGCAAAGCGAAAATTCTGGAACAAAGAGAAAAAATGGTGCGGAGGAGGGGACTTGAACCCCTACGAGATTGCTCCCGCTAGCACCTCAAGCTAGTGCGTCTGCCAATTCCGCCACCCCCGCAGGTGGAAACTCGTACCGATCCGTAGAAGGCCGCTCCGGCTACTTTTTCTGCTGCTGTGGCGGCGGAGCCTGATTCACCGGAACCTGAATGTTCTGGGGAGGGCCTTCCTTGCCGCCGACGCTGGGCGTCACCGTCATCGGGATCGTGCCGCTCGGAGCGGCGCCGCCCTTTTGTTGGGTCACCGGGACGACTTTCTGGAAGATCGCCGGGGAAGCCTTGCCGGCGCGCGTCGACAGAATCGACAGCGTCAGCGAAGTCACCATGAACAGCGCCGCGGCTATGGTGGTGGCCTTCGACAATACCGTCGCCGAACCGCGCGGACCGAATACCGTCTGCGATCCCATGCCGCCGAACGCGCCAGCCAGATCGGCCGCCTTGCCGCTTTGCAGCAGCACCACTATCGCCAGAAACAAACACACAATCACGTGCACAATTGTAATAAATATGACCATACGGCGATCCCGGGAAAGAAAGTCTATTCCCATCGTAACACGGGATCAGCCATTCTGATCATGCCGCCAGACGGCGTCATTTATATGCCGCAACGCCGGTGACCCGCTCGCCGATCACCAGCGCGTGAATATGATCGGTGCCTTCGTAGGTCTTGACGGTTTCCAGATTGCACATGTGGCGCATGATCGGGTATTCGTCCATGATGCCGTTGGCGCCCAGCAGGTCGCGAGCCGCGCGGGCGCAATCGAGCGCCATGGCCGCATTATTGCGCTTCAGCATCGATATGTGCGCCGCATCCGCTTGCCCTTGATCCTTGAGCCTGCCGACGTGCAGCGCCAGCAATTGCGCCTTGGTGATCTCCGTGATCATGTCCGCCAGCTTCTCCTGCACCAACTGGTGCGAGGCGATCGGCCGCCCCTCGAACTGCTTGCGCAGGACGGAATAGGAGCGCGCCGTCTCGTAACAATCCATGGCCGCGCCGATCACTCCCCAGCCGATCCCGATAGCGCGCCTGCGTCAGACACGACAGCGGGGCACGCAGTCCCCGCGCCTGCGGAAGCAAGGCGCTCTCGGGCACGCGGCAGTTGTGGAATGCGAGACTCGATGTTACCGACGCCCGCATTGACAGCTTCCCGTGTATCTCGGAGGCGGTAAACCCTCGTGTTCCGCGCTCCACCAGAAATCCGCGGATGCCATCCTCGGCGCGGGCCCACACCACCGCGACGTCCGCGACGCTGCCGTTGGTGATCCAGGTTTTTTCGCCGTCGAGGACCCATTCCGCGCCCTCGCGCCGCGCGCTGGTCAGCATCCCGGCCGGGTTCGACCCGAAGCCCGGCTCGGTGAGGCCGAAGCAACCGATCGCCTCGCCGGTTTGCAGCTTCGGAAGCCAGCGCTGCTTCTGTTCGTCGCTGCCGAAAGTCAGGATCGGATACATCACCAGCGCGCTCTGCACGCTGACGAAACTGCGCAGGCCGGAGTCGCCGCGCTCGATCTCCTGCATCACCAGCCCGTATTCCACGTTGTTCATCCCGGCGCAGCCGTAGCCTTCCAGGTTCGCGCCCAGGAAGCCTAGGCGCCCCAGCTCCGGGATGAGCTCCGACGGGAAGCGCGCCTCGCGGAAGCAATCGCGGATCAGCGGCAGCACGCGCTCGTCGACGAACTGGCGAGCGGTTTGCCGCACCAGCAGTTCCTGCTCGGAAAATTGCGAGTCGATCAGCAAGTAGTCAACGCCGGGAAATCGGGGCATGCGGGTTTATTTTAGCGCGCGGCCCGCGCGGAGCGATTCCATCTGGGCCATCAGCGGATGCAATCGACTCGCCCACCGGGCGAAATTTCCGCGTGGGCGTGGTATTGTACCGGAGAGAGCAAAGCTATCTCAATAAGGAGGGAAGCATGACTCGTATTTCGGCGCTGCGGCGCTTGTCGCTGGTTGCATTGGTGGCGGGTTCGTTCGTATGGCTCGGGGCTGTGAAGGCCGACATCGACCCGTCAGTCGCAAGTTTCGTGTATCTGAAAGACGTTCCATGGAAGGAAAGCGCGAATGGCGGTTCGGCGTCATTCCTCGTTTCCGGCGATCCCACCAAAGAGGGCAGTCTTTACGTTCAGCTCATGAAGTGGCATCCGCATCACAACAGCACGCCCCATTTTCACCCGCATGACCGCTTCATCACGGTTCTTTCGGGAACCTGGTGGGTAGGTACGGGCGCCCACTACGATATGAACACTACCACGCCCATGCACGCCGGCGCCATAGTCACTCACTATGCCAATAAGATTCACTACGATGGCGCCAAAGATGAAGAGGCGGTGCTGGAGATCGTTGGGATTGGAACTGCGGCGTCCAAGCCCGCCCCCGGCTTTAAGAAAGAGTAACAACTTAGGTTGCAGCTAGCGCAGCTTCTTTCCGTTTGCGCGGGCCGGGAGAGTCCGGCCCGCACAGCGTTATTGAGGGGACTGCGCTGTTCTATGGAGTGGTCTGCACGGCTTCCCGGTAAGTTTGAACGCCGGCATCCACCGCTGCACTTAAGTTTTCCGCATTCTGCTTCACTGCTCTCTTTCCACGATTGATCGCTTCCGATGCTGTGTCGCGCGCCTGCGAAGCACGGGACGCCAGATACTCGGTGCCCTCCTCGGCCTTTGAACGCAGTAGTTTCCGCGTCTCAGGTCCGGATTTGGGAGCAAGCAATACGGCCGCCGCTACGCCCAATGCGGCTCCGATTCCAAAATATGTGAACTCGTTTGTGCTCATGTGTTTTATTCCTCCTTCGCTGGACATGCACTTCGGAGGCCATCGGCATCCTCGGGCTGGCGGCAGTGCCGATCGCGGTCGATCTGGAGAATGGCACTGCATTTGCACTCCCACCGGTGTAGGTAAGCGTAGACGCTTTCCATTAGTTTGCAAGGAGAAATCAAATGCTCGGTTACGGAGTGCTTGGAACAATTGTTGTGATCGTGTTGGTGGTGTGGCTCGTGCGCGGGCTGTAAAGAGCCGAAATCGGTCTCTCTGGGATGCTGACCGCTATTCGCGACCATCCCTAGTCATCTGACCGGCGATGGTCAGAAACTACCCAGGTTTCGTCTGTACCATCGAACCGCGCCGGCGCGCCGTGGGCGGGAGCCCAATTAACCTCAAAGATTTTTGCGAAAATTGAAGCTTGATCTTGAGACGGTTCCGGAACATGATCGTCGGGGTTGCCGCGACGATGATCGCACTGGCGTTTTGGCCGGCCCAAGCCGGAGCGCAGTCCTCCGCCTATCAAGTCCCGCGGACAAAAGATGGCAGGCCGGATCTGAGTGGAATCTGGCAGGCGCTCAATACCGCGAACTGGGATCTTCAAGCGCACGCGGCGCAAGCCGGCCACGTGGTTGCGCTTGGCGCGCAGGGTGCTGAACCGGGCGGCATCGGCGTGGTCGAGGGCGGCGAGATTCCTTATCTGCCGGCGGCGCTCGCGCAGAAAAAAGCCAACTACGAAAAGCGCTTTACGGACGACCCGGAAATAAAGTGTTACATGCCGGGAGTGCCGCGGGCCACCTACCTGCCGTTTCCTTTTCAAATTCTGCAAAGCCAGAAGGTGATCCAGATCTCCTATGAATTCGCGGCTAGCGCGCGGACGATTTTCATGGAGAAGATGCCGCCCGCGCCGCTCGATTCCTGGATGGGACAGTCGGTAGGACATTGGGAGGGCGACACGCTAGTGGTGGACGTGACCAGCCTCCTCGACCAGACTTGGCTTGACCGTGCCGGAGATTTCCACAGCGACGCGTTGCACGTCGTCGAGCGCTACACGCCCGTCAGCCGCGACGTGCTCCAATACGAAGCGACGATCGAGGACCCCAAGGTGTTTTCGCGACCTTGGAAAATCAGCATGCCGCTTTACCGTCACGTGGAGAAAGACGCCAGGTTAATGGAATTCCGCTGCGCACAGTTTGTCGAAGAACTTCTGTATGGCCAGTACCGCAAGACGCCGGAAGCGTCGAAGTAGTGCATCGCGAAGGAGTCTTATGAGATTTACGCTCGTCACTCTCGTCACTATGGGTGTAGCGTTCGCGCAGACTGCAGCCAAAACTGCGCCCCCGGCGGGGAAGAAGGCGTGGACTGCACCGCGCACTCCGGACGGCCAGCCGGATCTACAAGGAATCTGGAACAGCGCCACCGGAACGCCGATCGAGCGGCCCGATGAACTCAAGGGGAAGGAATTCTTCACCGAGCAAGAGGCGCGCGACTGGGAAAAAACCATGCAGGCGCGCAACAAGAGAGATGGCAAGACGGATGATCCAGGTGTCCCCGGGACCTACAACGACGCCTTTTGGGAGATCGGGACTAAGCCGGCAAAGACCTTGCGAACCTCCATCGTCATCGACCCGCCGGATGGCAAAATACCGGCGCTGACACCCGCGGCGGCGGCAGCGCGACAGCAGAAGATTGACAGAATTTTTCATCCAGACGGGCCGGAAGACCTGGGGCTTGGCGATCAGTGCCTCATGTTTTCGACCGGCGCGCCCCCGATGCTTCCTTACGCCTACAACAGCAACTACCGCATCGTGCAGACCAAGGATTACGTGGCGATCTACGTCGAGATGGTGCATGACACGCGCATCATTCCACTCGATGGGCGCAAGCATCTCCCTTCCAGCGTGCGCCTGTGGTACGGCGACTCGGTTGGCCATTGGGAAGGAGACACTCTGGTAGTTGACACCACAAACTTAATCGAGAAGAGCCAGTTTTATTTTCAGCTTCCCTATCAGGTCACCACCGGACCTTTTGCCGACGAGAACATGCACGTGGTCGAGCGCTTCCGCCGGCTGGATGCCGATACCATCCTCTACCAATTCGATGTGGATGATCCGACAGCCTATGTCAGGCCGTGGAAAGGCGAGTATACGATGTCAGCCGCGCCCGGCCCGATCTTTGAATATGCCTGCCATGAGGGCAACTACGGCTTGCCGGATGTGCTCAAAGGAGAGCGCGCCCAGGAGAAAGCCGCGGCGGGCGCTAAATAGCGCGCCTAGAACTTGGGCGGCTTAATCCGGCCTTCCCAGAGGCTCTTGTTATTCTCCTCGCAGGAGAATTCCATGATTTCCCAATCCGGCCGCAGGGTGAAGATGCGGGTATTTTTCCACGGCTTGGTATAAGCCTTGGGATCGTCAATCGTGATCTCAAGAGCCAGGTGGCCCAGGTCCTTGCGCGTCCAGCGCTGCGTCACATGCAACTGGTCGCTTAGGGGGTGGCCGATCGAATCCACCTTGGTCTTGCCGTTGAAATTCACGGTATCGATGATCAGGGTGTCGCCTTCCCAATGCCCAACCGAGTCGCCCGCCCAAGTAGGAATCTGCTTACGGTGCGGACGCCCGTCGATGGGAACCACCTGAAACCAGTTATCGGTTTCAAAATCGAAGGAGACGTACTTGTTGTTCTGGACCAACTGAATGGGAAACGGTGCGTTGATGGAACGGGTCAGGCCGTGAGGCAGGCAGGCGCCCGTCGCATCGCCGTCTTCGGCGTTATAGTTCTTCCACTCGGCCAGTCCCCACGGAGTAAACGGAAGCTCCCCGGCGCCGACTTGGTCGCGGCCGCTCTTGGTCATGTCGCCGACAAAGGGATGGTCCCAGACGCCGCTGAGATCGGGTTTGCCATCGGCCATTCGCGGGACCGGGCCCTGCGGAGGTTTGAAGCCGTCGCTCTGCGCGAATGCGGGAACCGCAAGCAGTGCGAACCCTAGCAGGGCCGCCGACGAGAAGGAAGAAATGTTAGAAGAGCTATAGCGCGAGCCCATGGAGAGAATCCTCAGTGACGTTTACTTGTAGTCGTTATTGGAAGAGCCTGCAAAGACGCTCCTGCCGTCGGGCATCTTCACGGAACGCGTGTTGCACGTCTTCGAGCCATCTTTAGCGAGCCAGCCATCGAGCGAAACCTGGTCGCCGACCTTGAGCGACTCTTTGCTCCAGCCGGCCCTGGTGAGCGTGTTGGGCGCGCCGCCTTCGCACTGCCACTTCACCACGTTGCCGGAGTCGTCCTTCACATCGAGGTACATCCAGATGTGAGGATTGGTCCACTCGACCTTGGTAATGGTGCCTGCGAGTTTGATGGACTTTTTGCCATCGAACTCCGCCGCGAAGGAGTGATGCGCCAGCACAGGAATAGCCGCCATACCCGCGGCCGCGGCAAGCATAACAATCTTCATTTCTCCGAACCTCCAACGGAACAACTGTAACACCATCATGTCAGCCACGGGCGCAGCGGGAGGCCAGCCCACATCGGTCCATAAGGGACTGAGGTTGCGGGGATTGGAGATTCGGAGGAGTGGAAAACGAGATCCGAGCAGCGATGCAGGGCGGTGGCATCCGGAGGAGCGAGGATGGGCAGAGAAGGAAGTGAAGGTCGATGCGAACGTGACGAAAATTCGCTTCATTGTGCTCGACCAAGGATCGAATGCACTCGGGTCGATCACGATGCGCGCCAAGACGGCCCCGCGATTGCCCTAGCGAAGATCAAGCGAGGGATCGCAAAATAATCCTGTGATGATCGGTGGCACATATTTCAAGGAAAGCGCATGACCCGCAGATTCAAGCATGCTACGGAGCCGTCTATACTTACTGCTATGAATGCGCCCTGCTTGATTTTCTCCGGCATCGCCAGTATGCTCCCGCTTTCCGCTCAATCCTCCAGTGCAATCTTCACGCCCGCGAACGTTACCGGCGCTCCCTATTCTGCGACTCTGACCACGGAGCGCACCGAGATCCGTGCCGACGGGACTCAGATTGCGATTCCTCAGGAGGAACAGGCGCTGTATCGGGATTCCGCGGGCCGTACGCGAATCGAAAGTGACTTGCACGATTGTGGAACAGCGTCCTGTTCGGTGACTATCGTGGACCCACTGGTTGGGCTTCGATATCAGATCAATTCGCATAACAAGGTGGTGCAGAGGTTTGCGATCCCAGCGTCTCGGCCGCCGGCGATTGAGCCACCAACGCCAGACATGACCGGCCCGGTAGGAGTCATTTCTACCCGCCTGATCATGGATGGTGCGGTACGCGGAATCGGTATGGCGGGGAATCACTTCAAGACCGAGTCCCAATGGCTGGGAACGCAGATGATCGAAGGCGTTGAGGCTGAGGGAGGGCGTGTCGTGACCATCCTGGAACCGGGCGCCGCGGGCAACGACTACGAGGTAGCCGTAACTAATGAGAAGTGGGTGTCGCCCGAGTTGCGAGTCCTGGTGCTGAGGAAATTGCTTGATCCCCGCTACGGCAATAGGATCTCGAGACTCACGCATATCAGCTTGACCGAACCTGACCCGGCGCTATTTGCGCCGCCCGCGGACTACACGATCAAGGATATGCCAAACTCCGATCGGTGAAATCGACACTCCGGAAGGTTGATGCCAAGCGGGGGATCGCGAAATAATCCTATGATGATCAGTGACACATATCTCCAAGGAGAGCGCATGACCCGCAGATTCAAGCATGTTTCAGCTATGAGCGCAGTTGCCGTCACGATAGGGGCGTTGGCCACAATCCAGCCCGCCCGTGTCCAGGCAGCGGAGAGCCACTATAAACTGGTCGAAAACTGGGCCCAGTTTCCGCCGGGCGTTACCAAGTGGAGTGCGGCGACCGGCGTCGACGTCGACTCGCACGACAACGTCTACGTTTTGCACCGCAATGAAGCCATGCCCATCATGGCCTTTGACAGCAACGGGAAGTTCCTGCGCGCGTGGGGCCAGGGCATGATTAAGACCACCCACTTTCTGCGGGTCGACCCTTCCGGGGATGTCTGGGTCACGGACCGCGGCGACATGGTGGCCTACAAGTTCAGTCCCGAGGGAAAGTTGCTGCTGACGCTGGGCAAGAAGGGCGTCCGGGGCGATAACAATTCGCACGACACCTTCAATGGCATGGCCGATCTGGTGGTGGCGAAGAACGGCGACATTTTCGTGGCCGACGGCGAAGGCCCCAACACTCGCATCGTGAAATTTTCCAAGGACGGCACGTTCATCAAATGGTGGGGCGGCAAAGGCACCGGCCCGGGCCAGTTCGATGTGCCTCACGACATCGCGATTGATTCCAAGGGTCTGCTCTACGTGGGCGATCGCTCGAATAACCGCGTCCAGGTTTTCAATCAGGATGGCAAATTCTTAAAACAATTTACCAATTTGGGTACGCCGTGGGGCGTGTTCGTCAAAGGCGACAAGCTATACGTGGTGGATGGAACCAAGAACAACTGCTTGCTGATCGCGCGCACGAAAGACGGCAAGGTGCTGGAGAAGATCGGGGGTCTCAGCAACCCGACCGCGGTGACCGTAGACTCCAAAGGCGATATTTACGTAGGCGAAGTGACCGCCGCGAACGTGAAGAAGTTTGTGAAGAAATAGAGCAGACGGTTGAAGCCGTCAATCGTATTCGGGTAAGGCAAGATTATCCCGGAGATCGCGCGCGAAGGTGAGATCGGCAAACCAAGGGACTGTGAGAAGGTTCATCACCTGATTGCGTAAGAACAGCGCCATTCTCGATTTCGGCGCAAACAAACCGGCAAACCTGAGTGCCGCTTTCTGCTTGGCGGCGATAAACGGTGCAAAGATCCCCTCATATCGCCTGAAAGCCTTTGCATAATCGCCATCGGCTTTGTAAAGCTCACCGGCAAGGATATAAGCAGCGGCCATCGCCAATGCCGAGCCTTGCCCGGCGAGCAGGGAGACGCAGAATGCCGCATCGCCGATGAGCGCCACGCGGCCCCGGGTCCACAATTCGCCGTCCGCATCCATGTGTATCTGACTGACCCGGTCGAAATAGACATCGTTGCTGGATTCCAGCGCATCCAGGATCCGCGGACATTCCCAGCCGCTCGCTCCGAACCGTTCGCGCAACAACGCCTTCTGGTCCCGAATCGTCTTGGTATCCGTGCTATTCACGCCGGCATCGGCAAATGTGAACAGGAACATCGTTCGGTCGCCGCGCATCGCAAAGCGCGCCACTTGCTGGCGCACTTCCGTGTACATCACATAAATCAATTCGTCTCTGGGACGATAACCCTCGACCTCCAAAGCCGCGACCTGGAAACCGAGGTACTTCTCAAAGCGGCTTTGAGGGCCAAAAACCAGCTCGCGGACGCGCGAGTGAAGCCCGTCCGCTCCCACCACCAGATCGAACTCACGTTTCGGTCCGTGTTCGAACGTTACGTGGACGCTGCTCCCGGTTTGCTCGATTCCGCCGATGCTATCGCCGAAAATTGTTTCCACGCGGTTGCCGAGTTGGCCGTAAATCGACGCCGCGAGTTCACAGCGGGGCAGGCTGACGTATCGGCCCCCCGTTACTCGGGAAAATGCATCGGCAGGGAACCGGGCTACCTTCTCCCCGGCTCGGTTCACAACCCGTACTTCCTGGACCAGGTACCCTTTGCGCCTGATTTCCGGCAGCAGGGCCATGCGATCGGCGACATCGAAGCCCAGGCCCCAGAAATCGACGATGTATCCGCCGGCACGCATCTGAGGGGCCTTCTCGACGATGGTGGGCGTGAATCCATAACGGGCCAGCCAGTACGCGAGCGTCGGTCCTGCGATTCCCGCACCCGATATTAGGATTCTCATGAGGCGCGCCCACATTTTAGGATGCGGGCGTTGCGACCCGCGGCGGTAGAGTTCATACTTCAAGCATGACTCTGAAGCAAGCGTCGCTGCTCGCATTCATCGGGACACTTGTGCTTTCGATTTACCTGGCGGGAGATTTTATCCTGGACTTGCTCAGCATGGCTCGAGGACTGATCCCCGCGGTGACGCTGCTGGCGTCCTTGATTCGCACCTTCGCGGCCGTGACCGTGGCAGTGTTCTTCTATGTTTTTCACCGGGCCCAGTCGTGATTTGCCGTGTTCAAAGTCGCTTTGGGCATTTTGACGGGCATCCTCATATTCATCGCCGCCGGTATTCTGGCGACGTACTGGGTTGAGAAAATGCGGCGCGAGACGGAGCAGAAGCGGCCGCAGGTGGCAATGACCGCTATTTCAGCGGCGAGAAGTCCGTTGGGTCCATGAACGTGGATTCGACTTTCTCCACGATCTTGCCGTCGGCTTCCGAAGTCTTTTGGATGGTCTTCCATTCCGGATCGGCGCCAAAGTCAGCCCAATTCTTCTTGGCGGCCTCGCGGTTCTCGTGAGCCAACAGGTAGATGAACAGGTTCTCGTGGTTGGGAGCATCCTGCGGGACCCACGCGCCCATGAAGTTCATGTGATTCTTTTCGAACACCTTCACTTCGCCGTTGCGGAACCGCGTGACCAGCGGCGTGAGGCGGTTGGGGAACGTGTGATACATACGAAGCTCGTAAACCCGATTGCTGGCGGCACGAGCCTCCTGAATGGTCATGAAGCGAGCCGTCAGCAGCGATCCCGCCGCGAACGCACCCAACAAAAGCGCACTGGAACGCAGTTTTTTGATGGTCATGGTTTCCAATCATATCAGCTTGCGGAAACGAGCTAAAGCCGATCCAGATTCTTGTAGATCTCGCCGATATTGATGTTGATATCGCCCTGCAGACCCGCCGGCGGCCCGAAGTTGGGGAAGGTTGTGTAGGTGTTGTCCGCTACATATTTGGCATAGCCGTCGGATTGCAGCGACTTCAGTGATGCCGCGGTCAAGAGCTTTTGCAGATCGGCTACCGTCTTGCCTTCCTTTTTGCCGCGGTCGACCTTGGCGGTGAGCTCCTCAATATAGTTGCGCAGGCTGGTCATCGGCTGGCGTCCCTGCTGCAGCGGGCCGTGTCCGGGCATGATGCGATTGAAATCCAGCGCCGCGACGGAGTCGATGGTCTTGGGCCAGGTCCTGGGAAAACCGTCGGCGATGAAGGGCAGGATGCCGTGAATCATGTCGCCGCTGGAGACGGCACGCCTCTGCGGACAGTAGACCACCACGTCGCCCGCAGTGTGGGCGTGCCCGTGAAATTCGATGTGCAGATCGTGAGCCTTGTCGTGGATCACGTGGGAGGTGGCAAAGGTGATGGTGGGCAATTCCAGCGTGTAGTTCTTCATTTCTTGCTGGTAGGCCTGCATCTGCCGGATTTGCTCGGCGCAGAAGGCTTTCTCGGCGGCGGAACTCGCTTTCGCGGCGCGGGCGCGCATGGCGTCGATTTGTTTGGGCACGTCGTCGAGCGAGGCCT
The DNA here is from genome assembly GCA_963794595.1 of Bryobacterales bacterium. Taxonomy (GTDB): domain Bacteria; phylum Acidobacteriota; class Terriglobia; order Bryobacterales; family Bryobacteraceae; genus Palsa-187. Next base: position 281,449 of record CAWCER010000007.1, on the reverse strand, counting down.
TGAGCCGTTCGAGCGCCAGGTCGGACATCAGTTTTTTCGTGGCTTCACTGGCGATGAAATCGATCTTCGGTTCGCTAGCGCGGTAGGTGTGATTGCCTTGGGTGTGGTCCCAGTGGAAATGCGAGTTCACGACGTAACGCACCGGAAGGGGCGTGATCTCCTTCTTGATCTGCGCGATCAGCGAGGCAGCGGCGGAGGGCTTGGAGTGCGAATCGACCACTAGCACATCGTTGGCGTTCACGAAGATCGCGGCGTTGGCGTTGACCATCGCCTGCGCGCGGGCACGGGCGAAGAATACGCCGGGCGCAGCCTGTTCGATGTCGAAGAGCTGCGTGTCTGCGGTGGCCGCCATGGCCCGGAACCAGGCAGCGCGGTAGTGGCCGAGCTCAAGCAGACCGGCGCCGGCGAGCGTGCGCTTTACGAGTGTTCCGAAAAAATCGCGGCGGGAGTGGCTGTGCGTATGAGGATGAGCATGGTTGTGAGGATGGTTGTGAGTGTGCATTTTGATCCGGCAGCTTTCGCCGTTGGGTAGTATATACCAAGTAGGAGTTTCTAATGGCTGCACAATCGAGAAGAGAATTCGTAGCCGGCGCGGCGGCGTTCGTGTGCGCCAATGCAGTCGAGCTTGATGCTAATCCACTGGGCCTGCCGGTGGGGAGTCAGATCTATCCACTCCGCTCGATGCTGAAAGACTTTCCTGCGTTCGTCAAGATGATGGCAGGGATCGGTGTGACGCGGCTCGAGCTGTGCTCGCCGGATCGGCTCGATACCGGCGAGTTCAAGGTCCTCGCGAATGGAAGGGAAGTGAAGAAGATCATGGCCGATCACGGACTGAAGGCCGAGAGCTGCCACTTCAGCCTGGATGAACTCCGCAGCAGTCAGCCGAAATGCATTGAATGGGCGAAAGAAGTCGGCGTCACCCAGATGCTGACCAATAGCCTGGGTGATGGCAACGGCGATGACCATCCGACCATGGATCAGGTAAAGAAGGCAGCGGACGAATACAACCGCATCGCGGCGGTCTCCGCCAAGGCCGGCATTCAGCAGGCCCTGCACAACGAGGGCTTCGAAGTCTCGATGGTCGAGGGCAAGCGGACCTACGATCTGCTGTTCGATCTTCTCGATCCGAAGCTGGTCAAGTATCAGTTCCAGATGTCGACCATCAACTCAGGATTGGTGGGCGCAGAATACTTCCAGAAGTACCCGGGCCGCTTCATCTCGATGCACGTGCAAGACGTGGACATGAACGCCCCGCTGCGCGACGGGCGAAGGCCGCAGGCGGCGGTTGGGAAGGGCAGTATCGACTGGGTCAAGACCTTCCGGGCGGCCAAGACGGGCGGAATAAAGAACTACTTCGTCGAGCAGAACTGGGAGCTCACGCAGCAGAGTGTCGCATATCTTAAAGCCTTAACTGTCTGAGGCTTATGGTGTCTAGTATTCATTTGTTACTTCATGCAGTCGCCGCTCTAGAAAACGGCGTTCACTGTCATTGGTTACGAGGTCGAGAGCTTTCAAGTAAGCTTTGGCGGACTCCTCCTTCGATCCCATGCGGCGCAGCAAATCGGCCCGCGCCGAATACAGTAGGTGGTAGCCGTCGAGGTCGCCGCTCGCGTCGATGGCATCGATGAGTGCGAGCGCCGGATGAGGGCCGTTCACCATGGCAACCGCCACTGCGCGGTTCAGAGACACAATCGGCGAGGGCTGGAAATTTTCGAGCACGTCATAGAGCTGGAGTATCTGCCGCCAATCGGTATCTTCCGGCCCGCCCGGCGCGGCAATGCACAGGCTGCGATCGCGGATTGGATTGCGTATGGTCCTGGACCTGCTTGAAGCGCGGCTTCCACGAGCGGGAGGGCTTCCGCGATCTGTGCCTGATTCCATAGACTGCGATCCTGCTCTTCGAGGATGATCAGATCGCCTGCCTGGTCGAGACGCGCATCGCGCCGGGCGTCATGAAGCAGCATCAGCGCCAGAAGGCCATCTAACTCCGCCGGGGGTTGCGGCATGAATAGTGTGCGCAATGTACGGGCGAGGCGGATGGCTTCGCCGCAGAGATCGGTCCGCACCAGCCGGCCGCGCGTGGTTGCGTAGCCTTCATTGAAAATCAAATAGATCACGGTTAACACTGCGTCGAGCCGCTCCGGCATGTCACTGGCGGCAGGCAATGCGTAGGGAATCGCGGCGTCGCGGATCTTACGTCTGGCGCGCACCAGGCGCTGCGCCATGGTAGTCGGCGGGACCAGGAATGCGCGGGCAATCTCGTCAGTGTCGAGGCCTCCGAGAGTGCGGAGCGTCAGTGCGACCTGCGCTTCGGGCGCAAGCGCCGGGTGGCAGCAGGTGAAGATCAGACGAAGCTGATCGTCGGGGATCTCGTCGGTATCGTAATTCGGCTCAGTCCATGGTGGGGCCGAGACCGGACGCCGCATAAGATTCGATGCTCTGGTTTTGCCGCTTCGCACGGCGGAGGCGGTCGATGGCCTTGTGCCGGGCGGTCTGAATTATCCACGCTCGCGGGAATTCGGGTACTCCGGAGACGCGCCACTGGTCGACTGCGGCCGTAAATGCTTCCTGCGCGGCCTCTTCGGCCACTTCGAAGTCGCCGACCAGACGAATGAGAGTCGCGACAATCCGGCCCCACTCTTCGCGGTAGACCGTCTCGACGGCTTCATCCGAAACGCGATGCATGTAAAGATGGTAGAAAAATTATTGAGTTGCTGTCGATTTGGGCATTTCTGATTCGACTTACTGACGGAAGGGAACACACATGCAATACATGCTGTTGATTTACCTGGACGAGCAGGGCTTGACCGAGGCGCAGCGCGAAACGTGCTACCTGGAGTCCGCGCATTTTGCCCACGAGCTCAACGCGAAGGGCCAATATTTGGCTGCGGCGCCGCTGCATCCGACGGCAACGGCGACCAGCGTGCAGCTTCGCGATGGTAAGCGTCTGGTAACGGACGGCCCTTTCGCGGAGACCCGCGAGCAGTTGGGCGGTTATTTTCTGATCGATGTCGACAACCTGGATGTGGCGATCGACATTGCCGCGCGCGTTCCGGCGGGGCGCTGGGGTACTGTGGAAATCCGTCCGGTGGTCGAGGTTCCGAGTCTGCCGGTAGATTTAATTTCGCGGGCTGTCGATTTCGCGCCTGCTGGTTCGACTCAACGGTAGAAGTTTCGAAGTGAACTCAAAAAGGAGAAATGGCCATGCGTTTTATGATGATCGTCAAATCCAGCAAAGATTGTGAAGCCGGGAGGTTGCCGAGCGAAGAGCTGCTGGCCGCGATGGGGGAGTACAACAAGGAACTCATGCAGGCGGGGGTCCTGGTGGATCTTTCCGGGCTTCAGCCGACTTCGAAGGGAGCTCGTGTCAAGTTCTCGGGAGGCAAAACCACTGTGATCGACGGACCCTTTGCCGAAACTAAAGAGTTGATAGGTGGGTACTGGATCATCGACGTGAAATCGAAAGCGGAGGCGATCGAATGGGCGAAGCGGGTTCCAGCTCCGCACGGCGAAGGTCAGGAAGCCGAAATTGAGGTCCGCCAGTTTTACGAATTCACTGATTTCCTGCCCGGTAAGGCGGTTCAGGAAGCCCGTGAATTGGAAAAGCAACTCGTAGAGAGCCGTCGGTAGAGACGCCAGAAGGGAAGCGAGAGAGACATGAGCAAAGTGCGGGTACTGGTAGGAACGCGTAAAGGTGCGTTCGTCCTGACGTCGGACGGGAAGCGTGAGAAGTGGGATGTCAGCGGTCCGCACTTTGCGGGCTGGGAGATTTACCACCTCAAAGGGTCGCCGGCCGATCCGGATCGGCTATATGCATCGCAATCCAGCGGATGGTTCGGGCAGCAGATTCAACGCTCGAAGGATGGCGGTGCGACCTGGGAGCCGGTCGGGAACAAGTTCGTTTACGACGGCGTTCCCGGTACGCATCAGTGGTACGACGGGACGCCGCATCCCTGGGAGTTCAAGCGGGTGTGGCATCTGGAACCGTCGCTGAGCGATCCCGAAAAAGTTTATGCCGGAGTGGAAGACGCCGCGTTGTTCGAGTCCGCGGACGGCGGCCTGAACTGGCAGGAACTCTCGGGATTGCGCGGGCACGGCACGGGTCCGCATTGGGCGCCGGGGGCGGGAGGCATGTGCCTTCACACCATCGTCATCGACCCGACCAACCCGGAGCGCATGTATATCGCCATTTCCGCGGCGGGAGCGTTTCGCACCGATGACGCCGGCAAGAACTGGCGTCCGATCAATCATGGCCTGCACTCGCAACATATCCCGGACCCCGACGCCGAGGTCGGGCACTGCGTTCATCGCATCGCCATGCACGGTTCGCGCCCGGGCACTCTGTTCATGCAGAAGCACTGGGATGTGATGCGCAGCGATAACGCCGGCGACTCCTGGCAGGAGGTGAGCGGAAACTTGCCCACCGATTTCGGATTCGTGATCGACGTTCACGCGCACGAGCCGGAGACCATCTACGTCGTGCCTATCAAGAGCGACTCGGAACATTTTCCGATCGATGGAAAACTGCGCGTGTACCGCAGCCGCAGCGGCGGCAACGAATGGGAAGCGCTCACCAAAGGCCTGCCGCAAAAAGATTGCTACGTGAACGTGCTGCGGGATGCGATGGCGGTAGATTCCCTCGACAAGTGCGGCGTGTATTTCGGAACTACAGGCGGGCAGGTCTATGTATCGGCGGACGCGGGCGATAATTGGGATCCCATCGTGCACGATCTCCCGGCCGTGCTCTCGGTTGAAGTTCAGACGCTGGCATGATTCGCGTCATACTCCCGGCGCATCTGCGAACGCTAGGGCGCGCCGGGACTGAGGTCACGCTCGAAGTCGAGGTGAACACTATCGGGGGGCTTCTCGACGCGCTGGAGGAGCGATACCCTATGCTGCGAGGCGCGGTGCGCGACCATGTCACGCTGCAGCGCCGGCCCTTTGTGAGGTATTTCGCCTGCGAGGAGGACCTGTCGCATGAGCCGCTGGATTTCCCCTTGCCGGGCCAGGTGGTGTCAGGGAAGGAACCCTTTCTGATCGTCGGGGCGATTGCAGGCGGTTGCATTTAAACTTGCTTCACGACGATCCGATCATGCAGCCGGCATTCGTTGTTTCGAGCGCGGAAGAGGCGTAACATGTACCAGAACGCGCGCCAACTTCGGATATTCCGGCGAAGCCTCGAAAGGAGCACGAAATGAATCGTCGTAGATGGCTAAAGATGGCGGCCGGCTCCGTGGCAGCGGGAGCCATCGGGATGCTTGCCGAGAAGAATGAAGCGCTCGCTCAGACGTATTCGAAAGCCACGCGCGGGTTGCCGGCGCTGAAGATTACCAACGTGAAAACCATTCAGACTTGTCCCGAGGGTGGCAACTACGTGGTGGTCAAAGTGGAAACCAGCGAGCCCGGTCTTTACGGAGTGGGGTCCGCCACGCTCACCACCAGGGGAGCGGCAGTCACAACGGCGGTGAATGAATTCCTGGCGCCCTTCGCTTTGGGACGCGACCCCGCAAACATTGAGGACATGTGGCAGACCGCCTACGTTAGTTCCTACTGGCGGAACGGTCCGATATTGAACGGGGCTTTATGCGGCCTGGATGAAGCCTTGTGGGATATCAAGGCGAAACGCGCCAACATGCCGCTCTATCAGCTTCTGGGTGGGAAGAGCCGTTTTGCGATCCCAACCTACTGTCACGCCGACGGCAAGACCGTGGAAGAGACTTCGGAAAATGTCAGCAAATTCATCGATGCGGGCTGGAAGCATGTGCGCATTCAGCTCGGCGGGTACGGTTCGCCGTCCCTGGGGACGTCACCTGATTTCAAAGGCGAGGGATTCGGAATGCCTAGGGATGGATACCAGGACAACCAGGCGTATGTAAAGGGCACCATCAAGCTTTTCGAGTACATCAGAAAAGTGCACGGCGACGATCTTGAACTGATCCACGATATGCACGAGCGCATTGAGCCCATCGAGGCCGTCAATTTAGTGAAAGCCTTGCAGCAGTACCGTTTGTTTTGGCTCGAGGACCCGTTGCCACCCGAGCAGATGGGCTATTTCAAGATGATGCGGGAGCAGTGCAGCACTCCCATCGCCATGGGTGAGCTGTTTAGCCATCCGATCGAGTGGACCAGCCTGATCTCGGACCGGCTGATCGACTTCATCAGAGTCGGGATTCAATCACGTCGGCGGTATCACTCCCGGCCTGAAGATAGCCCGTTTGGCCGAAGCGTTCGGCGTGCGAACCGGCTGGCACGGCCCGGGAAACATCGATCCTATCAACCATGCGGCCCAAGGCCATGTGGATCTCACCACCCCGAATTTCGGCATTCAAGAGGATGTGGATCTCGATTGGGGGAAGGCGATTCAGGAAGTCTTTCCCGGCTGCCCGCAGATGAAGCGGGGCTACATGTACCTTAATGAGGCGCCTGGGATTGGAGTTGATATCGACGAGAAACTGGCGGCGAGGTATCCTTTCCAGCCATTCCCGGCAGGGACCGGTTTCAGGTTCCCGATCAGAAAGGCTGACGGAACCCAGATAAGGCCATAGGGTGCACCACCCGCTAGTACAACTGCCGTAACGATTCATCTTCCCCGCGACCACCGAAGCAACAAATTACTCGAGTTATTCGAGACGAGAGAATTTGGGATGAGCGGATGCGCGCCCGAGAATTTTGGGGCATAACGCCCGAAAACATTGGTGCCTCCGCGTCAGCGCGAAACCTATGACGATGGCCCCTCAGGCAAATACCTGAGAACATTAGCTATTAGCCTCCCGGAGAAGTATAAGGCGAGTATAGACCCCAAATGAGGTGGCGTCGACTCGGACCGCACTTCATTACCAACGATTCAGAAGTTTTTCTAGCCCGTTCTAGTACGGTTATGGGGTGGTACTACATTGCACAAATCACCTCAGGGGATACATAATGCTCAGGATACTTCTTCCGGAGGAAACTTAATGAAACTTACGAATTTGATTTTACGCAAGGCGGCTGTGACTGGGCTTTGCGCCATGGGCCTGTCGGCATTTGCCATTTCCGCCAAAGCGGATTTGGTAACCAACGGCAGCTTTTCGACCATCACCGGTAACAGCGGTGGCGAACTCGGCTTCAACACGACCGCAACGGGCTGGACGGTGTCGGCCCCCCCTGCCAGCTATGCTTTCCTGTTCACATCGGGAGCTCAGGCTGCTTCCGGCGTGACCGGTTCGGATGGCTTGCTTGCGCTTTATCCGACGATCTCGGCCAGCGAGGACGGCGGCAATTTTATCGGCGCGGATCCCTCGTTCCAGAATTCGGCGATTTCTCAGATGATCAGCGGCCTGACGGTTGGTGATCAGTATGTACTGACGTTCGATTGGGCCGGTGCGGAACAGACAGTTGCTTCCGGCGCGGGCGGTCACTCGGCAACCACTGAGGGGTGGTCGGTCACCTTTGGCGGCCAAAACCAACAAACCGCTCTTGATCATACCCCCGATGAAGGCGTTAGCCCCTGGCAAGTGCAGCAGTTCACGTTCACCGCGACCAGCACCAGCCAGTTGCTCTCGTTCCTGGCCACCGGCGGCCCCAATTCGACTGAGCCCCCGTTCTCCCTCTTGGACGGCGTTTCGCTGACTCAGGTCAGCAGCACCCCGGAACCAGCTTCCTGGACCATGTTGCTGGGTGGATTGAGCCTTCTGGGTGCGGCGCGTTTCACCCGTGCGAAGAACGGGTTTAAACGCTAATGGCGGGCGGGACCGATAGCGGCCCGCTGTAGACTTCCGGGATAGCACCTTGCAGAAGGTGCTATCCCTTTTGCGTTAGTATAGTTTCTGAGTTGGTATGGGAACCCTTCAAAGCTTCAGTCTCGTCGGTTTCGCGATGGATTTCCTGCGGACTAGCCTCTGGTTTCTTATTCTGATGGCGGTCTTCGTTCCCCTCGAGAAGCTCTTTGCCGTTCATCGTCAGCCAATCTTTCGTAAATCTTTCGGCGTCGATACGGGCTATTATTTCCTGACCGGTCTCCTCCCGAAGCTGCTCCTCATCGGACCAATGGCGCTACTTGCATCGAGCCTCCACTTCGTGGTGCCGACCGGGGTGCAGACGTTTTCAGCGGGCCTGCCGCTGTGGGCGCGTTTGGCTGCCGCCCTGGTGGTGGGAGAGATAGGATTCTATTGGGGGCATCGCTGGATGCATGAAATCCCTTTCCTCTGGCGCTTTCATTCCGTCCACCATAGCGCGGAAAAGATTGACTGGCTCGTGAGCACTCGCGCTCATCCGCTCGACATCGTCTTTGTCCGGCTCTGCGGTTTTGTCCCGATGTATGCTTTGGGGCTGGCCCGGCCGATGGCGGGGCGGACCGTGGATGTAGTGCCGATGCTAACCATAATCATCGCCCTGGTTTGGGGTTACTTTATCCACGCCAATGTGCGCTGGCGGTTTGGCTGGCTGTCGTTGCTGATATCGACTCCCGCCTTCCACCATTGGCATCACACTAACGACGAACACATCGACAAAAATTACGCTTCCATGCTGCCCATCATGGATCTGATGTTCGGCACTTGGTACATGCCGAAAGCGTGGCCGTCAAAATACGGAATAGACGCACCCATGCCTGCGGGAATGCGGGGGCAGCTGGTGCAACCCTTTTTACCACGCGAGCAGGAAGAAGCTGCTTTGTCCGAAGTGTCGATGGGCTAAGAGCCGCTCTGCCGGCTATCGGTTTCGTGCGCGCCGCATCTGCGGGCCTCTTGCGCAACTTGACCGGCACAAATCCTCTTTTGTCGTACGCTAAGTAAAATGATCGATCTAAAATCGACAGTCCTGGAAGGCCGGGGCATACGCCTGGAGCCATTAACCGACGAGCACCACGATGGCTTGGCCGCCGCAGCCGCCGATGGCCGCTTGTGGGAGTTGTGGTTTACATCCGTTCCCGCTCCTGACGGCGTGCGGGGTTATATCGCCGACGCCCTCGCCGGCCAAAAACTGGGACACATGCTGCCGTGGGCGGTGCGGGATCTGGAAAGCGGCGCCGTCATCGGTTCGACGCGCTATCACGACATCGTTCCCGGAATCGATCGCGTGGAGATCGGCTACACCTGGTACGCGCAAAGCCGCCAGCGAACCCCTGTCAACACCACTTGCAAGCTGCTTCTGCTGGCCCACGCCTTCGATACCGTCGGATGCAAAGTGGTGGGATTGCGGACCGATAACTTTAACTTCCGCTCGCAGCGGGCGATCGAGGCGCTGGGGGCGAAACGCGATGGTGTCATCCGCCATCACGCCGCCCGCCGCGACGGAACCACCCGTGACACGGTGATGTATAGCATCCTTGCGAGCGAATGGCCGGACGTGCGGCGTCATCTTGAACTCCGGTTGAGACCCAGGCCGTAACGGCCAGGACAGGGCAAAGAAGCCTGTGCGGCGATCAGAGCCTCAATCTAGGCGTGCGTTGAGTCATATGCCCCAGAAATCGTGGGTCACCCCAATCTGCCAAGCCTCATGATCCTTCCGTATCCATGGGTTGTGCGTGGAATGCGGTTTTTCGCCCACTGTTTCACGGAGGTAACGTCGTCGAAGGCAAGCTGATGGTCTCCGGCTTGGGCGTTTACGAGAGTAAAGCCGGAACTCGATGCTTCTCCTCTCGCACCGCGCATCCTCTATTTATTCTTAAGGCGAACTTCAATGTTGGTGCCTGTTGGCATAGCGGAAATCAGGGTACTCACGCTATCCGCGTCGAAAGCAGAGGAACCCTTGACTTGAGCTAACATTGGTTGACTAGGCAGTCACAGATCTTTATTTTCAGCTCGGAGGAGAATCATACATGAACGTCGTAATTAGAAGCTCGAAGTGTGCGCTATTGGGCGTGCTGTTGCTGACCCCCTTTGTCGCGCAAGCGTCCTTAGTCACCCTGAACCTGGGCCAAAGCGCGCAGAACGTGACGTTGAACGGGACCGGGCCGAATGGGTCCGGCCTGGGTACGTACCTCGTGACCCTCGGCACCTGCACCCCCGGCGCGACCACGACAACCTGCATCATCACCGGCGCATTTACCAGCACTACTCCGGGCCTAACATCCGGCACTTATACCGTGACCACGATCTATAGCGGTACGGGACCGTCCCCGTTGGGAGCAGTCCAGCAATCCCCGGGTTCCGACTTCTTTTCCTTTTTCAACATTCCCTCCGATGCGACTATCAATCTGACCTTGGTTTCCGCCAATGGAACATTGGTGGTGCCCATCCTCGCGCAAAGTAATTTCGTCAATGGAGCTAACCTCTACTTTCTTTACACGCTGACCCCGGTTTGCAGCGGCACTCCCGTGGCCCCCTGCACCGTGGGAACAGTGGGTCTTGCAAATGGCTCGGTGATTACGGGGCTGGCGACGGGCACCGCCCAATTCAATCAGGGCAATAGTTATTACTTTTCCCAGTTCGTCTTCGACGAAAATTGGGAAAGCACTCTCACTTATAACAACTACTCCCCGCAAACGGTGACCTGCACGACGAATTTCTACGGCGATGGCCTACCCTTGGCGGTTCCGTTCGCTCAAGGGACCGTCACAACGCGTACCGATGTGCTGGCGCCGGGGGGGTCGATTCATGACATTACTACTGCCCCTCACACGGGAACCGTGATGGAAGGCTGGGCACAGGGCACTTGCACAGGGCCGGTGCAGGCCAGCATGCTTTTCCGCGTATACACGAACGGAGTGCCGCTTGACGAAGCCGGCGTGAATGGGGAGACGGCGCCCACCACCGAGTTCGCCACGTTCGCGCAGACATCCACCGGGGTCGCGTATGCGAACCCGTCGACAACGCAATCGGCTACTATCACGTTCACCGTGTATGACAATTCCGGGACTTTGCTGGGGAGCCACAATGTCACGCTGGGGCCGCTCGGTCACGGGGCTTCCAATATCGGACCGTTGTTGGGGTTGACCAGTTTTACGGGAATGGTGAAGATCACTTCGACGATTCCGATTATCAGCTTGTCACTGAATTACGAGTCGGCGCCGATTTTCTCGTCGCTGCCGCCAGGGGATCTGCCTAGCACGACGCTGCTGGTGACTCCTTAGAGAGCCGTCGAAAATCGTGGGGCTGTGGTAAACCGGCGCTCAATGGCCGGCTCCTTGTTGTCGAAAGATGACTGTCCGATTAAGCCCAGCCCCACGCCCCGCTAAGCCATTAGTTTGTATGGCGTCCCCAGAGGGATTCGAACCCTCGTTACCGCCGTGAAAGGGCGATGTCCTAGGCCGACTAGACGATGGGGACTTCTAGGAAGGACTGAAACTACTTTAGCATTGACGCCAACGCTGCCGCGTAGATTTTGCCTCACGCGCCTTCAGACGCGGCGTTGGTGCAACCTCGACGCTCTTTGACTACAGCGTCTTCAGGTACGCAATGATGTTGTCCTTGTCCTCGGAACTGATCGCGTCGCCGAACGGAGGCATCGCTCCGCTGCCCTCGGTGATGAGCTCTTTGACGTTCGCCTCATTCACCGGCTTGCCGTTCACCAGCTTGTCGCGCATGAACAGGCCCTTCAAGCCGGGCCCGACCTTGACGTCGGTGGAGTCGGTGTTATGGCAGGGCGCGCAGCTCTCAAATGCGACTTGCCCTTTCTTGGCGTCGCCACCGGCAGCCGCGGCGCCCGCAACCGCACCACCGGCAGCAGCGGCACCGGCGGCCGGAGCGCTACCCGCGGTTGGAAGCGTCTTTAGATAAGCTACGACATTGTTCTTGTCATCCGCGCTGAGGGAATCGCCAAACGGAGGCATGGCGCCGCTACCACTGGCTGATGAGCGCAATTACGTTCTCATCGGTCACCGGCTTGCCGTTCACCAGTTTGTCGCGTTTGAACAAATTCTTCAGGCCCGGGCCGACCTTGGTCTCGTCGGAGTCGGAGTTGTGGCAGGGCGCGCAGTTCTGGAACACCGTCTCGCCCTTCTTGGCGTCACCGTCGGCGGCAGTCAGGTGGAGGCTTGCCGCCAGCAGCAGGCCTAAACTCGCGAGCGTCAGAATTCCCTTTTTCATAGTCTCTAGTCTACAATCTTGACGTATGCCGATCCAAGTGGGTGACAAGGCCCCCAACATTAAAGCTGCTGAATTTTCGCTGGCGGATGCCAAGGGCCAGCGGGTGGTACTGTTTTTCTTTCCCAAGGCGGATACGCCGGGATGCACCAAGGAAGCCTGCGAGTTCCGCGATTCCCAGAAGACCTTTACCAAAAAGAACGCGGCGATCGTCGGCATCTCGCCGGATAAACCAGCGGCCCACGCCAAATTCGCGGTCAAGTACAGTCTGCCCTACACGCTGGTCGCAGACCCGGATCACGCCATCGCCGAAGCCTATGGCGTGTGGAAGGAAAAGAGCATGTACGGGCGCAAGTACATGGGCATCGAGCGCACCACTTTTATAATCGACGAGAAAGGCAAGATCGCCAAAATCTTCGCCAAGGTCAAGCCCGCCGGACACGCTGCCGAAGTGCTGGAGGGATTAGTGAAGTGACCGGGTTAGTCAAGTGAGCGGTTAGCGAAGTGACTGCGCTGGCGAGGTGACCGCCTTCGCGGCGCCCGCGCCCCTTCTCAATTCACTGGCTTGAAGCGCTGCACGCGCCGCCCGTAGTCGGTTTCGGCGACGTAGAGATTGCCCTTCGAATCGACCGCGATGGTATGGCCGTGGGTGAAGTCGCCGATCTGGTGTCCCGGGCGGCCGAAGCTCGAAAGAATCTTCCCGCTTTCGTTATCCACGATGGTCACCACCTCATTGCGGCCGTTCATCACGTACAAGTATTTCTCCTGCGGGTCGCGCGAAAACGCCACCCACCACACCGTGCCGCGCGGATCGGGAAGCTTAGGCGTTCCGGTTCTGATCCAGATATTGCGCTGGAACTTGCCTTCCTTGTCGAAAACTTCGACGCGGTCGCCCGAGCGGTCGCAGACATACAGCAGGCCCGACTGCGGCTCATGTTGATGCAATGCACGTAGTGCGAAAACACGCCAGGGACGCCGTCCTCGGCCTCCTGCGCGGTCGCCTGCCGGCCCCACTGGCGCAGAAATTTGCCCGTCTTGTCGAACACCACCACCCGCCGATTTCCGTAGCCGTCCGACGACATAAATATCTCCGTTGCCGGGATCGACCACGATGCCGGCGGGATTATATAGGCGGTCGTGCGCTGCGTTCAGCGGCTTTCCCTTTCTCGGTGCCGTCGGTGGAATCGACCAGCCCGCGCGTGCCGATCTGCATCAGCAACTTCCCTTCGTGGCTGTATTTCTGAATGATGCCGTCGACGTTGCCGCCGACCCACACGTTGTTGTCGCGGTCAAAAGCACAGCCGTGGATGGAATTCGGCACCACGTCGGGGTCGCCGAATGACTTGATCAGGTTGCCGGCTGCGTCGAACATCAGTATCGGCGGAGCCTGCTGCGAAGTCTCCTTCTCTTCTTCGGTAATGTTGCGGCGATTGACCACCACGATGTGATCGTGCGAATCCACGCACACGCCTCCCAGTTGCCCCACGATCCAGCCCGCCGGCAAAGGTTTGGGCCAGGAGGGATCGACCGCAAACTTGGGCGCGTTTTGCGCCGCCGCTGCCAGTGCGCACCCCAGCAGCATTACGATGAATGACGATTTACTCATGCTTCTTCTGCTCCAAACTTTCTTCGCCGAGTCCGGCGGCTTTCCGCGCCGTGACCGGCGGCTTTAAAGCCCACGGTGGACTAGATTACCAGATTCGCGGCGCTGCCTAGGCAGTCCTCTACGTGGCGCGCCGGAAACTAGCGCTCTGATTCCGCCTCTGCCTCGGCGGCCCCGGCCGGACCGGCCGCCAGGGCGTCGGCAATCAGCTGACGGGCGCGGTCGGCGTCTTCTTCCGCCACGCGGATTTCTTCCGCTAGAACCGGCAGCGGGTTGTCGCCCACTAGGACGGTGTCGATGCCGTGCGATTCCAGAAGTTGCCGGACCGTCATCACTTCCATTTCGTCGGTGTCGCCGCCGGCCAGCCGGAAGACCGTCACCAGCCCGGGTTCGTTCGATGGGTTGTTGTCAGATACCATTCCCTGAGCATACTCCGTAGAATGGAGGTATGGCTAGAAATAACGGAGAAAGTTTAGTTTGGTTTCTGATTGGCGCGGCGGCTGGCGCGAGCGTGGCGCTGTTGTATGCCCCGCAATCCGGCGATAGAACCCGGCGCATGATCGGGCGCAAACTGGCCGACGGCCGCGAAGCCTTGGAAGACCAGGGAAGCGAGCTGCTCGAAAAAAGCCGGGAACTATTCGAGAAGGGACGCAAAGTGGCCGACGACGCGGCCGAGCTGTTTGAGAAGGGCCGCAGCATGGTGAAGGGCTAACTGGCAGAGCGGTCAGCTTGACACCGTTCGTCAACGAAGCGTACGCGGACTTCTCTGCGCCCGAAGTGTGGGCGAAGGCCGAAGCCGCCCTCACCCTGGTGCGCTCGCAAGTGGGGCGCGATTACGACTTGTGGATTGCGGGTGCGGCGCACCGCACCGGCGATCTGCTGATCAGCGTTAACCCGTCGCGGCCCTCCGAAGTTGTGGGCCGCCATCACAAGGCCACGGCCGAGCTGGCGAATCGCGCCATTGAAGACGCCCACGCCTACGCACCTGCGTGGGGCCGGATCTCGGCCGTCGACGCGCGCGCTTGCATCTGATCCGGGCCGCTACGCTGCTCCGCGAGCGCAAGTTCGAGTTTGACGCGTGGCTGGTGGTCGAAGCCGGCAAGACCTGGCCGGAAGCCGAAGCCGAAGTCGCCGAAGCCATCGACTTCTGCGAATACTACGCGCGCCAGATGGTGCGCTTCGCGTCTCCAGAAGCCGTGGTGCAGATGCCGGGCGAGCGCGACGAACTGGTGTACCTGCCGCTGGGCGCGGGCGTCATCATCCCGCCGTGGAATTTCCCGCTGGCGATTCTGGCGGGCATGACGGTGGCCGCGCTGGTCGCGGGCAACACCGTCGTCATCAAACCGTCGAGCGAAACGCCGACCGTTGCTGCGAAATTTGTCGAGGTGCTGCACGAAGCCGGATTCCCGCCGCGAAGTTTGGCGCTGTGCACCGGCAGCGGAGCCGTCATCGGCGACCTCCTGGTAGAACACCCTAAAACCCGCTTTGTGTCTTTCA
The DNA here is from genome assembly GCA_963794595.1 of Bryobacterales bacterium. Taxonomy (GTDB): domain Bacteria; phylum Acidobacteriota; class Terriglobia; order Bryobacterales; family Bryobacteraceae; genus Palsa-187. Next base: position 266,347 of record CAWCER010000007.1, on the reverse strand, counting down.
CGGGCTCGCGCGAAGTGGGCCTGCGCATCAATGAATTGGCCGCGAAGCCGCGCAAGGGCCAGATCTGGATCAAGCGCGTGGTGGCCGAGATGGGCGGCAAAGACGCGATCATTGTCGATCGCGAGGCCGATTTGGACAGCGCCGTCGCGGGCGTAGTGCAGTCCGCGTTCGGCTATCAAGGGCAGAAGTGCTCGGCCTGCTCGCGCGCGATTGTCGACGATCCGGTCTACGACGAGTTCGTCGAAAAGCTGGAAGCCAAGGTCGCGGCCCTTAAGGTGGGCGCTCCCGAAGATCGTTCGAATTTCATGGGGCCGGTGATCAGCGCGGGCGCGCGCAAGACCATTCTCAATTACATTGAGGTCGGGCGCGGCGAGGGACGGCTGGTCGCGGGCGGCGGCGTTCTGCCCGGCGATGGCTATTTCGTGCAGCCGACGGTATTCGCCGGTGTCGAATCCAAAGCGCGCATTTTTCAGGAAGAAATTTTCGGGCCGGTGCTGGCCGTCTCCCGCGCGCGCGATTTCAGCCATGCGCTGGAACTGGCCAACGACACCGAATACGGCCTCACCGGCGCCGTGTATTCGCGCAACCCCGAGACCATCCATCGCGCTCGCCAGGAATTCTTCGTGGGCAACCTCTATATCAATCGCAAATGCACCGGCGCCATGGTGGGCGCGCATCCCTTTGGCGGATTCAATATGTCGGGCACGGATTCGAAGGCCGGCGGCCCGGACTATCTGCTGCAGTTTCTGCAAGCCAAATCCATCGCGGAGAAGCTCTAGCATGCCTATGAGACGCTACTTTTGTGCCGCATTTGTGCTCGCCATAACGGCGCTCGGGCAGACTACGACTCCGACAAACCCCGCGTCGCAGGCGGCGCGCCAGTGGCGGCAGCAGCACGAGCGCGCCATCATGGACGAATTCGTCGCGCTGCTGGCGATCCCCAACATCGCCGCCGACCACGCCAACATCCAGCGCAACGCCGAGGCCATCGCCCAAATGATGGAGAAGCGGGGCATCGCCGCCAAGCTGGTGTCGGTACCGGGCGGGAACCCAGTGGTGTTCGGCGAAATCAAGACTCCCGGCGCCACCCGCACCATCGTCCTCTACGCGCATTACGACGGGCAGCCGCTCGACCCCAAGGAGTGGGCCACGCCGCCGTTCACGCCGATCGCTGCGCGACAAGCAGATCGAACACGACGGGCAAGTGATTCCGCTCCCCGCTGCCGGTCAGCCGTTCGATCCCGAGTGGCGCATGTATGCGCGCGGCGCGGCCGATGACAAAGCCCCCATCATCGCGATGATGACAGCGCGTGGACGCCATTCGCGCGGCGGGGATCAAGACCAAATCCAACATCAAGTTCGCCTTCGAAGGAGAAGAAGAGGCCGGCTCGCCGAACCTTGAGAAGACGCTGGCGCGCCAACAAGGAGCTCTTTTCGGGCGATCTGTGGCTGATGTGCGATGGGCCGGTGCATCAAACCCGGCGGCAACTCATCGCCTTCGGCGCGCGCGGCGCGACGCGAGTCGACGTAACCGTTTATGGCGCGCGTGGTGAGTTGCATAGCGGCCACTATGGCAACTGGGCTCCCAACCCCGCGCTGATGCTGGCGCGGCTGTTGGCGTCGATGAAGGACGAGAACGGGCACGTCCTGGTGGATCATTTTTACGATCAGGTCGAGCCGCTGAGCGAGATCGAGAAGCGCGCCATCGCGGACGCTCCGGATATCGACGCCGACCTTATGCGCGAGTTCTGGCTGGGTTCGACCGAGGGCGGCGGGAAGAAACTCACCGAGCTGATCACTTTGCCGTCGCTCAACATCCGCGGCATGGCCAGTTCGCGCATCGGCGCGCAGGCGTCGAACGTGATCCCCGCGACGGCCACGGCCACCATGGACATTCGTCTGGTGAAGGGCATGGACCCTCGCACTACGGCGGAGCGGGTGATCGAGCACATCCGCAAGCAGGGATTTCTTCGTGGTGGATCAGGAGCCTACGCGCGAGATGCGCTTGTCCCATCCGAAGGTCGCGATGGTGATCGCGGGCCGCTTCGAAGCCGCCACGCGCACGTCCATGGACTTGCCGATTTCGCAGGAAGTGATCCGCGTGGTGGAGAGCGCGCGCGGTCCGGCCGTGAAGCTTCCGAATATGGGCGGCGGATTGCCGCTGACCAGCGTCGAACGGCCGCTGGGCACGCGAACCATCGTGATCCCGATCGGCAATCACGACAACAATCAGCACAGCTACAACGAAAACCTGCGCCTGCAAAACCTGTGGGACGGGATCGAGTTGATGGCGGCGCTGATTACGATGTAGGATGGGCGCCGCGGCGCTACTTGTTCTTGAGCGCGGCTTCGATGGCAGAGGTCAATTCCTTCGACTCCGGCTCCACCGGCGCGTCAAACCTTGCCAGCACCTTGCCGTCGCGATCCACCAAATACTTGGTGAAGTTCCACGGGATTTCGCCGCCGGTCTTGGGATTGGCTTTCGGATCCGTCAGGAACTGATACAGCGGGGCCTTGTCGCTGCCCTTCACCGAGATCTTCGAAAACATCGGGAAGGTCACGCCGAATTTGGATTTGCAGAACGCGCCGATCTCGGCGTTCGATCCGGGCTCCTGCCCGCCGAAATTATTGGCCGGGAAACCCACGACTACCAGGCCCTGGTCCTTGTACTTCATGTATAGCGCCTGCAGGCCTTCGTACTGATAGGTGTAGCCGCATTGGCTCGCGACATTCACCACCAGCATCACCTTGCCCTTGAAGCTGGCCAGCGGCGTGGGCGTTCCGTTAATCGCGTCCATCGTGAATTCATGGACGCTGGAGGCGGCGAAAGCGGCGCTCGACATAAGCAGAACGGCTCCAAGTAGCGGTTTCATGCCCCGATTCTACTACGTTCCGCCAGTTCCGTTCACGGTGCCAGGTTCACCGCTCATTCCATTGGCGGGTGATCTCCTCGATCACCTCATCCGGGCGATTGGTGTACACCCAGAACAATTGAACCGCGTTGGTGCCCCGCACCTGCATCTTGAGCGCGCCGCTGGCTTTGGTGAATTTCAGGCGCTCCTCACCGTTTTTGGTGGGTGTGATGATGCCCAGGCCGATCTTGGTCACGTGCGGGCTGGCTTTGGCGGCTTCGACCGCCGGGATGGCGCTGGGGATCACGGTCGAATGGCGGCCGTTGAATTTCGCTCCCTTGAGCAGGCCTTTGGCGTGGCTCATGCCCGATTTTAACGTTTGATTCCGGTAGAATGGGACAGGCCGATGCAGGCTATCCAAGAAAGACAACGGGAGAGACCGAAAGATGAAATCCATGATGATGATGCTCGCGGCGTTCGCGGGCGCAACTGCCCTCTACGGGCAGAATCCGCTGACCACGGAGCTAAAGCAGACCTACGCCGGGATCAAGGGTAACGTGATGAAGGCCGCGGATGAGATGCCGGAAGGCTACTACGGCTTTATGCCTGGGCCGGGCAGCCGGACCTTCGGCGCGGCGGTGGTGCACATCGCCGAAGTGCAGGCGAACCTTTGCGCGGCAGCGAAGGGCGAGGCGGCTCCCAAGATTGACGGCAGCAAGACGTCCAAGGCGGAAGCTCAGGCGGCGCTCAAGACGGCGTTCGATTTTTGCGATCCCATCTACGAATCCGCAACCGACGCCGACGCCACCAAAATGGTAAAGATGTTCGGACGCGACCGTACCATGTTCGGCGCTCTGAACTTCGGCGTGATTCACGACAACGAAATGTACGGCACGCTGGCCGTGTATCTGCGCGCTAAAGACAAGGTACCGCCTTCGAGCATGCGCGGCATGGGTAAGAAGAAGGAATAGCTTATTCCCACTCGATGGTGGCCGGCGGCTTGTTGGTGAGATCGTAGAACACGCCGGCCACACCTTCCACTTCCATCAGTTCGCGCACCATCTTTGCCAGCAGATCGGCGGGAATCCGCATGGCGCTTGCGGTCATTCCATCCACCGAATCGATCGGCCGCAGCACCACCGAATCGGGCCGCGCGGCGCTGCCTACTGGAATCAGCACCACCGGGAAATTGCCAGATGGCCGCGTCGAAGCCGGACGCGAGCGAGAGCCGGCGCACGATGGCGTCGGCGCGGCGCAGGCGATCGAGCCGCTGGGCGGTCAGGTACGCCGGCATGACCTTGAGACTTTCGATAGGCCCGCAGGTATGGGCGATGCCGACGATACGGTTCACATCCGCGCGGCGGTTGATGACGTCGGCGGTTTCTTCATCCGAGGCGGGGACCGATTCCAGCGCCAGCACCGGCCGGTAAGTTCGCGAGTCGCCTTGGACGCCGACCGAGCGCACCGGAAGAATCCAGCCCTCCTCCACTCTTTGCAGCTCCGCTCCCGTACCGGAGCATAGGCAACGGATGGCAAGCCCGGGGCCGGGGAAGGGATGGCGCTCCAGCAATTCTGGCGCCAGCGAAAGCTCGCGGCCGATGGCCCGAACTTCGTCCTTATAAAACGACGAAAGCGGTTCGATGATGCGGCCTTCATCCATCAGCTTCTGAATGCCGGCGACGCGGTTGTGATGGGTCTTGATGAGGTCGGCCTTGGCGCTGCCGCCGGATTCGATGGTGTCGGGGTAGATGGTGCCCTGGCCAAGAATCCAGCGGCCGTCGAGATAGTGCTCGCTTTCGAGAATTCGCTGCTGGACTTCGACAAACTTTTCGCCGATGACGTGGCGTTTCTGTTCGGGTTCGGTGACGCCGGCTAGCGCGGCGAGGAAGAGTTCGCGGGCGTCTTCGACGAAGAAGGCGCTGGCGCCCAGGTCCGCGAAATGCCGGCGGACGAATTCGGTTTCGCCTTCGCGCATCATGCCGGTATCGACATAGGTGCCATGAACGCGCTCCGGGCCGAGCGCGCGCAGGCACAGCGTATAGGCCACCGTGGAATCGACGCCGCCGCTGACGAAGAAGAAGACGTTGCGGCCGGCGGCGGTTTGGCGGATGTGTTCTTCGAGAGAGCGGACCTGACCGGCCGGGTCCCAGTCCTGGACGCATCCGCAGACGTCGAACAGGAAGTTGGCGAGGATGGTCTTGCCGCACGGCGTATGCGCGACTTCGGGATGGAACTGGACCCCGTACAGGCGGCGCGCGTGCGACCCAATCGCAGCCACCGGGCAAGTGGCGGTGGTGGCAAGCACGTCGAATCCGGCGGGGGCCGCAGCTACCAGATCGCGGTGGCTCATCCAGACCTGCTGGCGGCCGGAGACGCCGCGGAATAGACTATCGAAGCTGTCGCCGGAGCCTGTGAAATCCAGTTGGGCGAATCCATACTCGCCCTTGCTGCCGGGTTGCACAGAGCCGCCCAAAAGATGCGCGATGAGCTGCTGGCCATAGCAAATGCCCAGCACAGGAATGCCGGAAGAGAGCAGCGCTGGATCGATAGTAGGGCTGCCGGGGTCGTAAACGCTGGAGGGCCCGCCGGAGATGATGATCCCTTTACGTCCTGCCAGGTCAGAAGCGGGGTTTCGCTGGGCAGCCACTTCGGCATGGACGCCGAGTTCGCGGACCTTGCGGGCGATGAGATGGCAGTATTGTCCTCCGGCGTCGAGGACGGTGATCTGGGGGGGCAAATATTATCTTAGCGCGCCGGACGAAGCTATCTCCGATAGGGGTACTGCGGGGCCGACGCCCCGCCTACACTCTATCCTTGCCGGCCCTTACCGCGGCAGGCGTTCCTGCTGGTTAATGCGCTGCACCAGCAGTTTCTTGGCGGTTTCGATCAGCGTCACTGCCTTCGGCATCGCATCGACGGCCTGTGCGATTTCCGGATCCTGCTGGATACCCACGCGCACCGACTGTTCCCAGCTAAACGCAGTGATATACATCTCGCGCTTGAGCTGTTCCTTTACCCACTGGTGGTTCGCCGTGAAATCGGCCTCGCTGAAATGGAAGCCGTTCTTCATCAGATACTCGTGAAACTGATTGACCAGAGCTTCGTCCGGCTCCCAGCCCTTGGGCAGATGAGCATCGGCCCTGGGGCCGAAGTAGGCGGCGGAGAAATTGAAGAAGCCGAACTTGCGCAGCACTTCAATCTGGAACTTATTCAGCTTGGCAGCCTCGTACTTTTCATCCGGCGTGATGCCGCCGCCGCCGTAAACGGTGCGGCCGCTGTCGGTCATCTTCACGTCGGACATATCCTTCTGCTCGGTCCGAGTGCGGTAGTAGTAATCCAGGAACGAGATGTTGGAATAATCGCGCTGGATCAAGACGGCCGCTGGGCGTGTAGTAGTGCGCCGTCGTGAGCGCCAGTCCGGTATTCTCGCTCAGCGGGAATACGGTTTGCACCAGGCCTTTGCCGAACGTCGGCTCGCCCAATACCCAGGCGCGGTCGTGATCCTGCAGCGCTCCGGTGACAATCTCCGCGGCCGACGCGGAGGAGCGATTCACCACCACCACCACCGGATAGCTCTTGCCGCCGTTATCGGAACGGGCATAGTAATTCTTGTTTGGCTGGGCGCGGCCGCGATGGCTCACCACCAGGTCGTTCTTCTTCAGGAAGTGGCCCGCCACCTCGACGCCTTCGTTGAGCAGGCCGCCGGGATTTCCGCGCAGATCGAGCACCAGACCCTTAATGTTGTTCTCGCCGAGCTTCTTGAACTGTTCTTCGAATTCCTTGCTGGTGTTTTCGCCGAACTGCGTCACGTCGATGTAGGCGATGCCGGGCTTGAGCCAGATCGCTTCCGGAACGCTAGGCCGCTCGATCGCATCGCGAATGATGTCGAAGCTGAGGGGCTTGGCGTTGCCTTCGCGGCTGACCGTGACCTGTACCTTGGTGCCCCGCGGGCCCTTGAGCAGATCCGCGATCTCGGAGGTATTGAGTCCGTCGGTCTTCTTGTCGTTCACCTGGACGATCATGTCGCCGGGGCGCAGACCGGCGCGATAGGCCGGCGAACTTTCAAACGGCCACATCACCATGGTCTTGCCCGCGCGCGGACCCACCTGCATGCCGACGCCGTAATACTGGCCGCGCTGATCTTCGCGCAGCGCCGCGTAGGCTTTGGGGTCGAAGAAGTTGGAGTGGGGATCGAGCGTGCGCAACATGCCGGGGATCGCGCCGTTGTAGATGGCTTTATCCGCATCGACTTTATCGGCGAAATTCTGTTCCACCGCGTCGTAGACGGAGGTGAAGGACTTCATGCTCTGCCCTACGGCATCGTCGGCGGGAGACGCCGCTGAAACATGATTACCCGTAAGCAGACCAACACCCAGCCCACACACTGCCACAAAAAGCGGAACCAAGAAGTAAGAGCGGCGACGAGATAGCATCCGGTCCTCCGAATTCAGTATATCAAGTTGTTTTCGCCTGGGGATGCGGCGTTTGGCACATCGTTGGCAAAATGTTTTAGCCGCTGCCTAAACAGAGCTCCGGCGGCCCGGCGCGGCACAACGCAGAGGAATGCGCGGGACGGACGGGTAATTTAGATTCACTTTCATCGGGCGTGGCTCAATTTGAGCATGGGCATTTTTGATCGAAAGATAAGCCTCCGTTTCTGACCCTGGTGGATACGCTAGAAAGCATGGTAAGTTGTCCTCCGATGGCCTACCGAGAGGTCGGGAGCGTTTTCCACTATTGGATGTGCGCCCCCCTCTCCCCAATTCAGGAGCGACCTATATGTATATGAAGATCGTCACCCAAGGGGCGATGCATCCGAATGATCTCAAGGACTGGGTGTGAAAGGTGAGGAAACTCGGCTCCCTTACAGAGCAAGATCAGCCGGCAAAATGCAAGAGGGGAAGCTCGAAAGCTTCCCCCTAAAGATAGGCAGGCTGGAGGCCTGCTGCGAAATTGGTTCTGCGGCTCTCGACCCACTAGCCGCGGCAAACGCTTGCGGAGAAGGCCCAAGGCAAGCAACCCGCCCCCGACCAGCGACAAGGATACTGGCTCAGGCACCGAACTCGGCGCCGTGTTGACGGATCCCTCCCATGGAAGCCCATACCGAGTTTCTTGCGCAGTTGTCCGTAGCGAAATTGTACTCTGCCTGATGTTCTGGTGAAATCTGACGTTAAGGCATCGCTGCCCGCTAGTTACGGCGAATCGTGAATGTATAGCGGACCTCCCGGCACCGCTGTGCTTGCGTCAGATTCCTGGAATGTCAAATGTCGCCTGAATCGGCGCCGTGGCCGTCGCACCCGCCGGAGTTGGCACCTCCGATGCATCTCCAGACTCCAATGTTGGAGCCAGCCTGGAGCCGCCACCAGCGTAACAGACGTTGAATGCGAACCCCGGATCAGTCTTATACGCCATCTCCTGTGCTCGCGAGGAAACCGGCACCGGCGCTAAAACTGGTCGGGTACGGACATTCAGAAACATGTCATATGTGTTACCCGTGACGGACTGAATGTCGACGTTGACGGTATAGCTAACACCCAGCGTACTATCCGTAATCGTGTCAGCGCGAACAGCGGGGCTGAGAGCTACCAAACAGCTCAGTCCCATTAAGGTACCTAGCAGATACCCTCTCAACGTGCCAAATTTTCCGTTCCGTTATTGTTTTTTATCCCAACATTTCGTCGTCCTCCTTTTCGATAGCCCCTAAGGTGGAATTAAGGCTGTCCTACGTTCTTCCCCTTAGATGTACTTACTAGTATGGACACCTGATTCGGGCAAGTCAACACTATGATCCCGAATCTAAGATAGCCGTGTGGAGTGCGTGCTTAGTACCATACATGATAAAGGTACTGATGGCAAGATCTACCGCTGAATCCAAGCACAATGCATTCGCAATTCTGGAGGGAAATGCGTGGATATGCTCGGAGCAGGTATCAAAGGTGGGAACGGACTGCAATGTCTTTGACACAAACGCTTCAGGCCGCTCGCGAACCTTCAACTGATGGCCAGGGATTAACGCGGAAAGCGGCGCCGCAGGAAGTACAATCCGACCAACCCGCTACCGATCAGTGCGGAAGTCATTGGCTCAGGAACCCCTCCTGGTCCTGGGTCAGTGCAACCATTACCGCCGATGCATTGAATGTCCACGTCGAACGATCCCAAGTCGCCCACTTTATTGCCAAGGTTGTTGGTGTAGAGATACTTTATGTGGGCTGTATCTCCTAAAGACGGCGGAGTCCCGGTGAGGTGAACTGCCAGACGAGCAAATTTGGAGTAGAGCTAGTCGCATTAACGTATGTGAATAGATTCGCGCCCATTCCGGTTGCCCCGGCGCAAACGAACGGCGCACCGCTGCCGCTACAACCTCCGGCGTTCAACCCGCCACTCTGCAAGCTCCATATTCCGGCCGGGTGGCCCGTGAGGCTCGCACCCGTGAAAGAACTGTTGTTGTCAGGAATGATCGACAGGGCGCTGACGAAGTCGGTTGTGCTCCCGATGTAGCCGCTGGTTACCTGGATGCCCACATCCAGAACGTAAGACGTAGCCGTCTGGCTGACTACCCAGACCGCGTAGAGATTCCCATCGCAGGCGGAACCGCCGCCGCAACTATAAACCGGGCCGGCGTATAGAGCGCTAGCTCCCCCGACTAGAAACAGGGCTGAAAGAATCTTACTCGACACACATCCTCCGGTGTATCTGAGGGTGGGCTAAGTGTTCCATGGTGAGATACCCTAGTCCTTTCCCTTAGATGACATACTTAAGTATATAGCTCGACGTACAACAAATACAATACCGTTTGTATTCCCAAAAGTACTAGTAAGCCCTGGTACTTAGCTAGGCGCCCCGGACGGGCGACGGCAGGTATTACCGTCACCCCCGGGGGCACCGCACGGACGGCGTACCCTGTCCTCTCGTTTTCAAAAGGATGCAGCCGAGGCTGCTGCACCGCCCTGGAATTACCTCGCATGCTAGCGCAAGTCCGTCCGGCGCCGGCGGATAAAGTACATTCCGATCAACCCGGCCCCCGTAAGCCCCAAAGAAAACGGCTCTGGAGTGCTTTGGATGGGGTTAAGCGCGACCGCAAAATTGGAATCCGTAGACGTGAACGTGTGGTCGTTGCCGGTGGTGTCTATCAATTTGAAGTAGAAGTCCCCGGTTCCCGGAGTGAACGTCGTGCTGCCACCGAGCGCATTGCAACTGACCGCACTGGTGCACCAGTAGAGGGTGTCATTGTCGCTATGAATAGCGGCGTCGAGCGTAAAGGTAACCGAACCGGTCGCTCCTGAGAAATCGAATCCGGCAAAACCACCGCCGCTCGACAGGTATTGCGCCGACGGATTCAGCGGCGCGCCACCGGTGCAAGCGTTGGTTGCGGCCGTGTAAAGGCAGTTCCCGAAATTCTTGCCTGCTCCATCGCTTGATAGATTGTCAAAGAAAGGGAATCCGTTGTTGTTCGGCGTGAACGGATTACTGAGCGTTCCACTGCTCTTGAGCGTAAGTCCGGCGCCAGAGAGCGTGAACACGATGTCGTTGTAGTCGTAGTCGCCGCCAATGTGGTCCTCGACGCCGACGTAATAGGCGCTGGACGTGAATGCGGTTGCATGGGCCGGAATCGCCGCGCCCATGAAAGCTAGCGCGGGCACAAACAGCACCGCACGCCTTTTCAAAATGTGTAGCAAGTGTTTCATTAATATCCTCCGAAAAAAATCAGAACGATCCTCCGAGTCCACTCTTTTTGTCGCCGATGGTTGATGCTCCACCTTGAGTGGAGTCAAGAGTGATCGCCTAGACACGTGCTAAGTATGCACCAAGAAAACATAAACTCTCAGATACCATCTCCGAAAGTCGTACTAGCATAAGAGCAGTACCTGAACGGCAATTGATTTCTTTTCAGCGGCTCATCGCAAAAACTGTATGGACTTCACGAGGGTCTAACACCAGAGGTGGTAGTGCCAAGTGAACTTTCACGACGATAATCGCCTGATAGTTCCCCGCGCGGTGCCGGTCGGCGTGGGGCGCCGCCATGGGAATAGGGGCAATGCGGACTTATGTTGGCGGAGTCGACCCGCCGGCACTGAGGCGGTGTTCGCCTGCGAGTCGAAGGTCAGCCGGCGCGGAAGCGGCGAGCGGGCAGTCCGTTGTCGACGCGCACCGGCTTGCGAGTCACTTCATCCAGCCGGCGGGCCTGATCGCTGACGCACACCAGGAACATGGGCTGATGGGCGTTCTTGAGCAGATCGATAATTCGCTCGTGCTTGTCTTCGAGGTAGATGGCCTTCCCGTCGGTCACTAGATGGAGATCCGACCCGGCCTGGGTCAGATCCGATAACCGCTTGCCCATCTCCTTTTGCAGGAAGCGCAACACACGGCGGATTTTCTGCAGCGAAAATCCCTTGCGGCGAAGTTCGGCGATGACGGTGATCTCGATCACCTCCGCCGGAAAGTAGACGCGGCGGTGGCCTTCGTGTCGCGGCGATACCACCTTGCGCTCATCCCACCATTGCAGCTGCCGCAGGCTCACGCTCGCGAGGGTTGATACTTCAACGGAAGAGTAAGTGCGATTTGGGTTCGCGGGTTCGGGGCGGCTTTTGCGGGGTTTGAGCATTGGGGCGACTTTTCGATTGTACTCAACTTCAGGGGTGTGTCAATAGGGTCACTTTTGCATTGCAAATTTGCTGGCAAATTTTCGATTCGCGAATTCCTTCAGCGACGCCGCGCACCTTAGCCGCCGCCGACGAACCACACCACTTCGAGCTGCGCCCCGTCGTGCACCTCGGCAGCGGCCCAATCGGATTTGCGGACGATGGCGCGGTCGAGCTCGACGGCGACACGCGAAGGGTTCATCTCCAGGAACGTGAGCAGCCGATCCACCGTCAGGCCCGCGGGAACGCTCTGCCGCTCGCCATTCAAAACAATTTCAATCGTCTTTGTTTCCGACATTTTCATCCGGCGGGTTTGACACTCCCTTTGGATCCTCATTATATTGGAATGTTTAGAACCCAGACCTGAAGCAATCCGGTGGCAGTCCACGCTCCCGCTGCACGCCAACGAAAACATGCCGACCACCTATCCCGAACTTTACTTCCCCGTAGTGGTGCAGATCGTCATTGCCATTGCGGTCGCAGGCGGACTGATCGCCGCGTCCACGCTGCTGGGCAAGCATGGGCACAGTCCGCTGAAGGACACGCCCTACGAATCTGGCATGGCGCCGGTGGGTTCCGCGCGCGAACGCTTCAGCGTCAAATTCTACCTGGTGGGGATGATTTTCATCCTGTTCGATATCGAAGCCGTGTTCCTGTTTCCGTGGGTCGTCGTTTTCCGCGAATTGAAGCTTTTTGGTTTGGCCGAAATGTTCGTGTTCGTCGTGCTGGTGCTGGTGGGATTTTTCTACGTATATAAGAAGGGCGTGCTTGATTGGGGCCCTGAGCTCAAGCGAGGGGCAGTGAAGGCAATGAAGATGAGCGACGAATGAGCGAACTATCTCACCCCGCGATTCTTGAGACCAAGCTGGCGCTGGGCGAAACTACGCTGATCGCCGATCCAGCGCAGATCGTGGACTTGTGCCGCCACTTCAAGGACAACGAAAAGTTCGTGCGGCTGAGTTCCATCACCGCCGTCGACTGGCATCCGGCTGAGCCGCGCTTCGAAGTCGTCTACCATTTGCACTCGATTGAGCCCATCCGTCGCGTGCGTGTGAAGTGCCGTGTGAGCGGGCAGAACCCGGAGATCGATTCGGTCTACAGCGTGTGGCGAGCGGCCGATTGGTATGAACGCGAGGTGTTCGACCTGTTCGGCATCGGCTTCCGCAATCATCCGAATCTGGTGCGCATCCTGATGCCGCTCGATTGGGAAGGCTATCCGCTGCGCAAGGATTATCCGGTTCACGGCTATAAGTACGGGTACGCGAAAGAGTAGTGGCGTATATGAAACAGTCCTTCGAAGATCACGTAGCAACTATCGCGGCGCTCCAGGAAACGCCCGCAGGCCCCGCGGCTCCGCGGCGGATGACGCTGAACATGGGGCCGCAGCACCCCTCCACGCACGGCGTTCTCCGTATCGTCATTGAGCTCGAAGGCGAGACCATTAAGAAAGCTGAGCCGGATATCGGCTTTCTGCACACTGGCATCGAGAAGCAGTGCGAGGCGATCAATTGGGCGCAGGTGGTGACGCTCACCGATCGCGTGGATTACCTGTCGAACCTCGCTAACAATCTGGTGTACGCGCTGACGGTGGAGAAGTTGCTGCAACTGGAGATTCCGCCGAAAGCGCAGTGGCTGCGCGTGATGCTCGTGGAGCTAGACCGGCTGAATAGTCATTTAGTCTGGCTGGGGACGCACGCTCTCGACATCGGCGCGATGAGCATGTTCTTCTACTGCTTTCGCGAGCGCGAAGACGTTCTGCGCATAAAGGAGATGTTCTCCGGGCAGCGCATGATGACCAGCTACATTCGTCCCGGCGGTGTGGCGCTGGAGCCGCCGCGCGGTTGGGAGAAGGCGCTCGGCAAGTTCATCCGCCAGTTCCCCAGCAAGGTTGACGAGTACGAGAACCTGCTCGATTCGAATCCCATCTGGAAGATCCGCACGCAGGGAGTCGGTTTTATTTCGATCGAGGACATGCTCGATCTGGGCGTGACCGGCCCCATGCTGCGCGCCGCCGGAATCCCGCTCGATGTTCGCAAGACCGAACCCTATTCGAGTTACGAGAAATTCAACTTCACAGTCCCGACTCGCACCGAAAACGACGTGTATGCCCGGTATCGCGTGCGCCTGGAAGAGATGCGGCAGAGCGCGAGCATCATCGTGCAGGCCATGGAAGGGATGCCGGAAGGCGCGTTTGTCGCGGATGCGCCACACGTGGTCCTGCCGGATCGTGAAAAGATGAAGACGCAGATGGAAGCGTTGATTTATCACTTTAAAATCGTGACCGAGGGCTTCCGCGTGCCGGCGGGCGAAGCGTATCAGGCTGTCGAATCGCCACGAGGGGAAATCGCGTACTACATTGTCAGCGACGGCACTGCGAAGCCTTACCGCGTGCACATGCGCACCCCCAGCTTCGCGAATCTGATGGCGCTCCCTCCACTGCTCGAAGGAACCTTGATTGCCGATTCCATCGCCTCGCTGGGCAGCATGGATTTCGTGCTGGGAGATACCGACCGCTAATGACCTTCTCGCCGCAACTCGAAGAACGATTCGCGAAGATGCTCACGCGCTACCCGGAAGGGCGCACACGCTCGGCCGTGGTTCCCATGCTGATTTACGGGCAAGACGAAGTGGGCGCGGTCACCAAAGAGCTGATCGAAGAAGTCGCCCGGCGCTGCAAGGTGACGCCGCTGCAGGTGGACGAAGTGGTGGGCTACTACTCCATGCTGCACCGCAAGCCGCAGGGCAAATTTCACGTGCAGGTGTGCACCAACATCAGTTGCCTGATTGTCGGCGGCGAAGAGTTGTACCAGCACGCCAAGAAAAAGCTGGGCGTCGGAAACAAGGAAACCACCGCGGATGGCCAGTTCTCACTGGAAGAAGTGGAATGCATGGGCGCCTGTTCCTGGGCCCCAGCGGTTGAGATCAACTACGACTTCCATCATCATGTGACGCCCGAGAAACTGGATCAGCTGATCGACGACCTAAGGAAGGCGCAGTAATGGCGAAGCAACTTTATAATCAGCCCAGCCCGCTTGAGACTCGCGTCGTCAGCAAAAACTTTGGGATCGAAGGTTCCGAGACGCTCGACGTTTATCTCGCGAACGATGGCTACAAGGCGTTTCTCAAAGCGAAGGAGATGACGCCCGAGGCGATCATCGAAGAAGTAAAAACCTCCGCATTGCGCGGCCGCGGCGGGGCCGGCTTCCCCACCGGACTCAAGTGGAGTTTCGTTCCGCGCAATTCTCCTAAGCAGCGCGTCATCATCATCAACGCGGACGAAAGCGAGCCCGGTACTTGTAAAGACCGGCTCTTAATGGAGTATGATCCGCACCAGTTGATCGAAGGCATCCTGATCGGGGCCTTGGCCGTCGATGCGCATGTCGGCTACATCTATATACGAGGCGAATACCGGTATCTGATCGACGAAATGGATCGCGCCATCGACGAATCTTACGCGAAGGGCTACCTGGGCAAGAATATTGCGGGTACGGGATTCCAGTTCGATCTCTACACTCACAGTGGCGCCGGCGCCTATGAATGCGGCGAAGAGACGGCCTTGCTCGATTCGATAGAAGGCAAGCGCGGCATCCCGCGCATGAAGCCTCCGTTTCCGGCTGTGGCCGGCGCGTGGGCCTTGCCGACGCTATTGAATAACGTCGAAACGTTCAGCGCGATCCCGGCGATTATTCGCGATGGCGGCGCAGCCTTTGCGGCTCTGGGGACTCCCAAGAACGGCGGCACGCGGTTGGTGTGCATCTCGGGGCACGTCAACAAGCCGGGCGTTTACGAATTGCCGCTGGGCTACTCGATGATGAAGGCGATCTACGAAGTCGCGGGCGGGATTCCGGGCGGCAAGAAGTTGAAGGCGGTGGTTCCGGGCGGCTCGTCGTGTCCCATTCTCAAAGCCGACGAATGCGACATTGCGATGGACTACGACACGCTCGCGAAGGTCGGCAGCATGCTGGGTTCCGGCGGCATGGTGGTGCTGGATGAGACCACCGACATGGTGCGCTTCGCGCTGCGCATCATGAAATTTTACGCGCACGAGAGCTGCGGCTGGTGCATCCCCTGCCGCGAGGGCACGACCTGGCTCAAGAAAATTCTCCAGCGATTCTATGAAGGACAAGGCCGCCGCGAAGATATTTCGCTGCTGGGCGAGCTCTCGAAGAACATGCTGGGCCGCACGTTCTGCGCGTTGGGCGATGCGGCAGCGCTGCCCACGATTTCCATCGTTGAGAAGTTCACCGAAGATTTCGAGGTGTATCTGGCGCGTCAAGAGGTGCTGGTATAACCGTGGCTGACATCGTAAAGCTGACCATCGACGGACGCGAGATCCAGGCGGAGAAGGGCAAGCTGCTGATCGAAGTGGCGCGCCAGAACGGCATCGAAGTGCCGGCCTTCTGTTATCACGAGGACTACACCCTCCAGGCCGCGTGCCGCATGTGTTTGGTCGAGATCGAGAAGACGCCGAAGCTGCAAGTGGGTTGCACCACACCCGTCGCCGAAGGGATGGTTGTGCGCACCGACTCCGACCTTGTGAAGAAAGCGCGCAAGGGAACGCTCGAATTCCTGCTTGACCAATCATCCGCTGGATTGTCCGGTGTGCGATAAGGGCGGCGAGTGCGAATTGCAGGACATGGTGTTCCGCTATGGCGCCGGCGAGAGCCGCTTCGTCGAGCGTAAGCTGCACGTCGACGAGAAGCAATGGTCGCCGGTCGTGTACTTCGACGCCCCGCGCTGCATCCTATGCTACCGCTGCGTACGCGCCTGCAACGAAGGCATGGGCGTGGGAGCTCTCGGCGTTGGCAACCGCGGTGCGATTTCCGAGATCGTTCCCAACCACGGGGATCATCTGGAATGCGACGAGTGCGGCCTCTGCATTGATATCTGCCCGGTGGGCGCGCTCACCAGCGGCTCATATCGTTATCAAACCCGGCCCTGGGAAATGGAGCATGTGGGAACCATCTGCACCCACTGCGCCGATGGCTGCAAGACCACGCTGGGCGTCCGCAACGACGAGATCATCCGCGGAAATAACCGCGACCGCAGCGGCATCAATAATGAGTTCCTGTGTGTGAAGGGCCGCTACGCGTTCGACTTCACCAAGCACCCGGAACGCCTGCAATCGCCGATGATGCAGACCGAGAAAGGCTTCGAGCCGATTTCCTGGTCGAAGGCGCTTGAAGTCGTCTCGACCAAGTTCAGCGAAGCCAAAGCGCGCGGCGGCAAGTTCGGCGTGATCGGCTCGAATCACACCACCAACGAAGAGAATTTCTTCCTGGCGAAGTTCGCGCGACAGGGTCTCGGCACCAATAACATCGATCATCATCGGACCGGCGATCTGGCGACTCTTTTCGATGCTCTCTCCGGCAAGACCAACGCACTCGCCTCGACCGAAGACTTGAATTCCGCGAAAGCAGTTCTCGTAGTGGGCGCGGATCTGGCGCAGCAGCACCCGTTCCTGTCCTTCCAGGCGCGAGCCAACTTCCGTCATCACCAGGCGCATATTTATGCGGTAACCACGGGCCCGGTTCGCGAAGACAATCAGGCCGTGGCGAGCGTTCGCATCGAAAAGGGCGGGGAAGTCGCCGGCGTCGAATCGCTGCGCGACAAACTGAAGGCGGAAGGCGACCTGGTCATCGTGTTCGGCGATTCCGTCCAAGGCGATTCCCTGCGTAAGCTGGTGGCCTTCGGCGATTCGCTGGGCATTCCGGTGAAGTACGTTTGCCTGGTCGACTACTCGAATTCGCGCGGCGCGTTCGACATGGGTGTGTTGCCGCGCGATGGCGGCCTCTCCCGCGAACAGATGCTAGCGGCGGCCGACTTGGACGTCCTGTGGGTAGTCGGCGCGAATCCGCTAAAGGGCGCTGCGCTCGCGTCGAACAACGCTTTTCTCGTCGTACAAGACCTCTTTATGACCGAGACCGCGAAGCAGGCCGATATCGTTCTCCCCGCCGCATCGGCGTACGAAAAGAACGGCACCGTGACCAACGTCTGCGGCGAAGTGCAGCGACTGAAGCAGGCGATCAAGGTGATGGGCACGAAGACAGATCTCGAAATCTTCGGGCAGATTGCCAAGGAAATGGGTTTGAACCTCGGCATTTGGCTCCCCGACAAAGTATTCGACGAGATCCGCAAGAGCGTGCATGGCTACGGAGTCTCGCCTGCGCTGCTGGCGATGGGCCCGGTACCGACCATGCCTCTCAACGGCCGCGTCGCCGCGCTGCCCGGCGCCATCCAATCTTCCGGCGACACGCTGTTCACCTCCGGCTCGCTCACGCCATATTCCGAAATACTCAACAACGTGATGGAAGCTCCTGGCAAACTGTACGGCGGGCAGGGGCAATCGGCGAAATGAATTTCTTAATTCTGAGCATCATCAAAGCCGCTGTGGTGGCCTTCGTTTTGCTAACCGCGCTCGCCTACCTGCAATGGCTGGAGCGCAAGGTGCTGGCTCACATCCAGTTGCGTGTCGGTCCGCGCCGCGTAGGTCCGCACGGATTGCTGCAGCCGCTGGCGGACGTGATCAAGCTGATCACCAAGGAAGACATGATGCCTTCCCACGTGAATAAAGTGTTCTGGTTCATGGCGCCATTTATTGCGGTGCTGTTCGCGCTGATTCCCATCGCGGTGATTCCGTTCGGAACCGAGCTTGAGCCTCCCCGCGATCAATCTCGGCCCGCTGCACATTCCAGCCATCACCACCGCCATGCAGTTGACCGATCTCAACATCGGCGTGCTGTTCATCCTCGGCATATCGGGTCTGGGCGTGTACGGTGTCGCGCTGGCCGGATGGTCCTCGAACAATAAATATTCCCTACTGGGCGGCCTCCGCAGCTCGGCGCAGATGATCAGCTACGAGTTGCCGATGGCGCTGGCGATTGCCGCCCCGCTACTGGTGCTAAACACGCTGAGCTTTCGCGGGATTGTCGATGGCCAAGCTGGCTTCTACTTCGGATTCCTCCCCAAGTGGACCATCTTCCAGGTATTCCCCTTAAACATCATCAGCTTCATCCTGTTCATCATTGCGGCCTTCGCCGAAACCAATCGCGTGCCCTTCGATCTTCCAGAAGCGGAAAACGAACTGGTGGCCGGTTTCCACACCGAATATGGCAGCATGAAGTTCGCCGCTTTCTTCATGGCCGAGTACTGCAACATGGTGACGGTTTCCTGCGTTGCGACGCTGCTGTTTCTGGGTGGATGGCATCCGCCCTTCCCCGCCGCATACGGTTCGAGTTTCCTGCCGTCGCTCGCGATGGCCGGCGCCGGCGTTCTGTGCTTCCTGCACGCGATAAGCCCAGCGCGGCCGTTTGACCGCATTACGCTCCCTGTGGTTGGTGTCGCGTTCTTCGGCTTGGCCGGCCTTTTCCTGATTCCCGCAGTGGCGCTTCCGCTGATGCCGATCATTTGGTTCTCAGCCAAAGCGCTCTTCATTCTCTTCGTATATATTTGGGTTCGCGGCACTCTTCCGCGCTTCCGCTATGACCAACTCATGCGTTTCGCCTGGACCTTCATGTTCCCGGTGGCCGTGACCAATCTGTTTCTCACCGGCCTGGTGGTGGCTCTGTCCTAAGGACTCGCGCACATTATGGACGCACTCCTCTTTATGATCTTCGCCGCGACCGCTGTGATCTGCGGCATCAATCTGGTGGTGCAGACGCATCCGATTTCGAGCGCCCTATCGCTGGTGGGCGTGATGGGCGCCCTAGCGGCGCTGTATCTGCTGCTTGGTGGCGAATTCATTGCCGCCGCGCAGCTGATCGTCTACGCCGGCGCCATCATGGTTCTGTTTGTGTTCGTCATCATGTTGCTGAACGCAGGGACCGAACACAAGGGCCGCGGGACATGGGCCACCTTCGCGGGCGTTCCACTGCTGCTGGTGTTCCTGGGATTGATCGCCCGCCTGATCGCCCGCCGCCTGCCGGCTTCGGAAAACGTGATGTTCGGCCAGTTCACCAAAGGCTCGCCGCTCGAATTCGGACGCGCGCTCTTCACCACATACCTGCTGCCCTTTGAAGTGACCAGCGTCCTGATCCTGATAGCCATTCTCGGCGCAGTTGTTCTGGCGAAAAAGGAGATCGATTAGTGCCTTCGCTTCCTCCGAGCGTGCCGCTTTCCTGGTACCTGAGCCTCAGCCTGATTTTGTTTGTGCTGGGGATCGCCGGATTTTTATTCCGCCGCAACATTATCACCGTGTTCATGTCGATCGAGCTGATGCTCAATGCCGTGAATCTTAGCTTCATCACGTTCTCTTACAAGCTCAAACAAGTGGATGGACATATTTTTGCATTCTTCGTGATGGTAGTGGCGGCGGCCGAAGCCGCGGTCGGCCTCGCGATCATCCTGACCGTGTTCAAGAACCGGCATACGCTCGAAATCGACGAATTAAGCTCGCTCAAAAACTAAGATGCAACTTTGGTTGATACCTCTCTTACCGCTAGCCGGTTTCGCCGTGAACGGCCTGCTCGGCCGGCGGATGTCGAAGACCGCAATCAACGCGGTCGCCGTGGGCTCCGTGCTGCTGAGCTTTCTGTGGGTGTTGAAGACCCTGGGCGCTCTCGGCGTCTTTAGCGGCGGCAATCCCTTGGAGCAGGCGTACACCGAGCATTACTACACCTGGATTCAATCCGGGATGCTGAACATCAGCGTCGATTTCGCCATCGACCGCCTGACGGCCGTGATGCTGATGATTGTTACCGGCGTCGGCTTTCTCATTCACGTTTATTCGGTTGGCTACATGGCGCACGAGGTCGGCTACTACCGTTTCTTCGCGTACCTGAATCTGTTCATGTTCTTCATGCTGGTGCTGGTGCTCGCCGCCAATTTCCTGCTGCTGTTTGTCGGCTGGGAAGGCGTGGGATTGTGCAGCTACCTGCTGATTGGCTTCTATTTCGACGGAAAATTCGCGACCGACGCCGGCAACAAAGCGTTCATCGTAAACCGCATTGGCGACTTCGGGTTTTCGCTGGCGGTGTTCCTCATCGTGATGCACTTCGGATCTCTCGATTTCGCCACGGTGTTCGGCAAAGTACAAGGAATGCCCGTCGAATCGAGCGCTGGCTGGATCACCGCGATCGCCCTGCTGCTGTTTGTCGGCGCTGTCGGCAAGTCGGCGCAGATTCCGCTGTACGTGTGGCTGCCGGATGCGATGGCGGGTCCGACGCCGGTCAGCGCTCTGATCCATGCGGCGACCATGGTGACCGCAGGCGTCTACATGGTCACGCGCAGTTCTGCGATTTTCCTGCACGCCCACGGCGCGCTCGAAGTTGTAGCGATCATCGGTCTGGCGACGGCGTTCTTTTCGGCAACCATCGGCATGGCCCAAACCGACATCAAAAAGGTCTACGCCTACTCGACAGTTTCGCAGTTGGGCTACATGTTCCTGGGCCTCGGCACGGGCGCGTTTTCCGCCGGCATCTTTCACGTGATGACGCACGCATTCTTCAAGGCGCTCCTGTTCCTGGGCGCCGGAAGCGTGATCCACGCCATGTCGGGCGAACAGGATTTGCGCAAGATGGGCGGCTTGCGAAAGTATACACCCATCACGTTCTGGACTCTGCTGTGCGGGAGTTTGGCGATTTCCGGCTTTCCGGGTTTGTCCGGCTATTTCAGTAAGGACGCGATCCTGGCGTCGGCCTACGAATACGCACCGTGGATGTATTGGGTCGGCGTGTTCACCGCCGGCTTGACCGCCTTCTACGTGTTCCGCGCGTTCTTCCTGGCATTCTTCGGCGAGCCTCGCTGGAAGGCCGCCAGCCACACGCCCACGACGCCCACGGGCACGACGATCACGGCCACGGCGAGCCGCACGAATCGCCGCCGTCCATGTGGATCCCGCTGGCAGTCCTCGCGGTGCTGAGTCTGGTGGGCGGCTACATCAACATCCCGAAGTGGCTGGAGCCGATGTTCAAACTTCCCGAAGAAGCTCCCGGAATTCCGTGGACTGCCGTGGTCTCTGTCGCCTTCGGACTGATCGGCATCGCGATCGCGGCCTGGTTCTACCTGATCTCGCCCGCGATTCCGGAGGAGCTGGCGCGCAGCTTCAGCACGCCCTACCGCTGGATCTATAACAAGTATTTCGTCGATGAGTTCTATGACTCGCTAGTGGTCGAGCCCCTGAGTCGACGGCTCGCGCTCACTCTTGTGGCGTGTGGTCGACGCAGCCGGCATCGACGGCATCGTGAACGGAACCGGGAAGACCGCGCGCAACATCGGCGGCATCCTCAAACGCTTGCAATCGGGTTCGATACGCAGTTACGCCGCCTGGGTGGTGCTGGGTTCGATCATGGTGATCATCGCGATCGGCATTGGCGGGAGGCGGCCGATGAATCTCCTCGACGCCGTGCTCTTCCTGCCGCTCGTCGGCTTCCTGCTGCTCTTGCTGATTCCCAAAAGCAATCCCAACCTCTCGCGCATGGCGGCCCTGGTGATTTCGCTGGTGATTTTCGCGATCTCGCTGGGACTCGCCGGTACCTTCAGCGGTTCCGCGCCGGAGGGCTTCGCATTCGTGCACGATTCCGAATGGATCAGCTCTCCCCCCATCCGCTATCACGTCGGCATCGACGGACTGAGCCTGTGGCTGGTCATCCTGACCACACTGCTCACGCCGATCTCGGTGCTGGCGTCGTGGAAACACATCGATCATCGCGTGAAAGAATTCTTCGCGTTCCTGATCTTGCTGGAGTTCGGCCTGATCGGCGTGTTCGTTTCGCTCGACCTCTTCCTGTTCTACGTGTTCTGGGAAATCGGCCTGGTGCCGATGTACTTCCTGATCGGCATCTGGGGCCATGAGCGCCGCATCTATGCCGCCGTCAAGTTCTTCCTTTACACGTTTGCCGGATCGGTCCTGATGCTGGCGGCCATCATCTTTCTATATAACCGCGCCGGCACATTCGACTATTCGCAGATCCAGAGCCAGTTGCAGAGCGGCCGGCTCGCGTTGAGCAGCCAGGCGGAAATGCTGTTGTTCCTGGCATTCTTCATCGCCTTCGCGATCAAGGTTCCGATATTCCCGCTGCACACCTGGCTGCCCGATGCGCACGTCGAAGCGCCCACCGCCGGCTCCATCATGCTGGCCAGCGTCATGCTGAAAATGGGCACCTACGGGCTGGTCCGTTTCTGCCTGCCGCTATTCCCCAACGCGGCGCACAAGTCGGCGCACTGGATCATGGCGCTCGGGGTGATCGGCATTGTCTACGGCGCGCTGGTTGCGTTAGTCCAGCCCAACATGAAGAAACTGGTGGCGTATTCGTCGGTCAGCCACTTGGGGTTCGTCGTGCTCGGCGTATTTTCATTCACGCAGCAGGGGCTCGACGGCGCGGTGTATCAGATGCTGAGTCACGGTATCTCGACCGGCGCGTTGTTCCTGCTGGTCGGCTATCTTTACGAGCGCCGCCACTCGCTTGAGATTTCGGCCTACGGCGGTGTCGCCACGCCCGCGCCCAACCTGGCGATTGTGTTTCTGATCAGCTACGCTGGCGTCGATCGGGCTGCCGATGCTGAATAACTTCATCGGCGAGTACCTGGTGCTGCAGGGCGCGGCGTTCGTCAGCTTCCGTCCACCGTGTTCGCCGCGATCGGCGTGATTCTTTCCGCCTGCTACATGCTGTGGCTGTACCAGCGAACGTTCTACGGCAAGGCGTCCGAATCGCTGAGCCACCACATGCCGGATCTGAGCGGGCGCGAATGGGCGGCCATCCTCCCGCTATTGCTGCTGATGCTCTGGATGGGCAGTTATACGCAAACTTTCATGCCGGCGATTAGCGCGCAGAACGCGCGGATACTGGACCTGAGCAAGCAGCGCGTCGCGCAGTCGCCGCCATCGCCGTCTGCGGTGCGGGAGGTGGCGAATGCCCGCTAACCTGTTCCCCACCGGCGTCGAATACTTCCGCATCCTTCCCGAAATAATCCTGACCATCGCGGGCGTGCTGATCATGTTCATGGAAGCAGTCTTCACCAACGATGACCAGCGCAAGATCTACGGCCCGTTCTCGATAGTGGCGCTGCTCGCCGCTCTGGTAGCGTCGTTATCCGCATCCGGCGACCCCGGCGCCGCCTTCAGCAACCTGCTGATCATCGACGGCTTCGCCTCGTTCTTCCGTGCTCTAGTGATCGCCATTGGCGTGATCGCGATTCTCAGTTCCACCGAATACCTGCGGCGCGAGAAGTCCCCGGGCGGCGAATACTACGCCCTGATTCTCTTCAGCATCGTCGGCCAATGCGTGATGGTCACCGCCAATGAGCTGATCATGATCTTCATCGGACTGGAAATTTCCTCCATCTCTTCCTATGTGCTAGCCGGTTACCTGCGCGACGACCCGCGCAACAATGAATCCGCGCTCAAATACTTTCTGCTGGGCTCCTTCGCCACCGCATTCCTGCTCTATGGCGTCGCGTGGATCTACGGTCTGACGGGCTCGACCAATCTCGATCACATCCGCAGCGCGCTGCAAACGTCCACGCCGCCGCTCGCGCTGGCCGGCGCCGCCGCCGCGCTGATGTTCGTCGGATTCGGCTTCAAGATTTCCGCCGCTCCATTCCAGATCTGGGCGCCCGACGTTTACCAAGGCGCACCCGCTCCGGTTTCCGGATTCCTAACCGTCGGTCCAAAAGCCGCGGCGTTTGCGATTCTGCTGCGCGTTTTCATGACCGCTTTCGGGCCCATCGCCTGCTCGCTGGGAGCCCATCGTATGGGTCTGCGCGTTGGCCAGCATGGTGGTTGGCAACTTTGCCGCGATCCAGCAATCCAACATCAAACGCATGCTGGCGTATAGTTCCATCGCGCATGCCGGATACATTCTGGTGGCTGTCACAGCGGATTCCAACACCGGATCCGCCGCGGCCATGTTCTATCTGGCCGCCTATGCCTTCACCAATCTTGGCGCGTTCGCCGTCGTGACGTACTTATCGCGCAAGGGCGAACGCTATGTTGCCATCGACGACTTTGCGGGTCTCTCACAGCGCCAGCCCGCCATGGCCGCGATGCTCACCATCTTCCTGCTCAGTCTGATTGGAGTGCCGCTCACCGCCGGCTTCTTCGGCAAGTTCTACATCTTCAAAGCCGCGCTCGACGCCAACCTGTTCTGGCTGACCGTGCTCGGCTTGCTCAATAGCGCGGTCGCCGCGTATTACTATCTGCGCGTCCTGGTCGTGATGTACTTCAAGGACCCCGGCGATTCGATGGATACGCTCGACGCCCCCGGCATCGGCCTCAAAATCGCCGTATACGCTTCGGCCTTGGGCACGCTGGTTCTCGGTATCTTCCCCGGTTGGGTGCTGGACATCGCTACCCGAGCCGCACTGAAGTAAGCGCCTTTAAAAGTGCAGACGCAGATCCGCGAACCGTTCCACCGTTAGAAACCGCTGGTCGCCAGGCTCGCGAAGATCCTGATGCTCCAGCACCCAGGTGTGCGGATGCGGCACCAGCACCGCGTGCAATCCGGCTTCGAGCGCCGGATTGATGTCGGACTTCGGCGAATTGCCGATCATCCACGTCGAATCGCGCGTCAGCCCGCGCTCCTCCACTAACCGCGCGTACGCCTCAACATCTTTTTCTTTCACCACCGCCTTGTGCGCGAAATAGCGGCCGAGCCCCGACCGGTCCACTTTCAACAGTTGCTCGTCGGGATGGCCCTTGGTGAACAGCGTCAGTTCATGGCGTTCGCTTAGGTAGCCGAGCGTTTCCTCCACGCCATCGATCACCACCATCGGCTGCTCCAGAATTCGCTCCGCCAGCGACAGCACGTGCCGCAAATCGTCGTCGCGGATCTCGCGTTCGGCCAGATGCCGGTAGGCCTGTTGCAGATTGCGCCCGAATTTCATCGAGCCGTAGCCTTGGCTCTTGGCATTCACCAGTTCGATCTCGTTCAGCACATCGCGCACCTGCTGCTGCGTCAGCGCCGAGTGATCGAGGAAGTCGCAAAAATTGTCAAAGGCTTGCTCGAAATAGATATTGTTTTCCCACAGCGTATCGTCTGCGTCGATCAGCAGGGAGAGGCGGCCGCTCACTGGAATTCCCGGAGCCTTTCCGCCGTGGCCGTTGCGGGGCGCCACCTGCTTCACGCGCTCGATGCGCCGCTGGCGAATTAGAAACGCCGGCAGGAATTCGGCCAGTTGGCGCAACCGCTCCGCCTCGCTGCGCGCCGTAAGCAGCGCCTGCCGTAATCCCAGTTCCTGAATCGGACGCGCCAGCCGAAAGCTCAGCTGCGGGTCGTAGGTCTCCGAACTGGGCAGCGGCGATTCCGCGGTCAAGCGCGCGCAATTCGTTATATCCCGCAATGGCCCGCGCTCGGGACTCATCCTCCGGCAGCGTCTCATCGTCGTTATCAACGTCGTCATCGAAGTAGTCCACCTCGCCCCGCAGGAACGCCCGTTCTTCGTTAACACGCTCGATCTCGAACCGCCTCCGGCCCACCGTCAGGATGTCCAAGCGGCCATCCGGGTACTCGCGCAGCACTCGCTCGATAGCCGCCGTGCAGCCGGTATTCACGATCCCCCGCTCGTTCGCCAGCACCACTCCGAATTCGATCTTGTCGCGCAGCACTTCGGCGATCATTTCCTTGTAGCGGTCCTCGAAGATGTGCAGCGGCAATTCGGCGTCGGGCAACAACACCACCTGAAGCGGAAACAACGGAAGCCATCCCTGCATGCTACTATTATCACTTTCGCGTAACCATGATTCTCAAGCTGAAGCAGACGCCGGGCATCTATCTGGTTGGATTCATGGGGTGTGGCAAATCGACAGTCGGAAGCGCGCTCGCCGACGAACTCGGCTGGAGTTTTTTCGACCTGGATCAGGAAATCGAGAAGGCCGCGGGAGCGTCTGTCGCCGAGATCTTCGACCAACGCGGCGAAGGCGAGTTCCGCGCCCTCGAAACCGAAGCGCTCAAGAAGCGGGTTCTTAACGTACGCACGGGGCGGCCCCAGGTGATTGCCTTGGGCGGAGGGGCGTTCACTATCGATGAGAATTTCGCATTGGCGTCCAATCACGGTGTGACCATATGGCTCGACGCGCCGCTCGAAGTCATCCAGCCGCGCATCGCCGCCGAGACGCACCGCCCGCTGGCCCGCGACCCGCGGCGCTTCCAGCAGTTGTTTGAGGTCCGCCGCGAGTCCTACGCGCGCGCCGACTATCGTATCGAGACGTTCGACCAGGCGCCCGCCGCCGTTGTCACCAGCATCCTGGCGCTCCCCCTCTTTCGCCCTTAAAGCCAAATGAGCAGAAAACACGCTTTAGACATTTTTCACGCCGCGCTCGAAGCGGCCGACCCCGTTCAAGCCGTCTTCGCGCACGTCAAGTGCAACGGTCGAGTTGGTAGCGAGGTCCTGCGCGTCGATCGCCGCAGCTACCGCCTGTCCGATTTCGATCGCATCTACGTGATCGGCTCCGGCAAGGCCAGCGCCAAGATGGCGCAGGCGCTCGAACGCCTGCTCGGCAAGCGCGTCACCGGCGGCTGGATCAACGTCCCCGACGGCACGAAAACCAAACTGAAGCGGATTCACCTGCATGAATCCGGCCATCCGGTGCCGGACGAGCGCGGCGTCGAAGGCGCTCGCCGGATCGCGGAAATCGCCCGGGAGAGCGGTCCGCGCGATCTGTTGTTGTGTGTCATTTCCGGCGGTGCGTCCGCGCTGATGCCGCTTCCTGTCGAGGGCATGACGCTCGAAGGGAAAAAGGCGATCACGCGGCAGCTGCTGGCCTCCGGCGCCACCATCCACGAAATGAATACCGTGCGCAAGCATTTGTCGGCCATCAAGGGTGGGCATCTCGCAGCGCTGGGCGCGCCCGCCACCGTCGTCGCCTTGATTCTCTCGGACGTGATCGGCGACGACCTAAGCGTGATCGGGTCCGGGCCAACGGTTCTCGATTCCACTACTGTCGATGACGCCGCCGCCGTGCTCAAGCGCTTCGGCATTCCTGTCCCGCACCTGACCGAGACGCCCAAGACTCAGGTGAACGCGCAGAACGTGATTGTAGGCAGCAACCGCCAATCGGTGGACGCAGCCGCGAAGAAAGCCAAGGCTCTCGGCTACCGGCCGATTATTCTTTCGACCACCATCGACGGCGAAACTCGCGAAATCGCGCGCATGCACGCGGCCCTGGCACGCGAGATGATGGCCCGTGGCGGGACCCGCGCCTGCTTCCTATCCGGCGGCGAAACCACCGTCACCATCCGCGGCACGGGGCTGGGCGGACGTAATCAGGAATTCGTGCTGGCTGCTGCGATTGCGCTGGAGTCCGCTCCACAGGTCACCATCTTCAGCGGTGGCACGGATGGCATCGATGGTCCTACCGACGCGGCCGGAGCCATCGCCGACGCTTCCACCTTGCGCCGCGCCGCCGTGCTGCGTCTCAACCCGGGACAGTTCCTCGCCGACAATGACTCGTATCATTTTTTCGAGAAAGCCGGCGGCTTGGTGAAGACCGGTCCCACCGGCACCAACGTGGCGGACGTGCGAATCCTACTGGTCTAGTTTTTCGAGCGGAGGATTCACGCCGGCCGTGACGGCCTTCTGCACCGTGATGTCGCCGCGCTGCGTCTCAAGTTCGATCGCTGGGCCGGCGCCCACCGCGCCACGCAACGTTCCCCTGCGCCCATTGGCTTCGACTCGAATCCGCCGTCGAAGGGGTTGGAGATCGAGCCATTATTGGTCGACGCATTCAACGAGAACTGCGCGGCCGCGGGCAAGCGACAGACGGATATCGCCCGAGCGCAAATGCGCCTGGATGTTCCCCAGCGGCAAACCTGGACGCAGGTTGAGATCGCCGCGTTCGATGCTGATATCGAGCGGGCCGCTGAAATCGCTGATCTCTACGTCGCTCGACCGCCTGGTCAGATGCGTCGGCCCGGTGAACTTCGAACCGTTAAAGTCTCCCAGTGACATACTCACTTCGCCCGGCACCGCTTCCATACTGAGGTTGGTCCGCGGGCCGTTAAAGCGTAGGGGCTTGGCAAGTTTCCGCAGTTCGATGGTTCCGTTGTAGGTTCCGTCGACATTGACGGATCCGGCGATGTCTTCGAGTTCGATATCGGCGCCGTGTCCTTTGATCTCCACGTCTCCCTTGACGCCCGACATGTGAACCACGTCGCTGCGGCTCAGGTCCACATGCGCCGCGCCGCCGATATTCTTGAGGCGCACGCCGGCATTGTCCGAAGTGATGTTCACGGAGCCCGCGATGTCGTTGATATCCAGGTCGCCGGTGCGGCCGTGGACCTCGACGCTAGATCCCTTGGGCACGCTGATTTCGAGCGTGGCCGTAACGCGTTCGAATCTCTGCGCCTGATCTTGCCTGACGCGGATGACGACGTTATTGAAGTCACCGCTGATATCGAGCGGTGCCGCTTCATTGCTTTTATCGGCCTGCGCTTGGTCCATGCTGCGGATGGTCTTGTGCCCGATGACCTTCACTTGGTCTGCGCCCGCGGCTGTATCCACGCCGTTGATCTTCGCGTCGCCGCGAAAGTCCTCCAGCACGATATGCGGCGTCCGCGAACAGGTCTTGTCGACGCTTACCGGATACTCGTAGCGTTCGCCCTCCAGGAAGCCGAGTCCATTCAACTGGACCATGTGATCCGGCCACCAGTTTGAAAATCCGCGCACGGCATGCAGGCTCGCACCAAACAGGCACAGGAACACAATCAGCACCCACTCGCCGCCAGAGATGCCGCGTCTTGGCAGCGGCTTGGCGCTCGCCGCCCAGCTTACGATTTCGACGATGCGCAGCAATCCCCAGCCGATCAGGATCAGCGGCCAGTATCTCGACACATAATCCAGCAGCGGCATCTCCGGGTAAATATTCCGGGCCAGGAACAGGCCGCCGATAGCGATCAGCAGTATTGGAGCAACAAAGGAAGTTCTGCGCATGGTTCTTGCGGGCGTTCCCTCACGCACCTTTCGTTCCCAGATGCTCGCCCAGCCACATCACGCCCAGGACGATCAATAAAACCGGCCAGGTTCTGCGGAAGCTGGCGCCTCCCGAGTGATCGATCATGAACAGCGTGCCCAAGGTCACCAGCATCACCGGACCTCGAATCGATCGCAGCAAAGAAGGGTTATTGCCCGAAGTTGAAGGGCTACTGCTTGGGTTCATATTTAGACTCCGCGATCCGCTCATACAGCAGGTACAGCCCCAGCACGATCAGCAATGCCGGCCAGTAGCGCAGCAATCGGCCGATCCTCAATAGATCCAGGTTGTCTAGCAGAAACAAAACCCCGAAGGTGATCAGCAGTACCGGCGCCATCGGAAATCGCGAGCGTGCTCCGCGTGCCCGAACCAGGCCTGAAAATTCGTCCACCATCTCTCCGTCCCGGCGCTTCTTAGCGGTGTGATACGCCTCAAACGCCATGTAGAAAATGAAGGTAGGAATCATCAGCCCGAATAGCGGCACAAACCCCTGCGCAGCACCGCTGCTCAGAATGCTGATGATCGAACCGAAAATGACGACGTGCAGCAGGCCCTTGGCATACTGCCCGTTGTAGACCGCTCCCACGCCGGGAATGAACCCTAGAACGAATGCCAGTGGCGGCGAAACACTCTGATCGATTTTCGGCAGCGGCGGCGGCTGGCTGGGCGCATAGGGAGAGGCAGCCTGAAAGGGAGGCGCCGTATAAAGCGGCGGCGGCTGTTGCTGCAAGGGCGCCGAATCCGCAGCCGAAGCCCCAACCTCACTCAAAGCCTGTGCCTGCGGAGCATGCTCGGCGCAATACAGCGTGCCTTCTGTGGCAGTGGCGTCGCTTTCTTCCAGCGCCTTGCCGCACATCCGGCAGTAGCCGATGATCCTTGCGTCCGAGCTCATTTATTCTGCGCTCTCGCCCGGCGTTTCGCTGGCCACCTGGCGTTCCTGAGCCCACTCTTCCAATTGAGTTTGCACGTCGTAAACCAATTGCAGGTTTTCGTACCGTTTCACGGCCCGATCCCACGACCGCTCGACCCCGCTTTCAGCCGCACCCCAGAAGCGCCCCACCATCGCCAGCGAAATGACTGCCATCGCCATCCCCATCGCGAACCTCGGCTGCAGAATAAATCTGCCGCGCCGGCCCAGCAGCCGCTCGATCCAGGAGAGCTTGACGACGCTGCGGCTCTCGCCGCCTTGTAACTTCCAGCAGAATCCGGTTCACCAATGCAGGCGGTGGCTCTACGCTGGCGGCCCGTTCGATGAATGCCATCGCACCCGATGCATCCAGCGCCAGTTCCGCGCAGGACGCGCAAGCATTGCGATGCTCATCGACCGCGGCCTTCTGATCGGCGGCCAAAGTCCCGTCGAAGTAATCGGCCAGCAGGATCTCGAATTCGTTGCAAGTGATCCTGCTCATACCGCCGCCCTGCTCAAACCGCCGCGCCGCAGCACGCGAGCCAGATCGGCCCGCCCGCGGTTCAATCTCGATTTCACAGTACCTTCGGGTATTTGCAGCACTTCCGCGATCTCACGATACTCCAGTTCTTCAAGATCCCGCAGAATCACCGTTTCCCGCAACTCCGGCGACAGTTTCTGCAGCGCGGATTGCAGCATCTCGCTGGCTTCGCGGCCAGCCAGCATGCCGTCGGCGCGCGCCGTAACGGCGGTGGTATTTTCGATCACCGGCAGACGTTCTTCAAGCGACTCCGTCGCCCGGTCGAGCTTGTTTTTGCGGTAGTCGTCGATCAGCAGATTCCGCGCCACCCGCCCCAGCCAGACGGTGAACGAACCCTCTCCGGCCCGGAAATTTTTCAGCGACCGGAACACCCGCAAGAACACTTCCTGCGTCAGATCCTGCGCTTTGTGATCCGACCCCGTGAAGCGATAGCAAATCGCGTACACCCGCCGGGTATGAATGCGGACCAGATCTTCCCAGGCGGCTTCCTCGCCGGCCAGGCACCGCTCAACGATCAGGTTATCGGCATCCAAGGAGATCTTCCGCGCGTCGTGGGTGCTGGCGTGGTGATCCCCACCATCGTCTGTCGAACTGCCGTCATCGCTTCCATCGTGTCGCCTATTCAGTAGAACGTAGGTTGCGTTTAAGAAGTTCGATTTACATTCTACTTCCCTTTAGCCCCCTTCCTGGCGTAATCTGGGACGCTGGCCGCAAATAAAACTGCCGCCAAACCCTTATGACTTGCCCCTTCTGCGGCCATCGCCAGGACCGCGTAATCGATTCCCGCGAAAGCAAGGAAGGCGACGTGATCCGCCGCCGCCGGGAGTGCCTGAAGTGCGAGCGTCGCTTTACCACCTACGAACGTAGTGACGAAGTGCCCTACATGGTCGTCAAACGAGATGGGAGGCGTGAGAAATTTGACCGGCAGAAGGTCCTGGAAGGCCTGATCAAGGCCTGCGAAAAGCGTCCGGTTGCCATGGCTAAGCTGGCCGAAGTAGTGGACGAAGTCGATTCTATGCTTGCAGATAGCGCTGATCGTGAGATCTCGACCACGGCCATCGGGGAACTGCTCATGGATCGCCTGCGGACGCTCGATAAGATCGCCTATGTTCGTTTCGCGTCGGTCTACCGGGACTTCCAGGACGTGGAGGCATTCGTTACGGAATTGAAGGACCTCTTGCAGCGCCGCGGCTGAGCTCGACTTGGGTTGAAACCTTAGGCGTCCGAAAACATCTTTTGTAATAGGGACTTAACAGATCGCCAGAACGCTGATATACTAGGATGCGGCATGCGTCTGGCCTACGGATGGAGTGTGCAGACTCATCTGTTTGAAATTAAAAGGCTTATGAGTCATGACGACTTGTGCCCCGACCAGAGAGATTTACGAGGTCGGGGGAGGTGGATGCGTTGGACCAGTTTGAGGATCAATTTGAGGGCCCCAGCCAGGAACCGCTAGGGCTCCCCTTCGACGAAGAAGGTGGCTTCTTCCATCCCGAAGAAGTTCATGATAGCGAAGAGTTTGCGGCTGCTCATCCGGTAGAAGAGTCGATCTATACCGACGATCCGGTACGGGTGTACCTGCGCGAGATGGGCGCCGTTCCGTTGTTAACCCGTGAAGGCGAAGTGAACTTGGCGCGCCGCATGGAGCGCGGCAAGTTGCGGATGCAGAAGGCCATTAGCCGCTCTGCCTTGGTCCAGCTTCGTGCCGTTGAAATCTGCGAGCAGATTCGCAAGGAAGTGGAAGACCTCGACGCCTTCGTCGATTTGGGTGATCTCGAGATCGAGAGTGCCGCCTACGCCAAGCGGCGCAACGAAGTCAAGCAGCAACTTGCGGACATTGTCTCCCTGCATAAAAAGTTAGGGCAGCTCACTGACAAAATGGACGCCGTGCCCGCGAGCAATAAGAAGCTGCGCCGCCGGACCGCCGGCAAAGTGAATCGCTGCTGGGTGGAAATCTCGCAAGCCATCCGCGCCGTGCCCTTCTACAGTTCCCAGTGGAAGATGTTCGCCAAAGAAATCGAGCGCGTGGTCGACGAACTGTCGCACCTCGACCGTGACCTGCGCAAGATCGAGGGCCGCTCTAGCCAAACCGCGTTGGCCAAGGCCAAGGAGCTCAAGCGCGAAATCCGCAAGCGGGAGCAAACCGCCGGCGCCGGCCTCAGCGACTTGCGGCATACCATGGCGGTGATCCGTCACGGCGAGTTCGAAGCCGAGCGCGCTAAGAAGGATCTGGTCGAAGCCAACCTTCGCCTGGTGGTTTCCGTCGCTAAAAAGTATGTGAATCGCGGACTGCACTTGCTGGATTTGATCCAGGAAGGCAACATCGGCCTGATGCGCGCCGCCGACAAATTTGAATACCGCCGCGGCTACAAGTTCTCGACCTACGCTACCTGGTGGATTCGCCAGGCTATCACTCGCGCCATCGCCGATCAGTCGCGCACCATTCGTATTCCGGTGCACATGAACGAGTCGATGAACAAGTTCCTGCGCGCCACGCGCGAGCTGGAAAAGGAACTCGGCCGCGCCCCGACCAACGACGAAATCAGCCGCCGCATGGACATTCCGGTGGAGAAGGTCCAGAAGCTGAAGACCATCTCGCGCGATCCCGTGTCGCTCGAAACTCCGGTCGGCCGCGATGGCGAATCGGCCTTGGGCGACCTGATCGAGGACCGCTGGGTGGGTTCGCCGGTTGATGCCGTCATCGACACCAACGTCCGCGACGAAACCGCGAATATTCTCAAGACGCTCTCTCCCAAGGAGGAGAAGGTGATCCGCCTGCGCTTCGGCATCGGCTGCGAGCGCGAGCATACGCTGGAAGAAATCGGCCAGGAATTCGACGTCACCCGCGAACGCATCCGCCAGATCGAAGCCAAGGCCTTGCGGCAACTGCGCTCGCCGGAACGCGCCCGCCATCTGCGTGCGCTGCTGGCTGCGCGGTAGTTACACTAACTCAACTTGTCCATGACGCAGGCGTGCCAATGCCATAGCTTTGTCGCACGTCAGGAGGGTGGCATCCAGCGCCTCTGCTAGGGCGAGATAACAAGCGTCATACGCTGAAAAATTGCTGCGAAAATCCCAGATTCGAGCGAGAAGAGGCACGTGCCAGTAACGCTGTACTCGCATCACGCGAAGATCGTCCAAAACCTGACGGGCGCGCTCGCCGGTGAGTGTGCCTAAGGTAACCCCCCGGCGTAGCGAACTCGCCAACTCGATATCCAACAGATGTGGTGCATGAACCTCTGTAACTCTGCTGAGTTGTGCCGACATTAATTCACCCTTGCGAGTCTGCAGTAGGAACTCAAATGCCGCGGAGGCGTCAAGTACAATCACCTGCCCTCGCGCACCTTACGAATCGTTACCGCCGCGGGTTCGCGCAAGGTCACGGGCGCGCGCTGCTGCAAACGGTCTAGGAACTCGCTCATGGTTGGTAGTTCCGCCAGGGGTGTGATTTCTTGAATCAAGTAGTCGGAAAGCGACAAACCCAGAGTGGCGGCGCGCGCTTTCAGCTTGCGATGCAGCGCATCCGGAACATGGCGGAGCTGAATCATCTTCGGCATGTCCCCAACATACTTACATGTGCATCACATGTCAAGTTATATACTAAGGCGCATCGGCCAACGAAGCCTTCCAATAACCCGGCAGGTTACGCTTCGTGTCCCCGAGGATTTCGAGTATCGCCCGCCGATCGTTGCTGGACAGCCTGGCGTAACGCGGCGATTTCTCTTTCTCAATCAACACATCGAACAAGCGGCGGTAGATGCGCTCCCGCGCGGCCTCCGGCATTCCGTCGAATGCTTCCGAGTAAATCATGTAGCTTAGCGGATAACGGAACATGCGCTGCGTCAGATCGAAATCGCGCAAAGACCGTCCCTTTCGATCACGCGGGCCTACTTTCTGGAACGCCTCCGCAAATCCAGACGTGCCCTTGATCGGCCCATCCAGTTTCGTTTCATCCACGAACAGCATGTACTCGACCAACTGCTCCACCGCGGAGTCGATCCGGTGGCGCGCGACGTCGCTCAATTCGTCAACCGGCTGGTGATACGCCTGGTTGAAGGCGGTCTGGCCCTCGATCGTGATCGCGGTTTCATAGCCCACCCGAGTAATCAGATTGGTCATGCGAGCCTGATGCTCCAGCGTCATCAGAGCAACGATGTCGCTATGCGGGGTGAGGTACGCTCCGGTGTCAAACTTGCGGCTCAGGTCGGTGATATTCAAACCCGCTGCGCCTTCTAATTTTTCAGGATGATCGCGATCGCGCGCCACCGCGTTTCCCATGTGGGTCATTTCGCCATGCGTGCCTGTGACGTACCAGCCGCCCCAGCGCTCTGTCAGCGGGCTTCGTTGGTCTGTGTAGAAGTCGCCGGCCCGGAATACCGGCATGCCGGAGGGATCCGGATAAACCGACCGAACCATCAACCCAGGCACCCCCAAGGTCGGTCCCCCCGAGTCGTGGCACTGGAGGCAAGCCGCGTCCCGCCGGTCGAAATGCGGTTTATCGACCTTCTCCTGGTTCAGTGTATAAAAAATCACGCCCAGCTTCGGGTCGACCGAAGCAAATTCGAGCAAGTCACTCGAATGTACCGACCCGACCGCGGTCGAGTCATTGAAATACAGCGCCCTTGGCCGCGCTGGCGAGATGAGCGGCGCCTGAAAACTGGTTTTGGAAAAGACCAGCACCTGCGATTCCACGGGAATTCCCAGCGCCCGTAGGACGCTGCGGAGATAGCCGTGGGAATCGTCGAACTCGAGCTTCACGTCGCCCCGCGCAATCTTCCGATTCAAGCGTTCCACCGGATCGTCGGCCGCACGCGTGGCGTATCGGATGGCTTCATCGTCGAGAGGCACCACATACGAGCCCGCCAGATCGGCCAAGGCGGCGGTTCCGACCGTCAGCGAAACGGCCAGATAAAGTTTATATCGGCTTCGCATGCAAATCCCTCGCCGTGGAGAGAAGCTTGATCTTGGTCGGCGGTACAACATCGCCCGCGCACAAAGGCCGGATAGGAGACGAGTCGTCGATCAAGTCCGCCAGGCTGGTGGATGAAAACGCCTCTTCGATGTGCCGCAGCGCGTCGTCCAGCTTACGGTGCAGCGAGCACAGCCGCATACCGTGCGCTTTGAGACCGAGCGGGCATTTCGCGATTCGCTTGATTGGGTCCACCGCCTGCACGACATCGTAAATGGATATGTCCGCCGGATCGTTCATCAGGCTGAAGCCGCCGTTTTTCCCGCGCTGCGCCTGCACTAGCCCCACCCGGCTCAGCGATTGCAAAACTTTGAACAAATAATCGACCGGCACCTTGGTCTCAGCGGCGACTTGCTGAGCGGTCTGCGGCGTTCCGCGGCGCATGGCGAGAAGAACCATGGATCGCAGCGCGTATTCGGTAGTCGTAGAGAACATCAGACTCCAATGACCTCGACCCCATAATAAGACAAGTGGACAAAGATATCCAGTTCTATTCCCTGACCGGCTCATGAATCGATCCGCAGCCGCTAAAATCTGGATAAGTATGCCCGAAGACCCCAACGACTTGCTGCTGCTGAATCCCGTTCACGAGTGGGATCATATCCGGGGTCCGGCGGACGCCGCGTTTACTCTCGTCGAATACGGCGACTATCAGTGTCCCGACTGCGGCCGCCTGTTCGGAACCCTGCAAAGTGTCCAGCAGGAATTCGGCACTCGTCTTCGTTTGGTCTACCGGCACTATCCGCTATCGGGAATTCACAAGCACGCGCAGATGGCTGCGGAGGCCGCCGAAGCCGCCGCCGCGCAAGGCCGCTTCTGGGAGATGCACGATCTTCTATTTGGGAATCAGGATGCCCTGGAGCAAAAGCACCTGCTCCGCTACGCCGAGCAACTGGAGTTGGACGTCGATCGCTTCCGCCGCGAGCTGAAACAGGAATCGCACCTCGAACGCGTGCGGCAGGACTTCATCGCCGGCGTCCAGAACGGCGTAAACGGCACTCCGGGACTGTTCTTGAACGGAGTCCGCCAGCCCGGCGTTTTCGACCAGCCGGCCTTGATCGTACTTCTGCAAGCTGTGCCCAGCGACGGCCCTCAGTCGACCAGCGCCTGATAAACCACGTTGGGAAATTCCGTTCGCAGAATTCCCACGCGCGTTGACATCAGAACAATGCCGATCAACTGTTCTTTAGGGTCAACCCAAAAATACGTGCCATAAGCGCCGCCCCAGCCGTAGTCGCCCGGACTGCCGAGCCAGCCGCTCGCGCCCGTACTCTTGCGAACGCGCACGCCCAGCCCAAAACCGTAGCCGCGCAGGTTCTGCTCCAGCGTCAGCCCGGTCTCCGAAAAGTTAGCCAGGTTCAGATTGCCGATGGCGTTGTCGGTCATCAGTTCCACCGACTTCCGGCTCAGCAGCCGCACTCCGTTCCATTGCCCGCCGTTCAGGAGCATCTGGCAGAACTGCAGGTAGTCCTCGGCCGTCGCCGTCAGGCCACCTGCTCCCGAGAAAAACTCGACTCCCGCGGGCAGCGGCGGAGGAGGATTCCACTTCGCCACACCTTGCGCGGTCCGCAAATACACCGTCGCCACATCGCCCATGCGGTCCGCCGGAATCGTAAAGAACGTGTTGTTCATATTTAGCGGCGTCAGGATGCGCTGCTTGAAAAACTGCTCCAGGTTCATGCCGCTGACAATTTCCACTACCCGCCCCAGCACCGCGAAGCCGACCCCTCCCGTATACTGCCACTGCGTCCCCGGCTGAAAGTTCAGCGGCAACTCCCCCGCGCGTTTGCTGAATTCGGCAAGCGAAATGCCCCCCTGATCCAGCTTCGACTTGCGGAAAAAGTCGCCCGCCGGTCCGTCCGCTGTCACCGCCAACCCGGCCGTATGAGTGAGGATGTGCTGCAGCGTCACCTCCCGGTCCGCGCTGACGAGTCTCACACCCGCTCCCCGTGGATCGTTGGGCAGATTCCACATCGCCACTTTCGGGTTCTTGAACTCCGGGATGAACTTCGAAACCGGATCGCTCAACACCAGCTTGCCCTCTTCCATCAACATCAACACCGCCACCGCCGTGAGCGGCTTCGTCATCGAGGCCATGCGGAACAGCGTATCCGTGCGCATCGCCTTGCCCGATTCCATATCGGTTGTGCCCTGCGCCTCAAAGTGCACCACTTTGCCTTTGCGAGCCACCAGCGTGACGGCGCCCGCGAAATCCTTGGCGTCGATGTGGCTCTGGATGACGGAGTGGACGCGCTTCAGCCGCTCCGCCGAAAACCCGACTTCTTCCGGCTTGGTGACCGTAAGCGACGCGGCGAACGCCTGGAACGCGAGCAGCACGCAGAGCGACGGGGCAAGGATCAATTTCGCAGTTGGGGACATGGAGCCTCCTTGAGAACTAGCTATTTAGCGTACTGCAAATCGACCTGCCGAGCTTGCCGCGTTCGGTGGGGACTTCTCGCCCTTTCTTCCGGAGGAGAGATAATGGCGTGGAGATGGCGTGTTTGTGACGTGGTTCGGCAGCCCACGTCGTCGAATAATGAATACATGAGCTACGGGTTCCCGGGATCGGGTATGGCCGCTAAGTTCGACATTGACGCTGACAAAATCAGGAGGCTTCGGCTTGAGCGGACCTGGACGCAAGAGCATCTTGCCGAGGTTGCGGGCATTTCCTATCGCACGATCCAGCGGATCGAGGCGACATCCAAGGCGGGCATGGAATCAATACGTGCGCTAGCGAATGCATTTGAAATCGATTCAACCGACCTCATTCGTCCGTCTCCAAAGGCGGCTGAAGGACCCAGTCCCATAGCAAAGATCGATACGCCCCGGTTCCTTGCGCATATCGCGTCCGGAGCGGATCTCTTCGCTATCGTCGGTGGCGCTCACGCAGGCACTCTTGAGAACGAGGAGCTTAACAGCGAAGCCGAGGTCGAACTTGTAGGAAGCTTCCTTCAACAGATGAGCGACTGGGGCGAAATGTGGAACGAAGTGGAGACAATAGAAAGAATCCAGCAGACTTTTGAGTTCACGCAAAAGCTCAAAGAACTTGACGAGGCGGGCTTCGTCGTGTTTGGCGTACGTAAAAAGAAAGCTGTACGCGTTGCTGACAAGATAATTTCCGATTGGAACGTGGCAGTTATTCGAGTCCTCCGGTCGAGCAATCCGGCAATTGTTCGTTTTAACCTTGAGGGCG
This sequence comes from Bryobacterales bacterium, assembly GCA_963794595.1. Lineage (GTDB taxonomy): Bacteria > Acidobacteriota > Terriglobia > Bryobacterales > Bryobacteraceae > Palsa-187. Next base: position 227,341 of record CAWCER010000007.1, on the reverse strand, counting down.
GTTCACCCAAGAGCGCAACGGCTATGGTTCGGGGTTGACGAAAGGGGGCTACAAAGAGCGGCGTGATCTTTGACTTTCCAGCCCTTCAGCGCAGCGTTTGGGAATTAGGAATTTCCTTCTATCTCTCTGGGGTGGATTAGCGTGGTCAGGATTTAGGCCAATTGGGACGTTCTCTCGCAAGTGCTCCGACCGGGCAATTCGGGCAGTGGGAGGCCCCATCCTGTTTTTGTTGGTACTCTCGGGTCCGATTTTATCCCTGATCGAAAAAAAACAAAGTAGTCCACTTCCCTGATCTCGCGGCTTAGTAAAGCGTCGCGCTCATCAACAGGCAGCGTTTCCAGATATAGTTCGATCGCTTCGCGAATATTTGCGAGCGCGTCCCCGATGGTCGCTCCTTGGGATTGGCAATCTTTGAGTTCAGGGCACCAAGCGTAAAAGCCGTGCTCGTCTTTCTCGATCAGCACACTGGCTTTGCGAGTCATAAGCTCAGTTTACTGCTACGCGGCGGTGCGTGGACGCCTAGGCCCATCCTCCTACTCAGATTCGTCTACTTTAGAGGCGCTCGCTCGGCAGTTAACTGGTTAACAAGGTTTCTGACCGTCGCCGCCACGATTTCCGGTTCATCGCGATACTGTATTACTGTCCAGCACGCACGCCCCGACACAGGCCCCAAGCATTGCCCAGACACCCAAGCGCTGCCTGCCGATTGGCTAACAATTAGAGTGAGTAGTTCACGCGCGGTTCGACCGTGTTCGTCCATCGGGCCTATTTGATCTTCAGGATGGCGATCACTTAGACTGCCTGCAATGCCCTGCATCGAGGGGTCAGCCAGCCGCATTAGTCTTGCCAGTAGCCCAAAATTGGCCCAAGCCACCGATAATTTGGTAATCGTATACTCCGGTACAACGATATCCAGCTGAGTCATCTGTCCCATCGCATCCGCATTTCGAATGAGGATGACACCATTACTCTCCGAGAGTTGGTAGGCCCCTCCATCGAGGAGCGTCTGAATCACATAGGCAACCGCCGGGCGCGATGCCTGAATTCGCCCAGGCCGTTTGAGCAAATCGAGCCCCGGCGCCTCCAGTGCGAGACAGATCCGATTTTCGGAGCCGAACTGGAGTAGAGCCGCAAGCGCAGATGGCTGCTGTATGTTCACGTCGGCGACATGGGTTGAAAGAGTGCTATTACAACCGCCGCCGTAAGCCAACAAAGCCCATCCCAAGGATATGAACCATGCGCATGGCCCTGGCGATATCACTTTGAGTTGCTCCCTCTTAAGTCTATACACGATCAACGTCCATCGATTGTAATCGAGCCGTACGACGATTGTGGTGAATTCAAAGCAGCCCGCTACCGAGATAGCGTAGTTCTTGATATGCTTTCGTTCAGTGCGGGCAAAGAGCGATGATCTACTTCAAGAGCATCCTGGCAGGCACAGTCGCGGTTGTAGTATCCGCAATGATGGCCGTCGGTGTCGCGGTGGGACTTCTCTGGAATGTTAGTATCTTTGGTTTTGTGGTGTCGAAAACCGAAGTCGCAATTGTCGCCACGATTGTCCTTCTGATCTTCATAATCGGATTCTTCTGGGAGTTTCAACGGTTAGCTCGTTCAAAGTAGCCCACTACCAAGTTCCACCACCCCTTGTTTCCCCGCATCAGGTACGCCATAATCGCTTGCCATAGGGTGTTGAGATGCCTCGACCGGCAAAACGGCCGAGAAATCTAAGCCAAGGAGCACACTTCAAGATGCCTACACCGCGAAAACAATTCGTAGCTGCCATGTTTTTAGCTGTGCCCGCCTGGCTCGGCGCAGCCGACCTCGGCGGCGGCCAGCCTGTGACCTTCGCCAAGGACATCGCGCCCATTCTCCAGGCGAAGTGCCAGAACTGCCATCGCGCCGGCCAAATGGCGCCCATGTCGCTGGTGAGCTACGAGGAAGTGCGCCCCTGGGCCAAAGCCATCAAGCAGCGTGTGCTCACGCGCCAAATGCCGCCCTGGCACGTCGACCCCACCATCGGCATCCAGAAATTTGCGAACGACCTCTCGCTGAGCGACATGCAAATCGCCGCCATCGCCAAGTGGGTGGACGATGGCGCGCCCCTCGGCAACATCGCCGACATGCCGCCGCCCAAACAGTGGCCCAACGATGGCGGCTGGAAGTTGGCCGAGAAGTTCGGCCAACCCGATTTCGTGATCAAGTCCGAGCCTTATACGATGCCGGCCAAGGGTCAGGACGTCTGGTTCAAGCCGCTGACGCCGATCCCGGTCACCGAGCCGCGCTGGGTCCGCGCCGTCGAAATTCGCCCCGGCACCGCCGCCGGCCGCAAGATCACGCATCATGCGTCTGGCGTTCCTGCAGCAGGAAGAGCCCGGCTCGAACACCGGCATCGTCACCCAGGGACTATTGATGGAATGGGCCGTCAACAAGAACTATGACGTCTATCGCGAGAACACCGGCAAGCTGCTGGTCCCCGGCGCGCGCATCTGGTGGGAGATGCATTACCACGCCGTCGGCGAGGAGATTCGCGACGACGTCGAGCTGGCGATCTATCTCTACCCGAAAGGCCAGGAACCGAAATACCGCACCTACCTGACCGCCTTCCCCGCCACGCCCGGCACCGCCGCGCTCGGGAGTCCTCGATATTCCGCCCAATTCCATCACCGAGACCGAAGGCTATCAGACCTTGAAAGCGCCCGCGATGCTCGAAAATTTCCAGCCGCACATGCACCTGCGCGGCAAGGCCATGCTGCTGGAAGCGATCCTGCCCGACGGCACCAAGCGCACCATCAGCTACGTCGATCACTTCAACTTCAACTGGATGACCAACTACATCTTCGCCGACGATGCCGCGCCGGTGCTGCCGAAAGGCACCATCATTCACGTGGTCGCGTGGCACGACAACACCGCGGCCAACAAGAACAATCCCGACCCCAAGCAATGGGTCGGCTGGGGCGATCGCACCGTGGATGAAATGGCGCACGCGTGGGTGAACGTAACCTATATCAGCGAGGAAGATTACCAAGAGTGGGTGCGCAAGAATCCCCAAGCCAACGCGGCCGTGGCCGCTCGCTAGTGCCACGCAGTATTCGCAACGCTATTCTAGTCGCCTCCTTGACGGCCGCTCTTCTGCCTGCCCAGCAGCAGTTGCGGATGGAGCCGCCGCACGATTCCGGACAGAGCGTCACGCCCGCTTTCGAAGGCTGGTTCGCGAACGCCGACGGCACCTACAGCATTTTGTTCGGCTACTTCAATCGGAACATGAAGCAGGAGCTGGATATTCCCATTGGACCCGACAACAAGATCGAACCCGGCGGCCCGGATCAAGGCCAGCCCACGCATTTCTTGACGCGCCGCCAGTGGGGCATGTTCACCGTGACCGTCCCGAAAGATTTCGGCTCGCAAAAAGTTACGTGGACCATTACCGCCAACGGCGTCACCACCGCGATCCCCGCCGGCCTCGACCCGCTGTGGGAGCTCTCGCCCTTCAAGGATGCCACTGGCAATACGCCGCCTTTCATCGGATTCAGCGAGAAGGGTCCGTTCGTGCAAGGCCCGCGCGGTCAAAGCGAAACGTTATCGGCAACAGTTGGAGTGCCCTTGCCGCTGCCTCTTTGGGTGGCCGATGATGCCAACCTGATTCCGGGAGCGGAGCGGCCGAAGACGCCCCCGATCTCCGTAACCTGGGACAAATTTCGCGGTCCCGGCCCAGTGGTATTTTCCGCCGAGAATCCTTCCATCGAGGACGCCGACTTCGCCGCCCCCGCCCGGACCACGGTTCACGGCAAGGCAACAACGGCCGCAACCTTCAGCGAACCAGGCGACTACATTTTGCACGTCGTCGCCAACGACTGGACCGGCGAAGGCGGCCGCGGCTTCCAGTGCTGCTGGACCAACGCCCAAGTCAAGGTCTCAGTGAAGAAGTAGCGAATCGTACCCTATTCCATGGGCAGCGGCATGAGTTCGAGCTCCCGCATCGGGAAGTGCTTCCGGTTATCGGTCAGGAGCGTGAGCCCGTTAGCAAGCGCGATAGCGGCCACCGTGACATCGGGTAGTGAAAGAGTGTGCCCTTTTGTGGACCATTGATTTTTGAGCTCGCCGGCGAGCCGCGCCACCTCCCACGTCACTTCGTAGAATTTAAGGCTTCGCAAGAACTCTTCCGTCGCGGAGGCTTCGTGCGGCCGCATGCCGGCATAAACCTCGGTGACGTTAATTGAGCAGCAGGCGAGTAAATTGCGCTGAGCCAGCAATTCGTCAAGGAGCTGGTCGCGGCCTTTCTTGCCATTAAGCGCATCCACAATGACTGTGGTATCGAGGAGCAAGACGGCCATCAATTGCCGTTCCGGCGCCGCCCGATCTGCCGAAACCGTTCCTCGGACTCGGCCCGTATCCGCTTGACCCAAGCCGCTGAACCTTGCTTTAGTTCGGGATGGTCTTTATCTTTCCACGCTCCGGCGGATTTCCTCAGGGCATTGCGCTGTTTGCGGCGCAGGATTTCATCGCGCGCTACCTCAGCGATGAACGCACTGCGCCCCCGCTTGCCGACCAGTTTGTCGATATCGGCAACCACCTCGGCCGGCAAAATCACGTGTGTTCTCTTCATCACACTTATAGGCACACATCTAGTGTGACATAGAGTGTGACGGAAATGTGGCGCATCTATTTGGCCGCCTTCAGTTGCGAATACACCATGCTCACGAACCGGTCGGCGCTGGTCCCCGCGCCTGCGGGCAGCAGTCCCCCCGGCACCTTCGCGTCATAGGGAGCCGTTACCTTCGCCGCCAGCACTTCCTTCTCGCTCTTGCCCTCGCCGATCATCTGCCGCACCTTGGCCTCCACGCCCAAAATCATATCGCGGTAGGGAACGATGTCCGTCCGGTTGATGACGGTCCCATGGCCGGGAATGAGCCTCGTGTTTGGACCGGCAATCTTCATCGTCAGCTCCAGCGCATCCAACGCACCCTTCAGCGTGCCGCCATTGTTGGTGTCGATGAACGGATACCCATAATTCCGGTAGAAGTCGCCGATCATGATCGCGTCCGCATTCTCAAACCGGACCATGGTATCGCCGCCGGTATGCGCCGCTCGCACCGGAATCAGGTCCACCACTTCGCCGTTCAGGCGAAACTTCACCGGATCGCCCATGCCGTAGGTGATTACCGGCAGCCCCGCCGGATCCCCGGCCGGGCGCACGTAACATCTCTTCGCGCAATTCCTCCCGCGCAAATAGCAGAGCGCCCATTTTGACGAAGTTCGCATCGCCCGCCCGTATGGTCGCCATGCACGTGTGTGTTGACCAGAAACCGTATCGGCTCGGAGCTGATCTTCCGGATCGCCGCCACCACCTTGTCCGTGATTTGCGAGTACTGCGCGTCCACCATGAAGATGCCGTCCGGCCCTGCGAGCACGCCGATCCTGCCGCCCGCCGCGTCCTGATGTCCGGGATCGGCCCCGCCCGAGCCCGACAACATATAAAGGTTCGGAGCGATCTTCTCCGTCAGGATCTCAATCTTCGCGTAGTCGATTCCCTGCGCGTATCCCCATGCGCCCAACCAAACGCCGACCGCCGCCGCAATCACCCGCGACGCCAGTTTCATTGCGAACCTGCCTTCGAGAATCTATAAATCGTCGTGCTCTTGAATTCCATTCCCGGCTTCAACTCCGTCGATGGGAAGCGCGGCTCGTTGGGAGAATCCGGAAAATGCTGCGTCTCCAAACACAGCATGGAGCGCGCCGTATATACCTGGCCGCCCTTTCCTTTGAGAGTCCCGTCCAGGTTATTGCTGGTATAAAACTGAACACCGGGCTGCGTCGTCCAGACTTCCATCACACGTCCGCTTGACGGCTCCTCTACGCGGGCCGCCAGGCTCAGCTCGACGCCCCTCTTATTCAGCACGTAATTCATGTCGTAGCCTTTGCCGAACTTCAATTGCGCATCGTCCTGCCCGATCCGTGCGCCAATCGCCGTCGGCTTGCGGAAATCAAACGGAGTGTCCGCCACCGGCCGCAATTCACCGGTCGGAATCAGCCCCGCATCCACCGGCGTGAAGCGGTCTGCGTTCAACGTCAGCACGTGTCCCAGAATATCGCCGCTGCCTTTCAAATTGAAATACGAGTGATTGCTCAGGTTGATCACCGTGTCCTTGTCGGTCGTCGCTGAATACTCGATCCTCAGCTCATTGGCGTCGGTCAGGTGATAGCGCACCGTCACCCTGCAATTGCCCGGATACCCTTCTTCGCCGTCCCTGCTCAAATACGTGAGTTCCAGCCCGCCGTCCGGCATTTCATGCGCCGTCCACACGACTTTATCGAATCCTCGCAATCCGCCGTGCAGGGCATTGTTGCCGTTATTCTTGGCAAGTTTGTAAAGTATCCCATCCAACTTGAACTCGGCGTGCCCGATTCGATTCGCATAGCGTCCGACCACGGCGCCAAAGTAAGGATTGGTGTTGAGATATCCGTCGAGCGTCGTGAATCCGGCCACCACATCGCCCATCGCGCCGTTGCGGTCCGGTACTTTCAGCGAAACGATCCTGCCCCCGTAGTTCGTAATCGCCGCTTCCAGGCCGTTCGCGTTAGTCAGCGTATAGATCCGTACGGGCGTCCCCTCGTGCGTTTTTCCAAACTCGCGGGAAGTCAGCTTGGTTGCGGCCTGCATGGCAACCGCGCTTAAAATCAGAGCGAACACGGCTCGTGTCTTATTCATGCAGCTATTATCTTCCAAGCCGCGACACCACGCAGCGCCCTTCGACGAGAGTAAGATCAAAGCGGAGAGTACTACATGAACAAACATCGCGTGATCGCCGGCTGGATATCTCTCGCTGCCGCGAGTTGGATGCTGCACGCAGCCGGCGAAAAATACGATATGAAGAACCTCTTCACCGGACAGGCGGCCTTTATAGACGGCCGCGCCATGAAGCCCGGCACCTTCCGAAAGGTCACCGTCGACGCTCTCCCGCCGCCTTTCGCGACCTCATCGTCGGCCAATCCCCCTCGCCTGGTTCCACGCCCCGCCGACGCTTGGCCGCAGGCTCCCGCCGGATTCAAGGTGGAAATGTACGCAACCAATCTCGATCTGCCGCGCGAGATCCGCACCGCCCCCAACGGCGACCTCTTCGTCGCCGAAACCCACCTCGGCCAGATCAAGATCTTCCGCGGCCGCGACAAAGACGGCAAGCCGCAGCAGGTTTCCGTGTTCGCGACCGGCCTGAACCAGCCGTTCGGAATTGCCTTCTACCCGCGCGGCGCCAATCCGCAGTGGGTTTACGTGGGAGACACCAACGCAGTTGTGCGTTTCCCCTATCGCAACGGCGACATGAAGGCGACCGGATCTGCAGAAGAAATGATCCCGCACCTCCCCACCGGAGGCCACTCCACCCGCGACCTCGCCTTCTCCCTCGACAGCAAGCGCCTGTTCGTCGCTGTCGGCTCCGGCTCCAACGTCGACGACCCCGATCGCAACCCCGGCGAATTCCACCGCGCCAACATCCTCGAATACACCCCCGACGGCAAATTCACCGGCGTCTACGGATCCGGCATCCGCAATCCCGCCGGCATCGGCGTCAATCCCACCACTGGCGAAGTCTGGTGCTCCACCAACGAACGCGACGCTCTCGGCGACAACCTTGTCCCCGACTACATCACCCACGTCCAGCAGGGCGGCTTCTACGGCTGGCCCTGGTATTACATCGGAGGCCATCCCGATCCCCGCCTCGAAGGCAAGCACCCCGAATTGAAGGACAAGGTGATCGTTCCCGACGTGCTCCTGCAACCGCACAACGCCTCGCTCGAGCTGACCTTCTACGATGGCGCGCAGTTCCCGCCCGAATATCGTGGCGACCTGTTCGCCGCCGAGCACGGCTCCTGGAACCGCGCCAACCGCACCGGCTACGAAGTGATCCGCGTTCCTCTGGAGGACGGCCACGCCAGCGGAGTCTTCGAGGATTTCATCACCGGCTTCGTCACGCCGGGCGGGGAAGCGTGGGGTCGGCCCGTTGGCATCACCGTCGCCCAGGATGGCTCCCTCTATTTCACCGACGATGGAACCAAATCCATCTGGCGCGTCAGCTATGTAGGGAAATAGGTGATGTGCAGCTTGCAGCCTCATTGAACTGCGCCTGCTGTGTGAAGGTCCGGCGCCGAGGTAGGCGCTAAACTCCAACAATGCGAAGACGAAGGCGGCGAGTTTCCTTTCTCAGGTCATTCGTAGCGTCGGCGAGATACTCGCTGTGCCGAGAATCGCCGTCAATGTTGTCTCCTTGATGGATGCTGAATTGAGTGAGAACCTGCCGATGGCAGCCGTGCTCTACTTCGCCGACTGAATCTTCACCAGCGGCTGCGTAGACTGGTCCGGCAGGCCGCTCTTGAGGGTCTGCGGCGCGCGGAAGAAGTCGAAGTACGACACGTAATGAACGCAGCTCACGGTGCAGTAGGGGGCGCAGGGTTTTTCGGTCAGGTATTCGCGGCGGATGTCGGCGCGGTGAGTATTGTTCGAGCGGCTTGCCGGGATAGCCGCGCTGCTGCGAGCAGTAGTGCACCAGTCCGTCCTCGCAGATATACATGTAGCGGGCGCCGGCGCGGCAGCGCCAGTCGTTCGGCTTGCCTTGCGCGATGGCGTCCTGGAAAATAGTTGAGCTGCGCGAAGTGGCGATTCTCCATCGCCTTCATCTCGTGATACACGGCGCGCTCGCGCTCGCCTAGCGGGCGAAGCTGGCCGTCGCCATCGTGAATGATGCCGACCGTCGCCGAGAAGCCGAGTTCGATCGCGCGGCGGCCCACCACCAGCGCGTCGTCGGGATTGTGAATGCCGCCGCCTACCACCGAGTTGATGTTGACGTGAAATTCGGCGTGCTCGGCCAGGATTTGCAGCTTCTTGTCGAGCACTTTCAGGCTCTTCTTCGAGACCTCGTCCGGCATGACGTTGTCGATCGAAATCTGCATGTGATCCAGGCCGGCGCGGTTCAGGCGCTGCACGCGCTCGGGCACCAGCAGGTAGCCGTTGGTGATCATGCAGGCCATGACTCCGCGGCGGCGCATGGCGGCGATGATTTCGTCGAGATCGGGATGCAGCAGCGGCTCGCCGCCGGAGAGCGTGATGATGCTGGTGCCCAAGTCCGCTAACTTATTGATGCGGCTGATGACGATGCCGGTTTCGACGGGCTTGGAGAAGTCGTCGTACTCGTTGCAGTAAGCGCAGGAGAGGTTGCAGCGGCGGATGGGGATGATGTGCGCCATGATGGGGTGGCGCGTCGACAGCGCCCCATGGGCGATGAGCCGCAACTCACGCATTCTGCGGGTGAAAGCTTTCCAACTGCGCTCTGGGCGGAACGGCCTGGCTGCCATACGAGACTTAAGAACTCCTACCATTAGAACACAATAGGGTGAAAATGCGACGCATTTTGGGCTGGATGGGAATTTAGCGGATTGCAGCCCGTTCCTCTTGATTTAAACGGTGGCGGAGAGAATGTTGGGGCGCGGCGCACTCCATTGTCGTGATCCGAAAAGACGTGATCCGAAAATCTGTAGCGCGAACCATTGCGGCTATCTTGGCGGCGGCCCTGGCTTGGGGGGCGGATGCTCCGTCGATTCTGACGATACGGGTGGCCGAGGGCGACGGCGCCGCGTACCCGATTGGCTCGCGCGCGACCCGCGGACTCACAGTGCTAGTGACGGACGAAACCGGACGCCCGGTCGAGGGTGCGACGGTGAGTTTCACTTTGCCGGCGGAGGGCCCGGGGGGAGTGTTTAGCACCGGCGGCCGAACCGAGATCGCGGCGACGCACGCCGATGGGCGAGCGGCGGTGTGGGGCATGCTGTGGAACCGCACGGCGGGCCCGTTCGAGATCCGCATTACCGCGGTGAAAGGTCAGGCGCGTGCGGGCGTGGTGAGCTCACAGTCTTTGAGCAACGCGCCGGAAGCCCGGGCGGCCGTTCCAGAGAGGACACTCGCGGCGCGCGGCGGGCACAAACTTCTCTGGATCTCGCTGGTGGTGGCGGGAGCAGCGGTCGCGGGAGTGGCGGGGGTTGCGGCGCGGAAATCCGGTGCCGTGGCCGCTAGTTCGGTGACGACTCCGTTGAAGATCGGGACGCCGACGATCAGTTTGGGGTCGCAATGACGATCATCTTGCTAATTCTGATGAGTGCCTGCTCGTGGGCGCAGATTGAACGCCCGCAGATCGGAGTTATGCTCGACGTCAATGGCCGCGCGCGGCCTGTTTCGGGGGCGCCTGCAGCGGCGGTCGCCGGGACGCCGTGGTTCGACGGAGCGGTCATTTCGCTCGCATGCTCGGCGCGGGGGTGCGTAGCGAAGACGGAGTCGGCGTTGTTCACCCCAGCCGGTGTGGTGGTGGATGCGCCGCCCGGAGCCGCGATCATTGCGCTCGACTCTACTTCGCCGGGCGCTGCTTACGTGTATTTCGTCGAGAGCGGCCAGCTCGCCAGGTGGACAGGGAGCCAACTGGTTGCGATGGACTTCGCCCCCGGGGGAGACGTGCTTTCGCTCCGAGCCGTTGCCGGCGGTTTTGAATCCGCCGTTGAACGCGATGGCGAAGTCTGGATCGGCGCCAAGAGTCTGGGCGCTGCGAATACTGTTCTATTGCTGGACGGCGGGGGCGCGCTGCTGGCGAGCGACGGCCGGGTGCGGCTGCTGCGGCAGGATGGCACTGAACTGGACTTCGCGCCTACGGGGAGCGTGATAGGCGGGTTCGTCCGCATGAGCGATCAATATGTGCAGGTGATCACCGACGCCGGTATGTGGGCGCTGGATATAGAGCCGGGCCACGAACAGATGTTTTTGCTTCCGGGAGGATCGCATTGAAGGCGCGATTGGTATGTTTGCTGGCGCTCGCGCCGGCGATGCTCGAAGCGCAAGTCGTACTCTATTCGCTAAGCGGCATTGCGCCCTCGCCGCTGGGCTCGGTTTATGGGTACGGACAAGTGGCTGCGGGCGACTCCATGATCGTGCGCTTTCGTGCGCTGAATACCGGAACCGCGTCCGTCACGATCACGTGCCTGACCGTTAAGAACACGACGGGCGCCGGATTTTCCATCGTCAATAGTTCTTCGACGCCATTCGTGGTTGCGGCCGGCCAACCGATGGATTTCTTCGTGGGCTTTTCCGCCACCGCCATCACAAGCTATGCCGCAACGCTGCAGGTGGGGACTGGCACTTCTACTGATGCGTGCGGCGGAACTATAGAAAGCGCGATTCTGCTGGCTACTGTGGTGCCGGCTCCGATATTGAGCGTGGCCGCACCGTGTACCGGGCCCGATGTGAACAAGAACATTAGCTTTGGACGCATTTCGCAGGGGACGCAAGAGTCGTGTACGCTTTCGATCCTGAATCCATTTCCGCAGGATTTGACGGTTTCACCTTTGCTTGTGACTGGGGCGGCGTTCACGACCGCTTCGGCAAATGCCGTCACCATTGCGGCCGGGCAGTCGGCTTCGTTCACGGTTCAATTCAGCCCTGCGACGGGATCTGCGTTCTCCGGGACCCTCACGGTTGGCACGCGGACTTATACGCTAGCTGGCGCCGAATTTTCTCCACCGCTGTCTTCGCTGGTCTGGAGCTTCGACAGTCCGAAGATCGGCAGCGGGGAGCAGCACACGCTTAGCTTGCAACTTTCGGCTCCGGCAACGGTCGCGGCTGCGGGCACTATGACTCTCACCTTCAGCCCGTCAATAAAGAGCGTGGCGGACGACGCCGCGGTTCAGTTCGTCGCCACCTCCACGCGGGTCGCGTCCTTCGCGGTGAACATAGGCGCGACCGCCATCACGATCAACGCGCAACCGAACATTGTGTTTTCGACCGGAACTACGGCGGGAACCATCACGTTCACGGTGGATTCCGGGATTTACGGACTCTCGGGCAGTCCGTCGACTTCCGTCACTACGGCCCCGGCGCCTGTCGCGCTTGCGTCGTCCGCTGCCACCAGCCGGGCGAATGAGCTCGACGTGGTGATCTCGGGATTCGACAATACGTATTCCATCGGCGGCATGTCTTTTGCTTTTGTGGACCGCAGCGGCGCGGCGATTGCGACCATCCCGGCTGATTTCAGCCCGGACTTTCAAACCTTCTTTAAAGGACAGACGGGGAGTTCGTTCCTGATGCGCGTGTCCTTTCCGGTCACGGGCGATGTGAGCCAGGTGGGCGGCGTCACGGTGGTGCTGACTAACGCGGCGGGCGTGGTGACCACGCCAAGTTTGAAGTTTCCCTAGACTGAAATGGATGACTCCCGTAGCGCTGACCATCGCGGGCTCGGACCCGAGCGGTGGCGCGGGCCTTCAGGCGGACCTTAAAACATTTCACCGCTTTGGCGTTTATGGCGAAGCGGTGGCGACGCTGATCACGGTGCAAAATACGCGCGGCGTGACACGGGTTTCGACGCTCGACGCGGATCTGGTGGCCGCGCAGATTCAAGCCGTAATCGTCGACATTCCTCCGCAGGCGGCGAAAGTGGGAGCGTTAGGCTCGCGCGAAGTGGCGGAGGCGGTGGCGCGAGAGGCGCAGTGGTTTTCGTTTCCTTTGGTTGTCGATCCGGTGATGATCAGCAAGCACGGAGCGCATTTGATCGATCCGGATGCAATACGCGCTTTAGTCGAGCGGCTGATCCCGCGGGCGTTCCTGCTGACGCCGAATCTGGATGAAGCAGCGGCGCTGGTAGGCTTTTCGGTTGAGGATCGAGACGCCATGGTGCGCGCGGCCGAGAAGCTGGCGTCGCTGGGTGCGGTTAATGTCCTGGTGAAAGGCGGGCACCTGCGCGGGGATGCGCTGGATGTCCTTCGGCTCGCCGGCGGGGAGATCCGCGAATTCACTGCGCTGCGGATCGAGACTCGCCACACGCACGGCAGCGGCTGCACCTATTCGGCCGCCATCACGGCGGAGTTGGCGAAAGGAACGGCGCTGGCCGAAGCAGTGGAGCGCGCCAAGACCTTCATTACGGAAGCCATCCGCACCGCGCCGGGACTGGGTGGAGGCGAAGGTCCGCTGAATCATCACGCATAAGCTGAGATTGTAAGCGGCGCGAGCGTACTAGTTCATGAGTGATACCCGAAGCCGTCGATCATTTCATCTTGTGGTGGGTGGCGCCGCTGGCGGCGATCTTCCTGGTGAGCGGCCTGGACGATCTGGCTGTCGATCTGGCATGGCTCTGCGCATGGGTGGCTGACCGGTGCACGGTCTCGCGCCGCGCCGCCCGCTGGCTTCCGGATGTCGCGCCGCGGCCGATTGCTATCCTGGTGCCGCTGTGGCACGAGCATGCAGTCATCGCACGCATGCTGGAGCATAACCTGGCGGCCATCCGGTATCCCGAGTTATCACATCTTCGCGGGTATCTACGCGAACGACGCGCTCACCGAAGAAGCCGTGGCCTCGATTTCAGAGCGGTTTTCGAACGTACATCTGGCGGTCTGTCCGCACGACGGGCCAACGTCGAAGGCCGACTGCCTCAACTGGATCTATCAGCATGTCGGACTGTATGAAGAACAGAACGATATCGCCTTCGACATCGTCGTCACGCATGACGCGGAGGATTTGATTCATCCGGAAGAGCTGCGCTGGATCAACGCTTACGCCAAACACTTCGACTTCATCCAAATTCCGGTGCTGGCGCTAGCGACGCCTTTTTGGTCCTTGACGCATGGCGTCTATTGCGATGAGTTTGCCGAAAACCATTTGCGCGATATGGTGGTGCGCTCCACGTTCGGCTGCTTTGTTCCCGGCGCGGGAGTGGGCACGGGATACCGGCGCGAGGCGCTGGAGGCGCTGGCTCGGGTTTCGTCAAATCGCGTGTTCGAACCGGCGGCGCTCACGGAGGATTACGAGAGTGGCCTGCGGCTTCATCGCCTGGGCTGCCGACAGGTGTTCGTGCCGATCACGCGCCTGAGTAAAGAAGGACGCGATTTCATGGCGGTGCGCGAATTCTTCCCCAAACAGTGGGGCACGGCGCTGCGCCAGAGGACGCGGTGGGTTACGGGAATCGCACTGCAAGGCTGGGAGCGTTTCGGGTGGGCCGGAACGTACAGCGAAATCTATTGGTTCTGGCGCGACCGCAAGGGTTTGGTCAGCAATCCGCTGGGGTTCATCGCCAATGCGGTATTTGTTTACGGCGTTGCGACGTCGATGTGGACCCGGCTGACGCCGTTCGCGATCGAGCTCACGTCGGTTACGCTGGCGTTTCAGATTTTGCGAATGGCGGATTCGCATGACGTGTGTCGCGCATGTATATGGGATGGTATTCGCGCTGGGAGTGCCGCTGCGCTTGCCCTACGCTAATCTGCTGAACGCGGCGGCGACGGTGAGGGCCGTAGCGCACTACGCTTACGCCATGATGCGCGGGATTCCGCTGCGGTGGATCAAGACCGAACATTCGTATCCGACTCGTGCGGCGTTGCTGGTACATAAACGGCCGCTGGGCGAAATTCTCGTGGGTTCGGGCCATCTGAACGCCGCTACTCTGCATAGCGCATTGGCCGCTTGTCCGCAGGGAACTCGTCTCGGCGAATTTCTGGTGGCGAGCGGTGCGCTCAAAGAAGAAGCGCTGTATGAGGCGCTCAGCCTGCAACAGGGGTTGCCTCTCACGCATGTGGAGGTTCACCAAGTGGCGCCTCGCGTGGCGCGTGCGCTGCCGGAACGAGTGGCTCGCGAGTGGCGCGTGCTGCCGTTTCAAGTGGCAGAGGGCTCCCTGCTGGTGGCGAGCCCGGAGCTGCCCACGCCTCAGCGGACCGCCGCGATCCGTTCCTTTACGGCGCTCGAAATACGGTTTCACCTGGTGACGCCCGTCGGAATACGAGCAACTGGTGGACGCGTTACTCTAACTTCAAGAGACGCTATGACGCGATCCGTTGCAAGCCGCCGCGCTGGCGGCGCGCGAAAAAGCGCATGCCCCATATTCGAAATTCCGCGTAGGCGCCGCGCTCGAAGACGCGAGCGGCCGCATTCACACTGGCTGCAATATTGAGAACGCGACGTATGGATTGACGCTCTGCGCAGAGCGCGTGCGCGGTCTTCAAGGCGATTTCAGAAGGCGCGCGCGAGTTCCGGCGCATCGCCATAGCGGCCGATACCGACACACTCACGCCGCCGTGCGGGGCGTGCCGGCAGATTCTATGGGAGTTTTGCGGCGATATCGAAATCGTGCTGCTGAACCCGCGCGGCAAAAGCGAGACTTTGCGGCTGAAAGAATTGTTTCCGAGGGCCTTTGATGCGTCATTTTTGTAGTTTCATCTTGTTGCTGAGTGCTCCGGCGGTGTGGGCGCAAGCGCCCACGCCGGTCGACGCTATTTGGAGCGCGCGCTATGTGGTCACCATGGACGCGCAGCGGCGCGTGATCGAGAACGGCGCCGTCGCGATTGCCGGCGACCATATTGTCGACGTAGGCTCGCGCGCCGATATCGACCGCCGCTACAGCGCACGGCAGCGGCTCGACCGCCCGGACGCGATTCTTGCGCCGGGCCTGATCAACACGCATACTCACGCGGCCATGTCGCTGTTCCGCGGGATCGCGGACGATATGAACCTGCAGGAGTGGCTCACCAAGTACATTTTTCCCGCGGAGGCCAAGAACGTCGACCGCGAATTCGTGCGCTGGGGAACGCGGCTGGCGCTGCTCGAAATGGCGCTCTCGGGGACCACGACTTACGCGGACATGTACTATTTCGAAGACACAGTGGCCGAGGTCACCAAGCAGGCCGGCCTGCGCGGAGTGCTGGGCGAAACCGTCATTGGCTTTCCGGCGCCGGATTATAAAACGCCGCAGGCTTCGCTGGCCGCGACCGAACAGTTCTTCAAACAATACGCCAACGATCCGCTGATCGTACCGGCGGTGGCTCCGCACGCTATTTACACCGTGCCGAACGATGCACTCCAGGCGGCGCGCGCTCTCGCGAACCGCTACCACAAGCCACTGGAGATTCACGTCTCCGAGACCAAGACCGAGAATGACGAATCTCTCGCCAAGCGCCACATGACGCCCACGGCCGCGCTTGAATCGCTCGGGCGTGCTGAACGGCTGGACGCTGGCCGCGCACGGCGTGTGGCTGACCGATGCCGACATGGCGATTCTCAAGCGCCGCGACACCGGCCTCTCGCACAATCCGTCGAGCAATATGAAGCTCGCGAGCGGCGTCGCACGCGTGGTCAAGATCCTGAGTCTCGGTATTCCGATGGGGCTGGGAACCGATGGCGTAGCCGGCTCCAACAACGACGTCAACATGATGGAAGAGATGGACCTGGCCGCGAAGCTGCAGAAGGTGACGACGGGAGATCCGCGGGTGCTGCCAGCCGAACAGGCCGTCGAGATGGCTACCATCACCGGCGCGCGGGCCTTGCACATGGAGAAGCTGATTGGCTCGCTCGAAAAAAACAAACGCGCCGACATGATCACCATCAGCCTTGCCGGGGCCCACGCCGTTCCGATCTATAACGTCTATTCGCAAATGGTGTACGCGCTGAAGGGCTCCGATATCACCGACGTCATGGTGAACGGGCGCTCCATCGTGCGCGATCGGCGGATGCTGACACTGGACGCGCGGCCGATTATGCTCAAAGCCGCTGAATATCAAGAGCGCGTTAAGAAATCGCTAGGGATGAAGTAAGCAATAACGACGTGATGGCATCCAGGTCGGCAGTTGCCGGCAGACTGCCCTGAGCCAGGGCCTGATTGCCCCCACCTCGTCCGCCGGCCGCGGTGACAGCGGACTTGATGCGGTCTCCCGCGTGGATCCCGGAATCGGCCGAAGCTGCCAGCAGAACCGATGGCGGATTCTTTGACACCGCCAGGAATACCGCGTGGCCTTGCGCCACGAAGGCTTGCGCGCGAGTGCGGATGGCGTCGTCAATGGCGCCGTGCTCGATGCGCTCGACGGCGCGGCGGATGCCCTGGGCGTCGGGAATGGTGGCGGCCCACTGCTCGCGGCCTTCGCGCTGCGCTAATTCCGAGGCCAGGCGTTGGTTGGCTTTTTCCAGCGTCTTGATCCGTTCGAGTTGCGCCGAGACGAGAGCCGGCGTTTCACCGGCCGGCGCAGAGAGCTCGCGTGAGAGCTCCTGCAGGGTCCGGAAATCGGTGCGCGCATGGCGGAGTGCCCGCAGGCCACAGACGAACTCCAGGCGGGTGTTGCCGCGGATCTTCTCGGTCTTGCGGATCAGCACCGGGCCAATCTCGGCGGTGGTATGTACATGGGTTCCGCCGCAAGCGCTCCGGTCGATTCCCTGGATGGCCACGACACGCAGCGTGCCGGTGCGTTGCGACTCCTTGCGTAAACCGAGATCGGCGGCAGCGTCCTCGAACGTGATTGCGAGCGGCCGGGCTTCGCCTACGATTTCAGCGCAACGGACCTCAGTTTGGTCAATCTGGACTGAAGTGAGAGAAGATGCGGCGATGTCGATAGTGCAGACTTCCGCTCCCAGATGAAAGCTCACGGTGGGGATCTTGAATAATTCTTCGAGCACGGCCGAGAGCAGGTGTTGTCCGCTGTGCTGCTGCATATGGTCGAATCGGCGGGGCCAGTCGATTTGGGCAGTGATTTCGCGGGCTGGGAGGGGCGCGTCCAGGACGTGGGCCACGCGCTCTTCTTCATCGATCACCTCGATGACGTTCGCGCCGCCGAGCGTACCCAAATCGAACGGCTGGCCGCCGGAGGTGGGATAGAACGCGGTGCGGTCCAGATATACGCGCCGACCGCCGTCGCCCGTTTCGACTACGCGGGCGCGAAATTCCTGGAGGTAGCAGTCCTGATAGTAAAGGCGTTCGGTCACGGCGTTATGAGGCTACGGTGCAGGCGAAGTGATTTCCACGGCTGCGCGGATGAACTGCCAATCCGGCAGCTCGTAGATGCGCAGTTTAGTTGCGGCGGTGGCGGTGACCTCCTTGAGTTCCTGGGGACCGAGCGCGGGGACCTTGGCTTCAAACTCGGTAATAGGCGGGTCGTCTGGCTTGGCAGCGGTAGTGATGAGTTTGATCTTCAGCGTGAGGTCGCCAATATCCGCTTCCGAATGATTGACCACCGCGAACTTGACTCTGAGTTTGCCCGGAGCAGTCTCCGTAATCCGGTATCCGGACAATTCCAGATACTTGGCCAGCGGATGCTGGTTGGTGATGACGGTATCGGTGGCTTGGGGGGCGCTGACCTGCTTCCCTTGCGAGGCGTCCGGCGCGGGCGAGGAGCATCCCGCCAGGACCCAACTACAGGCGGCCAAAATAGTTGCGACGACTGCAAGTCTCACAATATCTAATGTTACACGGTGTCGCCAGAACCGTGATAATGGACTAGCATGCCCGGACACATCCGCGAACAGTTCGACACCGTCTTCCGGCGCGATCCGGCAGCGCGGAGCGTGCTCGAAATCGTGCTGTGTTATCCGGGATTTCACGCGGTGCTGCTGCATCGCGTGGCGCACAACCTTTATGGATCCGGTTGGTTCACGCTGGCGCGCGTGATTTCGCAGCTCTCGCGCACGCTGACTGGCATTGAAATCCACCCGGGCGCGTGCATCGGACGGCGCTTCTTTATCGACCACGGGATGGGCGTGGTGATCGGCGAGACCTCCGAAATCGGCGACGACGTGCTGGTCTATCAGGGCGTCACTCTGGGCGGCACAGGCAAGGACACCGGCAAGCGCCATCCCACGATTGGCGATGGAGTGGTGATCGGAACGGGCGCGACCATCCTGGGCAATATTCGTATCGGGGATCATGTCAAAATCGGGGCGGGCAGCGTGGTGGTGCGCTCGGTGCCGGATCACTCGACGGTGGTGGGTATTCCGGGACGCGTGGTGGGCGACGATGAGGAATTCGAACCGCTCGCGCACGGCGACCTGCCTGACCCGGAGGGCCGCGCCATCGACGAACTCTCTAAGCGCGTGGCTGAGTTGGAGGCCGCGCTCAAGGCTTTAGCGGATGAAAAACTTTCTTCGAAGCGTTAGCGTGCTCGCCGGATTGTCGTTGGGGACGGCTGTGGGGGCGCGCGCGGCCGACACAACTTTCTGGATCGAACCGTGCACTGTCATGATCAGCGGCTGCGATGCGGGCGATGCGGATCTGGCGCGCTGGGCATTAGAGGCGTGGGAGAGAGCGGCAAACGGAGGGCTGCATTTCGTTGAGACCAAGGACCGGTCCAGCGCGCTGTTGCGCGTTCGGTGGGCCGATAAAAGCAGCGGTCTTTACGGCGAGGCAGTGCCCATCGAGGTCCACGGAAAACCGGGAGCGGAACTGCATATTCTGATCGAGGACCCGCCCAGCAAAGACCGTCTGCTGCGTGACACTATCGTCTATCTGACCTGCCTGCATGAATTCGGTCACGCGCTGGGGCTGACGCATACACGCGCTTTTGCAGACATCATGTATAGCTTCCAGTATGGTGGCGATATTGATGAATACTTTGGGCGTTACCGACGGAAGCTGAGCACCCGAGAGGACATTCGCAAGAACTCCGGCATGTCACCGGCTGACCGCGACGCTCTCCTCGAAAGCATACCGAAAGGCGTTCCGCGCTAATCCGGCGAGTTCGTCTTTGGTGAAGCCAAACTCGCGCGCGGCCAATTCGTACTCGCTGGTGAGGGTGCAGCCGAAGAGCGCGGGGTCATCCGAATTGAGAATGACGGGAACGCCGGCGTCGTAGAGTTTTCTAACAGGGTGCGCGGCAAGCGATGCGACGGCCCCGGTCCGCAGGTTGCTGGTGATACAAATTTCGAGGGGAATGTTTTTGGCGGCCAGGTGCACCAGCAGCGCGGGATCTTCGATGGCGCGTATCCCGTGGCCGATGCGCTCCGAGCCAATTTCGAGCGCTTCCCAAATGCTCGCAGGGCCCGCCATCTCGCCTGCGTGACAAGTGAGGCGCAAGCCGCGATCTCGCGCCTCGCGGTAGAGATCGGCGAAATGGCGAGCGGGCCCGCGCTCCTCATCACCGCCCAAGCCGATGGCGACTACTCCTTCGCGGACGCGCTCGGCGGCCAGATCGAAGACCGGCTCAGCCACCTCCGGACCGAACTGGCGGATGGCATCGAAAATCCAGCGGACAGTGATGCGGCTGCGCGAGGCTTCACGTACCAGCGCATCGTAGATTGCCGGGAGACTCTGCTCCTTCCACAACACCACGCCCACCGAGAGGATCACTTCCGCGTAGGTGACGCCTTCGCTCTCCAGACGCTCGAATAAGCGGCGGCCGACGCGAGCATAATCGCCGGGAACGCGCAGGCGCTTGTTCACCCAAACGAAACTTTTTAGAAACCCGGCAAAGTCAGAGTACGACGTGTTGGCCGCGATCTCTTCGCGCGTAAGTGAGGGATCGATCTCCAGCAGTGTGTCAGGCTCGACCGACCCGTCCAGGTGCAGGTGCAATTCTGCTAGCGGCGGCATCCAGTGCCATAATAGCGATGTGCAAGCAGCCCCTGTCGCCTCTTCCCTGACACCCTTCGATTTGCATCTGCATGCCGAGGGCACGCATCACGAGAGTTATCGCATGTTGGGCGCGCACCTGGTGCGCGAAGGAGACGCTCGCGGAGTACGCTTCGCGTTGTGGGCTCCGAATGCCGACGATGTCAGCGTCATCGGCGATTTCAATCAATGGAACCGCGCCAACCATCCCATGCAGCGGCGCGATGGCGGGGTATGGGAGCTGTTTATCCCGGTGCTCGGCGCGGGGACGCATTACAAGTATTCAGTGCGCGCTCTGTCGGGCGAGGTGCAAGAGAAGTCCGATCCGTATGCGTTTTTCGCCGAGGCTCCGCCGCGCACTGCCTCCATCGTATGGGGATTGAACAACCACACCTGGGCGGATCAAGGCTGGATGGAGGAGCGGGGCCACCGCAACCTGCAACACGAGCCAGTCTCGATTTACGAAGTGCATCTGGAATCGTGGATGCGGAAGCCATCGCATGAATCGCTGAGCTATCGCGAACTGGCCGAGCGCCTGGTCGCTTACGTGCGCGATTTGGGATACACGCACCTGGAACTGATGCCGGTGATGGAGCATCCGTTCTCCGGTTCTTGGGGCTATCAGGTCACCGGCTACTTCGCGCCCACCTCGCGCTTCGGCACGCCCGATGACTTCCGCTATTTCGTCGACTGCTGCCATCAGGCCGGACTGGGCGTGATTCTCGATTGGGTGCCTGGACATTTTCCGCGCGACGCGCACGGACTGTGGCGCTTCGATGGCACGGCGCTTTACGAACACGCCGATCCGCGGCAGGGCGAGCATCGCGAATGGGGCACGCTCATTTTCAATTTCGGCCGCAACGAGGTGCGCAATTTCCTGCTGTCGAACGCGCTGTACTGGCTGCGCGAGTTCCATATCGACGGCCTGCGCGTGGATGCCGTGGCATCGATGCTGTATCTGGACTACGCGCGCGAGCAGGGCGAATGGATTCCCAACCGCTTCGGCGGCCGCGAGAACCTGGAAGCGATCGACTTCCTGAAACGCTTCAACGAACTTGTGCACCAGGAGCCGGGCGCCATTAGCATCGCCGAGGAATCCACCGCGTGGCCGGGGGTTTCGCGTCCGGTCTACACCGGCGGCCTGGGATTCACCATGAAGTGGAATATGGGCTGGATGCACGACATGTTCCAGTACTTCGAGAAGGACTCGGTGTTCCGTAAGTATCATCAGCAACTGATCACCTTCAGCATGCTGTACGCGTTTACGGAAAACTTCGTGCTGCCGGTATCGCATGACGAAGTGGTGTACGGGAAACGGTCGCTGATTTATAAGATGCCCGGCGACGAGTGGCAGCGCTTCGCCAATACCCGCGCGTTTTTGGCGTACATGTTTGCGCATCCCGGGCAAGAAGCTGCTGTTCATGGGAACCGAGTTCGGGCAGACCTCTGAGTGGAATCACGATGCGCAGCTTGAATGGCGGCTGCTGCAATATCCCATCCATTACAAGCTGCAGACCATGGTGAAGGAGCTGAACTGGCTTTACCGCCGCGAGGCCGCGCTGTTTGAAGTGGACGATTCCTATCAGGGCTTCGAGTGGATCGATTTGCAGGATTCCGAGTCCTCGATCATTACCTTCATCCGCTTTGCGCGCAATCGCGAGGACTTCATCGTGTTCGCGTGCAATTTCACGCCGGTGCCGCGCGAAGGCTACCGCATTGGCGTACCGAAAGCCGGCCTCTATCGCGAGCTGTTTAACACTGACTCGGAGCTATTCGGCGGCGCCAACCTGGGAAACGCCGGCGCCGTTATGGCGGAAGAAATTCCGTTCCACGGGCGGCCCGCGAGTCTGAACGTGACCATTCCACCGCTGGCGGTGGTGGCATTTAAGCTGTGAAGGCAGGATATTGAGGCCGCGGGGGTCGCGTGTGACGGGTACCCTAGCGGCACGTGCTCACTCGGAATTGGGCAGCTCCGCCTGCCAATTCAAAACCACGTTGATGCCGGAGGCGGCGGACTCCTGCGCTGCCAGGGCCACCAAGAAAGTGTTGCCGTCGGGACTGACGGCGAAGGCTTGATCGTTGGCTGCCCGGGATCCGTTTATTCTCGCGGGCAGTTTAAATAATGCGCGCGGCGGGCCCGCTCGGAAGACGGGTCCAGGCTCCACTTCAACTACCATGACAGTGCGCAGGTCGGGACCGATATAGAACAACTCCCGGCCGTTGCGCGCCCAGCGCGGGGCGTAGGCACCGCCATCGGAGATCTGCCATTTACTGGGTGTGCCGCCGGGCATCGTCATGACGTAGAGCTCATCGGTACCGGATTCATCGGAAATGTAAGCCACCCATTTAGGCGCGCCGGGGCCTGTCGCAAAGCGCCCTTGACCCTCATTTACCGGTGTTACCAACAAGGGCAACAGCTGGTGCTGCCCCTTGCTCATGGGATCGGGCAAGAGCCGCATGTCGAAGCCGGTTTTGGGATCGGTCTCAGCCACTAGTAGATAGTGGCCGTCCGAGGACCAGTCCGTGGCGTTTCTCAGCCCGGGTTGATCTTTCTCCAGGAAAATCGGTTTCGCTCCGCCGGTGCCGTTGGACGCTTTGAGATAAAGGCCATCCCCCAGTCTGAAGAATACGATCCAAGCGCCGTCCGGAGACCACACCGGATTATCGCCGCCGTTAAAAGTGAAGCGCGAAGGCGCGCCCCCCGCGACGCTATGCAGCCAGATATCCTGCATCTTTCCACTGTTATGAACTACTGCAACCGTCTTGCCATCGGGAG
Organism: Bryobacterales bacterium; assembly: GCA_963794595.1. Lineage (GTDB taxonomy): Bacteria > Acidobacteriota > Terriglobia > Bryobacterales > Bryobacteraceae > Palsa-187. The sequence continues at coordinate 204,193 of CAWCER010000007.1, read as the reverse complement.
AAAACCGCATACCCGCGGTGAAGCCTATTTGCTTTCCTAACGAACCGATTTGCTTGCCGCTACGATCGAAGGTAATCAGCTCCCGGCCTCCTTGGTCCGCGGCGCGATACGCCAGAGTGCCTTCCGCCGATGCCGAAAAATCATACGCGCCGACGTCATCGGCAACGGCAGATGGTTCGCCGCGCAGCGCCGGAGGGTTTGTCTCGAGCAATTGCGTAGTCAGAGTATTGTTTCGGATATACAACAACGCGGCCGAATACCGCCCATGGGCTGGAACGAAGACGCAGCGGACCGCGGAGGACAGGAGCAACGAGCGGTCGAACGTACCCAAAGTCCCTGCGTAGATTTGGCGATTGGACTGGGAGCTAAAGAGAAAATGCCGGCCGTCCGGCAAAAAGGCAGGCCAAAAGTGCCCCAGATCCTGGGTCTCCAGCCGAGTGGCCGGCACGGGCTGGCCGCCGGCGGCGGGGATGAGGAACAAGTTCAGAAGGTTCGACGGGGCATAAAGAATCTTGTCGTCCGGACCCCATGCGCCAGAAACCCTGAATCCGCCGGGTATGTTGGTTAAGGGCTCCGCTGTCCCGCCATTGATGTCGATTCGCTCCAGTTTGTCCTGCGTAAAAAAGCCTAGCGAGCGACCATCTGGCGACCAAAAAGGAAATCTTGCACCCTCGGTGCCGGGCAACTCGCGGGCGGAGAGCGAATCGAGTGCGCGCACCCATAGCGATTGCGCACCTGACTGCTCGGCTACAAAAGCAATGGTTTTTCCATCCGGCGATAAGGCGGGCGGCCCGGCAATGCCGCCCGGTACAAAAGTGGCGCCTTCAGGCGGCAGAAGGCTGAGCTTGATGGTTGGCACTTCGCCGGGAGACCGCAGCCGGTAGACCAATCCGGCGCCAGCCGCCGCGGCCAGGAGAGCTACAGCAGTCGCCGCGAACCACACTCTTTTGGAAAGAGGCGCGCGTCCTCGCACCGGCGCGGCTTCGGGCAAGCCGAGCGCGACCCACTCCAGGTTTATTTTCAGGTCGCGAGCGGATTGCCAGCGGTCGTCCGGATCGACCGCCAGGCAGCGGTTTAAGATGCGGCTCAACGCCGGAGGCGTTATCGATAAAACAGAGAGCGGCGGCCCTTTGAGTATCTCGGCGATCAGGCTGGCGGCATTATCGGCCTTAAACGCGGAGCGGCCGGTCAACATTTCGTAGAGTAGGACGCCAAAAGAAAAAATATCGCTGCGGGCGTCTGTGGACTTGCCCTGCAGTTGCTCCGGAGAAGAGTATTGCAAGGTGCCCACAATTGTGCCGACCTCCCACATTTCCTGGGTGGAAACTTGTTCTGCTGGAACATCGGCCAAAGGTTGCAGGAGACCGGGCCGATCCATCTTCGCCAGTCCGAAATCCAGTATCTTCACGCCCGATTTCGTCATCAGTACGTTACCGGGCTTCAAATCGCGATGCACGATACCCTTGCTGTGGGCAGCGGCGAGCGCGTCGGCGATCTGAATGGCGAGCTTTAGAGCGAGGTCGAAGGGCAATGGACCTGGCCTAGCGGAGGAGACGATGGGTTCGCCTTCGACATACTCCATCACCAGATAGCCGGCGCCCGAAGGCAGCGCACCCACATCGTAGAGCTGGCAGATATGGGGATGATTGAGCGCGGCAATGGCGTGCGCCTCGCGCTCGAAGTTCTCTGAGAAGCGATCTTTGGAAAACTTGATCGCTACAATGCGGCCAAGGCGCGTATCGCGCGCCTTCCATACCTCTCCCATGCCGCCCTCGCCGGCGAGCGCCAGGATTTCGTAGGGTCCGATTGTTTCACCTGCAGTCACAAGAATCAAGTGTACCGTTAGCGGGGCGCCCATCTTGTGTGAGTGACATCAGTTTGCGATAAGCTCGGCGAGAGGCGACTCAATGGAAGTTCGTAAATCGATCTTGGCTGTGTGCGTTATTTTGACGAGTGTTTTCGCTGCCGGGGCTGCGGCGCAAAACGTCCACACGGCTCGCAAACCGGACGTGGCCTACGTGCCCACAACCAATGACGCGGTGGAGGCGATGCTCAAGCTCGCGGACGTAACGAGTTCAGACACGGTCTTCGATCTAGGCTGCGGCGACGGCCGCATTGTCATAGCCGGCGCCAAGCTGCGGGGGGCTCGCGGCGTGGGTATCGATATTAATCCGGTGCGGGTCAGCGAGAGCCGCGCGAATGCAAAAAAGGCCGGTGTTGAGAAACGAGTCCGTTTCGAAGAGAACGACGTATTCGAAGCCGACATTCACGAGGCGACGGTGGTGACGCTGTTCCTTCTGCCGGAGCTTAACCTAAAGCTGCTTCCCAAGCTTCTGCGGGATTTGAAGCCGGGGACGCGGATCGTATCAAACACCTTCGATATGGGTGATTGGCAAGCAGCCAAGGAAGTGACGGTCGGCGATCCAGACGAGAAGGGGCGCCCGTTCAGTCACCGGCTGTACATGTGGATCGTTCCGCGACGCGGCCTCAATTAGCTGCGGGCTCGGGCGCGCCATACTTTTTCAGCACTTGTCCCAGGGACGACAAAAGATCGATGGGCAGAGGGAACACCACCGTCGTGTTCTTTTCCGAGCCGATCTCGACCAGCGTTTGCAGGTATCGGAGCTGTATCGCTCCGGGCTGCCGGGCCATGATCTCGGCCGCCTTTTCCAGATTCGCCGCAGCGGCCGCTTCACCTTCCGCGTGAATGATTTTGGCGCGGCGCTCACGCTCGGCCTCAGCCTGGCGGGCAATTGCGCGGATCATTTGCTCCGGCAGGTCCACTTGTTTGATTTCGACCATAGTCACCTTGATGCCCCATGTGCCGGTGGTCTGATCCAGCACCGACTGCAAGCGAATGTTCAACGCTTCGCGCTGGCTAAGCAGCGAATCCAGTTCCACCTCACCTAGAACGCTGCGCAGGCTGGTCTGCGAGAGTTGCGAGGTGGCATAGAGGAAATTCGCGACCTCAATCACGGCCTTGGTGGGATCGACAACGCGGAAATAGACCACAGCATTCACCTTCACGGTCACGTTATCGCGCGTGATCACGTCCTGGCCCGGGACTTCCATCGCTTCGATCCGCAGCGAGATGCGCACAATGCGATCGAACGGCGCAAATACCAGGAAGAGGCCGGGACCCTTAGGCTCCGGCAGCACCCGGCCCAGCCGGAAAATCACACCGCGCTCATACTCGCGCAAAATCTTGATCGAAGACAGCAGATAGATCACGATGATGACTACTGGAATTATCCCGATCGGGATCATCACTCACCTCTTTCCATAACGGGTTGCCCGCCGGATGCAGCACCCACCGGCTCTACGCGAAGCTTCATGCCGTCCACTCCAATCACGCGCACTTGAGCGCCTGATGCCACCGGGACAGTCGAGGTCGCGTCCCAGTACTCTCCGTGAACGAAAACTTTCCCGGACGGCTCCAGTGCCGTGCGGGCCTGCGCGATAAGATCCAGCATCGCGGTTTCTCCCATGGCGCTTTTCGAGGCGCGTGCGCGAATTGCCAGCGTCGCCAGAAACATGGTGATCAGAGCGAAGGGCAAGCCCACGGCCAGGGCGGTTGACAGGTGAATGCGCACCTCGGGCGGCCCGTTGATCAAGAGCACCGCACCCAGCACCATGGCCACCGTAGCGCCGGTTCCCAAGGATCCCGTGCGAGGCGATCTTGACTTCAAGGAGGAACAGAGCGAGGGCCAGTATCAGCAGCGCGGCCCCGACCCAGTTGATCGGCAGCACGGCCAGCGACGACAACCCGAGCAGCACCAGAATGCCGCCCGCTACTCCGGGAAGAATCAGCCCCGGCGCCTGGAACTCGAAATAGATCCCCAGCGCGCCCAGCACCAGCAAAATGTAACCGGTATTGGGATCGGCGATCGCCTCAATCAGACGCTCGCGGGGCGTAGCGCGATAATCGACGATCTCCGCTCCAAGCGTGTGAAGCGTTTCCGTGCTTCCGTCAAAACGCTTGATTTCGCGCCCATCGAGATCCGCCAGCAGTTGCTTTTCATTTGGCGCGATGAGGTCTATCAGGTGATTGTCCAGCGCTTCCTTCTCGGTGAAGGCCTTGGCCTGGCGAATGGTCTGTTCCGCCAGTTCGCTATTTCTCCCGCGCTTAGTGACCAGACTGCGCAGCCACGCGGAAGTGTCGTTTTCCACTTTGCTGCGCATCACTGGGTCCATTTGCTGTCCTATCAGGACGGGGGAAGACGCGCCGGTATTGGTCCCCGGGGCCATCGCGGCCACATCCGCCGCTTCCAGAATGAAGAACCCGGCCGAGGCAGCGCGGCCGCCGCTGGGCGTGACATAGGCGATTACGGGAACCCGCGACGCAATAATTTTGGAATTCAGCTCGCGAGTGGCGTCCAGAAGACCACCCGGAGTATTGAGCCGCAGCAGGACCGCGGCGGCATTCTCGCGGCCGGCTTGCTCAATCGCGTGCCCGACGATTTCAACGGTAATGGGGTGAATCACGCTGTCTATATTTACCGCGACCACTTGCGGCGCGGCCGGCGCCAGCAAAGCTGCGGCGAACAGCGCGATCAGAATCACCATCGCTGGAATCCCCGGCGCGGGAATCCCCAGCATCGACTCATGCTCATAAGCCAGCGTGACCTGGAGGAAGTATGGCACACGGCCCAACCGGCGTCATCCGTTCCCGTTCCGCTCCTGGTCCGTTCCTGAATCGGCGCAAGCGCGAAGCGGTTCGCTGACGCAGGTGTCTTCGACGCTTGACTCCAAGCGTGTGATGTGTTTTAAAGTCGTATATATACGTGTGATTTCCATGTGCAATGCCGGCAATCTTAAGGAGGATCAAACATGCCTGCCAGATTGACTTCATCCGATCATAAATTGGTCGGCAAAGACTATCCGACTCCCGACCTGGTCGCGAAAGTGACCGGGAAGGCGAAATACGCAGAAGATTATCGCGTCGACGGAATGTTATTCGCCCGGTTGGTTCTGAGCCCCTACCCGCACGCACGCGTCCGCAGTATCGACACCAGCGCGGCGCTGGCCATGCCGGGGGTGAAGGCGATTCTCACAGCCGACGATCTGCCGTCTCCCGCCGATAGCCTCACCGACAACGGCACCGTGATCAAGGCCAATAAGCTGGGCGATCAGGGTCTCACGATGGAGCCGGTGTTTCAGGGCGAGCCGATTCTCGCCGTGGTCGCAGTGGATGAACTGACGGCGGTCGAAGCCATTGAGAGGATTCGCATCGATTACGAGCGGCTGCCGTATGTCGTCGATCCGCTTGAAACCTTGAAGCCCGGCAGTCCGAATCCGCGAATGGAAGGGAACGTGTGGGTGCGTCCTCCAGCGCCGGCACCGGTCAAGGGACAACGGCCGTCGGCCCCGACGCCCACGATTCAGGAAGTCAAGTGGACTGCGGCCGACTTCGCCGACGCAAAAGATGGCAAGCTGCCGATGGGCAAGGCCACCGACGAATGGTCTTTTGGCGATGTCGACGCAGGCTTCAAGAATGCAGCCTATGTGATGGACCACACTTTCGTCACGCCCAACACCAGCCACATTTGCCTGGAAACGCGCACCGCGATGGCGTATTGGCAGAACGGAAAAGTATACGTTTACACGGGCACGCAGAGCACCGCGCAAACCGTCCCCGCCATCGCCCGCTGGCTGGGAGTTACCCCCGACCAGGTGGTCCTCATCAGCGAATATACCGGCGGAGGTTTTGGCAGCAAAGGCACCGCTGCTATCTCGCTGATCATTCCGGCGCTGCTCGCCAAGAAAGCCAACGCGCCGGTCATGATGCGCATCAGCCGTGAGGAAGAATATTACATTGGCCGTGCGCGGCCCGCCATGCTGGGGCGAATGAAAATCGGCTTCTCAAAAGAAGGCCGCATTACGGCGCTGGACATGTTCGTTATCTGCGATAACGGCGCGTATGATGCAGTCGGCGACGCCGCTTCGTCAGGACGAATCGTATCGTTGCTGTATCAACCGCAGGCCATGCGCTGGCGCGGCTTAACGGTGCTGACGAACACCCCGCCGCGCGGCGCGCAGAGCGCTCCGGGTGGCATGCAGGGCATTACCCTTATGGAAACGGCGCTCGCTCAAGCCTCGCGCAAACTGGGGATCGATCAGGTGGCGCTGCGGCGCATGAATGCTCCCTCGGGCAAGGCTCCCTTCGGACCTCCCTCCGCAAGCGGGAAAATGCCGTATTGCACCAGTTCGTTTATCAAGGAGGCGCTCGACCGCGGCTCGGAACTGTTTCGCTGGAAGGAACGGGCGGCGCTACCCAAGCGGAGCGCAACTATGGCGCGCGGCGTGGGGGTTTCGATGAGCTGTTATTCGGGCGGCTCGATCGGCTTCGATGGACTGTTTGTTCTCAAACCCGATGGCAAGCTGTATATTCAGTCCGGCATCGGCAATCTAGGTACCGAATCGGTCCACGACGTCCACCGGGTGGCTGCGGAGATGATGGGCGTGCCTTGGGAGAAGGTCGAAATCACCTGGGGAAGTTCGGCCAAGAACCTGCCATGGACATGCGTCTCGGGCGGTAGCCAGACCACTCACGCCATGACGCGCGCGGCGTATGCGGTGGCGACCGAGGGCCGGAAGCGCCTGCAGGAGATTGCAGCCAAGGATCTCGGCGGCAGCCCCGCGGACTATGAGGTCGCGAACGAACGCGTCTTCCGCAAAGGTGGCGGCGCGGGCATGAGCCTGGCGCAAGCCGCGCAGCGCGCGATTCAGCTCGGCGGAGTCTATGACGGGCACGAAGTAACCGATCCGGAAGTCAATCGGGTCACCAAGGCGTCGGTCGCCGGGCTGGCGGGCCAGGGATTAGTAGTCGCTGCCCGCGATAAGTATCCGCATGATGGCCAGACACTGTCGTATGTCGCCAGCTTCGCCGAAGTCCAGGTAGACCTCGAAACCGGAATGTATCACCTTACGGATTTTCTGGCGGTGGCCGACGTCGGCACGGTGATTCATCCCCGCGCATTGGGGGGCCAGGTTATGGGCCGGTCGGTTCTGGGGATTGCCCACGCGATCGGCCAGAAATGGGTCTACGACCAGCATTACGGCCTGCCGATCGCTAAGCGGATGCATTACAATAAACCGCCGACGATCATGGATCTTCCCGTGGATATGAAATGGGATGCGCTGAACATTCCCGATCCGGAGACTCCGGTAGGCGCGCGCGGTATCGGCGAGCCGCCAGTGGGTGGCGGATGCTCCGCGGTCCTGAACGCGATCGCCGACGCGGTCGGGGACGAGGTGTTCCGGCGTGCGCCGGTGAACCTCGACACAATCCTGGCATCGCTCGAAGAAGGACGGCCAATGCAGGACGGCCTGCGGGCGCACATTTGAGACGGCAGCCGGCTCAAGCGCTACAGACGGACTTGTTCTTTCGAATACCGGTATGAGCGGAAGGCAGTGTCCTGGGCGCCGGGCTGAAACTGTCGCGCAACGCCGGGATATTCGCCGAAAAACGGGATCACATATTCCCACACGACATCGCCCTTGGGAGTCACTTCGAACAAGCGTCCGCTCGCAGCGTCGGTGATGTGAGTATTTCCATTCCACAGACGCTGCGCGTTGCCCATGAACGGGCAATAGAAAGACGAGCGGGGCGTATCGGCATACTGCCACTCGATGGCCTTCGTCGCAGGATTGATTTCCACGACGCGAGTGTAAGACGTCGACACACCAGCGCGGTAATTTCCGTTGTCGAAAGCCAGTATGTTCCCGCTCGCCAGTTCAACCGGTGAATGCTGATGCGATATGATTTCGGGCCCGATGTGATACACGACGTCGCCGGATTTCTTATCCACGGCGATGATGCCGGAGGTGGTCCGGAGGCTCATCAGGATCAGCCCTTGCCGCGTCTCCCACAGGCCGTTGATCAATGGCCAATGCACGCGTTCGAAAAGTGGATTGATCGGAAAATCTGGCGGGTTGAGATGGTCGGCTGCGCTCCATCGCCAGACCAGCTCGCCCTTCGGGTTGACTTCTTTCACGACGTCGCCGTAAATGGTGCCGTCGCCGGGGCCGGCGACAACCCTCGCAATTTTTTTGGGCAGCGGTTCGGCGGCACCGTAAAGAAGATTGCCGTTCGTCAGCCACTCGGCGTCGTGATGATGAGTGACGTCTTCGAATTCCCACACCGTCTTTCCCGCAGGCGTGACTTCAGCGAAAGCGCCACCGTGCCACACTGACCACATCGGGTAGAGCAGCGGGGAAGCGGGATGAGAGCCGTTATAGCCAAGATTTCCGTTGGGCAGCAGGACGGCGTGGCGCCCCGGACGGTTAGCCATCTTCCAACGATGGGCGATGGCGCCATCGATGTCGATCAGATAAACGTTGCCATCGTCGGTCTGTGGCGTGAACAGCGTATAACCTCCCGCCGAACGTTGATGGTCGACGGCGATGAGGCCCACACCGCGGCGGCGGTTGGTGACCGGGTCGACGCTTTTTTGGCTCTTGTCCTGGGGCGCGGCGCTTGCGGTTGGGAGCACGCTCGCTAATGAGGCGAGAGCTAGATTCTTGCTGGTTTTGCTGAGAAATGTTCTACGTCCAGAGGCCGGCGGATGTGGCTGTTTCAAGGCAATCGCTCCTGATGCTGAATTATCCACGCGGATTCATCGACCAGGATGATGACTGACCCTTATTATAGGCTTCCGCTACTTCTCGGATGCAATATGGAACGCAGTGTTGGCCGCCGGCACACCCGCATAAACCGCGACTTGCAGCAGCACTTCTTCCAGATCGCATAGTTCGAGGCCGCCGGACAAACCGGCGCGCAGGTGCAGGCGGAATTCTTCCCAACGCCCCAGCGACGCCGTCATGGCTAGCACCAGGAGGCGGCGGACTTTTGGATCGAGACCCGGCCGGGTCCACACGGTTCCCCATGCGTAACGCGTGATCAAGTCCTGAAAAGCGCGCGTCAGTTCGGTCGTATTTGCTATCGCGCGGTCGACGTGGGCATCTCCGAGTATGGCGCGGCGCATCGCGAAACCTGCGGCTAGCCGGTCATCGGACTGCGGCGGCAACAGGAAGTCGAAGAGCGCGTTGGTGAACGCCGAGGGCAACTCGACGTTCGATAAATGCGCCGCTTCGAGAAGTACCGAGCGTGCTCCGGGAATCGAGGCGGTGAGCAAATCGCCGTGGCCCGCCCATGGCGTGGCGGCATCGAGAGATCCTCCGATGACTAATGTGGGCACTCCAATACTGCCGAGCATCGGGCGTTGGTCCATGTCACGGACCGCCGCGCAGCAACCTGCATAGCCCACGGGATTCGCCGCAAGCAACGCGGTTCGCGAGGTCGCCACTTGCGGATTCGACGAGGCCAGCACACGCGGGCTGAAGAAGCGCTCCATGACCGCGTTTTCTACGGCAGTCATTCCGCCTTCGAGCACCGCCTTGCGGCGCGCGTCGAACAACTCGGGGGCTCCGACTCGCGGGGAAGTGTTGGCCAACACAAGATGCGTGATTCGGTTCGTGACGTTTGTGCCTAACCATTGGCCGATCATTCCGCCTAGCGACAGCCCGCAATACGCGAAGGTCCCGCGCTTCGCCGAATCCACGGCTGCGATCACATCCCGGCCCAACTGCTCGATGGTGTAATCGCCCGCAAGAGAATCCGAAGCGCCATGACCGCGCAGGTCCACGCGCAATACTTGAAAATGCCGTAACATTGCGGGCATCTGCGGGTCCCACAGTCCGTGATCGACGCCGAGCGAATGTACCAGGACCAGCAGAGGCTTATCCGCCGCGCCCTCCAGCCGATAGAAGATGCGAGCGCCTTCGGAGATCGCAAAGGGCATCCTACTTTTCCTCCTCGAGCAAGCGCACGCGAAATGCTTCCGCACTGCCTAGATATGATTCCGGCGACAGTAGCCCCGGCAAATCCGGCGGCGATCCGGTTTTCTGCAATGTCTCCTCCACCAGGCCGCGCGCCTCGTCGCGGCCCATCGTTTCGGCTAGTTGCATCATGGCTTTCTCGGCGAACACGGTTCCTTGAGTAGCTTCGATATTGTGGCGCATTCGCTGCGGGTCGACCTTTAAACCTTCAATCACTTCCGCCATTGACTCCAGAGCCACGCCGGACGCCTGTACGATTCCCTGAACCGTGACCCACTCCGATTGCCAGCCGCCGAGCGCACGCTCATGTTCCTGGAGCATGCCGTTCAGGAAATTCGCCATTAGTCCCGGGGTCCGCTTCGCGGCCGCGATGGTCAGCATGCATGCCGCCGGATTATGTTTATGCGGCATGGCCGACGATCCACCGCGTCCGTTGCCACCCGGTTCGGCGGCTTCGCCTACCTCGTGCTGCATCAAGAGCGCGATATCCAGCGCCACTTTCCCGAGGCTTGCGGTATAGATACTGAGCGCTGCAAGCAGCGCGGCGAGGCGGTCCGGATAGGCGTGCCACGGTGCGTCGGGACACTTCAGCCCCAGCTCTTCGGCCAGTGCTTCACTCACCGCGATCCCGCGGTCGCCCAGCGCGGCGAGGGTTCCGCTTGCGCCTCCGAATTGCAAGTACTGCGATTCGGTGAACCGGCTGTCGACGCGCCACCATCCACGCCGCAGCGCCGCGTGCCATCCGGCGGCTTTTAGTCCAAAAGTGATCGGAGGCGCTGGTTGCAACAGCGTGCGACCCAGCATCACTGTGCCGGCATGCGAGTCACTCAGTTGACGCAAGCCGCGCTGGATGCGCTCATGATCCGCAGCGAGCAGCGTGTGGCAGTTCGACAGCAACAGAACGAGCGCCGTGTCGACGACATCCTGGCTGGTGGCGCCCCAATGCACGAAACCCGCCGCTGCTGGGTCCTTTGCACGCACCTTTTCCTTGAGTGTTTGAACCAATGGGATCGCCGGTGTTCCGGCGCGCAAAGAGAGTCGCACGAGTTCCGCGAAGTCGGCAGAGTCGAAGGCGGCGGCCCGCGAGACTGTGGCGATAGTATCCGCCACCTGGACCGGAATGACGCCGCAGTGGGCCTCCGCTCGGGCGAGCGCCGCTTCGAAATCGAGCATCGCCTGGAGTACGCTGGCATCCGAGAAAACTTGCGAGAGCGCTTCAGTGGCGGCGAGGCCCTCCATCAATCGCGTGAACATGAACTGATCTTACACGTCCGGATCTCAGATATCGAAGAAGACAGTTTCCGCTTCGTTTTGCAGGTGAATCTCGATGGCCCACGCGTTGGCCTGTCCTGGCACAGGCCTGGCGAGCAGCGTTTCCTGCCGGTCGGCGGGCACCAGAGCCAGCACCGGATCATCGGCATTCGCCGGGTCGCCTGCAAAGTACACGCGCGTGCGAAGGGGCTTCCCGAGACCCCGACCGAAAAGGGTAACGTTGATATGTGGCGCCTGCGGGGCGCCGTCGCTGGGCACGCGGCCTGGCTTCACAGTCTCGAAGACGCAGACGCCGGTTGCATCAGTCTCCAGGCGGCCGAATCCACTGAAGTTTTTGTCGGCATCGCAAGCGCGCGGGTCTGCCGGGTGTCGGTAACGTCCCTGCGCGTCCGTTTGCCACAGCTCGATCATGGAATCGCCGGGAGTGGGCTGAACGTCGCCGTCAATGACGCGGAATGCCAAGGTGATGTGTTCGCCCTCCGCGCCATCGGGCGCCATGATGCCGAGCGCATGGTTTGTCGTCAAACCAAAGTTGAAGAATGGCCCGACGGTTTGGGAAGCGCTCGGAATGAGCTTCATTCGCGGCCTTCTTCAAAGGGCGTGGCCGAGCGGCCGCGCAGCACGATGTCGAAGCGGTAGCCCAATGCCCACTCGGGCTCGGTGAGAGACAGATCGAAAGACGACACCAGGCGCTGCCGCGCGCCCTCATCCGCGATCGAGTGCAGGACCGGATCGTCCGCCATCAAAGGATCGCCGGGAAAATACATTTGAGTCACCAGGCGGCTGAGCAGGCCCGTTCCGAACAGCGAGAAGTGAATGTGCGCCGGCCTCCAAGCGTTCGGATGATTGCGCCATGGATAGGCGCCGGGTTTGATGGAAACGAAACGGTAGTTGCCGGCGTCGTCGGTGATCGCGCGGCCGGCTCCCAGGAAATTCGGATCGAGAGGCGCGGGGTGGCTGTCGCGGGAATGGCGATAGCGGCCGGATGCATTCGCTTGCCACACTTCGATCAGCGCATTCGGAACACCGCGGCCGTCTTCATCGAGCACACGTCCGGCGACGATGATCCGCTCCCCTAGAGGCGGGTCCGCGAAGTGGCGCGTGAGGTCACTGTCGGACTCGCCGATCGGGTTGTGACCATAGAGTGGCCCCGTCAGTTCACTCAGCGTATGCGGCACCTGGATCAAGGGCTGCGATGGCGCGCGCCGTATAGAGGACCGATAGCCTTCGTACAAATAGTCGGGCTGAGTGCCGGGCGGGGTTCTTGGATACTCCTTCATTCGCACAATAGTATCGTGTAAGGCAGAGTTATGGCGACGCTGCACACCAAAGTCGGCATCATTGGCGCGGGACCTGCTGGACTTTTGCTGTCGCACCTGCTCCATCTGGAAGGCATCGAGTCCATCGTGATCGAGACGCAGACTCGTCAGCATGTTGAGGAGCGTATCCGCGCGGGCGTGCTCGAACAGGGCACGGTGGATATGCTAAACGCGTCGGGAGTGGGCGAGCGCATGCGCCGTGAAGGGCTGGTCCATCACGGCATCGAGTTGCGATTTAACCGGCAGGGTCACCGCATTGATATGTATGAACTGACCGGCGGGCGCGCCATTACGGTCTATGCGCAGCACGAGATGGTGATCGATTTGATCAAACAGCGCCTGCATGACGGCGGGCAGATTCTGTTCGAAGCGAGTCACGTCAGCGTCCACGATTTCGATGGCGCGTCCCCGCGCATTCATTTTGAGCACAGTGGCGAAGGTCACGAGGTTGTCTGCGATTTTATTGGCGGCTGCGATGGCTTCCATGGCATCTGCCGGCCCTCGATCCCCGCCGAGGCGCTGTGCGTTTACGAGAAGACGTATCCGTTTGGATGGCTGGGTATTCTTGCTGAAGCGGCTCCGGCGTCCCACGAGCTCATTTATTCGAACCATGAACGAGGTTTTGCGCTCCTTAGCATGCGCTCTCCGGTGATCACGCGCGCTTATCTCCAGTGCCGGCCCGACGAGGACCTCGCCGGATGGCCCGACGAGCGAATCTGGGACGAACTGGATCGGCGATTTGAGACTCGCGAGGGTTTCCGGCTGAACCGCGGCCCCGTCGATCAGAAGGGCGTCACGCCCATGCGGAGTTTCGTTACTGAGCCGATGCAGTATGGCCGTCTGTTTCTGGCCGGCGATGCTGCACACATCGTGCCGCCCACTGGCGCGAAGGGCCTGAATCTTGCCGTCGCCGATGTCCGGATTCTCGCTCGGGCGCTCACTGAGTGGTATCGCGTGGGTTCCGACCATCTCTTGAAACGCTATTCCGAAATTTGCTTGCGCCGCGTCTGGCGCGCCCAGCACTTCACCTGGTGGATGACCTCTATGCTGCATCGGTTTGAGGGTAATGACGGATTCGATCATCGCAGGCAACTGGCCCAACTCGATGAAGTCACCACGTCGCGGGCGGCTGCAACCGCCCTCGCGGAGAACTACACTGGATTACCGTTTAATCTTCCGGGAGAAGATTTGTGACACGCAACGTACCGCCTTTCCGAGCCGACCACGTTGGCAGCCTGCTGCGTCCGCCGATGCTCAAAGACGCACGCGCGCGGCATGAACGTGGCGAGATTTCCGAAGAGTACCTACGCGTCGTTGAGGAAGCTGCCATCGAGCATGTGATCGCGCGCCAGGCGGAGATCGGCCTGCAGAGCGCAACCGATGGCGAATTCCGCCGCGCCATGTGGCACTTCGATTTTCTGGAGCGGTTGGATGGCGTCGAATCGTTCCGCTCGGATCACGGCATCGCATTTAAGGGCGGCATCGAAACCCAGGCCAAGGGACTGCGCGTCACCGGCAAGATTGGGTTATCGACGCATCCGATGCTAGATCACTTCCGCTTTCTGCGCGACCACACCAAAGCGACGCCGAAGATGACGATTCCTTCGCCCTCAGTGCTGCATTTCCGTGGCGGGCGCAAGGCCGTGAGCACCCAGGTTTATCCAGGAATGGAAGAGTTCTACCGCGATCTGGGGCTCGCCTACCGCGGTGCGGTCCAGGCTTTCGCTCATGCCGGCTGCCGTTATCTTCAACTCGACGAAGTCAACCTGGCGTATCTTTGCGATCCAGAGCAGCGCCAAATTCTACGCGATCGCGGCGACAATCCCGATCAACTGCCGCGCATCTATGCGGACATGATCAATACTGCGATTGCGAGCCGGCCGCCGGATATGGCGATTACCATGCATCTTTGCCGCGGCAACTTTCGGTCCAGTTGGATCGCGCAGGGCGGCTACGAGCCGGTTGCGGAACTGCTGTTCAACCAGATCGACGCCGACGGCTACTTCATGGAGTTTGATACCGAACGTGCCGGCGGTTTCGAACCGTTGCGCTTTGTCCCAAAAGACAAGACCGTGGTGCTGGGCCTGGTGACCAGCAAGGCGGGCGCGCTTGAATCCGTGGAGGATTTGGAACGCCGAATCGCGGACGCCGCGAAGTACGTTCCGCTCGATCAACTCTGCCTGAGCCCGCAGTGCGGCTTCGCGAGTACCGAGGAAGGGAACAGTCTTACGGAGGAAGAGCAATGGGCGAAGCTGGCGCGTATCGTTGAGGTCGCGCGAAAAGTGTGGGGCGAGTGAGCGGCGCTGTCGATGTCGGCGCGCTGCTCGACCACGGCCCATGGACTGCGCACCAAAAGCGCTGGACTATTCTTGCGGCGCTGGCCATCATCTTCGACGGTTTCGATATTCAGATTTTGGGCTTCGCGATTCCGTCGCTGATTCGCGAGTGGCATGTGGCGCGCGCGGCTTTCGGTCCGGTACTCGCGCTCGGTCTGGCAGGGATGGCGGTGGGGAGTCCGCTCGCTGGATATATTGGCGACCGCTTCGGCCGCCGCACCGCGCATCATCGGCTGCGTGAGCCTGTTTGGTCTGGCCACCATTGCCAGCAGCTTGGTCAACGGAGTGGCGGGGCTGGCTGTATTGCGTGTCCTTACCGGAATGGGCGCGGGCGGGGCATTGCCCAATGCCGCCGCGCTGTCCGCGGAGTTTGCACCCTTGCGGCGGCGCCACGCCGCGGTATTGCTCACGATCGTCTGCGTTCCTCTGGGCGGAATGGTGGGCGGAGTCATCGCGTCACAAGTGCTGCCCGCGCTGGGTTGGCGCGCGCTTTACGTGATCGGCGGCGCAATGCCGCTGGCGTTCGCAATCCTGCTGTGGATGGCATTGCCCGAATCGCCGCGCTTCCTCGCACGACATCCCAAGGATCGAGAGCGTCTGACCGAACTCCTGCGGCGCATGGGCCACGCGGTGAATCCCGCCAGCATTTACGAAGATCGTACCAAGGTGGCGGCAGACAGTCGCGCGCCCATCCGTACTCTGTTCGGGCCGGCGTTAGCACGGGACACCATGGGCCTTTGGGTCGCCTACTTCTTCTGCTTGGCGTCGATATACGTGATGTTCGGCTGGCTCCCGACGCTGTTGACATCGCAAGGCATCAGCCTCGCCACCGCGACTACGGGACTGGCGGTCTACAATCTTGGCGGCGTATGCGGGGTGGTGCTGTGGACTTTCCTCATCAGTGCATTTGGATCGCGCGGGCCAATGCTGGCGGGTGCTTTGGGCACTGCGGTCAGTGCGTTGCTGGTCCTGCTGATTCCTTTCCATGCGAACAGCACCCCCGTCTTCCTGCTGGCAGCGATCGGACTCAATGGGCTGCTTGCCAATGCGGTTCAGACTTCGATGTTTGCCCTAGCCGCACACGTGTATCCAACCGCCGTCCGCGCCTCGGGCGTCGCCTACGCGGCCGCGATGGGGAGAACCGGTGGCGTGATCAGTTCGTTGTTTGGCGCGGTCCTCATTCAGGCCGGACCGGCTGTCTTTTGGTGGGCGATGGCGGCGGCCATGGTCGCCGTCTTCGTGGGGCTGGCCTTGGTGCGTAATCATTTCGCTGCCGTCGGTGAGCCGAAACCGGCGGAAGTGGCTGCTTCGTGACGGTTGTTACTTGCCGTAGCGCTTGCTAAATCCGTTGCGGGTGTTGGTGACGGTGAACGTCCCGTCCTTGGCGACGGAAATCCGATTCCACTTAAATGAATCGGTCGGCTCCAGGTTGGCGATGAAGTCGTCCGGCGGGTTTGCATCTTTGCCGGCATTGAGGGATTGGTGAAGCTGCCAGATGTCTTCGAGTCCTGGAGCGGCTCGCAGCGCGGGCCAAGTTTGCGCGTCGGCGCCTTTTTTCGCGCCGTTGGCCTGGATGATGACTGGGGCCTGCAGCGCTCCCACCAGCTCCGGCGCAATTCCTTTGAATTGTCCGTGGACGTTCACGTTGTAGACATCCACGGTGCCGATCAGATTCCTGGGGCAAACCAGATCGTGACTGTAGTGAGCCTCCAGATCGGCGAGATCAAGCATGCGGAACTTGCCTGACGTGATGAGCAGGCCAATCGACTGGTTATCTTCGAAGTCTCTCGCGAGAGCGTCTTGCTGCTTATTGGTTTCGCAGAGGGGATTGCGCCTGCCTGCGTTTGCGAGCGGCTTGGTGATCAACTGGCCGCTAGCCGATAATATTCGTATATCGACGCCCTTGATCGGGACCTTGTCGCCTGCGTGGAGAACCGTGTGGCCGATCTTGTCCCGCAATGCGGCGTAGGCCGCGAAGCGCTCCGCGGCTTGCGCGTTGGTGGTTAGATACTCCCCGTGATCGAAGATATGTTCGATGGGAACCTTCGCGGCCAATAAGGGGATATCGCCGATGTGATCGACATCGAAATGCGAGATGACCAGGAAGTCGATCCGTCTCAAACCGGCGGCTTCGACGGCTTCGACAATGTGTTCGGTGGAAGCCGGACGATTATTGGTGGCAGGCCATCCTGCGTCAAAGAGCATCGACTGACCGGAGGGGGAAACCAGCAGCACCGACTTGCCGCCTTCGACATCGATCACATAAATTTCGAGGTTGGGCGCGGCAGCGAGTGAGGCCGCTAGCAAAGCCCACAAACAAGCCAGTCGCATCATATCTAATTCACTCCGAATGCCAGCAGGACATTTCCGGCCATGCCTTGGCCGCCGTAACCGGAGTTCACGTAGAGCATGCCATCCACAATCGTCGGACCCGTCGAACTGAAAGATCCGCCGCTAGCCGGAATTCCGTTGGTTGTAGGGAACGATTGCACGGCATCGAAATCCCAAATGATCTTGCCGGTGGACATGTCGTAAGCGCGCAGGTGTCCGTCCATCGATCCTGAAAATACCGCGCCTTCAATTGCGCTGGGCGGCGCGAGTTGGGCGGAGTTGCATCCCGGCTTAGCCAGACACGCGGGGGCGGGAGGAGGCGTGTGCCAGATGACTTTGCCGCTAGCGGCGTCGATCGCGAACATGCCACCGCCGGCGTCCGGTTTCTGGCGGTCAATGTCCGACAGAGGAACGTAAGCGACTCCTTGATGGCCGGCAATTCCCCACAGAATTCCGCCCAGCGTGCTGCCCTTGCCGATCCGAGTTTGCCATACGATTTTCCCGTCCTGATCCGGATCGAACGCGTGCACCATTCCCGACTTCTGGCCCGCCACCAGCACCTGCTTGCCGCCGCCGATATCAAATAACACCGCTGAAGAGCCGAAGTCGACATCGTCACCGTGATTCGCGGGACAGTTGCCCCCGCCACCGCGCGGGCCGCAATCCCAATTGAACATATCCGGGCTGCCTTGTTGCGACCAGCGAATTTCGCCGGTAGTCATGTCGATGGCCACGATGGCATCGGCGGTCTTGATGTTGGGATCGGAGTAGCCGTTGCCGGTCATGATGTAGATCGTCTTCCGCTTGAGATCGAGCGTCGGGGACGACCAAGTGGTTGCGCCGGAGGGCCCGTAGAATTGCACGCCGGTCTTGCTCATGCTGGTGGGCTTAGGTTCCGGCGAGGTATACGCGCGCCAAATCACCGCACCGGTTTTGGCGTCGATGGCAACCAAGTTTCCGCGAAACTTACAGCACGGGTAGATGGGATTAGCTCCGGCATTCTCCTCCTGCGAAGCGATGGGCACATATAGACGACCGTTATAGAGCTTGGGAGTTCCGGTGATTCGAGCGAACGGCTGATCGTCGGCTTTCTTCTGCCAGATCAGCTTGCCGGTTTCGGTGTCGAGCGCGTACAGGTTCGCGTCCAGATCGCCAACGTAGGCGCGGTGATCCGGACCAACCACAACACCCGACCGCACCATCGACTTCGCGCGATACATCCAGTAAAGGCATCCGGTGCGCGCGTCGATCGCATAAATGGTGCCGTCATTGCTGCCGACATACACGCGGCCGCCCACCACGTTTGGCTGTCCATAGGCAGTGCGAGCGCCCGGGAACCCAAAGGCCCATTTCAGCTTCAGATTCGGAATCTGATTCGCGGTAAGACCCGCGGCCGAGGCCGGCTGGAAGCGCGTGTTGAGATTGTCGACGCCCCATCCGTTCCAACTCGTCTTGGCAGCGGCTGGACGCGAGCCTGCGGGACAGAACCCAGTCACTTGCGGCAGCACCGGGGCGCCTCCGGCTTTGCCTAGGTAACGGGCGGCGGCAACGCGCTCCTCTTGAGTGAGGTTCTGCGCTTGAATCTTCATGGCTCCGGTTTCGAGCGTTTTCAGAATGTCCTGCCAGGGAATCTGCGAGAGCGCTTCTTGCGAAGGAGCGTGGCTCGCGCTAGCGGGCGAGTGGCATTCGATGCAGTGCGATATGTAAACTTGCGAACCCTCCTGCGCGAAGCATGAGAACGCCGAGAGAACGGCGGCAACGATCGGACGAATCATTTTCATAAGGGACGGCTGGCCTTCAAAATGATCACCCGGCCCGATTTGTCGCGGATCTGAAGCTGTCCATTTTCGAGCTTCACGTCGGCGACGCTCAGGAAACCGTCGGGCGCTTTGCTATAGAACAGCAAAAAGCTCGCGTGGAGCTTGGCCTTCGCGGGGAGCCATTTGTAAGTCGGCGTGCCGAACATCTCATGCGCATCCACTGTTTCGCGATGCGAAACATCGAACGGCTGCGTGGAGAATTCGAATCCTCGCGCGGCGCGGGCATCGCCGCTATAGTTCATCCAACTCATCAGCCACGGGAACTGCTCGCGGCGGAAGACATATCCGAAGATCATGTGCTTGTCGGGACGAAGAACAGTGACGTACCCGTAGGTTCGCGCCGGGTCGATGACGCAGGAGGCGAGGTCCAGTGACGTTTCATTCGCCGGTACCGTCGTGAGGTTCACAGTGCCGCCCTTCGTGAGCGGACCCATCGGCCACACGAAATCTTTTCCATAAGCCAGCTTTCCGGTGGAGCCGGCTTTCTGCGGACGCACGCGGCACTTGGTCGCCGGGAGGTCGATGATGGTTTGACCCGGCGAGAGGAATGGCGGTCCGGTGGTGGCATGCTCGGCCCAGGAGATCGGATGGTCGATCGCGAGCAGATTTTCGACTTCGGTATTCACGTAAACTACATTCTCGCCATCGAGTAGCGTGATGGTTCTGATGATGTCTTCCTGGGCCAGCGGCAACCGAGCTTTGAGCTTGATGGTGGTTGCGCTTCCAGTGAGAGTTTCGAACTGCTGCTTGCTTGCCTCGCCGTGAAAAGGGATACCGGCTGCCGCTTCTTCATCCGACGGAGCACCGAAGCCGTCGAGGCACAGAAAGTGACCGATGGAGCCCGCGGGCGGGGAGGGCGGGGGACCGTACGGGTTCAGCGCACGATCAGTATTCCAGTAGGGGCTGAGCTTTTCGGGGTCGTCGCGAAGGATGAGGTTGGCTAGCGTAGCTCCGCGTGTGAGAATTGTCAGCTCGATTTTGTCGTTCCGCAGTATTACGGCGCGCCGGCCGTCGAAGTCTGCGGTTTGGGCGACCAGCAAGACAGTGATCGCGAAGGGCAACGCGCTTCGCAAAAATCTTTGGGACGGATTCACCTCAGAATCATACACTATGCGGTTCAACCGGGCCGCCGCTGCAATTCACGAGCTCGGTATCACTTCAGAAATCCCTATCGATGTGCTAAACTCGCCCCCGGCGGGGTATTGAACTGCAACGCTTCCGAATGGCAGGCCCAGCCCAAGACCGGGAGGTACGGAATGAAATTTCTGAGCTACGCTGGGACGCGTCCGGCTAGCGCGCTGCTGCTGGCGTCGGTGCTTTCGTGCACTATTTCCACGGGCGCGGCGCAGACTTACCAGGATCTGCTGAAGCCTAACCCCAACAACTGGCTCCAGTATTCGGGGACCTACGATGCCCAACGGCACAGTCTGTTGAACCAGATCAATACCGGCAACATCGCCAATCTGCAGGCGAGTTGGGTGTATCACATGACCGGCGCGGTGGATCTGGAAGCGGTGCCAATCGTGGTCGACGGCATCATGTACGTCTCGCAGTGGAACCGTGTCGAGGCACTCGATGCCCGCGTGGGCCGGCTGATCTGGCAATACATGCGGCCTCCGCAGACTCGCGGCTGGCAGCGTGGCGTGGCGGTTTACGGCGGCAAGGTTTACGTCGGTACCGTCGATTCCTCGCTGGTGGCGCTGGACGCCAAGACCGGCAACCTGATCTGGGAGACTAAGGTAGAGGGCGAAGGTAGGCGCATGCAGGGCGCGGCTCCGCTGATCGCCAAGGGCAAAGTGATTATGGGCGGCAGCGGTCGAGGCGGCGGCTGGATCCAAGCCTTCGACGCCGATACCGGCAAGCACGCCTGGACCTGGAACGTGATTCCCAAGCCGGGCGAAAAAGGCAATGAAACCTGGGAAGACGATTCGTGGAAGCTGGGAGGCGGTCCGGTCTGGTCCATCGGCAGCTTCGATCCGGATTTGAATACGCTCTACTGGGGTACGGGTCAGCCCGGCGTGGATTTCGTGGGAGACATCCGCAAGGGCGACAACCTTTACACCGATTGCATCGTGGCGCTCGACATCGACACCGGCAAATTGAAGTGGTACTTCCAGAACACCCCGCACGATACTCACGATTGGGATTCCGAAGAGGCGTTGGTCCTGGTGGATGCGCCGTTCAAAGGCCAGATGCGCAAGTTGTTGATTCAGGCCAACCGCAACGGGTATTTCTATCTGCTCGACCGGACTAACGGTAAGTTTTTGCAGGGAACACCGTTTATCAGCAAGTTGACATGGTCGAATGGAATGACTGAAGACGGACGTCCAATTGTGGTTGCCGGGAGCGAGCCGACGGTGGAGGGCAGCCGGGTTTGCCCATCGACAGCGGGCGGAACTAACTGGCCCGCGCCCACATACGATCCCGATACCAAGCTGTTCTACCTGATCGTGCAGGAAGGCTGCGGGATCACTTACAAATCCAGCAACAACTTCAAGGCCGGCATGCCGGGCAGTGGCACTGGCTATATGGAGAGCCCGGCGGACCAGGAGAACTGGCAGCTCTACGTGAAGGCTCTCGACTTGAGCGGCAAGACTGTATGGAGCTACATGGAGGTGGATTCAAACCACTATGGTCCGGGGCTGTTGTCCACTGCCGGCGGGATCATCTTCGCGGGCGAGCAGCAAGGGCAGTTCACGGCTCTCGATGCCAAGACCGGCAAGGTGCTGTGGCATTTCAATACCGGCGGGTTGATCACCGCCGGTCCCATGACCTACAGCGTCAACGGAAAACAATACGTCTCGATCGCGTCGTACGCGAACGTTTTTGCGTTCGCGCTGCCGGACGCGGCGACCAGATAAGGGGACACTTCCATGAAACTTTGCGGATATCTCCAGATAATAACGGCGAGCCTGCTGCTGGCACTTCCAGCTTCAGCGCAGCGTAGTCGAGGGGCCAATGCGCCGAATCCCAATCCATTCGCCAATAATGCCGATGCTATCGCCGAGGGCCGGGAAATTTACAATCGTATCTGCACCGCTTGCCATGGCAAGGATGGCGAGGCGGGTGATCGCGCACTGGCGCTGGGCGCTCCGGCAAGGCGCTACGCCCGCAGCACCGATGCCGAAATTTTTGATGCTATCGAGAAGGGCATTCCCGGCACCCTGATGCCGCCCAACGGCCTGCCCGCAAACGACGCGTGGAAGGTCACTGCCTACATTAACGGCCTGCGCGGCACAGCCATCGACACGCCCGCCAAAGGCGACGTGGCGCAGGGCGAAGCAATTTTTTGGGGCAAAGGCAAGTGCGGCGACTGCCACATGATTAACGGAAAGGGCGGCCTCTCGGGTCCGGACCTTTCGAATGTCGCCGGGAACCGCAAGTATAGCTCGATCGTGGATGCTCTGACCAAGGTCCAGCACCGCGTCGCCACCGATGGAGGCTCGCACGCGCAGGCGCTATTCCCGGTGACCACCTATCAACCGGTACGTGTGACGATGCGTAACGGTAAGGTCATCAACGGCGTGCTGCGCAATGAAGATAGCTACACACTGCAGGTGTTCGGCTCCGACAACCAGCTTTATCTGCTGGATCGCGACAAGCTGAAGGAAGTTTATTACGTTCCCAAGAGTCTGATGCCGACGGATTTCGACAAGCGCCTGACGGCCACGGAATTCCAAGACTTGATGGCATATCTGACGCGTTTAGCGGTGCCACCTCCGGTGATGCCTCGCAGCGGCAGAGACGAATAAGGAAGCACGATTATGAAACGGCGAACGTATCTAAAAGCGGGAGTGGCGGCGATCGGTCTGCAATCTCTCGGGGCGTGGGCCAAAGCGGACTCGGGAGAATACCTAGTCTACTTTGGAACCTACACCGACAAAGATGCGCGCGGCATTTACGCCTACCGCTTCCAGCCCGCCACTGGCAAGCTGACTTCGATCGGTCTGATGGCGGAGACGCCTAACCCGGCCTTTCTGGTAGCTACTCCCAACGGACGCTTTCTCTACGCAGTCAACTGGAAGGGCGACGAACGCGAGAAACAAGGCGACACGGTGAGCGCTTATGCGATTGACCGCAAAACCGGCAAGCTCACCTTCCTGAACAAGATGCCTTCCAAGGGCGAGATGCCCACGAATCTCACGATCGACCACACCGGCAAAACGCTGCTGGTGGTCACTTATACGGGCGGCAATATTACCGGATACCTGATCGAACCGGATGGCAAGCTTAGCGAGCCTACCACGTATTTCGAGCACCGGGGCAAAAGCGTCCATCCGGTGCCTGGACCGCATTCGCACGGCGTCATCGTTTCGCCGGACAACAAGCACGTGTTCGTAGGAGAAGTCGGGCTCGATCAGGTAAGGTCGTATAGCCTGGACGCGGCAAAAGGCAAGCTGACGCCGTCCGATCCGCCATATGTTTCGGTGACTCCCGGAACCGCGCCGCGGCACCTGGCGTTTCATCCGAGCGGGAAGTACCTGTATGTGAACGACGAGAGCCGTCCAGCGGTGACAGTTTTCGCGGTGGACGGCGGCCACTTGAAAGAGATCCAGGAAGTCCCGGCGATCCCGGCGGATTACAAGGGTCGCGACGCGACGGCTGAGATTCAAATCGATAAGAAGGGACGGTTTGTCTATGTCTCCAATCGCGGCCACGACAGTATCGCGGTGTTTTCTGTCGATCAAGCCACCGGCAAGCTGACGCCGATTCAGCATGCTTCGACGTTGGGCAAAACGCCGCGTAACTTCTCGCTTGACCCGACGGGAGAATATCTATTCGCCGCCAATCAAGGCTCGGACACGGTGGTTCAGTTCAAGGTGGATCAGGAAACCGGAAAACTTACGCCGACCGGCAAACCGATCAGCGTCCCCAAGCCGGTGTGTGTGCTATTTGTGAAGGCGGAATAGGTGGCCGCGCGATCACTATGTCGTGCGCAAAACATGCCTTCGCGCTCGATCACCTCGAGCAGCGCCGCCATCCCCGTGCGCGTCGATTCCTCTGCCACCAACTGAGCATAGTAGATCCGGCTTCTAGCAGCGTCCTGGAACCAGCGGTGTTTGCTGCATACCGCGCCAGCATCCGCTCGGCTACCGCCATTGGCACTCAATGGATGCTGCGCGTCCCACGAGCTAACGACATCACGCCATAGTGGTATTGACACCTAAACTTCCTGCTGATAAACTCCTCCTCAAGTAGTGCTTGGATTCCAGCTTAGTTTCGCTTAAAAGCTCGTACTTAAAAAAAGTCACGGAGCTTATTTTGCTTTGAAATACCGTCTAGCTGTAGGTGTGGCAATTCGGGGAAGACAGATCTGGGGAATGTGGGGCACGCCGCCCGGCTGGTCACCTCAATCAAAAGGAGCACAGAGAGATGCGAATCAGGGGTTGTATTGTTTTGTTTTTTTTGGTGGCGGTAACTCCAGCCTTAGTCTCAGCACAGGCGGTTGCCAATGCCGAGATACACGGCGTGGTAACCGATTCGTCGGGCGCATCGGTTCCCGGCGCCGTCATCAAAGCTACTCAGACCAATACTAGCCAGGTTGTTACGACCCAGAGCAGTAGCTCGGGTACCTATGTGCTTCCGAACCTGCCGGTGGGACCCTACACTTTGCAGGTTTCGGCGCCGAATTTTAGCGAATATATTCAATCCGGCATTATCTCCAGGTGGCGAATAACGTCCAGATCAACGTCTCGCTCCAGGTGGGGTCGGTAACGCAGCAGGTCCAGGTGACCGCCGACGCGGCGATGGTGCAGACGCAGGACACCACGATTTCCGAAGTAGTCGACCAGCGGCGCATTGTCGATCTCCCCCTGAACGGACGTCAAGCCACCGATTTGATCCTGCTTTCCGGAGGCGCCACTGTCGCGCCCAATGCGGCCGGCCGTATGGCCACCAGTCACGATTACCCCACATCCACCGCAGTTTCCGTTTCCGGCGGCCAGGAGAACGGCAACAATTACCTGCTGGATGGCGGCGATAATAACGACTCGCATTCAAACATTAACCTGCCGTTCCCCATGCCCGACGCGTTGCAGGAATTCAGCGTGCAAACCAACGGCGTCCCAGCGCGTTATGGTTTGCATCCGGGGGCGGTTGTCAACGTCGTCACCAAATCGGGTACGAACGCGATTCACGGCGATCTGTTTGAGTTCGTCCGCAACGGGGACTTCAATGCGCGCAACTTCTTCGCGGCCACCCAGGACTCTTTGCGCCGCAATCAATTCGGTGGCACCGGCGGCGGCCCGATCAGGAAGGACAAGCTATTCATTTTTGGCGGTTTCCAGGCAACCCGGGAGAGAACCGCGCCACCGCAATCCATTGCTTACGTCCCCACGCAGGCCACTTTGAATGGCGATTTCAGCACGATCGAGTTGGCGCAATGCCAGTCCAACGGGAAGGGCGTGAATCTGGTCGATCCCAACACTGGGATGCCATTTCCGAATAATCAGATCCCCGTCAGCCGGTTCAGCACTCCCAGTCTTAATCTGGCGAAACTGATTCCCATCTCTTCCAATCCTTGCGGTCAGCTGATTTATTCGATTCCGAATCCCAACAACGAAAATCAATTCGTTGGCCGGATGGATTGGGTGGAAAACGCGAAGCACACGCTGTATGGGCGTTATTTCATCACCGACTACGCCAACCCGGCGTACTACACGAACAATATTCTGACCACCACACGGTCCGGCCTGAACGAGAGAGGTCAGTCGCTTACTTTGGGAGACCAGTATATTTTTAGTCCCACTGTCTTTAACGCTTTTCATGCCACTGCCGCGCGGCTGATCAGCAATCGGTCACCCTCGCCCAATATGCCCAATCCGGTTTCGCTGGGCTCGAACATGACCAATTTCTATCCTCACTTTGTGGATTTGTCGGTAACCAATTACTTCGCCGTAGGAGGAGGGTCTAACGCCCCGTCGACGTTTGGACGCAACCAATTCCAGTATGCGGACGATCTGGACATCGTGCGCGGCCGGAACCATTATTCATTTGGCGTCGACTATATGGCGTTCCAGATGTTTGAAAACAACATCTCGCTGGGCAACGGGGAATGGACTTTCAATGGCTCGCTCAGTAACAGTGGTCTCTCTGATTTCCTTCTGGGCAGGCCCAGTCTTCTTTCCGATGGCAATCCGAAGACCATTGCCTTGCGTCAAAAGTATTGGGGAGTGTACGCCCAGGATGATCTTCAGTTGGCGAAGAACCTGAGCGTGCATGTGGGCGTGCGTTGGGAGCCGTCGCTTCCCGAACACGACCTATACGGACGCGGTGTAAATTTCAGTCTGGCCAACTTCATCGCCGGACAAAAATCGAGCGTCTTTACCAACGCGCCTCCTGGATTGTCGTTTTACGGCGATCAGGGTATTCCGAAGGCCCTAACCAACGGCAGCTACCTGGATTTCGCGCCCCGCGTTGGTCTGGCCTGGGACCCGAGAGGAGATGGGAAACAAAGCGTTCGCGTTTCTTACGGAATTTTCTTCGACGCGCCCGAATCATTTACGGACGCCGATTTCGCAACCTCGTCGCCCTGGGGGAGTTCAGTCGCTCTGACGGCTCCGGCAGGAGGGTTCGCCAACCCGTTTCAGGGATTAGCCGGAGGAAATCCTTTTCCCACGCCCAACCCGCCCCAAGCGAACGCGCCGTTCAGTCAGGCCGGAACTTATATCACCTTGCCCCTGAATTTGCACCAGATGTACATGCAGCAGTGGAATCTGAGTTTGGAGCGGCAACTGGGTGGTAACTGGCTGGCATCGGCAGCTTATTTGGGAAATAAGGCCACTCACTTAAGAACAGCCGATGACCAGAACGTGGCGGTTTATATTCCAGGAAAGTCGACTGTAGCCAATACCGCCCAACGACGCTTGTTGTATCTCATCAACCCCACCGAGGGCTCTTACTACTCGTCCATTACAACGATGAACGACGGCGTGAATACCAACTACAATGCCTTGCGGTTGTCGATACAACATCGCTTCGCCAAGCATTACACGCTGCTGTCGGTGTACACGTACTCGCATTGCCTGTCGGATTCCGAGACGATCGCGAACCGTATTAGCCTTGGATCTGACAACTTTCAGAATCCCTATAACCGCAACGCGGACTATGGTCCCTGCGACGTAGACTTGCGCCACAACCTGGTGAACTCCGTGGTCGCCGAGAGCCCCAAGTTCCACAACCGGGCGGAGAACTGGATCCTGGGAAATTGGTCGCTTTCTTTCGAGGTAACAGCTCACAGCGGCTTTGTGTTAAATCCGACGACGGGCGTTGATGCTTCCCTGACCGGCATAGGCCAGGACCGGCCCAACGTCGTGGGTAACCCATATGCGCAGAGCACCAACCCGCTGATCTGGCTGAATCCTTCCGCATTTGTCGCCAACGCACCCGGCACCTATGGCAATGCGGGCTTCAACTCGTTGCACGGGCCGTCGTTCTTCGACATAGATACCGCCCTGAGCCGCTACTTTCCAATTCGCGAACACCAACGTGTCGAGTTGCGCTTCGAGTTTTTCAACGTGCTGAACCATGTCAACTTCGCCAACTCTTCGGCGTTGTCGACCGGTATAATCGCCAATTTGCACTCAGCGACGTTCGGCCAGATTCAGAACGCGGCCGATCCGCGAATCCTGCAGTTCGCTTTGAAATACGTATTCTGATCGAGATCAAGCTGGCCCCCGCAGTCGGCCGCTATGGGCGGCTACGGCCGAAAAAAGAGGCTTCCGCGCCCCGTAAGTATCTTAAACTTTACGCAAAGAGGCGTTGCTAGCCCCTGCCCTTTTGACCGTGGTACAGGCCAACCGAAGGGTGTATACTTTAGGGTGTTCGGAGATCTCCAGGATGGAATTCCGGCCAGGCGAGGTGGCGAAGATGCGGTCCTCCAGGCAGAAGACGAAAGCAGCATCGCGGGGGCATGCGGCGCTAGTGCGCGGACTGATCTTCGCGCTGGTGCTTGGTGGCTGCGTAATCACGACGATACGGTTGCGAGCGCAAGCGCCGGCCCAGACCTCAGCCACGCTATCTTCCGGACATGCATCGGTTCCGTCCGGCGCCGATCCTAAGGCGTTTTTTAACACCTACTGCGTGACCTGCCATAATCAAAAACTCCGCACGGCCGGGCTTGCCATCGACACTTTGGACGTGGATCATCCGGGAGCGAATCCCGAGGTCTGGGAAAAAATAGTCGCGAAGCTGCGCGCTGGCTCCATGCCGCCCCCCAAAATGCCGCGGGCCGATGTCGCAACGTATCGCGTGATTGCCGGCACGCTTGAAAATGAATTGGATAAAGCCTGGGCGGCCAATCCGAATCCGGGACACATTAGCGGGGTTCATCGTCTCAATCGCGCGGAATACAACAACGCGGTTCGCGACCTGTTTGCGCTCGACTTCGACGTGAAGCCGCTGCTGCCCGGCGATGACGACGGCGGACGGCAGTTTCGACAACTTCGCTGACGTACTCTCGATTTCGACTACGCATTTAGAACGGTACATGTCGGTGGCTCGGCAGGTTACGCGGCTAGCGGTGGGGCTTGCCTCCGGCCAGTCCAGGAACCGATAGATACGAGATTCCCCTGTTTGTGATGCAAAATGACCGGCAGAGCGAAGACCTGCCGCTCGGGTCGCGCGGCGGTATCGCGATCCACAAAGATTTTCCGGTAGATGGCGAGTATCTGATTACTGTCAAGCTGCAACGGCAGTATCAGGATTACCTCAAAGGCATGGGATGGCCTCAGCAGCTCGACGTTCGCCTGGATGGCAAGCTCTTGAAACGTTTCACGGTGGGCGGCGCAGCGAAGGGCAGGCCCGCCGCAGCCAGTTGGGCCGGTTCCGGTGAGCCCGGTTTTGCCGGCGCTCCCGAATGGGAAACTTACATGCAGATTGGCGGCGACGCGGGGCTGGAAGTACGCGTACCGGTGAAAGCGGGTCCGCGAGTGGTGGGCGTGACGTTCGTCCGGGAACAATGGGAACCGGAGGGCCTTCCGCAACCGCTGCAACGGGGCCGTGTGATCGCGGATGACCAGGTGTACATGGATTACGCGAACGTGGGCGCGGTGCTGATCGGCGGTCCGTATCAGGCTGCCGGGCCGGCGAAGGATACTCCCAGCCGGCGCGCGATATTCGTGTGCCAGCCGGCGAACAGTGCCCCCGCCGAAGAGCATGCTTGCGCTACCAGGATTCTGTCGCGGATGGCGACGATGGCCTACCGGCGTCCGGCGACGAAAGCCGACGTTCAAACGTTGATGGAATTTTTCGATAGCGGCCGTCACGATGGCGGAAGCTTCGACGCGGGAATTCAGTTTGCGCTGGAACGCATGCTGGTGGACCCGGACTTCCTGCTGCGCATCCACGATAACAAGACCGGGCGAAATCCGGTTGCTTCCAAATTGGGCGCAACGTTTCAAACCGCGGCTTATCAGGCGTCAGCACCCCAGCGCCCAGCAGCGAATGGCGCGTATAAACTTAGCGATCTGGAGCTGGCCTCGCGCCTGTCGTTTTTCCTGTGGAGCAGCATTCCCGACGAACGTTTGCTAGCGCTCGCCGAACGCGGCCAGCTTTCAAATCCGGCGACGCTTGAAAAGGAAGTGCGGCGGATGCTGGCCGATCCTCGCGCCACCGACGCGTTCGTGAACGATTTCGCAGCGCAGTGGCTGAATCTGCGCCGGGTCGAGGAAGTGGTGGTCGATCCGACTAAGTATCCCAACTACGACGAGAGTCTGCTGCAAGCGTTCAAGCAGGAAACCGAGATGTTCGTCGCCAGCAACTTTCGCGAAGATCGCCCGGTCGCCGATCTGTTGGACGCGAACTACACTTTCGTCAACGAAAGACTCGCCCGGCACTATGGGATTCCGAATGTCTACGGGACCCGGTTCCGGCGCGTTACGCTGCCGGATCACAATCAGCGGGGCGGGTTGCTGGCCGAGGGAGCGCTGCTGGCCACAACTTCTTACCCTGACCGCACATCGCCGGTGCTGCGCGGCAAATGGCTGCTGAACAACCTTTTTGGCACTCCGATACCGCCGCCCCCGCCCGGAGTCGACACCAACATCGAACAAAAGCCCGGCGCTCCGCCGGCGACGATTCGCGAGCGGCTGGCGCAGCACCGGCAGAATCCGTCCTGCAACAGTTGTCACTCGGCGATCGATCCGCTGGGATTCGCGCTGGAGAACTTCGATGCGATCGGCGGATGGCGCACGATTGACGAAGCCGGCAAGCCGGTGGACGCAAATGCGCGTCACCGCGAGCGGCGTCAAGGTGGACGGACTTCCGGGATTGCGGGCGCTGCTGCTGGATCAGCCCGAGCAGTTTCCGCGCACGGTTACCGAAAAATTGATGGCGTATGCGCTTGGACGCCGGCTGGAATACTACGACAAGCCGGCGGTACGAGAGATTGTCCGCGATGCGGCGGCGCAGCAGTACCGCTGGTCGTCACTGATTCTGGGGATTGTCGAGAGCCCCGCTTTCTTGACGTGGGAACCTGCCACGGAATCGAATTGATTTTAAGGAGAAGATAAACATGGCTTTCCTGACTGCGAAGACTTTGCCACGGCGGACCCTACTGCGCGGTATCGGCACCACCCTGGCGCTGCCGTTTCTGGACGCGATGTTCGCGCCGTTTACTCTGCGCGGGCAGACAGCCGCCAAGCCGGTGCACCGCTTCCAGGCGTTCTATGTTCCAAACGGCATGGCCATGCCATACTGGACTCCGACCGGCGAAGGCACGGACTTCGAGTTTTCGCCCATCATGCAGGCGCTGACGCCCTATCGCGATCAAACCCTGGTGCTGTCGGGGCTCAAGGCGAGTTGGAACTATATCCACGCCGGCGCTTCCGGATCGTTTCTGACCGGCACCAAGCGCGGCGGACGAAACGAAGTGGAAATCATTGCCGACGTTTCGATGGATCAACTGCTGGCGAAACATTTCGACCGGGAAACGCAGTTGGGGTCGCTCGAGCTGGCGATGGATCCTCCCAATAACGCCGGAGCCTGCACCGGAAATCTGAGTTGCGTCTACACGCACACGCTGTCGTGGCGCAGCCCCACGCAGCCGCTGCCGACGGAATGGAATCCGCGAGTGGTGTTCGAGAAGCTGTTCGGCGATAGCGGCAGCACGTCGCGTAAAGCGCGCGAAGCGCGGATGATGCAGCACAAGAGCATCCTGGATTCGGTGACCGAGAAGCTGGCAACTCTCAAGACGGAACTGGGACCGGGCGACCAGGTCAAAGTAGATGAGTTCACGCAGTCGGTTCGCGACGTCGAGCGCCGCATTCAGATGGCCGAAGCACAAAAAGACGTGGAACTGCCCGCCATGGCGCAGCCTCTAGGCGCACCGCCGGTTTTCGAAGATCATCTGGCGCTGATGTACGACTTGAAAGTGCTGGCGTTCCAGTCCGATCTGACGCGCGTGATCACGTTCATGATCGTCAAAGGAGCAGAGCGCGCGGCCCTACCCGCAGATTGGCGTGCAGGAAGCGCATCACCCGCTTTCTCACCATAACGATCTCCCGGCAGCTGGTCGAACGCATGTCCAAGATCAACACCTATCACGTGAAGCTGTTCTCGGACTATCTGGCGAAGCTGAAGGCCACGCCGCGACGGCGACGGCTCGCTGCTGGATCATATGACGATCCTTTATGGCGCGGGCATTTCCAACAGCAACCGGCATTCGGGCGACAACCTGCCGATCCTGCTGGCCGGCGGCGGAGCGGGCCGGATCAAGGGCGGCCGGCATCTCAAATACACCGGCAAGCCTTCGATGGCGAATCTGCTGGTGACGCTGATGGACAAGATGGACGTGCCTGTCGATCATATGGGCAATAGCACCGGCAAACTGCCGATCGACGCCCTTGCAGTTTAGGAGAATCAAGCCATGCGCATGAGAGCGGTTCTGATATTGCCAGCAATATTCGCCGTGTCCTGGATGGGTGAAGCAGCGATGGGCGCGGCAGTCGACCCGCCTTCGGTGGTCCAGGCGGCGAAGAATGGCGACAAGGACGCGCTGCGGGCGCTGATCCAGAAAAAGGCCGACGTCAACCAGACTGAAGCCGATGGCGACTACGGCGCTGCATTGGGCGAGCTATCATGACGATCTTGATAGCGCCGACCTGCTGATTCGCGCCGGGGCCAAGGTGAATGCGGCGAACGATCTGGGCGCGACGCCGTTGTGGGCAGCCAGCCAGAATGGAAGCGCCGCCATGGTGCGCAAGCTGCTGGATGCGGGGGCGAACCCTAACGTGGCCCTGACTGGCAGGCGAGACGCCGCTGATGGTGGCGGCTCGGGGCGGCTTCCCGGACGTAGTTGAGATCCTGGCCAACAAGGACGCGAACGTAAACGCGCATGGCTCGCGCGGCCAGACGGCGTTGATGTGGGCGGTGGCGCAGAAGCATCCCGAAGTTGTGAAGGTGCTGCTGGCGCACGGCGCGAATATTCAGGCGAAGATCGGACGTCTGGAGCGAAGTGATGGCAGTGCCGCCGCACGGTTATCTGCCCTACAACAAGGCCATCCCGCATGGCGGGGAGACCGCTTTGATGTTCGCGGCGAGGGTAGGGCGATCTCGCCTCGGCGAAGCTGCTGGTGGATGCCGGCGCCAATGTGAATGACGCGGATGCCTGGGGCGTCAGCGCGACGGTTCTGGCGGCGCACTCGGATTATGGAGATCTGGTCGCCTATCTGTTGGACAAGGGTGCCGACCCCAATAAAGCCGAGGCTGGCTTCACCGCACTCGACGATGCGATCATGCGCCGGGATGAAAAGATGGTGAGCGCTCTGCTCGAGCACGGCGCCGATCCAAACGCTCCGCTGAAGACCTGGACTCCTCTTCGCCGCTCCTCGCACGATTGGTATTTTTCCCCGGCTTTCATTGGAGCGACGCCCTTCTGGCTGGCGGCCCGTTTCAACGAGCCGGACGTCATGCGCATGCTGGTGAAACACGGCGCAGATCCGAAGATTGTGCTGAAATCCGACTACATGACCGGGCGCAACAACCACCGCAAAGAAGAAACGACGGCGATGATGGCGGCGATGGGCATGGGCGGCGGGGTGGCGTGGGTTCCAGTCCCCAAGGCTCAGCGCGAAGCTCTTGCGCTGGAATCGGTCAAGCTGGCTGCGGAGCTTGGAGTCGATGTGAATGCGGCTAACACCGACGGACGGACGGCTCTGGATGCGGCCCAAGCCCTGAAATACCAGAGCGTCGCCCAGTTTCTCACCGAAAAAGGCGGCCGCGCATCCGGCAAGCCAGGTCCTAAAGAAAAGCCTGTCGAATAGCCGGTGGTGGCGGCGCTTCGGTGCTTACGCCGCCGCCCGCCAAACCTAGTTATTAGGCCTTCTTTGGTGTTCCCGTGATCTGCGGGATCAACTGACCGGCCACGTCCGTCAGCCTCATATTGCGGCCGTTGAAGTAATAGGTGAGCTTCTTGTGGTCCATGCCCATCAGGTACAAGATGCTGGCGTGGATGTCGTGGTTTGAGGTTGGCTGCTCTTCGGCATTCAGACCCACGTCATCGGTAGTGCCGATGGCTTGGCCGCCCTGGATACCTGCGCCGCACATGAAGACCGTCATGGCGCCCGGGTTATGGTCGCGCCCGACGCCGCGCTGAGAGATGGGCATGCGCCCGAATTCGGAATGCAGCATCACCACCGTCTCGTCAAGGAGACCGCGGCGCTTCATGTCGGTAATCAGGCCGGTGATCGGCTTGTCGACTTCCCTGCCGTGCTGCCGATGGTTGGAGTCGACGCTATCGTGAGCATCCCAGGCGGTGACGTTAGTATTCACGTAGGCTCCGCTGATGAGTTGGACGAAGCGCACGCCGCGCTCGACTAAACGGCGCGCCAGCAGGCACTGCTTGCCGAACGGCTCGGTGACCGGATCGTTCAGCCCGTAGAGCTGCTTGGTCTCGTCGCTTTCGCTCGAGATGTCCACCGCCTCCGGCGCGCAACCCTGCATGCGGTAGGCCAGCTCATAGGACGCAATGCGCGCCGACAGCTCACTGCTTCCGGGATAGCGCTCCGCGTGCTCTTCATTTAGTTTGGCGAGCTGATCCAGACGGGCGCGCTCCCGGTCGAGATTGGTGTATTCAGACGATGGCGACAGATCGAGCACCGGATCGCCTTGTGAGCGGAACACCGTTCCCTGGTAGGCCGCCGGCAAGTAGCCGGAACCCCAGTTCTGCGGACCGCCGTACGGGCCGCCGCGCTGGTCGAACAAGACCACGTAGGCGGGCAGGTTCTGGTTGACGGTGCCAAGCCCGTAAGTGACCCATGATCCGACGCTCGGATAACCCACCAGAATGTTGCCGGTGTTCCATTCGAGGTGCGAGAGTGTGTGGTCGTTGGAGGTACCATGCGCGGAGTGAATGAACGCCAGATCGTCAACGATGGTGCCGATGTTCGGGAAGATCTCCGACACCCAAGCGCCCGATTGACCATATTGTTTGAAGCTGAAGGGCGTTTTCATCAACGGCCCGGGATTGCCCTGGCGAACGACGATGTCGCCGTGACCCTCCATCGGCATCCGATTGTATTTTTCGAGCGCCGGCTTGTACTGGAAGGTGTCAATGTGGCTCATGCCTCCGCACATGAAGAGCGAGATCATGGCTTTGGCGCGGGGCTTGAAATGCGGCGGCTTGGGAGCGTATGGGGAATTGAGATCGGTGGACGCGGTGCAGGCCTGGCCAAGCTCGGCGCCTAGTAGCTTGTCGCGATTCAGGAGGTCAATCAGCCCCAGACCGCCAATTCCCATTCCCGCGTTCATCCAGAATTCGCGCCGCGATACGAAGCGCCGCTTGGTTCCCGATGAAGTCTGGCTCAAGCTTAGTGGGGTCTTGCTTCTGTCCATGGAAAGCTCCTGTCTCAACTAACCTATGTAGACAAACTCGTCCGAATCCAGAATTACCTGGGCGAAATCGGTGATGGCCGCCAGATCCGCTGCGTCGCCGGATGCAGCGCCGTGCGTGAGCGCATATTCGCGCTGCTTCTGAAGGAACGCGAGGTTCAGACTCAATTCAACGCGAGTGGGCTCACGGCTCAAAGTGATGCGATACATCTGCTTAATGCGCTCGGCGGGATCGCTGCCGGCTTCTTTCAGAACGCGCTGCGCCAGGAACTTAGACTGGATCAGTATGAAGTCGTTGTTGAGCAGCGTCAGCGCCTGCGTGGGAACGGTACTTACGTCGCGCCGTTCGCAGGTGATGTTCAGATCGGGCTCATCGAATACCTCGAACATCGGGTAGCGGAGTCCGCGTTGCACATAGGCATACACGCCGCGGCGCCAGGTATCCGGGCCTTCCTTGGTGAGTTGCCAAATCCCGCGCGGCTGCGCCAGGCGAACCGATGCCGGTACCGACGGGAAGAAGGGCTTGCCGCCGAACTGGGTGTTCAGTTGTCCGCTGGCGGAGAGCATCATGTCGTGCACTAGCTCACCTTCCACGCGATGCAGAGGGAATTTCCAAAGATAGACGTTAGTCGGATCCTTTTTCGCGTCTTCTGCGCGATAGAAGCTCGACGCCATCCTGTAGGTCTCCGAGTTCATGATCAGGCGATGCATCTGCTTGATGCTCCAGCCCTGGCGGATGAACTCGGTCGACAGCCAATCGAGCAGTTCGGGATTCGATGGCGGCAAGCCCATCTTTCCGAAATTACCCGGCGTGGGTACGATCGCCGTTCCGAAGTGCCATCCCCAAATGCGATTGACGATGACTCGCGAGGTCAACGGATTATCGGGGGAAGCGATCCATTCACCCAACGCACGGCGGCGTCCGCTGGTGGGATATCCAGGCCGGTTGGGCATATCCGAAGTGGGCGGCGGCGTTCCTTTAACCAAAACGGTCAGGAAGCCGGGTTGAACTTCAGGAGTTTTCTTGTCCGCCTCGAAATCGCCGCCGTTCGCGGCGAAGTGCAGCTCCGGGACCTCATATTTGGTGCCCATAGCCGGGACGAAACAGCATTTCTTGTCGTAGGAGAAACGGCCGTTATTGGCCAGGTTGTTGTCGCCCAAATCGTCGGGAGCCAGCCAATAGTCGCCGTCGCGCACGCCATTCGCAATCGGCAGCGGAGGCGGCATGCGCTTTTCAATCTCTTTAATTTTGGCTTGTAACTCTTTGCGCTTGGCTTCGTCGGTATCGCTGACTTTGACTGTTCTTTGACGATAGCCGTTGGGATTGTCGGCAACCTGCACGGGAACGACATCGGCGGCATCAGGGTCGTCAAAATTGAGGGGAAGTTGAGTAACCAGAAGCTTCTGCCCCGGCGTCCGCTTGTCAGGAGGCGTTTGGACGGCGACGCGGATATCTTCCGGATACTTTTTCAGCGCTTCTTCCTGTCTGCGCTTCAAGTCCGCTTCTCTGTAGGGCTTTTCGATGCGGGCGATTTCTGCGCGCAGCGGCGCGGTCTCCTGCGCCACTTCCGACTTGATCTTTTCGTGTTGCTCCACCTGCGCCTTGGGAGCGAGCGGCTGATCGTAATCGACGTAACCCCACATCATCGCCATCGAGCGGTAGTAATCCATGCGCGTGATGGGATCGAATTTGTGATCGTGGCAGCGCGCGCAGTTGACCGACAGACCCATGAATCCCTGGAACGTGGTCCGGATCATGTCGTCCATATAGTCGTAGCGGTTGCTAGGGTTCTGTTTTTCGCGGAAGCGGACGCGCGGGCCAATGCGATAAAACGTGGTCGCAGTCAGGCTGTCGGGAGTCGGATTATCCAACTCGTCGCCGGCAATTTGTTCGACGATGAACTGGTTGAACGGCTTATCCTCATTGAACGCTTTGATGACGTAATCCCGATAGCGCCAGGCGTTGGGAATGTCGCGATCGTATTCGAAGCCGGAACTATCGGCATAGCGCACAACATCCAGCCAGAATCGACCCCAGCGCTCGCCATAGTTGGGCGACGCCAGCAGCTTATCGACTAACTTCGAATACGCATCGGGAGAATCGTCTTTTACGAGGGCGTCAACTACTTCGGTAGGGGGCAGCAGTCCGATCAAATCCAGATACACGCGGCGAACCAGAGTTCGCTTGTCGGCTTCCGGAGCCGGTTCGAGGCCCTTAGCATCCAGCTCTTTCTTGACAAAGGCGTCGATTGGGTTCTTGGACCAGCGCGCATCGTTCACTGCCGGCGCGGGATAGCGGACAGGCTTCTTAAAAGCCCACCATTCGCGATCGCGATCCTGGATCACACGCTCTTTGTAGCCGGGGAAATTGGACGGAACGTAGGACAGGTCGGCGGGTATCGCCGGCGCCGCTGTCGGAACACCGTTTTCCGAGCTTCCCAGGGCGCCCTGGTTGATCCAATCCTTCAACTTGCCGATTTCCTCCGCCGTCAGCGGAGCCACCGGCGCCATCGGCATTTTCGGCTTCAACACGCCGGAGACGCGCTTGATCAGCAGGCTGTCTTCGGCGTGCCCGGGGATAATCGCCGGACCCGAGTTGCCGCCCTGCAAAATGCTGGCGCGCGTTCGCAGATCCAAGCTCGCCATCTGCGGCGCATCACCATGGCATTGCACGCAACGCTGCACAATCGGAAGGATGTCTTTATCCGTGACCGGGGCGGTCTGCGCGAGTAGGGATGTTCCACCCATCACCGACAACAGCAGCAACTGAGCTACGCACTTGGCATTAGGCAAATGAGCCATTTCCATCTCCGCGGGGATGAAATTCAATCCACATATAATTTACTCCTAGGAAGTGCCGAGCGCAATGGTCGACCGATATAGAAACGGTAGCTAGACGCGTGGCGAACTTTAACGTGGTGTTGGGTTTAGCGGCCGCGGCCGCCTGGCGAACGGGGCCCCGGCGATGCGGCGCCGACCGTCGGGGAGATGCCTCCGCTTCCCCGCATCCCGCCGCCACTGAGCGTTCCACTGCTCACCGCTGCCCCGCGGTTGATTGACGCGGGTGATCCGCGCATTCCCAGCGGAGCGCCATATGACGGGATCGCCAACAAACCGCGTTGGGGCACGTAAGCGGCCCACGCCATTCCTGGGCTATAGAACGCCGCACCAAAAGGACTCCAATACACTCCACTCGACGGTAGGAACGTAAACATGCCGAAATACGGATTCCACGACCAAGCGCCAGGGTTGCTGGTGAAGCTGGAACTGTAGTCCGAGTTGGATGTCACCCGCGCGGAGATCACGTTCGCGGCGGCGACATATTCGGCGCGGCGCGAGCTCCAGCGATAAAACGCGTCTGTCTCTTTGGTGTCAAACCTGGCGTCCGTCAGCTTCTCGATTTCGAGATCGATCTGGTGTCCCTTACGGGCGGCTAGGCTTTCCAAGCCTGCGGTAACCCGCGCCTGTCCTTCGTAGACCCGAAGACTGGCCGGGGTCGCGTCGATGCGGAAAAGACCCTTCTTGGCCAGTTCCATGTGGACGCCCGAGGCCTCGAAGGATATGGCGTTGTGCTCCAGCAACGCGCCGACTTCGACCAGCGCCGAGCCGGAGACCACTTCCAGGCGGGTATCGGCAAGGGCATTCGACAGCATGCGGACCGAAGTGTGCTCCGCTATGCGCAGGAAGACACCCGGAGTGAGCAAGATTTCGGCGCGTCCTTCCCCGGTGGCCACCAACTGGCCCGCCTTCACGTCCGGAAATTCCGCGAACTTGGGATGGACCGGCGTCCCGTCGATGGAGACATCACCCTCGACGTAATGAATCACTCCGGAATGGGCCGAGATCACTGACTGCGCCCACGCGTTCGGCGCAAGACTCATCGCGAAAATAGCGCCGCATGCCGTTACGCAACCCGCGGCGCTGGCAGCCCTGCAAAAAGTCGCGCGAGCAATGACCATCTGAAGGTACTCCTGCACAATCATGCGCCTTTTCGCGAGCCGCCGTCAACCGCCCTGTGCCACTGCGTTCCGTGTGCCACACTGATGGATGATGCAGCTCTCGGCGGGAACATTCGTGGCCGGAATTGTTTTGGCAATCGCCGTGGGCGCCGGGCTCGCCGCCGCGATTGCGATCGCGTGGTTTCGCGCGCGCGCTGCCGCTGATGCGGCCCAGCAAGCCACCGACTCGACGCGTCCGATTGCCGACACTCTGGCACGCATCGAAACCCACATGCGCGATATCGAAGCCCAGCGCCAGCATATGCTGGGCGGCTTGGAACACCAACTCGGCGCGTTAAGCAAGGAAACCGTGGCGCTTTCGCAGGCGCTGCGTGTTCCGAATGCCCGCGGACGCTGGGGGGAACTCACGCTGCGCCGCGTGGCGGAGCTGGCGGGCATGGTCCCGTATTGCGATTTCTACGAGCAGGAATCGGGCGCGGCCCAGCGTCCGGATATGCTGGTGCGCCTTCCCGGCGGCCGTGTGCTGGCAGTCGACGCCAAGGTCCCACTGGCCGCGTATCTAGACGCGGAAGCCGCCACAGAAACGCCCGCCCGCGACGCCGCACTCGCTCGGCATGCGCAGCAACTCAACCGCCACGTCGCTCAGTTGAGCGCCCGCGAATATTGGGCGCAGCTTCAGCCCGCGCCGGAAATGGTGGTCTTGTTTCTGGCGGGCGATCATTTTCTGGCGGCGGCACTGGAACGCGATCCCGAACTGCTGGATCGCGCACTTACGAAGAAGATTCTGATCGCGACACCGGTAACTCTGATAAGTGTGCTCAAGGGGGTCGCGTACGGCTGGCGCCAGGAGAAGCTCGCGAAGAACGCCGAGGAGTTGCGGCGTATCGGCGCCGAGTTCTATGACCGGCTGCGCGCGTTTGCGGAAGTGTATGCCGACTCCGGCCGGCATCTGGCCCGCGCTCTCGACTCCTACAATCGCTCGGCCGGGACGTGGGACGCCCGCGTGCTTCCGTCTCTGCGCCGCATGAGCGAACTGGGCGCCGGCGGCGGCCAGGAACCGCCGCAGATTCTTGCCCGTCGATGGCGCCGCGCGCAATCCCCAGCCCCTTGCTCCGCGTCCGGACGTTCAGTTGCCGGAAGCATGACGCGCAACTTCTTCCTGTATCTTTCGCAGCAGCAGCGTCTGCGGCGCTGGATGGAAACTTCGCCGATGGCGCGGAAGCTCACCAGCCGTTTCATCGCCGGCGAGAACCTTGATGACGAATTGAAGGTGAGCGCCGAACTGCAAGGGCAGGGAATGATGACCGCTCTCGATCACCTCGGCGAGAACGTGACCTCGCTCGAAGAGGCCAATCGATCGGCGGCGGCATACCTTGAGGCACTGGATCAAATCGCCGCGCGCGGACTGCCGGCCACGGTCTCGATCAAGGCCACGCAGTTCGGCATGGATGTTTCGGAGACCGCATGCTACGAAAACGTCCGGCGCGTTGCGGCTCGTGCCCGCGAAATCGGCAGCCGGGTTGAGATCGACATGGAGTCTACCGCCTATACGGAACGCACGCTCGCGCTGGTAGCCGCCGTCGCGCGCGAAGTGGGGGACATCCGCGTCGCCATCCAGGCGTATTTATTTCGCACTCCGGCGGATATTGAACGCCTGAACCAGCTTGGCGTCCGCGTGCGCCTGTGCAAGGGCGCTTACAACGAGCCGCCGAACCTGGCGTATCCCAACAAAGCCGATGTCGATCGGAGTTACGTCGCGCTCATGCACCGGCTATTCGACCAAGGGACCGATCCGGCGATCGCCGGCCACGACCCGCGCATGATCCAGGAAGCCATCCGTTATTCGCGGGAACGGGGAATCACGCCGGATCGCTTCGAATTCCAGATGCTGTACGGCATTCGCCGCGATTTGCAGCGCCAGGTGGTGGCCCAAGGCTTTCGGCTGCGCGTCTACGTGCCGTATGGGACGGCCTGGTATCCGTACTTCATGCGGCGGTTATCGGAGCGTCCGGCGAATGTGCTCTTCGTCGCGCGCAGTCTATTCCGCTGACGTCGCGACCGGCACTTGCTCCACGATCTCGATGCCGAACGCGTCGACGCCGATCACCTTGCGCGGATGATTCGTGAGCAGGCGGATGGTGGTCAGCCCCAGGTCGGCAAGAATCTGCGCGCCGATGCCGGTTTCGTCCTGCGGCGGAGCGTGGCTATCCATCGCAGGACCCGCGGGCTGATAATGCTTGCGCGCACCCAGCCCGGTTTGATGCAGGTACACCAGCACGCCCGCGCCTTCCTCGGCGATCTTGGCGAGCGAGGCTTGCAGCGTGCGCCGGCAGTCGCATTGCGTGGATCCGAATACATCGCCCATCAGACAGCGCGCGTGCATGCGCACCAGCACGTTCGGTTTGTGCGCAACTTCGCCGCGCACCAATGCCAGATGCGCCTCGCCGTTAATGGGGCTGACGTAGGAGATGGTCTTGAAGGACCCGAACTCGGTCTCGATGCAGCCTTCGCTGCGCCGCTCGACCAGTTGTTCCGTCTCCAGCCGGTAGCGGATCAGGCTGGCGACGGAAATCATCTTCAGGCCATGCTGCGCGCAGAACTCGGTCAGTTGCGGGACCCGCGCCATGGAGCCGTCCGGGTTCATGATTTCGCAGATGACGCCGCCGGGTTCGAAGCCCGCCATGCGCGCCAGGTCCACCGACGCCTCGGTCTGTCCCGCGCGCACCAGCACTCCGCCCGCGCGCGAGCGCAACGGGAAAACGTGGCCCGGACGCGCCAGATCGGACGGCTTCGCGTTGGGCCGCATGGCGACGCGAATGGTGTGGGCCCGATCCGCCGCGGAAATTCCAGTGGTCACGCCCAGCGTGGCGTCGATCGATTCGCAGAAGGGCGTTCCGAAACGCGAAGTGTTCTGAGCCGACACCAGCGGCAGATGCAGCGTGTCGCAGCGTTCGGGAGTCAGCGCCAGACAGATCAGTCCGCGGCCGTGCGTGGCCATGAAGTTGATGGCCTCCGGCGTGATGCACTCGGCGGCCATGGTGAGGTCGCCCTCATTTTCGCGGTCTTCATCGTCGACCACCACCAGCATGCGCCCGGCGCGCATCTCCTCAATGGCCTCGGGAATGGTGGCGAACGGCTTCACGCTTTATAGGATAACAAGTTGCTGCAAGTTCACCCGGGCGGCGTGTTTATGGTTTATTAGATTGTGTGCTCACAGTCCCAGCCGCTTGTCGAGTTCAGCGGAGACCGCCGGCAAACGTTCGGGATTGCGCATCAGGTTGCGGACGCCGTCGGTGCCAAAGTTGTCATAGAGCGCGTCCACGGCTTCGAGCGCCAGCGCATATGCCAGGCGAGCGCTTTCGGCGTTTAGGCCAGACCATCCCCGCCGCAGAGCCTCCAGTTTCGGCAATTGTCCGGCCTTCGCCAATTCTGCGAGCCGCGCATGAGTTTCCGGAGGCAGCGTCTCGCCGGACAGTTTTTGCGCCATGCCTTCCTGCAGCCAGGAGGGCCATTCGCCCAGCATCGCCAGGCATGCGTGGGTGGTCTCGTGAGCCAGGACTTGCTCCTGGCGCGCGTCCATCTGTTGTCCGCTCATCACCGGCACGCGGATGCGGCCGTCGTACTGCCCCCCGCTCCACTCGGCCGCGTCGGTCGCCTGCTTATACGCGTCCCGGCTCTGGATAATGGTCACGATTTTCTCTTCCGCATAGCAGCCCAGTTGCTGCTGACACGCGCGCGAACGCGCTATCCACGGCCCCGACCATGCCGCGCGCCGTTTCGACCGGAACCGTATCCCGGTCGTAGCGCAGGACCACGCGGACGCCATACAGTTTTTCGCCGATTTGGTCGTGAGTCTGTTCTTTCTCGACGCGCTTGTACAACTTCTCTAGATCGGGATTGGGCGCCAGGTCCAGTGACTCGCGCCAATATTCCAGGGCGCGCTTGCCTTCGTCGGCGCGCCACGCGGCGACGCCTGCCATCGAAAGCAATGCGGGATCTCGACGCTTTTGAATTTCGGGCTCCAACATGGCCAGCGCTTTTCCAGGCTGATTGGCTTCGATCAGCTGATCGGCCTGCGCCAGGATGACTCGGGCCGACGCG
Organism: Bryobacterales bacterium; assembly: GCA_963794595.1. Lineage (GTDB taxonomy): Bacteria > Acidobacteriota > Terriglobia > Bryobacterales > Bryobacteraceae > Palsa-187. The sequence goes on along the minus strand of CAWCER010000007.1, from coordinate 161,387 downwards.
GGCAGGGCGGAGCGTACGCCTTCCGGAGCCTTGAGTGCCCCCAGCGACGCGCTGCGTGCAGCGTTGACGGCGTCATTGACGCCGACCCAAGCGGCTTCCTTACGGGCCTTTGTCAAAGGAATCCAGGCCCGCGATGGCGGTGACCGGCAGATAGCCTTCTATCTGCCGTCCTCCCATATCAACCGCCACTTTGTAGCAGGGAACCTTTTCGCCGGAGAGCGCAAAGCGCAGCTTCAGCGGAGCACCTGCTGACAGGCGCTCCACAATGGGAGCGTCATCCGCGCATCCGGAACGCAACGCGGTATTGTCTTCCCCAACGCGGGTGGCAGGGGCGGCTGGAGCTCCACCATTCTGCGCCTGGGCGCCTGAGAATTGCGCCCCAAAAGCAAGCAACGCTGGAAGAATCCAACCCATATTTCGAGAATACGAAGCGTGGAGCGGAAAAGCCCTCGGCGGAATACCCTACTTCGACCTAGGGTGAAACTCGATACAGCGTCCCGGCTGGATCGGTTAAGACCGGCTTCAGACGCGGGTCGCTGCGCACCGCAGCCAAGACTTTATCGATATCACTGCCTTCCGTGAAGCGGGAGAGGTCGTCGGGAGTGGAATACAGATATTGCAGCCCGCGCATTCGGCAATAGTGGCGCCGCGTTCTTGTAGGCGTTGATGATGCTCTCCTGATCGTCGGCGTACCACCAGCGAGGCATCAGCAGGATCGAATTCCCGCGATGACCCGAGGTAAGGTAGAGCAGCGGATCGTCGTTGGAAAGCACAGTGGCGCCGGCCGGTAGATTCGCCGCCATCCATCGATAGTCGGCGCGGCGCTCCGCGACTTTGGAACGCTCCTGGCCAGCCACCTGGTTGAGCATTCCGAAAGTCATGTATGCCTGAAGCCCAATGGCTGCGGCGACGATTCCAGCGGCGCCGGTTGCAAACATCACGGCCACCACGCGCTGAGCGGGGTCCTTATGGCGCAGGGCCTTTCGCAGCATGCCCGCCAAGTGTTCGAGTTCGGTAAACAATCCGGCCAGCAGCAGCGGAAACAGAGGCAGCACGAAACGTTCGTTGGGCGGATAGTGCCAAACAGCAAGAATCCCGACCGAGAGCAAACCGAATACGGCGTAGTCGATGGCGATTCCGCGTTTCACTAGCCGGACGACACCGGAGAGCATTGCCACCGCGATCATCTGGGTCAAGATCTTCAGCGGCAGAAAAGCCACCACCTTCGGCAACACCAGGGAACCCATGCCGTACAAAACCTGATCGATATTTTTCCAGAGGACGATCCAGAAGTTATCCAAGCCGACAGTTGCCTTTTCAAACGCCATATAGTCGACGTAGTAAAGCAGCGACATATCGTGCGATTGCGGCAGGTGCGACCGCGACCACCAGGACCAGACAATAACGGCAGGCAGGGAAGTGGCCAGAAATAGCCCGGCTCTGCGCCAGTCGCGCTTCCATAGGAGGACGGCCGGAACGGAGACTACCAGCGCTATCCCGGCCGTGCGCGCGAGGTAGGCGCACGCCGCCGCCAAGCCTGCCAGCAGGATCGCGCCGTTTCCGGAGCGGCGCGCCAGCAGCAATGCCGCGAGCACGAAACATGTGAAGAAGATTTCGCTCAGCATGAGGCTGCCGAACAGGACCATATACGGACTCAAGCCCAGCGCAGCCGTCAGCAGCAGCGCTCGCTCAGGCGGAAACCCATCCTGCCGGTAGAGCGCCCAGGCCAGAGCGAGAAAGACCACCAGCCACGGCCAGATCAAGACCGTCGCGGTCGCCAGATTGCCGGGAAAGCTTGGATTGAGCATCCAGGCTAAAGATAGATAGGCCGGGAACAAGGGTGGATATTTTGTCTGATATGGATTCTCGGGCAGACTGGGAATGCGATATCCGTGGCCATGTGCAATGCTTTGCGCGGTTACGAACATGACAGCGTCGTCGTGGAGACGCCCAAAGTCGGGCATGTCGGAGTTCCGCCAGGCAAACTGCGCTGACGGTATCAGCAACACGATGAAAGCTAAGGCAACGGCCGCGCGGGACCGCATCTTCAGAATTGCTCCTGCGGCTTCCTGAGCTGCTGCCAGTACTGCAGGCGCTCCCGTACCAGTCCGAGCACATATTCTATGCAGCGGGTGATCAGCAGGATGGTCACGATCGACAGCCAGAAGGTCATCACGATGAATCTTGACCAGTGTTTATAGGTTGAACCGGTCTCCAACAGTTGCAGAAAACTCCCTAGCACCAGGGATCCAGCGATAGCGGTCAGCACTGCGTTTACCACCCAGAACCTGCGGCGGAACAGCCGCACCTCGCTTTCACTATTCAAGCGGCTTCCGAGGACTACGTCGGTCTTTTTATCCAGAAGCTGGTTGCACAGCGGGGCGAAGAACTTCGGATCGCAAGTCCCGTCGGCGTCCAGGAAACCGAGGAGTTCCGCATCCGAATCCATCCAGGCTTCTTTGATGGCGGCGCCGTATCCCTGGTTTTCCGAGAAGACGATCAGCCGGATCAGATCCTTGTAATGGGATGCCAGTTCCACGGTGTGATCGGTGGAACCGTCGCTCACGACGGTGACCTCGACGTCGGTCACCGACGAGTGATCCGGTATATACTGGCGGGTTGCGAGCGACCGCTGGATGATGCTTTCGATATTATCTTCTTCATTCAGCGCCGGAATGGCTGTGCCCAACTTCATATATAGAAGGTCACTCCCAGGGAACTGCCCGTAGTCCCACGCCCTCTTATCGGCTGTGGAAACGGCGGACGAGTGGGCCACGCCTTAGCGACCGAAGCGAAGAAAGCAAAGATGGTACTCGGTTCGCTGAAGCCAGCGGCTTCATCCCCTGTCCTGTTATCGACTTAAAAGTATCGGAGGTTTACATTCCCCTTGTTAGAGGGGGGAAGGGTACTGGAACTAAGGGTTCGCAACTTCTTCAAAAGGCCGGGCAACTGAGACGATTTCCGGGTCACCTTAGGACTAACGCCTGATTCTTCCAAACCGGGGCCGATGTTAACTTGGACTCAGCGATAGAGACTGTCGCAGTCAGTAGGGAGAGGAAACTAGGAGACAACATGAAGAACTTTATTCTAAAATTGAAGGCGATCAAAGATACCCGTGGTCAGGACCTTATCGAATACGCCTTGATGGCCGGCTTCGTGGCCGTTGCCGCCGGCGCGGTTATGCCGGGCGTTGCGTCCAGCATCAGCACGATCTTCTCGAAGGTCGCTTCGGTGATGGCTGTTGCGTCCACCCAGGGTAGCTAATTATTCACTTGCCGAATTTGGGGAGCGGGCCGTTCCGCTCCTCTTATTCGTTTTCGCGTATTTCCCGCCTGATCCCCTACCCCATTCCCCCCGAATTGCAGCCAAGAATAAAAATAGGCTCCGTCCAGGTCCGTCCCTATTTTTATATTCTTGTTTAGCGGACCCGGTAAAGAATGCCGCCTTGTTCCTCGTGAACCGGCTCCAGGTTTGGGTTAGCTGCGGCGTCGCGGAGAACCTGGTCATTGTGGCGTAAGCCGATTTTCGCCAATAAAACGTAGTCCAGGTGCTCCCGACGGGCGTATTCGGCGATTCTCCGGTAGCGCACGGCTTCTCCTGCCTCTCCGCCGGTGGCTTCAAATTCGCGGGGAGGAACCACAAAACTGGCGGTATGGCGCCCCGTGGCCAGGTAGAGAGCCGTATCGTCCTGCCAAAGGATACTGGTATCTGTCGGCAGATGGTTCGCTATCCACCCGTAAATGCTGCGATAAGCCAACGTATTGGCGCGATCCTCCTTAAAAAGGTTTGGAACCACGCTGACGTCCATGGAAATCTGAAGAACCAGGCCGCAGGTTAGGATCGTGATGAGGCAACCGGCAACGCTGTAAGCCGCCAGGCGCCGGGCGCGGCTGGGATGGGCGATTGCCTCGCGAAATCGCTCCGCCAGATAGACCATCTCGAAACAGAAGCCCGCCAATAGCAGCGGCGCCAGCGGCAGAACGAAGCGTTGATTGGGCTGGTAGTGCCAGATCAAGAGCATGGCGAGCGATATTCCCCCGAAGAACGCGTACAATCGACCGACGCCTTGCCGAACCATGCGGATACAACCGAGAATCATCGCGACAGCGAGCGGCCACAGGATCAGCTTGGCCAGAAGGCCTTCCTCCATCGCCTGCGGGAATACCAGCGACCCCATGGATTCCAGCAGCGCACTCAGGTTGCGCCAGAGAATATGTCCGATGTTGTCCCGTCCGACATTCGTCAAATAGTATCCGAGATAGTTCGTGTAGCAGAGAGTGACGACGTCGTGTCCAGGCGCGGCGTGCATGCGGCTCCAAATCATCCATCCCGCAATTGACGGCAGCATTCCGAGGGTGAACCAGAGTGAGAACCGCGGCTGTTTCTTCCAGAGATAGTAGGCCATCGAAGCGGGAAGAAGCGCTATTCCTGACGTGCGCGTCAGGTAGGCGGCGCCGGCGATCGCGCCCGCGAGCAGCGGTGCGTGCCAGCCACGGGACTGCTCGGCGACTAGGATCGCGCCTAGCAGGAACACGATGAACAGCATCTCTGAGCCGAGGTTCGATACGAAGAATAGGACGTATGGGTTCAGCGCGAATAGTCCCACCACCAGCCAAGGGACCGGAGCCGGAAGCGTTTGATGCCGACACCAAAGGTAAGCCAGCATTAAGACTACTGGCAGGCTGAGCCAGGAGAGCATGATCGCTAGGCTGAGGTTCGCCGGGAATGTCGGCATCATTCGCCATGCTAGCGACAAGTAGATGGGATAGAGAGGTGGATATCTGGTGTCAAACGGCTGTGCAGGGAGGCTCATGATCCGGTAGCCGGCGCCTTGCGCCAGCGCTTGGGCGTCGATCAGATAGACGCCGTCGTCCTGCAGGATTCCGAAATGCGGTACGTCGCGGTTATGCCACACGAACAGCAGCGATGGCAGGCACAGCAGGATCAGAATTGCAGCAGGCGCGAGGCGGCGCAGGGATCGACTGGATTCTTCTCTCGGGGAGGCTTGTACTTGTTCAACCAGCATTGCAAGGCGGACCTACTAATCAGAATCGGCCGCTTTACCGAGCCACTTTAGCTGGTATCTATTGAATCTTCAGGGCTTTCCGTAGTTCTAGGAATCGGGGGTACATTAGGGACTGTAACAAGGAGTCGGATGTGGATTCGGGCAACGGCCAAAGTTTCAGCAAAGCGCGAGCCTCGTCCGTCTTCCCAGCCTGCACCAGCGCTGCCGCGTAGAGCGTGCGTGGAAGACCATCCGCCGCCGGATTCGTGTTCTGGTAGACGGTCCTGAGCTGATTGAGATCGTCGGGAATATGAGCTTCTCCGCGCCACACCGCCCGCTGTCGACCCATATTGGCGGCTTGGTCCGGCGGCGCCTTTGCCAGCGTGGCCATCGCCTGTTCCCGCCGACCAGTCGCGTAGAACCAAACTGCCTCGCGCCAGACTGCGAGCGGATCATTTTGTTTAGAGAGGAATGCCAGGTACTTCTGCATGAGCGCATCTGCGCCCGCCAAGTCTCCACTCAACCAATGCGCGTACGCCGCTTTCGCGAGCGGAGCGCCCTTGAGGAAATTCGGATCGCGAGCCGACACCTGCCCAAAATATTTTTCGGCATCCGCGAAATGGCCGTTCATGAAATACACCTCGCCCAACGAGTCCAGTGCGTTATCGGCTTGGTTCGGCATTTGACCGTAGGCTTCGAAGGTTTTCTTGGCGGCTTCGAGATCTCCGTTCTCGCCTTGGGCATAACCTAAAGAATTGAGCGCATCGACGTTGCGGGGGTCGATGGCCAGCACACGACGATAATAGTCCGCGGCCGTCGAATATCTCCGAGCCTGCTGCTCGATCGTCGCCAACCCCAGCAGCGGGCCGGTATCATGCGGAGCGAGCCTTGCCAACTCAGTAAACGCCGCGGCTTCGAGCAACTGGGTCCTTGCGGAGAGTAGCGTAGCTGAGCTGAATCTGCGCCTTATCTAACGGAGTGCGCAGGGCGGCACGCGCCAGAGCGCGTCCGGCCAGCTCCGCCGCTAAGTCGGGCTTCCCTGCCTGAGCCGTCTGGGCGATCCACGAAGCCCATGCGGCGCCGAAATCCGGATCCAGAGCGACTGCCCGTTCAAACTCGCCGTTTCCCCATGCTGCCGCTGCATCCGGATTCGACGTCGAAAATGGACGCGCGCCGTCTGCGTCCAGCGTCCTCGCGAGGGCGTTCACCGCGAAGAGAGCCGTGCCGTCTATCGAACCAGTCGCGATCATGCGATGGCGCTCGGCGTCCTCTAAAGCGTATTGGATCTGGAGGGCTCCGTTCCGTTGCGTGAAGGTGCAATGCAGAAGCTGTGTGGCGTGTTCGAGCGCCGCTATCCCCACGCTCGATGCGCGGAAGGCCAACACGTGCGCGCCGCCGGCCAGTTCCTGGGATAGGATGGCAGGCCCGGCATTCGCGATCCAATCGAGCGCTGCATTCCCGGTCAAATTGGAAAAGGGAAAGATCGCGAGACGTTCCACTCCCCGCCGCGGTGCGCGGGAGCACGCGGCCCCGATCAGGGCCATGATCGCCAGCAGGAGAGAGCGCTTCAGAGGACCTTGGGCTCCGACTCCATGATCTTTTGGAACTCGGGGTCTTTCTGCAGGCCCGCGAACTCCGGATCTTCGATGAATTTCTTGCGCTCTTTAAAGCCTTCCTCGAGCGACTTACGGATGTAGCTGAGGGCTTGGTCCTTCATTCCCGCCTTGGCATAGCTTCTGGCCAGGTAGAAAAAAAACATTGGCCGGTCGCCCACTGCTTGATCGCGCACGATCGTCCCAACTCCGCTATGGTGTTCGAAGATGCCCGGATCGATCGCCAGCGCCTTCTGGTAGTTCTCCGAAGCCAGCTCGTATTGTTTCCGCGCAAGGTAAGCCGAGCCCAGATTCGCTAACGTCGACGCCGAGTCGGGCGATATCCGCAAGACCTTTTTGTATTGACCGATCGCACGCCGGTAGGATTGACGCGAGTAATAGATCGTCCCCAGATTGTTGATCGCCTGGCTGAATTTGGGGTTCAATTTAATGGCCCGCTGATAATACCGGGCGGCCATGTTCAAATCCGTAAGCTGGTGATAAGCGATGCCGATTTTGTTTGCCAAAAGCGCCGTTTCGGGAGATTCTCGATACGTCTCGATGGCCTCGCGATACATCTTGCGCGCCATGAAAATGTCACCGCGTTGCTCGGGTGTAAGCTGTGGCCGGACGACCGCGGGAGGCGCGGCGTCGGAAGCGTTCTGCGCCGGTAGCCCCTGCCAGGCCAGAATCAGAATGAAGGAGAGATGCGACATTAAAACCTCCTCCTCTCTAGCTATTTACTCTAGCACCGAAAACGAGGGTGAGTGGGGGGGAGATTCCTCGCGGATTGACCTTCGAACCGAGGATGGGCCTGACGGTCAGTGGACCTTGGACCTGACCGCTTCCCGGCATCGGTGGTTGGTGATGAAGACGTCGCGCGAGTAGCTCTGAGTGAGCTTTACGCGTTTGCCGCTCGGCCCGGTAACCCAGATGTGCGTGTCATCATAACTGATCGGCACGGTTTCTCCGGGCGGCGTCCAGACGGTCCATGCCTTGTGCACCCTGGTTAGGTAATTCTTGGACTTGTCTTCCCAGTTTAAGACCGGGGTCCTTTGGTAACCGATCAGGATCTTATTGTCCGCCTCGAAGCAGTAATAATAATAGCTGGGTCCGAAGAAGCAATTGTCACAAAGCAGTTCGGCGTGGTCGAGCAGCCGCGCTTGAACCTGTGGGCGATCATCCGTAGCTCCGAAAAGGGCAGGCGCCGCCAGCAAGGCGCACGCATAAACTGCCATTCGGACAAAAGCGCCGGTATTCAGGTACGAATTCATCGTCCAATCTTACCCCGCTGCCCAGACGCTATGGAAGGCCGTTAGGCACCTTTAAACTAAGCCATTTGGGAAATTACCTAACGGCTGCCGTGTTTGCTAGTATAACGTCTGCGGCTAGAAGGACCGCGCAGTTGTGCCAATTGACATACCTTTCGCATGCTATCTCGGAGGCCACGATGAAACCTCAGTCCCATGCGTGTATTCTTAGAGATGCGGACGTTACTTTCAGGCGGCCAAATCAGTCATTTCAATAGGCCGTTTTGAATGCCGATCAATACTAACGAACCAGAGTATAAGACTGTGCCAGAAGTGGACCACCAGCACGTGCCCGCGCAAGAGCTATCAGCGCCGCCCAGTTCACGAAAACCCAAAAAACGCGGGCTCATCTGGGTGGTGTTCCTGCTGATCGTCGCCGGTGTCGCAGGGTACGCAGTTTGGCGTGCCAGCCATCCCGCCCCGGTTACCCGAGGCGGTGGCGGCGGTGGCGGCGGTGGCTTCCGCGGCGGTGGCCAGCTAGGCCCTGTCCCGGTAGTCGTCGCGAAGGTTACTAGGTCCAGTATCCCGGTGTACCTGAACGGTCTCGGCAACGTGACCGCCTTTTACACGGTTACGGTGAAGTCGAGGGTCGACGGACAGATCATGAAGGTGGATTTTAACGAAGGCGATCTGGTCCACGAAGGGCAGCTCCTCATAGAAATAGATCCGCGGCCCTATCAGGTGCAACTGGAACTGGCCGAAGGTACTCTGGCGCGCGATCAGGCCATGCTCAATAACGCCAAGCTGGATCTACAACGTTACCAGACGCTGCTCGCGCAAGACGCCATTCCCAAACAACAATTGGATACGCAGACCGCGCTGGTAGCGCAGTACGAAGGCAATATCAAGCAGGATACGGCCAACATCGACAGCGCCAAGCTGAACCTGACCTATGCCAAGGTTACGGCGCCAATCACGGGCGTTGTGGGCCTGCGCCAGGTGGACCCGGGAAACATCGTGCATGCCTCCGATACGAACGGCATGATCGTGATCACCCAACTGCAGCCGATAGCCGTGTTGTTTACCATCCCCGAGGACAACCTTCCGCAGGTTACGCAAAAGCTGCGGGCCGGCGCACACCTGCCGGTGGATGCCTACAATCGCGACAATTCCAAGAAGCTGGCGTCCGGAACGTTGGTGACCTTGGACAACCAGATCGACAGCACCACCGGCACCTCCAAACTGAAAGCGGTATTCAAGAATACCGACAACGCGCTCTTTCCACAGCAATTCGTGAACATTCGCTTGCTGGTGGACACGTTGGGCAATCAACTGGTGGTCCCCAACGTCGCGGTCCAGAACGGCCAACAAGGCACCTTCGTCTACACGGTGGACGAAGATTCAAGAGTGCACCTGAAGCCGGTCCAGGTTGGCATCACTACCGAGACCTCATCGCAGATTCTCGGCGGTCTTGCGGACGGGGACCGGGTAGTGGTGGATGGCACCGACCGCCTGATCGAAGGGGCGCGGGTGAGAGTACGGAAAGCGGGAGAACTGGAAAATCCGCCAGGATTCGATCCCGCGGCGGGAGCCGGACGAGGCGGGGGCAAGCGTGGCGGCGGCAAAGGCAAAAAGGGCGGCGGAAACTCTAAAAAAGGGCAGGGAGGAGGTGATTCTCAGTGAGTCCCTCCCGGATTTTCATCCTGCGGCCGGTGGCAACGTCGCTGATGATGGCGGGTGTGGTCCTGGTGGGTTTCGTAGCTTTCCGGCAACTGCCCGTCTCGGCGCTGCCTCAGGTGGATTACCCCACTATGCAGATCCAGACGTTTTACCCCGGCGCGAGCCCCGAAGTGGTAACGTCTTCGATCACCGCGCCACTCGAAAAGCAGTTCGGACAAGTGCCCGGACTGACACAGATGACCTCGATCAGCTCGTTTGGCAGTTCGCTGATCACGCTCCAGTTTTCGCTTGACCTCAGCATCGATGTAGCCGAGCAGGAAGTGCAGGCGGCCATCAATTCAGCCAGTACTTTTCTTCCCACTAATCTGCCGGTTCCGCCCGTCTATACCAAGACGAATCCTGCCGACGCCCCGATTCTGACGCTCGCCATTACCTCGTCAACGTTGCCTTTGCCGAAAGTGGAAGAACTGGCGGAGACGCGCATGGCGCAGCGAATTTCCCAGCTCAGGGGCGTAGGCCAGGTTAGCATCAGCGGAGGGCAGCGTCCGGCCGTCCGGGTGCAGGCGAATCCCACCGCTCTCGCTTCCTACGGCCTTAGTCTGGAGAATCTGCGAACCGCCCTGGCCAGCGCCAATGTGAACCAGGCCAAAGGGAACTTCGACGGACCGGATCAGGCCTGGACCATCAACGACAACGACCAGTTGCAGGCCGGCGCGCAATACGGACCAATCATCCTGGCTTACCGCAATGGCGCCCCGGTACGTATTTCCGACGTCGCCACTGTAATCGACGGGGCCGAAAACACCAAGCTGGCCGCCTGGGTGAACGCCGATCGCGCGATCGTTCTGAATATCCAGCGGCAGCCCGGCACCAATATTATTAACGTCGTCGATACCGTTCAAGCGCTCCTGCCCCAGATCAAAGCTTCACTGCCGCAGGGGATCGACGTGCAGGTCATCAGCGACCGCACCACTACCATACGGGCATCGGTCGACGACGTCGAATTCGAACTGCTTTTGACCACCGCCCTGGTGGTGATGGTTATCTTCCTGTTCCTGCGTAACGCCGGAGCCACCATCATCCCGGGTATCGCCGTGCCTCTTTCGCTGGTGGGCACCTTCGCCGTGATGTACTTGCTGGGCTACAGCCTGGATAACCTCTCGTTGATGGCGCTCACGATTTCCACCGGCTTTGTGGTGGATGACGCGATTGTGATGATTGAGAATATCTCGCGCTATATCGAGATGGGCGATTCCCCCATGGAAGCCGCGTTGAAGGGATCGGAGGAGATCGGATTCACCATCGTTTCGTTGACGGTCTCGCTGATCGCCGTGCTGATTCCCCTGTTGTTCATGGCGGATATTGTGGGCCGCCTGTTCCGGGAATTCGCGGTGACGCTCGCGGTGACTATCATATTTTCGGCGTTTGTCTCGCTGACCCTGACGCCCATGATGGCGGCCCGGATTCTGAAGCACCATCCGGAATCGGAGCAAGGCCGCTTATATCGCTGGTCGGAATGGTGCTTCGTCAAGACTATCGAAATGTATGGCCGGATGGTTCGCGTGGTCCTGCGTCATCAGCCCCTCACGTTGCTGGTGGCCGCCGGAACGCTCGCGCTCACGGTGTATCTTTACATCATCGTCCCCAAGGGATTCTTTCCGGTTCAGGATACCGGCGCGATCCTGGGTATTACGCAGGCGCCCGAGACCGTGTCCTTTCCCGGCCATGTCCAAACTTCAACAAAGTCTGGTCGCGGTCATTCGCCAGGACCCGGCGGTTGAGAATCTCACGTCCTTCATCGGGGCCGATGGCGTGAATACGACCATGAATAGCGGCCGTATCCAGATCACGCTAAAGCCTCTCGATCAGCGTCATATTTCCGCCGTGGAGGTGATCCGGCGGCTGGAACCGAAGGTGCGGCAGGTCTCGGGGATCGACCTCTATATGCAACCGGTACAGGATCTGACCGTCGAAGACCGTATCAGCCGTACGCAATATCAGTATGCGCTCGATGCCCCCGACGAGAAGCTGCTAGATACCTGGGTACCGCGCCTGTTGGACAAGATGAAACAGTTACCCGAGCTGCGCAACGTAGCGAGCGATCAGCAGAACAATGGTCTGGGGCTATACATCAATATCGATCGCGACACGGCCGGACGGCTGGGCATCACACCGCAAAATATCGACGATGCCCTGTACGATTCCTTCGGCCAGAGACAAGTATCCACCATTTATACCCAGACCAATCAGTTCCACGTGATTCTCGAGGTGGCGCCGCAGTACAGCCAGAACAAGGACGCTTTCACCGACATGTATGTGCCGATTGGATCCGCGTCGGCCAACCTGGCATCCACCATCGCGTTGGCGGGAACCAATACCGGTCTTACGGGCGCGGCGGCTCTGCCACCGGCTCCGCTACGCTCCTTTGTGAGAGCTACGTCGATTCCGGCGCCCATTACCATCAATCACCAAAGCCAATTTCCAGTGGTTACTCTCTCCTTTAATCTGGCTCCGGGAGCGTCCCTCGGCGCGGCGGTAGACCATATCAAACAGGTGACGCACGACCTGGGCATGCCGGCTAGCATCGAGCCCAGCTTCCAGGGAACCGCCCACGCGTTCGAATCGTCACTCGCCAACGAGTCTCTCCTGATCCTTGCCGCGATCGTCACTGTGTACATCGTCTTGGGCGTGCTGTATGAAAGCTTTATTCATCCCATCACCATACTTTCCACGCTGCCTTCCGCCGGTGTCGGCGCGCTGCTGGCCCTGATTCTGTTCAAGCAGGATCTGGATGTCATCGCGCTGATTGGCATCATTCTCCTGATCGGAATTGTGAAGAAGAACGCCATCATGATGATCGACTTTGCACTGGAAGCCGAGCGTGTCGAAGGTAAAACGCCGGAGGAAGCGATCTACCAGGCGTGCCTGCTGCGTTTCCGTCCCATCATGATGACCACCATGGCCGCGCTGCTGGGCGCTGTGCCGCTGGCTTTCGGCACCGGCGTGGGCTCCGAGTTGCGCAGACCGCTGGGCATTTGCATCATCGGCGGACTGCTGGTCAGTCAGGTACTGACGCTCTTCACGACGCCGGTAATTTATCTGTTCTTTGGCAGAATCGCGGCCTGGGTGACTGGATCCAGCCGCTCTGAACGAGAACCAGACATCTTACCCGTGCCCTCGATGACGTAACCCGGCTGAAGCCCATGAGTATTTCGACGCCATTCATTCAGAGACCGGTTGCCACCACGCTCCTTCTAGTAGCGCTGACGCTGGGCGGCGGGCTCGCGTACCGGTTGCTGCCGGTGTCGGCATTGCCGGAAGTTGACTTCCCCACCATCTTCGTCCAGGCCGGGCTGCCGGGCGCAAGTCCCGACGTGATGGCAGCGGCGGTCGCCACTCCGCTCGAAAAGCAGTTCACGCGCATCGCGGGTGTCACGGAAATGACCTCCCGAAGTTCAGTGGGATCCGCGATTGTCATCCTGCAATTCGATTTGAGCCGCGACATTAATTCGGCGGCGCGCGATGTGCAGGCAGCCATTAATGCGTCGGCGGGATTTCTCCCAACAAATCTTCCGCGGGCTCCCAGATACCGGAAATTCAATCCGGCCGACACGCCGATTCTGTCGATGACGCTCGAGTCGGATGTAGTTCCGCGGCCGCAGTTGTACGATATTGCCTCTTCGGTTTTCGCCCAGAAACTGTCGCAAGTCCAAGGCGTCGGGCAAGTTTTCGTGGGAGGCAGCTCGCTTCCCGCGGTTCGCGTCGAAGTGAATCCTCAACCCCTTTCGAAATATAACGTGGGCTTGGATCAGATCGGCACGTTCCTGCAAAGCGCCAATGCAAATAAGCCCAAGGGCGAGCTTTCGAACTCCCAGGTTCGTCTGCCCATCTATGCCAGCGATCAGCTTTTTACGGCCAACGAATATAAGGACCTGGTAGTGGTTTACCGGAAGGGAGCGCCGGTTCGCCTCTCGGACCTCGGCCGGGTGATCGATAGCAGCGAGGATGTCCGGAACCTCGGCATAGTAAACGGCAATCCCATGGTTCTGATCGAGATCAATCGCCAGCCGAATGCGAACATAGTGGATACTGTTGCGCGCATTAAAGCTTTGATGCCGCAATTTGAGGCCCAGCTCCCTCCTACGGTTCGTTTCAAAATTGCCAGTGACCGCACGATCAGTACCGGTGCTTCGATCAGGGACGGTCAACGCAACATGATCCTTTCTGTCGGGCTGGTTATTTTCGTGGTTTTCGTTTTCCTGCGGAGCGGCTGGTCCACGTTTATTCCGAGCATTTCGGTGCCGGTATCCATCATTGCCACCTTTGGCGCAATGTACCTGATCGGCTACACGCTGGACAATCTGTCGCTGATGGCGCTTACCATTGCCACTGGTTTCGTGGTCGACGACGCCATCGTCGTCATCGAAAATATTACGCGCCATCTGGAAAGCGGAATGAAGCCGATGGCTGCCGCACTCAAAGGCGCCGAAGAGATTGGATTTACAGTGGTGTCGATGAGCATCTCGCTCATCGCGGTATTCATTCCTATTCTGATGATGGGCGGAATCGTGGGGCGCCTATTCCGGGAATTCGCGGTGATTCTTTCGGTGGCCATCTTCATATCCATGGTGATCTCGCTGACGGCAACGCCCATGATGTGCGGGTGGCTTCTTAAGGAAAAACGCCAGCACGGATATCTCTACAATCAGACCGAAAAATTCTATCAATGGATTATTTCCACGTATGCGTCGGCGCTTGAAGTGGTACTCAATCACCCTGCGTCGATCCTGATGATTCTGGTGCTTACCATGGGAGTGACGGTCTTCCTGTATATCAAGGTACCGAAGGGATTTTTCCCCCAGCAGGATACCGGACGGCTTAGCGGCGCGATTGTCGGCGAGCAGCACATTTCCTACCAATCGCTCGCGGATAAGACCAAGTGGTTTGAAGAGCAAGTCCGGAACGATCCCGATGTCCAGACCGTCACCGTGACGTTGGGCATCAGCGGAGGCGGATTCGGCGGGAATAACGCGGATGTTCACATCGAGTTGAAACCGGTAGGGGTCCGGAAATCCACCTCGGACCAAGTGATCGCCCGTCTGCGCCGTAAGACATCGGGCGTGCCCGGAGCAGTGATGTACCTGCAAAACTCCCAGGACGTGCGCATCGGTGGCCGGCAGGGGAACGCGCAATACCAATACACCCTGCAGGCGCCGGATTTCGCGACGCTGGCGGTGTGGGGGCCCAAAGTTTTAGATCAGTTTTCGCAGCTTCCGGAGATTGCCGACGTCAGCTCCGACCAGCAGAATTCCGGATTGTCGTCCGACGTGATTATCGACCGCGACACTGCATCACGCCTGGGTCTCACGGCGCAAGCGGTCGATTCCGCGCTGTATGACGCTTTCGGACAGCGCCAGGTCTCGGTGATGTATAAGTCGATCAATCAATACCACGTGGTGCTGGCGCTGCAGCAGCAGTGGTGGGAAAGTCCGGACTTTTTGAAAACGATCTACGTGCAAACCCCCCGAGGCACGGACGTCCCTCTCTCCACTTTCGCGCACTTCACGCAAGGGATCACTCCCATTTCGCTGCCGCATCAGGGACAGTTTCCGGCGACCACGCTATCGTTCAACCTGGCCCCCGGAATTGCGCTGAGCGACGCCGTGACGGCGATTAACCAGGCCGAGGTGGAGATGGGCTTGCCTGCCAACATTACCGGCAAGTTCGCCGGAACCGCAGAAGCCTATCAGGCCTCGCTGAGGAATCAGCCCATCCTGATCGCGACGGCGCTGCTGGCGGTCTATATCGTGCTGGGAATGCTGTACGAGAGCCTGATCCATCCCTTGACGATCATCTCGACCTTGCCGTCGGCGGGCGTCGGAGCTCTGATGGCCATGGTGTTGTTTAAGAGCAACCTGGACATCGTCGGCATGATTGGAATTATTCTGCTGATCGGGATCGTGAAGAAGAACGCAATCATGATGATCGATTTCGCGCTCGCGGCCGAGCGCAACAAAGGAATGAATTCGCGGGAGGCCATCTTCGAGGCGTGTCTGTTGCGTTTCCGGCCCATCATGATGACCACCATGTGCGCGCTGCTGGGCGGTTTGCCGATGGCGCTCGGCTGGGGGGCGGGAGGGGAGCTGCGTAAGCCTCTTGGCATCGCGATTGTGGGCGGCCTATTAGTCAGTCAGATGTTGACCTTGTTCACCACGCCGGTGGTCTATCTGTATCTGGACCGTTTGGGCAAGCGTTTTTCGCGGCGGGAGCCGGATTTCAGCAACCGTCCCGGTTTTCTGGTTCCTGGTGGGCTTATGGAGAGTGGCGATTGATGGCGCGCTATTGGAAGATCGCGGTGCTGGCTTCGCTGGTGTGTTCCGCTTGCCGAGTGGGTCCGCAATACCAGCGCCCGATGACGCCGGTGCCGGTGGCTCTCAAGGAACTGACCGGCAACGACCAGTGGAAGATGGCAACTCCCAGTGACGCCCTGATCAAGGGGAATTGGTGGGAGATTTTTGGTGACCCGCAGCTCAACCGGCTGGAAGAGTTAGTGAATGTCAATAACCAGAACATCAAACAGGCCGAAGCGCAGTTCCGGGAAGCCCGGTCCTTCGTGGCCGCCAATCACGCCAACTACTATCCGACGATTGGATCCTCGCCCTCGATCACGCAGAGCGACGTTGGAAAGAATCGGGGCGGAACTGCTGGAACCAGTCAGACCTTTTCCTTGCCGGCAATCGCGACCTGGGAGCCCGATCTATGGGGCCGTGTCCGCTTGTCGGTGGAGAACGCGGTGGATAATGCGCAGGTGAGCGCGGCGGATCTCGAGAATCTCCGGCTGAGTGCGCAGGCGTTGCTGGCCAGCAATTACTTTGCGTTGTCCGCTGAGGACATGCAGCAAGCGATATTGCGCGATACCATCGATGCCTATGAGAAAAACCTCCAGCTCACGGTCAATCGCTATAACGGAGGAGTCGCATCGAAGAGCGATGTTACGCTGGCGCAAACCCAACTCGCGGGGGCCCGGGCCGAGAGCACGGATACGCGGATCTCGCGAGCGCAGTTCGAGCATGCGATCGCGGTGCTGACCGGGCAGCCTCCGGCCTCTCTTAACATTTCCGACAGCAAGATCGCGGGCCCGCCTCCGCCCATTCCGGTAGCGGTTCCTTCGCAGCTTCTCGAGCGGCGTCCGGACATCGCGGCGAATGAGCGCCTGGTGGCGGCAGCCAACGCAAACGTCGGGATTGCCGAAACCGCTTATTACCCGACGCTGACGCTCTCGGCGAGCGCGGGTCTTCTTTCAACGAACCTGGCGAATCTATTCACGTATGCCAGTCGTAGTTGGTCGGCTGGCCCTGGGGTTTCTCAGACACTGTTCGATTTCGGTCGGCGGGGAGCCCAGTTGGAAGGGACGCGCGCAGCTTATGACGCGACCGTCGCCGCCTACCGGCAGACGGTGCTTAGCGCGTTTCAGGAAGTCGAAGACGATCTTTCCAGTCTTCGCTACCTTGCCGAAGAAGCCGTGCAACAGCAGGAGGCGGTGGTCGCCGCCCAACAGGCACTGGCTCTCGAGATCGACCGGTATCGAGGCGGAACCGTGTCTTATCTGGACGTCATCACTACTCAGACCATCGCACTCAACGACGAGCAGAACGCCATTACCATCCTGCAGCGCCGCATGAGCGCGGCGGTGGATCTGGTGAAGGCTCTGGGCGGAGGGTGGGACAGATCGACGTTACCCTCAGGCGATGCGCTTCGTTCCACGGCTTTGGCCGATCCGAAGAACACGCCAAACGTGGCGCTGCCGGCAAGTAGATGAAACGGGCGGCACAGGATGGCGGCGATTGCGCGCGTGCCCGCGCGAGAAGACCCCATAACGCGCTCGTGGGCTAACTGGGGAAATCGGGTGTTGTCGCTTCCCAGTCAGCCTGCTCGGCGGAGGGTTCTACGCCGAACAGCAACAAGGCCGACCAGGCCGGTTCCGAAGAGTTCCGCAGAAGCCGGCTCGGGCACGTTCTCACCGCCGTCCCCGGCCGCAGATACGTCCCCGATATCGATCTGGTTTACACCAAAGGTATCTAAACCCGGAGTCGAAACCTCGTAGGGCCGTCCTCGGCGCCAGGCATCGCACGGCGTGTAGTAGATGTGTGCCCGTACAGGCTTTAAATAAACCAGCAGGCGTAATGGCATTGGATTTGCTTACTGCCAACGACTTAGGTCGTTCTTAAGGCTAGTTTCAACTGTCGCTAAGGTCGCATCCGAATAGTTAGGACTCAATTGCCGAGAGTACTATGAAGTGGTAAAACGGTCCCAAAGAGGAAAATACGCGAAAGCAATTAGAGCAGCAAAAGGGAGTTGGTCATGCAGAGTGCTTTCCAGTACCGCAAGAATAGGGACCGTCTTCGTTAATCCCATGATCGCACGTCGGGCGAGCGCCCGAGGGATTCGGCAATTTTGGCGGCTGCTTCACGCATTTCGTTCATCACACTTCGCGTCTTTGCTCGGTCCAAAACGAAAGTGTGTGGCTCCTTGGGTAGTGAATATTGCGCTGAATCATAGAAATGTCGTTCATGACAATGCGGACATTCCGACAAGGTGTGGAAGGTTCGACTCAACGTCTTCGTTTGCTTTCCGTCTTCACCATCAAGCTCGACCACAAACGCGATTTCGTGCTTGCAACCCCTGCATAGCACCCAATAGTTCACGCGGTCAAAGTAGCCCACGCCCTAATCATAGTCCTTCCGTGGATGGGGGTAGCCGCAACGTCGGCCCACATTGGGCCTCCCTGGTTCACGACTTGTCCCCCCACGCCATAGCCACTGTTCTCTATCTCGGTAGGGAGGGACATCTAGTGAAACGCCTGGCACCCACGACACCTGTTTCGATGTTTCGAGTGGTTCTGGCTAAAAGGGCAACAATATAGTTGACAACTCACTCTAGGCGATTATGGCTCTTATCATCCGATCCGAATAACGTCTTTACTTTGGATTTTGGCAAAGGCCACCAGCCGCTGTCCCGCTTCACTCGAAGACAAAAAAGCAGGAGCACTATCGCAAACGCTCCGAACACTTCGACTGCATCGAGTAATTTCAAACGGCCTTCTTCGCACGATTCTTTTCGCTTGCACGGAGCATCCGCCCACGATCATATCAAGGCTGGGCTGCCGTATGCCTCGAAACATCGGAAACACAGAAACACGCCAGCGTAGCTGGCCGGGACTGGTGCAGTTTTGGGGTGCCGATGGGGGCAGGGCCTGTATACTTGTTCGCACATGCAGAACAATGAGGCCATTGAGCTTACTGGCCAGTACACGATGAACGACTTATTTCGGTTCCAATATTTCACTTCACTGCGGCGTCTATGGTGGTTCATAGTTCCCCTTACAGTAATCTTGCTCATAATTCTTGCCGTGTCGGCGGTGGTTTGCATTGCACTTCGCAGCATTGAAGTCGCACGAGCAGCATTCGCATTGATGGAAAACCACCGTTCGGGGCTAGGGCGGTGCCCTCGGCACTCTGTGTGGACATTCGCATGGACGCAGGGGGAGTCGCCTACGGTGTACTCTCCCTAAGAAGTTGATTTTGAATGGTGGGCGGTCACAGGATCGAACTGTGGACCTCCTGCTTGTAAGGCAGGCGCTCTAACCGGCTGAGCTAACCGCCCGGTCATTGAGTTAGGGCAACTTTTTCCTGCTCCGAACGGCTCACTTGGGGGAACTCGCGCTACCCATTATAGCTTTGCTCGGAGCACATCGGAAGCGTAAATTCGAACAATGCGCTACCGCGTTATCCTCTACTTTTTTGCCTTGCGATTGGTGTGCTTACCCACGCGGGCGCAAAAGGCGGAATCTGACTTCTATCCAGAGTTTCGCGGCGAAGTGATGCCTAAACACTATTTGGCGAATCCGCGGACAACGCTGAGTGACATCGTGTCGGATTACGAAGGCGGCAGGCAGTGCTGCAAACGAGATCGCACGGCGGGCGCAATTGATCCTATGGGATCGGCCGACGCTTGAGGCCGACTACTGGGACCGCCTTTATTTGAATCCGGAGTCGAAGGCAGAAATCCAAAATGCGTCGAAAGTGTGCACCGATTGTTCGTAAGTCTATGAAGAATTGGTAGCGCTAACGGGAATCGAACCCGTGAAGCGGGGTGGCAACTGGGTGCAGCCCGTGCCAAGTTATTGACCGATTAAGGGGCAGAATTTAGGTCGAGTGCATTTGGTAGCACGCTGTGAGGGCGTCGTACTTGCACGCTACTTGCATGTCACGCTGGCTTACTCGGTCCCTTTACGGCTCGGGCGCCGACGCCTTTGCCGCGCTTCCACCATGCCCGAACAGGAAAGGAAGCACCGCTTCCAGGTAGCTCATGCCCCATCCCGACGCCTCCAGTTCGATTGGTGCGACGCCCGCAATACCCGCGATACGGACGCTTAACTTTCCACCCTCTACAACGTCTCGCATAACAGTGATCTGACCAAAATCACGAGACGGAATGTAGCAAGTAATCTCGCTTGGCTCATTGGACGCATGAATGGTCGCCCGAAATGCCATAGCATTGCCGAAGAACCAGCAGTGCTCCGTTCCAAGGAATAGCGCCAGCTCGGACTCATCGTGGATGATCGCGGCAAATTTCTTAACCGCTGGAATCGTGCCATGACAGACCCGATCAAGGCGGTCTTCAGCACCCTGAATGTGCGCATTTTGGTCTCGGCGAAGCAGCACGAGCGCTTCCTCTTCATTGATAACTTTCAATTTCATGCTCCTCTCTAACGGCCCCTAAAATCCTTATCAACGACGGCCAAACGGTACAGGGCGGTTCGGCGGCGCGACTGAAAGTCGTTGTGCCTTCGCAGACGCATCGATCTGGATCGAGAAACACAGCGCAGACCTCTGAGCAATTCGGAGTGCCGTCAGTTCTTGACGGTCAGCGCGTCCGAGTCAACCGCCTTCTTGCCGGTGACGCCTTCGAGGCCGGAGAGAATGCCGCGATACTCTTTTTTGTCGCATTGCATTGCGAGTCCGCCCTTTTTCTCCCCATCTGCCCACGTCAGGCCGATGAAATGCTTCTTAGATTTCGTCAATGCCATCAGCGCGCCGATTCCGAATGAGATCACGGCCAAGCCAATAGCAGCGCCTACCCTTCGATGAACATCCTGCCCATAGCTGATCTCGGTAACGCTGTTCGCCGGGATTGAAATGAGGTCGGCCTTATCCTTGTGGAGTCGGATGCCGGAGTTTCCGATGTACAGTTTTACGTCGTTTCCGGCCTTCACGCCCTGGAGCGAACCGCCATCATAGACGACCTTGTAGCCATCGTCAGCCGCGAAAGCAGCGAACGGTAAAGCGCAGCACAAGAATGCTGCGACGAGCGATTTGAGTTTCATTTTCCTCCGGCAATTTAGGCGTTTAATGTGCGTGGATTATTTCACACCCAAGACGACAAATGCAAGCGTCTGTTGCTGCGTGCGGCGACGCCCCGCGATAGAATGCAAGCCATGCCCATTTACAACGATGCGTGCGTGCTCTGCGGGCGAACAGCAACGGTGACTGACGCGCCCGGGCTTAAGGCTCGGCGCTTCGACTGTTCCGAAAAAGGCGGATGCACGACGTTTGAGATTGGTGCCGACGCTGAGAAGCACATCCAGAAACACACTGCCAGGTTGAAAGATGTGCTTGCGCTTGTATCCAGAGCAGCGCGCCGTAAAACCAGCGAAGGAACAGGGACGCTCATTATCCCGAGCGAACTTGACTTCATGGCGGTAGCCGCAGAGCAGGACGGTTTCGAGCACTCAAAAAAATGAACGCCGCGCGGGTTGACGTAGATCCTAGCGCGACGCCCGAACGCTAGCGCTGGGAGACGAGCGCAAGCCCAATTCTCTGCGGGTGGCAATCAAGAACAGACAAATCTCCTCATTGTGATTGTGGTCCGGTATAGACGTACAGACCAAAGATGAGAAACCCGTTTGCGTTGCATGATTGGAGCGTCTGCAAGTCAGTGGCAGTAAGGAACAGTAAGGGCTTTCGGCTGAGTTGTGGGCATACGGTGGTGAGGTACAGTTGAGCGGCCACGTTTATTAGAGCGGGTCCAAGGCTCCCTCCCGAGCCTCCACCCTCCCTCTGATTATATTGCTCGTATTTCACTGTCTTCTTACACCCGGCCATCTCACTCTTCTTGTTAAACCTCACCCGCAGCGTCGTATCTAGCGTTTCGTAATAATATGTCTTGCCCGACCCGTTCGGTTCGACGGCGATCTGCGCTGGCTTCCCCCACCCCCTTAGCACATCGGCCTCTGTCCGGCCCTTCACAGGGCAGTAGTCTGGAATAGACGCAACAGAAGGTACAGGATGAGAGTCTTGAACGGCCACCCTAGCCACTTCGGGGACTATTGTTGCCAAGTGTTCTTGCGCATACGTATTTCCCTGTTCAGCGGCCTTGCGAAACCAATTCGCAGCCTCTACCGCATCCTTGGGCACGCCCAGCCCATCTGTGTAGGCCACGCCCAAGTAATTCTGTGCCTCTGCATCTCCCTGTTCAGCGGCCTTGCGAAACCACTCCACGGCTTGCGCAAAATCTTTAGTGACGCCCTCACCAGTTGCATACGCTAAGCCCAAGCCTTCCTGTGCAGGTAGATAACCCTGTTCCGCTGCCTTGCGATACCACCGGGCTTTTTGGACCAAATCCTTCGGGACACCTTCGCCCCTTTCGTACATCACGGCCAAGTTGCTCTGAGCCGATGCAAGACCCTGTTCCGCAGCTTTGCGAAACCACTCCACGGCCTCTATCGCGTCCTTGGGCACGCCTTCACCGTTCACATACATTAGGCCCAAGTTGCTTTGCGCCAAGGCAAGACCCTGTTCGGCAGCCTTACGGAACCAACTTACAGCCTGTGCCGCATCTTTGGATACACCCTCACTTTTGGCATATGATCGGCCCAGATTGTTTTGCGCGGTTGCATGACCTTGTTCAGCGGCCCGCCGATACCACTTCACCGCTTCGCCGTAGTTCTGCGTTACGCCTTGGCCAAAATCGTACATGTATCCAAGGTTGAACTGCGCTTCAGCGTCTCCCTGCTCGGCTCTAGCTCGCACTTGCGTCAGGGCGTCTGTCTGAGATCCCTGAGCGAAGGCGTGCTGGGACATCCCGAACAGTAGGACCATAATTAGCAGTGACAGGTTGCGGAACCCGTGGGGCGACATGGTGGCCCCTATTCTGGACTCTTTAGGAGGGCACTGCAAGCTGGTCGTGTCCCTAGTTAGACAAACAGGGGTTCACTGCACCCGCCCCAGCGCCCCGAGCAACGCCAGTGCGACCTGTTGGGGATCGCTGGCCGTGGTAGCGAATGAATCTCCCCACTCGACAGGGAAGCCACTCAGGGCGAGGGAGACAGCGATGTGCTCGCGCGACCGGCGCTGCGATTCGTGAGCGAGTGCCTGTTGTAGCACTTCTGCTGGAGGCGGTGATTGTGGCTGTGCGCGACGCTGGCGCAATTCCCGCCGCAATTCCTTACGTTCGATGTACGCACAGGCGATCTGGCTGAGTTGGCACGCTAGCGCGGCCAGTCGTTCGGGGCGACGCTCGGTGCGGGCTGCAAGCAATCCAGCGAGTTGGTCGGGACTCAGGCGCGCGGCATGCTTCAGGGCACGCTTGGCGCACTGCGAACGCTTGGCCGCGCGGCGCTTAGTCTTCGTCTTCATCGTCGCAATCGTCGTCGTCTTCATCGCAATCGTCGTCATCGGTCGAATCGCCCTTAGGCTCATCGGTCGAATCGTCGTCGTCATCATCGTCATCGTCGCCATCGAGATCGTCGATGGTGTCGAACAGAGCGCCATCGCCAACTCCATCGTCAACAATGGGTGTCGATCCACTAGCGGGCCAATCAGGATAAAGATGCGAAAATCGCGTCACGGGTGTTGTCTCCTTTAATCGGGCGTGAGTTGTAGCGGCGCACGCACTTTCACCTCCACCGCTTGCCAGTTGCCGCGCGTGGGGCTTTCACCAAGCCAAAAATCAACCGTGTCGCGCTTTTGGGGCATTGTTGGACCGAGCACATCGCTGGCATGAAAATAAAACTCTGTGCCGCCTTCGATAACAACGAAGCCGAAGCGCCTAGCGGAATCGAAAAATATAATTGTGCCGATCACGGTGCGTAGATCCTAGCGCCGCGTCTCCGGCAGCAAGCCACCTTCAGGCGCGGCGGGGTGGAGGTATGGCCGGAGGTCTGCGGGCGGCGAGTCCCAATTACCCACGCCTCGGACCACGAACGTGGCGCGCGGCAGCCGTGGCACGCGCCGCAGAGGCGGCACAGGGTCGAGCAGCATCACCGGCTTTACCTGTTGAGACTCGGCGGGCGCGGCCTCTATCCGCATGGGCGCGGCGGGCTGTGCGATGGTCGATGGTTGTGCGATGCCGCTGAGCCATCGTGCTGCGAACTGGATCACAAAACCAAATTTGATTGTCATAAAGATTATCTGCTCGCCTCAGGGCGCGTGCGGCGGGAAGGAGTAGCCGCCGGGAGCGCCGCCGACGTGCCTACCTCCCCGGTGAAGCACGCCCCCGCATTTGCCAACCGCCGTTTGTCCCATGCCTTAGGACTCCGGCGGCGGCAAACTCGAATATCGTCACGCTGGCATGGGCGCGGCATCCAACTCGCCGGCGGCGGCTGCCGATGGTTCGTTCCCATCTGCCGTGGCCGCCACGATGTATCTTTGCCGATGCAGCCGTTCCAACATCGCTTCCGAAACAATGGGCGCTTGCGTCAAATCGCCCGCCTCGAACAGCGGCGGATAATCGCGAACAAACCGCCAAACTTGACCGGGACCGTAGGCCGCACGTCGATTCTTTTCGCGTTGCACTTGGGCGCGCTCGTTCACGATCTCGTTCAACGCAAGGCCCAAGCCGTCGAGCATACTTCCGACTCGCATGGCCTCGGCCAAAGCCGTGCCGTCCACGCCATTCGGCTCCATCGCGGGCTGCGGAACGGGCATATCGATTGGGACTCGCAACGCCGCCGATAACGCCTTGCCTCTTGCGAGGACGCGGGCAAAGGCGCTGGCGGCGATCTCGTATTCCGAAGTGAAGACATCTATCACCTGTTGGGTGTAATCCGGCTTGAGCGCTTCAATGTCGTGTTTAGCGGCGATGAGCTGTGCTTCGGCGCTGGGATCAATCAGGCGACTGCGGAGGTTTTGCCGAACATCAACGGCTGAGGCATACTCGCTTGAGGCTTGCTCAAAATCACTCCGTGCTTCCGCAACATCATCCTCGCTCAACTCGCCCAGCAGTGCGCCGGTCTGAACGTGGCCGAAATTGGATTGCGATTCGAGTTTTTGGGCCAGCAGGCCGGGAGTGCGGCGCGTCTGCTCGGTCAATAGTTGTTGCAGCTTCATGCGGTCGGCCAATAGTGCCTCCGCCTTCGTAAGTGCGGATGCGAGTGGCTTTGGCATAGCCGGGAGTGCTGATGCGGGCGACGGTGCGCTCGCTGGCATGGGCAAAAGGTTTGCTAATTTCATAGGGTGAATGGCTCCTTAGGCGGCGATACTGGTGGTGGACAGTGCGGCGTCGAATCGTTCCACGAATGTGCTGAGCGGCATCGTCATTTGAGCGAAAGCCGGATCACGCCGCACCGCACAGGCGTAGAGAGCGTATGTCGCGGGCCGCGTTTCAGCAACATGGCAGAGAGCCATGAGTTCGCTAAAGGCCGGGTGCTGGTTCATGGCGCGGCGAACGGCGCGGCCAACGGTCAGCGCGGCTCGTACACTGGCGGGCTGGATGCCGGATACGATGCACCGGGCGCGCTCTAATTGCGCGGGCGGTGCCGTGGGCTTGGTGGTGGTTTTCACGGCAGGTCAGCCTCCTGTAAATAACGCGCGTAAAGATCGGGACGGGATGCTAGCGCCGCGCCAAACGCTTGCGCCTCGGATAGCAAGGGCCTTTGAGCGCGAATGGTGCTAGCGATGCTGTTCAATTGACCGAGCGCGCTTGTGGGTGGCGCTTGCCAGATAATTTGCTGGACGTTCGCACCCCGGCGTCGCATTTCGCGTAGATGATTTCGGAATTCTTTCATGATTCCAGGGTAAAAGCGGGCGTCCCCTGTGGCTATACGGTTTCGAGGCTCACCTGTCCCGTTTCCGCCTCGGTGTGTCCGGCGGCCAGTACGCGACCGGGAGCATTAATGCAGCGAGTACACGTTGCCCTTGCGGACTTTCATCAGACCAGCCGCCGTGAATCCAGCCTTCATAAAATGAAGTACGGTTCGTCTGGCATTCGAGCGCAAATTCCTCCGCCGAAACCGAGCGCTTAGCCTCCCGTTGCCGGTTGCGCCATTCCGTGAACTCAACCTCGCGGTTGACATCGGCGCGAGGGCCAAGAATAAGCCACGCACGGGCGAGATCGGTGGGCGGTAAACGGTGGCCGGTTGTAGATTGGGCGTGTTCGCGCGGCGGGCGTGCCTCCCAGTCAAACACGATCCCTGCCGCGACGGTGTCAAACTTCAGCCCCAGCGCAACTCCGAAGGGTGCACTCCCCAAGGAATATCCGGGCCTGCCGCGCCGCTGTTCAACGATATCGAGCGCAGTCGATAGCGCGGCGAATTCAATAGTTGGTAATTCGCCGCTGACCCTCAATTCTTGCAGCAGCACAATAGCGGCCAATCGGGGAATCTTGCGGTGCGCGTCGGCCCTGTATGCCACATCTTCACTATGGGAGATGTGGCGGCAGATGGCCCGCACCGTCGAAGCGAACAGCGCGATCCATGCGCTATATGCGCGGTTGATCGGCCCACGGGACAAAATGGCGTCGATGTGTTTAGCGATAATCGCGCGAACGTCACGGGTGAGGGAGGTGCGGAGTTCTGCGGCGGAAAGCGGCGCGGGGTGTAATGCAGCATTCCCTGCGCCACCGCATGCGCTTCGCGCAACCTTGGCCGCAACAGTTTCTTTCGTCATTTGCCACCTCCTGCCAGCGAAATTGAATACTTCGCAATCACGCGAATCGCCTGCTGGACCTCAGACGGTAGAGACAGATCCATCGGCGCCACCGAGACGGCCGTGGTCATCGTTATGCCAAACCCTTCGAGCGTCCGCAACCCGCGCTCGACCTCGCCTCGAAGCAGCGCCCGGATCTTATGCGCGTCCTGCTCTAGCGCGAGGGCATCACCGAGGTACTCGATGTCTTCCAGGATTTGCCGAGCACCGATTGTGCACGCGCTCATCCACAGATTAATTTGGGACACTTCTACTAACTCGCCTCTACGTCTCCGCAGTTCCATAGCCTTCAGTTCTGCATCCGATTCGGCCTTCCGGCGAGTGCTGAAGGCCAGTGGCGCGGGCGCGGCGGTACCACCTCTGCGGGAGTGGTGCGCGCGCTCATCGGCAAGGGCCGCTTGCTCAGATCGCTTGCGCACTTCGACAGCCGCCACAATCTCTTCGCCGGATTCGCCACGCGCTAGGCGCTGTTGGATGCGTTGTGTGGATAGACCCGTCGCGGCCTTAATCGCCCGTGTGGATAACTTGCGCTTCGGGCCACCACGACCCCGAGTAGGATCTAGCGCTACCTTCTTCTTCATGTAAACCTCCTGATTTGCAAGCAAGCAACACCAAAAATAACTAGTCTGTCTGACCGCCTATGCAGCGATGAAATCCCCCCCGTGCCGTGCCGCTCAAGAGGGACCCAAAATTCCCTTCGGCTCCGGCGTTCTGCCTCTCACACGAAATGTCACCTCGCGTGGTTTTAGAGATTACATACATACGAATCATACACATAGGAGGGTTGTACATTTCGTGTGAGCGCCTATTCGCGGGTACTGACATTTCGTGTGAGCGCCGTGATCGCCTCCGACTTCACGCATAGACGGCCCTTAGGCGATCCTTCCACTCAGCCGCAACCGTCCAGGCTTCCGCGCCGTCGTGTTTGCAGAGTTCCAGGACACCATGCGCCGCCAGATCCTCAAGCGCAATGCGAACTGTTGACACTGGCAACCTTGCGGACGCAGCGATGGCGCTAGTCTTCTGTGGCTGAGTCTTGCTGATGAGATGGTCGAGCATGTTGCGTCGCACGGGCGGTATGGAGTCGAGGGCGACTTTGCGCAAGAGGACGCGCTGGCGCTTCGGCGCAATCCCAACGACCCGCATACCGGCGAGCAGTTGAGCCAGCGTCCGTGTCATCCGCGCAGGGCCTTCCGCATTTGGGACCAACTCAATGTGGCGATCTTTGCCGTTTCGTTCAACGTGAGAACGGCAGACAGACGCGAGTTCTGTAAGAGTGATAAGCCATTCCCGCTCGGCATCGGTCAACTCGATCGGTTGAGCGCTCTTGATGGTTTCTTCGAGATCCCGAAAGAAGTGGGAGACTTCCGCTTGCAGCTCTTCACGCATTTGCTCTTCGTCCTGAGTGTGGTCGAGTGCTCGGCGCGCCTGTTCCCTAGCGTTCGTCTTTGGGAGGCGGTAGAGCACGAAGCGCGGACCCATAGCCGCCATCACCGAGTGTGCGGTGTCGATAGCTTCAGTCACGCCGCAGATAATTCCCAGCTTGCCGCGCCATTTGAGCGAGAGTCCGCCGTCTACGCCTAGCTTCCGTTCCCACGATCCATCGAATATTTCACGAAGCGCCGCCAGCAGACTCGCGCGGGTGTCGCGATTCATAGCCAGGATGGAGGTGAAGTCTTTAAGCACCAAAACTCCGAAATCGCCAATCTCCATAAGTAGGCCACCGCTTGCCTTGGCTGAGCGGCTTTTGCTCGAACTTCCCGAGAGCAGCGCCGCCTCGGTGATGGTTGCAGCGGTGTGAACGAATGGGAGCGACACACACGGATTTAACATCTCGCCTTTGCCGGACGATGGACTGCCGACGACCATCAGCCAGACTGCATCCCCAGGGAGCCGGTTTGCGGCGTAGGAGGCAACCACGATCTCCAACGCACCAGGATCGGGCAGGTACAGCCACGCTTGAAAGGCTCGGATAAGGGCGTCGAGGTCCGCACGCTGGGGATTCATCGCGCGGGCGTCTTGATCGCCTCAACTCCGGTCGTTGCGCCGCGCTGTTCCAGCCACAAAATGAAAGCCTGCCTCGGAATCAGGATTCTGCGTCCTAAACGGACGTTCGGGATTTCCTTCCTGCCAAGCGCGTTATAGAAAGAACGTCTCGAAAGTTTGTCCTTGCCGATGATCGCGTGCCCTTCGTCGGGTGTTAGAAAGGCTGAAACTGGTTTCTTGTGCATCTAGAGTCCTCTTGTATTGACTTCCTTTGCCTTCTATGCAACACTGTTCACGAAGTAACTATACATGCACAGCATTTGCATAGTCAAGAATATTCCACTTGGCGAGGTGAGGCGGTGAAATTTGTTCAGCGTAGGGACGGATCGTATAAGGAACTGATCGATGCTGTAAAAGGTCTACGCGCACATTTTGGCGAGAGTCAGCAAGCGTTCGCCACGCGGTTCGGATTGTCGATCCGGTCCATAGCGAACTACGAGCGAGACCGGAAGCCGGAAGGGCGCGTACTCGCGCTTTTCGCCAAAGCCGCTTCCGATGCGAAGCGGGGCGATCTCGTCGGTGAATTCATGCTTGCCTTGGGGAACGATTTAGGGCTGAGTGATATTAAGGGCGGCGTGATTGACTTTTCCCCATCGGATCGCCGAGGGCACATGCTGATGCAGTTCGATGGCTACCAGGCTCGCGAATACGCACAGGCGTTCTTTGAGACGTTTGGGCGCTTTGAATCCGGGGACGTGGAGGCGGAGAGTCTGCTAAAAAACTTCACTGCGGAAGCGAAAAAGACTTGGAGGAAAAAATGAAAGGCGGAGTTTTCAAACGCACGCTTCCCTCGGGGACAGTCACATGGGGATACGTGATCTATATTGGCCGCGACCAGGACGGGAAGCGAAAGCAGATATTCAAAAGCGGATTCCCGCGCAAGGGCGATGCAGATGATGCTCTTAGGATCAAGCTGAATGAAAAGAGTCAAGGCGATCTCGTAAAGCCGGACCCCACTACGTTCGCGGCCTTCATTCAGGAATGGTTTCGCGAGCACGCTGAGCGCAACTGTACGCCAAAGACCACCGAACGCTATAAGCAGTTGTCGGCTTACATTCTGCCGCACATCGGCGGAACAAAGTTACAGGATCTTACTGCGCTGCAACTAGAGCGGGTCTTTAATCAACTGAAGGACTCTGGCGGATGGAATCGAAAGGCTAAGGCGCGCCGCCCGCTCGGTGCTAAGACTATCGCCCACATAGCCGGTCTGGTGCGCGTGGCTCTCAATACGGCGATACGTTGGAAACTTCTGAAGTCGAATCCGGTTGCCGGTGTGGTTCTCCCGAAAATATCGAAGCGGGAAGGGAAGGCCCTTGATGCAGTACAACTCGCATCGTTCCTCGATGCCGCGCGAGCGCAAGGGGTGTATGAATTTGTCATGCTCGCAATCGCGACTGGGTGCAGGCGCGGCGAATTGCTTGCGGCGACGTGGGCCGACGTGGACTTCACGCGCCGGGAATTGCGTATCTCGAAGAGTTTGGAGCAGACAAAGGAACAGTTGCGCGTGAAGCCCACGAAGAGCGAGAAACCGCGCTCGATATCGCTGCCGAAATCAGCGATTGAAATGCTACGCGACCATCGCACTCGGCAAATTGAAAACCGCCGCCTTTTCGGTTCTGACTATCGCGACGATCTCAATTTGATTTTCTGCACGCCGGATGGAGATTATCTCAAGCCGGATTCGGTCACGGCCAAAGTCTGCCTGCTCGCGAAGAAGGCTGGACTTGGAGGCGCGAGCCTTCACACGTTGCGGCATAGCCATGGGAGCCAACTGCTGGCGAATGGCGTTCCATTGCCGGTCGTTTCAAAGCGCCTCGGGCATTCCAGCGTCTACGTGACTGCCACAGTCTACAGCCACGCACTCACGCAAGACGAAATCGCCGCTGCGGACGTTTGGGATAGCTCGGTTCAGCAGTCGATAGACGCCGCTCAGAAGCGAGCGAAAAAATCCTGAGACGAAGCGGATACTTGCATATACTTGCACGTCCATTTCAAAAAGCGCTGCAAGCGATTGAGGTGAAAGAAAGAAGAGTGGTAGCGCTAACGGGAATCGAACCCGTATTTAAGCCTTGAGAGGGCTCCGTCCTAACCGTTAGACGATAGCGCCAAGAATCAATTTGAATTATACTACACCGACCCGGAAGGTTGAGGAGCGGCCTTAGGCGATCCGGGATAGCTACGGAGCCGCCACGGGTTTCGCGCCGTAGTGTTTGATCCAATCCAACCATGCGGAGGCAGTCACCGGCTTAGAAAGATAGCCCTCCATTCCCGCCCGGAGACGTCGTTCTCGATCGCCAGTCATCGCGTGGGCCTGTTTGCGCGGGCATCACGGGGGAGTTCCCACAGCGAGCAGTCGCTCATAGCGCTAACGATCGCCACTCTCAATTCCGCTCGGCGAACCCGTTTCACAAGATAGGTCGAGACCCCCAACTTTCGGCAGCGCGCTATATCATCGCCGCTGTCGCCCGACGTGAACATCATAATTACCGATTTGCTCAATTCGGGTGAATCATGAATCCGTTTTCCAGTTCGAAACCGTCCATTTCAGGCGTATGGTCACAGGAGTTCATTTACGGCGGCAAGGGGGCTGTCTTCGCCAAGTATTCTCGAGGCGATCCCCAAAGTGCGTTCCCCACACCGGCGGCCGAACCGTATTTACTCGCCTACTGGATTTGTGTCAGCTCCGCCGTCTCCATGCGCTTCAATTGTCCGCACGCCGCGTAGACGTCCAGCCCGCGTGGCTTGCGGATGAAACACGGCAGCGAGCGGCGGACGATTGCCTGGAAAGACGCGACGCGCGCGGGATCGGGAGTCTCGAAGGGAATCCCCGGACCAGGATTCAGTGCGATCAGGTTCACCTTGGCATTCAGGCGAGCCAGCAACTGGACCACGCGGCGCGCATCGGCGTCGGTGTCGTTCACACCCTTGAGCAGCACATATTCAAAGGTCAGCTTTTCCCAAGGTCGCAGCGGATAGGCGCGGCAAGCCTCCATCAAATCCTTCAGATGATATTTACGCGTGATCGGCATCAGCGCCTGCCGCTGCTCTTCGGTGGATGCGTTGAGCGAAATCGCCAGCTTCGGTCGCAGCGCAGCTTGCCCCAGTTCGGCGATCTTGGGGATGATGCCGGAGGTCGAGAGCGTGATGCGGCGCGGCGACAGCGCTATGCCCACGGGGTCCATCAATAGGCGCGAAGCCTTCAGCACATTCGCCAGGTTGAGCAGCGGCTCGCCCTGGCCCATCATCACGATGTTGAGGCGCTCGACAGGCGCGGTCCCAGCGGCTACCAGCACTTGGCCGACGATTTCTCCCGCCGTCAAATGACGCTCCAGCCCCATCAGCGCCGTCAGACAGAATTTGCAATCGACAGGACAGCCGACCTGGCTTGAAATACAAATCGTCGCCCGGTCGGCACCTTCTTCAGCCGGCATCCAGACCGTCTCCACCGTCTTGCCGTCGCTCAGTTTCAGGAGGTAGCGGCAAGTGCCATCGGTGGAATTGTAGCGGCGCTCGACGGCCGGCAGACCCATCGGGAACTCCTCGGCTAGGCGTTCTCGTAATTGTTTTGGGAGGTTCGAAATGCCGCCGACATCCGCGACCCGCTGCCGGTAGACCGCATCATATAACTGCGTCGCCCGAAACGCCGGAGGGGCGTCGGACAGCGCGCCCAGGGCCGCCTGAATATCGGCAAGTTCCATGCCTACAATAGGTTGCCGCACGATCTTAGTGTAACATTCGACGGGCGCGGTACAATAAAAATGTTCACACCTATGACCAGCCGCAGCCGGAGCCCGCACAAAATCCGCGATATCGAGCGCACCGTGTTGCCGAATGGGGTTCGCGTCGTCACGGAACGCATGCCGCATGTGCGCAGCATTTCGGTCGGCGTATGGATCGGCACAGGGTCACGCGAGGAAACGCGCGAAGAGACCGGCATTTCGCATTTCATCGAGCACATGCTCTTCAAGGGGACCAAGAACCGGTCGGCCGAACAGATCGCACGCTCGGTGGATTCGATCGGCGGCGGTCTAGACGCGTTCACTTCCAAGGAACTGGTCAGTTATAACGTCAAGGTGCTCGACGAGCACTTGCCGCATGCGTTCGGCATTGTCTCCGACCTGGTTCGAAACCCATTGTTTGAGAGGGGCGATATCGAGAAGGAGAAAGGGCGTCATCCTCGAAGAGCTCAAGATGGATGTGGATAACCCCGAGTACCTCATCCACGAGATCTTCGCCAGCAATTTCTGGAAGGGACATTCGCTCGGGCGGCCGATCCTCGGCACGCGGCAGACTATTCGCAGCTTCGACCGCGATAGCGTGGAGCGTTACTATCGCCGCTACTACACGCCGAAGAACATTCTGATCACGGCGGCCGGCAGTCTGACGCATAAGAAGCTCGTGCGGTTGGCAGAGGAACATTTTGGCGAGCTCAAAGGACGCGCCCTGCCCAAGGCCGACGGCCGGCCGCAGGCGCATGCGCCGCTGGTGTTTCGCGAGAAGAGCTCGCTCGAACAGGTGCACCTCTATTTGGGTGTTCCATCGATCGCCATGCCGCATCGGCAGCGTTTCGCCTGCTACATTCTGAATGCGATTCTGGGCGGCGGGATGAGCTCGCGCTTGTTCCAGAACATTCGCGAGAAGCAGGCGCTGGCGTACACCGTTTACTCGGAACTGACCATGTATCACGACGCCGGCTGCATGATGGTTTACGCCGGGACGTCGCCGAAGTCGGCCGGCAAGGTGATCGATTCCATCGTGCACGAAATGCGCGAAATCACGGATCATCTGGTGACGCCCGAGGAACTGCGCCGCGCCAAGGATCATCTGAAGGGATCGTTCGTGCTGGGTCTGGAGTCCACTTCCAGCCGCATGGGCAACCTGGCGCGTCAGGAACTGTATTTCCAGCGTTTCTTTTCGCTGGACGAGATGCTAGAAAGCATAGAGAAGGTCACCGCGGACGAAGTGCAGAAACTGGCCCAACAGTTCTTCGATCCGCAGCAGACGGCGGTCGCGATGCTGGGGCGCCTGGAAGGGTTCCGCGTTCGCCGCCAGGATCTTAAGGGCTGAGATCCAGCCCACTTCGACCGCATGAAGAATCTTCATAAGTTCGCCTCGTGGGCGGCGGTACTCGCGCTGGCGGCGCTGCCCGCGTGGGGACTCGACACCAAAGTACTCAAGCCCACCGGTTACGTGAACGACTTTTCCGGGACACTGGACGCGTCGAGCAAGCAGACGCTCGAAGCCTACTGCGCCAACCTGGAGCGCGTGACCGGCGTTCAAATGGCGATCGTCCTGGTGCCGACGCTCGA
The DNA here is from genome assembly GCA_963794595.1 of Bryobacterales bacterium. GTDB lineage: Bacteria > Acidobacteriota > Terriglobia > Bryobacterales > Bryobacteraceae > Palsa-187. Next base: position 127,520 of record CAWCER010000007.1, on the reverse strand, counting down.
TGGCGAACCCATAGAAGATGCGGCCAACCGCTTGTATCGCGAATGGGGTATCGGCAAGAAGGGGAAGGACGAGGGGATTCTGATTTTGCTTGCGGTCAAGGACCGCAAGAGCCGCGCGGAGATTGGTTACGGTGTCGAACCCATCATCAGCGATGGCGCCGCCGGCGGCATTCTGCGCCAGATCCGTCCGATCCTGCAGCAGGGCAACTACGGCGGAGCGCTGCTGGCGGCCGCCGAGCAGATGGGCACCATCATCGCCCAATCGAAGGGCGTGGATCTAGGCGGCTCGGAGCCGTTGCGTGGAACCCGCCCCGTGGAGCGCGGACCCTCGATTCCGTTCCCGCTGATTTTGATCGGGCTGTTCTTCCTGCTGTGGCTGTTGGGACGCGGCGGAAGGGGCGGCAGCGGCACCGGCTTCCTGACGGGGATGCTACTCGGTAACATGATGGGCGGACGGGGTGGCTGGGGTGGAGGCGGCTTCGGCGGCTACGATGGTGGTGGCGGGGGCGGCGGATTCGGCGGTTTTGGCGGCGGCGATTCGGGCGGCGGAGGCGCATCCGGCGGCTGGTAGTGTTGCCGGCTATCCATATGGAAGAACTTAAAGAACTGGTCGATAAATTGACGCACGCCTACCAGGACCGCCTGGTCTCGGTGGTACTTTACGGATCGGGCGCGGCCGGCAATCATGACGCGAATTTTTCGGATCTCAACGTGTTGTGCGTCCTGAAGCAGATAACGCCGCGCGAGTTGGGCGACGGCGAACCAATCCTGCGCTGGTGGCGCGGACAGGGGAATCCTTCGCCGCTGCTGATGACCGAGGAAGAGGCTCACAACTCCGCCGACAGCTTCCCAATTGAGTTCCGCGATATGCAGGAGCACCGCAAGGTGCTGCATGGCGTGGACGTCATCGCCCACCTGCATGTCGACACCAAACATTACCGGACGCAAGTTGAGCATGAACTTCGGGCCAAGCTTTTTCGTCTAAGACAGCAGGGGGCGCAGGTTCTTTCGGACCCGGCGGCGCTGCTTAAATTGTGCGTGGACTCGGTGGCGACCTTCTGCACACTGGGGCGGCACGCGCTGGCGGCGGGGGGAATCGAGGTTACGGGCGGGCGCCGCGACGCAGTCCACCGGATGCAGGAAAAGCTGGCGGCGCCGTCGAATCCGCCGTCGAATCCAATGGATGTGCTGTTGGATCTCCGCGAAGGCAAAATCGGCGCGGCTCACGTCCTGGAAGCGGGCGACCCGGTGGATCTGTTTGGGCAATATCTGGAATTCATTCGCAGGATGGTCGAATATGTCGACCGGATGGAGGATCACAAATGAAAGTTCTATTAGGCGTACTCGCCGTGATTGTGTTGCTGGTACTGGTGGTGGGCGGAAGCCTGGTGGGCTCGCGCAACGAGCTGGTGACTGAGAGGAACGCCGTCGACGGCGCCTGGTCCCAGGTGGACGTGGCTTTGCAGCGCCGCGCCGATTTGATTCCGAACCTGGTCGAGACCGTAAAAGGGTTCGCCAAGCAGGAATTGGCCGTGATGAAAGAGGTGACGGAAGCGCGCGCGGCCCTGGGCGGCGCTCGCACGCCGGCGGAAAAGATCGCGGCCAACGGCCAGATCGATTCGGCCTTGTCGCGATTGTTGGTGGTGGTGGAAAACTATCCCAACCTGAAATCCAATGAAAACTTCCTGCGTTTGCAGGACGAGCTGGCGGGTACCGAGAACCGCATCGCAGTCGAGCGCCGCAAATACAACGAAGTCATCCAGCAATACAACACCGACATCGAGATCTTCCCCAAGAATATCGCCGCGTCGATGTTCGGCTTCCATCGCAATGACGCCTACTTCAAGGCGGAAGGCGCCGCACGGGAAGCACCCAAGGTGAAGTTCTAGCGCACGTGCGCAAACCGCTCGGGCGCTGCAAAAGATGCAACGATTGGACACTGGGGTTTCCGCAATTGAGTCCAATGACCATAGGCCGTCAAAATTACTGGTCTCCGCGGGGATGCTGCGGCGGCGTATCCGGCGATAAAGCTCGACTTAGTTCTTTGGTTCCGAAACTGCTCTAAGGCCTCGGGGGAGCTAGACCGCTCCCTGAGCAATTGAGTAATTGGAGGAACGTGAACATGAGTCAAATCAACCTCACTCCGGCCATGATGATCCTTATCGCCGTCGCCATTCTGGCGATTGGCGCAGCAGTGTGGATGTATATACAGAAGAAACGGACGCAGGATCTGCGCTCCAAGTTTGGCCCTGAATACGATAAAGCCATCGATACCCATGGCGGCCGCGCCCACGCGGAATCCGATCTTGAAAAACGAGAGAAGCGTGTGGCCAAGTTCAACATCCGTTCGCTGCGGGACGATGAGCGCGCCAAATATGCCGAAGACTGGCGCGCGGAGCAGTCGTTGTTCGTGGACGATCCGCGAACCGCGGTAAAGCACGCCGATGTCCTGGTGCAGGGCGTCATGAAGCAGCGTGGGTATCCGGTCAGCGACTTTGACCAGAATGCCGCCGACCTTTCCGTGGATCACCCGCGCGTGGTGGAGAATTATCGCGCGGCGCACGAAATCGCGATTCGCGACGGAAGAGGCCAAAGCACCACCGAGGATCTTCGCAAAGCGATGGTCAGTTACCGCGCTCTGTTTGAAGATCTTCTGGAACAACCGGTAGACAGACCAGTGGAGGTAAGAAGATGACACCGCAAGAACTTGAGACACGTGAAGAACGCGCCGGCGATCGGTTGTCGACCGCCGATCTGGCACAGGCGGGGACCCGGCCGGTCGGAACGCCCGCGCCTGTGCCGAATAGGAATGGCGCGCCCGAATCCAACGAGCCGCTGTTTGCTTCGAACGACACGCAGGACTTTCGCTCGCGCTGGGAGAAGATCCAGATCGGCTTCGTCGATGAACCGCGCAAGGCGGTGGAGCAAGCCGATGAACTCGTCGCCACCGCTATCAAGCGGCTAGCTGAGGTGTTTGCCAATGAGCGTCAGAAGCTTGAGGCGGAATGGGACAAGAACGACAACGTTTCGACGGAAGATTTGCGGGTCGCCCTACGGCGCTACCGGTCATTCTTTGACCGGCTCTTATCCGTTTAGATTTGCCCATTCGGGCGGTTCCTCTTCGCCGAGTTCTTCCAGGCGTCCGGCTTCGGAGGCGTAACGCTTCAGAACTTTGATGGAGCTGCCCGCGCTGAAGCCGGCGGTCCGCAGGCGGCGGAATGCGGACGCAAGATGTTTTTCTTCCTGGAGCAGCGCCCCTAGATCCCTGCCGCGAAATTTGCGCGCGAGGAACTGTTCTATGAGAGCAGTCTCGTCAGTACCCGAATACACGGCTTCGGCAGTCTTCTTGGCTAGCTCGGGGGCTACCCGCCGCGCCATGAGGTCGCGCACCACCTTGGTCTTGCCGACGCCGTCATTCTCGCGCCGCCAGTTGGCGAACGACCCGGCGAAGCGCTGGTCGTTCAGGTAGCCATTTTCCTTCAGACGGCGGATTACCTGATCCACGTCGCCGCGCTGCGCGGCCCGTCGCGTCAGCTTCTGGCGCAACTCGGAGGTGGTCTGCGCGCGCGCTGTGAGGACTCGCGCCGAGTAGGCCAGGAGTCCTTCGATATCCAGAGGCGCCGGCGGTTTGCGGGATTTCGGGGACCGCGCGAACGGCATGCGGCCATTGTAGCGGAGTAGCGTGTGGACTAAATTGGAAGGGTCCAATAGAAAAGGCCCCGGGAAACGGGGCCCTCTCATTAAATTGTTGTAATCTCGCGCTCGGCGGAGAGCGTTAGGGGCGATTGACGTTCTCGGCCTGCAGGCCTTTGGGGCCGGTTTTCACCTCGAATTCCACTTCGGCTCCCTCCTCCAAGGTCCGGTAGCCGGACATCTGTACCGCCGAAAAGTGGACAAACACATCTTCGCCGCTGGAGCGCTGGATAAATCCATAACCCTTGGCGGCGTTAAACCATTTCACTACACCTTTTTCTCTCACGGAAATCTCCTGTTCCATTCCCGGCAAGCCGGGACGCATAAATCTACTGCATTTTTTGGCACACTTGACTGGCAGGCCGGAAGCCCCTCCGAGGGCGTCTCACCCCCAACTCCCGCCGATTTGGGCGCGTCAAAACTCCGGTCATTGTCGCACGTAATCTACCCGTCCGCAAGCCATTTCCTGCGGAGATTTCGGGAAAGTGAAGCCGCGCGCAAGCGGCTGGTGCTCGTTCGCCTATCTTTCGATACCTCCCGAGCAACCTCACAATTTAATAGCGTCGAGGCGCCCTAGCCGGCTCCGGTTAGATAAAGTCGTTTGGGTTCGCGAATTTCTCGGTCAGCAGGCGTTCCCGCACCCTGCGGTACTTTTGCGATGGAAACACGTAGCCGCCCGGATTCAGGTCATAGCCCTCGTGATAAATCGGCTTGAAAGGAACCATGGATCTCGTGCCCACGTGGCGTCAACGGCACACAAACAATTCGAATAAGAAAACTGCCGGCGGTTCTCCACTAAGGCCGTGAGGATTCCGAACGGAGAGGAGTTGGTTCACGGGGGCGATCCAAGGCGTCCCGGAATCGACCCCGGCCTGTTAGCTGCAGCCGGGGAAATCCCTTCCGGGTAGCGCACAGCGGACTTCAGCGTTGTGCGCGAAAAATAGGCCCGGAGGCGACTGTGATCAGCATTGTTATCACTATCGCTGCCGTGATTGCCATCACGGTTACGGTTACCATCCGTATTAAGCGGAGATGATCGACCTTCGGAGCCGGTTTTCCGGCTCCGATCCTTTTTCGGTATACGCGCCGCAACGCCTAGATTGCTATACCCCAGCGTCCCGCCAGGGTGGCTCGGCGACACTCAAGCACGCCGCCTAGGGCGGCCTTGCTACACTCAAGTTGGATGGATTCTCGCCGTAAATTCCTGGGCAAAGTCGCCACCGGACTGGCTGGGACGCTGGCAGTCGTGCCCGCGCGGGCTTTGGGCGCCAGTGATCGGTTGCGGGTCGGCATCGTCGGCGTGGGCGACCGCGGCCTGGAACTACTGAATCAGATCCGCGTGTGCGATAACGCGGAGGTTGTGGCCTTCGCCGACGTCTACACCAAGCGCCTGGAAAAGGCCGCGAGTTTCGCGCCGAATGCCGCGGCATTTGCCGATTACCGGCGCGTGCTGGACGACTCATCCATCGACGCCATCGTGATCGCCACGCCGCCGCACCTGCACGCCGAGCAGTTCTCCGCAGCGCTCGATGCCGGCAAGCACGTGTATCAGGAAAAGACGCTGGCGAATACGCTCGATCAGGCCAAGAGCATGCGCGCGGCTTATGCCCGGGACCGCGGCAAGCACGTCGTCCAAGTGGGTCATCAGGCGTGCTCGTTCGGACACCTCGCCGATGTGCAGCAGTTCCTGACGCCGGCCGACCGCATGGGGCAGATCACCGCGCTGGTGATGCGCAACTATCGCAATACGCCGCGCGGCAAAGCCCAGTGGGCGCGGCCCGCGCTGCTCAACGCGGATGTGAATCCGCAGAACGTCGCGTGGAATGCGTTCGCGGGAGACACTGAATTTGATGCCAACCGCTTCATCCACTGGCGCTATTTCTGGGATTACTCGGGCGGCAACGTGTCCGAAAACATGAGCCAGCAACTGGCGTTCTGGTACAAGGCGCTCCATTTGCAGATTCCGCGGTCGGCAACGCATGAGCGGCGGAATTTATTTATGGAATGACGGCCGCGAAGTGCCGGACACCATGGATGTCACGCTGGATCAGCCGGAGCAGATGCTGGTGAGCTGGTCGTCGGGCCTTGGCAATAACCAGTTGGGCGTGACCGAAGATCTGCTCGGCTCGCACGGGACCATCTCGCGCGCGAACCATGTGCGCTACGTGCCGCAGAAAGTCAACCGTCCCGACGATTCCGAACGGATGGGTCGCGCCGGGCATGTGCCGCACGCTCACATGGAAAACTTTTTCGACGCGATCCGCACCAGCCGCGAACCGAACTGCCCCTTCGAAATCGGCTATCGAGTGACGGTCGCGTGCATCATGGCGGTCGAGAGCTATCGCGCGGGCCGCACCGTCCGCTGGAACGCGGAGACGGAAGAAATCGTTTAGCTCGCCGGCCGGCTTATCGGGGATCACATGGACTTCGGATACACGCTGGAACAGCAGCAATTGCGTAAGACTGTCCGCGCCTTCTGCGAAGCCGAAATCAGGCCCCACGTGATGGAGTGGGACGAATCGCAGACCTTCCCCGACCAGGTGTTCCGCAAGCTGGGCGAGCTGGGCGTCCTGGGCGCGGTGTTTCCCGAAGAGCTGGGCGGCTCCGGCTACAGCTATGTCGATTATTCGCTGGTGATCGAGGAGCTGGCGCGCGTCGATCCGTCGGTGGCGCTGTGCGTCGCGGCGCACGTTTCGCTGTGCATGAATCACATTTATCTGGCCGGCAACGAAGAGCAGAAGCAGCGCTACCTTCCTAAGCTGGCGTCGGGCGAATGGATCGGCTCGTGGGCATTGACCGAACCGGAATCGGGTTCCGATGCCGGCGGCACGCATACCCGTGCGGTGCGCGAAGGCGACTGCTGGGTGATTAACGGCAGCAAGACCTTCACCACCAACGGACAGGTGGCCGACGTGTGCGTGGTGATGGCGGTGACCGATCGCGCGGCGTCTTCGCACGGGATTTCCGCGTTCCTGGTGGAGAAGGGCACGCCGGGATTTCGTCCCGGCAAGAAGGAAAACAAGCTGGGCATGCGCTGTTCGCCCACCAACGAGATGATCCTCACCGATTGCCGCGTGCCGGCCTCGCAACTGTGCGGCAAGCAAGGCGAAGGATTCGTGGATGCGCTGCGGGTTCTCGACGGCGGCCGGATTTCGATTGCGGCGCTGGCGGTTGGCATCGCGCAAGGCGCGTATGAAGCGGCGCTGCGTTATTCCAAACAGCGCAAGCAATTCGGCCGCTTCATCTCGGAGTTCCAGGCGATCCAGCACAAGCTGGCCGACATGGCGACGGATATCGACGCGTCCCGGTTGCTCACGCAGCGCGCGGCGTGGATGAAGGACAGCGGCCAGAACGTGAACAAGGAATCCGCGATGGCTAAGTTGTTCGCCTCGGAAACGGCGGTGCGCGTGGCCGATGAAGCGGTGCAAGTTCACGGCGGCTACGGCTTCCTGAAGGATTATCCGGTGGAAAAGTTCTACCGCGACGTGAAGCTGTGCACCATCGGCGAGGGCACCAGCGAGATCCAGCGGCTGGTGATCGCGCGCCAGCTTCTGAATACCGAGCGGCAGCATGGCTGAGCTGGCCGAAGACGTTCTGCGCGGCGACCTGCGCGCGCTGGCCCGAGCGGCCACACTCATTGAAGACCAGGATCAATCCGCCGCGCAGGCTGTTGACTCAAATACGGCCGCACGCGGGACGCGCGCTGATTCTAGGCATCACGGGCGCGCCGGGCGCCGGCAAGAGCACGCTGTGCGATCGCATGATTTCAGCTGCTGCGTGCCGAAGGCAAGACCGTGGGCGTGATCGCCGTTGACCCATCCAGCCCGGTCACCGGTGGCGCGATTCTAGGCGACCGCATCCGCATGCAGCAGCATCATGCCGACCCCGGCGTGTTCATCCGCTCGATGGCCACGCGCGGAATTCCCGGCGGAATCGCGCGCGCCACGGCCGATCTGGCGACGCTGCTGGATGCCGCGGGCCGCGACGTCGTGATCATCGAAACGGTGGGTATCGGGCAAAGCGAAGTGGAGATTGCCAGGCTCGCGCAGGTGACCATCCTGGTTCTGGTTCCCGGCGCTGGAGATGATGTGCAGGCGATGAAGGCCGGCGTGCTTGAAGTCGCCGACATCTTCGTCATCAACAAGGCTGACCTGCCGGGCACGGATAAGCTCGAGCAGGAATTGCATTCGGTCGCGGACGATAGGCCGGTGTTGCGCACGGTGGCGTCCGAAGGGCAGGGAATCGCGGAAGTCCTGCAGGCCGCGCGGAATTGCAAGCGCGCGGTGCATCTGCCGGCAGGAGACCGGCGTCGAGCATCGATCATCTGGGGATCGCGGTGCGCTCGCTCGATGAAGCGCTCAAGTTTTACGAAGCGGAACTAGGCTTGCACGTTGCCGCTGCGAGAAACGGTAGAGCAGGAAAAAGTCAATGTGGCGATGCTTCCGATGGGCGAGCCCAGAATCGAGTTGCTGGAGCCAACCGAGCCCGATTCCGTCATCGCGAAGTTTATTGAAAAGCGAGGCGAAGGGCTGCATCACGTCGCGCTGAAAGTTCCGGATCTGCTAAGTGCTGGTCGAGCGTCTGCGCTCGTCCGGCGCGCGCATTTTGAACGAGCCGCGAACGGGCGCAGGCGGTCATCTCTACGTTTTTGTGCACCCGGCCTCGACCGGCGGCGTATTATTAGAACTCATACAAGCATGAACCCAACTATTGGAATCATTGGCGGCAGCGGATTATATTCGATGCCCGGATTTGAAGCGCAAGAAGAGCGCATTCTGGAAACACCATGGGGCTCGCCCTCGGACGTCCTACGTGGTCGGCAAGCTGGCGGGCAAGGAAGTCGCGTTCCTGGCGCGACACGGCCGGGGGCATCGTCTCTCGCCGTCGGAGCTGAATTTCCGCGCCAACATTTACGGCATGAAGATGCTGGGCGTGGAGCGCATTCTTTCGCTCAGCGCAGTGGGATCGCTTAAGGAAGAGCATCAGCCGCTGGATTTCGTGATCCCGGATCAATTTGTCGATCGCACGCGCGGCCGCGTATCCACGTTTTTCGGCGAAGGTCTAGTCGCGCACATCAGTTTCGCGCATCCCATCTGCCCGCAGCTGGCGCAAGTCGCGCACCGGGCGGCGAAGACCGCGGGCGTCACCGCCAAGCTGGGCGGAACCTATCTGTGTATGGAAGGGCCGGCCTTCTCGACGCTGGCCGAATCGAATCTGTACCGCAGTTGGGGCATGGACGTGATCGGCATGACCAACCTGCAGGAAGCGAAACTCGCGCGCGAAGCCGAGCTGTGCTACACCACCATCGCGATGGTGACGGATTACGATTGCTGGCATCCGGATCACGACGCGGTCACCGTCAACGACATCATTGCGAACCTGACGCAGAACGCCGCCAATGCCGCGAAGCTGGTGGCGGAGGCCGTCCGCAGCATGCCCGAGCGCGAGTGCAAATGTGGATCGGCGCTGGCGCATGCACTGATCACCGACCGCAAGGCGATCCCCGCGGCCACGCGCAAAAAGCTGGAGCTTCTGGTTGGGAAATACCTGTAACGAGCTGCTGGAATATTGCCTGCGCGGCGAGCCGTGGCCCGACAATCTTCTGGACCGCGCCCTTGCGGTCGATGATGGCCGCGCATTCTTGTCCATCGTGGTTGAACGTTTAGGCGACCTGTTTGAGCCCCGGCTCTGCGAAACTTACAATCGCCTGTTCACGCAAGTGATCCTGCAAACCGCGCCTGATTTGGCGCCGCGATTACGCAATCCCAATGTTCAGGCGATTGCTCCCGAATCGGCCAGCCGCGTCTACGTGCTTTCGCGAGTGACGCTGGGCGCGGACGTGGCTGTGACCAGTGTCATGCTGGATGCCGCGAAGCGCGGTTATCCGAGCGCTGAAGTGATTTTCGTCGGTCCGCAAAAATCGTACGAATTGTTTGAGGCCGATCCACGGATCACGCACCTACCTGCTCCGTATGCGCGTTCGGGCGCGTTGCGAGACCGTTTGCGGGCGTCGGCAAGGTTTATGGCTCGAAGACGGGATCGTGATCGATCCGGACTCGCGCTTGTCGCAACTCGGCTTGATCTCGGTGTGCGACGAACGCAGTTACTTCCACTTTCCGAGCCGGGCATATGGTGGCGACGGAGATGAGCCTTTGGCGAAACTCGCCGCGCGTTGGGCGTCGGAAGTCTTCGGCGATCGACGGCGCCAAGCCCTACGTTGCACCTCTGAACCCGTCTTCCGCTGAACCGCCCGCCGATATTGCAGTTAGCCTGGGCGTTGGCGAAAATGCCACCAAGCGCCTCGACGATGCGCAGGAGTGTGCACTACTGCGCAGCTTGGCTGATACCGGCGCGTCGATTCTGGTCGACAAGGGCGGTAGTACCGAAGAACGTGACCGCGTCGAGCGGGCGCTGCTTCCGGGCATGCGTACCCACGAAGGCGCCTTCGCCCCGTTCGCGGCACACATCGCCAGATCGAAGCTATTCGTGGGCTACGACTCCGCCGGCGGCCACGTCGCATCGGCCTCCGGGGTGCCGCTCATCAGCATCGCCAAAGGGTTTGTGAGCGAGCGCATGGCCGCGCGCTGGCGGCCCAATGGAATTGTGCTGAGCGAAAGCGAAGTAGCGCAGGTGCACGGCCTGACGCGCAAGCTACTCAATATTTAACCGGCTTGGCGTCGCGCCAGAGGCGCTCGAGATCATAGTAGGCGCGTGTCTTTTCCGAAAAAATGTTGATCACATAGTCGCCGTAGTCCATTAGGATCCACTCGGCGTTGGTATAACCCTCTACACTCGACGGGATGTCTCCGTGCTTCTTCAGCTCTACCTCGATCTCATTGGATATCGCCTGATTCTGCCGGGAATTCGTACCGCTGCAGATGATGAGCGTATCGGTGAAGGTGGTGACGTCGCGCAAATCCAGTACGCGGATATCTTGCGCTTGCTTGGATTCGGCGGCATGGACGGCGGTGAGCCAGAAGGGATCGGATTCTTGCGGTACTGCTTGCTTGAGTAGCTTTTTGGTCCGTGCCAGGTGTAAGGGTGCTCCTGCTGGTATTGTACAATCTCGCTAATGCCTTCGTTCAGAGTGTTGGTTTCCGCCGAGCAGATTCAGAAGCGTATCGCTGAGATGGGGGCTGAAATCGACCGCGACTATCCGGGCGGCGAGCCGGTTTACCTGATCGCCGTTCTGAAAGGCGCATTCATTTTCATGGCTGATCTGTCGCGCGCCATGAAGACGCCAGCGCGCATCGAGTTCATCGGCATTTCGAGCTACGGCAAGGGGAAGACCACTTCCGGGCAGGTTCAACTGACCAAGGATCTGGACGCGCCGATCGAAGGCCATCACGTGATTATCGTAGAGGATATTCTCGACACCGGCATCACGCTGAACTACCTGACGACCTTGATGGCACAGCGCAAACCGAAATCGTTGCGGATCGTGACGTTGCTCGATAAGCCCGAGCGCCGCCAGAGCCCCGTGAAGGCAAACTACATAGGCTTCACGATTCCGGACGAGTTTGTGGTCGGCTACGGTCTCGACTACGCAGAGGATTACCGCAATCTGAAGGACGTGTGCGTGATGGGAGAGTAAGGCGCGCCTTAATTCTTCACCGCTCCCAGCAGGGGCTTGATGACGCGAAACACGGTGCTCGAAACGATCTGCGCTCCTTCGGCGGTAGGATGAATACCGTCGCGTTGGAAGTAACGCATATCCGGCGTGGCTATATCGCGCAACAAAAATGGAATCAAATTGAGTTTGTACTTTGCGGCGAGACCGGTATAGATAGCCTCGAAGCTGTGAATGTAATCTGGTCCATAGTTAGGCGGTAGCGTCATCCCGGCTAGCACCACACGCGCGCCCACGTGCTCGAACGCGGCAATGATCTGATCCAGATTTTCGCGGGTCATCGCCAACGGCAGCCCGCGCAGGCCATCGTTGCCGCCGAGCTCCAGCAGCACCATGGCGGGGTGCAACGCAGTGCCGGTATATACGCGCGCGAGACCGCCTGAAGTGGTATCGCCGCTGATCCCTAGATTAACCACGCGCCATGCGTAGCCCTGTGCGTCCAGCGTGCGCTGCAGGTCATCCGGGTAACTTTGGCCATGCGGCACTCCATATCCCGCGCTCAAACTATCGCCGAACACTACCAGAACTTTTTTCGTATCTTCTTTCGGGAGCGTTTGAAGTGCGGCCTGAACGGGTGGTGTGGCCCACGCGTTGATAGTTAGGAATAGTGCAATCAGAAGCGAATACAGCATATGCTGCCATCATAATAGAAGGTGAGTATGCCGATCCTCGAGGCCACCGCAATTACCAAAACCATCGACACTGGCACGCATCGCGTGGAGATTTTGCGCGGTGTCGATCTGGAACTGCCGGCCGGGCAGTTTGTCGCGATTATGGGCGCGTCGGGCAGTGGCAAGAGTACTCTGCTCGGTTTGCTGGCCGGATTGGATACGCCTACCTCGGGCAAGGTGATCATTGACGGCGTCGACATCACCGGGTTGAACGAAGATGCGCTGGCGTTGGTGCGCGGGCGAAAGATCGGCTTCGTGTTCCAGTCCTATCAATTAATCCCGACGCTCACCGCGGAAGAGAACGTACTTCTGCCGCATGAACTCTCCGGTGGGGATGTCGCTGCAGGACTGACCCGCGCGCGCGAACTGCTGACGAACGTTGGCCTCGCAGACCGTATGGATCACTACCCGGTGCAGCTTTCCGGAGGAGAACAACAGCGCGTGGCGCTGGCGCGGGCGTTCATGTGCAAGCCCCCCATCCTCATGGCTGACGAGCCTACCGGAAACCTGGACAGCGTTAATGGCGCTCATGTGCTGGATCTGCTGATTTCGCTCAACCAGCGCGAGGGTACCACGCTGGTGCTGGTGACGCACGATCGCGCGCTCGCGTCGCGGGCCGACCGCATCGTCACGTTGAGCGACGGCCAAGTGGTGGCTGATGAAATGCAGCCCGCGGGTGCGGCACGTCTATGAGGCTGTCTTATCGTACGGCGGGACGGATCGCCTGGCGCGAAACCCGTTCGTCGATGACGAAATTTCTCTTCGTGGTGCTGGCGGTCGCGGCCGGTGTTGGCGCCTTGGCCGGAGTGCAGGGATTCAGCGCAAGTTTTCGCGGGACGCTGCTGGACGAATCGCGCACCGTGATGGCGGCCGATCTTACCGCGCGGCAGTTTGCGCCGGCCAGCGATCGCGAAGTTGCCGCGCTGGATGCGCTAGCCAAGCGGGGCGTGGAGCACACGCTGATCACCGAGACGGTCTCGATGGCGTCCTCGGCGCAGGCCGCGCCAACCAGCGATGCGGCCACGCCGGCGCTGGTGTCGATCAAAGCCGTGGACCCGTCGAAGTATCCCTACTACGGCGCCGTCAAACTGGACCCTCCCATGGCTTTGCAAGACGCGCTCCAGCCGGATACCGTGGCCGTGGCGCAGGACATCCTGCTGCGTCTGAACGTGAAGGTGGGTGATCGCCTGCGGGTTGGAACGGAAGCCTTCCGTATCTCGGCCGTGGTACTGAATGAGCCGGACCGGATGTCGGGCACCCTGAGCGTGGGCTTGCGCATGATGATGTCGCGCGCCGCGTTCGAGCGTACGGGTCTGATGGGATTCGGCAGCCGCGGAGCGTATCGTTATCTGTTCAAGATGAGTCCGGTGTCGCCGTCCGTGGCGGAAGTGCGCGGCGCGGTGCATGCAGCTTTGCCTGAAGCGTTGATCGCCGATTTCCGCGAGTCGAATCCGATTATCATGCGCGGCCTGGACCGCTCGACCACCTTCTTGAGTCTGGTGAGCCTGATCGCGATGATCGTGGGCGCGCTGGGTGTGGCGATGGCGATGCACGCGCATCTGCAGCAGAAGATGGACAACATCGCAGTGATGAAATCGCTGGGGGCGACCTCGCGCGACATCATCGGCATTTATACCTTGCAGACGCTGATGCTCGGGCTGGTGGGCGGCCTGGCCGGAGTGGTAGTTGGCTGGGTGGTGGAGCGCACGCTCCCGCTGCTGATTGCGCGCTTCTTCCAGATGGATATCAAGCTAGGGTGGAATCTCGCGGCCTCGGCGCAGGGGATTGCCGTCGGTCTGCTGACCACTCTGCTGTTTACGCTGCCTCCGCTGCTGGTGATTCGCAAGGTGCGGCCGGCGCTGATCCTGCGGCGCGATATGCCGGAGGCGAAGTTGACCTGGCCCAAGCGGCTCGCGGACGCACGCCTCAGCCTGGCGGCGGGCGGCGTGATTCTGCTGGGGATCGGTGGAATCGCGGCGTGGCTCGCGGAATCGCCGCGGGTCGGTGGATACTTTGCCGGCGGTCTGACCGTCGCGCTCATCCTGCTGGCGGCGGTGGCGAGTGTATTCCTGCGACTGATCCGCGTGGCGCTGCGGCGGACGCCGTGGCGGATTCCCACGCTCGCGCGGCAGGGATTCGCCAACCTTTATCGGCAGGGCAATCAGGCGCAGGCTATTCTGGTGGCTCTGGGACTGGGTGTGATGTTTACGCTGACCGTGTATCTAGTCCAGCATTCGCTGGTGGGAGAGATCGTACAGAGCGCGCCGCCGGATGCGCCTAACGTTTTTCTGATCGGCATTACACCGCAGCAGGTGGGTCCGCTGAAGACGCTCATCGCGAAACAGCAAGGCGTGGTGGCGCAGCCGGAGTTTGTGCCCAGCGTCGCGGTGCGCATCGAGAAAGTGAACGGCGTGCCGCTGGAGGAACTGCGGGCGACCGGCCTTGCCCGGCGCTTTCGCGGAAGCCGCTCGGTGATGTGGGCGGACGAAAAGCCGGGGTCCTTGACTGTCACGCAAGGCAAATGGTGGGCGCCAGACGAAACGCAGCCGGTGGTTTCGATCGAGCAGGAAGCCGCCCGAACACTGGGCGCGAAGCTGGACGATACCATCGAATTGTCGGGAGCCGGGCATAGCTTCGCTGCACGCATTGTCGCGCTGCATCGCGTGGACCAGATGAGCGTGGGCTCCGCCAACCAGTTCGTGTTCAATCCGCAGGCGCTGACCGGGCTGCCGGCGACCTTCTACGGCGGCGTGCGAATGCGGCCGGCCGACGTGGGGGCGCTGGAGCGCGCGTCCTACCAGGCTTTCCCGACGGTGACCGTGATCAACGTGGCGGAAGCGCTGGCGATCGTGCAGCAGGTGGTGGACCAGGCAGCGCTGGTGATCCGTTTCCTTTCTGGGTTTGCGATTCTGGCCGGGGCGATCATTCTGGCGGCCAGCGTAGCCGGGACGCGCTTCCGGCGGGTGCGCGAAGTTGTGATCCTCAAAACGCTGGGCGCCACGCGGCGCAGCGCGGGCCGGATTTTCTCAGTGGAGTTCCTCACGCTGGGCGTGGTGGCGGGACTGATGGGCGCTCTGCTGGCCAGCCTGTTTTCGAGACTCTTGCTCAATCGACTGCTGGATGCCAAGTTCGCTTTCGACTGGCGGGCGACGGTGGTCGCGGTGGTGCTGACCGCGCTGCTAGCTCAAACGTCGGGCTGGCTCGCGAGCTTCCGCATTCTGCGCCAGAAGCCGCTCGAAGTACTGCGGGAAGAGTAAGGGCGCTGCGA
Source organism: Bryobacterales bacterium (assembly GCA_963794595.1). GTDB lineage: Bacteria > Acidobacteriota > Terriglobia > Bryobacterales > Bryobacteraceae > Palsa-187. The sequence goes on along the minus strand of CAWCER010000007.1, from coordinate 112,258 downwards.
CTCAGAGATCCTCTGGTCGCAGACCAGTATCCTTAGCGATCTTCGCGAGGGCGCCAGGTCCGATCTCCTCACCGTCGTGAAAGCAGAACGTAAAATTGCGCCAGCCTGCTTTCTGTAGTTTTCGATGAGATCCCGCTTGCTTTTTTAGGGTCCAACCGAGGCGCAGAAGAGCTGCGAGAACCCGCCTGGCTTTAGTAGCGCGCCAGATACTCAAGCCGCGAACAAGGCCTTCAGTGGCGCCGGAAGTTCGTCGCCACTTTCGACCATATCGGCCAATACCTGAAGGGCTATCGACTTGGCTTTGCGCACTGCGGCATCTTCGGTATCGCCGTAAGCCATCACGCCGGGAAGATCGGGTACTGAGGCTAGGACCCTGCCATCGTCCTCATGATCAATCTCGACACGCAGTGGCTCAATCGAAACCATGACTGACTTCAGTGTAACGTGAGCCGCGGTTCCCGGGGCGTCAGGGCCGAATTCCACGCTTCTCAAGCGCTTTTTCGCAAGGAATTCCTTCTTCTCGGTTCTTGGCCCGCAGGAGGCGCTCCTTCATCTTCGCGCTTCCGAGAAGGTAGGCGGTTTCGCGTTCGGACCCGATTTCGCGCCACAGTTGGATGGGCACAATGACGCTGACCGGCCGTCCGTTTTCATCGGATACATATTTGATGTCACTGTCCGCCATGAGTCCTAGTTTAGCTGGACCTGCTCCGACTTGAATTGAATTTGTTGACGATGTCTGAGAGTTCAGCAAGCTGCTTCTTCATTTCCTCGAAGTTCTTGATCACGAACCCTCCCGTAGATGCAGGCGATTGGTATCAATATACAAGACTTAAGTCGAGTAATTATCTTGGCTTAAAATTCACGACGAATGCGATTGGCTCAAAAATCAATCCCCTCCAATATCTCACTAGGCTTCTTATCGAACGCCTTGGAGATCGCCAGCAGGCTCTCAATGCTAGGCAGATTCGTCCCGCGTTCGATGGCGCTGATCTGCGAGACGCTGAGCTTAGTCTGCGTCGCCAGATCCTTCAGTGACCAGTCGCGTTCGACGCGCAGCATCTTGATCGAATGCCCCAGCCGCTCGCGCAGGCGGTCCTGCGGCGATTTGCCCAGTCCGAACGCCACTACCGCGTTCTTCAACACCTGCCGGAGCTGCGTCAGTGAGAAGGGTTTCGCCAGGTAGTCGAAGACTTTCAACTTGAAAGTCGTCCGCATGTCTTCGAGCGACGGGTAGCCGGTGATGATGATCACGCACAGCCCAGGCCAGCGCGTGATGAGTTGCTCCAGCACTTTGTCGCCGCTGGCATCGCCCATCTTCATATCGAGCAAAACGATGTCGGGCAGGCTCTCCTCGCAGCTTTCAAACAGCTCGCGCGCGTTGCCGAAGGCGCGCACGGAGTAGCTGCTCTCGTCCGCGAGAAAGTCTTCGAGATAGGTGCGGAAATCGGCGTCGTCGTCGAGGATGGCGATCGATGCAATGGTTCCTTGAATGGTTTCGGGCATGAAAAGGGGCGTTTAGTTCAGATTACACGACCCTTCCACTCGAAGTGGCGATTGGTCACCGGGCCGACAGCCCCAAAGAACAAACTAGGCAGGATCGCGTAGATGCCAATGGGGGCCAGAATCGCGCGCGCCCAGCCGTACCAGACGCCGAGGTACACGCTGGGCACGACCAGCCACGCGACCGCCGCCGCGAATTGACGATCCGCTAGCAAGAAAACCAGCGCCGGCAACCATAGCGCCCACGCCACGGCGGTTAACACCACCCACGCGCCCATCCACAACTTCACCAGCAGGAATCGGCTGGCGTTGCGCGCGAAGTCCGCTGGGTAGATACGAACGCTCCCTAACTCGGGCGCCCTTGCCGCTGCGAATTTCAAGCGGTGTCGCTGGGCCAAGCCCGCCATCTTGACGTCTTCACAAACATAGCCGAGCACGGCTCTATGTCCGCCGACAAATTCGTAGGCATCGCGCTTGACTAACACGCACTGACCATTGAACGTGGAGGCCGGGTCTGCGCGCGGGTTGACTCCGCAGAAATACAACGCCACGCCGTATGGCGCGATGGCAGATTCTGAGAACGTCTGGAACTCGGGCTTCAGATAGACCGAAAGAAAGGCTATTTGCCCCGCTTCGGCTGCTGCGACCATCGCATCGACGGCCTCCGGCTTGAATCGGGTATCGGCGTCGGCGAATAGAATCCAGCGCGACGTAAGCACCCGCGCGCCTTCCATGCAAGCGTTGGATTTGCCTACCGCGCCATCGGGCGGAGGGGGCGCCGATAGAACTCCGGCTCCGGCTTTGCGCGCCTCGTCGGCCGTCTTGTCATCCGAAAAATCGTCCACCACGATGACCGAATCCGGGGGCAGACTCCGGACCGCCGGGCCGATGTTTCCTCCCTCATTTCGCGCCGGAATCACCACCATGCAATCGGGCGGCGCGGCTGAAGAGCGGCGTTCTGCATCGGCAAGCAGCCGGATCTCCGGCAAAGCGAGGTAGTGGCGGCGAGAACGCCAAAGTAATGCAACCAGCACCAAGCCGAGCGCCAATGCGACCCAGACGCTGATGTCCAAGTTGATCGTATTCAAGATTTTAGGCGATCATAACACGTTCGTCTGCATGCCGTTGAAAGCAGCTATCTATGGATAACTATTTTTAATATAATATGGTTCTTGCATTTGCATCCTTTTCCCTGTATGCTCGTAAACAAGAGACGAGATGAACCTCACGGATCCCAATCAGGCTCTCCGCAAGCGCGTCGCGCTCTCTTTCGCAATTATTTTGGTTGTTCAGGCGGTAGTACTTATTATTGGGGTCGGTGTAACCGGCCTCGCCTGAACGGCCTGATTCTTTAAAAGAAGGATCTTGGCCACTGGGCGGGGGGAACAACCCTCGGACAGTGGCTTTTGTGTTTTATAGCGGTGTTTGTCGGGTGTCCTGGCTGAAGGCCGCTTGGGTTCGTTTGGTTGTGGAGCGATTTTTCGGAAGGAAAGCAAAATGGTATGTCGACAAATCTTATGAACGGCGCGCAGGTGGTGCTCGAATGCTTAACGCGAGAAAAGGTTGAGGTTATCTTCGGGTATCCGGGCGGAGTGACACTGCCGTTCTACGACGCCATCTACGATTCGCCGATCAAGCATGTGCTGGTGCGGCATGAGCAGAACGCCGCTTTCGCCGCGCAAGGCTACGCGCGGACGACCGGCAAGGTGGGCGTGTGCTGCGCGACTTCCGGTCCCGGAGCCACCAACCTGGTGACGGGTCTGGTCGACGCCATGATGGATTCGATTCCCATCGTCGCCATTACCGGCCAGGTCAGCAGCAAGCTGATCGGCAGCGACGCGTTTCAGGAAGCCGACACCTTCGGCATCACCCGCTCCGGCACCAAGCACAACTTCCTGGTCAAGACGCTGGCCGAACTGCCGCGCGCGATTCACGAAGCGTTCCACATTGCTTCCAGCGGACGTCCCGGGCCGGTGCTGGTCGATATCACGAAGGACGCGTTCCAGGCCAACGGCCACTACGCGCCGGTGAGCTCGATTCATCTGCCGGGCTATCGCGTTTACACCGAAGGCCACGCCGGCCAGATCCGGCGCGCGGCGCAGGCCATGTGGGAAGCCAAGCGTCCCATGGTGTATGCGGGCGGCGGCATCATCCACGCCGGCGCACACGATGAATTGCGCCAACTGGTGGAGATGATCGACTCTCCCGCCGTCACCACGTTGATGGCGCTGGGCGGCCTCTCCGCGAATCATCCGAACTTCATCAGCATGCCCGGAATGCACGGCAGCTATGCCGCCAACATGGGCATGACCGAGACCGATCTTCTGATCGCCCTCGGGTCCCGCTTCGACGACCGCGTCACCGGACGCCTCGCCGCCTTCGCGCCCCACGCCAAAGTGATCCATGTGGATATCGATCCCGCCGAAGTGGGCAAGATCCGCACGCCGGATGTGCCCATCGTGGGCGACGTGAAGAAGGTCCTGCAAAAGATCCTGGAAGAGCTGGAAGCGACCGCGCCGCGAAATGAAGAGCAAGAACGCCACGGCGCGCGCCGCCTGGTGGGGACAGATCAAAGAATGGCAGACGCGAGCATCCGCTGGAGCCGGTCTTTTCCACCGATGAGATCAAGCCGCAGCACTTGATGGCCGAGATCGATCGGCTCTCGGGCGGCGAAGCCATCGTGTGCAGCGACGTGGGTCAGCATCAGATGTGGGCCGCGCAGTTGATCAAGTTCAATCACCCGCGCCTGTGGATCAACTCCGGCGGATTGGGATCGATGGGCTTCGGGTTGCCGGCGGCATTAGGCGCGCAGTATGCGCGTCCCGACAAGCTGGTGTTTGCCATCTGCGGCGACGGCGGCTTCCAGATGTCGATTCCGGAACTCGCGACCATCGCTAATCAAGGCCTGCCGGTGAAGATCATCGTGATGAATAACGGCTACCTCGGCATGGTGCGGCAATGGCAGGAGCTGTTCTATAACAACCGCCTGTGCCAGGTGCAGCTCGATACCTTCCCGGATCCGGAGAAACTCGCGGGCGCGTACGGATTCCCGGGCCGAACCGTGTCGCGTCCCAGCCAGTTGCGGCAGGCGCTCGAAGAAGCGGTGAAGGAGCCGGGTCCGTATTTGCTGAACGTGCAGGTCACGCCTTTCGAAAACGTTTATCCGATGGTGCCGGCAGGAGGCGCAGTTAACGAAATGGTGCTCGGCCCGCCGCAGCCTGTGGAGGTCGCGTAATTTTATGTTGCAGTTGATTTCATTACTGATGGAAAACAAGCCGGGTGCGTTGATGCGCGTCACCGGCCTGCTGAGCTCGCGCGGTTACAATATCGAAAGCCTTACGGTCGCGCGCACGCTCGATCCCGAGCTCTCGCGCATGAGCATTGTAGTTGATATCGAGCCGAACCAACGCGCCCAGGTGATCAAGCAGATGAACAAGCTGATCAACGTGCTGCAGGCCACCGATTCGACCGAAGGTCCGGCGGTACGCAGGGAACTGGTCCTGCTGAGGGTGCGCGCCAGCATGCAGAACCGCACGGCGATCCTGAAAGAAGCCGAAATCTTCGGCGCGCGCGCCGTGGATTCATCGGTCGAAGGTTTCGCGCTCGAAGCCACTGGCGATCCGGAAAAGCTGGATGAGTTTATCGACGTCATGCGCAGCTACGGCGAGATCGAAGTGACACGCTCCGGCCTGGTGGTGGTTTCACTGGATAACAAGAAGCTCAAACTGGCGCCGCCGGTGAGCAAAGAAGAAGTTTCACAAGCAGTTTAACGTCTAATTTCAATACGGAGTTTTCAAACGAATGGCTAACAGGTATTACGAACAAGACGGCAATCTGGGATTGCTGAAGGGCAAGACCGTTGCGATCATCGGCTACGGCAGCCAGGGACACGCGCATGCGTTGAATCTGCGCGATTCCGGCGTGAGCGTGATCGTCGGTCTGTATCCGGGCAGCAAGAGCTGGGCCAAGGCCGAATCCGCCGGCTTGCGCGTGATGACTACCGCCGAAGCCGCGAAGGCTGCCGACGTCATGATGGTCCTGGTTTCGGATCACTTGCAGGCGGACATATACGAGAAAGACATCAAGCCTGGCCTCACCGCCGGCAAGACGCTGATGTTCGCTCACGGTTTCGCCATTCACTTCAAGACCATCGTGCCGCCGGCCGACGTGGATGTCAGCATGATCGCGCCCAAGGCCCCGGGCCATCGCGTGCGCGAGCTCTACACCGAAGGCGTAGGCGTGCCGGCGCTAGTGGCCGTGCATCAAAACGCGTCAGGCAAGGCTTTGGAACAGGCGTTGGCTTACGCGCTGGCACTGGGTTGCCTGAAGGCCGGTGTGATCGAGACCAGCTTCCGCGAAGAGACTGAAAGCGATCTGTTCGGCGAGCAGGCGGTCCTGTGCGGTGGCGCGAGCGAGCTGATCCGAGCGGGTTTTGAAACCTTGGTGGAAGCCGGATATGCACCTGAAATCGCCTACTTCGAGTGCCTACATGAATTGAAGCTGATCGTCGATCTCATTTATGAAGGTGGCCTCAGCTACATGCGCTATTCAATCTCGGACACCGCGGAATATGGCGATTACACCCGCGGCCCGCGCATCGTTAACGAACAGACGCGCGCTGAGATGAAGAAGATTCTGTCGGAGATTCAATCCGGCGAATTCGCCAAAGCTTGGATCGCCGAGAACAAGAGCGGCCGCCACAAGTTCCTGGCGATGCGCGAAGCGGCGCAGCACCAGAAAGTGGAAGTGGTGGGCGCGGAGCTCCGCAAGATGATGCCGTTCCTGAAGAAGAAGAAGGACGTAGGAGTACCCGCGGCCACGTAGAGTGCCGTTAGGCCCGTAGGAGGGCCAGTTTTCATGCGCGTTTTCACTTTCGACACCACGTTGCGCGACGGCACCCAGGGCGAAGCCGTCAGTCTTTCGGCTGACGATAAAGTCATGGTGGCCCATAGGCTGGACGAGCTGGGGATCGATTACATTGAGGGCGGCTGGCCCGGATCGAACCCCAAGGACAAGGATTTCTTTGCCCGTGCCAAGTCGATTCCGTTCAAGCATGCGCGGCTGACGGCCTTCGGCGCCACGCGCATGGCGCGCAATTCTGTCGAAGAAGACTCGAGTGTCAACGCGCTGATCGAGGCGGACACGCCGGTGGTCTGTATCTTCGGCAAGACCTGGGAACTGCATGTTCGCAAGGCGCTCGGGATCACCGAAGAAGAAAACCTGAACTGATCTCGGATACCGTGCGCTACCTGAAGTCGCATGGCAAAGAAGTGATCTACGACGCGGAACATTTTTTCGATGGCTACAAAAACAGCCGGGACTTCGCGTTCCGCACTCTAGAAGCCGCGCATAAAGCCGGCGCCGACACCATCACGCTGTGCGACACCAACGGCGGGACCATGACGGACCAGCTCGCCCAAATCTGCGCCGACGTGCGGAAAAGTTTCGATGGAATTCTGGGCATTCATACCCACAACGACTGCGAACTCGCGGTGGCGAATGCCATGGCCGCGGTGGAGCAGGGCATTCAGCATGTCCAGGGTTGCTTCAACGGCTATGGCGAACGCTGCGGTAACGCCAATTTGACCACCATCATCGCCAACCTCGAATTGAAGATGGGGCACACCACGATCGGCAAAGAGCGGCTGACGCAGTTGACGGCGACGGCGCGCTTTATCGCGGAGCTGGCGAACTTGCCGCTGCGTGGCGATCAGGCCTACGTGGGCCACAGCGCCTTCGCGCATAAGGGCGGCGTACACGTAAACGCAGTACTCAAAGATTCGAGCACCTACGAACACATCAGTCCAAAGGCGGTCGGCAACCGGCAGCGTGTGCTGCTGAGCGACCTTTCCGGGAAGGGAAGCATTCTTTATAAACTGAAGCAGCATGGCCTCGAAGACCGCCTGGACGATGCGGCGCGCCGCCACCTGCTGGATCGCATCAAGCAGATGGAGTTCCAGGGCTATGAGCTCGAAGCGGCCGAAGGCACTTTCGAACTGTTAGTCCGCGAGGCGCTGCGTCCCGGGCTGAACCTATTTGAAGTGGTGAGCTACGAAGTGATCACGAAGGCCGCCAACTCCACCGCCAACGTCACACTGAAGGCGCAGGACAATGTCCTGACGGCTTCCGCGAGCGGCAACGGTCCTGTGAACGCGCTCGACGTAGCGCTGCGGCAATGTCTCTCGACCCTCTACCCCGCCATCGCCAGCGTCGAGCTGACCGATTATAAGGTCCGTGTGCTGGATAACAAGAAGGGCACCGCCGCGCGCGTGCGAGTACTGATCGAGTGGTCCGATCACAAGCGCAGTTGGGCCACCGTTGGTGTATCGGAGAACGTCATCGAGGCCAGCTGGTTTGCGCTGGTGGACGCGATGCGCCTGGAACTGATGCGCCTGCACGAAGACGATCCCAGCGTCCAAAAAGCTGTCGAGGACTACTGTTGGGGCGTGTGATTTAACGGGGATTTAGGACGAAACCCTAAGGCTTGACTAAGGCGTTTGCCTCGTAGTAATTCTATCGTGTACGCCGTACGATTGGGCTATGGCGTGGTCCGACAACGTGCGGTGTCTTTACTGCGACGGGAAACTGCCGCTTTATCGCAAAATAACCAGCGGCCAATTCTGTTCGGCGGTTCACCGCAAGGCGTACTGGCAGGATCAGGAGCGGCTGGCGATCGAGCGGCTGCATCAGACGCACGATTCGTTGCGTGCCTATCGCCCACCGGAAGCACTGGAAGCGATTCTCGGGAATCCGGCGGCCAGCGAGCCCATAGGTGTCGACAAGTATTACCTCGCCGGTCAACCGCCGCAGCCGGCTCCACGCGACGTCGACTCGGAGCTCAGCGCCGAGGAAGTCGCACGATCTGCTTCGAACTCGGGCAACGTCAAGTTCCCCGGATTTTTAACTGAGGAAAAACCTGCCTTGCGCGCGTGGAACGCACTTCTCGCCGCCTGGGATACTGAATTCGCCCAGTGGCCGATGAGTGCGCTCGCGATTCCGTCACCGGCGACCGAGCATCCGGAACGCTCACTGCACGCCGCGCACCTGGTGGCGACGCCGCTATTCCATGCCGTTGGGTTGGCGGCTCAAATCCGCGCCCAGGCGGAGCAAGCGCAACCAACTGAGTTCATCGGGAAACTGATCGCGCAAGTTCCGTTCGCGATCGCGCCCGAGACGGAAGAGCTGAGCCGCGCGTTCCTCGATTCGCTGAACGCTGCGGAGATTGTGCCCGAACCGCTGGTGGAAGAAGCGCCGTTCCCATTCGCGGACCAGATGGCCGCGTTAGCCAAGATCTCGAGCCAGTCCGCACCAATCGTTCTCCGCAGCAATGCCCCCGAGCCGCAGCAGATCGTGTCGAAATCGCAAGATGCGCGTTGCGACGCCAAGTTTGCCAGCCCGGCGATTGCGCCAGTCACACGCATGGAGCCGCTGGCATTTACCAACCAACTGCGGGCATTGGCTGCGCATGCCGGCGCCGCTGGGAACCCGAAAGCCGGGGACCTGCAGGGGTATGTTCAGCCCATGGAACTGAACGCGGCAACCAGCGCGCCTTCCAGGAATTTTGCGCTAGTCGCTGCCGGGCCCGAGATGCAGATGGCCCCGGGCAACGGTTATTCGGTGCTCAGTTCCGCCGGCGCCGCGCCGGCGGAACTGAACGCGGCAAGCGCCGCATCGGTCCAGGCACTGGAGCTGCAAAGCGAAACGGCCAGCCCTTCGCTGCAGCTCGCGTCGCAATCGTTAGAATTGAAGCTGCGTCCCGCTCCCGGCTGCCGCTACGATGTGCAAATCCAGCCAGGCCCCATTCAGCAGACTGGTGCAGCACTCTTGGAAGCCGGCGATGAGATCTCAACGGTTCCAGAGCCGGAAAAGCAACTGGCCACGCAGTGGCTCGCATTGAGTCTAGGCATCGGCGGCCCTTACGGATATCCGGTTCAGAGTGCGGCTGGAACGACTGTGCCGGCAGGCTCGGCTGAAGCTTTGGCATCGAGCAACGAACTCCGCATCGTAGCTTTACCGGAAGGTCTGGGCAAGCAAGCGCTTAATCCGGCGATGGCAGGAATTCGGCCCCTGGCCTTCGCGGCGACAGCGTGCGCGCCCTCCGCGCCGCGGCCTGACACCAGAGGGGTCGCGCACATATACGCCAAGAACGCGCCCATGAATCCGGTGGCGAAATGGGAGCCGCTGGATGGCTCGGCCACGCCGCAGCGGCAGGGTTTCCTGGCGGCATTTGGCGGCGCCCAGGACGGAACGCATGCCTGGACCCACGTGGTGGATTTTTGGCAGCACGCCCCGCGGGATCTGAAGCTGCTGGCGATTGCGATTCCCATTCTGCTGGGATTGGCGCTGCGCCCGTCACTGCCCAAGGTCAGGGTAACCGCGCCGGCGACTAGCGGAAGCATTTCGAAGAACCTGGGCGACGGATTCCGGGCAGAATTCGTGAATGTGCGCAACAGCGTGGCGCAGCGCGCCGCGGTGGCGCTGAACGAAGACTTCCGCGCCGGCCTGGACGACTGGCAAGCCCGCGGCGATCTTTCGAGCGGCTGGTCCTTCGACGAAAACGGTTTTGTGAAGCCGGGTACGCTGGCCCTTTACCGGCCCTCCATGGGATTGCGCGACTACGATATGCGAGTTTCTGGGCCTCATCGACAAGAAAGCCCTGAGCTGGGTAGTGCGCGCGAAGGACTTCGATAATTACTACGTGGTGAAGCTGGTGGTGACCAAATCGGGTCCCCTGCCAACCTTGGGGATCACGCGCTATGCCGTGATCGACGGCAAAGCCCAACCCAGCGTGAATACGGTGGCGGCCATCAATGCCCGTCCCGACATGCTGTATCGAGTGACCATGAACGTGCATGACGACACCTTCCTGCTGTCGCTCCAGGACACCGTGGTCGACAATTGGACCGAGCCGCGGCTGAAGCGGGGCGGTGTCGGATTCTTTGCGGCGCGCGGCGAAGAGAGCCGCCTGCGCTGGCTGCAGGTCACGCATCAATACGATATGCTGGGGCGCCTTTGCGCGTACCTGGCGCCCTACAACATTCCAACAACCGACGGGAGCTGGTAATTATGAGTGCAGCAAGCAAGACCGAATCGAAGGCGGCGGTGCAATCCAAGGACGGCGGCAAGACAGTCTCTCCCGCGCTGGCGCGGGCCGTGTCCTTGCACCTCGAAGGCAAGCACAAAGAGGCGCTGAAGGAGCTGAACACGGCGCTGGAAAACGGCGAAGAGAGCGCCGAGATTTATGCCGCCAAGGGGCATCTCCAGTACGAACTCGAGCAGTATGACGACGCCGTCAAGAGCTATGAGAAGCTACTGACGCTGGCGCCGCGGCACACCACCGCCCATTTCAACCTGGGTATTTGCTACGAAAAGCTGGGCCGCTGGAACGAAGCCACCGAAGCGTTCCAGAAGGCGCTCGAAGCCGATCCCCATCGCAACGAAGCGCAACTGGGCCTGGGAATCTGCCTGTTGCACCAGGAAAAGCCGGAGCCGGCCATCGTCTGCTTCGATCGCGTCCTGGCGCGCACGCCGGCCCATGAGACGGCGCTTTTCGGCAAGGCGGTTTCCCTCCAATTGCTGTGGAAGTTCGATGAAGCGACGACACTTTATCTGCAACTGCTGGGCAAGAACCCGCAATCCGAGGAATGCCTGGTGAACCTGGTTACCATCGGCATGGCCCGCAAGGACCACGACTCGATCCAGAAATACTCCGAGCAGTTGTTATCGCTGCGTCCGCATTCGCAGGCGGCGCTGGAAGGCCTGGCGACCTGCGCGTTCCATTCGGGCGATTTCGAAGCCGCCGCGCAACTATGCGCCAAGCTGGTGGAGTTCACGCCGGATCACTTTGAGCGCTGGTTCAACCTGGGCGTGGCCGAGCAGAAGCGCAATCATTTGCCGGAAGCCACCAAGGCCTATGGCGAAGCGGTGCGCATTCGTCCGGACGCCAAGCAGGCGCATGTGAATCTGGGAATCGTGAAGCAGGAATCGGGCGACCTGAAGGGCGCGCGCGAAGGCTACGAACGGGCTCTGCAGATCGCTCCCGATCAGGGCGACGTGATCTACAATCTGGCAAGCGTCATCGAGCAGCAAGGCGAAAAGGAAGAGGCCGAGAGGCTGTACGTGAAGCTGCTCTCGCGCAATCCCGATTGGGAAGACGCGTGGTTCCGGCTGGGCTATCTGCGCCTGGCGCGCAACGACTATCGCGGCGGCGTGGAAGCCTTCCAGGCCTGTGTCCGCAAGCGCGCGGCGTGGCCCGAGGCGCAGCTCAATCTCGGTCTGTGCAATTGGAATCTGGGAGACCGCGACGCCGCCGCCAAGGCGTTCGAGGCGGTGCTGGCATCCGATCCGAAGTCGATCGACGCTCTGCGCGGCTTGGCCGCTCTGGCCGTGGAACGCGAGGATCTGGACAAGGCGCTCGACCTGCAAGCGAAGCTTATCGAGGCCGGCGAACGCACGCCGGAGTTGTTCTATAACACCGGCCTGCTGCTGCAGAAATCCGGACAGGTGGAAGATGCAGTCCGCCTCTATCAGGAAGCTCTTGTCGGACCGTCCCAACTTCCCGGAAGCGCTGCTCAACCTGGGCCATGCGCTGAAGGCGCAGGGCAAGCCGGATGAGGCCCGCGAATTCTGGCGGCAGGCGCTGGAACAAAAGCCCGAACTCGCTGCGGGATACTTCGGCCAGTAACGGCCCTCCCATTCCGAACGTCTCACACGTCAGGGCCATCGCCGCCTGTGGAGATCGCGCTTGCCGTGTGGGTATACTCAAAATAGATGGAATACGCGAATTCTTTATTGAATCTCGCATGGTTGGCGTTGTGTATCGCCGCCTTCACCTGGTTCCTGGTGTCCACCAGGCGCCGCGGGGTGTCCAGCCGCCGCCTGGTGATGGGCCGCGCTTTAGCTCTGGCCCTGGCCCTGGTTTCGCTGTTTCCGTGCGTCTCCGCTAGCGACGATTCGGTGCGGCTGGCGCTGCTGAACGCGCAGGCCTCGGCCAATACGTCCGGACATTCTTCCTGGAGCGCTCCGCACTCCAGCACCGAAATGCTGGCGATTCTGGTTGGTCTCCTGGAAGTGCTGGAATCGGCTCAGGTCAGCGCCATATTGGCACTGGCAATCGCTCTCTGCGTGTTCTCGCTGGCCCTGACGATCCATCCGGACAGTCTGGACCGCTTCCTCCCTTCCTGCGCCGGCCGCGCGCCCCCGGCTTTCCTCACCGCTTCGCTCTAGTTTTTCCAAACATTCAAAAAGTGATTTAGGAGGGAAGAATGCCACGCCTTTTCGGGCGGGCGCTTGCCGGTTTTCTGTTGATCGTCTCGGCGGCGCACGCCCAGACCGTATTGACATGGGAACAGGTCCGCGAACGTTTCCGAGCCAACAATCCAAACCTGGCTGCCAGCCGGGTTGGGGTCGACGAATCCAAGGCGCAGGAGATCACGGCCTACTTGCGTCCGAACCCGGATTTAACCGTGTCGACGGATGGAACCCAACTGACCCCCTATCAGGGCGTTTGGCGCCCATTCGCCGGCACGCAGTTTTCGCCCAGCGTTAGTTATCTGCATGAGCGCGAGCACAAGCGCGAATTGCGGCGCGACAGCGCGCGCGACGCCACCGCCATTGCATCCTCCACGCTGGAAGACCAGGACCGCACGCTGCTCTTTAATCTGCGAAGCGCGTTCGTGAATATCCTGCACGCCAAGGAAGTGCTGCGTATGGCGCAGGACAATCTCACCTATTACGATCGCGTGCTTGAAGTGAATCGCACGCGCCAACAGGCCGGCGACATTTCCGAAGTGGATCTGGGGCGCCTGGAACTGCAGCGTGTTCAGTATGAGTCCGATTTGCAGAACGCCGACGTGAGCCTTCGAACGGCCAAAATACAGCTTTTGAGTCTGCTGAACGACCGCACGCCTATCGAGAAATTCGACGTAAACGGAAACTTCGAATTCAGCGAGCAGATCACGCCGCTCGATGAGTTTCGCGCCATGGCGCTGGATGCGCGGCCCGACCTGCGAGCTGCACTGCAAGCCATCGATAAAGCCAAAACCGATTATCGGCTTGCGATCGCGAACGGATCCGCCGATCCGACATTCAGCGGATGGTGGACGCATAATCCTTCCTTCAACAACCCATTCGACTACAACACGATTGGGGCCAGCGTGAGCGTCCCCCTCCGCATTCACGATAAGAATCAGGGCGAGAAGCTGCGCACGCAGCTCGACATCACGCGCAACGAATCGCTGGCCGAGGCCGATCGGGCGCAGGTGTTCAGCGACGTGGACTCGGCCTACGCCACCATAGCCAGCAACATCGCGTTGCTGCGCCCATATAAAGACAAGTACTTGCCGCAAGCCGCCAAGGTGCGGGATACGATTTCCTTCGCGTATCAAAACGGCGGCGCATCGCTGCTGGATTTCCTGAGCGCGCAGAACGATTACCGAAACATTCAACTGAGTTATCTGAACCTGGTGGGCTCTTACATGACCGCCGCCGGCCAGATGAATCTGGCCGTTGGCAAGGAGATGATTCCATGAAGCCCTGTCATTTCATGCCAATCGATTTTAGAACCTGGGCCCTGGCCGCGTGCTTGGCCGTCGTGTCCGGCTGCAGCAGCCAGAAGGTGGATGCGGTTTCAAACATCGCGCCCGCGGTAACTGTGGAGCAGGCTCCCGATCCCAACCTGATTACCGTCGACCAGCCCGAACGGTTCCCGCTGGTGACGGCCACCAGCCGCGCCGAAGTGAGCGAACTGATCGCCAATGGCTCGGTGGCGCCGGATGTCAGCCGGACGGTGCCGGTGAACGCGCTCTCTTCCGGCCGCGTGATCGAAATTCACGCGCGACTGGGCGACGAGGTTCAAAAAGGGCAACTGCTGTTGACCATCAACAGCTCCGACATGTCGCAGGCGTTTTCGGATTACAGGAAATTCCAAGCGGACGAAGCGCTGGCCAAGACCCAGTCGGAGCGCGCTCAACTTCTGTTTTCCCACGGCGCGCTGGCCCAGAAAGACCTGGAAGTTGCCGCGGAGACCTATGACAAGGCCAAGGTGGATACGCAAACCGCCCTGGATCATGTGCGCATCCTGGGAGGAGATCCGCAGCACCCGTCCTCTGTGATTGAGGTGCGGGCGCCGGTCTCCGGCACCATCGTCGAACAAAATGTGACAGCGGCGGCGGGTGTCAAGTCGCTCGACAACTCGCCCAACTTGTTCACTATTGCCGACCTTTCCCAGGTCTGGATCATCTGCGACGTTTACGAAAACGATCTCTCGCAGGTGCACGTAGGGGATCGGGCGCAAATCGAATTGAATGCGTATCCGGACCGCAAGTTTAGCGGGCGCATCACCAACATCGGAAAGCTGCTGGATCCCGTACGCGCAGCGCCAAGGTGCGGATTGAGTTATCCAATGCGAACGGTCTGCTGCGGCCCAATATGTTTGCGACGGTCCACTTTCAATCGCAGGGCTCGCAGATGCGAACCGTGGTTCCCGCAAATGCGGTATTGCGATTAGAGGATCGCGATTGGGTGTTCGTAAAAGGCGAAGGAAATCAGTTCCGCCGCCGGGAAGTGCATGCCGGCGCGCTCAACAGTGACGGCACCGAGCAGGTGTTCAGCGGCTTGAGCCCCGGGGAGCAGGTAGCGGGTGACGCGCTGTTGTTCGATCGCGAAGCCAAGAAGGAGTAGTCAGTGATTCAGGCGTCGGTCGATTTTGCGCTGCGCAATCGCTTCCTGGTTTTGTGCGTCGGAATCGTGCTGTTGATTTGGGGCGCCTTTTCCTTCCGGGAGCTGCCGGTGGAGGCGTATCCCGACGTTGCCAACAATTATGTCCAGGTGATCACGCAATGGCCCGGCCGCGCCGCGGAAGAAGTGGAGCAGCAGGTTTCGATACCCATCGAGGCGCAGATGAACGGCTTGCCGCAACTGACGGCGCTGCGCTCGGTTTCACTCTTCGGGCTGTCCAGCGTGATGATGGTGTTCGACGACGGATCGAACAACGATCTGAACCGGCAGAAAGTCCTCGAAAAGCTCTCGCAGGTGAATCTGCCCAACGGTCTTCAACCCACCATCGGACCCGATTACAGTCCGGTCGGACAAATCTATTTCTTCACGCTGGAGAGCACCAATCCGTCCTACGACGTGATGAATCTGAAGTCGCTGCAGGATTGGGTGCTGACCAAACAGTTGAAGTCCGTGCCGGACGTGATCGACGTTGCGGTATTCGGCGGCACCACGCGGGAATACCAGGTGAATGTCGATCCCAATAAACTGATCGCCTACGGATTAAACATCGGCCAGGTGGAACAGGCGCTGGCCAACAACAACACCAATGCGGGCGGCAGCTTCATTGAGCGCGGTGAGCAGGCCATCAACGTTCGCGCAGTGGGCCTGGTCGAAAACTCGCATGACATGGGCGACATCGTGCTCAAGAGCCAGGGCGGAATTCCCGTGCGGGTGCGTGACATTGGAATGCCGGAGCAGGGTCCGAAGATTCGCTTGGGGCAGGTCGGGAAGGCGGTCCACACCGAACCAGGCAAAGTAATCGACAATCCCGACGTGGTTTCGGGAATCGTTCTGCTCCGCAAAGGCGCGGCCGCCCAAAACGTCCTGGCTGCGCTGCATGAGAAAGTCGATTTCCTCAACCATCATTTTCTGCCGCCGGGAGTGAAGATCGTTGCGCATCTGGATCGCAGCGACCTGATGCACCTGACCACGCACACGGTGCTGCATAACCTGACCGAGGGCATCATCCTGGTATCCGTCATCCTGTTTGTGTTCCTGGGGAATCTGCGCGGCGCATTGATTGTCACGCTCACCATTCCGTTTTCCCTGTTGTTCGCCGCAATTTGTCTGGATCTGCGAAACATCCCCGCGAATCTGCTGTCCTTAGGCGCGCTGGATTTCGGCATGATCGTCGAGGGCGCCGTGGTTATGGTGGAGAACATCGTGCGGCTGTTGAGCCAGCCTGCGAATCCCGGTGAAGAGGAGGAAACTGTCGCCCACAAAATTCGCCGGGCCGCGCGTGAAGTCCAGCGCCCGGTATTCTTTTCGATCGCCATTATCATTACCGCGTATCTCCCCATCTTTACGCTGCAGCGCGTGGAAGGACGGCTGTTCCGGCCAATGGCGTGGACGGTGGCGTTCGCGCTATTGGGGGCGCTGTTGTTTTCGATGTTCCTCACGCCCGTTTTGGCGAGCCTGATATATCCCAAGGGAACCAAGGAATGGCACAATCCGCTGATGGAATTCCTCACGCGCATTTATACGTGGGGGCTGGATCTGGCAATTCGCTGGCGCTGGATCACGGCAGGCATGGCTCTGGCCAGTCTGGGCGGCGTGCTGTTGCTGGCGCAAGGTATCGGCTCGGAATTTCTGCCGCATCTGGATGAGGGTGCGATCTGGGCTCGCGGCTCGCTTGCTCCCAGCACGGGCCCCACCGAAGGGACTAGCATTACCAACCGGGCGCGGCTCATGTTCGCGAAGTTTCCGGAGGTGACCCAGGTAGTGAGCCAAGTGGGCCGCCCCGATGATGGCACCGACACCACCGGTTTCTTCAACACCGAGTATTTTATCGATCTGAAACCGAAAGATCAGTGGCGGCCTGTGTTCCATCAGGACAAAGACAAGCTGATCGAAGCGCTGGGCAAGGAAGCCGAGCAATTTCCCGGCGTCACCTGGAATTTTTCGCAGCCGATCTCCGACAACATGGAAGAGGCGGTCAGCGGCGTGAAGGGCGAGCTCGCCGTGAAGATTTATGGAACCGATCTGCCGCGGCTGGAGCAGATAGGCGAGGAAATCGTCGCCGCCATGAGCAAGATTCGCGGCATCGAGGGGCTGGGCTTATTCCGCGTGATCGGCCAGCCGAACCTGAACCTGGTGATCGATCGCGCGAAGGCGGATCGCTTCGGCATCAACGTCTCGGATATTCAGGACGCGATCGAAACCGCGGTGGGCGGCAAGGCTGTCTCGCAGGTGCTCAAGGGTGAAGAGCGCTACGACCTGGTAGTGCGCTACCAGCCGCAATATCGCAGCACCATCGAGCAGATCGAAAACATACGGCTGCTGGCGCCGTCGGGGGAGCGCGTGTCCCTGGGCCAGCTCTGCACCATCAGCATGAAAGACGGTGCTTCAGAAGTGTATCGGGAAGGGAACTCGCGCTACGTCGCCATCAAGTACGGCGTTCGCGGCCGCGACCTGGGCAGCACAGTGGAGGAAGCCATCAAGACGGTGGAAGCCAAGGTCAAATTACCGCCCGGCTACCGGCTGGAGTGGGCCGGCGAGTACGAATCGCAGCAGCGCTCGGCGCGTCGGCTGGAGGTGATCATTCCGCTCACTCTGTTATTGATTTTCTTGATTCTTTACTCGATGTTTTCCAGCATGAAATGGGCGTCGTTGGTGCTGATGAACGTGGCGATGGCGCCGGTGGGCGGGATCCTGGCGATGTACTTTACAGGAACCAATTTCAGTGTATCTTCAGGCGTCGGGTTCCTGGCGCTGTTCGGCGTATCGGTACAAACCGGCGTGATCCTGGTGGAGTATATCAATCAGTTGCGCGCTCGCGGATATCCGGCGCCGCAGGCTGCGCGCGATGGCGCCATTCAGCGCTTTCGTCCGATTTTCATGACCATGCTGGTGGCGTCGCTGGGCCTGGTGCCGGCGGCGACTTCGCACGGGATCGGCTCGGACTCGCAGCGCCCCTTCGCGATCGTGATCGTGGGCGGACTGATGGCGGTCCTAATGATGAGTATCTTCCTGCTGCCATCGCTCTATGTGTGGTTCGCGCGCGATAGCGACCGGCTGCCGGACGCCGACCGCGTGCCCGCCGCGTAGGAGTGACGCGGCGCGTCACGCGGTTGGTCGCCGGTTTGGTTGCTCTTAAGTCCGCTGCTTGCTACACTGCCCCGGACAGGAGAATTCATGGCTAAATACATGTATCAAGCCACTTACACGCTGGAAGGCGTGCGCGGATTGCTGAAAGAAACCGCTTCGGGGCGCCGCAAGGCCATCGAATCCGCGATTGCGGCGCTAGGCGGGAAGGTCGAGTCGTTTTATTACTGCTTCGGGAAAGACGATGTCGTCCTCATCATGGACCTTCCCGACTAATGTATCCGCGGCCGGCTTAGGAATGACGGTGGCCGCCAGCGGGATGGTGCGCGGTAGAATCACGCCCTTGCTTACGGTTGAGGAAGCCGATAAAGCTCTGGGCGTTAAGGTAGGCTACCGGGCTCCTGGTCAGCCCTAGAAGCTATCCGCTCGCGGCTGCGCCGTGAGATTCCGAGTGCTCGAGGTCGGGTTGTTCTTCGGCAGACGCGGCTTCAAAGAACATATAGATGTCTGCCCTTCCTTCGGATTCGGAGCGGGTTCCGGTCATTCGCACGATGACCGTAGAGCGGTCCTTGCAGCGAACTTCCATCTGGGCGGCGCCGTGACCATCCGCCGCGGCGATGCGGGCGGCGCCCGGGTTGAGGGCGGAAGGCGCGAACGGTAAAAGTCGCAGGATACTGTGCCCCAGCAGTTCGGCTTCATGGTAGCCAAACAAACTCTCGGCCGCGTCGTTGACCCGGCGAATCAGTCCGCGCGAATCCATCATGATCAGGGCCTGAGGATAACGCGATTCCAGTGCAGCGAGCCGGGCCGTGAGGTCCAGGCGATCGCGCTCCAGGGACTCCTGCTCTTCGCGGTGGCGGCGGCTGCGCGCGAGCATCTCAGCGGCCAGCAACATAACCCCGGAGAGAAAAGCTACGATCCCCAATACAATCATTCTGACCGGCCAGTTTAGCACTATCGATCTCACGGGCCGGCAGGAACAGGAGCCACCCCGTCCACCATCCAGCAGCCAGCGCAACGTCCGCGAGTCTGTTGGCTGGTCTGGCGCGACACAGCAAAGCGAAACCAGATCGCACCACCGCCTTCGATGCGAAAACGAACCCTTTGCTCGGCGTGATCCCCGGCTGACGGCCAGCGGGCCATAGCTATCGGCATGACCCGAAAAAAGAGCGACGAAGGGCAGGACCTTCACCAGCCGCAAGAAGTTTCCGTAGGGTCCCGTATTCACGCGATTGGCCGGCGAGGCGAATTGATAGACCGTGAAGATTCCGGCATTGGGAGCGGGAGAGTTGCGGTTCTGCAAAGCGTCAACCACGGTCCGAATCACTTCATCCGGAGCGAGGCCAGGGTGCGGCCGAGGCTGGGCCGCGAGCGATGCCGGCAGCCACCACCAGACGATGCCGAATAATGCCGTGCCTGCCGTTCTGGCGCTCACGCGTTGAGTACTCGCAGCGTCGTATAGAGGTTCCAGACCACCACCGCCGCATACCAATAATTGATCCAGAGGATCAATTTTCTGCGGCGCAGCAACAGGCAGGCGAACGCCAGACTCGCGGCCACAATTTTCGACAGCACCAACCCGGTGAAAGGCCCCCAGTGAACCATCAGGCGCACGAAGGGGCTGGCCTCGATGTTACCCAGGCTGAAGCCGATCAGCGTGGTGAGGATGTCCAGCACCTGCAGGTATAGGAACACTTCAATGAGGTGCCGGCCGGCATGGTTCAGGGCTGAGGTAGTCACGTTACTATTCTGCCCGAAATCGGGGCGATTTAGCTGTGCTACCGAACAGGTGCGTCGCGATATATCGGCGGCGAGGTCTTAAATTCCGGCGGCCGCGTCCGGGATATTGCGTCAGTTTCTCGCGGCTCAGGATGTGGTCCAGATGATGCTGCATGTGCAGCACGTAATCCTCGATCAGGAATCGCAACGTCACGGGATCGGCGGAACCGATGCGGCAGGGCGCCATGAGGCGCTCTTCGGGAATCCGTTTCACCAAACGCAATAACAATTCGTTGTGCTGCCGCCAGCTATCCAGGAGCGATAACCACGGCATTTCGTGATAGCCGTGGGCGCGTACCCAGCCGTCCTGCTCGTAAGTGGGTCCGCTGAATTCGGTTTGGAGCGAGGCCGCCGCGAAGCGCACGTGATTGTTGACGGCCGAGTCGATCAGGTGGCCCAGCTCTTCCTTGCGCGACCAGGAATCGGCGCCGGCCGGTCGCAGCGACGCCTGATCGTTATTCAGCACGCGCAGGTTGACGTATTCATATGCCAGGACTTGCTCGAGGGATTTCGCCAGACTTTCAGGCATGTCCCATTTTGCCATGCGCCGGGTGCAAACCGCCGTAACCTATAAGAATGAAACTTCGCGATATAGCCGTGGCACTGGGCTGCGACACTTTCGTGCGTGCCGGCAATGACGGAGATCTTGAAATTAGGGGCGTGGCCGGGATGGAGCAGGCGTCGAAGGATCAACTCACCTTCCTCGCCAATCCCAAGTACGCGCACAAGGTAAAGCAGACGCGCGCCGGAGCCATCCTGGTCACCAAACCGATGGATGGGATTGCGCCCGCGCAATTGATCTCCGCCAATCCCTATTTCGACTTCGCGCGCGCGCTCGAACTGTTCTATCGCCCGCCACGGCCGGCGGCTGGAATTCACGCGACCGCGTCCATCGCCCCATCGGCGCGCATTGGCGAAAACGCTTCCATCGGCCCCTACGCGGTAGTCGGCGAGAACGCCACGCTCGGCCGCAACGCGGTGCTGCAGCCGCACGTTGTGGTTTATGACGGCGCCGTCATCGGCGATGACTTCTACGCCCATTCGCACGCGGTGGTGCGCGAGTTCTGCCGCATCGGCAATCGCGTGACGCTACAGAACGGCGTAGTGGTCGGCGGCGACGGCTTCGGTTTCGCGAAACGCGCCGACGGCACGCACTATAAGATCGTGCAAAGCGGCATCACGGTGATCGAAGACGACGTCGAGATCCAGACGCTCACCTCGGTCGATCGCGCGACGGTGGGCGAAACCCGCGTGAAACGCGGCGCGAAGATCGACAGCCTGGTGCAGGTGGGGCACGCTTGCGTGGTCGGCGAGGACAACATTATTTGCGCGCAGACCGGACTCGCCGGGTCCAGCGTGCTTGAAAAGAATGTCTTGCTGGCGGGACAAGTGGGCATTTCGGGGCACTTGACGATTCACGACGATGCGGTGGTCTATGCGCAGAGCGGCGTGGGCGGCGATGTGGCGGCGGGATCGGTCATCAGCGGCTCGCCGGCGTTCGACGCCCGCGAATGGTTGCGCGCCATCACTGCGTTTCAGAAGCTGCCGGAAATCCTGAAGGCGGTGCGACAATTGGAGCGTCGCAGCCGCTCTACGGAAGAGCCTGCAAAAAACTAACATGCCCAGACATCAAGATTATGAAGGGCACTTGCCCCTGGCGTACCGCAACCCCGAGTTCGTGGACGGCCCGGAAGGCCGTTCGATGCGCATCCTCAGCGAATATCTGTATCCGCTGGCGCATTTCCGCAGGGAGCGGGTTCACGACACGGTGGTCTTTTTCGGTTCGGCCCGGCTGATGGAGATGGGTCCGCTGGGACGCTATTATAATGAGGCTCGGGAACTGGCGCGCCGCCTGACGGCGTGGTCCGACGCACTGCCCGATCCTGCCCGCCGCTTCGTGGTGTGCAGCGGCGGCGGCCCCGGCATCATGGAAGCGGCCAACCGTGGCGCCTGCGACGCCGGAGGCAAGACCGTCGGACTGAACATCGGTCTTCCCTTTGAACAGCGCCCCAATCCGTTCGTGACGCCGGAACTCAACTTTGAATTCCATTACTTCTTCATGCGCAAGTTCTGGTTCGCCTATCTGGCCAAGGCGCTGGTGGTCTTTCCGGGCGGCTTCGGAACCCTCGACGAATTGACGGAGATCCTGACTCTCGTGCAGACCCAGAAGCTGATGAAGCGGATGGTAGTGATCCTCTACGGGACATCGTTCTGGAAAGAGGTGATCAACTTCGACGCGCTGGTGCGCCACGGAATGATCGCCGCCGACGATTTGAACCTGTTCCAGTTTGCCGATGACGTCGATACTGCGTTTCAGGAATTGGAATCCGGACTGACCAGGTACTATCTGCAGGACGAACAGGAACTGCCGGGCATCGCCAAGTCGCAGGTGTAAGGGCCGATGCTCTCCGGCCCGTGCTCCGCTGGCCGGCAAGAAGCCTCTGAACTTCCGGCCCGCGCCATCCGATAGGTGTATGTGTAACAAATAGCTCCGCTGGGGCCTCATTTTCAATGGCGGTGGTGGAGCATCCCGCCTGAGCTTGGCACGGCGATGACCAGCCGAAAGCTGGCGTAGGGTAGGATAGCATCGTGGGACCGAAAAATCAGAATCCGCTCAATGAGCTGCAGCTACTAGAGCAGCAAGTCGACCAGATCACGGAGCTGGCCGGCCTCAAGCCAATTTTCTCTCGAGTGGATGAATTGGCGAAAGCGCATCCGGGCGATTTCGAAGTCCAGCTTTTGGCCAGTGAAGTCAAGCAGCGGGTGCTAACGCGTGGCACGGTCCTGAAGCAGCTTGGGCAGACTATTCAGAAAGCTGTTCCGGTTGTCGCAGACCCGGCTCCGCCGTCGTCGCCGATGCCCCTGCCTTCGTCCACGCGTCAACCGTCGTCCACACCTCCGCCATTGCCGGTTGCCCCGATTTCCTCTTCCGATGTTCTGGCCAGCCGGTCGGTCTCCGCGGACACGTCTTCGGCCTTCCAGGGACCGCCGGTTCTAGGGCCGAAAGCCTCGGCGCCCGCCCCGCCCCCCCAAGGATCGGGCAAAGCTTGGAAGAGTGCGCTCCTGCTGGGAGCGATCGCCGGCGTGCTGATCGCTGGTGTGTTTCTGGCAGTTCTGGTGAAGCGGGCCCGAGCCGGGCGCGCGGTAGCGGCCGTCGCGGTGCGCGTGGCCACCACTCCCCCCGGCGCGGCGATTCGCGTGAACGGTGAAGCGAAGTGCAATTCCGATTGCTCGATGCCGCTGCCCCCCGGCGAGTATCAGGTGACGGCATTCCTGGACGGATACCAGCCCTCGGCGAGCAACATTAAGGTTGCGCCAGGGCAGGCCGCATCCGTCGATATCAAGCTGGAACCGCAGCCGCAGATGCTGCGCATTCTGACGGATTTGCCGCAGGGGCAAGTGATTTTTGACGATCAGCCGCCCGCCGAGCTGCAAGACGGACAGTTCGTCATCAATAACGTGCAGCCCGGAATGCACACGGTGAAAGTTTTATCCAAAGTTGCGGAGGCTTCGTTTCCGGTGGAGATTGCGGCAGCCCAGCAACCTGCTGTGGCCGGCCCCATAACTGCCAAAAACCTCATTGCCGTTCTGGTAACGAGTATGGGTAACAACGCGCGCGTGGTGACCAACAGTCCCGCAAAACTGGCGCTGAATGGCCAGGCACAAACGGATGCGAGTCCGGCGGGTGTGGACTTGTCCGGCTACCGGCCGGGCGTGAATCAAATCGCAGTCGGCGAGGGCAAGGATCAACACGTCCTGGCAGAAAGCTTCGGTCCCGCGCCGATGCTGACGGCGTTCCTGAAGTCCGACCTGAATATCGGGACGCTCATCGTTTCTACCGCCGAAGACAACGTGCGTGTGTTTCTCAATGGCAAGGAGTATCCGCGGAAGACGCAGCGAGGTCAACTGAGGATTCCCACGCTGGGAAGCGTGAGCGTGCGGGTTACGAAGGACGGATACGAGGTGACTGCTCCGCAAACCGCCGAGGTCAAGAAAGGCTCGGAAGTTCGCCTCGAATTCAAGATGCAGCCGGTGCCGCAGGTTGCGATTTTGCAGATCCGTGAGGGGACGCCGGGGGCTGAAGTTTTGCTGGATCAGAAGCCGCTTGGCGTGGTGGGCGGCGATGGCACCTTTGCCGCAAACAGCGTGCCCCCGGGCGACCACACCATCGAACTGCGCAAGGATCAGTTTCTGCCCAAGCGGATGCAGCGCCAGTTCGTCGCGGGGCGCACAATGACAATTCTCGGTAGCGAAGCCGCGCTGGCAGCGGCTATTGGAACAGTGAAATTGAGCCGCACCCCGGCCGACGCCCAAGTGGTCTATCGGCGCGCCGACGAAACCCAAAGCCACGAGCTGCGCGGCAATCAAGCGGACCTGCCCACGGGCGCCTATGTGTTTACCGCACGATCCCCGGGTTACACGGATACGACCGAGCGCCTGCAAGTGGCTGCGGGCGAGACCGTATCCATGCAGTTTGCTCTGGCCAAAGTGGTGGCCGCCGCTCCGCCCCCGCCCAAAACCGTCGGCATGTCCGGCTTCGAAGACGCGAATGCGTGGAGCAAGCAGGGCGACTTATGGGTACACAAGGGAGAAGGCGTCATTCCTTTCAAATTGCCCGACAATGGGACCTTCACTTTCACCGTCCGCCTGCTGCACGGCGGCAGTCTGTTCCGCGGCGGCCGTATCCGCTGGGCGGTTCAATATGTGGACGCCAAGAATTATGATTTGTTTGAGCTGGACCGCAAGACTCTTTCTTCCAAGGTGATTGAAGGCGGCAAGACTTACGACCGGGGCAAATTCGAGCATGGCCTGAACGACAAAGATATGTCGTACACGGTTCAGGTGGATGTGTCGCCGGGACAGTTGGTGCACCGTATCCGAAACGGCGATAACTGGCTGGTTCTGGATACATGGAAGGAGCCCGGCCGTAAATTCAACGATGGCAAATTCGCATTCCTGACGCAGGGTGGCGACGAAATCGGCCTGTCCGACTTCCAGTTCGTTCCGCGGTAGCGGCTCGGGCAGCCAGACTCTCCCATGTACAATCCTCCCCATTTTCAAGAGCAGCGGTCCGAGGTGCTTCACCAATTGATTCGCGAGCACTCCCTGGCTGCGCTGGTCACGCTAGGGCCGGAGGGATTGATCGCGAATCACGTTCCGCTGATTCTGTATCCCGACGCCGGGCCTCTGGGAACTTTGCGCGGGCACCTCTCACGCATGAATCCGCAATGGCGCGATTCACTTTCGGACATTCCAGCGCTGGCCATATTTCAAGGGCCGGCCGCCTACATCACGCCCTCCTGGTATCCCAGCAAGGATGCCGGCGGGAAAGTGGTGCCCACCTACAACTATATGGTGGTCCACGCGCACGGACCTTTCCAGACTTACGACGATCCGCGCCTGCTCGAGCGCAACGTCCGCGCCCTGACAGAATTGCACGAGGCGCGGTTTGCGGAACCCTGGAGCGTCGACGACGCGCCCGCGGATTACGTGCAAGGTCTGCTGAAGGGCATCATCGGCATCGAGATTCCCATCGCGCGTCTGGAAGGGAAGTGGAAGCTCGGCCAGAATCGGCCCCCTGCGGACCAGCAAGGCGCGGTCGACGGCCTGGGGCAGGCTGGCGATCCTCTTAATGTCTCGATGAAGGCTTGGATCGAGTCCCGAAAGCCTTAGCCGTGTGGTGGGACGGCGGGTTGCGTCGAGTCGACGGCGGTATCATGTCTTCATGCCGAAGGGGACGCTTATTGGCGGAACGGCGGGGGTGCTTGTCGCCGGGGGACTGTTGGCTCATGCCGTGCGAGGCCGATCCTCCACCGTTTTCGGACCCTCGGTGTATCAAGGGAACCGGGATCGTCCCACCATCGCTCTCACTTTCGACGACGGGCCGAGCGAGTCCACTCCAGCGCTTCTGCAAACCCTGGCTCATCATAATGTTACGGCCACTTTCTTCATGTGTGGCCAGAACGTCCAGCGCCTGCCCGAAATCGCGCGTAGCGTCGCCGCCGCGGGCCATGAAATCGGCAACCATACCGATTCGCATCCGCGCCTGGATTTTTGCTCGCGTGATTTCATCTATCGCGAACTAGCCTCGGCGCAGGAGAAGATTCTCCGCCACACCGGCGCGACGCCGCGCCTGTTTCGCGCGCCTTATGGGGTACGATGGTTTGGATTGAAGAGCGCACAAGAGCGGCTGGGATTACTCGGCGTGATGTGGGGCACCATTGGCCGCGATTGGAAGTGGCCGGCGCCCCGCGTCACAAAGCTGTTCCTCGACCGCGCTCGCAATGGTCATATCTTTTGTCTGCACGATGGGCGGACTACCGAGCCGTCCCCCGACATCGCGACCACTCTCGCCGCCGTCGACGCGATGATTCCCGCACTGAAGGAGCGCGGACTGCGGTTTGAAACCGTCAGTCAGATTCTATGCCCGCTGAGTTAGCTGCCCGCGCGATCCAGGTGATTGCCAAGACCCAGCACCTGCCGCCGGAATCCATCATGATCGACCAGACTTTCGCGGACCTGAAATTCGATTCGCTCGACGGGATGAATATCCTGTTCGCTATCGAGAACGAGTTCGACATTTCCATTCCCGATGACCAGGCGGTGAAAATAAAATCGGTCCGCGAAATGGTGGAGGGGATCGAAAAGCTGGTCGCCGCCAAAGAAGCTGCATAATGACGCGCCGGGTCGCGGTGACGGGGATCGGTGTCATTGCAGCGCCTGGATCGACGCGCGCGGCCTTTTGGGATTCGCTGCGCAATGGGCGCAGCGCCATTCGTCCGATGAAGCTGGTGCCCGAAGGAGCGCTCCGGTTTCCGAACGCAGCGGAAGTGCCGGACTACCGCGCGTCCGATCACATGGACGAGAAGGAAGCCGATCTCCTGGATCGCTTCGCGCAGTTCGCACTCATTGCCGCGCGCGAGGCGGTTTCCGGATCTGCGTTGAGCATCACGCGAGAACTGAAGGCCCGCACGGCCATCGTCACTGGCACGTCTACTGGCGGGCAGACCAGCGAGGACCGCGAGTTCCATAGCCTCTACGCCCAGGGTTCCACGCGCATTCATCCTTTGACCATCGCCCGCACCATGAGCAATGCGGGCGCGAGCCGCATCGCGCGCGAGTATGGAATCGTTGGGCCGTCCTATACCGTTTCGACCGCGTGCGCTTCCGCCAGCCACGCAATCGGGCAGGCGTTTTGGATGGTGCGCCACGGCATAGTGGACGCGGCCATCGCGGGCGGATCGGAGGCGCCTTTCTCACTGGGATTCCTGAAGGCATGGGAGGCGATGCGGATTGTAGCGCCGGATACCTGTCGTCCGTTTTCGCGCGATCGTAAAGGCCTGATCCTCGGCGAGGGCGCGGCCATGCTGCTGATGGAGCCGCTCGAACACGCCCAGGCACGCGGGGCCAAAATATGGGGCGAGATCGCGGGCTTCGGAATGTCCTCGGACGCTTATCATTTGACGCAGCCGTTAGCGGAGGGTGCCGCGCGCGCCATGCGATCCGCACTGGAGGACGCGGCCGCCGGTCCTCGACGTCATCGGCTACATCAACGCGCACGGGACCGGAACATTGGCGAACGATGTCACCGAAACCCAAGCCATTCGCGAAGTATTCGGGGCGCACACCGCTAAATTGCCGGTGAGTTCCACCAAGTCCATGCACGGCCATGCGCTGGGCGCGGCGGGAGCGCTGGAAGCGGCGGCGACGCTCATGGCTCTCGACGAAGGGCTGATTCCGCCCACCGCCAACTTCACGGAACCCGATCCGGATTGCGCGCTGGACGTGGTTCCCAACACGGCGCGTGCGGCCAGCATCGAATGGGCGCTCTCCAACTCCTTCGCGTTCGGCGGACTGAACGCGGTGTTGGTGTTTCGCCGCGGTCCGCGCTAAGCCGCAACCTGCTTCGCCTGCGCCAGCGCGGCCTCAACTTCAGCCTGATAGCGCGCCAGCAGTGCTTGGCTTGCGGCCTCGAAACGCATCACCAAAACCGGCTGCGTGTTGGACGCGCGCAGCAGTCCCCAGCCTTGGTCGAACAGAACCCGGACGCCATCGACATCGATGACCTCGTGTGTCTTGCGAAACTGTTCGGCGACTCGCGCCACCACGGCAAACTTAGTTTCATCGGGGCAATCCACGCGAATTTCGGGCGTCGAAATCAGCTTCGGCAGCCCGTCTAACTGCGCCGAAAGAGGCTTGCCGGATTTCGCTACGATCTCGATCAGGCGGCAGGCGGCGTAGAGCGCATCGTCGTAGCCGAAGTAGCGGTCGGCGAAAAACATGTGGCCCGACATCTCGCCCGCCAGTTCCGCATGCTCTTCTTTCATCTTCGCCTTGATCAGCGAATGGCCGGTCTTATACATGATCGGATTGCCGCCCAGCCGCTTCAGTTCGTCATACAAAAGTTGCGAGCACTTCACTTCGCCGATGAAGGTGGCGCCCGGTTTGCGGGTCAGAATCTCGCGGGCGTAGATCAGCAACAGCAGGTCGCCGTAAATCACTTCGCCGTTTTCATCCACCGCGCCGATGCGGTCCGAATCGCCGTCGAACGCGATGCCCATCTCGGCCTTCTGCGCCAGCACCGCCTCGCGCAAGTCTTTGAGGTTGGCAGGAACCGTGGGATCGGGATGATGATTCGGGAAGCGGCCGTCCATCTCATAGAACAGCTCCGTGACCTCGACGTTCAGCCGCTTCAAAAGCTGATGGATCACCGGACCCGCGGTGCCGTTCCCCGCATCCAGCACCACCTTGATACGGCGGTCGAAATCGAATTGCGGCGAAAGTTCATCCAGGTAAGCCGGTATCACATCCATCGAATGATGCGCGCCGTGGCCGGTGGCGAAATCGCGGGCCTCGATCAGGCGGCGGATGTCCTGGATGGTCTCACCGTGCAGCGACCCGGCGCCGCACACGCTCTTGAAGCCGTTAAATTCGCTGGGATTATGGCTGCCGGTGATCATGATGGCGCCATCGGCCTCCAGATGCACCGCTGAAAAATACAGCAGCGGTGTAGGGACCACGCCGATATCGGTTACTTCGCATCCGGTCGACTGCAATCCTTCGAGCAGCGCTTCATGCAAACGCGGCGAACTCAGGCGGCAGTCGCGCCCTAAATTGATGCGCGGCCCGCCATGGCGCAGCATGTAGGTTCCCAGCGCGCGGCCGAGATCGACGACATCGGCACTCGCGAGTTCGGTTTCAGCGATACCGCGAATATCATACTCGCGGAAAATGGTGGGTTTCAGCATTAACTTGACGGTAAGCGGCAGCCTGGCGCGGCGTTACTTCTTCGCGGTTGCCTGCTTGGCGATCACCCGGTCTTTGATCTTGTCGTAAGTAGCCTGGGGCACAATGTTCTTGGAAACCAATTGGTCCTTACGCTGATAGGGCCGGCCCGCTACGATCTTTTTTGAATACACATCGCCGATGCCGGGCAACGCTTTAAGCTGGTCGACGGTCGCGTTATTCAGATCCAGCAGCGGGCCAGATTTGGCTAGCGGCCGCAGCCGATTTCGCGGCGGTCTTTTCCGAGCTCTTGGTCTGAGCCCCCGTTGGCACAGCCAAGCATATCGCGATCAAACAGGCAAACAGCGCGAGCAGTACTTTGGATTTTTGCATCTCCTCAGTGTACATCGCCACTGAGCAGTCGCGAACCTAAGGCCAGCGCGCTTATTTCCGCTTCTTGGAGCTTTTGCCGGATGCTGCCGCCAGTGTCCGCAGGCGCGCTCGCGCTTTTGCCGCATTCGCATGATTGGGATACTCTTTCAAGAAGGCCCGGTACGCGGCGATTGCCTTCTTGTCACTCGTAGCCTTTTGGTACTCGACCCCTTTCATATACATCGCGTCCGCCGCCTTGGGACTATCCGGATAGCGCTCCGCCACCGCTTCAAACACCTGCGCGGCGTCATCATACTGTTCGCCGTGGTCGTAAATGAGACCCATGTAGTATTGCGCCTCGGGAGCGTTGGTGTCCTGCGGAAAATACTTTGTGAAGTCGGCGAACTCGCTGAGTGCCTGCTTGTCTTTTGCTCCGGTGTAATCGCGCACGGCCTTCTTCCACAGACTCTCGGCCGTAACACCGGGTGGGGCGGAGGTGACGGCAGAAACGGCGGGCGTTGGAGAATCAATTGCTCCGGGCGGTGGAGGGGCCGCCACAGGTGTATTCAGAGTCCGCACCGCACTCGAAATATCCGCCAACTTATTATCCAGATTCGCCATTCGGCGTGTAAGGTCCGCCACAGTCTCGCGCGCGGCGCGCAGATCGTTGCCGGACTGATCCATCTTCGTGCCTAGCGCTGCGATAGGCGCTTCCACCCGCGACTTGTTGCTCATCGAGCACGTTCGGCAAGAGTGCGCTGCAACGCGGCTGCGGCGGATGAGACTTTGCTCGATTCCTCCAGCGCCTGCTTGATCAAGCTTTCGAGCGCGGCAATCTTCTGATCCTGCCCGGCTTGCAGTTGCTTTACTTGATCCTGCAACTGCGCCACGTCCCGCTGGATGGAAAGAATGTCGTCCCGCTTCTGGGCCGTGGCGAGCGTGGAACTCAGCCCCAGCCCCAGCACGACAGCATGGAAGGTGTAATTGCGTAGAGTGTGTTTCATTGTTCTCCTTCCAATTTTACTTGTCACCCGCTTGCGCGGGCCAGCGGCGTTATTCGCGCGCGGTCGCGGCTTTCGCCTTCGCATCCAGAGTAGGCCTGGCGGCAATCCAGAATCAGCTTGCGCGCATCGATCGGTCCGCGCCATCCGTCGATGCGCGTTTGCTTGCCCTCGAGCTCCTTATAGATAGTGAAGAAATGCTCGATCTCGCGCCGCATGTGCGGCCATACCTGATCCACGGTCGCAATCTGCTGATAGCGCGGACTGCTCTTGGGCACAGCCAGAATCTTTTGATCGCGCTCGGAGGAATCGACCAGGTCCAGCACGCCCAGCGGGCGCACTTCGATCAGGCACCCCGTGAAACTCGGCTCGGACATCATGGTCAGCACATCCAGCGGATCGCCATCGTCGGCGATGGTGCCCGGAACGAATCCATAATCGCCCGGATAATGCAGCGGCGAATACAGCGGCCGGTCCAGACGGAACACGCCCAGCTTGCCGTCGTATTCGTATTTGTTGGCCGAGTTCTTCGGGATCTCGACGATCATCCGAATCACTTCCGGACTCTCCGGCCCGGGATCTAAATCGTACAGATTCGTCATGTAAATCCACTGTAGCAGGCGGGACGGCCGCTCTATCCACCTATAATAGTGATTTGGAACTCGAAAAAACCCTGCTGCGCAAGGTGGGCGAGGCCGTCACGCGCTTCAAGATGATCCGCGATGGCGATCGCGTGGCCGTCGCGCTCTCCGGCGGCAAAGATTCGGTCACCATGCTCGAAGCGCTGCTTCTGTTGAAGGAGCGCGCTCCGATCGACTTCACGGTCTGCGCGTTCACCGTCGAGCAGGGAAAATTTCTGCGCCCGATTCAACCGTTTGGCGAATATCTGAAGGCCCGCGGTGTGGATTGGACCTATCACACCGACAACCCTTCGATCCGCTTGATCGACGAACAACCCGATCACGGTTGCGATCTATGCAGCCGCTATCGCCGCCGCGCCGTGTATCAAATTGTGCGCGGCCTGGGCGCCAACGTCATCGCCTTCGGCCACACCGCCGATGATTTCTGCGAATCGTTCCTGCGCAATGCGCTCTTCACCGGACGCATCAGTGCGCTGCCGCCCATCACCTATTCGCGCCAGCGCGATTTCCGGCTGATTCGGCCGCTGGTCTTTGTCACCGAAGATCTCACCACGCGTTTTGCCGCGTCGCTGGGCGCTCCGGTGATTCCGTGTGGCTGCTCCCAGCGCACGGGCACGGTGCGCCGGACGCTGCGCGATATGTTCGGCGAGCTCGAAAAAGAGCATCCGCATCTCAAAGAAACGCTGCTCTCCGCCATGGGCAACATCCAGACCGGCCGCCTGCTCGATCCGCGTTTTCTGGATCTCGAAGGCGCAACGGAGACCGTTGAGTCAGAGGCTGCCAGCCCCTTCGCGATTGTCGATTAACGCAGCAATTCTTCGAGCTGCACCCGAGCGTCCGTCTTTGAATCGCGGTACTTCACAATCACCGGAGTGTACAGCGATATTCCCCACTCCTGGCCCTGACCTTTGTTGACGGCGCGCGAGCCGGCCACCACCACCGCGCCTTCCGGAATCACCAGCGGATCGTCATCTGTCGCCGTGAGCACCTCGCCGCGCACCACGTCGTAGACCGGAGTCGAACGCGTCAAAATCACGCCGCTGCCCAGCACCGCGCGCTCCTTGACGATGGTGCCTTCGTAGACGCCGCAATTCCCGCCGACCATCACGTGACTCTCGATGATCACCGGCATCGCGCCCACCGGCTCCAGCACGCCGCCGATCTGCGCCGCCGCCGAAATATGGCAGTTCTCGCCGATCTGCGCGCAGCTACCCACCAGCGCGTGCGAATCGATCATCGTATTGTCGCCCACGTACGCGCCCACATTGACGAACATGGGCGGCATGCAGGTCACGCCGCGCCCGATAAAACAGCCGTCGCGAATGCTGGACCCTCCCGGCACGATCCGCACGGCGTCATCCGCGCTGAACTGCCGCACCGGGTAAGTGGCCTTGTCGAAGAACGGCTGCCGCGAGCGGTCGATCGACATATCCACGATCACGCCCATGCGGAACCCCAGCAGGATTCCCTTCTTGACCCACGGCGTTACGCGCCAGCCGTTCTTTGCGGATGCGTCGGGTTGCGCCGCGCGCACTTCGCCCAGGTTCAGCTTGCGCTTGAACTGATAAAACAGGTCAAAATGTTCCGGCGTGTAAGTAGGTGGCTTGTGGTCGAATAGCTGTTCGATCTCAGTTTGCATTTCTGTTCCCGGCCCCCGCGAACGCGCCTGCCAGCAGCCCCACCTGCTTGAGCACCGCCTCAATCCGCGATTGAGTCTGCGGCAGCGGCGGGCACATCGGCAGACGGTAAACCGGCTCGCACAAGCCCATCATCGCCATGGCGGCCTTCACGGGAATCGGGTTCGACTCCGCGAAATTCACTTCCATCAGCGCGAACCATTGGCGCTGCAGCGCGCGCGCGCCTGCGAAATCGCCGGCCATGGCGAGCTGCGTCAGCTTGGTCATCTCTCCCGGAATCTCGTTCGAGACCACCGAAATCACTCCGCGTCCGCCCAGCGCGCACAGCGGGATGGTGGTGGTATCGTCGCCCGACAACATATCGAAAGTATCGGGCAGGTTGTGGCACACCGCCGCAATCTGGCTGATGTTGCCGGAGGCTTCCTTCACTCCGCAAATATTTTCGATCTCCGCGAGGCGCTTCAGAGTCGCCGTCTCCACATTCACGCCGGTGCGCCCCGGAACGTTGTAGACCACGATCGGCAGCGGCACCGCATCGGCGATGGCTTTGTAGTGGCGATACAAACCGTCCTGCGTGACCTTGTTGTAGTAAGGCGTCACAGAAAGCAGCCCGTCGACGCCCAGGAGTTGCAGTTCCTTCGCGAGTTCGATCACTTCGGCCGTGTTGTAGCCGCCCGCGCCGGCCAGCACCGGCACTTTCCGGCCGGCCTTGCGAGCTTCCTCCACCGCGATCAGGACCACGTGCAGATGCTCTTCGCGCGTCAGCGTGGGGCTCTCGCCGGTGGTGCCGCACGGCACCAGAAAGTCGATGCCTTCGCGAATCTGGCGCTGGATCAACCGCCGCGTCGCGGCCGCATCCAAAGACAAATCCGGTTTGAACGGAGTCACTAGCGCTGTGCCGCATCCTGTGAACATAAATCACCTCCCGGAAAATAAAACGTCGCTGAACTCGAATACGCCTTGCTTCCCCACGATCCATTGTGCCGCTTTCAGCGCCCCTCGTGCGAACCCTTCGCGCGACCGCGCCGTATGCCGCAGCGTGATGGTATCCGCCGCCGAATCGAAACCGATCTCATGCGTCCCCGGATGCCGCCCCGCGCGATTGGAACTCACGTCGATGTTGCGCGCATACCCCGCCGCCTTCATCTCGTCCACCAGCTTGATCATGGTGCCCGATGGCGCATCTTTCTTGGTGTCGTGATGAATTTCCCAGGCCCACGCGCCGTACTCTTTCTCATCCGCCAGCAGCCGCGCGGCCTCGCGAACCACGCGCAGAAACACATTCACGCCGACCGAAAAATTTGGACTCCACACCAGCGCGCTGCCATTCTTCTCCACCGCCGCACGCACCTGATCCATTTGCTCCAACCATCCAGTCGTACCCACCACCACCGGCAGCTTCATCGCCGCCAGCTTTTCGATATTCCCGAGCACCGCCTCGGGCGCCGTAAACTCGATCGCCACATCGGCGCCCGCGGCCTTCGCGAAATCGTCACCGATATCGACGCGTCGCAACCGCCGTGAATCCATACTCCGGCGCGAGCTGCTCGATCAGCCGTCCCATCTTTCCGTAACCGATGATCGCCAGTTTCATGGAAGCTGTTTAGTCAAATGCCGCCGGATCGGGGTTCGTGAAAAACTCCCGGTGCAGCGATTCTACCGCGCTCTTCAGGTCCGCCGCCGCCACCACCACGCTGATATTCAGCAGCGACGCGCCCTGCGAAATCATCCGCACATTGATGTCCTTCAGCGCGGCGAAAGCGCGCGACGCCACTCCCGGCGTGTGCCGGATATTTTCACCCACCATGCATACGATCGCCTGGCTATCCTCCACCGTCACCTCCGCGAACTCTTCGATCTCGTTCGTGAATCGCCGCCAGGGAACGCGTATTGTCGATGGTCAGCGACACGCTCACCTCGGAAGTCGCCAGCATATCCACCGGCGTCTCGTACCGGTCGAAAATCTCGAAAATGCGCCTCAGGAAACCGTGCGCCATCAGCATGCGCGTCGAAACGATATTCACCAGCGTGATATTGCGCTTGCAGGCAATCGAGCGAATCGGACTGCTCGACTCGCGGAGCCTCCGCCAGTGATCAGCGTCCCCTCCACTTCCGGCCGCCGCGAATTCAGAATCCGCACCGGAATGTTCTTCTCGATGGCCGGCAGCACCGTAGCCGGATGCAACACCTTCGCGCCGAAGTATGCCAGCTCCGCCGCCTCCGCGAAAGAGCACTGCTTGACGCGATAGCCGCCCGGCAGAATCGTCGGATCGGAAGTCAGCATGCCGTCGACGTCGGTCCAGATCTGGATCTCCTCCGCGCCAATCCCCGCGCCTACAATCGACGCCGTGTAATCCGATCCGCCGCGCCCCAACGTGCTGGTGACGCCATCTTCCGTCGATGCGATGAAGCCGCCCATGACAATCACGTGCTTCGCTGCGAGCGCAGGAAGAGTTCCGCACAGCCGCTTGTAAGTTTCCGCGAAATTGGGCGCCGCTTGCGTATGGCGGCGATCTGTCACGATCACCGTCCGCGAATCCAAATGTTCCGTCGGCGATTCCCAGACTGTGAAAACGCGCCGTGACGATGATGCTCGAAAGCCGTTCGCCAAACGCGGAAACCGCATCGGTCGCGCGCGGCGTCATCTCGCCCATCACGGCGATTCCTTTCACCAACTCCGTCAGTTCCTGAAAGTGTGCGTCAATCTCAGCCCCAACGTCCAAGCCCGCCGACTCTTTCAGATGGAACTCGCGCAGCTCTTCCAGCAGACTCGAAGCGCCGCATCGCGCCTTCCGCCACGGCCGCGCCGGCTATCGCCAACAGCTTATTCGTGGTCTTGCCCATCGCCGAGACCACCACGACCGGCCGCCGTGCGATTCGTTCCCGCACGATGCCCGCGATGCGCTCGATAGCCTCCGCCGATTCGACGGAAGTTCCGCCGAACTTCATCACAATCATTGGCTAGCGTTGCCTCGCAGCGGCTGGATGCAGCAGCCCCTTCGCAACCATTACCTCGGCGATCTGCACCGCATTCAGCGCCGCGCCCTTCAGCAACTGATCGCCCGCCACAAACATCGCAATCGATTTGCCGCTGGGGTCGCTCGTGTCCTGGCGAATGCGGCCCACCAGCACATCGCCCTGACCGGATGCATCCTTGGGCATCGGGAAATAATTCTTCTCCGGATCGTCGATGATCTTCACGCCCGGCGCAGCCGCCAGAATCTCGCGCACTTCAGCCGGCGTAATCGGCCGCTCGCACTCGATAGTCAGGGCCTCCGAATGCGCCCGCAGCACCGGCACGCGCACGCAAGTCGCGCTGATCCGAATCTCCGCGTCGCCAAAAATCTTCTTCGTCTCCTGGACCATCTTGGTCTCTTCTTCGTTATAGCCCGTCGCCGGATCGATCTTCGAGTTGTGGCTGAACAAATTAAACGCGTAGGGATGCGGCAGCACGGTATTCGCGTACTCGCGATCCTCCAGATGCGCCCGCGTCGATTCGCGCAGCTCCTCCATCGCCGCCGCGCCCGCGCCCGAAGCCGCCTGATACGTCGCCGCAATCAGCCGCTTGATGCGATTCTCCTTGTGAATCGGCCACAGCGGGACGATCGCAATGATCGTCGAGCAATTCGGATTGGCAATGATGCCGTCGTGCGCGGCAATGGCCTCCGGATTGATCTCCGGAATCACCAGCGGCACCTTCGGATCCATGCGGAAGGCCGACGAGTTGTCCACCACTACCGCGCCCGCCCGCGCCGCGATCGGCGCATATTTCTTCGAGATCGACCCGCCCGCGCTGAAAAACGCGATATCGATGTTCGTCGAAGCTGTCCTCCGTCAGCTCTTCCACCAGGACATCACGCCCATCGAACCGCATCGTCTTGCCCGCCGACCGCGCCGACGCCAGCAGCAGCAGCTTCGAAATCGGAAAATGCCGTTCTTCTAACAGACGTAGAAACTCGACGCCCACGGCGCCCGTGGCGCCCGCAATCGCAACTCTATATTGCTCACTCATCACTCACCCCTGTAATAACTGCTTCGCAATCGTTTGATACGTTTCAATCGCCGCCACAATGTCGCGCTTTGCAATGCACTCCTTGTCGGTGTGCGCGACGTGAATGCTTCCCGGCCCGAACAAATACGGCGTGCCCCACGCTCCATTGAACGCTGGAATGTCGGTCGTGTATGCGACCACGCAAGTCTCCAGCCCCGGGATCGATCCCATGTGCACCGCCGGAATGCACAGCACTTCTTTTGCCTCGGCTTTGCCGTCCACCGCCTCGGCCACCGCGCGGCGGATGCTGTTGCCGTCGTCCACCAGGCGGAAGAAGACTTCCGCCATCGCATGATCCGGAATCACGTTGGGCGCGCGTCCGCCCTGAATGGTTCCGATGTTCATGGTGCAATCGACCCAGCACCGCATCGTGCGGCAATGCGACCTTGCGCACGCGCTCCAGTGCATCCAGCAATTTCTCGATTGCCGATTCGCCCAAGTGCGGATACGCCGAATGCGCCATGCGCCCCTGCGCCACGATCTCAAACCTAAGCGCGCCTTTCGATCCGAGCACCAATTTGCCCTCGGTAGGCTCACCGTTGATCAGGTACTTGCCGCCGCGCGGATCTTTCGACGCGAACTGAGCGCCGGCGCTATTGCGCTCCTCGCCGACAACGAACAGCAGCGCTATCCGCCGCTCGCCCGCAGCCAGCAGCGCCTCCACTGCGAAGATCATGGACGCGATGATGCCCTTGGTGTCGCACGCACCGCGCCCCCAGATGAATTCGTCGTCTTCGCGCGAGGCGAAAAACGGAGGCACGGTGTCGATGTGCGTGGAAAATGTCACCACCGGCGCATCCCAATACGCCAGCACGTTGTAGCGGTGCGGCTCCACTTCCAGCCGCTCGACGTGGCCGCCGGTGCGCGCCGCTATCGCCCCAGATACTCTGCCAGGAACACGCCCACCCGCTCTTCATTCGGAGTTACCGAATCGATATCGATCAGCGCGCGCGTCAGCTCAAATGCATTCATAAAAGTACCGGCACAACATTTGGGGAAGGGAGGAGGCGGGGTGTGCGGCGCCCGGCGAGCCCGGACCTGTACTTGTACTTCTGCCGCTTCCCGATAGCGCTCCACCCGGCCCGTCACACTTCTACGTTCCGAATGACAGTGGGCCGGTATTAACCAGACCCCCCAACCGCCGCGCGCCGAATCCTTCGACCACCGCGCTGCGATTTCGGCAAGGCTGCCCCTTTCACCAGGCGCTCCGGGATTCGCCGGAATTACGCGCCGGGCTACTCATGGCCCTCGCTCCTCTACCAAGATCTTTTTCAGAATAACACGGCGCGCCCCTGCTGCGTCATATCGAAGAATACTACACCGCCATTGAACAAGCCGCCGCCCTCCAGTTCACCAGCGGCGGAATTTATGATGCACTCTTGTGCCACCAGAGCTCGAGCGTGCGCGGCTTCTCCGCGAGCCTTTTGGAGGATAATAAATCCGGTCCAGATAACCAGATAAAGGAATTGGGCGAGACTTGAACTGCGTAAAGTTTTGCTGCAAGTAACGAACGCTGTCCTGAACAAACAGTAATTGGAGGGGAAACTATGAAATCCACGAACACACTTTTGATCGCGGCTGGATTGATGCTGGCGTGCGCTCCCGCCTGGTCCCAGTCAGCCGCGCCCGCCCCAGCGCCGGCACGTGGCGCCCGAGTACCCGAAGCGAATTGGTGGTCTCAGGCCGGCGGTGAAAATGGGCCCACGCGCTTGGTGTGGGCCGCGCACAAGAATCCCGAAACGCCATACAATCCGCCCAACAAGCCGATCTGGCATATCGCCGATGTCCTCAAGTCGCATAAGGGTCAGGCGCGCTGGGAACAGAAAGTGTTGCTGACCCGCGACTTTGACGGCCGTTATGTCCAGATGGCGCCCGGCGAAAAGAGCAAGTGCATGTTCTGGGCCGACGACCGCGCCTGGGGCTGGGTTTACAGCGGGCAGGTCAAGGTAACCATCGACGGCCAGGCGCCCAAGGTCCTGCCAAAGGGTTGGGTGTTCAATGTCGCGCCGCGCCTGTCCTACTGCCTGGAGACGGTCGGCAGCGAGCCGGTCGTGTATTACATCACCACGCCTGCGGGCCAAGTGCCCTCTTATCCGGATAACGAGACCCCGGCGCCGGTCAAGGGCTACACATACGAGAAGGTCAGGATCACTTCGACCGGCGGGTATGACTCGTTCAACATGCCCTTCTTCAATGTCGATGAATATGGGGCCTCGACCCGCACGGGCGAGCGTTTCCTTTATGACGGCCATACATCGTCCAACCTGAACATCGGGCCGCCGCTCACGGAGTTGCCGCCCGCCACGAGCTGGGGCCATTTCCACGAAAACATGCCGGAGATCTGGCTGAATGTCTGGGGCAATGTCTGCGCCCTGATCTCAGGCGAGGGCGTGGTGCATGGGGAATATGGCGATTTGATCAACGCCGATGAGGAACGCTGGCACCGGGCCACAAGCTGCCCCAACACCGGCAGAAGCATACGCATGGCGATCACGCCCCGCAGCAAAGAAGGCCAGGTGCATTATTTCCAGATCGATCAGCCGCCTGGAAATTGAGGGCAGCTCATCCGCGCGAAGGCCTCAGTTTGGCTTGCCTGCTTGGCTTTGCGGCCCATCGAAACCGCCCGTTCATGACTATTGGAGAAAGTCATCCCGGTGCGTCATTTTTCGGACCGAGGTGGTGTTCTAGCAAACGACCACACTTACTCAGGTTGGCCGGATTCCGTGGACAGGATTTTTGCAATCTGCTCCCTGAGAGAAGGGCAACGGCTCACCGCCACTTGCCACACTTCATCCCAATCGACTCCAAAGTACGCGTGAACCAAAATGTTCCGAAAAGCTACAACCTGGGCCCAGGGCACCTGAGGCTCTTGGCCCTTCAGCCCTGGAGATATTCTGGCAGCTGCCTCGCCAATGATGGCGAGTTTCTGTACCACCGCGCTGCGGACCAACTCGGACTGCAGGAACTGTTCCCTCTCCATGCCCGAGATGAAGTCGGCAATGTAATCGGCGGCTTCGACGATGTCGGTGAGATACAGGATCTCACGACGCATAGACCAGCCGCGCTTCCTGCAGTATGGAAGCCCGGATGAGCGGTTTCAATCCCTTTTTCGAAACTAAATCCACTCGGCGTCCCAGGAGTTTTGACAAATCCAACATCAGTCCTGCATGTTCCAGCAAATCGACCTTGGCTTCCGGAATGAATTCGACGAGCAAATCGATGTCGCTGTCGGGATGCATTTCTCCACGGGCGGCTGATCCGAAAACTGAGAGTTCGCGAACATGGTACTGCCGGCAGAGTTCCACCAGTTTGGTTTCGTCGACGTGCGTATTGCCGAGTTGAATCGTTTGGTTCATACCGCGTTTACATTCATTCTATCCGGAATGCGAGTGTAGATAGGAATGTAGCGATCCAGAGCCTCCGGACCCAAGACCTCACTCCTCAAGGGAGAGCATTTCTCGACGAACTAGAACCGGAACGGGCGCCAAAGAAATTCGGCTTCTAAACGATCTGCAACTTGCGCTGTTCGCCACGAATAGTCAAAATCAAGCGTAAAGCTCGATAACCTTATGGGGGCACAGACACTGCGGATACGGCTGGTTTTGGCTGGCGCACTGGTATGCGCTCTCTCGGCGCAAGCGGGAGGCCGCAAGACGCTGGCATCGCTCCCGCCTGAAGCGCGCGAGACCGCTCCTGCGCCGCTTCGCTTCGTTCCGCGGACTCTTCGAGTCCTTCGCGCGCGTGAACCAAATCCGCCAGCGCCAAGCTCAAATCGCCTCTGTACTCCACGGCCAGTTCCGTGAGAAGGCGGTTGGTGTCTTCGTCGATTTCGATCTCGCGGCGCACCATGCCGCAAGAATAGCATGCGCAGG
Source organism: Bryobacterales bacterium (assembly GCA_963794595.1). Lineage (GTDB taxonomy): Bacteria > Acidobacteriota > Terriglobia > Bryobacterales > Bryobacteraceae > Palsa-187. The sequence continues at coordinate 71,359 of CAWCER010000007.1, read as the reverse complement.
AGACACACGAGGCTTATCGCCCGTGCCAATCAATCGAACGCTCCCATTGACAACTCCATGGAGCCGTTCAACTCTTCTCCATCAGCGCGGCAGCGCGCTTGCCGACTTTCTTAAGCGCCACTTCGAGGCCACGAAGCTCCTCCGGGCTCAGTTCAGAGAACACTCTCTTCATCTGCCCGGAATGCTTTCGAAAGGCTGAAGCAATGAGGTCCTTGCCGCGTCGGGGTGAGGGCGACGATCCGCACGCGCCGGTCTTCGGTCGCTCTCGACCCGGCTGACCAAGCCCTTCGCGACGAGGCGGTCGACAGCGATACTGATCGAGCCTGGGGTCAGATCGACGATTGGGCCTATCGTATTGACGGGCAAAGGCCCTTTGTGCAGCAGGACTTCCAGCACGCCGAAATCCGAGAGGCCGAGCCCGGTCTCTTCAATACCAGCGGCTGCGTACCTTGTCAGGGCGCGCATCGCCTTCATCATTACCAGCCAGACGTGGTCCGTCGCCTTGAATGCCTCGGGTCATAAAAAAACCTGAATCTCCAAGAAGTATACATCATCAATTGTATTGACATCAATATAATTGACGCCATGGAATGGCGCCAATCGAAAAGGAGAACCTGGTTATGAGAACCGCTTCCGTAATCGCCCGATATCTGGCGGGCGTGATCTTTCTTGTTTTCGGCCTGAACGGCTTCCTGAACTTCATTCCCCTGCCCCCGCCGGGGGGCATCGCAGGACAGTTCATGGGCGCCCTGTACGCCTCGCATTACCTGTGGGTGATCTTTGCGTTTCAGGTCATCGCAGCGGTACTTCTGCTGGCCAACCGTTACGTGCCGCTGGCGGTGGCCGTGCTGGCGCCGGTGATCGTCAACATTCTCGTTTTCCACGCCTTGATGGCCCCGAGCGGGCTTCCGCTGGCCCTCTTCGTGGCTGTACTGTGGGCCGTGATCTTCGTCAACGTGCGACCGGCCTTTACCGGATTGTTTCCAGTCGCGCGGTGCAGGCGCGGGCCTGATTACGCCCAACATGATTTCGACATGAAGCGCAAAAATGAGGTTACAGCTATGACAAACAATCGAACGATTCTCATCACCGGAGTGACAGGCAATCAGGGCGGCGCGGTCGCGCAGGCGCTGCAGGGCGCCGGGTTCCATCTGCGCGGCCTGACGCGCAACCGGACAGCGAGCCGGCGGCGGCGCTGGCGGGCCATGGCATGGAGATCGTCAAGGGCGATCTCGATGACGAGGCGACGCTGCGCCGTGCGCTAGCCGGCGCGTGGGGCGTCTTCGGCGTGCAAAACGCAGGGGAGGCGGGCGTCGAGGGCGAAGAGGCGCAGGGCAAGCGTCTTGCGACGCTGGCGCGCGAGGCCGGTGTCGAACATTACGTCTATACATCCGTGGGATCGGCGGACAAGCGGACGGGCATCCCGCACTTCGACAACAAATGGCGCATCGAGGAAACCGTGCGCGCCCTCCGCTTCCCCTCGCATGTGATCCTGCGTCCGGTGTTCTTCATGGAGAATCTCCTGGCGCCTTTCAGTCTTCAGGGCTCCACGCTCGCCTGGGCGTTAGGGCCGGACACGAAGCTACAGATGATTGCAGTGGACGACATCGGCTGGTTCAGCGCGCGCGCGTTCACCGACGCTGCTGCCTTGAACCGCCGCGAGATCGATCTCGCCGGTGACGTGCGAACCATGCCGCAGGCGGCGCAGATCCTGACGGAAGCGCTGGGCCGGCCGATTGTATTCGCACAGACGCCCATCGAACAGGTTCGGCAGTACAGCAAGGATATGGCGGTGATGCTCGAATGGTTCGAGCGTGTCGGCTACAGCGCCGACATCGCTGGCCTGGAACGCGAGTTCGGCCGAACGCTCACGAAGCTCCCCGGCTGGGCACGCGGCCACGCGCGGCCAGATGCGCACTGAAATGACTCAAGGAGAAATCGCATGAAAGCTGTCAGATTGTTGGAATATGGTGGGCAGTTGGTGTCCGGCGATGTACCGGCGCCGGCGATCGCACGTGACGAGATCTTGGTTAAGATCAAGAGTACCGCCGTCAATCATCTGGATCTGGTTAAGGCCTCCGGAGCGGCAAGACAGATCCTCCCGATCGACCTGCCGTGGATCCCGGGTCATGAGTTTTCCGGGGTGGTCGAACAGATGGGCAGTGACGTTGCGGCATTCGCTCCAGGCGATGCCGTATTCGGTGTAAGCGGAATGGGCGGCGCGTACGCGGAATATCTGGCCGTCAAGCCGGCGACCATCGCAAAGAAACCATCCAACCTCTCCTTTGAGGAGGCGGCATCCGTGCCGGTGGCCGCCGAAACTGCGTGGCAGGGAATCTTCACTCACGGTCACCTGGAAAAGGGACAAACCATCCTGATCCATGGTGCCGCCGGCGCGGTGGGCGCCTATGCTGTGCAATTGGCATCGCATGCCGGCGCCGCCGTCATTGCCACCGCAAGCCGCGACGATGAGGCGTACCTCACTTCCATTGGAGCCAGCCGGGTTATCGATTATCGAGAGGCGCAGTTCGACAAGGTTCTGCGAGAGAAGGTCGATCTGGTCTTCGATCTGATCGGCGGCGATACACAGAAGCGGTCGTTCCTCGTCTTGAAGAAAGGCGGCTCTCTAGTCGCCGCCACCCAGACCGTATCGCAGGAAGAGACCGCGAAGTACGGTGTGTCGGGCACAATGATGAGGCTCGCGCCGTCAGGGGACGGGCTCGGCAAAATCGCGCAACTGCTGGAATGCGGGACGATACGGCCAGATGTCGCGACTGTGTACCCGCTCGAGGATGCGGCCCAGGCTTGGAAGGACATCGCCGGGAACCTGCCCGGTGTTCATGGGGCGTCGCCTCGCGATCCGGGACAGACAAGACGCAGGTCACATGGCAAGATCGTACTCCGTGTGGCGCCGAGTGACCACGAAATCAGGGATCGCGCTTACCAACTTTATCTTGCCCGCGGAGCAGAGCCTGGCCGCGAACTGGAAGACTGGCTGCAGGCCGAGCGTGAGCTAACGGGCCGGTAGAGATCATCACGCACCAAGTTGCGCTGTTCGTCAAGACTCGTCAAAATCAAGCGTGACGGTTGACAATATTATGCGCGGACGAACACTGCGGGTGCGGTTGGTTTTGGTGGGGGTGCTGGTATGCGCTCTCTCGGCGCAAGCGGGAGGCCGCAAGACGCTGGCATCGCTCCCGCCTGAAGCGCGCGAGACCGCGACCACCTGCTTGCAGTGGACCGATCAGTATTGGGACGCGCGCGCCGGATTGCTCTGGGACACACATGTGGACCCGCAGTCCCGCCCCGGCCAAACGAGACGTCACGTGGTGCGGGACACCATCTGGTACGCCGTCGGCCTGATGCTCCGCGACCAAGAAGGCGATCGCGAACGCTCGCTCCAGGCAATCGCCGCGGTTCTTAAGCAACAACTCGACGATCCCTCGCAGCCCTACAATGGAACCTTCTACCGCAGTGCGGAGGACCCGCACCCGCCCGCGCGCTACGCCCGGCTCTTCGTCGAATACGATCCCAACTGGCGGGAGTTCGTCGGCACCACGCTGGCGGTCTTGCTTGAAGAGTATTCCGATCGCTTGCCCGAGGCTCTGCGGAAGCAGATGGAGAGCGCCATCGAACGCGCCGTTTCGAGCGAGATCGCCGAAGGCAGACTGCGGCCGGACTACAGCAACATTGCGTTGATGCACGGATTCCTGTGGTCCTGGGCCGGCAAACGCCTGCAACGCCCCGAATGGATTCGTGGAGGCCGGCAATTTTCCGAAGAAGTCTACCGTTTGTTTAACCAGCATGGAACCTTCGAAGAATACAACTCGCCCACCTACTACGGCGTCGACTTGTACGCGCTCAGCCTGTGGAGAAACTACGGACCGGAGCCCTGGTTCGTCAAGTCCGGCTCCGACATGGAAGCCCGGCTGTGGACCGATATCGCTGCGTACTATCACGCCGGCTTGAAAAACGTTTCCGGCCCGTTCGATCGCTCCTATGGAATGGACATGCAAGCTTACGTGAGCCTGGTCGGATTATGGCTTCGAACTACGCTGGGAGCGGAGGCGGCCCCATTTCCCAAAATTGGCGGACGCATGGTCCATTCCGATGACATGCAGTACGCGTCGCTATTTGCACTCCTCGGGACCGAGATTCCCCAAGCGGCGTTGTCAAGCTTTCGAAAGTTCGGGACCGAACACCAAATCCGCCGGGACCTTCCGCGAAATCGTGTGGCCACCGCATGGATCGGCAGAGACTTCATGTTAGGCGGCGAAGCCGCGGGTGGCACGCGCGAGACTTCGGGACAATACGTCCCGGCCACTGCGTACTGGAAAACGTCCACCGGAGAGACTGCCTGGATGGCGCTGGCGCAAGGACCGCGCTCGGATTCCCGCGTCGACAAACAGACGTTGTATGTCACCGGAATTGGAGACTTCACATTCCGCGTCTCCGCGCCAGGTTCCGACGCCGCGCAGTTCAAGCGCGACGCGTGGGCCCTGCGGGGCATTACCGTTCACGTGATCAGCGACGCAGCGGACATGTCGGTCACTCCGGTAGACGGACACCTCGACATTACCTACCGCGAGGCAACGCGCTTCGAACTCCGATTCGAAAGCAACCGCCGATAACGTATCTGGAAGCGATCTTCCCGAATTTGCAGTTGCCGCAGTCCATAGATCGCGAGGTTCCGGTCTGTGGCTATTCGCCGTTTCCCGTTAGCCTGCCCGCTGATTCCTGGCCTCCCGTTGGTGGCCAAGCGAGTATTCTGTACTGGAGGTGTGAGGATGTCACATCGGTCGCTGTTTTTCGTATTCGCGTTCCTCTCCATCTGTGCATATGCGCAATGGTTGAACTATCCCGCTCCCGGAACGCCGCGTTTTCGGCGAAACTTCGGTCTGGGAACGAAACGGTACTGGAAGAGAACTTGACCGGCGACTTCGACGGTTTGCCGACGACACGTCAAAGTGGATAGCTCCGCAAAGAGTAGCTCCCGAGTGGCTGACCACTCGGGAGCCATCGCCCACTCTCTGTTAGCGAGAGTGCAGTGCGTAACAGTCTCCGACTTGCGCGGAGGCGAACTCAGCAAGTCCTATTCAGGCTTTCGGCAAGTAGGGCCGCCTCCTGGCTCACTAATGTTTGTTGCACACGTTCTGTTGATATAGCCTGGAATCGAGTCCGGACGGTCCCGGGTTACATGGAATCGCACTCAAGTACGTGTAGATTGCGAGCAGATCGCGATCCGTCATGTACATAAACGTCGGCCATGGCATCACTTGGAGCAGATTCCCGTCGAACGGCGGCCCGAGGCAGTTGAACGGACTGTTCGCGGCCGTACACCTCGGGTGAGTAAGATCGAAATCCCGTCCGTGCCGCATGATCTGCACGAAATCTGAGAAGGTGGTCCCTCCCGCCGGTAGGCCGGTATAATCCGGCGTCAGATTACGCGAGTAGAGGTCTGGAATACTGCCCGGACCGCCGGGGAACGGACCGAAATCTCGGCCTCCCGCCAAATACGTGGTCGGATCCACCACCACCTTCCCGGTAAATGGCCCATTTGGCGGCGAGAGAAGATACGGATTTCCGGGCTGCGTGAATTCGACGCCAGGATTGAGCGTATGACAGCCATTGCAATCTGCATGTGCGTTGACGATATAGCTTCCGAGCCCGACCAGAGCCCGGTCCTTTCCTTTCAGATTCAGAGGGACCGGCGCAATCGCCAGACCCTGCTGAATTTTCGACTCTTCATGATTCCCCTCATCCGCAAGGACGCGCGGGGACCGGATAGAGATCCCCACGAGAACAATCGCACCGGCGAGCGCGACCGCGCCAGCGAGCTGAACATTTTGGTTCAAAAGCCCCAAAGTATTGAGTAGTGGTCTGAATGTTGCTTTCATAAGCATTCTCCTCAGGCGAATCTAGCACCAATCCACCTAAAAGCGATATGATTTCGACATGAGCACCTGCTCAGTTAAATGAGCGCGTAAACTATTCAAAGGGGAGAACTCCCATGCCTGGTAACGGAAGCGGCTGCCTGCGGTTTGGGCGATTCGAGCTTGATTCCTCCGCCCAAAATCTCCTCCTCGACGGTCGCCCAGTCAAAATTCAACCTCAGCCGCTCCGTGTGCTTAGTGTTTTGGTCGAGAACGCTGGCCAAGTTGTCACTCGCGAACAGTTGCGAGATCAAGTTTGGGGTGAGTCGACTTTCGTTGAGTTCGACCAGGGGCTCAACTACTCCATCCGGCAAATCCGGCTCGCTTTACGGGATAAAGCCGCGAACCCCGCCTACATTGAAACCCTGCCTAAACGGGGCTATCGGTTCATCGCTTCCGTAACCGGACAAGAACTGGCCGTACCTGAGCGTCCCATTGCAAACACGGACATCGGTCTAGCTGTCGATCTGACGCATCAAGCGGTTGCTAAATCTGCGCTGGCGCCTTTGGGCAGAAACAAACCAAGCCGCCGAACCTGGATATGGGCTGCCGGAGCGGCGGTTCTGGTCGCGTCCGGCGCCGGGTGGATGCTCTTGGGTCCGAAATCGTCAGCCGCTGCACGGGGTGTCGATTACTCGCCACTCACCAACTTTGCGGATTCGGCTGTAGCCCCTACGCTTTCCCCGGATGGACGGATGCTGGCGTTTATCCGCGGCGAAAGCACCTTTGAAGGACCGGGTGAAGTGTACGTCAAGCTTCTGCCCGATGGGAACCCGGTTCAATTGACCCACGGCGGCACCGGGAAGGAAGGACCAGTGGCCTTTTCTTCGGATGGCAGCCGGATCGCGTATACGGAAGGGAACAGCGCGGGCGATGTTTGGACCGTGCCCGTCCTGGGCGGCGATCCGGCCCGGTTGTTCGCTCATGCTTCGGCTTTGAGTTGGATTCAACTCCTCCCCGGCCAGCCGCATGTGATGTTCTCTTCCATGCCGGAGGGCGGCATTCACATGGGAGTTTTTGAATCCACGGAGAGCCGGTCGGCGATACGCACAGTCTACATGCCAGCCGGACCATACGGGATGGCTCATCGGTCCTTTCTATCGCCCGACGGGCGAAGTGTCCTCATTGTGGAAATGGATCTCGGCAGTTGGCAGCCGTGCCGCCTGGTTCCTTTTGACGGCGGCGCTCCGGGAACCCGTGTTGGTCCGCAGCCGGCGCAGTGCACCGACGCCGCATGGTCTCCCGATGGAAGATGGATGTACCTGTCCGCCAACACCGGCGATGGGTATCACATCTGGCGTCAACGCTTCCCCGACGGCACGCCGGAACAGGTGACATCCGGCGCCACCGAGGAACAGGGTCTCTCCTTTGCTCCGGATGGCCGCTCCTTTGTGACCTCGGTGGGTCTGAGTCAGAGTACCTTGTGGGTCCACGACGCTCACGGCGACCGTCAGATCACCTCGGAGGGGTTCGCCTTCCTGCCTTCGTTTTCCGGGGACGGCAAGACACTTTACTATCTGGTGCGGTCGCGCACCAGCCGGCGTTTCGTCAGCGGTGAGTTGTGGTCTGTCAGCTTGGGTACCGGGCGCACCACACGACTCCTGCCGGATTACCTGATGGAACACTATAACGTCTCGCCGGACGGAAAGCGCATTGCGTTCCTGAGCGTCAACGAGCCCGGGCACTCGCAGCTCTGGCTTGCGCCGCTGGACGCGAGTTCGCCGCCGCGCCGCCTGGCCGCGAAAGAGTACTCCATTCGTGTTCTGTTCGATCCCCATGGCGGCGTTCTGTTCGTCGGCGGCGAAGCGGGAGTTTCCTACCTCTACCATGTGAATGAGGACGGGACTGGACTTCGAATGCTGCTCCCCGGGCCGATAGCATTCCTCTACGCCATCTCACCCGATGGAAACGCGGTTGCAGTGTGGACCGCAAGCGGCGACGCGTACGTCGATAGCTACGACGGAGACACGCAAACTTTAATCTGCAAGAGCTGCGGAACAGCCGGAGAAGAAAACCGGGGCGTGACCCCCGCGCTTGTGAGTTGGTCTCCCGATCGGAAGTTTTTGTACGTCCATTACACCCGCAAGCGCCAAACCTACGCGGTTCCGCTGCGCCCTGGCCAGCTTCTGCCGCGGTTGCCTCCCGATGGGCTTGCACATCTTAGCGATGCGGCGAATCTTCCGGGGGCGAAGACCTTTCCCGAACCGCGGGCTTTCGGGGGCGCGGATCCGTCCGTCTACGCTTATCCGCGAGTGACGACGCATCGCAACATTTACCGCATTCCCGTCCCCTGAAGGAGACTTGCGATCGGGAAGTGACTTGTGCACAGCCAAGTGGATCAGTAAACGCTACGCCGTTGATCGGGCAGGCCGGCGCTCAGCCGAATCTCAGATTGGAGCGAATCATCGGCCGCGGGTTGAGCGTCGAGCGCGGGCCTCGTTGCGAAAAAGGGAGCGGCCGCGGCCAGTTTGACGAGACTTCGGCGGGTCATAGGCATGGAAGTTTCCCCTCAAAAACTTTGTGATAATTGCGCGACAAGCCGGGCTCGTTGCGCATACTCCGGATGAGCACACGAAGAGCGGACAGCATAAGGTTTATACGATGCAAGACCGGAAAGGTTACGGTAATCCACGGACAAACGGTCCGGTCCTGTTCATTTCGCCGCCCAGCCGATCGATTCGGAATCGTCTCTGGGCGAAGATCGGCTGCGTACGATCCGGCCTGAGCGCGTATCTCCTGGTGGGCAGCAAACGCGCAGCGACTAGAAGGTAGTGGCCGTAAATCGGCGTTCAGGCGAATCGCCTCTGCCTGGTCGCCTAGTGTCGACTAACTGGCAGCCACATGGACGGGTAACGCGCAACCGCTGAAAATAGGTTCCGATCTGGGTCTATTTGCCGTTACTCCCGATAAACGCCCTGAGCCATGCTGGCGTTCCCTTGGACGAAAAGTCGCCACTCCATCCCGTCAAAAATTGCGTTCCCATCTTCCTCCGCAGCTCTTTCTACAGTGATAGCCGTCACTTCCCGCTTTGTCTTTTCACCCCACGCGAATCCTCCGCGTTACTTTGCAGGCGTGAGAGTCCGTCCCACCCACCGGGGGCCAAGGACCACGTGAGCGGAATTCTAGACCCTTCCGCGGAGCGTAGCAGCGGTGAGGTAGTAGCGGAGAACTGGAACTCCGTCCCGCTCGGTAGGTGGTCTCTCCCAGATCGCCGGGCTTGCGAACTGAGCGTACAGCGTCTTAACAGCGTTGTGCGTCACTCACAGCAGGCCTCACGGGTTAATGCCGCCATGAGAGGGCCCTCGAAGGAAGCTTGAAGGAAAGAAGGAAGACCAGTTCGCAGACAGAAGAATCGAAGGCAAGGCTGCCCGGCGCAGGCGTTTATAGCTTGCGCCGGATACTGTTAGCAGGTTAGTGCGGGTTAGCCGGTTAGTGCAGCATCAGCTTCTGCACGCGCAAATTGCCGACTTCGCCCACGTAGAGCGTATTGGCATTGCGGCAGTCGATGGCGTTCACGGTTCCGAACTCCTTCGGCAGCTTGCCGGCTCTGCCGAATTTGCCGACCACGGTTCCGTCCAGTTGCATTTTGTAGATTTCCCCCTCGCGGTCAATGTCGTTCGGCGGATTGGAATTCGAGACGTAAAGAATTGGACTCGCTCCCTTGGTGAGGCATAGCGCCTGCGCATTCCCCACACCCGTATAGGCGGTCTTAAAGTTGCCGTCATTGTCGAAAACTTCAATGCGCTTGTTTCCGCCGTCCGCCACGTAGACATTGCCTTGCGCGTCCACCGCGATGCTGCGAACATTGGCGAACTCGCCGTCTCCGGTTCCCTTCTTGCCCCACGACTTTATGAACTTGCCGTCTTTATCGAATTTCGCCACCCGCGCATTGCTGAGGCCGTCGGCGACGAAGATGTCGCCGGCCGCATCCCAAGCCACATCGGTCGGGCGCTCGAAAAGATCCGTGGGCCGTCCTGCGCCATCGCCTGTGGTCGCACGCGCCGGAACCGTAACGTTCTCGGCCTTTCGTCCGAGCAGCATGACGACGCGCCCTTGCGGACTGAACTTCATCACCATGTTGGTCATTTGATCCACCACCCAGATGTTATCGGCCGGATCGATGCGGACCTGGGAGGCGAACATGAAGCCGTAGGAATCCTTGCCGATCTCGCGGATGTACTTACCGGCGGGATCGAACTCGAAAAGCCGCGAGCCTCCGTGGGCAAAGGGCCGCGAGGTTCCGATGGTCACCGTGGGATTGCCCGTCCGCGTGTAGACAAAAATATCGCCGTGCGAATTCGTTGCCACGCCGGCTACTTCGCCGAGATATATCCCGGCGGGAAGTTGCAGAGCGTTAGGGACGGAATCGAACTTAATTTCAGGCGCGTCTTTCTGCGCATAAACGGGAACGCCGGCGATCAAAGCCGTAGCTAACAGAGCTTGCATTAAGTTTTTCATAAGTGTTCTCCTCGATCTGACGGCTTGCTACTTCGCTCCCGCGCCGCCGGATTTGGCCGCGGTTGGCTTGAATACGAATTTCTGCACGCGCCACGATTCGATCTCGCCAATGATGATTTCGTTGGGATTGCGGCAATCGATGTTGTGAACCACCTGGAATCCGGGAGGCAATTTCCCGGCATGACCAAACTTGCCGAGCACAGTGCCATCCAGTTCGGTCTTGTAAATTTCTCCGGTCTTTTCCCAGGTTCCCGGCATGTTGCCGTTGGGGTTGGAGTTCGACAGGAAGGCGTATTGATGGGGGCCGGATGAGATGCACGCCGTCCAGGCAGTGCCCAGGTCGGTAATCTCACGCATGGGCTTCAGGTTGTTGTCGAGCACCACGTAGCGGTTGTTGCCGCGGTCCGACACCCAGACATGGCCCTCGCCGTCCACCTGCAACGCGTGAGGGAGATTGAATTCGCCCATCGCCTTGCCCGCCTTTTCGCTGCCCACCTGCGCCAGGAAGCGGCCGTTCTTGTCGTACTTCACCACCCGGTTGTTGCAATAGCCGTCGGAGATGAAGATGTTGCCCTGCGGGTCCCAGCCAATATCCGTTGGACGGCAGAAGATATATTTCTGCGCCGGAGCGTTCGGGCCATTCGGGAAGGGCAGCACTCCGGCAACCGCCGGTGGCCTGCGGCCCAGCACCATCAGCACCTTTCCGTCAGGGCTGAACTTCGTGATCATGTTGGTGCCCTCGTCGACGGTCCAGATGTTGTCATTTTTATCGACGCGCACCGAATGCGCGAATTCGAAGCCGTAATAGCCGCTGCCGATTTCCTTGATGAAGTTGCCGGCCTGATCGAATTCGAACAGCCGCGTGGTGGCGCTGCGGTGATAGACGAATACATGCCCCTTGGAGTTGGTGGCTACCGCGACGGATTCGCCCAGATACACCCCCGGAGGAAGTTTCAAAAAGTTGGGCACCGCGGTGAATGGCATTTCCGGCACGTTCTCTACGGTTGCCTTCTTCTGTCCAAACGCAGGCGCGGCAACGAGTAACGCCAGCCCGAATGACCAAGTCAAAATTCGTTTCATGGGAGTCTCCTTCAACTTTCCAATCCGACCACCTATTCTAGGTCAAATCAGGGAAGGCGTGGGACGGGTGTTGGAAGCCGCGTGCTCGGCTTCTTTTTTGACCATGGCGAGTGCCACTCTGCGGATCGACAATACGTCGGCAGAGAGAAACGCCCAATAGCGCCGGAATTTGGCTCTGGCGGCGGGATCGGCCGTTGTGACGCACGTATCGGTCCGGGCGATGTTTCGAGGTCTCATCGCTCACGCAACCGCCCTTCTTAATGCACGGAAGGCACCAACGTCGCTGTGCGCGTTGTCCTTTAGGGATAATGATTTCAGGTGGCCTCCTCTCCGAACATCTACATGGCCGATGTGGGGATCGCGACGCGTTTTTGGAGCCGCTTGCGCGCCGCCTTCCAGGCGACTTACCAAGATGGCTGCTTCGGCATCGCGAAGGGCGCGGCGTATTCCGCGCTGCTGGCCTTCTTCCCCGTGGTCACCACGCTCGCGGCCGTGCTGGTGCAGGCAAACGCCGATGCAGTCGCGCGCACCACCGCACGCATGCTCTACGACGTAATCCCGCCTGGCACCGAAGAGATCGTGCGCGCGCTGTTCACGGTAAAGGGCCGCCGTCCCACAACCTTGCTGGTGGGGGCGGTTGTGCTCTCCGTATGGGCCAGCTCGGGCGTGATGATGAGTCTGATGGAGGGCTTCCGCGCTATCTACCGCATCCCAAGCGGCCGCTCCTTCATTAAAGAACGGGCAGTCGCCATGTGGCTGGTGCTGATAGCCGCGATCCCCATCCTGGGAGCTTCGGCGCTCATTGTGCTCGGCAACCGCGCTCGCCGCTCGTTCGTTTACTGGCTGGGGTTGACGCGGGGGGATGATCTGCAAGGCTGGGTCGCGATCGGCGGCCAAATCTTCAGTTTCGCGATCGCCCTGATCGCCATCGTCATTGTCATGGCGCTGGTCTTTTATGTTGGACCCAACCGCAAGCAAGTCCTTCGGCGTGTGTTTCCCGGCGCCATGCTGGCCACGGTGTTGTGGCTGCTCTCGACGTTGGCGGTGGGCTGGTACTTTCGCGATATAGCCCACTACAACCTGCTCTACGGCGGCGTCGGCGCGGGGCTCGCGTTGCTGATCTGGAGCTATGTGTTGTGCGTCATCACTCTGTTTGGCTGCGCATTCAACGCCTTGTATGAACCGCGCTAGCGGCAGTCAGCCAGGATGAAAGCGAATGCCGAACCCGCTTTCTCCCGAGGAATTTCGACGGCACGATGCGCACTGGCGAGCCGCTAATGATCTCTCCGTCGGACAAATCTATCTTTAGCTCCCGTCTTCGATTGAAAAGGAAATTCTAAAACTCGGATGCAAAGCCCGCCGTTCCTACTTAGGAACCGTAACTGTCTGTGCGCCGTCGACGTAGCCAATATACTGCGCGCCTTGCGCTGCGGCGATGTCCTTCGATCCCGTCTTCTGGCCGGTCTCGACGGGCCGCTGCGTCACACCATCGCTTTTTGCCGTGGGGAGCGCGCGCACATTGATGGGGCGGCCCGACGCGCTCCGCGCCTGGATAAGCCTAAAACTGAGTTTGGTTCCGCCAATTCCAAATATCCTGCCCTTTTTCGGCGTTTCCGAAATCTCGCCTTGCACCGGCGCTCCCTTCGCGATGACGGTGACGTTGTTCAGTCTAAAATCCTCTGAGGCCGTGAAACGAATTGGCCGCCCCACTTCGGCATCGGCTGGAATAGCCGCAGCCAGCGTTATCCGGAAGGGCGCCGCGTCGGGCACCGGCACGCTCACTGTCTGCGGAGCCGCCACCACCGGTGCGGGTGCCGGAGTTGGAGGTAAAGTTGCCGCCGGATTGGCGGCGATCGGCACGGGAGTCGGCGTCGGAGCCACTATCGGAACCGGGGGCGTGTTGGTCGCAGTCGTGACTGGGGCGCTCTGCTTGGTGTTCTGCTTGGCATTTTGCGGCGTCCTGGCGCGCGGCGGCGGTGCCAGCGGTATCCGCTTCGGATCTCGCATCTGCTCGATGATCAGCGGCGTAACTCCGGCCTTCGATAGGCGAATGACTTCCGGAGTCGATAAATCGAAGTTGGTTTTATCAGCCGACCGTATTTGGCTCAGGATCAGATCGGAGGGCACCTTCTGATTCACCATGTCGAGGACGCTGTCGTTAGTGAGCGTGGTGTCGGGCGGCGGTGGCGGCGCCGGCGCGGGCTCCGCAACCGGCGGCGGAGGCGTCTGTGCCGCTAACTCGGCAGCAGCTCTTTCCGCGGCGCGCTTCTTCATCATCCACGAAGCCCCGCCTGCGCCCGCCAGCAGAATCACCAGCACAGCGGCGATTCCCATGATTAGCTTGGGATTCAAAGGGTGCCGCGCCACCGGCGGAGCGGCGGCTGCTACAGCCGAAGCTTGCGTCTTCGGTCCCCTCGACGGAGGACCGGTGGAAGGCAGCGGCAGCGGCGCCGTCAGCCGGGTGGTGTAAAGCGATCCCGAATCCGACTCGCGCTTCAGCGTCGAGAGGGCCGCCTGCACTTCCTTCATGCTCTGCCAGCGGTCGTCCGGCATCTTGCGCAGGCAGCGCTGGATCACGTCCTCCAACTGCGGCGGCACATCCGGCGCCACTTCCGACATGGGACGGACTTCGTCGCGTAAAATCGCCGAAAGCGTTGACAGGCTGGATTCGCCCTCGAAGGCGCGCACGCCCGTAGCCATTTCATACAGCACCGCGCCAAACGAGAAAATATCCGAGCGCGCATCTACCTTCTTGCCTTGCGCCTGCTCCGGCGACATGTAGCTGACGGTGCCCAGAATGGATCCTTCGACAGTCATCGGCGCGCTGGCGATGGTGCGGGTGCGGTCGTCGCCGGCATCCGTCACCGCACCCCGGTCGGTGAGCTTCGCCAGTCCGAAGTCGAGCACCTTAACGAGGCCGGATTCCGTCACCATTGCGTTCGCGGGTTTCAGATCGCGATGCACGATGCCGGCGGCGTGCGCGGCACTCAGCGCATCCGCCATCTGCAGCGCGTATTTGATCAGCAGAGGAACGCGCAGCCCGCCCTTGGGAATAAGGTCGTTCAGGGTCTTGCCCTGCACGTATTCCATCACCATGAACTCGGTGTCGCCGTCGGAGATGACGTCGTGAATAGTGATGATGCTGGGGTGATTGAGTCCCGACGCCGCTTGCGCTTCTTGCAGGAAGCGCCGCCGCCGCTCCGGGTCGCCGGATTTCGCGCTCGGCAATACCTTGATGGCCACCGTGCGGTTTAAGCGCGTATCGAGGGCTTTATAGATCTCACCCATCCCACCCGCGCCCAACTTTTCTAGCAATTGATATTGCTGAATGGTTCGCCCTACCATACCGCCTCCGGGAAGCTTCCAGTTTGCCACAGTTGGAAGCCGGTGGGGAGAGGGCCAGAGGTTTATGGCCAGAGGTTTGGTTGATTGAAAGGCAGGAAGCGCCCCATGGGGGGCTGGGAACTGTGGGCGGGCGCCTCAAAATGCCGGCGGGGTGATTTCGGAGACCCGATCGTCGGTTAGCTTTATAACACCGGCGGCGGCGCCTGAGCCGGGGACATCGCCCTTATAATGCAAGGTCTGATAATCCATGACAGACTCCACCGACGTCGGCGCACCCAGAATCTCCTTCACCTGCGCGCGCGACAGGTCTTTCCGGATTTGGGCCCACGCAAGTGGATTTTGCCATCGTGCGGCCGGTTTGAAAATAGTCTTGGCTATCTCATGTGCGGTCGGCTTTTCGTTCATCGCGGAGGCCGCCGACTGAAGCGACTTAACGGTTTTCTCCAGCTCCGCAATCTGGCGACCCTGTTCTTTGACCATGCGCTGCAGAAGGCCGATGTCGGTTTCTGCGGCCTCCGGCCGGTGGTCCCTGCTCCGATTAGAACTGGTCTGACCAGAGCAGGGCGGCAATATCGCCAAAGCGATAAGGCCGAACACACCAGCGGCGTTCATTCGGGCCATGATGCTACCTTCACGCTCTAGTGAAATATCCCAAGCATCCAGGCGATCAGCAGGATTAACAGTATGGTGCCAAGACCAATGCCTGCGCCGCCACCGGCGCCCCAGCGGGAATGGCCGTAGTAGCCAAAGCCGCCGCCAAACACCAAGATCAAAACGATAAGCAGTATCAACATTTTCGATTTTTCCTTTTCTGAGCTGCGTTACTTCTCGAATACCTTCTTGATTTGCCCGACCTTGTTTTGAATCTTGCCGCCGACCTTTTCGCCCGTCCCCTCAGTCTTCGAGATTCGGGTCATTGGTCATCTGGCCGGTTTTCTCCTTAATCTTGCCTTTGGCCTCGTGCAGCTTCCCTTGGATTTCATCTTTCGTACTTTCTTTCATGGTGTCTTTCTCCTTTTGGTGTCTAGTTCGTCGTAAAATCGCCTGCGAGGTGCTCGATACCGGCTGAGCCGTAATATCTGGCGGCCAGCGGACCGGCCGGTTGCAGCATGGTCCAGGCTTGCTGCTTTGTCTCTTCAGTCGTACAATGCACCGCCGCGAATCCAGCGCCGTGCTGTGCCCGCGTGAGATCGGCATCGTGGGTCTTTTGTTCGGTGGCGAAGAAGCGCGATAGCGCCTGCATCACGAAGTTCCCTGGGCCGGTTTCTTCTGCAGCCAGATCCACGAACTCCTGGCCCGCCACCGCGATCGCTTCATCTTGCGCAAACCCGGCGGTCCACAACTCCTTCACAGCCTGTTGCGCGGCCCTCGAATCGCGGAAAACCGCGATCAAGTAATGCTTGGGGTAAAAAACGCCCAGTTGTGTGTCGGATTCCTTAAAAAAGCCAGTTAACAAACTCATGACTATCTCTCCACGCTCAAGCGTTCTTTCCGAGACCCATGAGTCTCCCACGATGGAGGGGCCACCGGCTCCATGTCCAATAACGCCTTGGCGCTGCGCAGCAACTCGGAATGGCGGAACGGCTTGGCCAGGAGGCCGTGTCTCTCCGTGTTCAGATCCCTCAGCAGGTCGTCTCCAGGCGAAGAGCCTGTAACGTATAAAACGCCCAGTTCATGGTTGAGCCTGCGGCATTTGTGCGCGAGTTCGAGTCCCGTCATGCCGGGCATACTGTAATCCGTGACTAGCAGGTCAACCGGCGGTTCCGCGCCGCGGCAAAGGGTCAAGGCGTCCGCGCCGCTGTTCGCGGTGAGAACCCGAAATCCGTTGCTTTCCAGGGTTTTGCACATGAGGCGTGTCAGGGTTTCCTGGTCGTCCACCACCAGCACGGTCGGCGCAAGTTTTCGTTTTGAGCTCATATGACAGTCCTTAACCAAATACGGTCACCAGCGCCGTCCGAATGCCATACTCTCGGACGACCTAGGATTTCTCCTTGTGTACCTCTTTGCCGGATTTCTCGGGCCGAAGATTCTCGCTGAGGTTGTCCAGAATTTTCTTCATATCGTCGGCGTGCTCTTCTTCCTTGGCCATAATCTTTTCCAGCATCCGGCGGGTAGTCGGATCGTCGGCGCCCAGATAGCGGATGATCTCGTTATAGGACTCAACCGCCACGCGCTCCGCCACCAGGTCCTCGCGGACCATATCCAACAAAGTCTTGCCTTCGGAATACTCTGAATGGCTGCGGGAGGTCATCCCGTCAGGGTTAAAGTTCGGCTCGCCTCCCAGTTGGGTGATGCGTTCGGCCACCAGATCGGCGTGCCCCTGCTCTTCTTTGGAGTGCTGGAGGAACTCCTCGGCTACCGGTTGCGCATGGATGCCCGTCGCCATGTAGTAGTGGCGTTTGTAGCGCAGGACACAGACGGTTTCGGTTGCCAGCACCTCATTCAGGATGCGCAGGACCGTCTCCCGGTCAGCCGTATACGAACTGGTGACGGCACCCTCTTCCATATGCCGGCGGGCCGCTTGCGGAGTTCCTGGATGTCGGAAACAAACGGTTGATGTTCTTCTTTAACAGTTGGCTGGTTCACTCTGCTTCCTATCTGGCACGGGGACTTTGCCCGTCCGCCAAATACCTCGCACGCATGGGGCCATCCATAGCCGGTGAGGCGTCGATCAGGCGCAGATTCGGGACGGCCGATCGGGAGGGCCGCTCCGGATTGTAAATTCTTCCCGTGAGGAACCACCGCCAAGCCTCGCGGAATATCACCGTAACGGGCTGCGCCCGGTGTACACTTTGAAGATTGGAATTTCCTCATGAAACACGCCCTCCGCTGGCTTGCAATCGTCGTGGCGCTCCTCGTATTGATCGCGCTGGCCCTTCCTTTTCTGATCGATGCCAATCAGTTTCGGCCGCGTCTCGAAGCAGCGCTTACCCAGGCGCTGGCGCGCGAAGTCAAGCTGGGCGATCTGAAACTCTCGATTTTTTCGGGAGGCGTCGCCGCCGCGGACCTCTCGATTGCCGACGATCCGTCGTTCAGCAAAACCCCGTTCATCCAGGCCAAGTCCTTGAAGGTAGGCGTGGAACTCCAGCCTCTGATCTTCTCGAAAAAGATTAATGTGACAGGGATTGAGATTGAGGCGCCGGAAATCGATCTGATTCAATCGGATACGGGCACCTGGAATTTTGCCAGTTTGGGCGTGAAAAGTTTACCACCCGCGTCAGCCCCCTCCCCTGCGCCAGCCGCCCCGGACGGTTCGGTGCAAAATTTGACTGTCAAACTGGTAAAGATTACTAACGGAACGCTATCCATAAAGATGGCGGGCGAGGCACGGCCGAAGGTGCTCGATAAGCTGAATATCGAGGTGAAGGATTTTGCGCCCGACGTGTCCTTCCCGGTATCGCTCGCAGCGGATATTCAGGGCGGTGGAGATGTGAAACTCGATGGCAAGGCCGGCCCCATCGATACCGGCCGATACTTCCGAGACGCCATTCGATTTAACCCTCAAGCTGAATAAACTCGATATCGCCAAGGCTGGGTTCGTGCGTCCGTCCACCGGGGTTCGGAGGGCTGCTTTCGATCGACGGCAATGCCGCCTCCACCGGCCGCGAGCTGCACCTGAAGGGCGCGATTCAGGCCGCGCAGCTCAAGCTGGCCAAGAACGGCAAGCCGGCCACGAAGACGGTGGGCTTCGATTTCGCCATCAACCATAATTTGCGCCAGCGCACTGGAGTGCTCACGCGCGGCGAGGTACAGATCGGAAAGGCGAAGGCGGAACTGACGGGAACTTACAGTGAAGCCAACAACGCCACGGTTCTTCACCTGAAGCTGGCCGCGCCTGGCATGGAAGTGCAGGAACTGGCCGCGATGTTGCCGGCGCTCGATATTGTGCTGCCGCAGGGATCGTCGCTCGAAGGCGGAACCGCCTCGGCGAACGTCACCGTCGACGGCCCCAGCGACAAGCTGGTAGTGGACGGCACGCTGGCGCTGCAGAAGACGCGGCTCGCGGGCTTCGATCTCGGCAGCCGCATGAACACCGTCGCCAAATTGACCGGCATCAAGATCAGTCCCGATACCGATTTCGACAACATCGGCGCCAGCGTGCATTCGGATCCGGGCGGAATGAAGGTCGAGAAGATCTCGGTGATCGCTCCCGCCATTGGTGAATTGACCGGCGCGGGCACCATCAGCCCGTCCAATGCGCTGGATTTCAAGATGCGCGCCCAGCTCCATACCGGCGCATTGCTGGATATCGTGAATCCCTCCGGCAACACCTCGGTTCCTTTTTTCATTCAGGGCACGTCGTCGCAACCTAAGTTCGTGCCCGACGTCAAAGGCTTGGTAGGTGGAATCGCCGCGCAAAAGCTTGCGCCTCTGACCAAGACCGACATCGGCAAAGAAGCCACCGGAATCATCGATCTGTTCAAGAAGAAGAAGCCGAACTAAGGACACACTTTGGGCGCCAACGTCACACCCCCGCCGTCGGCTTACGATACGATTCGATCGCAGAAGACCCTGCTGGGCCATCCCGCGGGCCTGTTCGTATTGTTCTTCACCGAGATGTGGGAGCGCTTCTCCTACTACGGCATGCGCGCGCTGCTGGTGCTCTACATGGTGGACTACCTGATCAAGAACGTGCGCGCCGGCACGGTGCACGTTCTCGGGTATATGCCGCTGCAACGGGGCATCGAGGCGGTATTCGGCCCGCAGAACATCCAGCCGATGGCTTCGCAGATTTACGGGATCTACACCGCGCTGGTGTATCTCACGCCCCTATTTGGCGGCATGATCGCGGACCGTCTGCTGGGGCAGCGCAAGACGGTGGTGATCGGCGCAGTCCTGATGGCCATCGGCCAGTTCTTTCTCGCCGCCGAATCGATGTTCCTGGTGGGCTTGTTTTTCCTGATCGTCGGCAACGGCTGTTTCAAGCCGAACCTGGCGACGCAGGTGGGCGGCCTCTATCCGCCGGGCGATCCGCGCATGGACCGCGCCTACAGCATCTACTACATGGGCGTGAACCTGGGCGCATTCCTCGCGCCGCTGGTGTGCGGAACGCTGGGACAGAGATTCGGCTGGGGCTACGGTTTCGCGGCGGCGGGTGTCGGCATGGTGTGCGGACTCATCTTTTATCTGTGGGGCCAGAAGTTTCTCGCCGAAGATAGTCTGACGCGCGGCAAGAAGACGCACGTGGAAAAAGTTCCGCTTGACCTCGCGCGAATGGAAAGTGATCTTCGCCCTGATGGTGCTGGTGATCATCAACGCCTTGTTCTGGGCGGTCTACGAGCAGCAGGGCAATACGCTGCAGATTTTCGCGGACCGCAATGCGGACTGGCATGTGTTCGGCTTCGAAATGCCCTCCACCTGGTTTCAGTCGGTGAACCCGATGTTTATTTTCGCGCTTACGCCGCTGCTGATTCCGTTCTGGGGCTGGCAATCGCGGCGCGGCAAGGAGCCCGGCAGCATCAGCTAAAATGGCGATGGGGTGCACCATGCTGGGCCTGTCCTTCCTGCCTCTGATCTATATTGCGCACGGCTTGGGCGAGACCCAGAGGATCAGCTTCCTATGGCTGGTGGGCAGTACATTTATTCTCACCGTCGGCGAGCTGTATCTTTCGCCCATCGGTCAATCGCTGGTGGCGCAAGTGGCGCCGCCGAGTCTGGTGAGCATGCTGATGGGCATGTGGTTTCTCTCGAACTTCATCGGCAATTATCTCACTGGATATATGGGCACGTTCTATGAGAAGATGCCGCGGGATATATTTTTCGTGATGCTGGGCGGACTCGGGCTGATCGCGGGCGCCGCGATCTTCGCGCTGGGCAAACCGCTGAGAAACGCGATGGGGAGAAAAGTGTGAATCAGGAGACACATGGCTGACTGGAAAGAACACGGAATCCGCATTGTGCGCGCGGGCGAGCTGGATAGCAACACGCCGCAGACGCCGGGCATGTCGCGCGCGGCGGCGATTACGCACGCCCGCACCGGAGCAAGCAAGCTGTGGGCGGGCACGGTAACGGTTGCGCCCGCCGCCCGCACCGGCGCGCATCATCACGGCGAGCTCGAGACTGTCCTTTATATAGTTCGCGGACGCGCGCGCTTTCGCTGGGGCGATCATCTGGAATATGTGGAAGAGGCCGGTCCCGGCGATTTTATCTATGTGCCTCCGTATGTGCCGCACCAGGAGATGAACGCGCGCGCCGATGAGCCGGTGGAGGCGGTCGTGGTGCGCAGCGGTCAGGAGCCTATCGTCGTCAACCTGGATATCGCCAGCGCCGAACCCGCACCGCCCGCCGGCGGCGATCCGTTTCACTCGAACGGTGCATGACCACGCATAGAATCGCCGTCATCCCCGGCGACGGCATCGGCAGCGAGGTGGTCCCCGAGGGAATCCGTGTGCTCGACGCGGCGGCGCGCCGCTTCGCGATCGATCTGCGCTATGACGGCTTCGACTTCGCGAGCTGCGATTACTACGCACGCCACGGCCAGATGATGCCGGACGATTGGAAAGAGCAAATCGGCAGCCACGACGCGATTTTCTTCGGGGCCGTTGGCTGGCCTGAGAAGGTGCCGGACCACATCTCGCTATGGGGCTCGCTACTGCTGTTCCGCAGGGAGTTCGATCAGTATGTGAACCTGCGGCCGGTGCGTTTGATGCCGGGGGTCGCAAGCCCGCTGGCGAATCGACAGCCCGGCGACATTGATTTTTACGTAGTGCGCGAGAATACCGAGGGCGAATATTCCTCGGTGGGCGGCAAGATGTTCGCCGGGCACGGAGCGCGAGATCGTGATGCAGGAATCGATCTTCAGCCGCGTCGGGGTCGACCGCGTCCTGCGCTACGCTTTCGAGCTGGCGCGGCGCCGCCCGAAGAAGCACTTGACGGCGGCGACGAAATCGAACGGCATCTTCATATCGATGCCCTATTGGGACGAGCGCGTCGCGGAGATGTCGCGCAACTATCCTGACGTGAAGGTGGATAAATTCCACATCGATATCCTGACCGCGCATTTCGTGCGCCATCCGGATTGGTTCGATGTCGTCGTGGCGTCGAATCTATTTGGCGATATTCTTGAGCGATCTGGGTCCGGCCTGCACCGGCACCATCGGCATCGCGCCTTCGGCCAATATCAATCCCGAGCGCAAATTTCCGTCGCTGTTTGAGCCGGTTCACGGCTCCGCGCCCGACATCGCGGGGCAGGGCATCGCGAACCCGATCGGCCAGATCTGGTCCGGCGCAATGATGCTCGATCATCTGGGCCATCCGGCCGCTCACGACGCCATCGTGCGCGCGATTGAAAAGGTGACGGCGGAAGGCCCGCGCACTCCGGACATGGGCGGGACGGCGTCGACTACCGATGTGGGCAAAGCCGTGGCGGAAGCGCTGAGCCGTAGCGGCCAGATATGCGGCGAGCGGCTGGACTCCTGATCTTGATCGCCGGAACGCTCCATGCTCAATCGCTGGCGGACTCCATGCTGGCGGCTCACAACTCCGTTCGCCAGCAGCGTTGGAGTGCCACCGCTCGTCTGGTCCGAACGCCTCGCCGCCTTCGCGCAGGAATGGGCCGACTATCTGGCGACGCACCGGCAATTTTTCCATCGCCGCGACTCACCCTATGGAGAAAATCTTTTTGAGATCACCGGCGCGCAGCGCCTCGCCCGCGGAGGTGGTGAACGATTGGGCCTCGGAATCCAGAAACTATCAATACCGTTCGAACTCCTGCCGCGGGGTGTGCGGCCACTATACGCAAATCGTCTGGCGCGACACCAAGCGGGTAGGATGCGCAGCCGCCCGCAGCGGGCGCACCGAAGTATGGGTTTGCAATTACGATCCGCCGGGCAATTTCATCGGCAGGCGGCCTTACTGAGAAGGCCCCATCTGCATCACCTTCAGTCGCTGCGCTTCGGCGCATTCCCCGGTGACTGTGAAATAGCGCGCGACCGCGTCTTTTCCGATTTCATAAGGATGCGGCTCGCCGGGTTTGCGTGCGGCCAGCAATTTGATCTTGGTTGTGGCGTAATCGAACTCTGAGTGATTGCTCATCAGAATGGTTGCGTTTGCGGCCGCGGCCGCTGCGACCATTTTCTTCTGCGACTGGATATAGATGTCGAAGTTTGGCACCGTGCTGGGAAAGTTAAACGCAGTGCCGCCCGCATAAGCCACAATGAGCGTTCGTCCGTGGTCCTTCACCGGGAAAATCATCGAAAGAGTCCCGGGAGTATGTCCCGGCGTCGTCAGGATCGTCACCGTAGTATCGCCCAGCGTGAGCTTCTGTCCGTCATCGGCGACGATATCGCGCTTCGGTTTGCCTTCCGGGTAACCGTTGACCGACTTCTCAATCGAATCCCAGTCCGGCCCGCCCATGACGATGCGGGACTTGAAGCGATCCTGCATCAGTTTCGCTCCGCCGACATGATCGCCGTGCGCGTGCGTGATGATCACGTATTTCACCTTGGCGGGATCGAGGCCCAGTTTCTTTAAGCCACCGACGATCTCTTCCTCGGAGTTGTAGGTGAAGAGCGTGTCGATCAAGATGATGCCGTCGCTGGTGGTGAGCGCCCAGGAGGAATGGATTTTCGAACCCACGAAATAGAGATTGTCGAAGACCTTCGCC
Source organism: Bryobacterales bacterium (assembly GCA_963794595.1). Classification (GTDB taxonomy): domain Bacteria; phylum Acidobacteriota; class Terriglobia; order Bryobacterales; family Bryobacteraceae; genus Palsa-187. The sequence goes on along the minus strand of CAWCER010000007.1, from coordinate 47,938 downwards.
GGTTCGGTGAACCAAGTTTCGCGGGCTGGCGGTTTGCCGGGCGCGGCGTCGCGAATGCCAGTGGTAAACGGAGGGGCGACACACAAGCGCGCCAGCGTGCCGGTGAAATCAAACCCCGCGGCGTTGCGGGCGGCGGTCAGATGCGCGTCGATTTCATTCTGAGCGTTTTGCGCAAAGGCGACGCTCGAAAGCAAGGAAAGAACAACCAGCCCACGCGTCTTCATCGCCGGAAGTTTACAGGATCGGTTTGCTAAAGGCAAGGATAATCGCATTCCCAGGATAATCGCATTCCCATCGGGCAACGGTCGCGGCAAAATACCCGATGGGAATGAGAGTTACTTGGTGAGCGCGGGAAGCGTGGTGTACGTGGGGGACGCACCGGGGGGAATGCGAATCCCTAGCGCGCCGATAGTAGCTCCCGCTGGCGTGTCGAATTCGATGGTGCCGCGGATGTTCGCTGTCTGCGCATATTTGTCGGTCACCAGGGTAAAGGCAATGTGCCCGTTGGCGGCCAAGTTGAGGGTGTCGGTGCCGATCTGCGCGCCGGTATCGTCGCGAATAATCACTGGCACGTTGACGGGCAGCGCGGAAACGCTGTTGACCGCGATGCCGGTGGCGGTGCCACTGGTGTTATCGAACGCGATGAGGTATCCGCTGGCGTTGCGGCTCTCCAGCGGCACCACGGCTTCCTGGTCGTTGTGGCGGAAGATCACGAAGCCGCTCACGTTTCCGGTGGTCGAAAGCTGCGCCGATCCGGTGGCGAGTATCGGTCCTCCGCTGCTCACAATGATGAGGCTGGCTCCGGCCGCCAGTTGCGCGGTGTACGACGGAACCGTCAGGGCAACGCCGCCGCCGTTTTGCGGAAATGACAGCGGCAATGACAGCGGAAAACCGGTTTGATCGTTGAAGAAACTAAGCGTGGCCGAGGTCGCGCTGATTCCGGTGTTGACCAGGACGAAGGTAGTTTGCCAGCCGTCGCCGCCGGCAGCCAGGTGGGCAATGCTCCCGCCGCCGGCGCCGACATTGGCCAAAGCCGGAATCGTCGTCAGCGCATTGTTGGGGGGCGTGAAGCGAATGCCGAGCACGCTGATCTGGCCGCCGGAAGGCGTGTCGAATTCGATGGTGCCGCGCTTACTCGGCGGTCACGGGATACTGGCTCGATAAAACAAACGACTTGTGCTGGTTGCTGGTGAGCGCGATGGGGAGTGGAGTCCCGATCTGCGCGCCGGTGTCGTCGCGCAGCACGACGTTAACATTAGCGGCCTGCGTCGAGATATTGGCGACGGCTACGCCGAGGACGATGCCGCCGGTGTTATCGTAAGCCAGCAGATAGGAACTCGCGTTACGGGTTTCGAGCGGAACCACCGCTTCTTGCGCGGTCGGAATCTGATGGAAGATAGCGAAGCCGTCGACAGGGCCGGTGGCAGCCAATTGGGCGGATCCCACCAGGCTGGTCGACGCCGGCTTGACCTGAGAGGCGACGATCCAGGAAGCATGGGGCGCGATGGCGCTGTCGAGGAACGCGGCATCGAGTCGATTGGACGCAGCCGGCTGCTGCGGAAACGCAAGCGTTAGATCCAGTGGACCGCTGCCGGCGGGGTCACTCGGGTCGCCAAAGAAATTCAAGCGCGCGGTGGCGGCGCTGCCGCCTTTGTTCACCAGCGTGAAGGTAGTGGTCCAGTTTTCCTCCGCCGCCAGGTGCGCCATGGAGCCGATCAAGTTCAGGCCGGCAATCGACGTGGCTTGTTGTTCAATGTTAAAAGAAACGCCGGCAATGGTGACCGTCGTGCTTTGATCCGCGCCGCTATTGAGTCCGAGTTGAAAGCTGAGCGCCGTGCTGCCGCTGCCCGATAGCGCGCTGGGCGTGATCCAGTTGGGCAGCCCCGAAACGCTCCAGGAGCACCCCGCCGGAGTGTTGACGGTGACGTTCGCGGTTCCTCCCGAAGCCATGAAGGTCTGGCCGGGCGAACTGAGAGTGTAGGTGCATCCCGTGTAGCCAACCTGCATGATGTGCCCTATGTAGGTGAGGGCTCCCGTGGGGGCGCCCAGTGTGCCGGCGACATTTGCCAGGGCGCCGCCGGGAGGGATAGGGGAATAAGGCGTCGTCGAAAGAGCCTGCCGTCGCGGTGAGGCCGGTGGACTGAAGGTCAACCAGCAAGCTTCCGAGAGCAGGGTTATAGAAGAACGGAGTGCTCAAGGGAATGACTACGTCAAACGGGCACGGGGAAGGGCCCGCACACCCGGGACTGGTCACGCTCTTGGGTCCGGAGAACACCAGCGTGTTGTCCGTGCCCACGTTACTCGCAAACGTCGTGGACATCAGCGGCCTGCCGTTGTCGGTGTTGGGATAAAGCGGGCTGGTGGACAGATATACCGCCAGGTTTGTGATCGTGAAGTTCAAAGGGCCGGTCCCAGGGTAGGCCCGAAAGGCAATTTGATTGATCACAAACGTACCGGAGCCAAACTGCTGCGGCCCGATCAGCTCCTGATATCGAATGTTCGAGTTCGAGATAGCGCCGGGGGCATTGTTGGTACCGGTAACACCATTCCACGCGCCAGGCGCGACGATCGTTCCGCTTGCGATGGAAAGGGTCCCAGCGCCGGTAACCGTGAACGCGAAGCTGCCGGACGTGAAGGGCCCGGACGCGACAAACGAGAAGGTCCCGTGTGCGCCCAAGAAAGTGCCGGTTCCCGAGTTGATTGTCGCGTTTCCCGAGATGGAGGTCGAGGACGCAGGGGTCACCGTCGAAGTGGCGTTCCATGTGCTTCCGTCGCCGAATGTAACCACAAACGTAATGCCAATCGATCCCCCTCCTCCCGCGGTACCGTTAACTGAAATGGTAGTCGGCCCATAGGGAGTCAATGTTCCGGATCCCATCATTGAAAAGCCGCCGCCGCTACTTGTGCCGTTCCCTGTAAAAGAGAATGAAAACGGAGTCTGGGCGCTTGCCGGACTCGCACCGAGGATGATCGCGGCCGCGATCGGCAAGATCCAGGCTGCGTACTTCTTACTGGCGGCCGTTGCCGAGCACGACGCGCAAAGAATGGAGATTGCCTTTATCAATGACATGACATTGCCTCCGCCAGGACCAGTAGTTTCTTGCAAGTCCGGTTCCAGTCCAGTTTACATCGACTGGCCCGGGTCATTTGGTGGGAAGACGGCATCGCGAGGGACGTAGGTTACGCGGGGCGCCGCTGAACCCCTATTACTGGTGCGGATAAGAGGACTTGAACCTCCACTCCCTTGCGAGAACATGGACCTGAACCATGCGCGTCTGCCAATTCCGCCATATCCGCATATGTTGGTGGGCCTTTCCATTTTCCAACGCGCGTTGCCCAGTGTCAAATTTTGCCGGCTTATTTTGCCGTTCGCAGTTCCATGATCAGGCGCATTACCAGCCCTTCAATCTGCGTTGCCACGGTGCGATAGAACGATTCCGTCTGGCCGATCGGGTCGGGCACGCTCCATTCGATGACGCGCGCGCCGGGGATTCCTGCGGGCACTCCGCTCATGTTTACGACGACGTCAAAATGCTGGCCGCGCAGGAGGTCTAAGGCTTTTGGGAAATGATCGTTGATAGTCAGGTTCCACTGGCCCAGCGTCCGCTTGGTGAGGGGCGCTATGTAGGCGGCCGGACTGACGCCCGCGCTCTGGACTTCCATGATGTCGCCGCCGTAGGCTCGCGCGAATGCTTCCGCCATCTGGCTGCGGCACGAGTTGCCGATGCATACGAACAGCACTCGCTTTTTCGTGACGACCGTTTTCGGCGATGGTGCTTGAGCTGGCGGAGTTGAAGAGGGTTTCTTCGGAACAGTCGCCCGCGAAGGCGCGTCAATGCGGCTCGGACCGCGAAGCCGGTGACGCGTGCCTCTTACGCCGCCGGTTGGGATTTTATCGTCTGCGTCCGGTACCATTCGAGGGTTCGCCTCAAGCCTTCTTCGATCGTGAAACGCGGGGCGTGTCCCAGTTCGGCAACGGCGAGGGTAGTGTCCGCCATTGAATGGCGCACATCGCCCTCGCGCGGCGGCCCGAAGTTGGGCGGGATCTTCACGCTCTCCATTTTCTGCAGCGCCTCCCAGATGAACTTGAGCGTAAAGCGGCCGCCGTTGCCGGCGTTATACATCTTGCCCGCCACGCCCGGCGCGAGCGACGCCTTCAGGCACAACGCGGCTACATCTTCCACATAGGTGAAGTCGCGCGATTGTTCACCGTCGCCGAAAATGGTCGGCGTGGTGCGCGCGAGCAGATGTTTCATGAACAGGCTGAGCACGCCGGAGTAAGCGCTGGTCGGGTCCTGCCGGGGCCCGTACACATTGAAGAAGCGCAGCGCCACCGTCTCCAGCCCGAAACAGGAATGGAACACGGACGCATACTGCTCGCCCACTAGTTTCTGCACTGCATAGGGCGATTTCGGCCGCGGCGCCATGCTCTCGACCTTGGGCAGCGTTTCGCTGTCGCCATAAGCTGAAGACGACGCCGCATACACTACGCGCCGCACGCCGCCCAGCGCTGCCGCGCGAAATACGTTGAAGGTGCCGTCGATATTGACTTCGTGCGAGGGCACCGGATCGTCAATCGAGCGCGGCACCGACGGAATCGCCGCCAGATGGTACACCGTATCCGCGCCGCGAATCACCGGCTCGAGCGATGCGCCGTCGCGAATGTCAAGGCGATGGAATTTGATTCGGTCCCGCACCTCTTCCAGATTGTGCTCGTACCCCGTTAGCAGGTTGTCGATCACTTCCACTTGGCCATCCCCCTCACTCAGAAGCGTCCGAACCAGCGTCGAGCCGATGAATCCCGCTCCTCCGGTAACAATGTGTCTTTTCATATTTTCTTTGCCACCGCCACTAGCGATAGTCCCGTCCACGGCAGCAGCCCGTCGACCCGCCGCCAGAACCATACGGTCTTGTCGAATAGTTTGAGCGCCGGACGGCTGATGGTCTTGCGTCCCAGCACCTTCCCGAAGAGCCACCAGGACACTGTGCCGATCTTGTTCAGTTGATACATCTGCTCGATCTCAAAACCGGTCTGTCCCAGCATCTGGCCGAGCTCCTCCCGCGAGAACCTGCGCAGTTGACCCATGCCTTCATCGAGCGACCCATACAATCCTTTTCCTTGCGGAACCAGCACCAGCACCGAACCGCCAGGGGCCAGGCAAGTCCGGAGCGATGTCAAAACCCCGAGAGGATCTTTGACCGATTCCAGCACGTTTACGCACAACGCGGTATCAAATTGCCCAGCCCCAGGCGCGTAATCCGCCGGCTCTTCCGGATGCAGCTCGCACACGGTTACGTTAGGCGTGCGCAGAAAGCGATTGCGCAACGCGTGCAGATAAAGAGCGTCACCCTCCCCCGCCACGTAATGCAATTTGCGCGCCATCAGCCGGCCGGTTAGATTTCCCAGGCCCGCGCCGATCTCCAGTACGCGATCGCCCAGATGCGGCCGCAAAATGCGCGTAACCCAGCTTATATATTGCGGAGTTCCGGTCAAGCTGTTCAGCAGTCCGCGGCCGTAGGTGGGCTCATACAGGTCATCCACCACCCAGAAATACAGGATGACGCCCAGCGCCTTTACTCCGTCCTTCCAGCCGATTTTCTTGCCTTCCTCATACGTGCGTCCGTGATAGCTGATCGGCACTTCATACACCCGCAGCTTACGCTTCGAACACTTCATGGTGATCTCCGGCTCGAAGCCGAAGCGATTGGAGCGGATCGGAATGCTCTTCAGCAGATCCGTGCGGAAAACTTTGTAACACGTCTCCATATCGGAGACATTCAGATTGCTGAAGATGTTGGATAGCAGAGTCAGCGTCTTATTGATCACCGTGTGCCAGTAGGGGAGCAGCCGGGTTTGATCGCTCACCAGATAGCGCGATCCAAACACCGCGTCGGCGTTGCCATCCACCAGCGGCCGCAGCAGGCGCATGTATTCGGAGGGATCGTACTCCAGATCGGCGTCCTGCACCAGGCAGAAATCGCCCTGCGCTTTTTGAATGGCGGTGCGAACGGCGGCGCCTTTGCCTTGATTGACGGGCTGGCGAAACAGGCGGATGCGCGGTTCGCTCGACGCCATGCGATCCAGGATATCCGAGGTGCCGTCGGTTGAGCAATCGTCGACGATCACCAACTCGCGCTCCATATTTTCGGGTAGCGGCGCGTCAAGGACCAGGGACAGGCTCCTCTCGACAACGGTGCGCTCGTTGTAAACAGGGATCAGAATGGAAAGGAGCATCCGTTTCCAACAGTATAATTGGAAGTGCTTTCCCAATCACACATGACCCTGCACACTCCAGTACTAGAAACCAACGTCCCCGGCCTGAAGCTGCGCGGCCGCGGCAAAGTTCGCGACATTTATGAAGATCCGCGGCAGCCTGAGCGGTTGTTGATCGTGGCGACGGACCGCATTTCCGCGTTCGATTACATCCTGGCCAGCGGCATCCCCGAAAAAGGACGCGTGCTGACGCAGATGAGCCTCTTCTGGTTCGACTTGCTGCGCGACACCGTGCCCAATCATCTGCTGAGCACGGATATGTCGGGCCTCCCCGCTGAACTTGAAGGGCGCTCGATGTGGGTGAAGCGCGCGGATATGTTCGATGTCGAATGCGTGGCGCGCGGCTATTTGTCGGGCTCCGGATGGAAAGAGTATCAGCAGACCGGCGCAGTGTGCGGCATCCAGCTTCCTCCCGGACTGCGCGAGAGCGACGCGCTTCCGGAACCGATCTTCACGCCGGCCACCAAGGCGCAGACCGGCCACGACGAAAACATTTCGTTCGAGCGCATGGTTTCCATCGTGGGCGAGGAACTCTCCACCCGTCTGCGCGATCTCACGCTCAAGATCTACAAACAGGCCGTGGATTACGCCCGGCCGCGCGGGATTATCTTGGCCGACACCAAATTTGAGTTCGGCATGATCGACGGAGTGATGACCCTAGCCGACGAAGTGCTGACGCCGGATTCCTCGCGCTTCTGGCCGGTGGATACCTACAAGCCCGGCGGTCCCGCAGCCTTCCTACGATAAGCAGTACGTGCGCGATTATCTCGAATCCATCCACTGGAACAAGCAGCCGCCCGCGCCGGCTTTGCCCGACGACGTGGCCCGCCGCACCAGCGAAAAATACCAAGACGCTTACCGCGCCCTCACTGGCCGCGCGCTCAGTTCAGCATCCGCGTGAGCCTGCTCGACCTCTTGGTGGTGATCGTTGTCGGCTCGTCGGTGGCGGCCGGACTAGTGGCCGGTTTCGCCCGGGTGGGCATTGGCTTTCTGGCCGCAATTTTGGGCGTGCTGTTCGGTTTCTGGTTCTACGGGATCCCGGCCGGCTGGGTGCATCGCTACCTGCATTCCGTCGCGGCGTCGAATCTGATCGGATTCCTGCTGGTGTTCTGGGCGATCCTGGCGATCGGTGCGCTGCTCGCCAAAGTAACTTCAAAACTCTTCAAGTGGACCGGGCTTTCCTGGCTCGACCGCCTGCTGGGCGGAGCTTTTGGTCTGGTGCGCGGCGCGTTGATTGCCGTCATCATGATCGCCGTGCTGCTGGCCTTCACTCCCAAGCCCATGCCGAACTGGATGGTGAAATCGCAGGCGCTGCCCTACGCGATGGAGGCCTCGAATGCCATCGCTTCGCTTGCTCCGAATAACATCAAGAGCGCCTTCCGCGAAAGCATGCTGGAGCTCCGCCGCTTGTGGAACGAGCAACTGATCCAGAGCCGCGAAAAACTCAGAGCCCTGGAGCGCGGTGTCGTCCACCCCGACCCGAAAGACAAAAAGGAAAAGTGAAAGATCTTCTAATCTTCGACCTCGACGGAACTCTGATCGATTCCAAAGAAGACCTGGTCAACTCCGTCAACGCCATGCTCGCCTGGAAGCATCGCGACCCGCTGCCTCACGACGTGGTCGCGTCTTACATCGGCAACGGCGCTCCCATGCTGGTGAAGCGCGCACTGCCCGGTCTCACCGAAGACGATCATCTGGCGGCGCTGCAATTCTTCCTGGATTACTATCGCGAGCACATGCTCGACGCCACGGTTCTTTATCCCGGCGTGCGTGAAGCGCTCGACCGCCTGCATCGCGCGGGCGTCCCGCTGGCGGTGCTCACGAATAAGCCGGTGCGGTTCAGCGTGCAATTGATTGCAGGGCTCGGTCTTACCGGACACTTTTTCCAGATCTACGGCGGCAACAGTTTCGAGGAAAAAAAACCTCACCCCATCGGCATCGAACGCCTGATCGAGGAATCCGGCGCGGATCGCGAGCCGCACCGTCATGGTGGGCGATAGCGCTGTGGATGTCCTCACTGCGCGGGCAGCTTCGCAGTCAAATCCTGCGGCGTGTCTTGGGGATTTCAGCCCGAGACCTTCGCCACTAGCGCCGCCGGATTTCATCGTTGACGACCTGCGCGCGCTGGCGGAGATGGTGCTCGATCGCGCTTAGGCGCGATGCTACTTGATTGCGGCGCCTAACTCAACCGTGTGAGCGAATAGCTTCTCGTTGACTTCCACCGCGTGGATCACGATCCGGTCGCCGACCTTCACGTCGGCTTTCTGAGCCGGCAGTTTTGTGCGCGCGTAAGTCGTCTTCGCGTCGAAGCTTACTTCGACGATTTTGCCGGCCGTGGTTTTGACGGTCACGGATGTGTCCGAAACCTTAGTCACGGTCCCGATGACGTGTTCTTCGCCGCCGTGGGCGGAAACGATGGTAGGCAGCAGCGCAAGCGCCAGCACCGCGAGAAGCGCGATCTGGATCTTGAATTTAGTGGTGATGATGCTCTGCATGTTCATGCGATTGGTCTCCATTTAAAAAATCTCTTTCTTCCTGCTCTTCTTTCAATTCGTCCGGACTCTTCGGATTCAGCGCCTGCATTTCCCGCTCCTCATCCGCCGTCAACTGCGGCAGGTGGCGGATGAAGCGAACGAGTTTCCATGAATCCTGCTCGTCGTGTTGCGAGCCGCTGCCCCAGGCGGGCATGCCGGTCATTCGAATGCCGTTTTGGATAATGAAAAACAACTCGCCGTCGGTCATCCGCTGAGTCTCGGACTGCCGCATGTCGGGAGCGGGTGGATACATGTTCTTTCCCATTTGAACATCTCCGCTGCCGTTGTTGGAGTGACAGGCGGCGCAATGATCGGCCCAGTGGGCGCGGGCGTCCGCCTGCACTTGGGGTGAATCGGCAACCGGATTTTCGCGTCTTCGCGCGTCTTTGGGCACGGCCAGGTTTCGTGCCTGACGCGCTATCCATCTTTCAAACGTGCCCGGCTGTTCACGTGCGCTGAGACCGCCTGTGCCGATCATAAAGACGACGGCCGCCCCGAGGAGCAGCGCGGCGGCCGAAAGTCCACCCGCGAGGAATAGGCCGAGTTTATACATACCCTTTTATTTTTCAGCCGGCCGGAGCCGGAATCGTACAAATATGTTACCCCCGATGGGATGGCCGCCATAGTAGGGCTTGATGGCGCCCGGCAGCGAGTAGCTGCTGAAGTTTGCTCCGATGCCGGTTTCGACGAATCGAAATAAATTGATATCGCGCGTGTAGCCGATGGTGTAGGCGCCAACCCGGAAGGTGCTCCCCGACAGGGTGTCGAGGCGAGCCTCGATGCCCGGTTCCCCGGCGAAAAGCTCGTCTTTGTCGACCAACTCGATGCGGCCGGTGACGAAGTTCCCGCGCCTGACCGGAAGAGCGGACTCGGCCAGGTAGGAATTCAGATTGCGATGGGTCGAGGTGCTGTGATTCCGTCCCCAGATCAAGCTCGACGACCAGCTTCCGCCCGCCATCGGCTTGCTGTATTCGAGCGATGCCGTCGCGCGAATCTGATCGCCCGCCTCCAGCGCTTCCGGATGCGCGATCCTGCCCACCGAAACCTGCGCCGCCCAGTTTTTCGTGGGAAAAAACCAGAATCGGGTGGCCCAGGAATTGATGGGGCCGCTTTGAATGATCCAGCGATTTTCGCCGGGCTCCGAGCCGTAGAAGCCGCTCGCTTCCAGGCGCACCTTCTTGTGGGAGATGCCAACCGTCAAAACTTCGTCGGCGATATGCGAGGCGTCCTGCCAGTGATGAGATATTGTCGCTTGCGGCAGCTCCATCGCCGAAGCCCGGTGCGGAAACGCGACGGGGCCAAGCGCCGGATCGCCGACCGGGGCGAAGTAAACATGGGCGGTGGTGTTCTCGCCGAGCTGATGCGCGTAGTGGAATCCAAGACCCATGATGAAATTGTGCGGATGCTGTGCGTCCACTAACGGCTTTCCGTAAGCGGTCTCTCCGGTTTGAAACAGCAAAGGATAGCGCTCGCCCGTGATGGTTGCCGGATCCAGACTGAGCATGAGATTGAACTCGAATGCGCCCTTCGCGCCCGACTCGGTGTTCGGCGGCGGCCATGAACCAGTTCGGCGAATAGAACTTGTCGCCGCCGCGCGGCCCCGATTGTTGCGTGTCCACCAAGAATCCTGCGCCCATGAACATGGTGTTCCAGGAACCGAAGTGAGTCGTCAACATCGGCATCGGCCAGGACGCTGGATTGGACGAGGTGCCCGAAGCCAGATTCATGAGGTACATGCTAGCGGGATTCATGTCGACCATGTTCATGCCTCCCGCTGCGGGTGGCTGCCCGTCCCCGTGGTTCATGCCCGGCATTCCAGGCATCGGGGGCATAGGCTGCTCCTGGGCGCCAGAGCGGACGACAAAGACAGCCAGGAAAAATCCGTTCACAATAAATTGCCTTCCAAACATAAGACTCCTCAGCGCGCAATTTAGCGGGCATGCGGCAGTTCAACGAACAGGAAATTTAGGAGCGGTGGAAGGAGGGGATCAGATTCTTAAAACTAGGACCGAGGCGGTGCTTAGCGGCGGTGGCGACAGGATGGGGACGTGCGGAACTCCCGCGATGAGATCCGGTTCCGATTCGAAAACGGCAGGCGTGGGCGCCGCGGCAACTAGCCGACCGGAAAAAGAATCTTGCGATATGGACGAGGGGTTCGGGTCAAGAAGTTGGTGTTCGTGACCACAGGGAGCCGGGCTTTGGTGGCCTGGGCGCTGACCGTGACGATGGCAAGGGGGCATGCTGCTTGCAGCATCCGCCGGATTGCAGCTTGCGAAAGCACACGAGGCCGCGCATTCCCCAGCGCTAAAAACCAGCGCCACGATCAGCAACGCGGCGAGCTGACAAGGCGTCCTCATCTTCTTCTTATGCCGATCGTAACACGCGGCCGCGCCCATGCTCGTGCGAAATCGCAGCCACCCGCGCGCGGACCGCGTCCGCAAAGGTACGATGGGAGTGGAGGAATGGCCGAGTGGTTTAAGGCGGCGGTCTTGAAAACCGTTGACGGGGAAACTCGTCCGGGGGTTCGAATCCCTCTTCCTCCGCCAGGATAACTTTGTCCGACCCGGACACATCGGTACCTGGCGAAGGCCTACGCTTTCCTGCCTGGATCCACCCGATATTGCGGCAAGCTGCGCCCCCAGGCGTGATCGACGGAGAGGTGGCAAGCCTGATGGTGTGGTTTCCGCCAGCGAGGACACTGCGGTGGGCGTCTAACGCGACTGAGACTTTTTACTCAGTTGCCCAATCGCTTCCCACTCGTTCCTGGCATCGACAGGGTGACCGTATTTGGTCGCCCGATGCCGCGCGCGGCCGGAAATAGGATCGAATCCTTGGTAAACATTTCAGATGATTAATCAAACTTTTGCTTTGCAGTAAAGGGGTTGTTGCGGCATTCCCACTTGGCCCAGAACTTGCAAGGAAAATTACCTATGCGCAAGAAAGACATGGATGCGGCCCTGTGATCGAGGCGCCGGAACACCAACAAGAGCAACGATTCTCGTGAGGTACAGCAATGTCTAGTCTCGCGGTTCAGAGGATCGAAGACGGATCTTTCAAGACCCGGTCCATAGGCGCGCGAGTTCTTCTCGTCAATAAGCAAGCGTCGACCAGCCAGGCTCTCAGTGCAGCCCTGCCGATGGCAGGTTACGCGGTTTATGAAGCCCGAAAAGAGGCTCTGAGGAGCGCCTTGTCGATCCGGCCCGATTTGATTGTTCTCCATCTCGGTTTGTGCGACAAGAATGGCAGTGAAGTCATACGGAATTTACGGGAGCGGCCTATAGCGCCGATTATCGTCATTTCAGCCAGTCACCAAGAATCCGAGAAAGTAAGTTCCCTTGATAATGGCGCTCACGATTACCTCACCGAGCCTTTTTCCATCCTAGAATTGCTGGCGCGCATGCGCGCAGCCTTGCGCAGCGTCAACGCAACACAGGGTGAAATCTTTGCGGTGGACGATCTCAGAGTCGATTTGGGCCGGAGGGAGGTATTTGTTGGCGACACCCCGGTGAAGTTGACGGCGACCGAGTATGAGCTTCTAAAGGTGCTGATCCATCACGCTGGCAGGGTAAGGGCGCACCATCAACTGATCCATGAGCTCTGGGGCAGGACCCAATATCAGGATGCAGTGCATCTGTTGCGCGTCACCATGAGCCATCTGCGCCGCAAATTGCACGCCGATCTCACGAAACCTAGCTATATCGTGACCGAGGCGGGAGTGGGATACAAGCTAAGAAATGAAAGCGCGGACTACCCGCGGATCGCACGGCAGTACGCTTGACCATTTCATAGCAGAAAGATGAGAATCCGTCACTGATCGTGGGATAGCGTGCATACCGCTTCACGGCGAAGGCCTGGAGCCCAACTCGGCTCGCTCGATGGCGACCGCGCGATTGATGGTCTTCCAGCACGTCTTTCCGGCCTTCCCGGTCCATGCCGATGGCGGCGGACGCCAACTATAAGTCGCCTGGAATTAGCCGCCCCCAACCATTTTCCTGTCTTCTTTTCTCATCTTTCTCGGTGTTTTTGGAGCCTCCTTCGCCTGCCGGGCGCTTGACAAACGGCTAAACCCAATCCTAGCATTGGGTTTGGAGCGCAGGAGGCGGATTTGATCAAACTCGACATCATCAATGAAGTGGTCAATCGGACGGGCATCACCAAAACCAAGGCCGAGATGGCCGTTGAAACCGTCTTTGAAAGCATGAAGCGCTCCCTGGAGCGCGGCGAGCGCATCGAGCTGCGAGGCTTCGGCATCTTCAACGTGCGGCCGCGCAAGACCGGTATCGGACGTAATCCGCGCACGGGGGCGGAAGTCGCGATCCCGCCGGGAAAGGCGGTCCGCTTTAAGCCCGGTAAGGAATTGCAGGCGCTCGAATAAAATCCAACGTGTCGACGAACGGCTATCCGCGGCCGGGCGAGGCCTTCGAAAGCAATCTCTTCGAAGACCTGCACGAGTCGGATCTAGACACGCCGCGGCCTCGCCAGCGCTACTGGCTGCACGCTCTGTTGTTTCTGCTTACGTTGCTGAGCGCCACGGTAGTGGGCGCGGGCCTTCAGGAAAGCTTCACCGCCAACCGTCCCCCCGATTTTGACTCCGACCTCTACGGCTATGTCCGCATGTGGCACGATCCGTGGTTTCTGTTGCATGGGCTGCCGTTCTCGCTCACGCTGCTGACCATCCTGATGGCTCATGAGATGGGCCATTACCTAACGGCGCGCTATTATCGCGTGGACGTTTCGCTGCCGTATTTTCTGCCGACGCCGACGCTGATCGGCACCTTGGGTGCTTTCATCCGCATCCGTTCCGCCATCTATTCCAAGCGTGTTCTATTCGATATCGGCGTGGCCGGGCCGCTGGCGGGTTTTGTGACGCTGCTCGCGCCGCTGGCGGTGGGATTGTCGCTCTCGAAGGTGGCGCCGGGCCTGGTTCATCGGGGCGATTTGATTTTTGGAAATCCCTTATTGCTGCGGTTATTTGAACTGGTTCGGTTTCCGGGCGTGCCCGCGGGAGATATCTATCTGCATCCGGTGGCGCGCGCGGCGTGGGTAGGCTTGCTGGCCACCGCGCTGAACCTGTTGCCCATCGGGCAACTAGATGGCGGACACATTCTTTACTCTTTTGTCGGTGAGAAAATGCGCTGGCTGTCGCGAATCTTCGTGGCGCTGCTGGTTTCTATGGGCTTCTACTTCGCCTATAGCTGGCTGGTGTGGGCAGTCCTGCTGTTCTTCTTCGCGATGCGGCATCCGGTAATTTACGATCCCTACCCGATCGGGCGGACGCGGACCTGGCTGGGAATCGCCGCGCTGCTGATTCTGATCCTGTCGTTCACTCTGTCGCCGGTCCGGGCCAACGGTTTGTGAAGATCTCGGCCACCATCATCACTTATAACGAGGAGCGGAATCTGCCGCGCGCGCTGGAGAGCCTGCGCTGTGCGGATGAGATTGTGGTGATTGACAGCGGTTCGAGTGATCGCACGGTAGAGATCGCACAGAATCTGGGTGCTCGAGTCGTCGAGACGGTGTGGCGCGGCTATGCCAAGCAGAAGAATTTTGCCGCCGAGCAGGCCGCGCACGATTGGGTCCTTTCGCTGGACGCCGACGAATCGCTCAGCGAGGCGCTAGAGGCCGAGATCTGGCGGGTGAAGAAGCACGGTCCGCAATACGACGCTTACACCATGCCGCGCCAGGCCCGCTATCTGGGCCGCTGGATTCGGCACTCGGGCTGGTATCCGGACCGCAAGGTGCGGCTTTACGATCGCCGCAAGGCCAAATGGGTGGGTGATTACGTTCACGAATCGGTGAAGGCGGAAGGCACCGTCGGGCATCTGGATTCGAACCTGCTGCACTTTACCTGCGATTCGTTGTCCGAGCACCTGAAGACCATGGATCGCTACACCACGCTCGCCGCCGCGCAGTTGATCGACGCGGGAGAGAAAGTCACTTGGGGGCGCCTCATCTTCGATCCGCCGTGGACTTTCTTCCGCACCTACTTCATGAAGCTGGGATTTCTGGATGGCGTAGAGGGTCTCGCCATCGCAACCATGGCGGCGCAATACAATTTCCTCAAGTACGCCAAAGTGCGTTTTATGAGCCCGGGGCGATAGCTTGCGGACACTGCACGTCGATAGCGGGCGCGAAATGCGAGGCGGGCAGTGGCAGGCGCTGTATCTGATCGAGCGGCTGACGGATGCGGTTCTGCTGGCGCGCGTGGGATCGCCGTTATTTGAAGAAGCCACTCGGCGCAAGCTGGACGTGCGGGCGTTGACGTTTGGCGCGCTTATGGCGGCGGCAAAGCGAACCGATCTGGTGCACGTCCACGATGCGCGGTCGCATACTTTGGCGGCGATCGCGGGTGGGGCTCCGCTGGTGGTGTCGCGGCGCGTAGCGTTTCCGGTGAAGCGCGGACTCTTTTCGCTGTGGAAGTACGCCCGGGCGGTGCTGTATATTGCAGTGTCCAAATATGTTGCAGCGCGGCTGATAGACGCGGGAATCCAGGCCGCCAAGATACGCGTGGTTCATGATGGCGTGCCGATCGCCGAGCCTGCGCGCCCCCAGGCCGGCCGCGTGGTCGCGCTGGCGTCCAAGCCCGTGGAGATTTCCGGCATTTCTGTCGATCTAACGACTGACCTGTGGCGGGATTTATCCACGGCCAGCGTGTTCGTCTATAAAAGCGATATGGAGGGTCTGGGGTCGGGCGTGCTGGCGGCCATGGCTGCGGGAGTGCCGGTGGTTGCCTCGAATGTCGGCGGATTGCCCGAGGTAGTGGAATCGGGCAAGACCGGTTTCCTGGTGAGCGATGGCGATTTCACAACGCCAGTCCGGCGCTTGCTCGAAGATGAGGAGCTGGCTGCGCGAATGTCCCAGGCAGCACGGGAGCGAGTGCAGCAAGAGTTTTCGGTGGAAAGAATGGTGGAGAAAACCGTGAGTGCCTATCGTGAGGTCTTAGGATGATTTTTGTGCTGCTCGCGTTCCTGGCCGGGCTGCTGATCGGCAGCTTCCTGAATGTGTGCATTTTCCGGCTTCCACGGGATCTCTCGGTGATTACGCCCTCGCGCTCGTTTTGCCCCGAGTGCGAGAAGACCATCGCCTGGTACGACAACATCCCGGTTGTCAGTTATTTCGTGCTGGGCGGGCGTTGCCGCGATTGCAAGGCGCGAATACCAGTGCGCTATTTGCTGGTGGAAATCGCCACCGGCGCCGCCTTCGCGCTGTGCGTGGCGTACCTGGGATTAACGCTTCCGGCGCTCAAGTACTGCGATCTACTCGGCGATCATGATTGCGCTGATCGCGTCGGACCTGGAAGAGCGCATCCTGCCGGATGAATTCACGCTGGGCGGCATGGTGATCGGCCTGGCGTTTTCGCCGTTTGTGCCGCTGGAACATTATTTCGCCGCGATGTTTATTCCTTATTCCGCGGGCGAGCGCTGGCAGTCCTTCGGTGAATCCGCATTCGCGGCGGCGGTAGGCAGCAGCTCCATCTGGATGGTGGGTTGGCTCTACCAGAAGTTCCGGCACCGCGAAGGACTGGGCTTTGGCGATGTCAAGATGATCGCGATGATCGGTGCATTTCTGGGGCTGCGGCTGTCGCTGATGACGCTGATTCTGGCGTCGATTGCAGGTTCATTCATCGGGCTGGCCTACATCAAGCTGACCAAGAAAGACGCCTCGACGTATGAGCTGCCGTTCGGCAGCTTCCTGGGAGCGACGGCGCTGGTGGTGGCGCTGTGGAGCAACGTGATTTTGGCCGGGAAGTAACGCTACCGCGGAGGCTGCAGCAGAACTTTCAGGACTCCCTTCGTCGCGGCGCGCGCGAATGCTTCCGGCGCGCGATCGAGCGGGAACTCGTCGGAGATCAGATCCGCAACGTTCACTTTGCCCGAGGCCAGCAGGCGAATCGCAGGCTCGAAGCGGCCGCAGCGCGAACCTACCAATGTCATTTCGTTGACGATCACGGGAGCGGTGTCGATCGTCACCAGGCCGTGTACCGTCGACTTCATGATGATCGTCCCGCGCGGTTCGCACATCGTCACGGCGGCGCGAAGGCCTTCGGCGGAACCAGTGGCGTCCACCACCCAGCGGTAGGCGCGCTCGGGCAATTTCTTCGGCAGGAGCTCGGTGGTAACGCCGGACTTTTCGACGAGGCGCATCTTCTCGCGATGTCGGCCGAACAGGTGAACGCGCGCACCGTGAGCCTGCAGAACCTGGGCGATCAGCAGCCCTAACTTTCCGTCGCCGAGCAGCGCGACTTGATCGCCTTTGGGGATCTTCACCTGATCCAGAATCTCGCAGGCCGCGGCCACGGGTTCGATAAAGACGGCGTGCTCGCTGGGGATTGAATCCGGCACGCGATGCAGGTTGTGGATGGGCAGCGTCAGGAATTCGCGAAAGGCTCCGGGGTGTTTGACGATGCCGAGTACGGTGCGAGTCGGGCAATGCCGTCCGAGGCCGCGCGCGCACCAGTCGCAATGGCCGCAGGCTAGATTGATTTCTCCGGCGACCCTGCGTCCGATCCACTCGGCGCCGCCGCACGAAACCGCGACTACTTCGCCCACGAATTCGTGTCCCGGTGTTCCCGAGAAGCCGTAGTACCCGCGTTGCAGTTCGAGGTCGGTAGAACAGATGCCGGCGGCCAGCAGTCGAATGCGGGCGAAGCCCTCGGGGACGCGTGGAAGCGGCTGGCGGCGCACTTCGACGCGCCCGGATGCAAGATGAACGGAAAGCATGCTGGTCTACACTTAAAGAATATGTCTTCCAGCGTGCAGGCCGAACTGGTCTGCTTTGAGGCGTCCTGCCGCGAGCGGTTCGCCATTACCGAGGTGCTGTACAACTGTCCGAAATGTGGTGGGTTGATCGAAGCCGTATACAACGGCACGCGGCCCAGCGCCGCCGAGTTGCGCGATCTGTTCCGGCAGCGCCGCTTGAGCAATGCGCCTCTCGACACCAGCGGTGTCTGGCGCTATCGCGAGCTGTTTCCTTTTCTGAACGATTATGCGCATGTGGTGACGCTGCGCGAGGGAACACGCCGCTGTTGGATGCGCCGCTGGCGGCGGAATATGGCGGCCTCGACAAGATCACATTCAAGCATCAGGGCTTCAATCCGACCGGATCTTTCAAAGACAACGGCATGACCTGCGGAGCGTCGCAAGCGCGCCGCCTGGGGATGAAGCGCGTGGCCTGCGTCTCCACCGGCAACACTTCCGCTTCCATGGCCGCCTATGCAGCGGCGGCTGGACTGGAAGCGCTTATCTTCCTGCCGCACGGCAACATTTCTTTCGGGAAACTGGCGCAAGCGCTGGAATACGGCGCGCGCACGCTCGAAGTGGAAGCGAACTTCGATCAGATTCTGGCGCTGGTGCGCGTGCTGGCCGAGCGGCTGGGGATCTACCTGCTGAATTCGATGAATCCGTTTCGCGTCGAAGGCCAGAAGAGCATCGTTTTCGAAATGCTGGATCAGCGCGACTGGAATCCGCCGGATTGGATCGTGCTTCCCGGAGGCAATCTTGGCAACACCTCGGCGTTTGGGAAAGCTCTGCGGGAGGCGCGCGAACTGGGCTTGATCGCGAAGATGCCGCGGCTCGCGGTGATCCAGGCGGAGGGCGCGGCGCCGTTTTACGAAATGTTCCACATGGGCGGCGAGCTGCACGCCGTGACGAATCCCGAAACGCTGGCGACGGCGATTCGCATCGGCGATCCAGTCTCCTGGCCCAAGGCTTTGCACGAGGTGCGTTCATCGTGCGGAACGGTAGAAAAAGTCACGGAGCAGGAAATCGCCGACGCCAAAGCCATGATCGGGCGCGCGGGCATCGGTTGCGAGCCAGCTTCCGCGGCCACTTTGGCGGGCATTCGCAAGCTGACGGCGGCGGGAGTGATCCGCAAGGACGCCGATGTAGTGGCGGTGCTGACCGGCAACGTCCTCAAGGACCCGGATTACATTTACAAGTACCACACGGGAAAATTGGAGACTCCCAGCGGCGCGAAGATTCGCTCCACCTTCGGCAACCAGCCCATCGTCGTCCCCAACGACGCTGACCGCATCGCGGCGCTTTTGCAGTAAGGCTCGCTATAATCGAATCTGTGAAAAAGTGCGCGCTGGCGGTGGCTGTCCTGGTCCTGGCGGCTTGCTCCAAGAACATCCAGAATCCCGAAGCGGTGAAGGAGGGAGTGATCGACTACCTCAAGCAGCGCGCGCCCACCATGGGTCTGGATATGAGTGCGATGGACGTCAACGTGGGTTCCATCTCGTTTGAAAAAGACATCGCGCGGGCCAACGTATCGTTCGTTCCCAAAGGCATGCCGGACGGCGGTGGCATGTCGATGGATTACGTCCTGGAACGCAAAGGCGACAAGTGGGCGGTGAAGGGGCGTCAGGTGAGCCCAGGCAATTCGCATGGCGACCAGCCTTTGCCAGGATCAATGCCGCCGAGTGGCCTGCCGCCGGGGCATCCTCCTACGGACCAGACAAAATGAAGACGGTCGCAATTCTGGGCGGAGGTCCGGCGGGTTCGTTCGCCGCGGAGCGGCTGGCGAGCGCAGGTCTGCGAACCATCGTCTTCGACGAGAAGCTGGCGTGGGAGAAGCCCTGCGGCGGCGGTCTCACCTATAAGGCGTATCAGCAGTATCCGTTCCTGATCGACAACGACACGCCCAAGAAAGTTGATTCACGAGACCACGCTGGCGGCGCCGAATGCCGGTGAAGTGAAGATGCCGTTGTCGCGGCCGCTGGTGATTTATTCGCGCCTGGACTTGAACCGCATGCTGCTGCTCCGCGCCGAAAAAGCCGGAGCCGCCATCGAAAAGACGCGCGTGCTGAGCATCGAGCGCCGGAGCGCGGCTGGCGTTTGCGGACGCAGGGCGGAGTCGCCGAGGCCGACTTTTGCATTGTCGCCACCGGCGCGCGCAATCCCCTGCGCGAAGTGGGCACCGAGTGGAGCGCGAAAGACACCATGAGCGCGCTGGGCTATTACGTGCCGGCGTCGCGCGATCAAATCGACATTCAGTTTCTGCCGCAGCTCGAAGGATACATCTGGGTGTTTCCGCGCTGCGGGCATCTTTCGGTGGGCATCTGCGGAAAAGGCGAGCCGGCGCAAGCTTTGAGAGTCCGGCTTGAGCATTATATGGATGAGCGCGGCATGGCTTGGCGCGGGTCCAAGTTTTATAGCCACATGCTGCCGTCGCTCGAATCGCCGGGATGGAAGAACAATCGCGTGGCCGGCGACGGCTGGATGGCGGTGGGCGACGCGGGCGGGCTGGTCGATCCCATCACCGGCGAAGGTTTGTATTACGCGATGCGCTCGGGCGACCTGGCGAGCCAGGTGGTGCTCGACGACGCGCACGGCATTCTGGAAAAAGCCGCGGCCTATCGTGCCATGCCTGGCGCGGGAGTTTGCGGTGGATCTGGAGTTCGCCTCCACGCTCGCGCGGCGTTTGTTCCTGGGCACTTTCATGTTCAATTCGGTGCCGGCGCGGATGATCCAATTCATGCGCCGCAGTCCGCGGTTCCGCGACTTGATGCAGGACTTGTTCGCGGGCACCCAGCCGTACCTCGAACTGCGCGGCCGCTTGCTGCGGAACCTGAGCGGAACGCTGCGGGAAGTGCTGACGAACCTGTTGCTGAATCGCGTGGTCCCGGAAAGCTCGCGCGCCGGGTTATGAAGACATCGCGATCTGAAGCGCTGTTTGCGCGGGCGCAGGCGCGCATTCCCGGCGGCGTGAATTCGCCGGTGCGGGCGTTCCGCAGCGTGGGCGGCGTGCCGCGATTCATCGAGCGCGGCGAAGGCTCGCGCATCTTCGACGTCGACGGCAATTCCTATATCGATTACGTGGGCTCGTGGGGGCCGCTGCTGCTGGGGCATCGTCCGCAACCGGTGATCGACGCGCTGCGCGAGGCGCTGGAGCGCGGCACCAGTTTTGGCGCGCCCACCGAAGGCGAAGTCGAGCTGGCGGAGCTGATCTCGCAAGTGGTGCCCTCGATGGAGATGCTGCGGCTGGTGAATTCCGGCACCGAGGCGACCATGAGCGCGCTGCGGGTGGCTCGCGGATTCACGGGCCGCGACCTGACGATCAAATTTGAAGGCTGCTACCACGGGCACGTCGATTCGCTGCTGGTGAAGGCCGGCTCGGGCATGGCGACGCTGGGGATCGCGGATACCGCGGGCGTTCCCAAGGGGTTCGCCGAAACGACGCTTGCGCTGCCTTACAATTCGATCGCCGCTGTCGAGCAGGCGTTCGCGGAGCGCGGCGGGCAAATCGCGGCGGTGATCGTGGAGCCGGTGGTCGGCAACATGGGTTGCGTCCCGCCCGCGCCGGGATTTCTCGAAGCGCTGCGCGAGCTCACCACGCGCCACGGCGCGCTGCTCATCTTCGACGAAGTGATGACGGGTTTCCGCGTCGCGCTGGGCGGCGCGCAGCAGCGTTTCGGAATCAAGCCTGACTTGACGACGCTGGGCAAGATTATCGGCGGCGGTTTGCCGATCGCGGCGTATGGCGGCCGCGCCGACATCATGCGCAAAGTCGCGCCGCTCGGTCCGGTGTATCAGGCGGGGACGCTTTCGGGGAATCCGCTCTCGGTGGCGGCGGGACTGGCGATGTTGCGTTACTTGATCGCCAATCCGGATCTATATGAACAGTTGGAAGCGCGCGCGGCCGAGCTGACTGCGTGGGTTCCACCGGGAACCACCATCAATCGCGTGGGCGCGATGTTCACGTTTTTCTTTTCGCCCGATCCGGTTACCGATTGGGATTCGGCCAAGAAGTGCGACACCGCGCGCTTCGGCGAATTCTTCCACTTCATGCTGGAGCGCGGCGTGTATCTGGCGCCCTCGCAGTTCGAAGCGGCGTTCCTGTCGACGGCGCACAGCGAGGAAGATATCCGCTACACGGTCGCCGCCGCGCGCGAGTTCTTCGGAGCCTAATAGAGATCCAATTCCACCGGCGCCCCAGCGCTGCAACCGAGAAGATTCGCGGCAGAGGCCTGGTTGGCCGCGATCTCCAGATAGCCTGAACTTCCCGACGATCACGAACAAATCGCCCACTTCGGTCTCCGCATAGGTCAGCGCCAGGCGATGGATGCGCCGGGTCCCGGCGCGCATTTCAAACGGCCGGGTACTGATTTCCGGAAACTCGCGAGCCGCGAAGTTCGTGATCAGGTTGCCGAAGCGGTCCACTTTAAGGATGACGCCCGCGCCACGCGTCCTGGCCTTTGGGCGATCGGTTGGGCGATCCAGATACGAACGAAGTCCTGGATCCGCTTTCCGAACGCCGCAGGCTGCGCTCCCTTTGCCAAATGCGCGGCGGCGGGAGCGAATACGTCGCGTCCGTGAAACGTGCGGCTGATGTCGCGGCGCATGAACTTGCGGATTGGAGATCACGCGGACCTTGTGCGGAGCGGCATCGAAAACCATCGAGAGCACTCCGTTATCGGGTGCGATGAAGAAGTGCCCTCCGGCTTCGGCCAGGATCGGACGCCGCGCGCTGCCGACGCCGGGGTCGACCACCACCACGTGGATGGTGCGCTTGGGGAAGTACGGCCACGCTTCGGCGATGACGAAGGCGGCCTCGGTCACATTGTAGGGCGCGACGTCATGGCTGATATCGACGACGCGCGCCGCGGGCGCGATGCCCGCGACCACGCCTTTCATGACGCCCACAAAATGGTCGGAAAGCCCGAAATCCGTGGTAAAAGTGATCAGCCGATTCGCCATGTGCTGATAAGATTGTAATGAACGCCGTGACCCGCTATTACTTCGATCACAACGCCACCACGCCGGTATCGCCCGAAGTGTTTCAGGCGATGGCTCCGCTGATGACGACTGTGTTCGGAAACGCGTCGAGCATCCACCAGTTCGGACAGGAAGCCCGCGGCGAATTGGACCGCGCGCGGCGCTCGGTGGCGGCCATGTTGGGCGCGAAGGCGGAAGAAATTATTTTCACCGGCGGCGGCACCGAAGCCGACAATATGGCGATTTTCGGCGCCGGCGGCCACGTCGTCACCACTACGGTCGAGCACCCGGCCGTGTTGCAAGCCGCGGGGCAGTTGCCTGAAGTGACCTTCGTTAGCGTGGACGGCCGCGGGGTGGTTGACCCGGAGGCTGTGCGAGCGGCAATTCGTCCCGACACGAAATTGATCAGCGTCATGCACGTGAACAATGAACTGGGCGTTATTCAGCCGGTGCGTGAGATCGCGGGGATTGCTCGCGAGGCTGGAGTCCTGTTCCATTCCGATGGCGTGCAGGCGATGGGCAAGATTCCGGTGAACGTCGGCGAACTCGGCGTGGATTTGTACTCGATCAGCGCGCACAAGATTTACGGACCCAAGGGGATGGGCGCGCTCTACATTCGAAAGGGCGCCGAACTGCGCCCCTTGCTGTATGGCGGTCCGCACGAGCGCAAGATGCGCGCGGGCACGGAGAACGTCGCGGGCGCGGTGGGCTTCGGGCGCGCGGCCGAGTGGGTGAAGGAAGAGAGCGGCGCCGAAGCGGCGCGGCAGTCCGCGTTGCGCGATCGCCTGGAGCAGGGAATTCTCGCGCGCGTCGCGGGCGCACATGTGAACGGCGCGGGCGCGCCGCGTGTGGGCAACACTTCCAACATCCGTTTCGACGGCATCGATAGCGAGCCGCTGCTGATTGCGCTCGACCTCAAGGGGTTTGCGGTATCCAGTGGATCGGCGTGCTCGAGCGGCGCCACTGAGCCGTCGCACGTGCTGGCGGCGATCGGTCTCACGCGCGAACAGGCGCGATCGAGCGTGCGTTTTTCGCTGGGACGGTCGAATACGGAAGAGCAGGTCGATGCGCTGATCGATGCGGTGGTTCAGGTAGTGACGCGCCTTGAGGAAGCTGGCGCCGGCTTATGTCTGAACACACCATCGCAGTGGCGATGTCGGGCGGCGTGGATAGCTCGGTAGTCGCGGGCATGCTGAATCGCGCGGGAGAACGCGTCATCGGCATGACCATGCAGCTCTGGAATCAGAAGCGCCTGCCGGATATTGCCACGGACAAACCCACGGGCCGCTGCTGCTCGCTCGACGACGTGTATGATGCGCGCCACGTCGCCCAGCATCTGGGCATCCCGTATTACGTGGTGAATTTCGAGCAGCGCTTTGAGGCGCAGGTGGTGAAGCCGTTCATCGACGAATACCTGGCCGGCCGCACGCCCATCCCTTGCACGCTGTGCAACAACTTCATCAAGTTCGACCAGTTTCTCGAAATGGCGGAGGGCATCGGCGCGCGCGAGATCGCTACCGGGCACTACGCGCGGATCGACTGGAATGGCGATAGCGGACGCTGGGAAATGCGCCGCAGCGTGGATCGCAGCAAGGACCAGACGTATTTCCTGTGCGGTCTTAAGCAGGATCAACTGGCCCGCACGCGATTTCCGTTGGGCGGCATGGAAAAGACGCAAGTGCGGGAACTGGCACGTGAGCTGGGCATCCCCACCGCCGCCAAGCCCGACAGCCAGGAGATTTGTTTCGTCCCCAACGGCGATTACGCAGGGTTCATCGACAGCTACTTTAAGGAGCAGGGAATCGCGCAGGCGGAGACGCAGGGCGAGATCGTGACCGCGGATGGCAGGGTGGTGGGCGAGCATGCCGGAGTTCATCACTTCACCGTGGGCCAGCGGCGCGGGTTGGGCGTGGCGGCCGCAGAGCCGCTCTACGTGATTGCGACCGAGCCGGCGACGAAGCGCGTGGTGATCGGTCGCAGCGACGATCTGCTGCGTGGGTCGATGCACGTCCGCGACGTCAACTGGATTTCGATTGCCGCGCCCGCCGCACCTTTGCGGGCCGAGGTGAAGATTCGCAACAAGCACGCCGCGGCGGCCGCGACGCTGCTTCCGCTGTCGATTGATGGAGCACGCATCGAAGTCCGCTTCGACGAACCGCAGCGCGCGGTAACGCCGGGTCAGGGCGCGGTGTTCTATTCCGGCGAGCTGGTGCTAGGCGGCGGCTGGATCTGAGTGACGCCGGCGTGAAGACCGTCGAATACTGGCTCGCGCGTTTCGTGCTGGCGACGCTTTCTTCCACTTCGCTCTCAACGGCCAATGCGCTGGCCCGCGGCTACGTCAGGCTGCTCGATCTGGCCTTGCCGCGCCTACGCCGTACGGCTCTTAAGAACCTGGAAATGGCCGGATTCGCGGGCCGCGAACGCATCACCACCGGCGTGTTCGATTCCGTTGCTCGGCTGGTCGTGACCTTCGCACGCTTACCCGCAGATTACGCGCGAGAACGTCGCGGAATGGATTCGCTACGAAGGTCTGGAAAACTTTCAACAAGCGCACGCGCGCGGGAAAGGCGTGCTGGTCGCCACGGGCCATTTTGGAAATTGGGAGCTGAGCGCGTTCGCACATGCTTATCTGGTCGCGCCGATGCAAATCGTCGTGCGGCCCATCGACAATCCCCGGATTGACGCGCTGGTGGAATCGCGGCGCGAGCTGTCGGGCAACCGTGCGATCGCGAAGAAGGACGCGGCGCGCGGTATCCTGCGGGCGCTAGCGGCGGGCGACGCGGTGGGAGTACTGATCGATCAGAACACCACGCCCGATCAAGGCGTATTCATCGACTTTTTTGGCGTCAAAGCGTGTGCCGGCAGCGCTTTTGTGAAACTTGCGCACCACAGCGGCGCGGCCGTGGTTCCGGGATACGCATTATGGTCGGAGAAGGAACGCCGTCTACGTGCTGCACTTCGAGCCCGCGGTCGAAATGACCGGCGACGTGCAGCAGGATACGCAGCAGGTGCATGCGCGGCTGGAGGCCGCCATCCGCAAGAATCCCGATCAGTGGCTGTGGATCCATCGCCGCTGGAAGACGCGGCCACCGGGGGAAAGACCGATTTATTGATGATCAAACGAGTTTGCGTGTTTTGCGGATCGAGTCCCGGAGCCCGTCCGGCGTACGCAGCCGCGGCTGCTGCGCTCGCGCGAAGCCTGGTGGTCCGCGGACTCACGATCGTTTACGGCGGCGGCAACGTCGGACTCATGGGAATCCTGGCGGACACGGCTCGCGCGGCCGGAGGCGAGGTCATCGGCGTTATCCCGCGTTCGCTGGTCGCCAAAGAAGTCGCGCACACCGAGTTGCCGGATCTGCGGATCGTCGAATCCATGCATGAGCGCAAAGCACTGATGGCCGATCTAGCGGATGCGTTTATCGCCATGCCCGGGGGCTACGGTACTTTCGAAGAGTTCTGCGAGATCCTCACGTGGACTCAGCTCGGCCTGCAGCGCAAACCCTGCGGCATTCTGAACATCGAGGGCTACTACAACCACCTGTTGCAGATGTTCGACCATGCAGTGGCGGAGCAGTTCGTCAAGCCGGTGCATCGCGAAATGTTTATCGCGGAGACGGATCCGGAATCGTTGTTAGATCGCCTGCTCGCCTGCCAAGTGCCGCTGGTGGAGAAATGGCTAGGCCGGGAGGAGACTTGAAACTGGGTGGCTAATCTTTGGGCGACGACGAGATCGTCTCAAGAAAGAGTGCGAGAATCAAAAATCCTGCGACGGTGGCCGAGACGATCATGGTTTATGGATTCATCATGGCTGAAAAAGATTCATTCAAGTGTGAAATCGCCGTGAAGAATTCGTGAAGTTCCTTGGTGAGCGCCGCCGAGACGATCGGCAGGCCGATTCTGGATAATAGTTCTCTGGAGATTCAGTGAAAGCTTTAGTGAAGGCAAAAGCCGAGCCGGGACTATCGATCGAAGACATCCCGAGTCCCGTCGATTGGCATCAACGACGTTCTGATCCGCGTCCACCGCACCGGCATTTGCGGCACGGACGTTCATATCTACGATTGGGATGAGTGGGCGCGGCAGACCATCCCCGTGCCGATGGCCATCGGCCATGAATTCGTCGGCGAGATCGTGGAAGTCGGCTCCAACGTCATCGATTTTCATCCCGGCGAGCTGGTTTCGGGCGAAGGCCACGTGGTGTGCGGGCGCTGCCGCAACTGCATGGCGGGGCGGCGCCACCTGTGCGCGCACACTTCGGGCGTCGGCGTGAACCGGCCCGGCTGTTTCGCCGAGTTCATTGCTCTGCCGATGACCAATATCTGGCGGCACGATCCGCGCGTCGACCGCGACGTCGCGGCCATTTTCGATCCCTTTGGCAATGCGGTGCACACCGCGCTGATCGTTCGATGTGCTGGGCGAAGACGTGCTGATCACCGGCGCGGGGCCCATCGGCATCATGGCGGCGGCGGTGGTCCGCCACGCCGGCGCGCGCTACGTGGTGATCACGGACGTCAACGAATACCGGCTGGATCTGGCGCGCAAAGTGGGCGTGAACCTGGCGCTTAACGTGAAGCAAACCTCCATCGCGGAAGCGCAGAAGACGCTCGGCATGCAGGAAGGATTCGACGTGGGCCTGGAGATGTCGGGCAACGCCAGCGCCTTCCGCGACATGATCCACAATCTGTCGCACGGCGCGAAGATCGCGATGCTGGGCATCCCCGCCGGGGAGATGGCGATCAACTGGCGCGAAGTGATTTTCAACATGCTCACCATCAAGGGCATCTACGGCCGCGAGATGTATGAGACCTGGTACAAGATGACGGTGCTGCTGCAATCCGGCCTGGACATTCGGCCGGTGATCACGCACCGCTTCAGCTACCGGGATTTCGAAGAGGGCTTTCGCGTGATGCGCTCCGGGCAGAGCGGCAAGGTGATTCTGAATTGGGAGGAGCTGATCTAGCGATGCTGGGCGACGTATCAGGCATTCGTGGAATCGCAACTCCAGGAGATTCGCGGGGCGGGTTTGTGGAAGCCGGAGCGCGTGCTCGCATTCCCCGCAGCGGCCCGAATGCGCGAGCTGCAGGGCGGCGAAAAAGTGCTGGTGCTGTGCGCGAATAATTACCTGGGCCTGGCCGACGATCCGCGCATCATCGCCGCCGCACGGAATGCGCTCGACCGCTGGGGCTACGGCATGGCTTCCGTCCGCTTCATCTGCGGCACGCAGGAGCAGCACAAGCAACTGGAGCACGAAATCGCCGGTCTTTCTGGGCACTGAAGATACGCATTCTGTATTCCTCCTGCTTCGACGCCAACGGCGGATTGTTCGAAACGCTGCTGGGCGCCGAGGACGCTGTCATCTCGGACGAACTGAATCACGCATCGATCATCGACGGCATCCGGCTATCGAAGGCGCAGCGCTTCCGCTACAAGAATCGCGACATGGCGGATCTGGAACAGCAGCTCAAGGCCGCCGAGAGCGCGCGTTTCCGCATGATCGCCACCGACGGCGTGTTTTCGATGGACGGCTACATCGCGCCGCTGCGTGAGATCTGCGATCTGGCGGAAAAATATCACGCGATGGTGATGGTGGACGATTCGCATGCGGTGGGCTTCGTCGGCGAGACCGGGCGGGGTTCGCACGAGCATGCAGGAGTGATGGGCCGCGTCGATATTTTCACCGGAACACTGGGCAAGGCGCTGGGCGGCGCCAGCGGCGGCTATATCAGCGGTGCCAAGCCGCTCATCGCGCTGCTGCGCCAGCGTTCGCGGCCGTATTTGTTCTCCAATTCGTTGCCGCCGTCGATTGTGGCCGCGTCGCTTGAAGCTCTGAAGATTCTCACCGCGTCCAACGAACTCCCGGAGCGCCTGCGCAAGAACACCGCGTTCTTCCGCAAGAAGGCGGCGGAGTTGGGTTTGCAGATTCTGCCCGGCGAGCATCCCATCGTCCCGGTGATGGTCGGCGATGCCGCCAAAGCTGCGCGCATGGCGGAGTATCTGCTTCAGAAGGGCATCTACGTGATCGGATTCTCGTATCCGGTGGTGCCGATGGGCAAGGCGCGCATTCGCACGCAGGTTTCCGCCGCCCACACGACCGATCAACTGGGCTGGGCCGCTGAAATGTTCGCGGAAGCCGCCGCGAAGGTCGAGTAGCTACTTCTTATATCTGACGAAGCCGAAGGTCAGCTTCTTCTCGACGCCGTCCACGCGGTCGAGCCGCACGATCACCTGATCGCCAATCGAGAATTGCCGGCGGTGGCGGACGCCCATGATCTTGCGTACGTTCTCTTTGTACTCGAAGCGATCGCCGGGCAGCGTATCCAGCGGGACGAGTCCTTCGATGAACATATCCTGCAACTCGACGAAGAAGCCGAAGCGGGTGGTGGAAATGATCAGGGCGTCGAACTCGTCGCCGACGCGATCGATCATGAACTTGACCTTCTTCCACTCGACCAGTTCGCGCTCGGCTTCGGCCGCGCGGCGCTCGGCTTCCGACGACTGATCGGCAATCGCATGCAGGTCGGCCTCGTAACGCTTGCCGTCCAGATGCGCGCCCAGGATACGGTGGACGATCAGATCCGGGTAGCGCCGGATGGGCGACGTGAAATGCGTGTAGCTGGTGGCGGCCAGCGCGAAGTGGCCGACGTTCAAGTCGCTATAGCGCGCCTGCTTGAGCGAGCGCAGCATCAGGTAGCTCAGGATGCGCTCCTCGGGCTTGCCCTCGATCTTGGCGACGAGCTTCTGATAATTGCGCGAAGTGAGCAGAGGGTTATCGAGCGCCACCACTTCGGTCTTGAATTTCTTTACCGGCGCGGCGCCGGGCGTGAGCGAGTAGCCGAACTGGGTGGCGATCTCCTCGAATTCGATCACGCGCTTGGGGTCGGGACGATCGTGAATACGGAAGATCATCGGCTCGCCCGCGGCCTCGATGTGCGCTGCAACGGCTTCGTTGGCGGCGAGCATGAACTCCTCGATCAAGCGGTGCGCGATGTTGCGGGGCGCGCGGGTCACGGCGGTCATCGCGCCGAACTCGTCGAATTCGAGCAGTGGCTCGGGCAGATCGAAATCGATGGAGCCGCGGCGCTGGCGCTTCTTGTTCAGCAGCAGCGCCAGCTCTCGCATCATCTGGAAACGTGGCACAAGTGCCGCGTACCGAGCGTTGAGCTCTGGATCCCCTTCCAGAACTTTGTGAACCGCGGTATACGTCATGCGCTCGGCGCTGCGGATCACGCCGCGCGTGAAGTCCTGCGCCACCACATCGCCATGGTTGTCGATTTCGAGCAGCGCGCTCATCACCAGGCGATCTTCGTGCGGGCGCAGCGAGCACTGATCGGTGGATAGCTCCACCGGAAGCATGGGCACCGCGCGATCGGGGAAGTAAACGCTGGTCCCGCGCAGCAGCGCTTCGCGATCGATCGGGCTGCCCGGGCGCACGTAGTAACTCACGTCGGCGATATGCACGTGCAGCGCCCAGTGGCCGTTGGGGAGCCGCTCCACCCACACCGCGTCGTCGAAATCGCGCGCCGTCTCGCCGTCGATGGTGACGATTTCGTACTCGCGGAAATCGCGCCGCTTGGCGATCTCGTCCTCCGGGATCGGCCCGGGTATCGCCCGCGCCTGCTCCAGTACGTCGTCGGGAAACTGGTGCGGGATGTGGTGCGCGCGGATCAGGATCTCGACGTCGATTCCGAAATCGTCGGGCCGCCCCAGGATCTCGATGACGCGGCCCGCCGGCCGGTCGCCGTTGTCGCCATAATCGACGATCTCGGCGGTGACGATCATGCCGTCCAGGTCTTCTTCCGAATGCACTTCCACCGGACGCGCGCCCACGCGGTCAACGGACCCGCCGCCGGCCGGGATCGCCATGCCCTCGGGAATCTCGATCCATTGGCGAATGCGCTCGTCATGCGGGATCACATAATTGCCGCGCCGGCGCACGCGAAACTCGCCCACGATGCTGCTGTGCGCCCGCTTGACCACTTCGACGATCTCGCCGTGCGCGCGCCCGTCGCGCTCCAGACGCTTGATGCGAAGAGCCACGCGGTCGCCGTGCATGGCGCGGTCGGCTTCTTCTTTACCCAGGTAGATGTCGCCCTTTAATCCCGGCACCGGCTCTTCCGGCGTGACGAACCCGTAGCCGTCGCGATGCACGCTCAGCCGCCCGTGAATCAGGCGCGGCGATTTCTTCTTTTGCGAGTGTCCCCTTTGCAGATGACCCTTCGGATGTGGCGGCACGATTCATTTTATAGTGAGAAAGCATATGGACCTGAAGACCGTCCGCCTGGTGATCCCCGAAAACGGCAACATCATCGTGGGCCACAGCCACTTCATCAAGACCGTCGAGGATCTCTATGAGGCCATCGTCAACACCGTGCCGCAGATGAAATTCGGCATCGCTTTCAACGAAGCTTCCGGCGACTGCCTCATCCGCGTGGACGGCAACGATCCCGAGCTCGAAGGCATCGCCACCGAAAACGCTCAAGCCATCGCCGCCGGACACGCCTTCGTGATCGCTCTGCGCAACGGCTATCCGATCAATATCCTGGGCCGCATTCGCGAAATCCCCGAGGTCTGCAACATCTTCTGCGCTACCGCCAACCCGGTCGAAGTGATCCTGGCGGAGAGCGAACAGGGGCGGGGAATCCTGGGCGTGATCGATGGCAGCTCGCCCAAGGGGATCGAATCCGCGAACGACCGCGAGTGGCGGCACGGCCTGCTCCGCAAGATCGGATACAAGCGGTAAACCGCGCTCCAAAGCCAGCAAAAGGGCAGTTTTTGCTCTCGCCACGCCCGGTTTTTACCTTTGACTCCCTGCGATTTTGGTGGCATACTACTGCCGTATTGGAGTGTCAGGTTTGAGTCTCCGCCCGCTTTTCGGTCCTGCCGTTCCGTCCCGCCCGGTGTCTCTCTGCTGCAGCCTCCACTTACAAGGAGGAGCGTAAAGTGAAGAAGCTTTTTGTGGGAAATCTTCCTTACACCGCAAATGAAACCGACGTGCAGAACTTCTTTGCCGATCACGGAGTTACCGTCGATTCCATCACCGTTATGCGGGACCGTTTCACTGGGCAAGCTCGCGGCTTCGGCTTCGCGGAAATCAACGACGATAACGCGGCGGCGCATGCCGTCGAGGCCTGTCACGGCAAGGAACTCATGGGCCGGACTCTGGTGGTGAATGAGGCCCGCCCCATGGCTCCCCGCGAAGGCGGCGTCGGCGGCGGACGTCCCCAGCGGCGCGAACGCTACTGACTTCCGCGACACTCGGTTCTAATTTTTGGTCCGTGCGCCGGTGGTGCGCTTGTCCCTCGATCTGTCCCATATGATGGTGGGGATGACTCACAAGGCACACTGGCTGGCCGCCGCCCGTAGCGCCATGCAGACCGAAGCCGAGGCGGTTCTGGCCGCGTCCGAACGCCTGGGCGATAGCCTCTTAAGCGCGGTGGATTTGATCGTTGGCCAACCTGGAAGTGCGCCCGGCAAAATAGTGGTGACCGGGATGGGCAAGTCCGGTCATGCGGCTCGCCAGATCGCCGCGACACTGCAAAGCACCGGTACTCCGGCTGTGTTCCTGCATCCCACTGAAGCCGGCCATGGCGATTTGGGCATTTGTCAGCCCGGCGATTGTGTGGTCATGATTTCCAAGAGCGGCTCTACAGCAGAGTTGCTGGATCTGGTCGCGCCGCTGCGCGGATTCGGCACGCGCTTCATTGGAATTCTGGGCAACCTGCGCTCTCCGCTGGCGGGAGAAATGGACGCCGTTCTCGACGCATGTGTCCAGCGCGAGGCCGATCCCGATGGTTACACGCCTACGGCCAGCACCATGGTGGCGCTGGCGCTGGGGCATGCGCTGGCGGTTGCGCTGATGCAGGCTCGCGGCTTCACCGCCGAACATTTTCGACGCTACCATCCGGCCGGCCAACTGGGCCACAACCTGCGGCTGCGGGTGCGCGACGTCATGCATGCGGGTGACGAGGTCGCCTGGGTGAAGGGAGACGATTCGCTGAAACATGTCGTCATCGAAATGTCGCGGCGGCCGTTGGGCGCCGCCTGCGTGATTGCCGAGGACCGCCGGCTTGCTGGGTCTCATTACCGATGGCGATGTGCGCCGTGCGCTGCGCAACCATGATGACATCCGCCCGCTGCGCGCCTCCGCGGTCATGACGGCATCGCCGGTGCATGTCGCGCCCGACGCGCTGGTGCATGAAGCGCTACGCCTGATGGAGGATCGGCCCTCGCAGATTTACGTTCTGCCGGTGCTGGATGCCGATACCCGAGTCTGCCTCGGTCTGCTGCGCCTGCACGATATTTATCAGGCGCGCGCGGTGGATTGAGCCTTTTTGAGCCGCCCTAAAGTTCGCCTGCTATCCAGCCGATTCCCGGCAGAGGTGCTTTCCATGCGTATCGCGTCTTTTCTGTTACTGGCTTCTGTGGCCGCTCTGGCCGGCGCTGGAGGCGGACCGGCCGTTTATGTCATCGGGAACCTTGACGGCGTTTCGCCGGGTGATGAAGGAACGCTGGTGCTGGATCGTGATGCCGCGGTTTTCCGCTCCGGCAAAACGGTGCTGTCACTTCCCTACAGTGACATCCATAACGTGGAATTAGGCACCAGGGTCATGCCACCGGGGGACGCGCCGCTCTACAAAGTCTGGCGCTTGCCCAAGCGCTTCCTCACCGAGCGCCCGATGCACCAGATGGTCAACTTTCGGTTCGCGGATAAAGCCGGTAATGACCAGACGCATGACGCTCGAGTTCGAGGAGGCCGCGGCCAGCCAAACGCTGGTGGAGATCGAAATCCGGCAGGGGAAGCGCATCGCCTCCGAAACACGCTACCAACGGCGATTCCTGGTGGGGCGATAGCGCCTGGAAGACCCCTCGCAACAACAACACGGTGAATCCAGAGTCCCTGGGAACTTCCGCCGGCAAGTAAACTCGAACCATCGCGCAGATAGAACCGTGTATCGGTTATGTTATTCTGAGACCGGTTCTGCGCGCCCATGCGTTTTCGTACTGTACTGGCTATCGCATTAACGGGGTTGGCCGCCCTCGGCGTGCTGTGGGGGCAAAAGCCTTTCCGCGAGTGGCCTGCCATCGAGTACACAAACTTTCCAATCCCGCCGGACGCCAATCGTCCCGCGGAGTGGACTCGCGCCCGCCTGCGCTACCCCGACGTCACTGGCTATTCCTTGAACGGCGGGGGCCGCTACTTCAACTTCGCCGGCTACTGGACCATGGACTACCCGCGCTCGGACCGGCACCTGCTGGCAGGAGTGAGGCGACTGACGCGCATCGACTCGCGGTCGACCGAGCAGGTGGTGGAACTCGACGGCTCGGGCGAAGTGAACAACTGGCCGATGCTCTACGGCGTGGAAGTGGGGCACTGGGTGCTGCCCGACGATCAGGCGAAGCAGCTTCGCGATTTCCTGCTGCGGGGCGGGTTTTTCATGGTCGACGATTTTCACGGCGACCAACCGTACCATGACGTCTTCAGTGAATGGCAAGTGTTTCTCGCGAGCATGACCAAAGTTTTCCCGGATCGCCCTATCGAAGACATTCCTAACAACGACCCTATCTTCCATACCATTTATGATCTCCAGGACCGCTTCCAGGTTCCTGGCGCCCAGTTTTTGGAGACCGGCATCACTTATGAGGCGGGCGCGACTGGCATGACGCCGCACTGGCGCTGCATCCGCGACGAGAAGGGCCGCATCATGGTCGCGATCTGCCACAACATGGATCTGGGCGACGCCTGGGAGCACTCCGACAACCCGCTGTATCCCGAGAAATACGCGTCGCTCGCCTACCGCATCGCGATGAACTATTTCATTTACGATTTGACGCATTGATGTTCACCTCCAAAGAACGAGATGCCGGGATTCGACTTCTTCGGAGCGCGGTACTTCAGTTCGGCGCAAGGGAGGTTCACCAGTCCTGACTGGCGGAATCACCGCAGGACGTACCTTATGCCGACCTAAAGAATCCGCAGACTCTGAATCTGTACGCTTTCGTTGGTAACAACCCGCTTTCCCTTACAGCGGAGCGCAAGAATCCCAATACGCCGGACGTGATCCGGAGCATTCGTCAAACTATTGGCGGTACGGGGCGGGTGGAGCTTGATGACGTCGCCAGCGCCAGTGTCCAAATAACGGTCGATGGCCTGTAAAATCTGCCAGGCAGCTTCGCGGTCAATAGCGCGCAACTCGGCGCGGGCCGTCGGCGACCAGATCACAACGCGTTTGGCCATCGCTCAGCGCTTGTGAGCCGAGCCGAGCTCGCACAGGATCTCTTCGTGCGGAATGCCTTCGCCGCGTGCGATGGCGGCGTGCGCTTCGTCCAGCGCCGCGGCTTCTTTCGCTGGAACCGGCTCGGTCTCCACGGGCGTATTGGCCAGCGACCGCGCCACCGGATCAGTCATTACTTCGAGCAGTTGCCCGAGCGTCTCCTGACACCGTTCTACTCCTCTCACTCCGCCCCGGAATCGTACCCGCGTTCCCTCCCTTCGGCAGTCGTCCATTTCCAATCGCTGTGCTATCCTGAAGCCGTTCTCAAAGAGTACGAATGCGTCTTCGCTCGCTGCTTTGGCTGTTTTTAGGTGCGATCGCCGGATGGGGTGTGCTGCAGGCGCAAAAACCCTTTAAAGATTACCCCGGCGTCGAGTACGAAAACTTCCCTCTTCCTCCAGACTGGCAGCAACCCGCCGAGTGGACCCGGGCGCGGCTGATTTATCCCTCCTTTTTCTCGGTTCATGGAGTTCCCGACGGCTTTCATCGCTGGACTATCGATTATCCCCGTTCCGACCGCCACTTGCTGCAAGGGATCCGCCGGCTGACTCGCATCGATACCCGCTCGGTGGAACAAAGCGTGGAACTGGGCGACGACGAGATCTATAACTGGCCATCCCTATATGCCGTCGAAGTCGGCTATTGGAACCTTACCGACCAGCAGGCGCGCCAGTTGCGCGAATTTCTGCTGCGCGGAGGCTTCCTGATGGTGGACGATTTTCACGGCACCATCGAGTGGAATAACTTCGTGGCCGGCATGACGAAAATCTTTCCGGACAGGGATATCGTGGATCTTGATAACAAAGACCCCATCTTCCACGTCGTATATGATCTGGACGATCGTTTTCAGGTGCCGGGAATGCAGTACGTTTTTACCAGATCTTTGCACGAATACGATGGGTTCCAGGCCAAGTGGCGCGGCATCTACGACGATAAGGGAAGGGTGATTGTAGCCATCTGTCATAATATGGATCTCGGTGACGCCTGGGAGAACTCCGACGACCCCAGGTACCCGGAAAAGTTTGCGGCGTTGGCATACCGCATCGCCGTGAACTATTGGACTTATGATTTGACGCACTAGACAGCAGACAGCCCATGGTTGAGTTACGTGTTTGAATTACTTCGTTGAGTTACGTGGTTTGAGTTAAATGTTTGAGTTCTTGTTCAAGTATCCGGAGGCGGTCTTCTCGCGCGGCACCTTTGTGCTGTTGGGAGGCTGGCCGATCTGGTTGCTGGGGCTGGCGATCCTGGCGGCCGCGGCCGGGATTGGGTTGGGTGGTGTGGCAACGGGCGGGCTCGGGACGCGTAGCGGGCGCAAGATCGGCCGCCGTCTGGCTGCTCCAGACGCTGCTCGCGTCAGTGCTGCTCCTGATGCTGTGGCACCCGGCTTTAAGCGTTGCTACCTTGCGTCCGCAACAGAATATTGTGGCAGTCGTAGTCGACGATTCCTCCAGCATGGCGCAGGCGGATGAGGCGGGCGGAGCCACCCGGCGAGCGGCGGCGGTCAATGTGCTCAACTCGGGTCTTATCAATTCATTAAGAGAGTAAATTTCAGGTTCGTCTTTACCGGATGGGCGATCATCTGGATCGCTTCGACAAGCCGGAACAGCTCACATCGTCAATCCCCGCGACCCACATCGGAGACGCTTTGAAACAGGTGGTGGCCGATGCGGCCAGCCTGCCCATCGGCGCGGTGGTGCTGCTGAGCGATGGCGCCGACAACTCGGGCGGCGTGGATCTCGAAACGGTGTCTGAAATCCGCCGCCAGCGGATTCCGATTCATACGATCGGTTTCGGCAAGGAACAGGCCGCGCACGATGTCGAAATCAGCGACGTGCAGGTACCCGCCCGCGCCCTTCCCGATTCACGCCTCGCCGCGATCGTGAGCTTTCATCAAAATGGCTACGCCGGGCAAAAGGCCAAGATCACGGTCAAGGAAGGCTCGAAGATCGTGGCGCAGCAGTTTGTCACGCTGAAGAAGGACGGCCAGGAACAGACCGAGTCGCTCCTGTTTAACGCCGGCGGCGCAGGCGTGAAGTCGATCGAGACTTCCATCGATCCGCTGCCGGGCGAGGAAAGCGTCAAGAACAATCTGGTCACGCGGCTGGTCAACGTAGATGCGCGCAAACCCCGCATCCTTTATATGGAAGGCGAGCCGCGCTGGGAGTTCAAGTTCCTGCGCCGCGCCGTCGAAGACGACCGCACGATCGATCTGGTCACCATTCTCCGGACCACCCAGAACAAGATTTACCGGCAGGGCATCGCGAATCCCGATGAACTGAAGGATGGCTTCCCCACTAAGGTGGAGGAATTGTTCGGGTTCGACGGTCTCATCATCGGCAGTGTGGATGCGCCCTACCTGACCCCCGGCCAGCAGACACTGATCAAGGATTTTGCCGACCGGCGCGGCGGCGGCATTCTGTTCCTCGGCGGCAAGGACGCGCTGGCGGATGGCGGCTGGAAGCAGTCGGCCGACGTCGATCTCTTGCCGACCATTCTTCCCGACCGCAAGGATACCTTCGTCCGCGTGGGCGCCACGGTGGAGCTGACCGCAGCCGGCCGCGACAGCCTGATCACGCGCCTGGTGGAAGATCCGGCTAAGAATGTCGAGCGCTGGAAGACGCTTCCCTATCTGATGAATTTTCAAGACGCTGGCCAGCCCAAACCCGGCGCCGTGGTGCTCGTCGACGCCAAGCCCACCACCGGCGGTCGCGTGCCGATGCTGATCACGCAGAATTTTGGCCGCGGCCGCACCGCGATCTTCGCCACCGGCGGAAGCTGGCGCTGGCGGATGCTGCAGCCGCTGACCGATAAGAGCCACGAGATGTTCTACCAGCAGTTATTGCGCTGGCTGGTGTCCGACACGCCGCGCAAGGTCATTACATCGACGCCCAAGCCGTTGATCTCCGACGATTCTCACGTCAGCCTGCGCGCCGAAGTGCGCGATCGCACGTACCTGCCGGCCTCCGACGCCAACGACCGAAGCGCACATCATCGGTCCGGATGGTATCG
The DNA here is from genome assembly GCA_963794595.1 of Bryobacterales bacterium. Lineage (GTDB taxonomy): Bacteria > Acidobacteriota > Terriglobia > Bryobacterales > Bryobacteraceae > Palsa-187. The sequence continues at coordinate 10,131 of CAWCER010000007.1, read as the reverse complement.
CCGAAGCTGTCGAAATGCGCCCCGACCCGATCGAGGCCGGCGTCTACACCGCGGATTGGACCACGCCCAAGCCCGGATCGTATCTAGTGGAAGTAGTCGCGAACCGCGGAGGCGAAGAACTGGGCCGCGACACCATGACTTTCCGCCGCGAAGACGGCGTGGCTGAGAACTTTCACATCCAGCAGAATCGTGAACTGCTGGAGAAGCTATCGTCGGAAACCGGCGGCCGATACTATACTCCGCAAGATGCGTCAAAATTGGGTAAGGACATCAGCTACTCGGATGCCGGCATCACGGTGCGCGAGACCCGCGACCTGTGGGACATGCCCATCGTATTCCTGTTGCTGCTGAGCCTGCGCGCGGGTGAATGGCTGCTGCGTAGAAAGTGGGGTGTGATTTGAAGAGGCTGTCTTATGTTGCCCTGCTCCTTGCCGCGGCCGGAGCGCTGCGGGCCGATACCTTCTATCTCACTATCGCCGGCCTCGGCGGCGAAGCGGAATACGAGCAGCGCTTCACCGGCTGGGCTGCGGACCTCGACAAGATCCTCAAGAGTGAACCGTCTTCGCACGTGATCACGCTTTCCGGCGCCCAGGCCACGCGCGCCAATATCGAAGCGAAGCTGGGCGAGCTCGCCAAGCAGACCAAAGCCGACGATCATCTGGTGCTGATGCTGATCGGCCATGGCAGCTTCGACGAAGCGGATTACAAGTTCAACATTCCCGGCCCCGATATCACTGCCACCGAACTGGCTTCGCTGCTGGATAAAATTCCGGCGCAGCAGGCGGTCATCGACATGACCAGCGCCAGCGGCGGCGCGCTTGCCACACTGCAAAAACCCCATCGCATTGTGATCACTGCCACGAAATCCGGCACCGAGAAAAACGCCACCGTATTCCCGCGCTACTTCATTGAAGGCCTGCGCGATCCCGCCGCCGACGCCGACAAGAACGAAGTCATCACGGTGCTCGAAGCCTTTCGCTACGCCGAAGCGAAAACCGCGAAGTTCTACGACGAACTGAAGCGGCTATCCACCGAGCACCCGTTGATCGAAGATGCCGGCAAGGGCGAAGGCGTCAAAACGCCTTCGGTTGAAAACGGCGAAGGCCTCCTGGCAGGCAGGTTTGCAATGCTGCACACCGGCTCGGCGGTAACGATGGCCAAAGATCCGGAGAAGCAAAAGCTGCTTAAGCAAAAAGAAGACATCGAGACCAAGATTGACGAGTTGAAATATCGCAAGGCATCGCTGCCGGTGGAGGAATACCGCGGACAGTTAGCGAAGCTTCTTGCTGGACCTGGCCAAAACGCAGGAGGCGCTCGACAAATGACGCGCCCGCTTCTGTTTCTCGCTCTCTTGAGCGGACTGCCGCTCTGGGCGCAGGCTCCCGCGACGCCTAAAGAAGCGCTGCAATGCGAGGCGTTACGGCATAAAGGCGACCCGGCCGCCCGCGACTGCTACCAGCGCCTCACGCGCTCTTCCGATCCGGCGATCACAGCCGAGGGTTTCTGGGGCATCGGCGACTACCGCTCCGCCAACGATTCCTTCCGCGCCGCCGTTAAGCTTCGCGATACCGATCCCGCGCCGCGCGTGCGCTGGGGCCGCATGTACCTGGATCACTGGCAGGCCTCCGAAGCCAGCGGGCTTTTCGCGGAAGCTCTGAAGATCAATGAAAACTACGCCCCCGCGCTGCTGGGCGTGGCTCTGGTGGCGGGCGAACAATTCGAAGGTGAGGCGATCAAGAGCGCCGAGAAGGCGCTGGCCGCCGATCCCAAGCTGTACGAAGCCGACGAAGTGATTGCGCGTGTGCACCTCGAAGACGGCGATCCGAAGAAAGCCGCGGACGCGGCCAACGCCGCGCTGAAAATTTATCCCGAGGCGCTGGATGCCATGGCGCTGCTCGGCACCATCGATCTATTGGACGACAAGACCGATTCGCCCTGGATGACGCAGGCCCTAAAGATCAACCCGCATTACGGCGAAGCCTACGCCATCGCGGGACATTTCTTCATCATCAACCGCCGCTATGAGGAAGGAATCGCGATCTACCGTAAGGCGCTCGATCTGGATCCCAGCCTTAGTGAAACGCGCTCCGATATGGGCGTTAATCTGATGCGCCTGGGCCAGGAGGACGAAGCTCGTAAGCAACTCGAAGCAAACCTATAACGCCGGTTATCAGAGCCCTGAGACGGTCAATTCGCTGCGCTTGCTCGACAGCTACAAGAACTACGACACCTTCAAGACGCCGACTACCATTCTGCGTCTGAACAAAAAAGAATCGGCGCTGTTGCGTCCGTATTTCCAGGAACAGTTCGACCGCGCGCTCGCCACTTACGAAAAGAAGTATCACTACAAGCTCAAGCAGCCGGTGCAGATCGAAGTCTATCCCGATCACGAAGACTTCGCCGTTCGTACTCTGGGCATGCCGGGACTGGGCGCGTTGGGCGTGACCTTCGGCTATGTGCTCGCGATGGATTCGCCCAGCGCACGCAAGCCGGGCGAATGGCATTGGGCAGCACCATGCGGCACGAACTGAGCCACGTGTACTCTCTCGAGATGACTGACTTTCGCGTTCCTCGCTGGTTTTCCGAAGGGCTCGCGGTATACGAAGAATCTGCCGCGTCGCCGGATTGGGGCGATCCCCTGGACCCGAGCGACATCGACGCCATCAAGGAGAAGAAGCTGCTTCCCATCGCGGAGCTGGATCGCGGCTTCATGCACCCCACCTACGGCAATCAAGTGATTGTGTCCTATTTTCAGGGCGGTAAGATCTGCACCTTCATCGCGGAGAAGTGGGGCTATGAGAAGCTGATAGCCATGTTGCATGACTTCGGCAACAAGATGACAACGCCCGAAGTGATCGAGAAAGAGTTGCAGATGAAGCCGGAGGAGTTCGACAAACAATTCCTCGCCTGGCTGGAACCGCAAACCGAGAAGACCGTCAACGAATTATGATGAGTGGCGCAAGCGCGTCCGCATCGTCGCGGGATTCGTGAAGGAAAAGAAGTGGGACGAAGCCATCAAGGAAGGCGAAGCCATCCGCGACATGTATTCCGATTACGTCGATGATGGGCAGCGTGTATGAATCCCTGGCGCAGGCATACGTTGCCAAGGGCGAATAAAGCCAAAGCCACGGCTGAGCTGGCGCTTTATTCTAAGCTCGGCGGGCGTGATCCCGAATCGCTCAAGGAACTGTCGAAACTGCTTGAAGAGCAGGGCCGCAAACAGGAAGCCGCCGCCGTGCTGGAGCGCCTGAACTTGATTTATCTCGAGGACGACGACGCGCACAGCCGCTTGGGCAAGCTGAGTCTGGATCTCGGCGACGCCAAGATTGCCGAGCGCGAATATCAGGCGGTGCTGGATCTGAAACCGGCCGATCCCGCGGCCGCGCACCTGGGGCTTGCGCTGGCGTATAAAATGGAGAACCGCCCAGATCAGGCGCGCGATGAAGTGATCTCGGCGCTGGAAGCCGCGCCCGGACTTTAAACCGGCGCAAAAACTTTTGTTAGAACTGAGTGGGAAAGAATAAAATAACCGAATGTCCACACCCGCACAAGACAACGACGCCGCCGGTTTGCAGGACCGGATCGCGCGTTTCCAGAAGGCCCAGGAGGCCATCATTTCCCAAGTTCGCAGGGTGATCGTGGGACAGGAAGAAGTGATCGAGCAGGTGATGGTCGCGCTGTTTGTCGGCGGACACTGCCTGATTACCGGCTTGCCGGGCACCGCCAAGACGCTGCTGGTGCGCACGCTGGCGCAGGCGCTGGGCCTGGAATTCCGCCGCATTCAGTTCACGCCCGACCTGATGCCCTCCGACATCACCGGCACCGACATCATCGAAGAAGATCCCACCACCGGCCGCCGCACCTGGACCTTCGTGCCCGGACCGATTTTCTCCAACGTGCTGCTGGCCGACGAAATCAACCGCACGCCGCCGAAGACCCAATCGGCGCTGCTCGAAGCCATGCAGGAGCGCTCCTGCACGGTGCGCGGCAATCAGTACACCATTCGGCCGCCGTTCTTCGTGCTGGCCACGCAGAACCCCATCGAGCTCGAAGGCACCTATCCGCTGCCCGAAGCCCAGCTCGACCGTTTCATCTTCAACGTGCTGCTCGATTACCTCTCGGCCGACCACGAAATGAAGGTGCTGGACCTCACCACCACCACGCACATCGCGCAGGCCGAGCCGGTCACCACCGCCGAAGAGATTCTCGACTTCCAGCAGGTGGTCCGCATGGTTCCGATCGCGGATTCCGTCGCGCGCTACGCCGTGAACCTGGTGCGCGCCACTCGCGCTACCGATCCGTCCGCGCCCGATTTCGTCAAGAAGTACGTCAACTTCGGCGCCAGCGTCCGCGCGGCGCAATTCTTGGTACTGGCGGCCAAAGCCCGGGCGCTGATGAAGCGCCGCTATCACGTGACCTACGAAGATATCACCGCGCTGATGAAGCCCATTCTGCGGCATCGCATTCTGCTGAACTTCCAGGCCGAATCCGACCATCTGACGCAGGACGACATCTTGAAGCAAGCTGCTGGAGGCAATGCCCGCGCCTCGAGAATAGGCGCGGCCTTCCGCCATGCTCCAGCGTTTTCTAGATCCGACGGTTCTCGCTGGAATCTCCGGCCTGGACCTGGTGGCCAACACCGTGGTCGACGGGTTCGTCGCCGGCCTGCATCGCTCGCCCGATTTCGGATTCAGCCAGGAGTTCGCCGAATACCGCGCCTACACGCCGGGCGACGATCTGCGGCACGTCGATTGGAACGTTTTTGCGCGCACCGAGCGGGCTTACCTCAAGCGCTATCGCGGCGAGACCAATTGCCAGTTGACGATTCTGCTGGATTGCAGCCGGTCGATGAAGTTCACGTCGCACAAGATCGACAAGCTGGAATACGCGCGCTATCTGACGGCGTCGATGGCGTACCTGGCGAAGATGCAGCGCGACGCGGCGGGCCTGATCGTTTTCGACGACGAAGTGCGGAATTTCGTGCCTCCCTCGACGCGCCAGGGACAACTCGCGCGCTTGCTGCACGCCATGGAAAAGGCCGAAGTCGGCAATCGCACCGACTACGAGAAGCCGTTTTCGCATGTGCGCGAATTCCTGCACCGCCGCGGGCTGATTGCTGTGATCTCGGATTTCTGGGAATCGCCGGAGAATGTCGTGAAGACCATCGCTCCGCTGCGCTTTCACGGCAATGAAGTGGTGCTGTTCCATGTGCTCGATCCGGAGGAGATCCGGCCCAAATTCCGCGACCCTGCGCTGCTCGAAGATCTGGAATCCGGCGCAACGCTTGAAGTTTCGCCGGAATATGCGGCCAAGGAATATCCAGCTAAAATCGACGCGCACCTGGAAGACCTCCGGTCGAGAGCCAAGGGCGCGGGCCTGGATTATTTCTTGATCGATACCAGCCGTCCGCTGGATGCGGCGCTGCGCGAGTATCTGGCGATTCGCAAAGGACGGATGTAAATGGGTTTTTTCACGCCCTGGTTTTTGGCTGGCGCCGCAGCGGTGGGGTTGCCGATCTGGCTGCACCTTCTGAAGCGCCACAAGACCGACCCCAAGCTGTTTCCGTCGCTGATGTTCTTTGAATTTCGCGAAACCAGTTCGGTCAAGCATCGCCGGCTCGATCACATATTGCTGTTTGTTCTGCGCACGCTCATGCTTTTGCTGCTGGCGCTGCTCTTTGCCAACCCCTTCATCCGCCGCTCCGCCGCCGCGTCCAATGGCAAGAAGCTGACGGTGGTGGCCGTCGACCGCTCTTTCAGCATGCGCGACGGTGACCGCCTGGATCGCGCCAAGAATCAGGCGATGCAGGTTCTCGGCAATCTCAAGCCGGGCGACCAGGCGCAGGTGATTGCGCTGGCCGGACAAGTGCAGGCCCTGACGCAAGTGACGACCGATTCCGCCGCGCTGCGAGCCGCCGTCAGCTGCCATTCAGCCCGGCGACAGCCGCGCGTCCTTCGGCGAACTGGCGCGCTACCTGCGCACTCTCGGCGAAGCGCAGAAGATGCCGATCGAAGTGCATCTGGCGAGCGACCTGCAGAAATCCGCCATGCCGCCGGGCTTCGCCGACCTGCGCCTTGCGCCCGCGACCACGCTGGTGTTTCATCCTGTCGGCGGCGCGGCAAAGAATTGGACCGTCGAAAATGTCGTCGCGCCCCGCCGCGTATTCGATCCCAAGCGCGTCAAAATCCAAGCCACCATCGCGGGCTTCGGCACGCCCGCCGCGAAACGCACGGTGACGCTGCTGCTCAACGGCCGCGAGCTGCAGAGCAAGACCGTGGACGTGCCCGAGAATGGCCGCGCGCCGGTCGAGTTTCTTGGCCTGGACGCGCCTTACGGCTTCAGTAAAGGCGAAGTGCGCATCGATGCAGCCGACTCGCTGCCCGCCGACGACCATTATTATTTCTCGACCGAGCGCGCCGATCCGCGCAAGGTTCTGTTTATCGACGACGGACGCCATGCCCGCGCTGAACTCTATTTTCACGATGCCCTCGATGCCTCGGGCGATGGCGGATTCCAAGTGGAATCGCTGCGCCCCGATTTGGCGGCGTCCGCGAATCTCGCGAGCTACGCTTTCGTGGTGCTGAACGATCTATCCAGCGTTCCGCAGAATCTTGAAAGCTCATTGGAGCATTACGTGAACGCCGGCGGTTCCGCGCTGGTGGTCCTTGGTCCGGGCTCCGCTGTATTGCCGCGCGTGCCGATTCTCGATGAAGCCATCCAGGCTTCGAGCTATGCGGGACGCGATGGCGGTCTGTTCCTGACCGTGACCGATATCGACTCCGGCCATCCGGCGCTGCGCAGTGTCGATCGCTTCAACGGCGTCAAGTTTTATCAAGCCATCCACGTGGGTAATACCAAATCACGGGTGCTGGCGAAGCTGAACAACGGCACGCCGCTGATCCTGGAACGCGCCATCGGCGAAGGCAAGGTGCTGGCTTTCACGTCGACCTTCGATAATGTCCTGAACGATCTGCCGATTCATGCGTCGTGGGTGCCGTTCGTGGAGCAGTCCGCGCTCTATCTGGGCGGCGGCGGAGCTGAGCAGCCGGTGAATCTTCCGGTGGATTCTTATGTCGAGCTGCGCGCGGGGGACGGCAAGGGTGCCGCGGCCGAAGTCCTGGGCCCGGACGGCAAGCGTATGTTGTCGCTCGAAGAGGCGGTCAAGGCCCGCAACGTTGCGCTGGATCGCGAAGGTTTTTTCGAGATCAAGACAGCCGCGGGTCGGCGCAGCCTGGTGGCGGTTCACGCGGATCGCCGGGAGTCCGACCTGGCGCCGATTCCGGCCGAGACTCTGGACCTGTGGAAGGGCACTGGCGCCACCGATTCCACGCCTGGTGGCGGCGGTCCGAGCGCTGCGGGCGGGGCCGATGAACCATGGGGTCTGTGGCCCTATATTTTATTGTTATTGTTAGGAGTAGCGGTAGCCGAATCGGTGGTCGCGGATGGATTCTTGCGTCCCTCGGCCCCGCAGCGGGAAGAGTTGAAACGGGAGGCGGCATGAATACGCGCGACCAACTGAATCAGTATCTCCAGGGCCTCGAGAAACGCATGCGCTGGCTGGCGGTTTCAAAGGGCGCCGCCGTGGCTGCAGGAGTCGCGCTGGGAGCAACTCTCGCTCTTGGTGCTGATCACCAACGCGCTGGCGTTTTCGTCCACCAGCATGACCGTCGCGCGCGTGGTGCTGTTCGTCGCGCTCGCCGCAGCGGTGGGTTTTGCGCTAGTGATCCCGCTGATGCATCTGAACCGCCGCAAGGCGGCCGGCCGCGCGGAAACGTCATTCCCTGAATTCCAGGAACGCCTGCTCACCTACGTGGAACGCAGCGAAAAGCGCGATCCCATGCTGGACCTGCTCGCCATGGACACCATGTCGGTGGCGCAAAGAACCCAGCCCGAACGAGTGGCCCCGCGCAAGTCGATTTTCGCGCTGGCGACTTCCGCGGGCGCCGCTGGGCGCGGTGTTGTTGTGGCTGATCCTGGCCGGTCCCGGATTCCTCGGCTACGGCGCATCGCTTGCTGTGGGCCGGAGCGCCCAAAGCCGGCGCGGTGAAGTTCTACGACATCACAGTGCGAGCCCGGCAACAAGCTGGTCCGCCGCAGATCGGATCAGGTGATCACCGCGCAGCTCACTTTTGAAGCTCCGCAAGTCCGGCTGTTCGCAAGATACGCCAGCACCGCCAAGTGGGAAGAAGCGCAGATGGTGCCGCGCAACGGCACCGCCTATGAGTTTCTGTTTGCCGGCTTGCCCGAGCCGGTGGAATATTACGTCGAAGCCTCCGGCGTGAAGTCGCCCACCTACAAGCTCGACGTAGTGGATCTGCCGGGCATCAAGCACATAAAGGTCACCTATCATTACCCGAGTTGGTTGGGGACGAAGGATGTCGTTGAGGATCCCGGCGGCGATCTTGCGCGCGGTTGCGGGCACCATTGCCGAACTCACCGTCGACACCGACCGTCCACTCAGCAACGGCCTCATCGAGGTGGATGATGGATCGCACATCGCGCTCGAATCGAACAGTGACGGCACGCTCACCGGCGAAGGTCCCCATACAGAAGGATGGCGTGTTTCATTTCGCCGCCAAGGAGCAAGGCGAAAGCGTCCGCTTGAGCGAGGATTATTTCATCGAAGCCCGCGTGGATGGCGCGCCCACCGTGAAGATTACGCATCCCGGCTCGGACGCCCGCGTCAACCCGATCGAAGAAGTGGGCGTAACCGTGGAAGCCAGTGACGACTTCGCGCTGCAAGGCGTCGAGCTGCACTATTCCGTCAACGGCGGCCCGGAAAAAGTTGTTCCCATACCCAATTCCAAGGGCGTGAAGAATGCCTCCGGCAAGACGCTGATCGCGCTCGAAGACTATAAGATGCAGCCGGGCGACGTGATCGCGTTGTATGCCACCGCCAAGGACGCGCACGTCACTTCGCGCACCGACATGCTGTTCGTCCAGGCCGAGCCGTTTGAACGCAACTATACGCAATCGCAGCAGAGCGGCGGCATGGGCGGCGGAGGCGGTGACGACGGCAGCGAGATTTCCCAGCGGCAGAAGGAAATCATCGCCGCCACCTGGAACGAGCTGCGCGGCAACGCCAAGGACAAGGCCGCCGAGAACGCGCGCTTCCTGGCCGAAGTGCAGACCAAGCTGAAGGAACAGGCGCAGTCCCTGGCGCAGCGTTCGCGCAGCCGCGAGCTGGCGGGAGAACCGTGCTGGCGGCGGTTGCGATGTTCCTGCTCCTGACCCACGCCCGGTAGCCCTCCGCGCCTCGCTCGCCGGCAGCGAGGGCTCCGGCCAACCGCCAACCGATGCCCAAGCAACTCGCCTACGACGCCGTCATCGTCGGCTCGGGGCCGAACGGCCTCGCGGCCGCGATTCGGCTCGCGCAGGAGAAGCTCTCGGTGCTGGTCCTCGAAGCCGGCGACCGAGCAGGCGGTGGCACCCGTTCCGCGGAACTGACCTTGCCCGGGTTCGTGCATGATGTGTGCTCGGCCATTCATCCGCTCGCGCTCGCCTCACCCTTCTTCAGCCGGCTCCCGCTCGAACATTACGGTCTGAAGTGGATTCAACCCGCGATGCCGTTGGCGCATCCGCTGGAAGGAGGCCGGGCCGCCGTGCTGGCGCGGCCATTGAAGGCGACCGCCGAAGGTCTGGGGACTGACGGACCGGCTTACCTGAGTTTGATGTCACCCCTCGTGACTCGGTGGTCGGTCCTGGCGCAGGAATTCCTTAGCCCTTGATCCATGTGCCGAAGCATCCGCTCCTGCTCGCGCGTTTTGGCCTCCACGCCCTGCGCTCGGCAGCGGGCCTGGCACGCGCTACCTTCGACCACGAGCCCGCCCAAGCGCTGTTTGCCGGGCTGGCCGCCCATTCATTCCTGCCGATGGAAGCGCCGGGTTCCGCGGCTTTCGGCCTGGTGCTGGGCCTGTTTGGCCACGCGGTGGGCTGGCCGCTGCCTCAGGGCGGGGCGCAACAGATCGCGAATGCCCTGGCGGCGCATCTCCGGAGCCTGGGCGGAGAAATCGTCACCGGCTTCCGCGTGGACTCGCTGGACCAGTTGCCCCTCGCGCGCGCGACACTCCTGGATGTCACCCCTCGCCAGTTGCTTCGGCTCGCCGGCGACAGCCTGCCACTTTCCTACCG